>NZ_JARVSF010000022.1 GCF_030209355.1 Pseudarthrobacter sp. fls2-241-R2A-127
GGGGGGGGGGGGGGGGGGGGGGGGGGGGGGGGGGGGGGGGGGGGGGGGGGGGGGGCGGGAAGTGATGGCGCGTTGGGCCGGTTCTTTTTGTGGCCGCCGGGCGTAAGATTCTGCCCGTAGGAGGTGGCCACATGAACCTTAGAATGAGCACAGCCACAACCATCCTGCCAGTCGACGACGCAGCCCGCGCCCGCAGCTTCTACACCGAAAAGCTCGGACTCCCGCACCGCGGAATGACAGACGATGGAAGCGAATTACTCGGCACCGACGGCGGCCCCATGCTGCAGCTGATGCCGGTCTTCGACGGCAAGCACTCCGAACACACGGCGCTCAGTTTCGAGGTTACGGACATCGAAGCAACTGTCCGCGATATGGAGTCCCGGGGCGTGATGTTCCAGGACTACGACCTGCCCACGCTGAAGACCGAAAACCACATCTGCACCACGGAGTCGGAGAAGTGTGCGTGGTTCATGGACACCGAGCACAACATCCTCTGCGTCCACCAAAACCTCGCCGCCAATCCGGAATACCAGGTCTAGGTACCCGGGCCCGGTGCGGATCTCCCACACTTCCGGGGCGCAACAGCCACTGGGTCCTGTCCCTGCCGGGCACGGTTTCAGCTGACTTCCGAGTACCAGGCCGGATCCAAGGGCCCGGATACAAAACAGCAGCAGGGGTGCTCCGATCGGATCGGGGCATCCCTGCTGCTGTGGTGGAACGGTTGTGGAGCCTGGCGGTCAGTTCTCGGCGCCGCCGTGCAGGCCGTCGTCGCTGCTGTCATCCTCGCGGCCGGTACCGTGGCCTTCTTCGCTGCGGTCGGACAGGTCCATGTTGCCGCGGGCCTCCTCCATGGTGGGCCCTCCCGGCGGGACGCTGTAGGTGTCCGGGCGGATGCCGTGCGACTGTTCCTCGATCAGGGCCTGCTCCTCGCTGAAGCGGATTGCGTTGGCCTCGTCGCCGGAGTCGCCGGCAATGTCTTCGCGGAGCTTTGAGGGGTCCGGAATGATGTATCCGGCTTCCGGCTCTTCCTTGGAGTGGCTCATGTTCATTTCCTTCCAGCGGGTGGTGGCTTCCTACCACCGTAGCGGGGGAGCCGGGATAATACCAAGCACGCTTATTATCGACGGCGATGCGTGCCTGACCAGCCTCCTATCCTTCGTTGTGCAGGCCGTCGAACGCCACGGTGATGACGTCGTCGGCAAGCTTTTGGGGGGAGAGGGAGCCGCCCGGCTTGTACCACTCCACGATGGAGTTGATCATGCCGAACAGCAGGCGCGAGACGGTGCGGGGATCGATGTCCGCGCGCAGCGATCCTTCGTCGCGGGCGGCCGAAATCAGGCCGGCCACCTTGTGATCGAAGGTCCGGCGGCGTTCCAGGGCGTCCCGTTCGATCTCGGTGTTGCCGCGCAGGCGCAATAGAAGGGTGACGAACGGCAGGCGCTCCACGAGCACTGCCACCGTTTGCCGGAGCACGAACTCGAGCCGGGCGTCAGCGGCCCCGGAGGTGGCCTCGGGCTGTTCCAGGATGGCTTCGAGTCCGCCCAGGGCGTGGTCCAGGGCGAGCTTTAGGAGGTCACCCTTGGACGGCACGTGGTGGTAGATGGCGGACTTGGAGATGCCCAGGTTCTCGGCCAGGATGCCCATGGAGGTGGCGTCGTAGCCGTGCCGGTTGAAGACGTCGACGGCGATGCGCAGCACTGACTGCTGGTCGTAGCCGGGGCGGCCGCGCTTGGCTGTGCCGTTAAGGGAAGTCCCGTTGGCGGCTGGGTTGTCGGTGGTGCTGGCAGTTCTGCTGGCGCTGGGCATAACCGCTAGTTTCTCACGAACGGTCGGTAAGTCCGGGTACGGCGCAGCACCACCGAAGCCTCAGCCCTTGGGCCGGAGGTCGTAGATGCGGCGCAGCTTGCCGTTGGACCGCTCCAGCGCGCCCGGCTCCACCACGTCCACGGTGCATGAAGAACCCACGTGGATCTTGATCTGCTCTTTCAAGGTGCGGGCCGCCGTCGTGCTCTGTTCGATGGTGACGGCGTCCCGGCGCTCGATCCGCACGGTCAACTGGTCCATCCGCTGGCCCTCGGGACGGGTGAGCTCAAGCTGGAAGTGCGGGCTGAGCTCGGGGATGCGGAGGGCGATTTCCTCGATCTGGGACGGGAAGAGGTTCACGCCGCGCAGGATGATCATGTCGTCGCTGCGGCCAGTGATGCGGCCCATGCGGCGGTGGGCCGGCCGGGCTGTGCCCGGCAGCAGGCGCGTGAGGTCCTTGGTGCGGTAGCGGATGATCGGCAGCGCTTCCTTGGTCAGCGACGTGAAGACGAGTTCGCCGTGTTCGCCGTCGCGCAGGACGTTTTCCTTGCCGGCTACGGGGTTGAAGGCGTCGATGATCTCGGGGCGGAAGTGGTCCTCCCAGATGTGGCTGCCGTCCTGGGTCTCCACGGCCTCGCCGGCGACACCCGGGCCCATGACCTCGGACAGGCCGTAGATGTCGCAGGCCTTGATGTTCATCATGACCTCGAGCTCGTGCCGCATTTCCTGCGTCCACGGCTCGGCGCCCAGCACAGCGAACTTCAGCGACGTGGAGGCGGGGTCGATGCCCATGTGCGCCATGGCATCCGCGATGGTCAGCAGGTAGGTGGGGGTGGCCAGGATGGCGTCCGGCTTGAAGTCCTGGATCAGCTGGATCTGGCGTTCGGTCTGGCCGCCGGACATCGGGATGACCGTGCAGCCGAGGGCTTCGGCGCCGGCGTGGGCGCCCAATCCGCCGGTGAACAGGCCGTAGCCGTAGGCGTTGTGGACCTTCATGCCCGGGCGGATGCCGGAGGCGCGGAAGCTGCGGGCCACGAGCTTGGCCCAGTCGGCCAGGTCCTGCTTGGTGTAGCCGACGACGGTGGGCCGGCCGGTGGTGCCGGAGCTGGCGTGGATCCGGGCTACTTCATGCTGCGGCACCGCGAACATGCCGAACGGGTACTCCTGGCGCAGGTCGTCCTTGGTGGTGAAGGGGAAGTTGCCCAGGTCTTCAAGCTCGCGCAGGTCGCTGGGGTGGATGCCGGCGTCGTCGAACTTGCGCTTGTACAGCGGGACGCGGTCGTAGGCGTACTGGACCGTGTGCTGCAGGCGGCTGAGCTGGAGGGCCTCGAGCTCGTCGCGGGAGATGGTTTCCTCGCGGTCCAACACAGCGTCGGTGCCGGCGGTGTCCTGGGTGGAAACGGCAGCGGCGGGGGTTTCGGGGGCATGCAGGGTCATGGTTTTCCTACTTCTTGGGGATGGTGCGGCTGCGTCCACGGAACTCGGCGATGAGCTCGCCCGGGGAGCTGGGCTGGGTTTCGGAAGCCGGGGCGGCGGCGTCGGCGGCAAAGATCTGGATGTCGTACAGGCCACTGCGCCCGGCGCTGGAGCGGCGGTCCGCGACGGCGGTGAGCACCTGGCCGCGGAATGCCGGCTTGAGGAAATTGATATCGACGCCGGACGCGACGGTGATGGTGTTTTCCTCGCCCGGTGCAGGCTGGATGGGGTTGCACGCGAGGGCGAACGCGGTGTCGCCGAAGGCGAAGATCATTCCGCCGTGGGCCATGCCGAAGCCGTTGAACATTTCCTGCCGGAGCGTCATCCGGATGGTGGCGTGGCCGTCGCGGAGGGCGAGGACCTCGATTCCCATCCACTCGGAGGCGTAGTCGTTCTCCAGGATGGGGTGGGTGGCCCCGGAAAGTGTTGTTTCAGCCATGCGTCATTGCCTCCAGCTTTATTTACCGAATGTTCATTAGGTAATCCCATGAGGGGGTCCGGTGTCAAGGGGTCGCGGCGTCGGCGCGGACGCTCCGGCCCAGTTACCGGGCCGCGGAAGGCCCTGAAACCGGGGGACACGCCGCCGTGTGCGGCGCGCCGCGGAATTCAGGAAAGGCAACCGGGCGGGAACGCACGACGACGTCCCCCAGTTGTGCCCGCGGGGCGCCGGAAGTGCAAGGATGGGAGGACCGGCACCAGCAAGCACAGCAAAGGGCGGACCATGGCCAAAGGCATCTACGTCAGCGCAACCACCCCGGGGTCAGGCAAGTCCCTGGTGGCCTTGGGCCTGGCGGACACCCTGCACCGGCACGCGGACAGGATTGGCTTCTTCAAGCCTGTGGTCCACGGCCCCTCCGCCGCGGATGACCCCATGGTGGCCCTGATGAAGGCCCGGTTCGCGCTCGAGGACGAGCGGTGCCGCGGCGGCCTGACCTATGCGGAGGTCCGCGAACTGCTCGCGGAGGGAAACCGTGCGGAAATCGATGCCCGGTGCGTGGAGATCTTCGCGGACATCGCCCGGCACTGCGATGTGGTGATAGTGGAGGGGACGGACCTGGTGGGCCAGGACTCCGCCGTCGAGTTCGACCTCAACGCCCGGCTGGCCAACAACCTCGCCACGCCGGTGGTGGCCGTGGTGGGGGCCAAGGGGCGGACTGTCGCCGAAACTGCTGCCGCCGTCGAAGTTGCCCGCAAGGAGCTTGCCGCCGAACGGTGCTCGCTGCTGGCCATCATGGTCAACAGGGCGGACGCCGCAGACCTGGACGCCATCGCGGCGGCGCTGAAGCCCGGCGCCTCCGGGCGGCCTGTGTATATCCTGCCCGAACTCGAAGAGATTGCCCGGCCCACCACGGGAGAGGTGGCAGCGGCCCTGCGGGTCCGGCAGATCGCGGGCACCCCGGACATGGAACGCGACGTCAAGGACATCAAGGTTGCCGCCATGAACGTGGGCAACTTCCTGAACGTCCTGGACGAGGGCGCCCTGGTGATCGTGCCAGGGGACCGGGCGGATGTGATGGTGGCCTGCCTGGCCTCCTCCTTCTCACCCGAGTTTCCCGTGGCCTCTGCGCTGATCCTCACCGGCGGCCTGGCACCGGACGCCAACATCTACCCCCTTTTGGCCCAGGCGCCGTTCCCGGTGTTCGCGGCGGACGAGGACACCTACCAGACGGCGCGCCGGGTCTCCGAAGTCCGCAGCGAGATCTGGTCCGGGCACCGCCGCAAGGTGGCCTCCGCGTTGGGCCTGTGGTCCCGCAGGGTGGACGAAACCGAACTGGTGGAGCGGCTGCACCTTCCGCGTGCGGAACGGATGACTCCGCTCCGGTTCCTGCATGACCTCATCGAACGCGCGCGGGCCCAGCGCCGGCACGTGGTCCTGCCGGAGGGCACCGATGTCCGGATCCTGCGCGCGGCGGAGATCCTGCACCGGCGGGACGTCTGCGACCTCACCCTCCTGGGGCCCGAGTCCGACGTCCGCGAGCTTGCCGCATCCAACGGCATCGACCTGTCCGGGATCACCGTCATTGATCCCGCCACCTCGGAGCTGCGGCAGAAGTTCGCGGAGAAGTACGCCGAACTCCGCGCCCACAAGGGCGTGGACCTGGCCAAGGCCCTGGAGATCATGCAGGACGTCAGCTATTTCGGCACCATGATGGTCCAGCTGGGCGTGGTGGACGGCATGGTGTCCGGCGCCGCGCACACCACCGCGCACACCATCCGGCCGGCCCTGGAATTCGTGAAGACCCGTGAGGGCGTGAAGATCGTGTCCTCGGTGTTCCTGATGCTCATGCCGGACCGGGTGCTGGTGTACGGGGACTGCGCCGTGAACCCGGACCCGAACGTGGAGCAGCTGGCGGACATTGCCCTGGCCTCGGCCGAGACCGCCGCCCAGTTCGGGGTGGAGCCGCGGGTGGCCATGCTCTCCTACTCCACCGGCGGCTCCGGTGCGGGCGAGGCCGTGGACGAGGTGCGGCAGGCCACCGAGCTGGTGCGCGAGCGCCGTCCGGACCTCGCCGTCGAAGGCCCCATCCAGTACGACGCCGCCGTGGACGCTTCCATCGCCGCGTCCAAGATGCCCGGCTCCTCCGTGGCCGGGCAGGCCACCGTGTTCATCTTCCCGGACCTGAACACCGGCAACAACACCTACAAGGCCGTCCAGCAAAGCTCCGGCGCCGTCGCCGTGGGGCCGGTCCTGCAAGGGCTGCGGAAACCGGTCAACGACCTCTCCCGCGGCTGCACGGTGGAGGACATCGTCAACACCGTGGCCATCACCGCCATCCAGGCGCAGGCCCAAGTCCCGGTGCAGCAGCCGGCGTACTAGGACGCCACGAACAAAGGACGACGCCGGCACCCTGGTGGGTGCCGGCGTCGTCATTGTGTTGCGGGAACAGTCAGCTGTTGTCCGGCTTGGCGGGGCTCTCCGGGTCCTCCTCCTTGGCAGGCTCGTCCGAGAGGCCCTGCGGGGTGAGGTCCAGGTCTTCGGTGTTCTCCGGGGCCTCGGGGGATTCGCCGGTTTCGGCCGCCTTCAGGTGGCCGGTGTCGTCCAGCGCAGGATTGGCGCCTTCCACGCCGGTGGGGTCCTTGGAACCGGACCCGGTGCTGCTGGATCCTGCGTTGGTGGGGTCGTTCTCTTCGCCCGAAGTGGGTTCGTTCGTCATTCGGAAAATCCTCTCGACGTGGGCCAGCCTTGTCCGCCGACCATAGGCACAGCAGGCCCCGATCCGCAAGGAAACCGCCCGGACGGGAACACACTCCTGCTGACCGACCGTCGGCGGCGCCACCTATAGTGGGGATTGAACTGCTGACGCCAGGCTGAGGAGGCCCCGCATGCTCGTGCTCGTCATCAACTCCGGCTCGTCGTCGCTGAAGTACCAGGTCCGTGATGTGGCCGCCGGGACCGTCCTCACCGAGGGGCTGATCGAGAAGATCGGCATGGGCAACGGCGGCGGCGGCGACGGCGAGATTGAGGGCCCGCGGGACCATGCGGAGGCCTTGGAGCAGGTGGACGCGGCGATCCACCAGGAACTGGGCGGCCTCGAGCTGGGGGCGGTGGGCCACCGGGTTGTCCACGGCGGCGAGCGGTTCGCCGAGCCCGTGCTGATCGACAACGAGATCACCCGCGCCATCGAACGCCTCAACCCGCTGGCGCCGCTGCACAACCCGGCCAACGTCCTGGGCATCCGCGCCATCACCAGGAAGTGGCCCACGATGCCGCAGGTGGCCGTCTTCGACACCGCCTTCCACCGCACCCTGCCCGAGCACGCCTGGCGCTACGCCGTCCCCGATGAGCTCTACACCAACCACGGGATCCGCCGGTACGGCTTCCACGGCACCTCCCACGAGTACGTTGCCCGCCGGTCAGCCGCCCTGCTGGACCTCCCCATCGAGGAGTTCGACGGCGTCATCGCCCACCTGGGCAACGGCGCCTCCGTCACGGCCATCCGCGGCGGACACTCCGTTGACACCTCCATGGGCTTCACCCCGCTCGAAGGCCTGGTGATGGGCACCCGCTCGGGTGATCTTGACCCCTCCATCCTGGTGTTCCTGGGCCGCGCCGGGTGGACGCCGGAGGACCTCGACTCCATGCTTAACCGGGAATCCGGGCTCAAGGGCCTGGCCGGCAACAATGACATGCGTACCGTGGTGGAAGCCGCCGAATCGGGGGACCCAAAGGCCTCCACGGCGCTGGCGGTAGCGTCCTACCGGCTTGCCAAGTACATCGGCGGCTACCATGTGGCCGTCGGCGGGGCCAAGGCGCTGGTGTTCACCGCCGGGATTGGCGAGAATTCCTCCCAGTTCCGGGTGCTGGTGGCGGACCGGCTGGGTGCCCTGGGCATAGAGCTCGACGCCGGCCTGAACGCCCAAAGGTCCAAGGAACCGCGCGTCATTTCCACGCCGCAGTCCGCCATCCCCGTCCTGGTGGTTCCCACGGACGAGGAACGCGCCATCGCGGAGGCGACGGCCGCCGTCGTGGGTTCAAGCCGGTAGCCGGCATGCCGGACATCCTGCTGCCGATCCGCACCGACAGGCTGCTCCTGCGGCGCTTCGAAGGCGGTGACCTGGACGCCTTCCACGCCTACCATTCCCTCGCGGAAACCGCCCGGTTCTTGCCGGGGCCGGCCAAAAGCTACACCAAGTCCATGGAGTACGTGGGCAAGTACGCCAACTTCGTGTACGAGAAGGAAGGCGACTGGCTGTCCCTGGCCATCGAGGCCAAGGAGGAGCCGGGTCTCCTGGGCGAAGTGGTGCTCAAATGGCTCCCGGGCCGCGGGCAGGCAGAGGTGGGCTGGTCCATGGCACCGCAGGCGCGCGGCAAGGGGTACGCCACCGAGGCGGCAGCGGCGGTCCTGGACCTTTGCTTCGGGGAACTCGGCCTGCGCCGGGTGGAGGCCCGGCTGGACGAACTGAACACCGCCTCCGCCGCGCTCTGCCAGCGGCTGGGGATGCGGCTGGAAGCGCGGCACGTGGACAAATGGTTCTATAAAGGCCAATGGGCCACCGAGTTGGTCTATGCCGTCCTGTCCGGCGAGTGGAACCGCGCGGGGAACCTTACGCCCGGCCCTTGAGTATCAGGTTCCAGTAGATCTTGGGAAACAGGTCCCGGTCCACCCACCAGGACAGCCTGCTTTCGTTCCAGGTGGGGACGTGCGGGATGGTGGGCTTGACCCGGTATTGGTCGTCGAATTCGGCGAAGACCACGGTGTCCCGCGACACCGTGAACGGGCACACCGAGTAGCCGTCATATTTTGCCCGTAGCGGCTTGCCCTTGCGGGCGGCCACGAGGTTCTTTCCCAGGACCTTTGCCTGTTTCCGCAGGGCGCCGCCGGACTTGGAGTTGGTGGTGCCAGCGGCGTCGCCCAGGGACCACACGTTGGGATACCGCGGGTGCCGCAGTGTCTGGCGGTCCACCTCCACGAAGCCGCCGGAGCTGCCGGCAGCGGGCAGGTCGGTGGCCTTGAGCCAGTCCGGGGCGGACTGGGGCGGGACGGCATTGAGGACGTCGTAGGCCAGCTCCTCCGAGGTGTTTGAGGCGTGGTCGCGGATGGTTGCCCTGCGCCCGCCTGCGTTGACGGCAACCAGTTCGCTGTTGGTCCGCAGCTCGATCCCGTACTCGGCGATCTTCCGGTCCAGCTCCCGGTCCACCTCCGGCACCCCGAAGACGGTGGGGCAGGGCTGGACCATGACCACCCGGATCTTGTCCAGGACGCCCTGTTCCCGCCAGTAGTCGCAGGCAAGGTACATGGGCTTCTGGCTGGCGCCGCCACACTTGACGGGCCCGGCGGGCATGGTGAAAACGGCGGTGCCGGAGGTCAGGCGGCTCAGCAGGGTCCAGGCCTTGGGGGCGAGGTCGAACTCGTAGTGGGATGCGCCGTTCGGCGAGTGCACGGCCTCGGCAAGGCCCGGAATGGCGTCCCAGTCATACTGCAGTCCCGGGCATGCCACCAGCTGTCCGTAGCCAACGGCCGCCCCGGATGCCAGGGTAACCGTGTTGTCCTTGGCCTCGACGCCCACCGCCGCTTCCCTGATCCAGGTGACGCCCCGCGGAATCACCGATTCCTGGGTCCGGATGGCTTCCCGGGCCTGCGCCCGGCCGCCGGCGATGTGCGAGAACAGCGGCTGGTAGAGGTGGTGGTCCCTGGGCTCGATCACCGCAATGTCCTGGACGCCGTAGCGCCGCAACTTGGCCGCCAGCGAGATGCCGGCGTTGCCGCCACCAATAATTACTACCTCGTGGCGGGCAGCCACGGGTCTACTTCTTTTCGGTCAGGGCGGATGCCTTGTGCGCCGCGCGGGCACCGGTCTTGGCCGATTCCACCACGTACTGCGGCTCATCCTCGCTGGCGCGGTGCGTGTTGCCGTCGAGTTCGAAGTCGCTGGTCTTCTTTTCCACGACCTTGCCGTGGGTCTTGCCCTGTGAAGTGTTCCACTCCACGTGCGTTCCCTTGCTCAGTGACATGCCTGCTCCTCTGGTAACCCGTGCCGGAAAACAAGTGCCCAACAATAGTAAGCATGATTAGCTTTTTCGAGGTATGGCGATTCGCATCGATTGCTCCGTAACTGCCGTTTTGAGGCCTGAAAACGACGTTTAGGGAGCAACCGATGGGTTACTTCAGCCCGGCACCCGGAAGCAGCTCGGTGGCGCCCAGGGCGTCGGCGAGGAAGGCGTAGTCCCAGGCCCGCTCACGCCATTGCACATAGCGTCCGGAGGCGCCGCCGTGGCCGCCGTCCATCTCGATCTTCATGAGAATCGGCTCGGAACCCGTGGTCTTGTTCCGCAGTTCCTGCACCCACTTGGCCGGCTCCACGTAGAGGACCCGGGTGTCGTTGAAGGACGTCACGGCGGCGATCTTGGGGTAGGCCACCGCGCGCACGTTCTCGTACGGGGAGTAGGACTTCATGTACGCGTAGGCCTCGGGGTCTGTGATGGGGTTGCCCCATTCCTCCCACTCCAGCGCGGACAGCGGCAGGTCCGGGTCCAGGATGCTGGTGAGCGGATCCACGAAGGGCACCTGTGCCACGATCGCCGCGTACTTCTCGGGAGCCATGTTGGCCACGGCGCCCATCAGCAGGCCGCCGGCGGAACCGCCCAAGGCAGCGATCCGTGCCGGGTCCACCCAGCCGGAGCGGGCCAGCCAGTCCGTAGCGTCAATGAAATCGGTGAAGGTGTTCTTCTTGGTGAGCTTCTTGCCGTCCTCGTACCAGTGCCGGCCCAGCTCGCCGCCGCCACGGATGTGGGCGATCACGAACACCACGCCGCGGTCCAGCAGCGAGAGCCGGGCGATGCCGAATCCGGGGTCCATGCTCATCTCGTAGGAGCCGTACCCGTACACCAGGCCCGCCGCCGTGGAGTCCTGCTTGACGCTCTTGTGCCGCAGGACGGACAGCGGGATGCGGGTGCCATCGCCGGCGGTGGCCCATTCGCGGGTGGCAACGTAGTCGCTGCCGTCGTAGCCGCCCAGGACGGGACTTTCCTTGCGCAGCAGCAGTTCGCCGGCCGGCTGCTCCGGGGTGGGAAGCACGAAGTCGTAGATGCGCGACGGCGTGAAGTAGGACGTATAGCCGAGCCGGATCACGGGAGCATCGTAGTCCGAGCCGCCCACGCCGGCGGTGTACAGCTCCTCATCGAAGGCAGGCTCCACCGGGGCCTGCTGCCCGGGCGTGCCGAGCCCTGCCAGCCCCATCACCTGGACCCGCTCGATGGTGTCCTTCCGGATGGAGACGATGAGGTGCGTGGACGTGACGCCCGCGCCGTTGACGCGGACGTCGTCGGAATGCTCGACGACGGTCTGCCAGGTCTGCTCCGCCAGCGGCTTGTGGAGCTCGGCCGGGTCAGCCAGGGAGACCATGGAGTTGATGGCGCCGCGGTTATGGGTGAGCAGGATCTTCTCTGCGCCGTCCAGCAGGAAAGGCTCTGCCTCATACAGGACCCGCTCGTCGCGGGAAATCACGGTGGTGACCTCCTGCGCGGGGTCATCGAAACGTAGCAGCCGGGTCTCGCTATACTCCGAGCAGCCAATGCCGAGCACCAGGTAGCGCCGGTCCGCGGAGAGTTCGAAGCCCAGCCACATGGCTGCGTCGTCTTCCTGGTACACCACGGTGTCGTCGGCCACCGGCGTTCCCAGGACGTGCGCCTTGACCTGGTAGGGGCGCCAGGACTCGTCCACCACTGTGTAGAAGAGCCGGGTGCCGTCCGGGGAGAAGGCAACCCCGTAGAAGATGTTCTCGATGGCGTCCGGCAGCAGTTCACCGGTGCGCAGGTCCTTGATCCGCAGGGTGAAGCGTTCATCGCCGGCGTTGTCCACGGCGTAGGCGTACAGGTGGCCGTCCACGGTGACGGCGGTGCCGCCTATGGAGAAGAACGGCTTGCCTTCGGCCTCCACGTTGCCGTCGAGGAGGACCTCTTCACCCGGGATGCCCACGCCGGCCTCCACGGCCGGCGGAGTCCAGTCGGCCACCTTGTTCCCGGTGTCCTGCGCCTTCACCCGGCAGTGGATGCCGTATTCCTTGCCCTCGGCCGAGCGGCTGAAGTACCACCAGCCGTCCTTCCGGTGCGGGACCGAAAGGTCGGTTTCCTGCGTGCGGCCCTTGATCTCCTGGAAGATGGCCTCGCGGAGCGGCTCCTGGCCGGCCGTGACCGCCTCCTGGTACTCGTTTTCGGCCCGCAGGTGGGCCACCACCTCCGGCGATTCCTTGTCCCTGAGCCACTCGTAGTTGTCCACGAAAGTCTCCCCGTGGTGGGTGCGTTCGGTGGGGATCTTCTTGGCAACCGGGGGCGCCGGGACGGTGGTGCCGGCGGAATCCTGCAGCGGGGTGGAGGTCATGGTTTCAATATATAGACCTGCCCGGGCAAGTCCGCAGGGCGTTCGCTACCGGGGGAGCCGGTTGGGTGGTTGCCCGGGGATCTCCGGCGTATCCTGTTCAGTTCAAGGCACGTCCGCCCAGCCTGAGAGGGGAGCTCCATGACCATCCCGCCAGTGCACGAACCCGAGCCGTTTCCGCCCGAACCCGGGCCGCAGCCCACATCCCCGGATCCCACCCAGCCCCGTCCGCCGGGGCCGCCGTCACCCAATCCGTTCCCCGCGCCGCCTGCGCCGGGACCGTTGCCGGTCCCTGATCCGGGCCCGGCACCGCTCCGTCCCGACCCCACCAGGGACTGACCGCGAGGGCCCTTGAAGGCCGGCGTTCCAAGTGCTAGAAAATTCGTATCGACAACAAAGGCTCGGGAGGCGGGCAAACCTGTTGACTGCCTTATGGGGCGGATCGCCATTCTGTGCACGCCACAGCGCCAGACAGCGCATCGGCAGCTGAGGCCTGTACTTCCCGACACGGTGGCCCCCGGCTTCGGCCGGGGGCCATCCGCGTGCCCGGGGACACGAGACCGGAATCCGGCCGGCCGGCGGAGCATGCGTTCAGACGCTGAGTTCCAGCATCAGCGCGGGCAGTTCATCGGCCAGCTCGCGGGCCAGGAATCCCAGCGGCCCCATCCTGCTGGCCAGCCGGTCCGCGGCCGCCGCGTGCAGGTGCGTACCCCAACAGGCTGCCTGCGCGGCGGTGGTGCCGCGCGCCCGGAGCCCGGAAATGCCCCCCGCCAGCACGTCGCCGCTGCCGGACGTGCCCAAACCGCCGTACCCGGTGGTGATTTTCCACAGGCCGGGGCCGTCCGCATGGAGCCCCGTTGGCTTGCTGATCAGACCCTGGCAGCTGACCACGGCACCAAACCGTTCAGAGATTTCGGCGACGTCCTTCTCTAAGTCCGCTACGTCCCGTCCCAGCAGGATCGCCGCCTCCGTGGGATTCGGCGTGAGGATCAACCTGCCGCGCCAAGGGTCCAGCTGGTCCTCCAGGTGCACCAAAGCGGCCAGTGCATAGGCATCGAGGACGACGGCGGGACCTCCTCGGCTGCCGTCGGGATCGCTGGAGGTGCCGTCCCCGCCACGGCCAGCCTCACGGCGAAGCATGGCCTGCAGCAGTTCGCCGGCGAGGTCGGGGTCGTCCAGCCCGGGCCCGACCAGCAGGGTGTCCGCCCGGTCCAGGTAGGAGGAGATGCCATCGAGTTCGGCCTTGATGGAGCCGCCGGACGTTTCCGGCATCGCGATGGCCCCGCATTCCGGTACCGCCACCCCAAGTTGTACGGCCACCGACTCCGCCACGGCCAGCGTAAGTTTCCCCGCTCCCGCACGCAGCGCCGAAACGCCTGCCAGCAGTGCCGCGCCGGGGGTGGAGCGGGCGCCGCCCACCACCAGCACCGAGCCGCGGGAATACTTGTCAGCGCCCGGTGCCGGCAACCGCCAGTCCCGCAGGAGCGAGGGCGTTACGGGGACGGGGGAGGAGTCACTGCGGCCGGACACTGGTGTCCCCTCCGTGCTCGGTGACCGCGACGCCCTGCTCGGCCAGGTGGTCGGCAACATTGAAGCTCTCCAGTGTCCATGGGCCCGCGCCGGACGGGCGGACGAACCGGGTCACCGACGCGTTGAGGATGGCTTCCCTGGCGGCAAGGTCCAGCAGCTCTTCTTCACTGAGCCCCTCGAGCACGTAGCGGAACAGCATGATCACGGCGTCGTGGCACACCAGCATCACCCGGTGTCCGTTGCCCAGGTTGTTCAACTCCGACAGGACGGACCGGAGCCGCAGCGCCACGTCGGCCCAGGATTCCCCTCCGGGCGGCCGGTAGTACAGCTTGCCGAGCCAGTCCCGGCGCTCGGATTCCTCCGGGTAGCGGCTCTCCACGCCCAGCCGGGTGAGCCGGTCCAGGATGCCCAGCTCACGGTCCCGGAGCCGCTCGTCCATGCGCACCTGCACCGGCCACCCGGCGGTTTCCACCGCGATCTCGGCCGTCTGCCGGGCCCGAGCATAGGGGGAGGACACCACAGCGTCCGGCCGGAATTCAGCAGCGATCCGGCCCAGGGCGCTACCCAGCGCTTTGGCTTGGTCCCGTCCCGTCCCGGACAGGTTCACGTCCGCATCGCGGGCGGGAACCTCGATGACCTCCACCCCGGCTTCCCGCGCCTCGGTGGCCGCAACGTTGCCCTCGCTTTCCCCGTGCCGGATCAACAGCAGCTCCACGGCCCCGGCCTCCTGGACCGCCTGGGTCAGGCCGTCCTCGTCCGCCGCAGCAGTACCCTTCGTCCGCTCATCCTTCACAACACCACCCCGTCCGCTCGCCGTGCCAAATGCAGGAACATTACCCACGGCGTACCCACGGCACGGCGGAAAATAACGGGCGACGGCGGCGGCACACCCCAGGTGCGCGCCGCCGTCGCGATGGCTGCAGGAAGTGGCCAGGACCGGAGCTACCGCTCGGGCATAAGCATCTTGGAGAACACGGTGGCGCCGTTGGCGTTCCGGAGGCTGACCGTGAAGCTGTTGTCTTCGCCCAGCTGGACATGCCCGAAGAACTGGTTTTCACCGTCGCGCGGGGACTCCCCGGCGAAGCGGCCGGACTTGGAGAACACCACCTCGGGGCCGAACGTGCCGTCCATGGCGTTGGGACCGAAGGAGCCTGCAGCGATGGGGCCGGCCACGAACTCCCAGAACGGGTCGAAGTCCGTGAAGGCTGCGCGTTCGGGGGAGTAGTGGTGGGCGGCGCAATAGTGCACGTCCGCGGTCAGCCAAACTGCGTTCTTCACGCCGTTCCGCTTGAAGGCGCTCAGCACCCCGGCGAGTTCCAGCTCGCGGCCCAAGGGGGCGCCGGAATCGCGGTTGGAAGCGCTCTCTTCGTTCACCGGGCCGTCCGGGACCACCACGCCCAATGGAAGGTCGTTGGCGATGACCTTCCACGTCGCCTTCGACTTGGAGACCTCGCCGATGAGCCAGTCCACCTGCTCCTGGCCCAGGATGGCCGTGGCGTAAGGCTCCTTGCCGTCAGTGTTGGGGGACTTGTAGGTACGCATGTCCAGGCAGAAGATGTCCAGCTGCGGCCCGCGGGAGATCTTCCGGTAGATCCGGGCCGGCTGGTACGTGCCGGCGTCGTCGAACGTCCCGGGGCGCCAGAGGGCGGAGCTGTCCGCGATGGGCATGTTTTCCTGCCAGGCCTGCCGGCCGCGGGCGGCGAGGGTGTTGACGTCCCGCACGGTGTAGCGGGAGTCGTCCAGGATCTGGCCCGGGTACCAGTTGTTGTGGGTCTCGTGGTCGTCCCATTGGGCGATCACCGGTACGTCCGCGAACAGGGCCCGCATGTTGGCGTCCATCGAGTTGTAGCGGTGCCGGCCGCGGAATTCGGTGAGCGTCTCGGCCACCTTGGACACCTCGGGGGTCACCAGGTTCTTCCACACCTGCCCGTCTTTTTCCACTACAGTTTCGGCGATGGGGCCGTCGGCGTAGATGGTGTCGCCGGAGTGGATGAAGAAGTCGGGACGGGTCTGGTGCATGGCCCGGTAGCCTCGCATGCCGCCGATCTCCTCGTTGATGCCCCACCCCTGGCCGGCCGTGTCCCCGGTCCACACGAAGCTTTGCGCTGACGACGCCGGGACCTCGCCTCCGTTGCCCGTGGCACCGGTGCGGCCCTTGCCGTTGACCGTCCCGGCGTCGGGGGCCGTCCGGAAGCTGCCGCTGACCGTCTCACCGGCCGCACCGCCGTCGTCCTCGAAGCTGATCTCCAGGGCGAACCTGGTGTTGGACGGCAGGTTTCCGGCATGGATTTTCGCGGTGAAGTCCGACGCCTGGGTGGCGCGGGGGCCGCGGAGGACCCGCTCAAAGGCGCCGCGGCCGCGCAGGACCTCGCCGGCGTCGTCCACTGCACGCAGGACCGCCGTCATCCGCCCGGCGCCCGAAGCCCGGGACCACAACACGGCCGAATCGGAGGTGACGTCGCCGGTGGCGATACCGCTGGGTAGCGTGAGCCGGTTGCGGACCAGCGCGACGCCGGCGGGAGACTGGCCGGGCACGGTTGCCTGGGCGGCCGCGGGCACGGATGCGAGGGCGGCGGCCAGGACCGAGCCTTTGACGACGGTGCGGCGGGAAACTGTGGCGCGGGAGTTTTGGGTCATGCCTTCAGGTTTCCGCGGGCCGGCACACGGATTCTGTCGCCCGGGTGAACCCGGGGTGAGCCGGTCCTGAACAGGAGCAGACCTTCGCACCGGAAGCCGGGCCCGGTGCGCAGGGACTGCCGGTTACGGCACCGCGAAGTCCGCGATCCTGCCCTCCCGCAGTGCGGCGCCCACCGCGGCGATGCCGCCGTAATCCGGGAACACCACCGACTGGCCCGCGACCATTCCCGTCCCGGCCGTGGGCAGCGTCATGGTGCCGATCGCGTTGACGTCCAGGTTCCGCAGGCTGTAGGCCAGGATGGCGGCCTGGACGGGGTCGAATCCCTTGTCCACCGTGAGGCAGCAGCTGGCGAAGTCCACGATGGACCGGACCGCGTTCACGTCGTTCAGGGCGCCGCCACCGGTGAGCCGTGCCAGGATGGCCCGCAGCATGGTGCGCTGGTTCTGGACCCGCTGGAAGTCGCCGTCCGTGAACGCGTAGCGCTCGCGGCTGAACTCCAGGGCCGCCTGCCCGTCAAGGTGGTTGATCCCCTGCGTGAAGGAGTGCTGGGTTTCGATCGTGGACTGGAAAGCGAACGGGACATTGACGTCGATCCCGCCCAGGCCGTCCGTCAGCGCCTTGAAGCCGTTGAAGTCAAGCATCAGGGTGTGGTCAATGGTGATGCCCAGCAGCTGCTGCACGGTCTGGGTGGTCAGGTCTATCCCGCCGTACTGCAGGGCTGCGTTGATCTTCGAGCCGCCCACGCCGGGGACGTCCACCCACAGGTCGCGCATGATCGAAATGACGTACAGGGTGTGCCGGTCAGCAGGCACGTGGACCACCATCAGCGAATCCGAGCGCTGGTCTGAGGGTTCGCCGGTCTGAGCGGTGTGGTCTGCCTCGTTCCGGGCAATCCCGCGGCTGTCGCTGCCGATGACCAGCACGTTCATCTCAGCGGCCGGCAGGTCGGGAATCGGCTGCGGCGGGGGAGGCGGGGCGGGTGCAGGCGGAGGCGTTTGGGATGGCGTGGGAGTGGGTGTGGGGGTTTCACTCGGCGACTGGGTTTGCGTGGCTGCCGGGGCGGATTCCCTGCCCGCCCGGTTGAGGCTGAACACCGCGATCCCCGCGGCCGCCACCAGTACCAGTGCCAGCAGGGCGGCGATCCAGCGGCGGCGGCCCAGAGCCGCAATCCAGGCGGGCCGGTGCGGCGCGGACGGGCTGTTGGGGGGACCGGCGGGTCCTGTTGGATCAGGCGTGCTCATGCGGTGCCTCCACCTCATCGTGTTGCGGGTGGGATCAGTGTCCGCCAGCGATGCCCCGGTTGGCTACAGGCTTGTCCAAACTGTCACCTGCGGCGTGTCGCCAGGTCCGCCGGCCCGGTTTCGCTAAGGCGTGCCGGTTGCGTCCCCGCGCACCGGGGCATTGAGGCGGGCGTGGCGCAGGATGGACACGATGGCGGGGGCCAGCTGGTCCTCCATCTGCCGGTACACCTCCGGCGGGCGGCGGTACGGGTCCACGATGTCGTTTTCGGCGCGATCGGCGGGGAGCGAGAGATGCCGCACACCGGCGGCCCGCGCCGGCAACCCGCGCCAACGCGCTGTGTGGGCGGCCAGCCAGCCGTCGTCGTCGTCGGCCGTGCTGTCACCGGACGCGGGCACCTCCCGCTGGTCCAGGACGTCGAGCATGCGGGCAAACTCGCGGATGGTGAAGGTGCGCTTGAGGAGCGAGGCGTCGAGCTGCAGGACCTCGCCGCGGTGCCCGGATGTCATGGTCAGCACCAGGTCCACGCCGCGCAGGATCTTTGGCGTGAGCTGCCGCGCAGCGAAGCCGTCCGGGTTGCCGCCGTAGGTCCGCACGATGTCCGCGGAGATGGGTTGCATGGGCTCGCCCACCATGGCCCGGGTACCGGCACTCGCCACGTGGAACCCGCCCGGCACGGCTTGGTCCAGCCCTGCCTGCAGCAGCCGTTCGGCCACCGGCGAGCGGCAGATGTTCCCGGTGCAGACGGTGAGGATCTTGACTGGCGCGGAAGTGTCCAAGGAGATGTTCTCTTTCCCAGCTGGTGGCAGGACCGGTGGGCCCGTGCTTTTCAACTTAACACGCGACGGCGCGGCGGGGGCTCCCTTGCGGGGTGCCGCCGCCGCGCCGTGCGCAGCTGCCATGCAGCGGAAGGTGCCGGCTAGAGGGTGGTCAGCAGTTGCTTCATCTGCGTGATTTCCGCCTGCTGTGCGTCCACGATGTCCTGGCCCAGCTTGACGGCCTCCGCGGACTTGCCGGCGCTGATTTCCTGCTGTGCCATGTCGATGGCGCCCTCGTGATGGCCGATCATCTGCTGGAGGAACAGCTTCGCGGCGTCGGTCCCGGCGGCGGCCTTGAGCTTGTCGATCCCGGCATCGTCCACCATGCCGGTCATGCCGTGGCCGGAGGGGTCGCTCATCGCAGTGGGGGCACCCCAGCCGGTGAGCCAACCCGTCATCTGCTCGATCTCCGGTGCCTGGGCGGCCTTGATCTTGGTGGCAAGCGCAGTCACCTCTGCCGGCATGCCGGCTTTGGCCAGCATGATGTCGCTCATCTCCACGGCCTGCGAGTGGTGCGGGATCATCATCTGGGCAAACATGATGTCCGCCTGGTTGTGGTCAGCGTTGGCGCCGGGCGACATGCCGCCCGCGCTGGGCATGGCAGTGGACATGGCGCCGGCGCTGCCGTGGTCCATCGGCATGCTGTTGCCGGAAACGGCGTTGGCTGCGCATCCGGCCAGGCCAAGCGAGGCGGCGAGGGCGGCAGCAATGGACAGGGTTCTAAAAGTGGTGTTCATGATTGTCCTTCAGGGAGGTAATGGAACTGTGCCGTGATGGGTGGCGCAGTCCGGTTTACGTCCGGCTGATGGACAGGTCGCAGGGTGTTGGACTGGGCGGCAGGTAATCGTAGGCGGAACCGGCGTGCCCGGCTGCAGGCAGCAGCGGCAGGGCGGCCTGCGTTGCCTGCGGCGGGGCAACGGTGACCGGACCGCTGGGTGCCGTTGGGATGCACGGCGCCCCCGATTCCTGCGCGCCGGGGCACGAATCACCACAGGTGGCAGGGGCAAGCTCGTGCATGTCCGTGGCGGAGGCGCCCGGCGCGTGCCCGGTAGGGGCGGCACCGGCAGAATTCGCGACGACGGTATGCCCGGCAGGTGCCCCGTGCGAGGCGTGGCCGGAGGTCATGACGTGCATGCCCAGCAGTCCGGCGATCACGGTCAGGGCGGCGGCGAACAGCCACGCCCTGTGAAGGAGGGACGCCACGGCTTGGGAGCTGATGGCCGTCCCTCCTTCCGCTCGGTTCACGGTGTTCAACGCACCTCGGACGGGTTCAGTTTCAGGCGCCGGAGCAGTTGGGCGTTCAGGGCAACCACCACGGTGGACGCGGACATCAGTACGGCACCTGCGGCGGGGGAGAGGACCACGCCGGCAAACGCCAGGACGCCGGCGGCCAGCGGCACGGACAGGATGTTGTAGCCGGTGGCCCACACCAGGTTCTGCCACATCTTCCGGTAGCTGGCCCGGGACAGGTCCACCATGGACAGCACGGCCCGGGGATCGTTCCCTGCCAGGACCACGCCGGCGGATTCCATGGCCACGTCGGTACCGGCACCAATGGCGATGCCCACCTCTGCCCGGGCAAGCGCGGGGGAGTCGTTGACGCCGTCGCCCACCATGGCCACCTTCATCCCGCGGCCTTGCAGCTCGGCCACTTTCTTGTCCTTGTCCGCCGGCAGGACCTCGGCGAAGACCTCGTCAATGCCCAGGTCCGCGGCCACGGCCTGCGCCACCTGGCGCGCGTCGCCGGTGACCATGGCCACCTTGATGCCGCGGCGCTGGAGGGCTGTCACGGCCTGCCGCGACTCCGGCCGCACCGCGTCTTCCATGCTCACGGCACCCAGGATGGTGCCGTCGTCGACCACGTGCAGCACGGCCGCCCCGCGGTCCATCCAGGCCTTGGTGCTGTCCGCCAGGGCGCCGGGTTCGACGACGCCGAGTTCGCGCAGGAGGGCCGGGCCGCCAACGTGCACGGCCCGGCCGTCCACGGTAGCCCGGACGCCGCGGCCCGTCAGGGCGGTGAAGCCCGTTGCCGCCGGGAGTGCCAGGTTCCGGGCCACAGCGGCCCGGACGATGGCACGCGCCACCGGGTGCTCGCTGTCGGATTCGACGGCGGCGGCCAGGGCGAGCACGGCATCGGCCTCGGCTCCTTCGGCCGCGGCGATGTCCTTCAATTCAGGTTCGCCGGTGGTCAGCGTTCCGGTCTTGTCGAACAGGACGACGTCGACGGTGCGCATGCGCTCCAGAGCCATCCGGTTCTTGATGAGTACCCCTGCCCGGGCGGCCTGTTCCGTGGAAATGGCGATCACCAGCGGGATGGCCAGGCCAAGGGCGTGCGGGCAGGCGATCACCAGGACGGTGACGGTCCGGGTGACGGCGTCGGGGACACTGCCCAGCAGGGTCCAGGCGATGAAGGTCAGGACGCCGGCCCCGGCGGCAAAGTAGAAGAGGAACGCCGCGGCGCGGTCCGCCAGTGCCTGGGCGCGGGACGAGGACGCCTGTGCCTCCTCCACCAGCCGCTGGATCCCGGCCAGGGCGGTCTGGTCGCCCACAGCCGTGACCCGGACGCGCACGCTGCTGTCCGTGGCTACGGTTCCGGCCACCACGGGGTCTCCGGCGCCGCGTGCCACGGTCTTGGATTCACCGGTGATCATGGACTCGTCGAATTCAGCCTGCCCGTCCATCACGGGTCCGTCGGCCGGCATGCGGGCGCCGGGGCGGACCAGGACCAGGTCGCCGGGGCTGAGCTCGGACACCGGGACGGTTTCGGTGCCACCGTCCGTGATGCGTTCGGCCTCATCCGGCAGCAGCGCGGCGAGCGCGTCAAGGGCGCCTTGGGCAGATCCGAGGGCGCGCATTTCGATCCAGTGGCCCAGCAGCATGATGGCCACCAGGAGCGCCAGCTCCCACCAGAAGTCCAGGTCGAAGCCACCGATCCCCAGGCTGGTGACCCAGGAGGCGGCGAACGCCACGGTGATGGCCATGGCGATCAGGAGCATCATTCCCGGCGTGCGGTCCTTGAGTTCCTGCAGCCCGCCCTTGAGGAACGGCTGGCCGCCGTAGAGGAAGATCACGGTGCCCAGGACCGGCGGGATCCACGGGGCGCCGGGAAATTCCGGCGGCATGTACCCCAGCAGGTGGGCCATCATGGGGCTGAAGTAGACCACCGGCACGGACAGGGCAAGCGTCAGCCAGAACCTGTTCTTGAACATGGCGGTGCTGTGGCCGGCGTGCTGCCCGTGGGTGTGGACGGTGTGGTCGTCGTCATGGTTGCCATGCTGGGCATCTCCGGCGTGGCCTGCGTGACCGGCACCGTGTGCCGCGCTGTGTTCCAGGGGTTCTGTGCGTGTCCCGCCGGGCGGGGCGTCCGGGTGGTGCATGAGCTGATGGTCCTGCATTTTTCCTCCTCGGAGGTGGTCGCTGCCCGGCACTGCCCGGGGCTGCCGAAAGGGTGGGGCCGCGCTCATGGGCGGCCCGTCTCAGGCCAGGGTGTAGCCGGCGTCCGTGACGGCCTGGCGGACGTCGGCGTCGGTCGCTGAGCCGGTGACGGCCAGCCGGGAACGGCCGCCGGGCACCAGGTCCACCGATGCCGAGGTCACGCCCGCCAGTGCGGCGACGGCCTGTTCCACGGAACGGACGCAGTGCCCGCATGTCATGCCCTGCACGGCGAAGTTCCGTCGGCCGGAGGGATCGGCACCCCCATGCACGACGGCGGCAGGCGCCTCATGCGGGCCGGTCGTGGAGAGGTTGGACGCCGGCTCCGCGGCAGTGGCGGGGGCGCAGCAGCTGCAGCCGGAGGATGCGAGGGGGAGTTGGGGGCGGTTCCCGGTGTCCATGTCAGTTCCAATCCGTTGAGGGAGTCAAGGGGTGCTGGGGTTGAACGGCTGTAAAAGGCTGGTGCAGGCACCGGCCGGGACATACCACTTCACTGACAACACGGCAAATATACCCCTAGGGGGTATATTGGTCAAGTCCCATAGTGCATTTGGCCCGGCACTTCCATAGGACCTCCCGCACTACTTTCGGTGGCGGCGTGTGGTCATAATTGAAGGAGCGAGTACAGAGCCGGCCTGCTGGGGGCCCGCTCATACCTGGGAAGTGGGCGTGTGACGGAGCTAAGAGACTTGTACACCTACTCCAGTGTCCTCGACGACAACCAGTGCGACGCCGGAGTCTTCCGCCTGGACCTGGACGGAGGAACCTTCCACTGGTCCGATGGCATGTACCGCCTCCACGGGTACCAGCGCGGGGAAGTGGTGCCCACCCTGGGGCTGGTCTTTGCGCACAAACACCCCGATGACCGGGATAAATGCGAGGACATCATTGCCCGGGTGGCGGAAACAGGCGGCTTCTTCTGCATGTACCACCGCATCAAGGACGCCAGGGGCCACACACGCCGGGTCATGACCTCCGGTGAAGCAATCCTCGGCGACGACGGATCAGTGGTGGCGCTCGAAGGCGTGACGGTGGACCTCACCCGGACCCTGCAGCGCGAAACCGAACAGACGGCGCGGGACGCCGTGGCCGGCGCCACCTCTACCCGCACGGTGATCGACCAGGCGCGCGGCATCCTCATGGGCTTGCTGAAGATTGGCTCGGACGAGTCCTTCCAGCTGCTGGTGGCCACCAGCAGCCACCGGAACGTCAAACTGGTGGTGGTGGCCGCGGAACTGGTGCAGCTGGCCAATTCCGTGGACGGGCGGACCTACCTGGACCGTGCCGCGCGTGCCATCCAGCTGCACGGACGGACAAAGGACGCCGGGGGACGCCGCGCAGGGTGACCCGTCAGCCCCGGTAGAATGGACCCAGGTGCGCCGGGAAGTCTGGTCGGCATGGCTTTGTCGAACCCGGAAATAAGGATGCCTCCATGACCTCCACCCCACCCGCGCCCAACCAGTCCACACCCCAGGGCTCCACGGTCTTCTCCCGCGGCAGCTACGCCGAAGCCCTCAGGATCGGCGAAATCCTCCGCAAGGAAACCGTGGGCGGTGCCCTCCTGGTCCTTGCAGCGGTCATCGCCCTCATCTGGGCCAACTCCCCGGCATCGGAAAGCTACTTTGCCCTCCGCGACCTCAAGGTGGGCTACGCGCCGTGGCATTTGGAACTGAGCCTGGGTGCCTGGGCCGCTGACGGCCTGCTGGCCATTTTCTTCTTCCTGGTGGGCCTGGAACTCAAACGGGAATTCGTGGCGGGCGACCTGCGGCAGATCAGCAAGTCGATCGTCCCCGTGGCCGCCGCCGTGGGCGGTGTGGCCGTCCCGGCGGTGATCTACGCCGTCGTCAACCTCTCCAGCCCGGAAACCCTGCGCGGCTGGGCGATTCCCACGGCAACGGACATCGCCTTTGCCGTGGCCGTCCTGGCCATCATCGGCTCCCACCTGCCCAGCGCTCTGCGGATCTTCCTGCTGACGCTGGCCGTGGTGGACGACCTGATCGCCATCACCATCATCGCGTTCTTCTACTCCAGTGACATCCAGGTCCTGCCGCTGCTCCTGGCGCTCGTTCCTTTGGCGGCGTACGCGTTCCTGGCGCAGAAGTACCGCCGGTTCTTCGGCCGCCATGCCGCCGCGGCGTGGTTGATCCTGCTGCCGCTGGGTGTGGCCACCTGGGCGCTGGTCCACGCCTCGGGCATCCACGCCACCGTGGCCGGCGTGCTGTTGGGCTTTGCCATTCCCGTGATCCGGTCGCAGGCTTCGGGCGGGCCGGAAGCGGGCCCGGGGCTGGCAGAAATCTTCGAGCACCGGTTCCGGCCCATTTCCGCCGGCGTGGCCGTGCCAATTTTTGCGTTCTTTTCCGCGGGCGTGGCTGTGGGCGGCTGGGAGGGGCTGGGCTCGGCCTTGTCGGATCCCGTGGCGCTGGGCATCATCCTGGGCCTGGTGCTGGGCAAGCCGGTGGGAATCCTGGCCACCACGTGGGTCCTGACCAAAGCCACCAGGGCCACCCTGGACAGTTCCTTCAAGTGGATCGACGTGTTCGGTGTCGCCCTGCTGGCAGGCATCGGTTTCACCGTTTCCCTGTTGGTGGCGGAGCTCAGCTTCGGCAACGGCAGCCTGCATGACGACCATGCCAAGGTGGGCATCCTGGCCGCATCACTGATCGCCGCGCTGCTGGCGATGATGGTGCTGCGCACCCGGAACCGCCAGTACCGGCTCGCCGAAGAGCTGGAGAAAGTGGATTCGGACCACGACGGCGTCCCGGACGTTTACCAGGAACGCGCCTAAGCCGCAGGCCCGGTCGGCCGCCGCGGCCGGAAAGCCTGCTCAGGCCGTCGCGAGCGGCTTCGCCTCTGCGGGCGGAACGGCCTGGGCCGCCACGTGCCGGATCTCCAGGGCCTCCGGGTCAAGCAGCTTCCGCGCACCGGTCCGGGAATCCAGGATCCAGAAGAGTTCAAGGGCCGGGACGACGTCGGTCACCCGGCCGCTGTGGAAAAGCTTGCCCCGGTGCCAGGCTTCGATCTGGTCGCCGATGCGGAGCTGGGTGGTGCGTATTCCTTGTGCCTCCATGCCGGCTGCCTCCTGCTGTTGTGTCCCCGTAATCACAGCTTGCCGTGAAGAGGTTGCCGGAGTGTTTCGGCCCGGTGTTTTTTCTGTGTCAGGAGGGGCGCCTGGTGGAAGGGAGGCTAGTCCTCCATCGGGAACGCGACGGCTTCGCCCACCACACGGAGGCAGAGTTCCATCCCGGGCCGGGCGATCGAGGCGTTCCAGTGCCGGATGGTGATTACCTCGCCGCCGCCGGGGTACCGGTGGTCCGCGTGCTCGGCCACCTCCTGCGGCACGTTGAGCTTCAGCCGCACCGTGGTTTCGGGGCCGAAGTAGTCGGTGTCCACCACTACGCCGCGGATGGGGCCGTCCTCGGCGATCCGGATCTGCTCGGGCCGCAGCATCAGCTGGACCCTGCCCTGCGCGGGCGGGCGGCGCACGGGGATGCCACCCAGCGAGCAGGTGGCCAGTGACCCTTCCAGCCAGGCGTCCAGGATGACGGCGTCGCCCAGGAACTCGGCGGTGGCGCGGTCCGCGGGGCGGGTGTAGACAACGAACGGGTTGCCGATCTGGGCCAGCTTGCCGCCGCGCATCACTGCAACCTGGTCGGCGAAGGACAACGCCTCGGCCTGGTCATGGGTGACCAGGATGGTGGTAACCCCGGTCTCGGCCAGGACCCGGGCCACGGCGCGGCGGGTGGCCACGCGGAGCCCGGCGTCCAGGGCGGAGAACGGCTCGTCGAGGAGCATCAGTTCGGGTTCGCGGGCCAGGGCGCGTGCCAGTGCGACGCGCTGCTGCTGGCCGCCGGAAAGCTGGTGCGGGCGGCGCTTGGCCATGGCCGGATCGAGGGACACCATTTCCAGGAGTTCCGTTACCCGGGCCGCAACAGCCCGGCGGCCGCCTTCCAGCTTTGCCGGATCCAGGCCAAAGGCAACGTTCTGGCCCACCGTCAGGTGCGGGAACAGGGCGCCGTCCTGGGCCACGTAGCCGATCTTGCGCTTGTGCGCGGGCAGCCACGCGCCGTCGCCGGCCACGGTGGTGCCGTTGAGCGAGATGGTGCCGGTGTCGGGGTGCTCAAACCCGGCGATCAGGCGCAGCAGTGTGGTCTTGCCGGAGCCGGAGGGACCCACGATGGCGGTGGTGCCGCCCTTGGCCACGGACAGGTTGACGCCCCTGAGGACCGCCTGGGATCCGAAGTTCTTGGTGACGTCGGTGATCTGGAGGTGGCTGTTGGTGGTTGCCGCCACGGAGGGGGACACCCGTGGTTCGGGCAGCCGAGGGGTGGATGGTGCTGTCACTGTCCGGCTACTTTCTTGGACTGTTGGAAGAGGAGATAGGTCATCGGGGCGGAAAGCAGGATCATCAGCAGGGCATAGGGCGCGGCACCCGCATAGTCGATCTCGCTGCTCTTGCTCCAGAACTCGGTGGCCAGGGTCTTGGTGCCGTTGGGGGACAGCAGCAAGGTGGCGGTGAGTTCGTTGGCGATAGCCAGGAACACCAGGGCTGCACCGCCGGCAGCGGCCGGGGCGGTGAGGCGCAGCGTGACGCGGATGAAGGCGAGCAGCGGCGGCTTGCCCAGCGCCTGCGCGGCCTCGTCAAGCTCCTTGGGAGCCTGCGCCAGCCCGGCCCGGAGGTTCACCAGGGCCCGGGGCAGGAACAGCAGGACGTACGCCGCCACCAGGACGCCGGCCGTCTGGTAGATGCCCGGCACCACGCGGATGCTGACGGTGACGAATGCCAGGGCCACCACGATGCCGGGCATCGAGCTGGTGACGTAGTTGGACAGTTCCAGCGACTTGCTGAACCAGCCGGGCTTGCGGACCGCAAGGTAGGCCATGGGGAACGCGACCACGATGGTGGCCGCGGCGCCGGCCAGGCCGTACCCGAACGTGGCCAGGAGGGCCGGGAGGAATTCGGTGGCGGTCCAGACGTCGGCGCCCCCGGCCACGATCCACTTCAGCACGTAGTACAGCGGGAGGCCGAACGCCAGGGCCGTCAGCGCCAGCAGGAAGACCTGGCCCGGGATTTGGTACGCGTGCAGCGGCAGGCGGAGGGCCCGTGCCTGCGCCCCTGAGCCGACCCTGGCGTAGCGGGCGGTGCCGCGGCTGCGGACCTCGGCCATCAGGAGCAGCAGGCAGAAGAACACCAGCACGCTGGCCAGCATGTTCCCCGCCGCCCCGTTGAAGGTGGAGCGGTACTGGGTCATGATCGCGGTGGTGAAGGTATCGAACCGGATCATGGCGAACGCGCCGTATTCGGCGAGCAGGTGCAGCCCCACCAGGAGCCCGCCGCCTGTGAGGGCGATCCGGAGCTGGGGAAGCACCACCCGGAAGAAGGCCCGCCAGGCGCCCAGCCCCAGCGCGGCGGCGGACTGCTCGATGGCAGGGTCCAGCCGGCTCAGGGTGGCCGCCGCCGGAATGTAGACCAGCGGGAAGTAGGACAGGGTGGCGATCAGGATTCCCGAGCCCAGGCCGCCCAGCGACGGGATGGCGGAGACCCAGGCGTAGCTGTTCACGAACGCCGGGATGGCCAGCGGTGCGGCAAGCAGCACAGCCCAGATCCGCCGGCCGCGGAGGTTGGTCCGTTCCACCAGCCATGCCCCCGCCACGCCAAGCAGCAGGCACAGCGGGATGGTGGCGGCCATCAGGAGCAGGGTGTTGGCCAGCAGTTCGCCCACGCGCGGGCGCAGGATGAGGCCAACGGCGGTGTCCCAGCCGGTTGCCACGGTCATGTAGACCACGTAGCCCAGCGGGACGAGGGAAAACAGGGCGATCAGCACCGCCAGGATGGACACTGCGGAAACGCCGAAAGGCGGGCGGGGGCTGTTGCCCCGGCCCGCCGTCGTCGTGCCCCGCTTGGCGGGAGCCGATAGATCGTTGGTCACGGAATTAGAGGAGTCCGGCCTGGGTCATCAGATCGCTGACCTTCTGGGAGTTGAGCTTGGCGGCGTCCACCTTGGGGGCCTGCAGGTCCTTGATGGGAACCAGCTTGTCGTTGGCAGGCACGTCGGAGCCGATGGCGTACTCGAAGGACGTTCCGTTCTTCAGGACTTCCTGGCCCTTCTTGCCGGTGATGAACTTCAGGAACGCCTGCGCAGCGGCGGCGTTCTTGGAGGACTTGAGCACCCCGCCGCCGGAGACTGACAGGAAGGCGCCCGGGTCCTGGTTCTTGAAGTAGTACGGCGTGACGTTGTTGGAGTTCTCGCCGGTTTTGGCCTGGTCGCCGTAGTAGTAGTAGTGGTAGATCAGTGCGGCATCCACTTCGCCGGCGTTGACGGCCTTCATGGCCGTGCTGTTGCCCTTGTAGGCCTTGGAGTTGTCTTTCATGGCCTTGAGCCAGTCCTCGGTGGCGCTTTCGCCCTTGAGTTCCAGCAGGGCCGAGACGATGGCCTGGAAGTCGGCGCCGGTGGGCGAGGCGGCCCAGCGGCCCTTCCACTCCGGCTTGGCCAGGTCCAGCATGGACTTGGGCAGCTGGTCTTCGGTGAGCTTGGTCTTGTTGTACACCAGGACGGTGGAGCGGGCGGCGATGCCCGTCCACTTGCCGGTGGACGGCGTGAATTCGGCGGGAACCTGGGCCAGGGTGTCCTTGTTGACGTCGGCGAACAGGCCGGCGTTCTCCACCTGCGTCATGGCGGGGGAGTTCTCGGTGAGGAACACGTCCGCGGGGGACGCCTGGCCTTCCTGGATGATCTGGTTGGACATCTCGGTGTCGTCGCCCTGGCGGAGGGTCACCTTGATGCCGGTTTCCGCGGTGAAGGCGTCCACCCATTCCTTGGTGAGGCTCTCGTGCTGGGCGTTGTAGACAGTGATCTCGCCGGAGGGTGCACCGTTGGAAGCGGAGCTGTCACCGGCGGGCGTGCCGCCGCCGCAGGCGGTCAGGCCGAGAGCTGCGGTGGCGGCGAGTGCGATGCCTGCCAGCGCGCTGTTGCGGATCTTCATTGAGGCTGCTTTCGTGGGGAAAAGTCTGCGTGAACCTAAGTCTTGAAGGGCACCGGGAAACGGTGCCTATGTTCAAAAACTGTAGGGTAGGCAAACCTAAGCTCCAAGCCGGAAAGCGCTTTAAGTGACGAGGTTCACATCAATTACGCAAACATGGCGTGACGTAATTAGCCTCGAAAGACGCGGGGTGCCGCCGCGGGACGCTAGGCGATGCCCGTGGTGCCCAGGAGGCTGCCCACCGCGAAGGTGAAGGCCATGGCCAGCGCCCCGCCCACCACCAGCCGCAGGGTTGCCTTGCGCTTGGAACTGCCGCCGATCCTGGCACTGACGGTGCCGGTGAGGGCGAGAGCGAGGATGACGGCGACAAATGTGACCGGGATGCGTGCCGGCTCGGGCGGAAAGATGATGGCCAGCATGGGCAGCACTGCGCCAATGGTGAACGCGATCGCGGAGGCGAAGGCGGCGTGCCAGGGGCTGGCCACCTCCTCTTCGTCGATGTTCAGTTCGGCGGACAGGTGCGCCTTCAGGGCGTCCTTTGCCGTGAGCTCTTCGGCAACGCTCCGGGCCGTGGCTTCGCTGAGCCCCTTAGCTTGGTAGATCTCCGCGAGTTCGGCCAGTTCGCCGTCGGGGTCGTCCAGGAGTTCCTGGCGTTCCTTTTCGATCAAGGCCCGCTGGCTGTCGCTCTGGCTGCTGACGGACACGTATTCGCCCAGGGCCATGGAGACGGCGCCGCCCACCACGGCGGCCGTCCCGGCCACCAGGATGGGGGCGATGTCGTTGGTCACGCCAGCGACGCCCACCACGGTTGCGGCGACGGAGACGATGCCGTCGTTCGCGCCGAGGACGCCGGCCCGCAGCCAGTTCAGGCGGGCGGCCACGCTGCTGTCGTGGGGTTCGTTGTGGCTGAGCTTCACGGTTTCAGACATGCTGGCAGTTAACCACCGCCCGGTCCCCTTTGCCACAAAGGTTTGCATCCCCTAACACCCGCGGAATCCCGGGGGCGTCAGTAGGTGCTGGCGTTGGGCAGGATCAGGGGCGGCAGCGGGGCCTGGTTGAAGTCGAAGGACTTGGCAAGATCGCCCAGCTGCGGGTTGTTTTCACGGACATCGGGCCGGGCGTCTGGCCGGCCGTCCGTGGCCGGATCGAGCCGTTCGCCGCCCAGGAAATCGTCCTCGATGAACTTGAAGTAGGCGTCGTGGCTGAGGACCTGGTGGTCGATGTATCCCTTGCGTGCGTACGGGCTGATCACCAGGCCGGGGACGCGCAGGCCGTAGCCGTTGTTGTCCACCACCGGCGGGTTTTCATGGTCGTAGAACCCGCCCCAGTCGTCCCAGGTGAGGAAGATGGCGGTGCTGTTCCAGTCCGGACCGCTCATCACCGCGTTGATGAGCCCGGCCACATACTGCTGCCCGGTGCTGATCTTCGCCGGCGCGTGTTCGCTGACCTTGTCCGTGGGCGCCACCCAGGTGACGGCGGGCAGGGTGCCCTGGCGCGCGGCGTCGTAGAACCCGCTCAGCGGTTTGATGTTGCCCTGCTCGCCGTCCTCCTTGACGGTGTCGAAGTACAGCAACGGGTTCCACAGGCCCGGGGTTTTGGCGTCCTGTTTAACGGGGTCGCAGGTGGCGGCGTCGTTCCGGCAGTCCGGTTCGGTGCCGTTGAAGACGTAGTAGGCCCAGGGCACCTGGTGCTTGTGGAGCAGGAAGGTCAGGTCCGTCCAGGCGTAGTCAGGCAGCTCCAGCTTCTTGGCGGCGTCGGTGAGCTTCTTCTTCAGGTCATCGGACACCGGGGCCGCATCCACGGCTGCCTGGCAGACGGCGTAGGAGTCGGTGGGCTTGCAGCTGTTGCCGATCAGATCGTCGATCTGGGCTGCGAGGCCGGGATCGATCCCGGCGGATTCCAATGCCTCACGGCACGGGTCAAGGTCCATCCCGGCCTGGCATTTGCCAATCAGCGTGTCCTTGATGATCTGCGGTTCAGGTTCGGGGTCTGGGTCCTGCAGGGCGTTAACGCACGACGACGGGTCCCCGGCTTTGCTGCACTTGGCGGACCATTCCGAGACCAGGTACAGGTGGGCCGGCAGGCTCCAGGAGGCGGCAGAGGCGAACAGGTGGTCCTGGAGCGTGAAGTTCTGGGCGTAGGCCCAGTAGTTGGGCAGGTCCCGCCCGTCGTGGTAACCCATCACATCGGTGGGCATGGAGGTGCTGTACGTGCATTTGCTGCTGGAGGCGCTGCAGCCGGACAGGCCCTTCTCCGCCTGCGCCACGAACCCGTCCATGGCCCCGCCGTTGATGTCCCCGGTGGCGTCGGCATGGCTGTGCGGGCCGCCGGCATTGCTGTCCGCGGAGTTGTAGAACGGCGCGATGCAGCCGCCGTTCGCCGGGTCCGGAAGGCACACGGCGGGCTTGCCGTCCTTCATGGGGATGCCGTCCGCGCCGGGGTAGGTTCCGAAGTAGCTGTCGAAGGACCTGTTTTCCTGGGTGATGATCACTACATGCTTGATCTTGGAGATCCCGGTGTCCGGGGACGCGCCCTGGCCGGCGGCCACGCCCGCCCCTGCCCCGGCATCCGGGGCCGGGGCGGAGGCCTGCGGGTTGGGTGCCTGTGGGCCGGCGCGCAGGGCGGCGGGAAGGACGACGGCGAGGATCACCAAAACCGCCAGCGCCACGGCACCTGCCAGGACTGTCCGGCGTCGGCCGTTCCCTGGGAGCTTCACCCTAGGACTCCTTCCTGAACACGTCGTCGCCGAAGGTGGCCACCGCGGGATCGCCGGCGAGCCCGAGGCGGGGGAGGAAGTAGAAGTCTTCGATGGTGGCCAGCAGGCTGTAGTGGTTGTAGGCCCGGTCCGAGGATGTGCCCGCGTTGCTGAACGGTGAGAGCACCAGCGCGCCCACCCTGCCGCCGGCTGCTCCGCCGGCGGGGCTGGCCGCGTCTGATCCCGTGGGGCCGGACGAGTCGCCCTCGGCCTCGTCGAAGGTGATAACCAGCATGCCGTCCTGTTGGTACGCCGGTGAGGACAGGATGGCCGGCACCTGTTCTTTCAGCCACCCGTCCACCGCCGTCAGGCCTCCGGTGGTGCCGTCGGCGCAGGTGGCGTCATGGCCGTCGTGGCACAGGTTGGGGGTGATGTAGGAAAGGGTGGGCGTGGTGCCCACTGATTTCAGGTCGTCAGCGAGGGCCGCGAAGTTGACCACGTTCGCGGCGCAGTCCGGGGACGAGGTGATGGCGTGGAAGTACACGAAGGGGTTGTGGTGCGTGGAGTACTGGCTCTCCATGGTGGCTTTGATGTGGTTGTCCGGCTCGCCCAGCGGCGGGTGTTCGCACGGCTCCTGCATGTCCTCCATATAGCCCTTCCACGTCTTGCCCTGGGAGGTCAGTTGCCCGGCGAGGGTTTGGGTGTCCTGCGGGTAGACGCAGCCGTCGCCCTGCAGGGCGCCTTCCGAGTCGGTGCCGGTGGCGTTGAACTCGGTGTAGGTGTGGCAGTCCGCCATGGTGCTGTCGTTGGGCCGCTGGCCGGATATCTGGGCCAGGTAGTTGGGCAGTGAGTTGTGGGCGATGCCGTAGTAGTTCTTCAGCAGGACGCCCTTCTTGCGGAGCGTTCCGGCCAGGTAGGGTGCGGGGGAATTGTCACCCCAGACGGAATCGTAGCCCTTGTTCTCCAGGTTGATGACGAATACGTGGCCGGGGGTGCGGGTATGGCTTGCCGGGTCCCTGGTGGCGCTGGCCCTCGGCGCCGGTGTGGTGCCGGCCGCGGCTGTGCCGCCGGACAGGGACGGGGTTGGCGAGGGCCCGGGGCCCTCCGTAGTGCAGGCCGCCAGTGCGGGCAGCAGGAGGGCCGGAAGCAGGAGCAGGCCGGGGGTCCGCCACCGGCTTGCCTTGGTGCGGGGAACAGTGCTGTTTTTCACGCCCGGCCTCACTTGTTCGCAACTGTGGACCTGCCGGCCGGGCGGTGTGGCTGCCCGGCCGGCAGGTTTCGGCTCCCCAGCGTTGCGGACACTCTTGCATACCGCGGCCCGGATTAGCACGGGCAAACGCTGTGAGTTCGCAGTGAATATGCTCAGGTTTCGGGTTTCAGCCCACTTTCCGGCGGTAGATGGCGGCTGCAGCGGCGTAGGACACCGCCAGGATGCCGGCCAGCCAGGCGAGGGCCGTCCAGATTCCGGTGCCCACGGGTTCCTGCGCGAGGAGGGCCCGGAGGGTGTCCACGATCGGCGTCACCGGCTGGTTTTCGGCGAACCAGGCAACCGGGCCGGGCATGGTGGCCGTGGGAACAAACGCTGAACTGATGAAGGGCAGGAAGATCAGCGGGTAGCTCATGCCGCTGGCGCCATCCACGGTCTTGGCGGTCAGGCCGGCAACTACCGCCATCCAGGTCAGCGCCAGGGTGAACAGGACCAGGATTCCGGCTGCGGCGAACCATGATGCCACGGAGGCTCCACTGCGGAACCCCATGGCCAGGGCTACGGCGATCACGATCGCGACGGCTGCGAGGTTGGCAGTCAGGGAGGTGAGTACGTGTGCCCACAGGATGCTGGGCTTGGCGATCGGCATGGATCCCAGCCGTTCGACGATCCCGCCCTTGACGTCAAGGAACAACCGGTAGGCGGTGTAGGCCACGCCGGAGGCGACGGTGATCAGGAGGATGCCGGGGAGGAGGTAGTTGATGTAGGAGCCGCCTGAACCGGTGGTGATCGCGCCGCCGAACACGTAGACGAACAGCAGCATCATGGCCACGGGTGTCACCGCGGTGGTGATGATGGTGTCCGGGCTGCGGAGGATGTGCCGCAGTGAGCGGCCCGTCAGCACGCCGGTATCGCGGAGGGCGTGGGTGCTCATCAGTGGTCCTTTCCGGGCGCGGAATCGGCGGTTGGCTGATCCTGCCGGTCCCCGGGCGGATCACCCACCAGGGCGAGGAAGACGTCCTCGAGGGAAGGCTGTTTCTCCACGTATTCCACGGTGGCCGCGGGGAGGAGCCGCTTGAGTTCGGCGAGCGTCCCGTTCTGGATGATGGTGCCCCGGTGCAGGATGGCGATTCGGTCGGCGAGCTGCTCTGCCTCGTCAAGGTACTGGGTGGTTAGCAGTACGGTGGTGCCCTGTCCCGCGAGCTGCCGGATGGTCCGCCACACCTCGAGGCGTCCCTGTGGATCCAGCCCGGTGGTGGGTTCGTCGAGGAAGACCACCGGGGGATCCCCGGCCAGGCTCATGGCGATGTCCAGCCGGCGCCGCATGCCGCCGGAGTAGGTGGCTGCCCTGCGGTTGGCGGCCTCTGCCAGTCCGAACCGGGCGAGCAGGCTGCCGGCCACTTCTGCCGGGTTGGGCAGGTGCCGCAGCCTGGCTACCAGCACCAGGTTCTCCCGGCCGGTCAGGACGTCGTCCACGGCGGTGAACTGGCCGGTCAGGCTGATGGCGGCCCGTACGTCCCCGGCCCGGGTGACGACGTCGAAACCATTGACTGAGGCCCTGCCGCTGTAAGGTTTCAGGAGGGTGGAGAGGATTTTTATCAGCGTGGTCTTTCCCGCGCCGTTGGAGCCGAGCAGCGCGAAGATGCTTCCCGGCCTCACGTCAAAGTCGACGCCCCGCAGTACATGCAGGTCCTTGAACGACTTTTCGATGCCCTGGACCCGGATGGCGGGTTGCAGGGCCTGGTCTGTGCCCATGGCCGGTCCTTTCCGGTGTGTGGTTTCTCAGGCGTCGCCGGCGGTGGCCTGGTTGATGGAGTCTGCCAGGCGCTTGCGTTCCTTGTTGATCCACTGGCCGTCGGAGTAGTTGCTGATGAAGGCTTCGGCAAATTCCACCGGGTCCTCACCAACGATGCTGCGGACCGGTGTGCCATCCGCGGCAGCCCCTTCGACCAGGTCCGCCAGGTCCTCCAGCATCTGCATGAGGACATCGCCCTTGACGATCGCGCCGGCGTAGGTGAAGTAGCGTTCCAAGGCGTCGATGGTGGTCCGGTACGGGCCGGGCAGCTGTTCCTTGCGGGCTTTGTACCGGCGCCAGCGTTTCTTGTCGTCGAAGGAACCGGTGACTTTCTCAAGCCATCCCTGGGGCATGGTCATTCTCCTTTTTCCTGCGGGGGATTGGTGTGGTGGAGTTGCTCGATCCGTGCGGCGAGGAAGCTCCAGGTGCTCCAGAATTCGTCCAGGTAGGCGCTGCCGGAAGCGTTCAGCGTGTACACCTTGCGGGGCGGTCCTTTTTCGGACGGGACTTTGGCCACGTCAACCAGGCCGCGTTGTTCGATGCGGACCAGCAGTGCGTACACCGTGCCTTCGACGATGTCCGAAAAGCCCTGGTCGCGCAGCCGGGCGGTGATTTCGTAGCCGTACGCCGGCCGGGCCGCGAGGGTTGCCAGGACGATGCCCTCCAGCGTGCCTTTGAGCATCTCGGTCATTTGCTTGCCCATGGAATTCCTTTGGTACTTAGTGTTACTGACTACTAGTAGATAGTAACACTGAGTAGCTGGTATGCAAGGCCCCCGGGCAGGTCTTTCTGCCCTGTTGGGTGCATCCTCGCAGGCGTTGACTTGAAGCATGGGCAGCATTGGCTCATGGGGCGGAAACGTACTGGCGTACCGTCCACACCAGAAAGGAAAAACAGTGAAAAAGTGGTATCGGTGGCAGGACTATGCAGCAGGTGCCGCCGGACTCTTCACCGCAGTGGCGGTCCTGTTCACGCGGCAGCAAAACATGTCCACCACCCTCATGCTCGTCTTCGGCGGGCTCCTGGTGGTCAGCGGAATCGTCAACCTGGCAATGCCCGGAACTCCGGTCATGGAATACGCCCAGGCTGTCCTTGCCGCAGTATTGATCATCTCGCCGTGGCTGGGGTCCTACACGGGCGCGACCGGCGCAGCGTGGACGTCGTGGATTGCAGGGGCAGTGGCGCTGGTGGTCACCGCGGTGGCCATTAAGCCCAGCACTGACGCCCATCACAATCTGGGCATTTCGCATTAGCGGCAGCATCCGCCATGACTGACGTGATGCGGTATGAGGCAGGATCCACTCCGGCCCATGCCGCACCGGAAGCCATGGCGGAGCTGTATCCACACGGCGGGTGAGGGCGATGGTTGCATTCCTGAACAGGGCCGACGCCGGGCGGCGGCTGGGCAAACGGCTTGCCGGCCTGCGCGGACGGGACGTGGTGGTGCTGGGCCTGCCCCGCGGCGGCGTGCCGGTCGCGTTCGAGGTGGCCAAGGCCCTTGAGGCGCCGCTGGACGTGATCGTGGTGCGGAAGCTGGGGGTCCCCTTCCAGCCTGAGGTGGCCATGGGAGCCATCGGGGAAGGCAACGTCCGGGTCCTGGACCGGCGCACCCTCTCCATGGCCCGAGTCTCCCAGGAAGACCTGAAGCAGGTGGAACGGCAGGAGCGGGCGCTGCTCGAAAGCAGGGTGGCACGCTTCCGCCAGGGCCGCCCGCGGCTTGACCTCACCGGACGCACCGCGGTGATCGTGGATGACGGGATCGCCACCGGCTCCACCGCCAAAGCCGCCTGCCAGGTGGCCCGGCAGCTCGGCGCAGCAACGATCATCCTGGCCGTTCCGGTTGCCCCCGCCCGCGCCATCGTGGAGCTGAAGGAACCGGACGACGTGGTCTGCCTGCTCTCGCCACAGGACTTCCAGGCTGTGGGCTACTACTACCATGACTTCTCACCCACCGAGGATGGCGAGGTGGTGCAACTCCTCGACGCAGCGGCCTCCCCGACCCGCCACCGCGGCGACGAAAGGGACGACGGCACCCTGGAGGACGACGTCGAGATCCCGGACGGGCGTGCTGTCCTGCGCGGCAGCCTCCACCTGCCGGGAAGGTGCGACGGCACGGTCCTCTTTGCCCACGGCAGCGGCAGCAGCCGGCACAGCCCCCGGAACCGTTATGTGGCCTCGGTCCTGCATGGGGCAGGGCTGGGCACCTTGCTCCTTGACCTGCTCACGCCCGAAGAGGAAGTCAACCGCGCCAACGTCTTCGACATCGCCCTGCTGGCCCGGCGCCTTACCGCCGCAACCCATTGGCTGGAAGCACGGCATGACGGCTCGGCCGGGCGGATCGGCTACTTCGGGGCGAGCACCGGAGCGGGCGCGGCGCTCTGGGCCGCCGCCGAACCCGGCTCCGAGGTTGCCGCTGTGGTGTCCCGGGGCGGCCGCCCGGACCTGGCCGGTCCGCGGCTGGCCGCGGTCAAGGCACCTACCCTGCTGATCGTCGGCGGCGCCGACACCCAGGTCCTGGCGCTCAACCGCCAGGCCATGGCCCGCATGCAGGCACCCACCCGTCTCGAGATCGTCCCCGGCGCCACCCACCTCTTCGAGGAGCCCGGCACCCTGGCCATGGCGGCCACCCTGGCCGCCGACTGGTTCCAGCACTACCTCCTGCCGTCGCGGGTGGGGCGGGCCATGCCGGAGGCGGGGGAATGACACGCTGGCCCACCATCGCCAAGGACGTTGCCACCTTCCCGGTGCCGCCCAACATGCCGGACTATGAGGCCGCCAGGCGCGGCTTCAGCTGGGACCAGGCCCGGCAGGCACTGGCCGGGCTGCCCGGCGGCCGCGGGCTGAACATCGCCTACGAGGCCGTGGACCGCCACGTGGCAGAGGGCCGCGGCGGCAAGGAGGCACTGCGCTTCATCAGGGCCGACGGCGGCACCCGGTCCCTGGACTACGGTGGCCTCGCGGAGCAATCCGGCCGGTTCGCGGCAGTGCTCCGGACGCTGGGAGTGGGGCGCGGCGAGCGGGTCTTCTCCCTCCTGGGCCGCACCCCGGAGCTGTATATCGCTGTGCTGGGCACCTTCAAGAACGGCAGCGTCTTCTGTCCGCTCTTTTCCGCCTTTGGTCCCGAACCGGTCCGGCAGCGGCTGCACCTGGGGACCGGCAGGGTGCTGGTGACCACCAGGGCCCTGTACCGCAAGAAGGTGGCGCCGGTGCGGGACAGCCTTCCCGAACTCCGCTTCATCCTGCTGGTGGACGCGGACGGCAACCCCGAACCGGGAACCCTGGACCTGGCCGGCCTCCTGGCGCAGGCCCCCCAACCGGCGGCGGGTGAGCCCGGCGCGGACATCGCCGACACCCGGCCGGAGGACATGGCACTGCTGCATTTCACCAGCGGAACCACCGGCACGCCCAAGGGCGCCATCCATGTCCACGACGCCGTCGCCGCGCATTACGCCACCGGCCGCTTCGCGCTGGACCTGCACGCGGAGGACATCTACTGGTGCACCGCGGATCCGGGCTGGGTGACGGGCACGTCCTACGGCATCATCGCGCCGCTGGTGCACGGGGTCACCGCCATCGTGGACGAGGAAGAACTGGACGCCGACCGCTGGTACCGGATCCTCGCGGAGCAGCACGTGACCGTCTGGTACACCGCCCCCACGGCACTGCGGATGCTGATGAAGGCCGGTGCGGGGCGTGCCGCGGGCCACGACCTCTCCGCCCTGCGGTTCATCGCCAGCGTGGGGGAGCCGCTGAACCCCGAAGCCGTGGTGTGGGGCCAGGACGTCCTGGGCCTGCCGGTGCATGACAACTGGTGGCAAACGGAGACGGGCGGGATCATGATCGCCAACTATCCGGCGATGGACATCCGCCCCGGCTCCATGGGCCGGCCGCTCCCCGGCATCGAGGCGGCCCTGGTGGCCCGGGACGCCGACGGTAAACCCATCATCCGGGACGGCCAGGCGGTCCTGGTCACCGAGCCGGACACCATGGGCGAGCTGGCACTGCGCCCCGGTTGGCCGTCCATGTTCCGCGGCTACCTCAACGAAGAGGAGCGCTACCGCCGGTGCTTCGCCGGCGGCTGGTACCTCACCGGCGACCTGGCAAAGTGCGACGCCGACGGCTACTTCTGGTTCGTCGGCCGCGGCGACGACGTCATCAAGTCCTCCGGCCACCTGATCGGCCCCTTCGAGGTGGAAAGCTGCCTGATGGAGCACCCGGCGGTGGCCGAAGCAGGAGTGATAGGCGTGCCGGACCGCGTGGCCGGCGAGGTGGTCAAAGCCTTCGTGGAACTCAAGCCGGGCATCCAGCCCGGCGAAGAGCTGCAACTGGAGATCATCGGCTTCGCCCGGAAACGGCTGGGTGCCGCGGTGGCGCCCAGGCTGCTGGAGTTCACCGGCACGCTGCCCAAGACCCGCAGCGGAAAGATCCTGCGCCGGCTCCTGAAAGCCCGCGAGCTGGGACTTCCCGAAGGCGACATCTCAACCCTGGAGTCCCCGGCCGGACCGGCGCCGGGCCTCGGCAAGGAGCAGCCATGAGCACAGTGCGGAACCAGGTCATCCGGGACCAGGACCACGCCCTCCACCTGTTGCGGCAGATGGTGCGGGTGCGGCGCCTCGAGGAAAAATGCATCGAACTGTACAGCGCCGCCAAGATTCGCGGGTTCCTGCACGTGTACATCGGCGAAGAAGCCGTGGCCGCGGGGGTCATGGAAGCCCTGGAACCGGACGACGCGGTGGTGGCCACCTACCGCGAGCACGGCCACGCCCTGCTCCGCGGCGTCTCCGCCGGTGCCATCCTCGCCGAAATGTACGGCCACGCCGAGGGCTGCTGCCGCGGCCGTGGCGGTTCAATGCACCTCTTCGACGCTGACGCCCGCTTCTACGGCGGAAACGCGATCGTGGCCGGCGGACTGCCGCTCGCCGTCGGCCTGGCGCTCGCGGACCGGATGGCCGGGCGCCGGCGCGTCACCGTCTGCTTCTTCGGCGAAGGTGCCGTGGCCGAGGGCGAGTTCCACGAAAGCATGAACCTGGCCGCGCTATGGCAGCTCCCGGTGCTGTTCTGCTGCGAGAACAACCTCTACGCCATGGGAACCGCCCTGGGCCGCTCCGAATCCCAGACGGACATCGCGCTCAAGGCCGCCGGGTACGAAATCTCCGCGTGGGCCGTGGACGGGATGGATGTCCTCGCCGTCGAGGAAGCCGCCCGGCGTGCCGTGGACGCCGTCCGGTCCGGCGGTGGCCCGCACTTCCTGGAACTGCGCACCTACCGCTTCCGCGCCCACTCCATGTTCGATCCCGAGCTGTACCGGGAGAAAACCGAGGTGACGCGCTGGATGGAACGGGACCCCATCACCCTGCTGCAGGGAACCATGCAGGCTGCGGGGCAGCTGCCGGAGGACACCTGGGCGGGGTTGACGGCGGACGTGGATGCGGAGATCAGCGCCGCCGTCGGGTTCGCCGAGAACGGCACGCCGGCACCGGTGTCCGAACTTCTGCGGTTTGTGTACAGCGACCCACCGGACGCCGGCGGCGCGGCCACGCCCGGCGGCAGCGCCGGGAAAGAGGGGGCGGCAGGATGAAAACCACCTACCGGGAAGCGATGCGGGCGGCACTGCGCGACGCGATGCAGCGTGACGAACGTGTGTTCCTCATGGGGGAGGACGTGGGCAGCTACGGCGGCAGTTTCGCCGTGAGCCTGGGACTGCTGGAGGAGTTCGGGCCGGAGCGGATCCGCGATACGCCGCTGTCCGAGTCCGGATTCGTCGGGGCCGGAATCGGTGCGGCGCTGGGCGGGATGCGGCCCGTGGTGGAGATCATGACCGTCAACTTCAGCCTGCTGGCGCTGGACCAGATCATCAACAACGCCGCCACCTTGCTGCACATGTCCGGCGGCCAGTTCAACGTGCCCATCGTCATCCGGATGACCACCGGTGCCGGCCGCCAGCTCGGGGCCCAGCATTCGCACAGCCTGGAAGGCTGGTACGCGCACATACCGGGGCTGCGAATCCTGGCCCCCGCCACCCTGGCGGACGCCCGCGGCATGCTCTGGACTGCGCTGCAGGACCCGGACCCCGTGCTCATCTTTGAGCACGGCTCGCTGTACAACGTGGCCGGGGAGCTCGACGACGACGCCGGCGCCGTGGACATCGACAAGGCAGCGGTGGTGCGCCACGGGGGCGGCCTGACGCTCATCACCTACGGCGGCACGCTGCCCCTGGTGCTGGAGGCCGCGGCCCTGCTCGCCGCCGAAGGCATCGAGGCAGACGTGATCGACCTCCGGACCCTCCGCCCGCTGGACGGGCAGACCATCATGCACAGCATTGCCAGGACCCACCGGGCCGTGGTGGTGGACGAGGGCTGGCGCAGCGGCAGCATCTCGGCCGAGATCGCCGCGAGGATCTGCGAGCAGGCCTTCTTCGACCTGGACGCCCCGGTGGAGCGGGTGTGCAGCCTGGAGGTGCCCGTCCCGTACGCCAAGCACCTGGAACAGGCGGCGCTGCCGTCGGTGGAGCGGGTCATGACCGCCGCGCGGAGGGCCGTGGGGACCCATGGCTGAGTTCCGGATGCCGTCCCTGGGCGCGGACATGGAACACGGCAAGGTGGTGGAGTGGCTGGTCAAACCCGGGGACTACATCCACAAGGGCGATATCGTGGCGGCCGTGGACACGGACAAAACAGTCATGGATATCGAATCGTTCGAGGAAGGCGTGGTGGCTGAGTTCCTGGTGGACCTCGGCGACACCGTGGACGTGGGCACCCCCATCGCCCGGATCACGGCCACCCCCGCCGAACTCCCGCCCACCCAACCGGCGCCCGCCCAACCGCCGCCCGCCACACAGCCGGGGGCCGCGGGCGGCCTTCCGGGGCCGGGCGCAAAGGTCCCGCCGCCGGTCCGGCACCTGGCGCACACGCTGGGGGTCGACGTCGGACGCCTCAGCGGGAGCGGTCCCGGCGGCGAGGTGACCAGGGCCGACGTCGAACGCGCCGCGCCCGGGTCCGGCACCCAGGTGCCTCCGGAGCAGGCCGGGCAACCTGGCGAACAGGCCGAAGCGCCCCGCGGGCCGGACGAAGGCCGACGCGTGCGGTCCTCGCCGCTGGCCCGCCGGCGGGCGGCCGAACTGGGGGTGGACCTGTCAGCCGTCCCGGGCACGGGACCCGGCGGCGCCGTCACCGAGGATGACGTCCTGTCCGCCGTCCCGCCCCGGGGACGGCCGGCCAGGGAACCCGGCGCGGAAAAGCCGGCGGACGCCCCGCCGTCGGTATCCCGCCCCACGGCACCCGCACAGGTAACGGAACCCGTCCGGGCACCCGCACCCCGGCAGGAGCGTCCCGCGGCCGGCGGCAAGGCGGAAAGCCTGCGGCAGGCTATCGGCGCGCTGATGTCCCGGTCCAAGAAGGAGATCCCGCACTACTACCTCGCCACCACCCTGAATCTCGCGGCGGCGATGGCGTGGATGCAGGCCGTCAACCAGCAGCGGCCGGTTTCGTCCCGCCTGGTGCCGTCGGCCCTGCTGCTCAAGGCAACCGCGCTCGCGGCCAAGGAGGTGCCGGACATGAACGGCTTCTTCACCAAGGGTGCCTTCCACCCGGGCAGCGCAGTGCACCTGGGCGTCGCGGTGGCCTTGCGGCACGGCGGCCTGGTGGCCCCGGCCCTGCACGACGCCGACACCCTCACGCTCGATGAACTCATGGACCAGCTGCGCGACCTGGTGGGCCGCGCCAGGGCGGGCCGGCTGCAGCGGGCCGAGATGGCCGATCCCACCATCACCGTCACCAACCTGGGCGACCTCGGCGTCGAGAGCGTCTACGGGGTCATCTACCCGCCGCAGGTGGCCATGGTGGGCTTCGGAAAGATCCTGGAGCAGCCGTGGGCGCACAACGGGATGCTGGGAATCCGGCACGCCGCCACCGCCACGCTGTCCGCTGACCACCGGGCCAGCGACGGGCTGCGCGGCGGCCGCTTCCTGGCCCGGATCGACGAACTCCTGCAAACGCCGGAGGAACTGTGAGCTTGATCGAGGAGGAGCCGTGAACCAACAGGACGCGCGCCGGGCCGTGGAGACGGCGATCGGCAAAGTAGCGCCGGACGTTGAGCCCGGAGACCTGGACGGCGCCGCCAGGCTGCGCCAGGACCTGGAACTGGATTCGCTGGATTTCCTCCGCCTGGTGGAGGTGGTTGCCGAGTCCACGGGCGTGGATATTCCGGAGGCTGACTACCCGGCGGTGGCCACCGTGGACGGGCTGGTGGCCTACGTGGCCGGACACGGTTAGGGGGTTTGCCCCGCCGCATGGTCGTTCCCGCGCATGCGCACGGCAACCACCAGGCCCGAAACAGCGGTGAGGACCGCGACGGCGGCGATGGCGGCGGGGATGCCGTAAAGGTCCGCGAGCACCCCGGAGAGCAGGGCACCCACGGCGAATCCGCCGTCGCGCCACAGCCGGTACACGCCCACGGAGCGGGCGCGCCAGGCCGGGTGGGCCACATCGCCGATGGCTGCCAGCAGCGTGGGGTAGACCATGGCGGTCCCCAGGCCCAGCACGACGGCGCCCGCGAGCCAGGGTGCGAAGCCGTGCGCTGAGGCAATGACCGCCAGGGCGGCAGCCTGCACCAGCATGCCGGCGGCGATGAACCATTTGCGGCCCCACCGGTCCGAGGCTGCGCCGGTCACCAGCTGGGCCGCGCCCCAGGCTGCCGGGTAGGCGGCGGCCAGAATGCCGATCTGGCCCAGGCCCAGCCCGGCACCGGCGAACAGGACGGGGAAGAGGCCCCACGCCAGGCCGTCGTTGAGGTTGTTGACCAGCCCGGCCTGGCTGGCGGCGGACAGTGAACGGTCCTTGAAACTGGTGAGGGTGAACACCTGGCCGGTGGTCAGGCCCGCATGGGCGCCGCCTTGGGCGCTGACGTGCCCTGCGGCCTCGGTCCTGGCATGGTGGTGGGTCTCCCGCACGGCCAGGACGGTCAGCCCGAGTCCGAGGGCGATGTAGGCGGCACCCAGCAGGAACGGGGCAGGGCGCAGGCCGTAGGCGGTGGCGAGGTATCCGGTGGCCAGGGCCGTCACGGCGACGCCCAGGTAGCCCGCGGCCTCGTTAAAGCCCATCGCCAGGCCGCGCTGCTTGGGGCCAACGAGGTCCATTTTCATGATGACGGCGGTGGACCAGGTGAGGCCCTGGCTGACGCCGAGCAGCACGTTGGCCGCCACGATCCAGCCCCAGGACGGGCCGACGATGAGCATCACCGGGACGGGGACCGCTGCCAGCCAGCCGGCGATGAGGACAGGCTTCCGGCCGTACCGGTCGGAGAGCGTGCCTGCGAAGTAGTTCATGGCGGCCTTGGACAGGCCGAAGGCGAGGATGTAGGTCAGTGCGCCCGTGTACAGGTCGAGGTGGAACTCCTGGGACGCGAGCAGCGGCAGGACCGTGCGCTCCTGGCCCAGGGTCCCGCCCACCAGGGCGTTGACTGCTACCAGCAGCATGAACTGGGCCAGGTTCTGCCGCAGGCCCAGCACCGCCGGAGTGGATCCGCTGGTGCCGCGGAGGGTGTTGCCCTGCATGGTGGCTCCGTTCTGATAGGGCAAAAGGTGGCCCGGACGCGCGGGGGATGCGTCCGGGCCGGGCCCGGGCGGGAGGGGGGTCCTGCCCGGGCGGTCTGTGGGGTGTCCTGGTCAGACGGCGGGGACGCTGTTCTGCCACGCGTTCCAGGCGGCGTAGCTGCCGTCGAGTTCGACGACGTCGTACCCGGCCCGGCGCAGGGCGCTGGCGGCTACGGAGTTCCGGACGCCGGACTGGCAGTAGGACACGATGGTGCCGCCGGCCGGCAGCTCATCGAGGTGCCACATGACGCGGCCGCCGCTGAGCTGGTAGGAGCCCGGGACGTGACCGGCCTTGTACTCGGTCTTGTTGCGGACGTCCAGGACCATGGCGGCGTCGAAGTTCTCGAGTTCTCCGGGCTGGATCAGCTTGGGGGTGAACGCGGGCAGGCCTTCGATGCTGGTCAGGTAGCCGGCCACGTTGTCGATGCCCACTCGGACCAGGTGGTCCCACATGTCCTGGGCCTGGTCCTGGTCCTTGGCAAGGAGCACCAGCGGGTTCTTGTCCGTCTCGGGGTTGACCACCCAGGCGCCGTAGCTGGCCACGGATTTGCCGGCCGGGACGTTCAGGGAGCGCACCACTGTGCCTTCGTGGACCTCACCGTTGGAGCGGGTGTCGATGAAGGTCAGGGTGTCCTCCGCCAGGCCCGCGGCGACGGCGTCCGTGGCAAGTTCCTGCAGCGGGGCCCGTTCGCCCATGACGGCGGGGCCTTCCCGGTTTTCGCGCTTCATCCGGGCGAAGTAGGCGTGTGCGTCCGGCTGGCCGTCGAGGAGTTCGTTGATGAAGCCCTGCTCGTCGTTGGCGGCCAGGTACGGGCCCCACCAGGCGTAGAGGCGTTCGTACCCGACCGTTGAGGACGGGATGGCGCCCAGGGCCTTGCCGCAGGCGCTGCCGGCGCCGTGGCCCGGGTGGACCTGGACGTAGTCCGGCAGGGGGAGGAACTTGTCACGGAGGCTGGCGAAGAGCTGCTTGGCTCCCTCGAAGCGGGTGTCGATGCCGCCGGCGGCTTCATCCAGCAGGTCCGGACGGCCCAGGTCGCCGGAGAAGACGAAGTCTCCGGAGAGCAGGTAGCCGGGCTTGTCGCTGAAGGCGCCGTCGGTGACCAGGAAGGACAGGTGCTCGGGGGTGTGGCCCGGGGTGTGGACCGCCTTGATGGTGATGTTGCCCAGGGCGATGGTGTCGCCGTCGTGGAGCCGTTCGCCGTCGAATTCGTACTGCCAGTCCGGGCCGCCTTCGCCGGAGACGTAGATCTTGGCGCCGGTGGCGGCTGCGAGCTCGCGGGTGCCGGAGAGGTAGTCGGCGTGGATGTGGGTCTCGGTGACGGCCACGATCTTCATGCCGTTCTTGGCGGCGAGGTCCTGGTAGACGGCGATGTCGCGGCGGCCGTCCACCACAATGGCTTCACCCTTGGCCTGGCAGCCGATCAGGTAGCTGGCCTGGGCGAGGTCTTCGTCGTAAATGCGCTCGATAAGCATGTGGTGCTCTCCTTCAGTTTGAAAGGGGATTGGGGGGTGTCCTGCATCCAGTATAGATACCCCTGGGGGTATCTCGCAACGAGGGGTATGCGGCTGGTTGGACCGAATGCTCAGGCGTGCTGCTGGGTGGCTTCGGCGCGGGCCTGGTCCACGTCCAGCTCTTTGACGGCCTGGATGACTTCCTCCAGGCCGGTGGCGTTGAGGGCGCCGGGCTGGGAGAACACCAGGGTCTTGTCCTTGAAGGCCATGAGGGTGGGAATGGCGGTGATGTTCGCTGCTGCGGCGAGCGCTTTCTCGGCTTCGGTGTCCACCTTGGCGAAGGTGATGTCCGGGTGGCGTTCCGCGGCGGCGCCGAAAATCGGGGCGAACAAGCGGCAGGGTCCGCACCAGGATGCCCAGAAGTCAACGAAGACGACGTTGTTGTCCTCCAGGGTCCGGGCGAAGGATTGCTGGGTGATGTCGATGGTTGCCATGGTCTGTCGAGTCCTTTCGGGCGACGTTGTTTGGTTGCCCTGGGTTTGCTGTTCCGCCACGCGAGGCGGGGTTAGGTGGTGGGAAGTCCGGCGCGGGTCCAGGCGGTCATGCCGCCGGCCATGGTGTCCGCCTTGTAACCTGCGCCGTTGAGGGCATCGGCGACGGCGGCGCTGCGGTTGCCGCTGCGGCAGACGGCGATCACGGGGACGGCCGGGTCAAGCTCGCCCAGCCGGACCTGCAGCTGGATGCTTCTATATTCGTCAAGCGTGGTTCATTATCCCGAGCAGGTCATGGGAGACAGAGTGGATTGGACTCCGAGCCAAGGACGAGCAGGAGACAATAGGGCCGAGGAAACGTATGCTCACGGATACGTTGCGGTGAGCGGGACGAGGATCTAAGGAAGCTCCGTGTGGGAAAAGCTGCTGGCCAGGATGCAAGCTTCAATCCGGTTTCGGAAAAGTTCGATTTCCGATTTGAACTGGCAGAAATACGCCTGGATGACGATCGGTGTTGGCTGGATCCTAATTGGCGTCCTCGGCTGGTCGGGATGGCCTGCAGTCCTAGCTGTGCTCCTTGGGATCGGATGGCTTGTTCAATCTGGTCTAGCAGTGAGAGAAATCCGTCGACGCCGGCGGGCAGCCAGCCCGCAGGAGCCGCTGGCCTGAGTCGTTTGATGCTTCTATATTCGTCAAGCGGAAGTATTGCGCAGTGAGACAGCTTGCTTAGTATTGCCCCATGAAGGAATGGGTTCGAGCGCACCCATATTTGACCCTGACCGTGGGTTACGTACTTCTCTTTGTCTTGGCTACGGCTATTTGGTGGGCTTTTGGGCAACAGAACCTAGAGAACGCCATTATCACCGCTGCCATGTGGACCTTGGCGTACGGGCTCCTTGCCTTCTTCGAAACAAAGCGGAGACGCAAAACTAGGGCACGCCTCGATGAACATGGCCAGATCATGGCCTACATCCGCTACCCGGACTCGCCGGCCGGTTCGCTTACGAGCATATGGAACCAAGGCATAGCGACACCCAGCACCGGGTCCATCCACTTCCAGCCTGCGGTGTACGACACCCTAGAACCGTCAGGGCGGGCGACAACCATCAAAGTCCAGGAGCTGTTACCGCAGCGTCGAAAGTTGAGAGGCAAGGACGGTAGGTACATTCAGGTCCCAGGGCTCGAGGCCATGACACTCCTAACGGACGAGGGCAAGGTGGACGTCGCCGCCCGCCCCGAATCATTAGACAAGATGAGCGAAGTTCTAGGCGGCCGGTCAGCAGCTGCCGACGGACGTTCCTGAACTCCTTGTTCAGCGCGCTGGCTCCGGGCCGCTGTTGTTGAGGGTTCTGTAGATCTGGCGGGTGATGTATCTCTTGAGGCTGCGGATGATTTCCTTTTTAGTGCGTCCTTGGCTTGTTCGCTTCGCGACGTAGGTTCTCGTGTCCGGATCCCGGTTCATTCTGATGAGGGCGATTGTGTAAAGGGCTTTGTTCAGTTGGCGGTCACCGCCGCGGTTCAGTCGGAATCGTGTTGTGCCCCCTGATGATGCAGGGACGGGGCAAGTGCCAGCTAAGGCCGCGAAAGCCGCCTCCGAGCGCACTCTTCCTGCGTGTGACCAGGCCGTGAGGATGATTGCAGCCAACACCGGACCAATGCCGTAGATCTCCAGAAGAGCCGGCTGAACTTGCCGCACGAGGCTCTCCAGTTCTGCGTGGTTCTGTGCCATCTGTTCTTGCAGGGTCAGGATTTGCTTCGCAAGGCGTGTGGCTTCTCGGCGGCAGGTCTGGATGCCGAATTCCTCGTCCCGTTCCCGCCAGGCGGCGATGGTTTTGATTTGCGCGGCGGTCAGCGGCTTTCGGGCATCAAGACCCAGGTCAACCACGCGCAGGAGGGCTGTAAGGGCGTTGATGGCAGCGGTGCGTTCCCGTGCCATGCTGCGTCGCGCGTTGGACAGGATGCGAAGTGCCATGTGGTTTTGGCCCGAGCGAGGTTCGCGCAGCCGGTCCATTGAGACGCTTAGAACAGCTCGCGCTGCACGGGCGGCGTCGATGGAATCGGATTTGCCCTGGTATCTGCCCAGTCGCTGGTTGGGGATTGGCGCTTCAGTGACGGGGAAGCCCGCCTCGGCAGCCTGTTGCCTAAGTTTCGCACCGTACGATCCTGTTCCTTCCATGGAGAGAAGGACGGTCTCCACGGAAGCCCCGGTGCGCCGCAGGATCCAGGACAGGGCGCGGGTCCCGCCAGCTGCGGTGGCGGGGAATGTTTCGTTCGCGACTTCTCCGCCGCTGGCGGTGTTGATGATGGCGAGGGTGTGGGTTTTGGCATGGGTATCAATGCCAACGATGAAGCCGAAGTGTTCTGCAACGATCATCTTTTTCCTCCTGAATACCGGAAATGAAGTCGCATCGGTGGGTTACGGCGTGGCAGGTCTGTAATGGGCCACACCAGTGCACGGATGGGCATGCTTCTAATCAGGCCAGCGCTGTAGACAGAACCGATGCTGGGCCCGGCTAAGGCGGACATATCCAAGAAAGCGCACTCCGCAAGACTCAATTCGAAGGCAAACCCATGGGTGAGTCACGCCCTAGCAAGGCCACAGCATCAGACTGCCAGTTGCTCGCGGAGCAACCAGGTAAAGACTTACAGCCCATGGGGATGTGCAGGGCGCCGGGGATCATGCCCTCGGCCACCTCAAAGTCCTCGCGGACGTCGAGGATGCGCGCGGTGGAGCGGCGCTGGTCGGTTTCGGTGATGGTGATTTCAGCCATGGTGGTTTCTCCTTCGAAGTGGTTGTTGGCTGGGGGTGGTGTGTCTAGCGGACGGGTTCGCCGGCCTGGCGCCAGGCGGCCATGCCGCCGCGCACCGAGTAGGCGTCGTACCCCTTGGCGGCCAGCATCCGGGCTGCGGAGGCGGAGCGAACGCCGGAGGCGCAGACCGCGATCACCGGCTTGGCCTTTTGGATGCCGGCAGTGCTGGCCTGCAGCCGGTCCAGGGGGACGTGCTTGGCCTGTGGTGCCCGGCCGGTCCGCCATTCCTGCGCGGACCTGACGTCGATCAGCGTGGCACCCGAACCCAGGAGTTCCTTGGCCTGGGCCACGGAAATCGTTTTGTAGGGCTTGCTGAAGGCCTTCTTGAGGGAGTCGAGAAGTCCCATGGTGTTCTCCTTTGTGGATGGGTCAGGCGGTGACCGTGCCGGCGGTGACCCACGCCGCAACGGCGAAGATGAGTACCGCGAACGAGATGCGGATGTGCTTGTCCTTCAGGCGGCGGGCAAACCGGGCGGCAACCAGTGATCCAACGATCGCCGGGATGGCGAACGCCAGGGTGGTGGCCCAGTCAATGGTGAAGCCGGCCGCGTGGGCGCTGAACCCGGCAGCCGAGTTGACCACGATGATGGCCAGTGAGGTTCCCACGGCCTGCTTCATGCGCAGGCCCAGGAAGATGGTCAGCGCGGGAGTGATCAGGAAGCCGCCGCCCACGCCGAGCAGTCCGGTGAGGAACCCGACGAGCAGGCCCACGCCCACGGCCTTCGGCGCGCAGGTGCGGAAGGCCCGGTGCGGGCCGATGCTGCAGGAGCCCTCGGTTTCGCGGGGTTTGCTGAGCATTCGGATTCCGGCAATCACCATGATCGCGGCAAAGGCCAGCATCAAAATGTTCGGATCCAGCAGCTTTCCCACGGCCGCGCCTGCCCAGGCTGCCGGGATGCCGGCCGCGCCGACGAGGGCGATGACAGGCCAGTTCAAGCCCTCGCGGATGCGGGGGATCAGGGCCGCGAGCGAGGAGATTCCCACCACCAGCAGCGAGGTGGGAATGGCCTGGGCGGGGCTCATGCCCACGCCGTACACCAGGGCTGGAACGGCAATGATGGACCCGCCGCCGCCTACTACGCCCAGTACGACGCCGACGACGAGCCCCAAACCCAGGGCCGCGATCATGCCGCCGCGCCCTCTTCGGCCGGCTGGACGGGAAGCTGCAGGATGGCGCTTTCGCGGGTGGGCTCCGTGGCAGCCTTGTTCCACGGCATGGCCGAGAGGGCCTTGCCCATGGCGCAGGTGTTGGTGGCGGCCGAGAAGGTCAGGCCCGTGCCGATGGCGCCGGCCAGCATACGGACCTTTGGCGAGACGAACTTGCCGCCCACCAGGCCCAGCATCACCAGGGAACCTGCGGCCAGGCGGACCTGGCGCTCCAGGTCCCAGCGGTCTTTGCCCTTGACGACGTCGCCGCCGGCGGCGGCAAAGCCGGGGACGCCGCCGGTGAGGACGTAGGCGGTGTCCAGGCCGACGGTGGTCATGCGCTGGCGGGCCTGCTCGGCGCGGACGCCGGACTGGCAGACCAGGACCACCCGTGAGCCCAGCCGGGCGGCGAGTTCATCGGTGTGCTCGGAAAGCAGCGGCAGCGGCACGTTGTAGGAGCCGCGGATGTGCATGGACTCGAATTCGGCGGCAGAGCGCACGTCAATCACCACGAGGTCCTGGTGCTCTTTGATCCAGGACTGCAGGGTCTCGGGAGCGAGTGCGGTCACGGCGCCTGCTTTGGAAGGGGAAGTCATAAGTAGCCTCTCGGGAGGGTCAGGTGGATACCCCACCGAGTATTACAGATACCCCCGGGGGTAGTCAAAACACCCATGGGGGTATATAGTTGAGGGCAAGCCCCCCATGGATGGAGACCCCTTATGGAACTGAACCCCACCGAACTCACACCCGTGATCAACCGCCTCAAGCGCGCGCAGGGCCAGCTCGCCGCCGTCACCCGGATGCTTGAAGAAGGCCGGGACTGCAAGGACGTCGTCACCCAGCTGGCAGCTGTCTCCAAAGCCCTCGACCGGGCCGGCTTCGCCATCATCGCCACCGGACTGGAGCAGTGCATCGTCCAGAAGGACGAGACCATGGACCGGAAAGACCTGGAGAAGCTCTTCCTCTCCCTGGCATAATTCGACGCCCTGGCAGTCCCACGGCAGCAGACCATTCGGCAACCCTAAGGAGCATCATGAGCTACACCCTGGCCACCACCGTTTCCCTCCCGTGGGCGGAAGCAGTGGACCGCACCCGTGACGCCCTTGCCGCCGAGGGTTTCGGAATCCTTACCGAAATCAACATCCGTTCCACCTTCCAGGCCAAGCTGGGCGATGAAGCCGCGGCCGCCGTCGGCGATTACGTGATTCTCGGCGCCTGCAACCCGTCCCTGGCCAGCAAGGCCCTCGCCGCCGAGCCGCAGATGGGCGCCCTGTTGCCGTGCAACGTGGTGGTGCGCCGCGCGGCCGATGCGCATGAGACCACCGTTGAGGCGATCGACCCGAAGACCATGGTCCAGCTCAGCGAAGCCCCGTCCGTCAAGGACGTGGCGGACGACGCCGGGACGCGCCTCCGGAAGGCCCTCGCCAGCCTGGGCGGCGCAGGAGCTTAAGAGTCACCGGCGGCCGGTCTCCAACTGCACCACGTCCCGTGTGAAGGAAAACGCCAGCAGCGCCAGGGCCGCCGCCGGAACGGACACCGCGGCAAGGCCGGGTACTCCGGGGAGCAGGGCAACCAGCAGCGCCAACGGCTGGAACGCCCCGATCGCCTTCCGCGACTGGCTTGGCGGCAGTGGCCCCCGGAGCTGTGGCCGGAACACTCCCGCGGCCACGAACACGTAGTACATGCCCCCTATCGCCAGCACCCACGGCCCCACCCGTGCAGCGGCCGCGACGGACAACGCAAGGACCAGTCCGGCGTCGGTGGCCGCATCGAAGCGCGCCCCCGCCGTGGACGACAGCCCGGTCCGCCGCGCCACGGCCCCGTCCACCCCGTCCAACAGGAAAGCCAGCCCGCCCAGGACCGGAACCAGAAGGTCCGCCCGGGGGCCCGTAAACAGCTGGGGGACCGCCAGCGCGGCACAGAGGGCGGCGAGGACGGCGCGCAGCAGCGTCACACGGTCGGCCGGAGTGGAGAAACGGGGTACCCGCCGCAGCACTGAAGCGGCCGCGGCACCTGAGACCAGCGCGCCCGCGCACAGGCCTGCCAGTTGCACGGGAAACCCCTCGGCGGACAACGATGACAGCCACAACGCCGCCAAACCATAGGCGGCCACGGCGGCCAGCGCGTCGGGGACGGCACGCCCGGCCGCGCCGCGAGGCCCTGCCACCTCCGCCCGCACACTGACGACGGCGGCGGACCCGGCCCACCGGCGTTCCGCGGAACCCGGACGGGGAATCACGTGCCGGGACGCGTCGTCGGGCGTTTCACCGCGGCGGACCGCCGCTTCCCGGACCCCCGGGCCAGTCCCGCGGCGGCCAGGAGGGCCCCGGCTCCCTCGGCGACGGCGCTGAGGGTCTTCGAGAAGAACCAGACGGGATCGTACATGGCGGGGATCGGTCCGATGGCCGGGATGTCAACGTACCGGTACAGCATCACGGCAGCGAAGGCGCTCAGGGCCACCAGCAAGGCCACCGCGTAGGCTGCCCGGCTGCCCCGGAGCAGGACAAAGATCCCGGCCACAGCAGCCACGGCGGCCTCCAGCAGGAAGAGGGTGCCCTGGCTGACGGTGCCCGGCTGCGCGTTTTGGTAGCCCGGTGCCAGGAAGAGGTGTACGCCGGCATCAATGAACAACGCAAGGGCGGTCAATAGTCTTAGTGCCACGCTTATGTATACGCCCGAAGTTCCCTCCCGGTTCACCCTGCCCCCTTATAAATGCGGGTTCAATGCGGAATATTTAGGACCATCCGCAACCTTGCGCCCATAGCGGGCAGGAGGCCTGCGGCCCTACGAGCAAGGAGAACCACCATGACCCTTCCCCAGCAACTCACCCCCGGAACCTGGACCCTGGACATGTCGCACAGCGAGATCGGCTTCAGCGTCCGGCATGCCGGCATCAGCAAGGTCCGTGGCCGCTTCACCGAGGCCACGGCCGAAGCCCGGGTGGGGGAGTCCCTGGCCGACTCAACCCTGCACGCCACCGTGGCCACGGCCAGCTTCGACTCCGGCGACGCCAACCGTGATGCGCACGTCCGGGGCGAGGACTTCTTCGACGTCGAGAAGTTTCCCGAGATGACCTTCCGCGGCACCCGTATCGAAGGTGACGGGGAGGATTACACCCTGACCGGGGACCTGACCATCAAGGGCGTCACCCAGCCGGTAGAGCTCGAAGTTGAGTTCACCGGTGTTGCCGTGGACCCGTTCGGCGCCACGCGGGCGGGCTTCTCCGCCGAGACCGAGATCAGCCGCAAGGCATTCGGGCTGACCTGGAACGCAGCCCTGGAAACCGGCGGCCTGCTGGTCAGCGACAAGGTGAAGATCAACCTCGAAGCCGCACTGGTAAAGCAGGGCTGACCGGGGACCCACCCGACGGCGGCCGGGGCGGACACTGCGCGTGTGGCGCAGCGCCCGCCCCTGCCAGTCCTCCGGCCCGGCCGGCCATCCGGCCTGGTCAGGCGTCGGAGTCCGGGTTCTTGAGCCGCCGCCGCACCAGGGCCGCACCGATAGCCAGGCCGATCACCAGGACGGCGGCAGCCCCGCCGGCGATGACCACGCCTGACTGGGGCCCCGCAGGGCCGGCCGCGGCACCGGCGGCCGGCGCTGCCGCGCCGGAGCTGCCGGCGCCGGCCGTGAACGTGAACGTTCCTTCAATGGGGTGCCCATCGGAAGAGGCCACCCGCCAAGTGACCGTGTATTTGCCTGCGGGGGCGCCGGCTTTCACGGCCTGGGTGACGTGGTTGTCCACGATGGTGACGGCGCCGTCGGCCTGGTCCGTTCCATTGGCGTCCTGGACCTGTACAACCGATCCGATGCCCATTGGCGTGTGGTCGAACGTCAGCCCGATCTGGCTGGGAACCGCCGGCACGGAGGATCCATTCGCAGGGTCACTGGATTCAAGCACGTCGTGCGCCTGCGCGGGTGCGGCCAGGGCGAGCGGAAAAGCCGCCAGGGCCAGAATCAGCAGGAAGCGCCGGAGGCGGCGCGGAATTGTTGACTGCACGTGAGGTCTCCTAGTATCCTGCGGACCGGGCACGGCGGCCGGCCACCACCAGGGCCAAGGCTGTCGCGCCAAGGACAAAGCCTGCCGCGCCCAGGACCACGCCCCAGATCGAAGCCGCATCGGAGGTGCGTTCCATGCCCTCGGAGGCGGCGGGAGCAGGAGAAGCCGCAGCCGAGGCGGTGGTGGTGTTTGCCGCCGTGCCGTCCTCGGCAGTGGTGGTGAAGGAGGGGGCCGGGTGCTTGGGCTCGGGCTGGCCGTCGGCAGCCCGCTCGTTCCAGTTCACCACCGTCCCGTCGGTGTAGCTCTGGGCGGCCTCCAGCACCACCGTGGTCCCGGCGGCGGGCAGCCGGCCCACTGACAGCGAAAACGCCTGGTACTGGTTCTGGCCCAGCTGGTGTGCCTCGTCGGCGGTCCAGACCACCGACGTGGGCGCCTTGGTGACCGTTGCGCCGGCCACCGTGACGGGCTTGGGCAGATCTCCGGTGACCACTTGCGCGGTCCAGCCTTCCACCGGCTTGACGGACACGGACGTGAAGGGCGTGTCCGTGGGCAGCTTGACCTCTAGCCGGTTCGTCTTGGCGGTGGGGGACTCGTTGGGGACGTTGAAGGTCAGGTGCGAGTAGCCGTTGGCACCGGTATCGTCCGGGTCCACAGAGACGTGGGCGGAAGCGGCGGCGGCGCCGGCGGCGAGCATTCCGGCTGCTGCGGTGAGGGCGGCGAAGGCCTTGGCGGTGTGGCGGATTTTGGTGTTCATGGTGTCGCTTTCACAAGATGTGGGTGCGCCGGGGCAGCCGCGGATGCGGCCGGGCGCGGGGGCATGGCTGACCGGGGCGCAAAGGCGGCTGTCCAAGGGCAACGCCTTGGGCCCGGATCAGCAGGGTTGGGTCAGGTGCCGCTCAGGAGGCGGCAGCGCGCGGCGGACCGCGCAGGTCGGGGAGCCGGAGGAAAGCGGCGCGCAGCACCACATTGAGGCGGCGCGGTGCTGGAAGTTGCGGCCAGTCAGGCAGGAGCACCAGCGTCAGGATGCGGATCAGTGGCCGCAGCCATGCCGCAAAAGCCCAGACGGCCGCTTCGCCGCGGGCCAGCACCAGGGCGGTGGCCACGGTTGCCACGGCGTGCAGGACCAGCATCAGCGGGTCCGTTGCGTGGAGGTGTTCCGGTGCCGCGGCCACTGCTTCGGCGCCAAGCGGTCCACCCGGGTGGAGGTGGGTTCCCGGAACCGGCGTGAAGCCGGATGACGCCGAGAGGGTGGTGAAAGCCTCATGGAGGAGGAGCTGGCCGCCGATGAGCAGGCCCGCCATCACGGGGGAGTTGACCCGGGTTTTGGCGAGCGCCATGACGGGCAGCAGGACCAGGGCAAAGAGCCCGGCCACGATGGCCGGCTGGGGCATCACGCCGCGGGCCAGCACGTGGGCTCCGGCGGCGAGGGCGAACATTGCCACCGTGAACGCGAAGGCGCGGGGGAAGCGGAACGGCGCGCTCGTACCCATCGCCACCCCTTCTTCCAATGTTCTACCGGGTACCACTCTAGGGAAGGCGGCGCCGTGGCGCGTAATCGGAGCGCCCCCAGCTGTCGGCGCCGTGGCGGCGCCCCGGCCCTAGAGCGGGTCGGGCCGCACTGTGACGTTGCCGAGTGACCGGATCAACGTCACGGCGGTAATGGACCCGGCCGCCATGATGGACGCCAGCACCACTACCTGGAACCGCCCGGCTTCCAGGGGCGAGGCGCCGCCGAAGATGGCGCCCACGAACGCGCCGGGGAGCGTCACCAGGCCGGTGGTCTTGGTTTGGTCGGTTGAGGGGATCAGTGCCGAATGCACTGCCTGCCGGGCTTGGATGAGGGTGGCCTGGCGGGGCGTCGCGCCGAGCGCCAGCCAGCCCTCCACCTGGTCCCACTGCTCCAGGACGGCCTCGACGAACCGGCGGCCGGCCAGCGTGGCGATGGTCATGGAGTTGCCGATCACGATCCCGCCGACGGCCAGCGCGTACCGCGGTGAAAATTCGATGGCGCCGGTACCGAACACGATGGCCACCGTCACCAGGATGCCGGCTGCCATGGTCGCGGCCACCACGGCGAACCGCCGCCAGGACCAGGTGAGCCGCCGCGCGGCCGTCACGGACGCCACGGTGAACATCACCAGAAGAGCCAGGCCCACCCATAGCGGGCTGGTGATGACGCCACCGAGGACCAGGCTGATGACCGCCAGCTGCAGCGCGCCACGGAGGATGGCCAGGGCGGGGGAGAGGTACGACGGCGTGCGCGAGCCCCAGAGGATGCCCACTGTGAGTGCCGCCAGGATGGCGATGGCCGCGAGGGTGGGGGCCAGTGCGGCGAGGTCGGGCATGTGCACAGCTTACTGACCGCGGGCGTTCCGTTGTGCACCTTCACCGGTGCTCTCCCGGACCTGCAATTAATTAAATGCTTGACGCACGAATATAGCCCGTGAATACTTTTGTGTGCCCCACCTCCCTCCCAAAGGACTGATCGATGATGAACCTGTCCCGACGCACGCTGCTCACCACCGGCAGTGCCGCCACCCTCGCCTACGCCCTGGGCATGGCAACCTCCGCCCAGGCCTCCACCGCCGTCACCGCCCGCCCCGGCATCCTCGTGACCGCTGCGCCGCCGCTCCGCGTGGCGAGCCGGAACAGTGTGTTCACCCGCAGCGGTGCCGGACCCAGGTACTGGAACATCTACGGGTACTCGTTCCCGCACAACGCCCCCATCCCGGAAAACGAGTGGAAGGCCAACATCGACTGGCTGGCCGCCAACTTCGCCGAATTCGGTTACGACATCGCCTGCACGGACGGCTGGATCGAAGGCTCCAGCCGCACCACCGCCAACGGCTACATCACCAGCTACAACGACTCCTGGCAGCACGACTGGGCCTACTGGGCCAAGTACCTGGCCGCGAGGAAGATGAAGCTCGGTGTGTACTACAACCCGCTCTGGGTGCACCAGGCCGCCGTCGAGGACACCTCCAAGACCGTCCTGGGCCGGCCCGACATCAAGATCGCGGACCTCGTGGCCCCCGGGGACTTCTTCGCCCGGGACATCGGCGGAAACCAGCTGTACTGGCTGGACGCCACCAAGCCCGGCGCCAAAGAATACGTCCAGGGCTACGTCCGCTACTTCAAGGACCTCGGCGTCCCCTACCTGCGGACCGACTTCCTCTCCTGGTACGAGGACGGAAGGGACGCGAACATCGGGCAGGTCAACGCCCCGCACGGCCGGGCCAACTATGAGCTGGCCCTCTCCTGGATCAACGAGGCAGCCGGCGACGACCTGGAAGTTTCGCTCGTGATGCCGCACATGTTCCAGAACGGTTCGGCGGAACTGGCCAACGGCGACCTGGTGCGGATCAACGCCGACGCCGACAAGGGCGGCTGGGACCGGCTGAGCGGGATGCGCCAGAACTGGCAGGACGCCTGGCCCAACTGGGCCAACCCGTTTTGCGGGTTCACCGGCTGGTCCCACCGCAACGGCAGGGGCCAGCTGATCCTGGACGGCGACTTCATGCGGGCCAGCACCTTCGCCAGCGACGAGGAACGCAAAACCATGATGAACCTGATGGTCGCGGCCGGATCGCCCCTGGCCATCGGCGACACCTACCAGCAGATCGGCACCAACGGCTGGGTGTACACCAACAAGGAAGTCCTCCAGCTCAATGCCGACGGCCTGGTGGGCAAGCCCCTCTACCGCTCCGCCACCCCGTTCTCGGAAGACCCCGGCTCACGCGACACCGAACGCTGGGCCGGGCAGCTCCCGGACGGTTCGTGGGGCGTTGCGCTGTTCAACCGCAGCGACACCGAAACCGTCACCAAGACCATCGACTTCGCCAAGGACCTCGGCTTGGCCACCGGGGCCAACGTCCGGGACCTTTGGGAGCACAGGAACCTGGGCATGGACACCAAAGCCACGGCCGTACTGGCCCCGCATTCCTCCGCCATCTTCCGCGTCACCCCGCCGAAGATGCATGGCACCACCCGGTACCCCGCAGCCTTCGCAACCTGGGGCGGCGGTGCCGGCTTCAACAACAACCACCCCGGTCATGACGGCAACGGCTTCGTGGACGGACTCCAGGCCGGGTCCGGCAGTGCAGACCCGCTGGTCACGTTCGCCGTCCAGGTCCCGCACCGCGGCAGCTACGCCATCCGCTACCGGTACGCCAACGCCACAGGCGATACCAGCACCATGACGGTCACCGCCGAAAAGGTCGACCGATCCACCGTGGACGGGCCCATGCACGTCAGCTTCCCGGGGCTGGCCTCGTGGGACACCTGGGGCGTAATGGAGGGCGCCATCACCCTCGACGCCGGCCTGAACCTGGTGACCATCGGCAGGGGCGCCACGGACAAGGGAGCCATCAACCTGAACTGGATAGAGTTGGACATGTGAGCACACCGACACCGGCCTTCGGGGTTCCCGCCCTCAGGGATCCGCACCGGGCAGGACTGTTTTCCCTGGTGCTGCGGCACGCGCCGATCTCCCGGGTGGAGCTCGCCCGGCAGACTTCCTTGGACCCGTCCACCATTGCCCGGACGCTCCGGCCACTGGTGGACCAGGGATACGTGGTGGAGGCCCCCACCACCCCCAACGGCCGCGGCCGGCCGGAGCGCCTGATCGAGGTGGTGGCCACCAAGCACACCGCTGTGGGCATCAAGATCGGTCCCCGGATCATCTCCGGCGTTGTTACGGACCTCGGCGCGAACGTGCTGGCCCGGGGCGAGGAAACAGACGTTCCGCTGGTGCCGGCGGACACCTTCCGGGCAGTGGCCGGCCTGGCGGACCGGCTGCTCGACTCAGTGCCCGGCGCACGGGAAAAGGCCCTGGGCGTGGGGGTGGCGGTCAGCGGGCACGTGGACCCCGACGCCGGGATGTGCCGTTTTTCCCCGCTCCTGGGCTGGCGCGGGGTGGACGTGGCAACACCCCTGGCGGAGCAGATCGCGCTGCCCGTCACCGTCCACAACGACGTCAACGCCCTGGCCGTCGCCGAGCACCTGTTCGGCGACGGCCGGAACGCTCGCAACTTCGCGGTGGTCACCCTGGGCCCCGGCATCGGCCTGGGGCTCGTGTTCGACGGAAAGGTCTATGGCGGCGCCCAGGGAGCCGCCGGCGAACTGGGCCACATCCCGCTGGTTCCGGACGGCCCGCTGTGCAGCTGCGGCCGGCGGGGCTGCCTGGAAGCACTCGCGGGGGATGCGGCGATCGCCTCCGCCGCCGGCACCGCGGACGTGGACACAGCCATGCAGCTGGCGCGTGACGGCCAAGGCGCGCAGGCGGCCACCGCCAGGGCAGCCTTCGACACCGCTGGCGGCTGGATCGGGCGGGGCCTGGCGGTGGTGTGCAACTTGGCGGCCCCCGAACTGGTGGTGATCACCGGTGAAGGTTCCGCCGCCTACGACCTGCTGGCCCGCGGACTGGCGGCGTCCCTCCAGGAGTACGCGCTGGAGGGCGGGGACTTCCTGCCCCGGCTCAAGGTGGCACCCGCGGACGCCGACCTGTGGGGCAAGGGCGCCGCCTGCCTGGCCATCCAGCGGTCGCTGCGCTGAACCACCACGGAAATCACACCGGCACGCACCGGCCACCGTCCTGGCGAGCGGACGTTTCTACAGAATCGAGCAGAGTTTGCCTTTACTGAACGTGCGGGCCGCCCTCCGGCAGCCTCTCCGGGACCGCAGCCTGGCGGAACAATGGATCCGGGCCATCCTGCTCCTCAACCTGGCGCTGCCCTTTCCTGAAGACACGGATCCCGTAGACACGGATCCCGCGGACCCGGACCACCCGGGCAGCGGTGGCGACGGCGGCCGGAGGGACTTCCTGCGCGCGGCGTGTACGTGGCGGACCGAACTGGAGTCCTTCAACTACGTCCACTGGGAGGACTCGCGGCACGACGGGCTGCTGCATTTCAGCCGGCCGTACGGGTGGCACTGCGTTGCCAACTTCGGCCGCTCGCCCGTGCCGCTGCCGGAGGGGATCATTGTGATCAGCAGCGGCCCCCTCCATGATGGGTACCTGCCGCCGGCCACGACGGTGTGGCTGCTCCGCTGGGTGGAATAGCCTGTACCTGCGGACGGCCGGCAGCCCGGCGAGTTGGTCCGGGTGGCCCGAGGGGATAAGACTGTGGGTATGGCACGGGGAACGCTTCGCATCTTCCTGGGCGCGGCAGCGGGTGCCGGCACAACGTACTCCATGCTGCGCGAGGCGCACCGCCTTGCGGCGTGCGGCCGGGACGTGGTTGTGGGCATTGCCGCGGACCAGGGCAGGACCGAGACTGCCCAACTCCTTGACGGGCTCGACGCCGTTGCCCCGCGTCTGGTGCCCGGCGCCGGTGGAGCGGAGGCGGCCGAGCTGGATGTGGCGGCGGTGCTGGCCCGGCACCCCGGTGTGGCCGTCGTCGACGACTATGCGCACGTCAACGCTCCGGGAAGCCGGAACGGGCGCCGCTGGCAGGACATCGAGGAGCTCCTGGCGGCAGGGACGGATGTGCTGACCACCCTCACCGTGCAGCACGTGGCCTCGCTGCGGGACGCCGTCGCCGCCATCACGGACCAGCCCAACGGTGAGACCGTGCCGGACGCCGTGGTGCGGCGGGCAGAGCACATCGAGCTGGTGGACATCCCGCCCGAACTCCTGCGCCAGCGCGTTGCCGACGGAAAAGTGTTCCCCAAGGACGCCATAGATGCGGCCCTCGCCAACGAATTCCGCCTGGGCAACCTGATCGCATTGCGCGAGATCGCCTTGATCTGGCTGGCCGACCGTGTGGACGAAGGGTTGGCGACGTACCGGAAAAGCCAGGGCATCACCGCCACCTGGCCCGCGCGCGAACGGGTGGTGGTGGGCCTGGACGGCGGCCCGGACGGGGAACTGCTCATCCGGCGGGCGTCCCGCATCCTGTCCAGGGTCCACGGTGGCGACCTGCTCGCCGTGCACGTTCGGCGCGGGGACGGCAGCACCACCGAGTCCGGCCACGCACTGGACGCCCAACAGCGCCTGGTCACGGACCTCGGCGGAACCTGGCACACAGTTTCGGGGGAGGACGCGGCCGAATCGCTCCTGGAGTTTGCCCGCAGCGTCAATGCCACGCAGATCGTCATCGGCGCCTCGACCGGAGGCCTGTGGAGCCGGCTGCTCGGCGCCGGAGCCGGCGCCAAGGTGGTGCGCGGCTCCGGCGATATCGACGTGCACATCGTGTCCCGGCCGCAGGGCGGGGTTGGCCTGCCCCGGCCTGCGACGGCCGCACTGGGCCGCACACGCACCACCGTCGGGTTTGTCCTCGCCGTCATCCTTCCGGTCCTCCTGACCACTGCCCTGGCTGCCGGCCCGGACCTGAACCTCGCCACCCACGCACTGGTGCACCTGACCGGCGTGATGGCGGTGGCTTTCATTGGCGGGCTCTGGCCGGCAGTGCTCGCGGCGGTCCTGGATTCGCTGCTCCTGAACTTCTTCGAGACAGACCCGGTGGGGACCTTCAACATCAGCGACCCCCAAAACGTCTTCGCCCTGCTGGTGTTCCTGGCGGCGGCCGTGGCGGTCTCCCTGGTGGTGGGCCTGTCCGCCCGGCGTGCCCGGGAAGCCGCCCGGGCCCGTGCCGAGGCCGCCACCCTGGCGGACCTGGCCCGCGACGCCCTGCTGGCCGATGACACCGTGGCCGCGTTCATGGACAAGGTCCGGGAGACCTTCCAGGTCCGGTCGGCAGGGCTGTTCACCGTTGCCGGTGACGGCAGCGGGGCGTGGGAACTCCAGGCTTTCTCGGGTGCCCCGGCGCCGCCCGCCCCGGACGCCGCGGCCTTGACGGACAGCGTGGAACTGGCCGACGACCGGACGGCGCTGGTCCTCTCCGGGCGGACCCTGACCGCCGGCGACCGCCTGCTCCTCGCCGCCCACGGCGCCCACCTCCTGCTCCTGCGCCAGCGCCAGGCCCTGCAGCGCCGGCTGCAAAGCACCACCAAACTGGCGGAGGGCAACAGCGTCCGCACGTCCATCCTGCGCGCCGTCAGCCACGACCTGCGCACCCCGCTGGCCGGTATCAAGCTCGCCGTCACCGCGCTGCGCCGCCAGAGCCGCCGGCTGCCGGAGGAGGTGCAGGCCGAGATGCTCGCCACGATCGAGTCCTACACCGAGCGCCTGGACGCCCTGATCTCGAACCTCCTGGACATGTCCCGCATTTCCAGTGGTTCGGCGGCCCCGCTGACATCGCCGGTCAGCTGGCGCGATGCCATTGAGGATGCGCTGCGCGGCCTCCCGCAGGACCGGATCCGGATTGACCTCGCCGCCGCCATGCCCGCCGTCGACGCCGACCTGGGCATGCTGGAACGGGTCATCGCCAACATCGTGGAAAACGCGCTCAAGTACGCGCCGGATTCGGACGTGGTGATCGTGGGCGTTTCGGCCGGGACCCGGAGGGCAGACGACGACGGCGGCGGGTTCGGCGAGTTGCGCATCGTCGACCACGGGCAGGGTGTGCCCGCTGCCGCGGCCGCCGCAATGTTCCAGCCGTTCCAGCGGCTTGACGACGCCCCCGAAGGGCTGGGCATCGGGCTTGGCCTTGCTGTTGCGAAGGGGTTCACGGAGGCCATGGGCGGCCGGCTGGTGGCTGAACCGACCCCCGGCGGCGGACTGACCATGATCATCAGGCTGCCGCTGTCCGTGGGGGCCGCCGCCCCGGACCGGCGCCGGCCGGCAGGGAGCAGCTCGTGAGGACCATCCTGATCGTGGACGACGAACCCCAGCTCCTGCGTGCCCTGCAGGTGAACCTGGAAGCGGAGGGTTACCGGGTGCTCACGGCCCTGGACGGCACTGCCGCCCTGCAGCATGCCGAGGGCGGCCACCCGGACGTGATGGTGCTGGACCTCGGCCTGCCGGACATCAACGGCGTGGATGTGATCACCCGGGTGCGGCGCACCAGCAGCATGCCCATCATTGTGCTGTCCGCCCGGCACGGGTCCGTGGACAAGGTCCGGGCCCTGGATGCCGGCGCGGACGACTACGTGACCAAGCCGTTCGGGCTGGACGAACTCCTGGCCCGGCTGCGCGTGGCCGGGCGCCGGACCGGATCCCCGGAAGCGGTGGAGGGCGGGCCGGCCATCGACGTGGGGGATTTCGAGGTGGACCTGGCCAACCGGAAGGTCACGCGGGCCGGAGACCCGGTCCGGCTCACGCCGCGCGAATGGGCCATCCTGGAGTTGCTGGCCCGGAACCCCGGACGGTTGATCACGCAGCAGCAGATGCTCCGGAAAGTCTGGGGACCCGGCTACGAGAACGAAACCCACTACCTGCGCGTCTACATGGGCCAGCTGCGCCGCAAACTGGAGGCCGATCCTGCCCGGCCCCGCCACCTGCTCACCGAGGCCGGCATGGGGTACCGCTTCGAACCGTGACGCGCCCCGCAAAGGCCCCCGCCGGCGTCGTACATCACGCGTAAAGGAATCATTAAGAAAAGTCGTTTTCCCGTGCCAGCCATTTTGGCCGGTGCTAGCTTCGCAGTGATCGTGCTGCACAGGGCAGCGCGGAAAGGCAGTCATGACCACGTTGAGCAGGCCCCCGGCGGATCCTTCCGCGCCCCACGTCCACGGCAGGAAGGCGCTCAAGGACTGGCTGCTGTTTGGCCTGCAGGACAGCAAAGGCACCCACCAGGGCCCCGGCGGTGTTCCGACGCAGCACGAAAAGAAGCACACGTGGTGGCAGGTCATGTGCCTGACGGGTGTGGACTACTTCTCCACCCTGGGCTACCAGCCGGCCATCGCCGCCTTGGCCGCGGGGGTCATCTCCCCGCTGGCCACCCTGGTGCTGGTGGCGGTGACCCTGCTGGGCGCACTGCCGGTCTACCGCAGGGTTGCCGGTGAGAGCCCGCGCGGTGAAGGCTCCATCGCCATGCTGGAGCGGCTGCTGCCCCGCTGGGGAGGCAAGCTCCTGGTGCTGGTGCTGCTCGGGTTCGCCGCAACCGACTTCATGATCACCATGACCCTCTCGGCGGCCGATGCCACCGCGCACCTGATCGGCAACCCTGTTGCCCCCGGCTGGCTCCAAAACCAGAACGTCCCCGTCACGCTGTTCCTGCTGGCGCTGCTGGCGGCCGTGTTCCTGCGGGGCTTCAAGGAAGCGATCGGGGTCGCCGTGGTCCTGGTGGTCCTTTACCTGGGCCTGAACGCCGTGGTGGTGGTTGCCACCCTGGGACAGGTGATTTCCCACCCTGCGGCCATGGGGGACTGGTGGACCAACTTGTGGGTCTCGCACGGGAACCCGGTGATGGCGGTGGCCATCGCGCTGCTGGTGTTCCCCAAGCTGGCGTTGGGCCTGTCCGGTTTTGAGACCGGCGTTGCCGTGATGCCCCAGGTGAAGGGCGCTCCGGACGATACCGAGGAGAACCCTGCAGGCCGCATCCGCGGAGCCCGGCGGATGCTCACCACCGCCGCCGTGATCATGAGCGTGTTCCTCCTGACCACCAGCTTCATCACCGTGGTCCTGATCCCGGAGCAGGAATTCCAGCCCGGCGGCCAGGCGAACGGCCGTGCCCTGGCTTTCCTGGCGCACGAATACCTTGGCGTGGGGTTCGGCAGCGTCTATGACATCAGCACCATCGGCATCCTCTGGTTCGCCGGTGCCTCGGCCATGGCCGGCCTGCTGAACCTGGTTCCCCGCTACCTGCCGCGTTACGGCATGGCCCCGGGGTGGGCCAAGGCCGTCCGTCCCCTGGTGCTCGTCTTCACTCTGATCGGCTTCCTGATCACCTTCATCTTCAACGCCGACGTCGATGCCCAGGGCGGTGCGTACGCCACCGGCGTACTGGTGCTGATGACCTCCGCTGCCGTGGCGGTGACGTTGTCGGTGCGCCGCCGCGGGCAGCGGAACCTGACGTTCGGCTTCGGTGCCATCTCGGTGGTGTTCGCGTACACCACTGTGGCCAACATCTTCGAACGGCCCGAGGGCATCCGGATCGCCGCGATCTTCATCCTGGGCATCATCGTGATCTCCCTGCTGTCCCGGGTCCGGCGGTCGTTCGAACTGCACGCCACCCGGGTGCACCTGGACCAGCAGGCCCTGGAGTTCATGTCCAGCACCCTGGACGGGCCCATCGCGATCATCGCGCACGAGCCAATGCGGTTGTCAGCGGAGGCCTACCGGGACAAGCTGGAATCCGCCATCGAGGTCAGCCACCTGCCGCTGGCGGGAGAGGCCCTGTTCCTCGAGGTCATTGTGGACGACTCCTCCGACTTCGAAACCGAGCTCCATGTCCGCGGCGTGAACCGCCACGGCTACCACATCCTGGAAGTCCACGGGCCGGTGGTCCCCAACACCATCGCCTCCGTGCTCCTGCACATCAGGGACGTTACCGGGCTGATGCCGCACATCTACTTCCGCTGGACCGAGGGCAACCCCATCACCAACCTGGTGCGGTTCCTGTTCCTGGGCGAGGGCGAGATCGCGCCGGTGACCCGTGAGGTGCTGCGCGAGGCCGTCCCGGATGTCACCCAGCGCCCCTGGGTCCACGTGGGCTGACCGGAGGCTGCGGCGCCGGTACGTGCGCCACCGTGGCCGCAACCCGGGCGGCGTCCGCCAGGGTCAGCGGGACGTGCGCGCGGAAGGCGGCCTCGGCGTCGTCCTCCCACACGCCTGCTGCCAGCACCACCACGTGCACCATATCGCCGTAGGAATCGTTGCAGGCCAGGATGTCGCCGGGGACCTTGTGTGCGTGCGCGTCCGACGACGGCCAGGGCTGGAAGATGACCCACCAGCCCTCGCCGTCCTGGTCGGGGAAGAGATAACCGGCGGCAGGGTGCAGTGCGCGGCCGTTCAGGCCCCTGCCGCCGTAGCCCTCCACGGCCCCTGCCGCGGCGGCAAACTTGACCCTGCCGCGGTCCTCCGGTGCGTCATCCCACCGCATCTGCGCTCCTTGCCCGGCACGTGCTGCCTACGTCTCCATCAAAGGGCCGCGGCGGGGCGGGCGGGGCGGCGGGGGCTGTTTATTGACGGATTATTTACGCCCCGCCGGAGGCCTTCAGGGGCGGGGCGGGCCCGGCGGCGGCACCATAATGGGACCCATGCACAATCCCGTCACCATCCGCCCGATGCGCCCCGCTGACTGGGACGCGGTGCACGCGATTTATGCAGCGGGCATCGCCACGGGGGAAGCCACCTTCGAGAGCGAGCCGCCCACGTGGGAGGCGTTCGACGCCGGCCGGTTGCCTGAGCACCGGCTCATCGCCGAGGACGCGGGCCGGGTCCTGGGCTGGGCGGCCGTATCCCGTGTTTCGTCCCGGGAGGTGTACCGGGGCCTCGTGGAGCACTCCATTTACGTGGCGCCGCAGACGCACGGCAGGGGCGTGGGCCGGCGCCTGCTCGGGGCCCTGATCGACTCCACGGAGGCCGCGGGCATCTGGACCATCCAGTCCAGCATCTTCCCGGAGAACACCGCCAGCCTGGTACTGCACCAGCGGCTTGGGTTCCGGGTGGTGGGAACCCGGGAGCGGATAGCCAGGATCAGCAACGGACCCAAGGCCGGGCACTGGCAGGACACATTGCTGCTGGAACGGCGCAGCACCGTGGCGGGAACTGAATAGTTCCCGCTTTGCCAGAGTCCAATGGCCCTGTGTGTGCTTCCGGCCCAAGTCCTAGCGTCGTGAGACACGCTTACTCGAGGACAGTACGGAGTACATCATGCAGTTTCCCTCCCCCTACCGCCGCAGTGCTGCGGCGTTCGCCGCCGCCACAACGCTCATCCTCTCAGGGGCAGCCATGCCGGCCTTCGCCGCCCAGAGCCCCGTCAACTACGTCAATCTCGGGGACTCCTTCTCGGCCGGCTGGGGTTCCGTGGCGCCAACCGCCGGCGTAAATCCGGTGTTCGGCAGCCCGGCCTGCCTGCATGGCGGACCTGATGACGTGGCGTTGTTCGACCAGCTCCAATCGGTGGCCCTCACCGGCGACTATGCGTGTGCTGGGGCGACTGTCGGAGCAACCACCTCGGGTATTCCCACCATCGCCCAGCAGGCGGCCAAGGCGTCCTTTGATGGTGCGCTCAACAGCACCACAGGAGTGGTGACCCTCACGGCCGGCGGTAACGATGTCAACTTCGGCCAGATCATCGGTGCCTGCGCCGCGGATACGTCGCCAACCGCCACCGGATGCCAGGCGGCCACAGCATACGGGCTTGCCCTGGCCAACAACGTGGATGTGGCCCGAGCAGTTGGGACCATCCGCGGCTTCGCAAGCAATGCCAAGATCACCTGGCTCGGGTACCCCCGACTCTTTGCGACGGCCGGGGAATCCACCACCGTGATCGCCGGCGGCGGCGTCATGTCCGCGGCGGCCGCGGCCGTCTTCGACCAGGGAACGGACCAGCTCAACGCGGTCCTGGCGGGCAAGGCACGGGACGCCGGTGCGCAGTTCGTGGATGTGTCCCCCAAGTTCAACGGCCACGAAATTGGTTCCTCGGCCTCCTGGTTCAACCTGGGCCCCTACGCCCAGTTCAACTTCCACCCGACCTATGACGGGTACGCGCAGGGCTACTACCCGGCCATGGTCAGCGCGATCAAACCTGCCCAGCTGGCGAAGAGCTGACCCGTCCCACGGGCGGGGGCACCACGCGGGAGCCCTCGCGGCAGGGACTGGATAGCCCCTACTGCGAGGGCAGGGTCAGGATCTCGGCGCCGTTCTCCGTAATGGCGATGGTGTGTTCGGTGTGGGCCGTCCGGCAGCCGGTGGCGCTGCGGAGGGTCCAGCCGTCGTCGTCTGTCACCAGTTCCGCCGTGTCCTTCATGATCCACGGCTCCAATGCCAGCAGCAGCCCGGGCCGCAGCTTGAAGCCGCGGCCGGGGCGGCCCATGTTGGGTACGTGCGGGTCCTGGTGCATGGTGGAGCCGATGCCGTGGCCGCCGAACTGGGTGTTGATGGGGTACCCGGCATCGGTGAGGACGCGGCCGATCGCGTAGGAGATGTCGCCGATTTTGGCATTCGGGCCGGCGGCGGCAATCCCGGCGGCGAGTGCGCGCTCGGTGGCTTCGATCATCGCCACACTCTCGGCCGGCCGCGATTCGCCCACGATGAAGCTGATGGCGGCGTCCGCTGCCACCCCGTCCTTGACGACGGCGAGGTCCAGGGTCAGCAGGTCGCCGTCGGCCAGGGCGTAGTCGTGGGGGAGCCCGTGCAGCACGGCGTCGTTGACGCCGGTGCAGATGTAGTGCCCGAACGGTCCGCGCCCGAAGGACGGCGCGTAATCCAAATAGCAGGACTCGGCCCCCGCTCCGGTGATCATCTCCTTGGTCCACTGGTCAATCTCCAGCAGGTTGGTGCCTACGGTTGCGCGGTTCTTCATGGCCTGCAGGATGTCAGCCACCAGGGCCCCCGTCTCGCGTGCGCGGGCCACTTCGGCGGGGTTGAGGATCTCGATCATGGGGGCGCCCTTCATCTGCGGCCGGCTAGCTGTAGGGGCCATCCTATTTGTCCCGCCGCCGCGGGCTGCAAGGGGGCGGAGCTGACCTGCGGGTTTATTGCGGCAATTGCGGAAGACATTGATGAATGTAAATATTTACGTATGTCTATGTCTTTGGAGCTGACCCCGGTCCAGGCCGTGGCCTGCTGCGCCCCGTTGGCGCGCGAGCCACTGTCCGAGTCCGACGCGGAGGGGATCGCACCGCTGCTGAAGGCGCTGGCGGATCCGGTCCGGCTCCGGCTGATGTCCCTGGTGGCCTCGCACCAGGGTGGCGAGGCCTGCGTCTGCGACCTGAATGATGCCTTCGAGCTCTCCCAGCCCACCATCAGCCACCACCTGAAGATCCTGCACGAAGCAGGGCTGCTGGACCGGGAAAAGCGGGGCGTCTGGGTTTACTACCGGGCCCGCACCGGGGCTCTGCGCAACCTGGCGGCACTGATCGGCGGGCAGGCCGCGTGAACGTCCTGGTCCGCCGCGCGGCGGCGGAGTTCATTGGTACGGCGTTCCTGGTCATGGCAGTGGTGGGGTCAGGCGTGATGGCGTCCAGGCTGTCCCCGCACGACGTCGGGCTGCAGCTCCTGCAGAACAGCCTCGCCACAGGTGCCGCGCTGGTGGCGCTGATCGTGGCACTCCAGCCGGTATCGGCGTCGTTCAATCCTGTGGTGACACTGGTGGAACGTGCGCTGCGGATGATCGACACCACCACGGCGGGGGCCCTCATCGGCGCACAGGTCCTTGGCGGACTGGCCGGGACCGTGGCGGCGAACCTGATGTTCGGCCTGGACGCGGTTGCCTGGTCCAGCCACGAACGGACCGGGCCGGCGCTCTGGCTGGGCGAGGTCATCGCCACGGTGGGCCTGCTGCTGGTCATTTTCGGCGCCGTCCGCTCCGGCCGGGCGGATCGGGTGGCGTTCGCCGTGGGCGGGTACATAACCGCCGCGTACTGGTTCACCAGTTCCACCAGCTTCGCCAACCCTGCCGTGACCATCGCACGGACCGTCACGGACACCTTCGCCGGCATCGCGCCGTCGTCGGCCCCTGCTTTCATCCTGGCCCAGTTGCTGGGTGGTGCCGCCGGATTCGTCCTGGTGCGCTTCCTCTACCCCTCCCTCCCCGCCGCCCCCGCCGTCGTCGCGGCCCGCCGAAAGGTGCTCTCATGAGCCACAAGCCCTCCGTCCTGTTCGTCTGCGTCCACAACGCCGGCCGGTCCCAGATGGCCGCCGCGTACCTCACCAGCCTCTCGAAGGGCGCCATCGAGGTCCGCTCCGCGGGCTCGCAGCCTGCGGAGAAGGTCAACCCGGCCGCCGTCGAGGCCATGGCCGAGGTGGGAATCGATATGTCCGCGGAGATCCCCAAGATCCTCACCACCGAGGCCGTGAAGGATTCCGATGTGGTGGTCACCATGGGCTGCGGCGACGAATGCCCGTACTTCCCGGGCAAACGCTACGAGGACTGGGTCCTGGAAGACCCCGCCGGCAAGGGCGTGGAGTCCGTCCGGCCCATCCGCGACCAGATCAAGGGCCGCGTGGAGGCCCTGATCGCTTCCCTTATTCCTGCACAGAGCTGAGTCGAGGACACCATGACATCCAAGGAGTCCCTGCCGGTTGCCGTAATCGGCGCCGGGCCGGTAGGCCTCGCAGCGGCCGCGCACCTGCTTGAACGCGGGCTGGAACCGCTGGTCCTCGAGGCCGGCCCGGCTGTTGGGGCTGCCATCCGGCAATGGGGGCACGTCCGCGTGTTCTCCACCTGGAAATACAACCTCGACCCCGCCTCGGTGCGGCTGCTGGAACGCAACGGCTGGGAAGCACCCCGGCCCACCGCGCTGCCATACGGCGCCCAGATCGTCTCCGAATACCTGGAACCGCTGGCCGCCACCCCCGAACTCAAGGACCGGATCAGGACCGGCTCACGGGTTCTCGCCGTCACCCGGCAGGGCATGGACAAGGGCCGCAGCCAGGGCCGCGACAGCGCCCCGTTCCTGCTGCGCATAGGGCACGACGGCGGCCAGGTCACCGAGGTGCTGGCCCGCGCCGTCATCGATACCTCCGGAACGTGGAGCACGCCGGCGCCGCTGGGATCCTCCGGGCTGGCGGTTCCGGGGGAAGCCGAAGCACGGGCTGCAGGGCTGGTCACCGGTCCGCTGCCGGACGTTTCCGCTGGTGGTTTCGCTGGCCGCCGCACCCTGGTCATCGGTTCCGGGCACTCGGCCGCCAACATGGTCCTTGACCTGGCCCGGCTGGCCCGTGCCAACCCCGGCACCGAGGTCTTGTGGGCAATCCGCGCCGCCACCCCCGCCCGGGCCTATGGCGGGGGAGACGCCGACCAGCTGCCCGCCCGCGGCCAGCTCGGGGCCCGGCTCCGCACCGCCGTCGACACCGGGGCAGTCCAGCTCCTGGCCAACTTCCACACGGCGTCCCTCGAAACCCATGGCGACGCCGTCACCGTCTACGCCGAGGACGGCCGGTCCGTATCGGTGGACCGCGTCATTCCCGCCACCGGATTCCGGCCGGACCTGGCCATGCTCTCGGAGCTGCGCCTGGACCTGGACCCTGCAGTGGACGCCCCCAAGGCTTTGGGCCCGCTGATCGATCCGGACTTCCATAGCTGCGGTACGGTCCCGGCCCATGGAGCGAGGATCCTCGAGCAGCCGGAGAAGGGTTTCTACCTGGCCGGGATGAAGTCCTACGGTCGCGCGCCCACGTTCCTCATGGCCACCGGGTACGAGCAGGTCCGCTCCATCGCCGCCGCCCTGGCCGGGGACACCGAGGCTGCCGACGCTGTGGAACTTGAGCTCCCCGAAACCGGTGTGTGCTCCACGTCCGTTCCCGAGGACGCCGGTGACGCTGCCGCAGACGCCTGCTGCTCCGCCCCGGCGCCGGTTCCCGTGACCATCGGGTTCGCCACCGGACTGCAGCACGGCCGCAGCGGCGAATCCGCGCGCGTGTAAACGGGCGCGCCTTGCCAAGTGGCGACACGGCCGTCCACTGGTGACCCGCACCCTCAACCCCCCAACTGGGTCGCAGTTGTTGCCGTTTTGACGCTCCAAAACGACAACAACTGCGACCCAGTTGGGTCAGTCGGTGATGTCGGTGCTGGTGCTCAGCTCCTGCCACTGGTCCAGTTCGGCCCGTTGGGCGTCGGCCACCATGCCGAAGGCGCCGAAGGCGTCCGTGCCCAGGACCAGCAGGCCCGGCGGGGTGGGGGATTCGACGACGGCGATGATCGCCCGGGCGGCCTTGTCCGGATCGCCGGGCTGGTTGCCGTGGCTCGTGTCGCTTTCCTTGCGGCGCTTGCCGGCGGTGTCCGCGTAGTCGCCGATCGGGGTCGCCGACTGCGTGAGCGAGCGGCCCGCGAAGTCGGTGCGGAAGCCGCCGGGCTCGATCGCCGTGACGTTGATGCCCAGCGGCTTCAGCTCGTTGCGGAGCGAGCCGGACATGCCTTCCAGTGCCGCCTTGGTGGCCGCGTAGTAGCCGGAACCGGCCGGCGTGATGCGGGCGCCGATGGAGGAGATGTTCAGGATGGACCCTCCCTTGTTGGCGCGCATGCCCGGCAGCACGGCCTTGATCATGTCCACCGCCCCGAAAAAGTTCGTGTCGAACAGCCGGCGGATGTCGGCGTCGTCCGCTTCCTCCACGGCGGCGCGGTAGCCGTAGCCGGCGTTGTTGGCCAGGACGTCCACGCTGCCGAACTTCTCCTCCGCCTGCTTCACCGCGGCACTGATCTGCGCCTTGTCGGTGACGTCGAGGGGGAGCGGGAGGGCGGTGTCGGGGAAGCCGGCGGTGATGTCCTGCACGGATTCGACGTTCCGGGCGGTGACGACGGCGTTGTGCCCGGACGCGAGCACGGCTTCCGCCAGTGCCCGGCCAAGTCCGGTGGAGCAGCCTGTGATGAGCCACGTTGCCATGGGTTGTCCTTTCGTAGGGTTTGAAATTTGTTGGGCGGAGCGGCAGTCACGCCGCGTGCCGTCGTCGTGCCTTTGCTGTCAGTTCGTGGGCGCCGTAGCTGTTGTCGTCGGGGTTGACGGTGACACCGGGGGCCACCAGTTGGTCGATGCGGTCCAGGACTTCCGGCGCCAGTCTGGTGTCGGCGGCCGGGAGGTAGGACTCGAGCTGTTCCATGGTGCGTGGTCCCACGATGGCCGCGGTGACGCCGGGGTGGTTGATCACGAACGCGATGGCCAGTTCGATGAGTGTGACGCCGGCCCATTCGGCCACCTGCGCCAGCTCTTCGACGATGTCCAGCTTGCGCTGGTTGGCCGGCTGGGACATGTCGAACCGGGCGCTGGGGCGGGCACTGGAGGTGGGACGGGACGCTGAATCCTTCCGCCACCGGCCGGACAGCCAGCCGCCGGCGAGCGGGCTGTAGGTCAGGGTCCCCATGCCGTGCCGCTGCACGGTGGGAAGGACGTCCTCCTCGATGCCGCGGGTCAGGATGGAGTACGGCGGCTGCTCGGTGACGAACCGTTCGAGGTTGCGTTCCCGGGAGGCCCACTGCGCCTCCACGATCTGCGAACCGGAGTAGGAGGACGAACCGAGATAGCGCACCTTGCCCTGGCGGACCAGGTCGGTGAGGGCGCCCAGGGTTTCCTCCACGTCGGTGTCCGGGCTGGGCCGGTGCACCTGGTAGAGGTCGATGTAGTCGGTGCCCAGGCGGCGCAGGGAGTCTTCCACGGCGCGCATGATCCAGTGGCGGGAGCCGCCGCGCATGTTGGGGCGGTCCTCGTCCATCGGCATGAAGAACTTGGTGGCCAGGAAGACGTCGTCGCGACGGCCTGCCAAGGCTGCACCAACGATCTCCTCGGAGGCCCCGCCGGAGTAGACGTCGGCGGTGTCGACAAAGTTGATGCCGGCGTCCAGGGCGCGGTGGATGATGTGGGTGGCGTCGGCGGTGTCGTTGTTGCCCCAGGGGCCGAACATCATCGCGCCGAGGCACAGGGGGCTGACCTGCACGCCGGTGCGGCCAAGCGGGCGGTATTCCATGTTCTTTTCTCCTTTAGGCTTCGGGGATGGCCATGGCGAACCGCTCGGGGCGGGCCACGTCCGGGTCCGGGCCGCTGCGGACGCCGGTATCCAGGGCGTCAATGGCAGCCAGGTCCGCGGCGGACAGCTCAAAGCCGAACACGTCGAAGTTCTCGGCGATGCGCGCCGGGTTGGTGGACTTGGGGATGGCCGAACGGCCCTGCTGCAGGTGCCAGCGCAGCATCACCTGGGCTGGAGTCTTGCCATGGGCTTGCGCAATCGCGGCGATCGCCGGGTCCCGCATGACGTTCTTCCGGTTCTCGCCCCAGCCCGGGTAGAAGGTGATGCCGCCGATCGGCGACCACGCCTGGGTGAGGATGCCGTGTTCCGTGTCCGCGGCCTGGACGGCACGCTGGGCGAAGTAGGGGTGCAGTTCGACCTGGTTCACGGCCGGGACAACGTCCGTTTCCGCCAGTAGACGCTCTAGGTGGTGCGGCATAAAGTTGCTGACGCCGATGGCCCGCACCCGCCCGTCCGCCAGCAGGGTTTCCAGCGCCTTGTACGCGGCGACCGTCTTCTCGAACCGGTCCGGCGCGGGCTGGTGCAGGATGAGCAGGTCCAGTTGGTCCACCCCGAGCTTGCCGGCGGCTTTGTCCCAGGCGTGCAGGGACTCGTCGTAGCCGTAGTCGCTGACCCAGACCTTGGTTTCGATGAACACGTCGCCACGGTCCAGGCCGGAGCGGCGGATGCCGTCGCCCACTTCCCGCTCGTTGCCGTAGGCGGCGGCGGTGTCGATGTGCCGGTAGCCCACCTCGAGCGCTGTCTGGACGGCCGCCGTCGTCTCTTCCGGGGGACTTTGGAAGACGCCGAGGCCGAGCGCGGGCATGGTGACGCCGTTGTTGAGTGTGAGTTCCATAACCATTCCTTCACGGTATTTGGGTGTGCCTGTTTATGGGAGGGGCAGCCAGTACCCCTTTTCGGATGGGGTCCGGCGTACCGTTGAGCCATGACCAACAGCGACGACGTGCGGAAATTCCTGACCTCCCGCCGGTCACGGATCACGCCGGACGAGGCCGGGCTGCCGGCGTACGGCGGCAACCGGCGCGTCACGGGGCTGCGCCGGGAAGAGGTGGCCATGCTGGCCGGGATGAGCGTTGATTACTACATCCGGCTGGAGCGGGGGAACCTGTCCGGCGCCTCGGACAGCGTGCTGGAAGCACTGGCACGTGCCTTGCAGTTGGACGACGCCGAGACGGCCCACCTGTTCGACCTGGCCCGCGCGTCCACGGCTGCCCCGCGGGTGCGCCGCAAGCGGAGCCCGCTGACTGTGCGGCCCAGTGTGCAGAGGGTCATCGATGCGATTCCCGCGGCGCCCGCCTGGGTCCGCAACGACCGCGGCGACGTCCTGGCGGCCAACGAGCTGGGCCGGGCCCTGTACCTGGAAATGATGACCGACGGCGGCACCCCGCCCAACAGTGCGCGGTTCACGTTCCTGAGCCCGAAGGCGCGGGAGTTCTTTGCCGACTGGGAACGCGCCGCGGACGACATTGTTGCCGTCCTGCGGTCCACGGCGGGGAAGAACCCGTACGACAAGGACCTCTCGGACCTGATCGGGGAGCTCTCGACGCAGAGCGAGGAGTTCCGCACCCGGTGGGCCCGGCACGACGTGAAGTACCACCGCACCGGCCGCAAACGGCTCCACCACTCGATTGTGGGGGACCTGGACCTGACCTACGAGGCGCTCGAGCTCCCCGCCGATCCCGGGCTTCGGATCAACGTCTACACGGCCGAGCCGGGCTCGCCGTCCGAGGACGCCCTCAAAGTCCTGGCCAGCTGGGCCGTCACGCAGCTGCGGGCCGGAGAGGTCCGCGCAAGCGAAACCAGCACATGAGTTCCAGCGCCTAGTGAGCCGCCGGCGTCTGATCGGCCAGCGCGCGGCGGGCCCTCATGCCCGCAAGCAGCTCACCGGCACGCACCGCGACCAGTTCGTTCAAGAAGCCAATTTCCCCCGGTGCGGCCACCGTTGCCGATGCGGTGGCCACCCGCTCCAAAACTGCAGCCGCCGACTCCCGCGCGTCCCCGACATCCATGCCCCACGTGACGCCTTCGCGGACGATGTGTTCCAGCGTCAGGTAGTTGAGCCTGGACTGGCCGCCAACGATATGGCCGGAGTTATTGCTCGGGGCATAGAGGAGCAGCGTGGGGGCGAGGTCGTAGAGCGGGGCCATCGTCACTTCGCCGCCGTCCCTGAGGAGAATTGAGTAGTTCTTCGAGTGGGCGTCTCCGTTGCCGATGACGAGGTTGAAGGTTATGGCGCGCAGCAGTGCGCGCCGGAATTCCCGGTCGTCCCGCGTATGCGGTGCCGCAGCCCTCACGAGCCGGGCCAGGCGGGACGGCGGGGTTGGAGACGTTTCATACTTGGACGTGCTGGCCAAAGCAAGGGCCTGGGTGAAATCCTCCTGGTGCAGCCGGCTGCCGTTCGGAGTCCGGTCGTACCGGGTCACGACGATCGCCTGGCGGGACCCGAATGTCTCCAAATGGGCCGCCGCAGCGGGCAGGCCGACGGCAGCAGCCAGCTTCAACGCCCAGTCCTCGGCGGCAAGCAGGTGCGGGACCGGGGAGTCCAGCGGCTCCGGCTTGATGAGGTGGGTGGACAAGGCCCCGCGGCCCGGCCAAGCCCATCCGTCCCCAGACCGGCTCAGCAGTACCTTCGACTGAATGCCGCCCAGCGAAGCGGTAATTGCGAAGTCGTCAGGCAGATCCCACGTGGGGAGCGCCTCGACGACGGTGGCGACCTCCTCGGTAGTCATCGGCTGGGCGTCGGCCGGCCCATCAGGGGACGTACCCGCCGGAAGCGTCTGCACGGCGCCGGCGCAGTCGGCGCCCAGGATGGTCAGCAGCCCGAGGGCATCAGGGGTGGAGAGTCCGTTCTCTGACGCTAGATGTGAACGGACCTGGCCCTCTGGCAGGAGGCCGTCAAAGTAGTTGTAAACTGCCGGACCGTCGATCTTCTTCCGGCCCACTGGCAGCGACAGGGACAGCAGAACGGAGGAGGCACCGTATTCGGCGACGACGTCCGGGTCGTAGTGGAAGGACATCCTGAGGCCGGACCCGGTCAGGACGCCGATGTGCCGCCCATGGAGGAATACTTCCAGGCTCTTGTTGCGCGGGCTCACGCCTTGACCTGCAGCTTCGCGAACCGGGGGACCAGCGCCACGTCGCGGCCCAGCACACGGATGGCGTTCATGGCAACGATGACGGAGACTGCTTCGCCGTGCTCGAGCCTGACAATGGTCCGCCGGGCCGTCCCGAGCCGGTCAGCGAGATCTTGTTGGGTCAGGGAGGCCTCTTTGCGGGCATCGCTGATGGCCCGCCCCAAGGAGACGGCGTCGACGGCCCGGTAAAACGGCGTTTGTGACATATATTGATCATACGCGCGTGATCATCATTTGTGCCAGATATGACTCATTTGCCTAAGATGAGCATTTGTGACAGATCTGGCACTCGATGTCCCTATGCCCCAGGTTTCCGGCCGCGCAGACGGGAGGCGAGGGAGTGGAGGGCGCCTATGATTTGCACGTACGGCTTGTGCCGCAGCGTCTGGAGGAGGATGCCGAGTGCGAGGTAATTCGTGTTCGAAGCCCGGCTCCGTCCAGCGTCACTGCCCTCGGTTCACTTGGTGATCGGCCGCATTCACGAAGCGGACGCCGTCTTCAGTGCTCCCATGTCGGCCGCGGGGAGGGTTAGTACCGCCGTTGTTCCCTGTCCCGGGCTACTGGAAAGAGCGACGTGGCCGCGGTGGTTTTCCATGATGGACTTGGTGATTGCCAGCCCCAGTCCGGCGCCGGGAATGGTGGAGGAGTGCGCATTGGCGGCCCGGAAAAAGCGGGTGAAGGCTTGGTCAAGTTCTTCTTCGGACATGCCTACGCCGGTGTCGGTGACTTCGCAGCGAAGCTCGTGCCCGGTGGCGTCGACCTTGACGGTGACCGTGCCGCCGTGAGGCGTGTACTTGATGGCGTTGGAGATCAGGTTGTCCACGGCCTGGCCGAGGCGGTCAGGGTCGAAGTGACCCTTGGCCGCTTCGCTGGGGATCAGGTACAAGGTGATGCCGCGGGCCTTGGCCCGTGATTGGGCGGCCTCAACACTCTGCCTGACAACCTCGCAGAGGTCAGCGTGCCGCGGGTTGATGGTCACGGTGTCCGCGGCGATCGTCAGCAGGTCACCCACCAGATGCAGGAGTCGCTGGGCGTTCCGTTTTGCGACGGTCAGGTACATCTCGATGTCAGGGTCAAGGTCCTTTTCGTCCAGGGCCAGGTCCATGTAGCCCATGATCGAGGTCAGCGGGGTCCTCAGTTCGTGCGAGACGCTGGAGACGAATTGGTCCTTGGCCGAGAGCGCTTCGACCAGCGCTGTGACATCGGTGAACGCAAGGACCGCTCCCCGGTGTTCGCCCCGGGAGTCACGGATCAACCGGCACGTTGCTGAGTAGGCCCGCTGGCTGGTTCCGTTGTCGGCCCAGATCAGTTCGTCGGTGAAGGACTCTCCTTGTGCCGCCCGAAACCCGGGGCGCTGCTCCGGAGGCAGGGCATGCTTCCGGTCAGGACCATAGACGAGGAAGCCCGGTGGTTCATCGGACAGCTGCCTCCCGGTGACGGTGCCGCCGAAATGGCTGCTGAATTGGTGATTGGCAAGCACCGCCTGGCCGTTGGCGTCGACGGCGCAGACTCCTACACTCACAGTGTCCATGACGCTGCTGAGCAGCCGCTCGCGGTCCCCGCTTGCAACCAGGAGGTCCCTGACCTCGCAGCTTTGGGCCTTCAGCTGTTGCCGCTGCAGCGAGAGGGCGTTGACAATGCCGTGGGCCGTGAGCGCGATCGCTCCGAGAATGACCGGGAGCAGGACGATCCGGATAAAGTCCGGGCCATCAAAGCCCGTGCCCAGGATGACCGGGGGCAGCACCGCGCTGAGGATGGTGGCGACGACGGCGAAAAGGACGCCGCTGCGGCGCCGGTCCGCGGCCAGCCATACGACGGGAAAAACCAGGAGGAAACCCAGGACGGCGAGGTACTGGTCGGCGGCTTCGCGGGAGAAGCCAACGACGATGCAGTCCAGGACCGGGATGATGAGCACGGCCCGATCGGTCAGGCGAGCCCACGGCACCAGGGCGCAAGCGCCAAGGAGCAGAACATGTGCCCCGAGGCTAAAGAGAAACGGCCCGGACACATCGAGTTGCGGGTGCAGTATCATCGTCAGGACCGTGACCAGCAGCATCGTCGTAGACAGCGGAAGCTGAAACAGCACCGCCCGGCCCCTGGGCCCCAATGTCCGGTAGTACGCATACAACTGCTCAAAAAGCATGGTCTCCCCTACCTGCCCTGAACGCTTGTGGAAGAAACCTACCCCGCCACGTGCGCAATCAACTGCAATGCTGGTTCTTAATCTCCACCGGCACGGGGCTTTAGGTGCGCGTTTCTGCCTGACGTCCGGCCGCGCAGTAGAATCCGGATCTGACAGGAGTTGACATGACTGACGCAGGGAAACAATCCAGCCCCACGCCGTACGTCCCGCGGAAGATCAGTGGGCCGGTGCTCATGGGCGTGGTGCCCGGCCAGCCGCTGGCCGTCGCCCACCGGGCCGCCGAGTTGGCGTTCAGCCTCGGCGTGAAGCTGGTCTGCGCCTTTGTGGACGTCACCACCTACCTGGCTGAGGAGCCGGACGGCAGGGTGGAGGCCCGGCCGATCGATCCCGACGGGGTGGATGACGATATCGAAGGAATCGGTGCCACCATCGCCGCGGACCTCCGCGCGGCCTTCAACGGATCCGGGATCGACTGGTCCTTCGTGACCCTTGCCGGTGACCCGGCCCGGGCGCTGGGACGCCTGGCGGAATCCGCCGACGCGTCCGTCATCGTGGTGGGCACCCGCGAGCGCGGGCTCGGGGCCCGGCTTGAGGAAATGCTCGTGGGATCCGTGGCGGTGCACCTCACCCACCGCCAGCACCGGCCTGTCCTGGTGGTGCCGCTGTCGCCGCACAGGCACCAGCCCACGGCGGGCCGATGATGGAACCGCCTGTACCGGAGGCCCAGGCGGGAGCCGCGGACACGCAGGGGCACGACGACGGGACCCGGCATCCGAAGGCCGGCGGCCGGGAGGCTGCGGCGGACCAGGGGACGCTTGGTGCGGCGCGCCCCCACCGGCCGGTGCACCTGCATCCCGGGTTCCTGCTGGTAGTCATTGCGGGCGGCATCCTGGGGGCGCTGGCCCGTTTTGGACTGGCCAGCCTCCTGCCTGCACCGGGTGGCTGGCCGGTCCCCACCCTGGCCATCAACCTTTCCGGTGCCTTCCTGCTCGGCCTCCTGCTGGAGGCGCTGGTGCGGCGGGGCCCTGACGCGGGGCGGCTTCGGCTGGTCCGGCTGTTCGTCGGCACCGGGTTCATGGGTGCGTTCACCACGTACAGCACGCTGGCTCTGGAAGCGAATACCCTGTTGGGGGCAGGCCGCGTCACGGACGCGCTGCTCTACGTGGCGGTCAGTGTGGTGGCGGGCGCCGCTGCCACCGTGGCGGGAATTTGGCTGGCGGCAGGCCACCGTGTACGGGCCACCGATCGCCCGAGGGCTCTGAAGAAGGAGAGCCGGTGAGCGTCGCCATCATTATCCTGATCGGCGTCGCCGGCGGGCTCGGGGCAGCCACCCGGTTCGTGGTGGACGGCTTGGTACGGTCCAAGGTCCGCACCGCACTGCCGGTGGGAACCATCATCATCAACGTTACGGGCTCGTTCCTGCTGGGCCTGCTTGCCGGCGCCGTTATCGTCCACGCCGCGCCTGCCGAGCTGCAGGCGATTGCCGGCACCGGGTTCCTGGGCGGCTACACCACGTTCAGCACGGCAAGCTTCGAGACGGTCCGGCTCATCCAGTCCCGCCGCACCGGGCTGGCCCTCGTCAACGGGATCGGCACCGCCGTGGCCGCCGTGGCCGCTGCTGCCGGCGGGCTTGTGCTGGGCAGCCTGTTCTAGCAAAGGCAGGCCGACGGTCACCCCGGCGGCACCTCTTGCCGCGAAGCGGTCGACGCTGGCTGAGTTCGTGGGCACCAGCGAGTAGGAGCCGGGCGCAGAGTATTGCGGACGCTCACGGCGCGGGGCTACCTTGTGGCGATGGAGCGCAAGGCAACACCTGGCGACATTGATGCCATCTGCAGGGGCCTTCCCGAGGTTGTGCTGGGGACCTCCTGGGGTGACCGTCCCACCTACAAAGTGCCGCAGGGACCCAAGGGCCGGGGCTTCGTGCTGTACCGGGCCCCGCACAAGACAGCGATCAATCCGGAATCGGGCGAACCGTACCAGGACCTGCTGGTCATCGTGGTCGCGGACGATGCTGCGAAGTCAGCCCTGGTGGAGGACCCGTCGCTGCCGTTCTTTACCGTGCCCCACTTCAACGGGTACAACGCCGTCCTGGTGCAGGAGTCCCGGCTTGGCGAGATGTCGCGCGAAGAGTTGGCGGAGATCCTTGTGGAAGCTTGGGCGGCCCGGGCACCCAAAAGGCTGGTCAAGGAGTTCTTCGCGGGCCGCTGACGCACGACGCCGGTCCGCGACGTGCCCCATTTCGTCCCGTGCATTGGGTGGGCGTCAGCCAACAGGAGCCGCCGACCTCTGTCAGGCCGCCAGGTGGAAGGTGTCCGCGAAGCGGCGAAGGAGGTCTCCCGGGCCGCTTAGGACCCGGATCACGCCGCTTTCGATCGCGCGGTCCGGTGCCATGTCCCCGGAGATGAGCAGCCGGATGTCCGGTCCGGTGGCAAAGGCGAGGTCTGCCGCGCCGTCACCGCGGGTGACGTCGAGGCTGGGCCCCTGGACCCGGATCAGGAGGTCGGCGGAACCGAAGTGCGCGGCGTAGGCGGTGGCGGGCAGGGCGGCCGCCACGTCCGGCCGGAACGCGGTGCGCAGGTCCATGGTCATCGAGTCGGGGCTGATGATCTGGTCCTCGCGCGGGTCACCCATGGCCTTGAAGCCCCAGGCGCCCAGCCCGAGGACCACCGGTTCGAGCTCCCGTCCGTACGGCGTCAGCTCGTAGACGATGACCCGGGAGCGTGGCGCACGGCGGATCACGCCGGCAGCCTGCAGTTCCTTAAGCCGCGCGGCCAGGATATTGCTCGGGATCCGTGGCAGGCCCTCGGCGAGCTCACCGTAGCGGCGCGGCCCCACAAGCAGGTCGCGGACGATCAGCAGGGCCCACCGTTCGCCGACGATCTCCATGGCCCGCGTGATGCCCGAGTACTGTCCGTAGTCGCGTGCGGCCATGAACCTCAGGCCTGCTGGTTCATGAAAGCTTCCGGGCCCTGTTCGGCGGCGGCGGCTTCCATGAAGCCGAACTCCAGGATGTTGCCGTCGGGGTCTGTCAGCTGGCGCTGGTACATGAAGCCGTAATCGGAAGCGGGCTGGGCCTCGCTTCCGCCTGCCGCCAGGCCACTGGCCACGCTGGCGTCCACTGCTTCCCGGCTGTCCAGGAAGATTGCGGTGGTGGCCGATACGGTTGCGGACGGGTCGCCGATGGGCCGTTCGCTGAAGGTCTGGAAGTACTCGCGGACCAGGAGCATGAAAAAGCTGTGGTCTTCCTCCACCACCACGCACGCGGCGTTGTGGTCGGTGAAGAGCGGGTTGATGGTGAAACCCACCGCCGTGTAGAACGCCTTGGCGCGCTCCAGGTCTGTCACGGGCAGGTTTACGAACATTGCGGTCATCACAGTCTCTTTTCCCAAGATGGAGTGGATAACCTCGATACTTGCAAAAAACAAGTGAGGGGTCAATACCCAGACTGGTCCCTTTCCACCCGTTCGTTTCGGCCGCCCTTCACCCCTGCCGGCCCGGCGGCTTCACCACGCGCCGCCTGCGGCTTCAGCCGCGCGCCAGCGGGAGTGCCAGCCTCATGGTTGTCCCGTCGGATCCGGTCCGCAGCACGTTCACAGTGCCCCCGGCTGCGGTGGCGATGTCGCGGACCAGTGCCAGGCCTATGCCGAAGCTGCGCCTGCCCCCGGAGCCGTCCAACCCCGGGGCGCGGACGAACCGGTCAAAGATGCGGTCCGGGTCCACCCCGGTGATCCCGGACCCGGTGTCTGCCACCAGGACCACGGCCCGGGATCCCTCAACACTGGTGCTGATGGTGATGCTTCCGCCGGGCGGGGTGTGAGCCAGCGCGTTGTCGGCCAGGGCCAGTATGGCGCGCCGCAGCGAGCCGGGATCCGCGCGCACCCACGCCGCGCCGGCACCGGAGAAGTCCAGCCGGACGCCTTGTTGGCCGGCCAGGTCCTGGAGGCTTTCGGCGGCGGACCGGGCAACCACGGCGACGTCCACCGGCTCCGTGACGGCATCCCCGGACGCGCCTGAGGAACCACCGGGGGAGCCGGTCGCCGCCAAAAGGAGTTCGTTGACGATGCCCGTCAGTGTGGCCGTGTCCTCCCGGATCTTCGCCAACGCCTGCGCGGGCTCGGACCCGGGCTCGGCCTTGCGCTGCGCGAGCTGGATGCGGGTATCCAGGATCGCCAGGGGGGTGCGGAGTTCGTGGCTGGCGTCCTGGACGAAGCGCCGTTGCCGGGCCAGGGCTTCGCCCAGCGGCCGGATGGCACTGCGGGCGCTGATCCAGCCCACCACGCCGGCCAGCACGATGCCCGCCAGCCCGGCCAGGATCATGCCCTCGATCAGGTCCTTCGAGTCCAGGTAGGTGTAGGCCTTGCCGGCGGTGGAACCGGGCGGCGTGGGATGGGCCAGCTTGTTCATGAGGAACACGGTGGCGGCGGCGAGCAGCACCAGTACCAGGACGGCCACGCCGGCGCTGATCCGCAGTGCCACCTTCAGCGACGCGCGGCGGAGGGTGTCCTGGTCCGGATCCCCAGAGCCGGAGTGGGAAGTGCCGGAGGAGCCGGTGCCGGAGCTTTGGGGAAGGGTCATGAGGGGTCGCCGATCTGGTAGCCCACGCCGTGGACGGTGCGGATGACGGTCCGGGAGATCTTGCGGCGCAGGTGGTGGACGTAGGTGTCGATCACGCCGGGCTGGTCCGTGGACTGGAAGTGCGCGGCGAGCAGGTCGTCGCGGGTGAACACCCTGCCGGGTTCGGCGGCCAGCGCCGCCAGGAGTTCGGCTTCCTTGGCGGTCAGCGTCACCACCTCGCCGTAGGCGGAACGGACAGCGCGCGACGCCGGATCGAAGTCCCAGCTGCCGATCCCCACCGGCCCGGCCGGCGGGGCGAACGTCCGCGTCAGTGCGCGCAGCCGCGCCGCCAGCTCGCCGGCGTCGAACGGTTTGGTCATGTAGTCGTTGGCGCCGGTGTCCAGTCCGCGGACCTTCTCATCCGTTTCGCCCAGCGCGGTGAGGATCAGGATGGGGGTGGCGATGCCTTTGGCCCGGAGCGCCGCGATGACGGCCAGTCCGTCCATGACGGGCAGGCCGCGGTCAATCACCATCACGTCCCAGGGCTGCGTCAGGCCCAGGTGCAGGGCTTCCTGGCCGGTGGCGGCGAGCCGGATCCGGTAGTCCGGCTCCAGCAGTTCCGCGATCAGCGGTCCCAGCGCGGGATCGTCCTCGGCGAGCAGCAGGGAGGGCCGGTCCGGGGTGGTCATGCGGCCTATTCTTCCGTGAACGCGTCCTGCCGGGCAGTGCGGCCCACCGTGTCGAGGTGCGGCGGGGCACCTGCGGAAGTGTCGTCGTCGTCCATGGAACGTTCGACGGCGGCCCGGCGGCTGGCGCGGCGGCGCTTCAGGTATTCCACGGCCCAGGGAATCACGGAGACCAGCACCATGAGCACGGCGATGACGTCGATGTTTTTAGCGACGATCTCGTACTGGCCCAGCCAGGTGCCCAGCAGCGTCACCGATGTGGCCCAGGCCAGGGCACCCACGATGTTCCACAGCGTAAATGACTTGTAGGTGTAGCGGGCGGCCCCGGCGGTCAGCGGGGCGAACGTCCTGACGATGGGGACGAACCTGGCCAGGATCACGGCCGCGCCGCCGTGCCGGCGGAAGAAGTCCTCGGTGGCGGTGAGGTGGGCGGTTTTCAGGACCTTGGCATCGTCCTTGAACCAGCGCCGGCCGAACTTGTGGCCCAGGAAGTAGCCCACCTGGTCGCCGGCGACGGCGGCCACGGTGATCACGCCGATCAACACGGGAAGAGCCAGCTGCAGCTGCTGGTGCAGGAGCCCGGCGGTGAAGAGCAGCGAGTCTCCGGGCAGGAACGGGAACAGCACGCCGGATTCGATGAAGACCATCCCGGCGATCACGCCGAGGGCTGCCGGTCCCAGCCCGCTCAGCAGGCCGGCGGGGTCCAGCAGGGAGGGTGATCCCGTGGTGGCCATGGCAGTGGCAAGGTGCGCAGTGAGCATGGGGTTCCTTAGCGTCGGCTGGACGGGGTGGTGAGCGCGGCGGGCAGGCGGTCGAAGATCCGGGGAGCGAAGCGGTTCCAGAGCCCGGCGAGCAGCACGACGGCGGCGCTCGCGGCCAGGAAGGAGGCAACCACGTCGGTGGGGTAGTGCACGCCGACGTACAGCCGGGACCATGCCACGGTCACGGCCATGACGGCGCCGGCCGCGGCCACCAGTTTGGACCAGCGGGTGCCCCGGGCCAGGAAGTACAGGGCGAAGGCCAGGGCGACGGCGAAGCTGACGTGGCCGCTGGGGAAGCTGTTGGATCCGGTTTCCGGCGCCAGGGGGTCGAACAGCAGGGCCGGGTTGGGCCGCTGCCGGGCGACGATGAGCTTGAAGACTTCGCTGGCCACCCAGCCCGAGCACGCCACCACGCCGAAGGCTACAGCCTTGGCCAGGTCGCGGCGCACCAGCAGCACCACGACGGCGATGACGGCGATCAGGCCCAGGCCGGCCACCGGGCCGAACAGAAGGTTGATTCCCATCGCGACGGCGGTCAGCACGGCAACGTGGTGCGTGCTGAGGTCCTGGTCCACGTGCAGTTCGGCGGCGGTGTCGCCGGGCAGGAGCTGCACCGTGAAACCAAGGGCGACGACGGCGGCGCACAGCAGCGCGCCCAGCAGCAGCCAGTGCCGGGCCTGGGGGAGCACCGGGAACTGGGTGCGGGCCGCGGCGGTGGTGCGGGGGCCGGCTGTTGTCTTGTGGGCTCGGGTTGGTCCGTTCACGAATCCTCCGGGATGGTCCTGCGGCGGACAGGGTTCTGTCCGTGGTCTCTGTTTCGATCCTTCCCCAGGGTTCCTAAGAAAGGCTTAAGAAACGTGACCGCCGCAGGGCCGCGGATGGCGCCCGGTCAGGTCATGGGCCGGCTGTGATCGCGGTCAGGAGCGCTGCTCCGTCGGGGCTGCCGAGGCCGGTGCAGGGGTCCCAGCCGGCGGCGGCCTTGTAGGTGCCGTTGTTTCCGGTGGTGATGTCGCGGAAGGCCGCCTTGTTGCGGTAGAGCAGCGGCTGGATCTGCCCGAAGGTGCGGCTGGTTGACTGCGACAGGAGGGCGATGAGCGCGGCCCAGAGCGGTGCTACGGCGCTGGTGCCGCCGATGACCATGTCCTTGCCGTCCACCCGCACCTTGTAGCCCGTCTGGGGGTCCGCCACGCCGCTGACGTCCGGCACCCCGCGGCCTTTCGGCCCTGAGGGGTGGTGGCCGCCGTGGTGCACGGACTGGCCGGACTGCCAGGCGGGGACAGGAAAGGTGTCGCTGTACCCGCCGCCGGTGGCTGAGTGCGGGCCGTCATTCCACACCGTCTCGGATGTGATGGTTCCCGTGGCGGCGTCCGCGTCAAGGCGGGTTCCGCCGCACGCCAGCACATGGGGGCTGGAAGCGGGAAAATCGGCGTGGTCTTTGCCGTCCGTGGCGCCGTCTGCGCTGCCGTTGTCCCCTGCGGCCGCGGTGACGGTCACGCCGAGTGCCGTGGCGTCGGCCAGGGCCTGGTCGAAGGCTGTCCGGGCCTGGGCGGTCCAGTCGTCCTCGCTTTGGCCCCAGCTGATGCTGATGGACGTGGGTGCCGGGGTGGCGTGGGACGCGTTGATGATCGCGTCGAGGAATCCGGCGTCGGTGTTGGGGGCGAAGTAAACCGGAATATCCGCCTGGGGCACCAGAGCGCCCACCACTTCGATGTCCAGGAGGACTTCGCCGTCCGCGCCCGTGGGGTCCTGTCCGGGATGGTTCGCGGCGCCGTCGACCCCCACTGCCCGGACGGTGGGCCCGGTGATGCCCAGCTCGGCGAAGTAGGCGTCCAGGTCGGATTGGGCGAAGCCGCCGCCGAGTTCGAGGATGGCCACGCTCTGGCCGGCGCCGCCGCCACTGGGGAAGTTGTAGATCCGGGCGAGTTCGGGCGGGGTGTAGCTGGTCCCGGATGCGGCTAATGGAATGGCATGGAACTGGGCGCGGGCCTGGGGCCGGTCATCAAGGCCCAGCACCGCCGTGACGACGCCGTCCAGTTCCGCGGGGATCTCCAGCCCTCCGGTCCTGTGCCGGTGGGTGACGTCGTGGCCGTGCGGGCCGCTGCTGGTGACTTCCTCCAGGCTGGTGCCGAAGATCCGGCTCAGCACCTCCACCGTCCCGGCCAGGCGGATGCGGCGGGAAGCGGGGTCGGCCTCCACGACGTCGGCGCCGAGCCGGGTAAAGGTCTCCGTGGCGAGGCTGAGGTCGGCGTCGGAGGCGCCGTGGCGCGCGGCCAGTTCTTCGCGGGTCAGGGGCTGGGTGGGCTCGGTGGAGGTCTCCGGCAGCGGTTCCTGGCGGCGCAGGATCACGGTGACCTCGATCCTGTGGGCGGGATTGACGGGACCCAGGGTGTTTTGGATCCGTGCCGCCGTGGGGCGTTCTGAGCCGGGAAGGGGGACGCGGCTCTCTGCGTGCTCGGGTGTGGGGTGGGTGTGCTCGGACATGGGATGGCTCCGTTCTTGGTCAGGCAAGGCCCATTGTGCTCCGCGCCACTGACAATGAACAGGGAACATTGGTCCCTCCGGAGCCGCCAAACGCACACGGACTCAAATTCGTCTTTCAGGTTCAGGCTTACGGCGCCGTGCCGGCTGAGGTAAGCGGTTTGTTCGCTGTTCGAGGCGGAAGCGCAACTTCGGGGGCCGTGGTCACGGTGCCAGCGCGACCCGGTTCCGGCCCGTTGCCTTGGCGGTATAGAGGGCCGCATCGGCGTCTCCCAGTACGGTGTCGGCGTCAGGGTGGTGCCCGGGGGTGAAGGCGGATATGCCTGCGCTGAGTGTCAGGTGGCCGGTCGGGTCCCCGGAATGGGTGATGTTGAGGGCTTGGACGGCGTGGAGTGCCCTTTCCAGCATGTTTTTGGCGCCGTGTGGTGACTGGTTGGGCAAAATCAACAGGAATTCTTCGCCGCCGTACCGATAAACTCCGTCGCTGCTGCGCGCGACGTCGGCGAGCGCGGCCCCGACCGCTTGGAGGGCCTGGTCGCCTGCCTGGTGTCCGTAGATGTCGTTGTAGCTTTTGAAATTATCGACGTCGCACATGGCGATGCAGTATTGCTCCTGGTAGCGCCGGCTGCGGACGTGCAGTTGAGTCAGGTCTTCGGTGAGCTTGAGCCTGTTGTTCAGGCCCGTCAGGGGATCGGTGCGGGCTTGCTGTGAGAGGATCTTCCGGTAGTGGGCGAGGTCGGCGTGCAGGGTGGTGACCCGCTTCGCTACAAGCAGCCGGGTGTGCAGGACGAATGGGTCCAGCGGCTTGGTGACGTAGTCGTCCGCGCCGGCCTGGAGCCCGGCGAGGACGTCGTCCCGGGATCCTTGCGAGGTCAGCAGCACGATGTAGGTGTACAGGTCGGTGTCCCGCGCCCGAATCGCACGGCACAAGGCGGGACCGTCCCGGCCGGGCATCATCCAGTCCGTGACGACGACGTCCGGCTGGTGCTCCAGAAAGATGGCCCACGCCTCGTCGCCGTCCGTCGCCGTCAGGCATTCGTGGCCGGAACGGTCGACGGCCGCCTTGGCTACCAGGAGCGAGCCCGGATCGTCATCTGCTACCAGGACTTTCACGGGGCACCGTCCAGGGCCCGATCGAGTTCGATATTCACGTGCGCAAGCTCCTCTTCCAGGCGGCTGACAAGTTGCCGGGCGTGGCCGTGATTTCCGTTCGATCCCATGGCCTCCAGCTCGCCGCACAGGTCCGCGGCGGTGATGGCGCCAATGTTGGCCGAGGCACCCTTGAGTGCATGTGCCGCCTGGGCCAGGGCTGGACCGTCGTTGTCGTTGATCGCTCGGTTCAGGGCGGCAATCCGGTCCGGGACATCGTTGCGGAAAGCTTCTGCTGCCGCGGGTAATAGGCCCCGCCCGTCGGAGGGTCCGAGATCACGAAGAATCGCCAGCCGGCTCATATCGAGTCCCCGCCTGGAATGCCCGCTGCTGGCTGCCCCATGTCCGCCGGTAACAGCGAGAGGTTGGCCGGGTAGGAAACGTGTGGCCGGGTCCCGGACCCACCGGGCCAGGATCATTTCGAGGTCAGTGGCGTCGACGGGTTTGGCGAGGTAGTCATCCATGCCGGCCGTGAGGCAGCGTTCCCGGTCCCCGTCGAGTGCACCCGCGGTCATGGCGATGATGGGCAACCGGCTGCTCCCGTTCTCACGGCTTCGGATGATCCTGGTGGCTTCGAACCCGTCCATTACGGGCATGTGGCAATCCATCAGGACGGCGTCATACGGTGTTGTTTCGACGGCGGCCACAGCTTCGGCGCCGTTGGCGACTACATCCACGGCATACCCGAACTTCGCCACTGTCGATCGGGCCACGAGCTGGTTGACGTCGTTGTCCTCGACGACCAGGAGGCGGCCGCGGACGTGCCGATGGTGGGAGGGGCCGCTGGCAGCTTGTTCCCGGAGAGCTGCACTGGTCATGCCGGCGAGCCTCTGGGCTGGCGGGCGTTGTCCGCTGGTGGACATCAAGCGGACCAGGCGATTGTAGAACTCGGAGCTGCGGACCGGTTTCATGAGCCATTCCCGCACGCCTGCGTCGGCGATCGCTGAGCCGTTGATCTGCATGGTGGAGGTGAGCATGATCAGTTCGATGCCGGCCAGGGCCGGGTCGGCTTTGATCGCCTGTGCCAGTTCCAGGCCATTGGTTCCGGGCATGCAAAGGTCCAGGACCGCAAGATCGTAGGGTTCTCCCCGCTCTGCCGCTTCCCGGGCGCTGGCCAATGCAGTCATGGCGTCGGGCACAGGGTGGGGTTTGAGCCGCCAGCCCCGCAACTGCGATTCCAGGACCAAGCGGTTCGTGGCGTTGTCGTCGACCACCAGGACCCGCATGCCGGTGAGGAAATCGGCTGCCGGCAGGGGATTGGTGGATGGTGGTGCCACCGGCAACGGGATCCGGAACCAGAATGTGCTGCCTTGGCCCGGCACGCTTCGCATCCCGATCTCACCGCTCATGGCTTCGGTCAGACGGCTGCAGATCGCCAGCCCCAGGCCGGTGCCGCCATAGCGCCGGGTGGTTGAGGCGTCGGCTTGGGAAAAGGATTCGAACAGCCGGGCGTGCTGTGCGGGTTCAATACCGATTCCCGTATCGCGGACTTCGAAATAGATCATGGCAACGGCTCCGGGCCGTCGATCACGCGTCTCGGCCGTAATCCGGATGGCGACTTCTCCTGCCGCAGTGAACTTCACCGCGTTGGACGCCAGGTTCAACAGGATCTGGCGGATCCTGCCTGAATCTCCGGTCAGTCTGCCGGGAAGTCCGGGCTCGCAGTAGGCGATGAGCTCCAACCCCTTGGCTTGTGCCGGCTCCGCCAACAGCCCCGCGACGTCCTCCACAAGGAGCCGGGGATCGAAGGGCCGCAGGTCCAGTTCCACCTTGCCCGCCTCGAGTTTGGAAAAATCCAGGATGTCATTGATCAAGGCCAGCAGCGCCTCACCGGCGCCCTGGACACCTTGGGCGTATTGCTTCTGCGTTTCATCCAACGGAGTTTCGAGCAAGAGCGCCGTTAGTCCCACGACGCCGTTCATCGGCGTACGGATTTCGTGGCTCATGGTGGCCAGGAATTCAGATTTGAGCCTGCTGGCTTCCAGCGCCGCTGCCCTCGCTGCCTTCAGTTCGTTCTCAGCCGCCCGGCGGAGGGTGATGTCCCTGGCGATGATCGCAATCCCGCGTAGGTTCCCGTCTTTCCGGATCGGTGAAACCGTCGCGGACACCGGGATGACCGTCCCGTCTTTCCTGACGTGTTCGGTTTCGAAGCTCATCGCCTCGCCGCTGCCCCGGAGCCGCTCAAAGATCTCCTGGATCCTGTCAGCGCTGCCCGGGGGCAGGAGGATTCGTCCGTCGCGGCCGATCGCCTCTTCGGCGGAATAGCCGTACTGCCGCTCGGCTCCAGGATTCCAGCTGGCGATTACCCCCTCGGGCGTGGTGCTCAGAATGGCATCCGTCGACGAATTCACGATGGCGCCCAAACCTTCAAGCTCCGCTGTCCGGACAGCTACTTCCCGTTCCAGGCCGGTGGCCAGAGTGAGGTTCTGAATGACGATCAACACTTGGCGGATAACGATCAGCACAACAGTCGTCCTGGCCACCACCAAAAGGAACGTATTGAGTTCCTGCACGTGCGGGCCGGCAACGACAGCCAACGCCACAAGGATAGGAGCGTAGGGGAGGAGCTCCAAGGCCAGCGCGAACGCCTTCCGCTCGGGCTGGGGTCTTTCCGCGTACGGGACCAGCGGTGCAAGGGCAATCAGGAGGAAGGCGCCGATCCACCCCAGCGCAAGGGGCGAGCCCGTGACGCCCGTGACGCCGTCGAACGTGAGCCTGACGTACGTGCTGTCGGTGATGGTCAGGGCGAGCAGCCCGCTGCCAAAACAAAGCCAGGGGAGGCGTTCCCCGGGCTGCCGGCGCATTGCAAGGACCAGCACCAGGGAGGTCATGACCACGTCCACTACCGGGTACGCGACGCTGACCAGCACGGTCAGGACGTCGCCGCTTGAGCTCAGGGCTGGCCCGAGCGCGGTGTACCAGCTGATCGCCAAGACCGATCCCGCGATCACTGAGGCATCAAGAGCCGACCTGACCCAGCCCGCCCTCGTTGCCCCGGCTGGCCGCTTGAAGCTGAACAGCGCCGCGGCAGCAGGCACGGAATACGCGAGGAACAGGACGTCAGCAATCGATGGAAACGGGTACGTGTTGTTGTTGGTCAGACCGAACAACGTCCAGATCGCCTGGCCCGCAGCCCACGTAAACGCGGCCGCCGCCAGAAGGGACCACGCACGCGCATTCTCACCTCGCCGTGCTGCCCCGCTGCAACTGATACCCGCCACCAGGGCAGCGGCAAGGATGAAGAAGTCGCCTGTCACCCTCGCGGGCTCGGTGCCATTGTTCCAAACAAAGTACAGCGCCAGCGCCGCCAGTACCAGGGCAGTAAACCCGACGAGCCAAGCCAGCCGGGCCATGCGTCCGCCGATAGGCCGTCGGGATTCGAGCAGATCGTTTTGAGACACGTAAGGCCCTCCCAATAGGGCGCCTCTCACCCGCTAAAACTTGAGACCCGGGCCGCCCGAATGACCGGGCGGAGACGCACACTCAAAATATAGCTCCGTCAGCTCTGACCGAGCGCCTTTCATGTGCCCGGGACCGAGGCCTCAGTGCTTAATCCGGCCCGCCGAGAAACAGGCTCACGGTTGTCCCTTCACCCTGGTTACTGGAAATTTCCAGGCGCCCCGCGTGCGCTGCCGCGATGCGGGCACAGGTGGCCAACCCCAACCCGGACCCGGGTGGGTCCCCTTCCCTGTGCAGCCGCACGAGCGGCTCTACCACCCGGCTGCGGTCCCCTGCGGAGATTCCCTTACCGTTATCCACCACGTGCACCACGACCCCGGTAATGGATCGCTTCCCTTGGACACGAATGACCGGACAAACCGCGGGGCGGGCGTAGGCGACGGCGTTCTGGATCAGATTTTGCAGCGCTGTGCGCATCTGTGCCTGATCAGCATCGAAGACAAAGTCCTCACACTCAATAACCGCGCCCGCCTGACTTAATCCGAGGCTTAAGTCAGCAGTGACTTCTTCCACCAACTGTGCCAGAGACAGCTGTTTCCTCTCCAAAGAACCACCGATGGAGGCGAATGCGAGAAGTTCCTCAACCATGGAGAGCATTCTGCGAGCACTCGATCCCGCTATTTCCAGGTAGTCCGAGGTCTCTGTTGGATTAGGGTCCGAATCCATGGACGCCAGTTCCACGTAGCCAAGAATTGTCGTCAAGGGGGTACGGAGGTCGTGGCTGACCCTTCCGGTGAACGCGGCCAACCTCTCATTACTGGCTGTAGCCGCGCACAAGGCATCAGCGAGGTCGGCGTGCAGGGCTGTCACCCGGTGGGCGGCAAGGAGGCGGGTTTGCAGGAGGAAAGGATCCAAGGGTTTGGTCACGTAATCATCGGCTCCTGCCTCCATGCCGGCGAGGACATCCTCCCGGGAGCCGTGGGATGTCACGAGCACCACGTACGTATACGCGTCTTCACCGGCGGCACGGATTGCGCGGCACAGACTCAGTCCATCCTTGCCTGGCATCTGCAGGTCCGTGACGACAACGTGCGGGCGCCACGTCTGGTAGAGATCCCAAGCGATATCGCCGTCGGCAGCTGAGAGGCATTCGTGCCCGGACTGTTCCACGGCGGCCTGGGCGACCAGCAAGGACCCAGGATCATCGTCGACGACAAGCACCCTTAGAAAATTCGCAGGTCTGACCATACGTCCTCCCTAGATGATTAAGTCCTATTGGATTTAGTGGTCGTAGGCGATTAGGGAGCGTTT
>NZ_JARVSF010000008.1 GCF_030209355.1 Pseudarthrobacter sp. fls2-241-R2A-127
GGGCGGGAGGACGCGTCAGCCATACCGTCCTCACCCCGGGCGAGGTACCGGTCCAGCCACTTCTTTGCGGTGGCGGGCGAGCACTGGAAACGCTCTGCAGCTCGGCGCAACGTCCAGCCCTGCTCGATGACTAAGCGGGCGAGCTTACCCCTGGCCTTAGGTGTGAGGTCAGCGTTGGCGTGGGTAACGTAGGACACGAGGGCCTCCTGGCGTCGAGATGAGTGTGGTAACCCAAATCGATACCGGAGGCCCTCGCCACTTACATCACGCCACGCTGTTCACAACGTCCCTGGGAATTACACCTAGGGCTAGGAACTGACGTACGGGCACGACCAGAAGGACCGAATACGCGATCCACACGATCGCAGACAGGCACGCGATAGGGTTCTTGTCGTTCAGCACCTGGACCAGGAACTGGAATTCAAGGATGGGTGCGACCACGACGAGTTGCGTTGACAGTACTTTCCTCAGCTGAATGGCGGCCGCACGTTTCACTGCCAGGTGTACTGGCTTCAGCGTGGCCCGTCCCAGGATTTCCCGGCGGAGCTCTTTTTTGCTCCGCGGTGTGGAGTGACATCGTGACATTCATGCTGCCCATAGCCACCGAGGAAGCGATGACCTTTGAGTTGTAGGTGATGCCCGAGGCAATCGTGCCAATCACCGCCAACATGGTTCCGGCGAACACATACCACCGGGCACTGGCAAATTCGCCCCGGAACAGCAGCATTCCAAGCACAGCCCCGATGATGAACAGCAGCACCATGCCGGCCGGAAAATACAGGGTAAAATAGGTCCTGACCGCCTTGCCGAGGCCCTTGTCAGCCACGCCCTGTGACCGCCGTTCAGCCTTGGCCCACCGGTCCTCGGACTCCGCCAGTAAGTCATCCAATCCGCTCATCCCTCACCCCCAAAGTACGGATCCCAAGGCCGACCGTAGCCTCCGGAGGAGTTTTGGGGCAATGGACTTGATGGAACCTTGGGTTCGAGATCAGCCACTGACCTTGGAGTGCGCTGATCGTCGCCGGCGAGCTCGACGAGAGGACCAGGAGATTTAGGAGAACTGGCGGAAGCTCGGTGCCGACCCTAGACTCCCGACATGAGGAAGTGGGCCGCTAAGCATCCAGTCCTGTCGTCCGCCCTTTTCGCCATCCTCGGCGGCGTCGTCGTCCTGTTCGTTGACATGCTGCTGGGGCGAACGCTGGACACCGCTATCGTGAATGCAGTGTTTTGGATGTTGTTTTTCTGGGGCAGCAGCTACTTCGCTCAGAAGCGCACCCGGAAGACCAAGGCCAGACTGGACGAGCACGGCCAGTCTCTCATGTTCCTGAGGTACCCAGACTCAAGGCCAGGGTCCCTCAGCGGCGTCTGGCAGATGGGTGTGGCCACCTCTTCGCAGGGGCGGATCGACTTCCAGCCTGCCGTCTACGAAGACCTGGTCCCAAGCGGCCGAAGCCGGGCCCTCACCGGCCTCCATTCCACCCGGTCACAGCCTCGCAAGGCTGATCGTCGTGACAACAAGCAGGCCGTCCCGTTGGGCTTCCAGGTCGTCACCTTCGACTCTGACGGCGGACCCATCGAGATCGCGGCCAGCCCTGACACGCTCCAAAAGATCCAGGAAGCCGTGGAATCGGCGCCTCAATAGCCAACGCCGAAAGATCGGCTCAAGCACCTTGCCCTCGCCCCCTGCCGGTGGTTCAGTTCATGCATGCCAACACCGGCGAAAAAGTCCCAGGGCGGCCTACCGCCTGCCTCCAAAGAGGACGCCCGGCGACGAATCACCCGTCTCACGTATTGGTCGCTGCCATTCGTCGCCGTCTTTGCTGTGCTGAACCTGATCCCGAACATTCCATGGCCGTGGCGGACCGGGATGCTGGTGGCTGAGGTCGTCTTCGTTGTCGTCTACGGGACCGCTGCGGTCCGACTGTCGCTGTGGCAGCGCAACGAATACTGGCTGGAGCGGGGCAGGGACCCTAAACACCCGGAACGGTTCCCGAAAGAGCACTAGTTGAATGGACGGCATTCGATGCGGTTCGTCGTCCTTGCCCCCACAAGGGCGAGCCTACCGGGGAAGCTGTTAGAGGTTATTGCCTGGAGATGGGGAATCAGTCAGTTCGGAGATCAGCGATTCCATCGTTCGGCGTCGGTGGATGACGCAGATGGGCGCCCAGATGGCCAACCCAAGGAAGAAGCAGGTGCAGCTCACCCAGAACCAGGGACGGTCACGGTTCGAAAGGGCGAGAACAGCGCCTAGTACGGCAAAGGCTCCGAAGATGAGTGGGCCGGCCCAGATGAAGGGCTCTTCCACTCGAATGGTCTTGGTCAGCTCGCGATGCCATTGGTCCTGATCGACGTCCGCGGGAAGCCGTCCCTTGGACACCGCAGCCCTGAACCGCGTCACCGTTGGAAACCCGTGGGGCTTCTTGTTTTCCCTGGCCTGCTGCCAGCGGACGATGCCGCAAGCGGCTGCAGCCACGATGACACCCACGGCCAGAGCAGAAAGTATCCGGTCCAGCCCGATTTCTTTTCCACTCAGCAGGGGACGGGCGAGCGTAATGAGGGTGTATACAACGACGATTAGGAGTAGCACCAAGAAGATTCGAAGCCTTCGCTTCATGTGGGGCCCCCTTTTCGCAGATTCGACCACCGTACCGAATCCGGGGCCAACCGGGGATGAATTCAGGAAAGCTTGAGCATTCGGCCTACGTCCTCCTTCTGACATGGGAAAGGTACGCCCGCTCGCTGAGCGCACCTCCCATAGATTTGAGGGTTCGTTGAGGCCGGCGGCATCATGCCGGTGGAGACAGTTAGGCTGGTGCTTTCACAGCCTGTTCGGGCTGCTGGACAGCCAAGGGGGAGCGCATGAACCAGCACCAGTCTGGAGTAGTTGGATTTCAGGAAGTGGACCAGGAGGGTAACCCGCTGACGGCAGCAGCCGAGGTCCTCGTTGAGGATGGTGCCGGGTCCGGCCCTAGGTTGAACCCGTTCATCGGGGCGCTGTGGCTGGTGGGCGCAGTGCTGGTTGTCGGCGGAACCGCATTCCTTTTGAACGCACCCTTGTCTGTGTCAATGACTGACCGGGTCAGCGTGGCTTACGTACTGTTCTCCTTTGCCACGCCGGCTGTATTCGTCGGAATTCTGACCTTCCTGGGCCTCATGTTCTGGCACGCCGGGCAGTGGCAGCGTCGGCGCGGCTAGTTCGAGGGATGGGGCCTGGGCTACCTTTTGCTCGATGAGCAATTGGTTTTAGGCCGCCAGGCCGCCATTACGGATCTGTCCGCGGTTGGAGGCAGCGCATGTTTTCTTGTTTGTCCTAGCCACGGTCTTGCGCTTGAGCACGCACTCCTTGGGCCCGGTGGCACGGGCCCATACGGACCAGGACAACCTGGTGCAGGACGTTGCTGGCTGCGGTCGCGGCATCTACTGAGACGGCGGCGTGGTGTTTTGCCGGATGGCGCTGGCAGCGGGGCGACCCCGAGGAGCGACGCGAACTGGGATTCGTTCCCCAATCGGTGCGGATTGTCCCCGACAGCAATCAACAATTGGCTGGCTACTTCGCTCCCGAGTCCCGGGAGATCACAATGTAGCGGACTCCGTCAGCTGTGCGAGAAGGCTGGCTTTAGAAGGACGCTCGGAACCTGTGGATCACTTATCGTTTCCAACTTCAGGCGGTCGAGATCCGAGAAAATGACGTGATGATCTTTGGACGCCTGTACGACGAAGGGGCTGAGCGTGGTCTGTTTATCGGTCGCGGCGTTCACAGGCATCATGTCTACGTCAAAACCAGCTTCCACGCCACCGACCCGCCGTACCGGCAGCATTACTTTCTGGTTGACGCCGGAACCGACCTCAGACCCGGCCGTCAGATTGTCCAGTCCCGCCAATCGTCACCTCCCGCTTCCTGATGCTTTGGAAACGGTATGGCGGGAAAACTTGAGGGGCAACGCTATTGATCGAAGCTTTCAAGAATTAACGCAGGATCGACGATGGAAGTTTGAGTGTGATCGGGGGAGTCGTTGTGGGGCCCGAGCACGGTGAATATCCATCGGCCTTCGTCCATACAAGGTCGTTCTGCTGCTCGGCCAGTACAGTCCGGTCGGATGCCAGGGCACGTACTGTCACGCGGGTCGGGTTGCCGCTTTGGCTGACGGAGAATTCCCACGTGTTGGCGTCCTTCCGTGATGAGAAAAACGCGGCATGGGGGACGCGGGGCGGGCTCACGGTAGCGGATGGTTCTGGAGCCACCGTCTGGATAGGAACGGCAGGCTCTTCGGCCGGCAGTCTTTGGGAACATCCTTGATCGCTGCACAATTGCACTTCATCAACAGCTGTCGCATCACCTTCAACGGTTACGGTGATGGTGGTGATGTAGCCGACAGCAGGGCATGCGACACCGCATCCAGTGACGCCGGTCGTCACAAACAGCAGTATCCCCAGGATCCCCCGACCCGTTTTCATGGACCGAGTCTACGACCCCGTGCGCGTCCTCTGGACTATGGGCCTTTTGCCAACATCCCGTCCAGGGATCTGCCATAGTGGTGCAAGTAGCCAGACACCGGGAAGGGCGACGATGGGTGCATGGGGATACCTGCCGTTTGAGAACGACGACGCACTGGACTGGATCGAGGACCTTGAGGCCGGCGGGGCGCAAGTTGTCCGCCAGGCCTTGGCGAAGGCAGGGGATCGCTATGTTGAGGCCCCTGAAGGGGCGGTAGCCCTCGCCGCGGCAGAGGTTACCGCAGCAACCCAGGGCAATCCGCTCGGGGACCTTCCCGAGAACGTCACCGACTGGGTGACGGCCCACGGGGCCGAGATCACGGCTGAGGACGTGGAAATGGCCCTCGAAGCGGTCGAACGGGTCGCCGGAGACCAGTCCGAGCTGGCCGAGCTGTGGGACGACGCCGATGAGCCTGAGTGGCGCGACTCCCTCGACGACCTGGCGGAGCGGCTGCGCGCAGCGTTGCGTTAGCCAGTGCTGCAAAGAGCGGCCCGCCTGGTGCCCGGCGGATTAAGGGACAGACGACGGCGGCGGGGGCCGGGGCGTCCCTGGCCCGTGGGTGCCCGGTGACTGCGTTCGAACGAGGGCCGGAAGACCGGGGTACAGCCCGATTGCCAGCGGATACGCTGGGATCATGACATCGGGGGACGCGGCACAGGAGCCGCTGGTACATATACGGGACTTCCGGATGGACTTCGGGGACACCACGGTTATCCGTGACCTGTCCTTTGATGTGCACGCCGGGGAGACTTTCGGATTCCTGGGTAGCAACGGGTCCGGGAAAACAACCACGCTGAGGGCGCTCCTGGGCATCTACCGGCCCACGACAGGGACGCTGCACATCGGCGGGAAGGTCTTCGAGCCCAAGGATGGGGCCAGCCTCGGCTACCTGCCCGAAGAGCGCGGACTCTATAAGAAGGAACGCGTCCTGGACGTGATGGTGTACTTCGGCAGGCTCAAGGGATTGTCCAAGACCACTGCCCGGTCCTGGTCTGAAGACTACCTGGAACGGGTTGGGCTGGCCGGCAAAGCAAAGACGCGCCTGGACAAACTCTCCAGCGGACAGCAGCAGAAGGTCCAGCTCGGGGTAACCATCATGAACAACCCGGGCCTGCTGATCCTGGACGAACCCACCAAGGGCTTCGACCCGGTCAACCGGCGGCTGCTGATGGACATCATCGAAGAACACAAGCGGGCCGGGGCCACCGTCATTATGGTCACCCACCAGATGGAGGAAGTCGAGCGGCTCTGCGACCGCGTCATCCTGCTCAAGGACGGGGTTTCCCGTGCCTACGGGACGGTGGAGGAGGTCCAGGAGGAATTTGGCGGCACCGTCTACCGGGTCACCCATGACGGTCCGCTGCCGGCGTCGCCGCTGTTCGACGTCGTATCCGATGCTGACGGCCGGGCGGAACTCTCTCCGCGACCCGGGGCGACGGAGGAAAGAGTCCTCCGTGCGCTTGTGGACGCCGGCGCCGGAGTCCGGTCCTTTACCCCGGCAAGGATTTCCCTGGATGAAATCTTCATCCAGGTTTACGGCGAACAGCATGAACTGGCGGAAGGCTGAGATGGCAATGGGACAGCACAACCTTGGCACCGTCATTTCCTTCGAGTTCTTCCGGACCATCAAGAAACGGGGCTTCGTCATCGCAACCCTGGCGCTTCCGGTCATCCTGGTCCTCATCTTCGCCCTCGTCTATGCGTCCAACGCCAGCACCAAGGACACGGCGGCCGCCCAGAAGAGCGCAAAGTTCGCGTTCACCTACACTGACGCCTCCGGGATTATCGTGCCTGCTGCCGCCAAGCTGGCCGGCGGGACGGTCGCCGGCGATCCGGCAGCCGCTGTGGCAGCAGTCAAGAACGGCGCCTCGGAGGCATACTTTGCCTACCCGGCGGACCCGGCCAAGGAAGCGGTCAAGGTATACGGAACCGACAAAGGCATGTTTGAGAACGACAAATACGAGGCCGTGGCGAAACAGCTTCTGGCGGTATCAGCACAGAACCAGGTGGGCTCACCCCAGCTCACCGCCGCCCTGACCGGCGCCGTGAAGTTCGACTCCGAAATGTTCAAAGACGGCAGTGTGGCGGCCGGCGTCGGCGGAATCATCCCGCCGCTGCTGTTCCTGGTCATCTTCTACATTTCGATGATCCTTCTTTCGAACCAGATGCTGAACTCCACCCTGGAGGAGAAAGAAAACCGGGTCACCGAGATGATCCTGACCACCCTGAACCCCACCACCCTGATCACCGGCAAGATCATTTCGTTGTTCGCCGTCGGGCTGGTCCAGATGCTTGTGTTCCTGGCGCCGGTGGGACTGGCCTACCTGTTCTTCCGGGACCGCCTGGCACTGCCCGAGGTTGATCTGTCCTCCTTGGTCTTTGAACCCGGCCCCGTGATCACGGGGGCACTGCTCACGCTGGGCGGGTTCACTGTCTTCACCGGCGTACTCGTAGCCATCGGGGCGATCATGCCGACCGCCAAGGAAGCCGGAACCGTCTTCGGCCCGCTTGTGGCGATGATGTTCGTCCCCTTCTACACATTCAGCCTGATCATCTCCAACCCGGGGGCGCTGATTGTCCAGATCTTCACGTACTTCCCGCTGACCGCCCCGGTCACCGCCTTGCTCCGCAACGGCTTCGGAACCCTCAACCCCGTTGAAGCGACCATCGTCGTCGTCGAACTCTTCGTCGTCGGGATCCTGGTCCTGCGGCTGGCCGTCCACCTGTTCAGGTACGGATCCATCGAATACGGACGCAAACTTTCCATCGCCGGAACCTTCCGCCGCAACGAACTCGCCGCCAAGTGAGGCGCGGTCACGCTGCAGGGCATGGGCCATGACGCACAGTGCACCCGGTGACGGCACTCCTGCGGGCGAGGTGCTGATCAGGAGGGGTGTGATCCTCACGGGCCGGGCACTGTTCAAGGGCTGGGCCATCACCACGACACTCTGGCTGGGCGGACTGTACGTCGTGCTGGCCGCGACCTCCCAGGGGTTCCTGCTCGACCTCGCCCTCATGGTCCTGATGTACGGGTACGGCGTCGCCCTGGTCACGGGAGTGCCGCTGGCCTGGCTTCTTGGGCATGCGCTCCGGCCCATCCGCAACCAGTGGTTCCATGTGGCCGCCTTCTTCACGGTGCCGACGCTGGGCTTCTGGGCGCTCGGTTCCCTGCTCGGCTTCGGCTGGTCCATCGAAGCCCTCGGCCTCTGGGCAACGGTTGGCCTTGCCGCCGGCCTGGGCCGGTTGGCTGTCTGGAGGGACGTGGCAGTCCGATGACCGGGCGGCGGTCGGTGTTGGCGCCCAGGCACGAGTCAGTTGGTGACCCGCACTCCACCCACCGCGCCCGTCCAGGGCGTGTTTGCAGGCGCAGGCAGGGACAGGTGCGCTGAAACGTAGCCTTGTTGAAGCGTGATGACCTGTGACGTGGATCCGGGGCAATCCACCGTGAGTTCGACGGGCCAGAGGGTGACCTTGGGATTCTCCTGGCGGATGTAGATCTTAGCGTTGGGCGCGCCGATACAGGCAGCGGTGACCGTGTACTCGCCGGCCGCGAGGACTTGTTCCGTGGTGCCGAAACCCCTGGCAGGGCCGTCCAATGGCCCCTCGCGAAACAGGAGGACGTCCCCCGGGACAGCCTTGAGGAGCCCGTCCAGATCCTGGTAGTTCCGCACCTCGCGTTCAAGGACCAGGGGATCAGGTGCGCCTGCAACGGATCGCGACGGCCGCGGTGTGGCTGTGGCGTCCGTTTCGGTAACGGGGGTGTGGGCCGGATCCGGGTAGTCGTACGAGCACCCGGCCGTTCCGCCCACCTGCACCAGAAGGCAGAGGGCCAGAGCCGGCCGGCGCCAGCAGCCTTTCGTTTGCACGCTTCCATGGTGGTCGCGGCCACCGGTGAAAGCAACCGGGTACGGCGGAGGGGATGGACCGGCGGCTTTTGGGGGGCGGCACCCTTGGTCTCGTGGGTGCTCTGGCCGCCGGTCCTGTCCCTGGTGCAAGTTCCTGCCTCGCTGGCAGAATCTTGCTCTCAACGGTAGGAGCGAAGCCCAAACGGGCGCCCACGTTCCGCGCAAATTTGGCTCAAGATTCCGCCGTAGGAATCCCCGCGGGATATCCGGGTGCAAGACTGCCGGGCATGAACGATCCACGGGCCAGGATTCTCCCCCTCCTCCGTCAAGGTGAACAGTTGCTGTGGGCAGGCAGGCCGGACCCGAGCGTCCGCTTCACCGGGGCCGACGCGTTCCTGGTGCCGTTCAGCATTCTCTGGGGTGGCTTCGCAGTTTTCTGGGAGCTCGCGGCGATCTCCCAAGTGAAGCAGCCAATTTTTGTGCTCTGGGGCATTCCGTTCGTCCTGGTGGGACTGTATTTCATCTTTGGCCGGTTCATCTTCAAGAGGCGGCGCAAGCTTGCCACGGTGTATGCGCTCACCAACCGCCGGGCAATCGTCTGCACGGGTGACAGGTCTGTTTCGGATTCTCCGGTGGGCGGCTTGCCCACCAAGGTTGACCGGTCCAGGGATGGACGGCACGTCAGCGTGACTTTCGGTGGCGCAGGACTGTCGGCGCTGTTTGGCATGTACCAGAACACAGGACTGGATTTCTTCGGTCTCGGTTTGGGGCAGACAGTGGCCTTCTACGATGTGGACGACGGCGACGGCCTCCTCACAGCGCTCGATCAGGCCCAAACCGGGGCCGGCCCATCCGGGCCGGCGACCTGAGGCCCCCGGCGCCCGGCGCACGGCGCGGTACCGCACCCTCAGCGCAGGCGGGCGACAGCCTCTGAAATCGCCGTGAGCCGCCTGGTCGAAGCAAGGCCCAAATGATAGACGTGCAGCTCGTCGGCTCCGGCCGCGTGCAGCGCGCCCCACTCGCCGGCCAGGACGCCGCCGTCGGACGTCTTGGGCGGCAGCGCCAAAACGTACGCACCCACGCGCACACCGTCCGCGGAGATGGCTTGGACCGTCCGCGCACCGTCGCCCGGGCTGCCCCAGCAAGGCACGACGGCGGTCACGCCACCAAGCGTCCTCCCCAGCCGGCTCCTGCGCAGCGCCTCCACCGGAAGGAATGGTCCCGTATTCCAGGGATCCGGCGACGCATGCAAGGAGATGCGGGGACTGGACCCGGAGGCTTCGACGGCTGCCAGGCACTGATCCAGCAGCGCCGCGGACGCGTCCCACCGGACCTCCAGTAATGGAAGGAAATCCTGCGCGTTGGCCGCTGTGGCCACCGTAAGTTCGGGATCCTCTGCTTCCATGATCGCGGCGCGCACCCGGTCCTGCTGTGCGCTGGCCGGCAGGCCGCGCAGCTCGTAGGAAGCCTTGCATGCCCCGCAGAAACACAGCGACAACAGCGCCTGCACCCACGGTGAGTACTCCGCACCCTCAGTCTTTTCGTGCCTGTTCTGGTGGCTGAATCCCAGCGGGCCCACAGCCTCCAGAATGAGGCCGTCAGGTTGCCCCTGGGCCAGGACCTGGGCCACGATCCTGGCGGCGTAAGCGCGGACCGCGGGGTGCGAGGGGCACAACGCGTAGCTGTAGACCTCACCGAGTGCGTTGCGCACGCACATGCCGGGGTTGTTTCCCCCGGCTGCGCTTGAGTGGGTGAGGACCGTCCATGCGTCCACGGCGATGTTGGCAGCCCGGAGGGCCGATGCGGCCTCACCGAACGAGTTGTCCGTCCCTGTCCAGTTCCTGGCACTGCCGGGGACCAGGGGCCCGCCGGCGAAAGCGTCAGCGGCGGGAACGTAGAGTGCGGCCGAATGGGCATCCACCACACGGCGGCCGGGGTGCCGCGGCGTGCCCGCCCGCACCGAATGGTAGGCCGCCGCAAGCGCCACGCGGTCAACTCCGCTGTCCTTGATCCACTCAACGGCCGCGGGGCCACCCAGTACGTCCCAAGGATAAAGGTAGCCGGTGACCTGCGGCGCCTGCGTGCCTACCACCGGGGGAGGTCCGCCGTGAACTCAGGAACGAAGCGCTGCATGTAGCCGGTGTCATCCCGGGCCGTCATGCGGGCGTCCAAGTACTGCTGGTGCAGTTCGGCCAGCTTGATCCGGTCCAGTTCCACGCCCAATCCGGTACCGGTGGGAACACGGACGCTTCCGTCCACGAAGCGCAGGACGCCGGGCTTGACCACATCGTTGTGCCCGTTCCAGGGATAGTGGGTGTCGCAGGCGTAGGTCAGGGCCGGGGTAGCCGCTGCCACGTGCACCATGGCGGCGAGGCTGATGCCCAGGTGGGAGTTGGAATGCATGGACAATCCTATTCCGAAGGTCTCGCAAATGGCCCCGAGCTCCCGGGTGTGGCGCAGGCCGCCCCAATAGTGGTGGTCGCCCAGGATGACCTGGACGGAGTCCAGTTCGACGCTGCGCTTGATGTGCTCGAAGGCAACAACGCACATGTTCGTGGCCAGGGGCATGCTGGCTGCCGCGGCCACCTGCCCCATCCCCTCAAGTCCCGGCGTCGGATCCTCAAGGTACTCCAGCAGGCCTTCGGTTTCCCGGGCAACCCACTGGGATGTTTCCACCGTCCATGCAGTATTCGGGTCGAGCCGCAGCGGCATGTCAGGGAATGCCTCGCGCAGCGCCCTGATGGCTTCGATTTCCTGCGACGGCGGGAAGACTCCGCCCTTGAGTTTGATGGACTTGAACCCGTAATCGGCGATCATCTTTTGTGCCTGCCGGACAATGCCTGCAGGGTCCAGTGCCTCGCCCCACTCGTCGCCGATGGCTGGTTTGCCATCCATGGCCGGATGTTCGGCCCATTTGTAGAACAGGTAGGCGCTGAAGGGAACCTCGTTGCGGACGGTGCCGCCCAGCAGTTCGCTGACAGTCCGGCCTGTGGCGTGTCCCTGGATGTCCAGCGCGGCGACCTCGAAGGCGGAGAAGACGGCGGCGCGTTCGAACGCCGAGAGGGACGGGTCCAGGGCCTGGTTGATCAGCTGTTCCATCCGGGTGGTCTCGAAGACATTGACGCCCTTGATGGCGTTGGCCCCGACCGCCAGGTTGTCCAGCCGGCTGCGGCCGCCGGCGCATTCGCCCAGTCCCAGCAGGCCGTTGGCTGTCCGGACCTCGATGACCACCCGGTGGACCAGGGGTTCGTGCACCCCGACGGCGTTCAGCAGCGGCGGGTCAGGGAAGGCGATGGGGGTGATGGTGATGTCCGTGATGATCAGGTCCGCCGCGGTGGGCGTGGACGCGGCCTGGACCGTGGTGCTGGTTTTCATTGAACTTCTTTCGTGGAATGGGCGGGGGAGTGAGCGGTTCGCCCTATCCCTTGGTGGCGCCCGAGGTGATGCCGCGGATCATGGAGCGTTGCAGGAAGAGGTAGACCAGGAGGCTTGGAATCATGGCCATCAAGGCGCCCGCCAGCAGCACTCCGGGTCCCACCGTGGTGTCATTGCGGAGCACCGAGAGGGCGACGGTCAGGGTGTAGTTGCTGGGGTCGTTGGCGGCGATCAGGGGCAGCAGGTACTGGTCCCACACCATCATGAAGCCGAAGATTCCGATCACGCCGAGGGCGGGTTTGCAGAGGGGGAGGATGATGGTGAACAGCATCCGGAATTCGCCCACCCCGTCCAGCCGGGCGGCCTCTTCGATCTCGCCCGGGATCTCCTTCATGAATTCACTCATGATGAAGATGGAGAAACCCCAGATGCCCACCGGGAGGATGACGGCCAGGACGGAGCCGCGCAGGCTGATGCCCAGCAGCGGCAAGTCTCCCAGGACCAGGGACAGCGGAATGCCGATGATCTCTTCCGGCAGCATCATGGTCAACAGGACCAGCAGCAGCACCAGTGCCTGTCCCCGGAACTTCTTCCGGCTCAGGCTGTAGGCGGCGAAGACGGAAACTGTCATCTGCAGCAGGAGTCCGCCGCCGGCCACCACCAGGGAGTTCAGCAGGTACCCCCACAGCCCTTGCTGCGTGGCGGCTTCAAAGTTCCGCAACGTGAAGCTCTTGGGCAGCAGTGATATGTCCGTGGGGCTGGAATTCCGGTCAAAGGCTCCGGAAATGATGGCTACGAAGGGGAGCGCAAAGATACAAAAGACGAGCACGCAGAGCAGGATGCGGAGGACCATGTTCGGTCCCAGCCGGGGAGACCAGCCAAGGGCGGTGTCGAACCGGGCGCCCGCGGACGGTTTGGCTGCGCGCGCTTTGGGGCGGGAAATGGTTTGCGTCATCGTGCTGCCTTCCTTTTGCCAAGAAGCTGCGTTCCTACGGTGAGCAGCAGGGTGACCACCAGCAGGAGGACGGCCGCTGCCGACGCCACGCCGATGTCATTGCGCTGGAATCCGAGTGAGTACATGCGCGTCATCCAGACTTCGGTGGACCCGGCGGGGCCGCCGCCGGTGAGCACGTAGACCTCGGTGAAGCTGCGAAGGCTTCGGATGGCGGCAAGGGTCAGGACAATAACCAGCGACGGGCGCAGGGCGGGCAGGGTGATGTACCGCAGCCGCTGCCAGATGCTGGCGCCGTCCACTCCGGCGGATTCGTAAAGCGAACGGTCCACGCCGGTGAGGCCGGCCAGGATGATCACCATGTTGTAGGGCGCACCGCTCCAGATACCGACGACGGCGATGGACCACAGTGCCGTGTCCGTGCCGTTGAGGAACTGCATGGGACCGAGTCCCAGCCAGCCCAGGATGCTGTTCAGCGGTCCGTCAGCGGTGGGAAAGTACAGGATCCGCCAGATTTCGCCTACGACGGCCAGGGCCGTGACGACGGGAAGGAAGATGGTGGTGCGAAGGATCCACAACGACCGGGCCTGCCCTTCCAGAAGCAGGGCCAAGGCAAACCCGACCACCAGTGCGCCCAGTGTCTGGGTCACGCCGAGGACCACGGTGTGGCCCAGGGCTTCCATGAACCGGGAATCTGTCAGCACGCTGACGTAGTTGTCCAGGCCGACAAACACGTCGCCCAGGAACGGCTGGACCTTGAAGAAGCTCAGCCGGATGCCCTCGACCATGGGGATGAACTTGAAGTAGAGGCCCAGGACGGCCGCCGGCACCAGGAAGAGCCAGATGGCCAGGAGTTGCTTGCTGTTGCGGAGCTTCCTGCGAGCCGGTGCCTGGCCGGTATCCGGGGCCCGGGTCAGCGACCGTGCTGGTTTGGTTGGGGCAGTGGTCATGACTTCGCGTTCTGGCTTGTCAGTTCGTTGTTGATGGCGGTGTCAAGGTCCTTGAGTCCGGAGGCAACATTGTCTGCAGCGCAATCGGAGGCGATCTTGTTCAGCGCTTCAGCGGCGGCCTGCTTGATCGGGACGAAGTTGATGGCGGACGGGAACGACTTCGATGAGTTCTTCAACGCATCCTGGACCACGGTCCAGCGCGGATCGTTGTAGACGGCGGCGGCGTCGACGCCGGAGTTCACCGGAACCCGGACGATCGGCTGCTTGCCGGCGGTCATGCCGGCCTTCTGCCCGTCGGGTGAAACGAGGAAGTCGATGACCTGCTTGGTCTGGTCCTTCTTGCCATTGGTGGCAGTGACGTAGATGTTTTCACCTTCCGCCAGGACGGTGTTGTCCTTGCTGCCCTTCGGGGTTTCGATGACCTCGTACTTGTCCTTGCCGAGCGAAGCATCGAACGACGAGAAGTTATAGGGACCGGTCAGGATGATGCCCGTTTTACCGGTCTGGAAGAAGGGGGTTGCGGCGCTCGTGGCAGCCGTGAGGGCACCCGGCTGGGTATTGCCCGGGGTGCAGAACTGCTGCTTGATCCAGGTGACTCCCGCCTGCGCTCCGGATGCGGAGGCGGAATACTTCCCGTTGCCGTCGTCCTTAAGGTAGGCCCCGCCGTCCTGCCAGAGGTAGGAGGAGGCCCACCAACCGAAGTAGCCGCGCTCCGTGGATCCGGGAACAGTCATGCCATAGGTGTCGGCCTGGCCGTTGCCGTCCGGATCCTGCGTGGCAAAAGCAGCAGCCAGCTTCGCCAAGTCCTCCTGCGTCTTGGGAACGGGCAGGCCAAGCTTTTCGCGCCAGTCCTTGCGGATCAGGGTCACCATGGTCTGGCGGGAGAACGGAACGCCGTAGGTGGATCCGTCCAGGCCCTGGGTTTCCTTCCACAGGGAATCAGGGATCGCGTCGTTGCCCGCGACGGACGACTTATCGATTTTCTGCAGGTAGCCCTGCGATGTGTAATTGCCCAGGGCCGCGGAGTCGTTAATGACGATGTCCGGCAGTTTCTTGGACGCCGCGCGGGTTTGGAGCTGCTGGTCCAGGTCCGGGACGCCCTGGAAGTTGACCTGCACACCCGTCTTGGCTGTGAACTCCTTGAACAGTGCGGAGTAGGTGGTGGCGGCATCGGTGCCCGCACGAGCCCACACCTCGATGGGTTGTCCATCATCCTTCGCCGCCGGTGCCGAGGATCCGCTGCCACAGCCGGTCAGCAAGGCAGCCGAAGCGAGGGACAGCGCCAGCGCGGCCCGGGAGCGGGACTTCAACTTCGAATCCACTCTGATTCTCCTTTTTACATATATAAATAACTGTTACCATGTGAAACGTACTTCATGAGAGTATGATCATGGTCACAGGCTGTCAACCACTGGAGGAAACTTGGCCGCAACATCAACTCCCCCCACTGTTGCCGTCACGGGGGGTGCCGGAATGATGGCCACGCTGCTGCGGCCCTACCTGGCCGACGCCGGCTACGCTGTCCGTCTGCTGGACCTGGTGGAGGCCCCCCAGCCCCGCGCGCATGAGACGGTATACGTGGGATCGGTGACGGACCCCGACTTCATGAACGCGGCCCTGGCAGGCGTTACCGGGGTTGTGCACTGGGGCGGCCTGCACCGCGAGAAGACCTGGGAGGAGCTTGTGTCCACCAACATCACGGGCACCCAGGTGACGCTTGAAGCGGCCCGCCGCAACGGCGTCGAACGCGTCCTCCTGGCCAGCTCCACGCATGCTGTGGGCTTCCATCCGACGCACGCGGCTGCGGGCAATACTGTCCTGGCGCCGCGACCGGACACCTATTACGGCGTCAGCAAAGCCGCCGTAGAGGCGCTGGGCAGCCTGTATGCAGACAAGTTCGGCATGAAGGTGGTCAGTGCGCGGATCGGGACCGGAGGTGAACGGCCGGGTAACGTGCGGACGCTCGGTTCGTGGCTCTCCCCGGCCGATTCCTTCCGCCTGGTCGAGGCGGCCCTCAGCGATGCGGGTGCCCCGGGGCACCATGTCGTGTGGGCGGTATCTGACAACACCCGCGGGTGGGCGAACCTGGAAGCCGGCCGTGCCATCGGATTTAAGCCCCGGGACAACGCGGAGGTATTCGCCGGTGACGTTGACACCGCGACTCCCGACAATTGGGCGGCACTCCTTGGCGGCGCCTGGGCCGGCAGTGACCATAAGCTGGGAATAGACAACTACCCGCACCTGGCTGCCAAGTGAACGCGCGGCATGCCGGAGCTGCGGCGACAGGGGGAGCACAGGTGGCATCACTCGGGGTACAGGAGAGTCCGCGCGGGGAGGCGCCCGGCGGCGACGTGAAGCTGGTGAAGTCCGCCGAGCGGACCATCGCGATCCTCGAACTGGTGGCGGCGGCCCCGCAACCGCTGACCACCGCGGAGATCTTCAAGCTGACGGGATATCCGCGCTCCAGCCTGCACTGGCTCCTGCTGACCCTGCTTGAGCTCAACTGGATCGAGCAGACACCGGAAGGCGCCTACCGGATCGGCACGCATGCACTGCTGTGTGGCACCGCCTACCTTGACCGGGATCCTGTGATGGGACATGTCCCCGGCGTCCTCGAGAAGGTCCGCAATGCGACCACCTTCACCACCCACTACGCCCGCCTGGACCGTTCGGATGTGATCTACCTGGCCACCCGGCAGGCAGTGGACCGCCGCCGGCTTTCTTCCCGGGTGGGCCGCAAGCTGCCGGCCCAGGTGACGGCGCTGGGAAAGGCCATTCTGTCCGAATACACCGATGAAGAGGTGCGGCAGCGGATTGGCACGGGACCTTACGCGCCGCTGACCCCCAACACCGTGGCCGACTTTGCTGCGCTGCAGGCAGAGCTGACCGAGTTCAGGAAAACCGGGCATGCAGTGGAGTGGGAACAGAACACGGTTGGCCTGTGCTGTGTCAGCGTGGTGGTCCCGTACCGAATCCCCGGCACGGATGCCATAAGTTGCTCCATGCCGATCGAGCTTGCCACCGATGACGTCATCGCAAAAACCGTGGAGACCCTGCACGCAGCGGCTGGGGAGCTGGCCCGGACCCTGCGCGCGGCCGGCATCCGTTAATGCAGCCCTGCGGCACGGCTGCTGTTTGACGGGCAGGAGGCAATGAGCCGGACGTTACGCTTCCCCGGCCTTGGCGTACAGGGCCAGCAGGTCGCGGCTGAACTCGTGCGGAGACGTTTCGCAGGGGCTGTGGCCACCCCGGTACACCCCAATGCGGGCCTTGATGGCCTGGGCGAACTGACGGTGCAGGCTTAGCGGCCACAGGTCATGCTCGCCGACCGCCACGAACTTGGGGAGGGATGACTCCGCCAGCTCACGCCGGACATCCGGAACGCGCTGCATGAGGGTGTAGATGTCCCGGACCGAGGCGCGGCGGGTGAACCGGAACCGGTAGTTCACGAACCGTTGCCTGCCCCGTGGGACCCGCGCCACCCGGCCGCTGCGGATGCCCCAGATCAGCAGGGCGGCCCCTGCCCGGCCGTTCACCCAGGTGCTGAACCGGCCGATCCTGCTCACCGCCTTGAAGCTCTGCCCCGGCTCAGGGGGACAGCCCAGCAGTGTCAGGGACCGGAAGAGTCCGGGCCGCTCCACACAGGCAAGCTGGGCAATGATGCCCGCGAATGAGTACCCCACCACATGAACAGGCGTGGCCGTTGTCTCCAGGACGGCAACGAAGTCATCCACGAACAAGCGGTAGTCATAATGGCTGCGGGGCGGAACCAGGTTCTCCGGGCCCGCTTTGGCTGACTGGTATTGGCCGGCAAGGTCGTAGGCCACAACAAAGTAGCCGGCCGCGGCGAGGTCCGGCATCATCAGGGAGAAGTCCTCCTTCGAGCCTGTGGCGCCGGGGACCAGCACGACGCACGGGTCACCCGGATCGCCCAACGCCATGGCGGCAAGCTTGCCGCTGGGTGCGTCGATGCTGAAGCGTACTGAGCCTAATGGCGGGACTGCCCAGTCGACGTCGCCCAACGCCGCATCCAGCAGTGCGGCCGCGTCCACCCGGGCACGGCCAAGCTCTTCGGGATTGTCCCCGTGCTCGCTCCTGCCAAGCGTTGCCATGGTCCCAACATAGTCCTGCGAAACCCTACGCCGGGCCGCTTCCAAGGATCCGCCGCGCATCCGCCTGCGCCTGGAGTTCGGACGGGCCGGCCACGTGGCCCGTCACGTGGCCGGAAGCGGCGGCCATGGCACGCAGTTCGGCGACCGTCCGGGGCGGGTTCTCACTGTGCGCGACCGTGTGGCAGTTCCGGCACAGCGGGACGAGATCGGCAACCGGATCAAGCTGGTAACCGTTGCCGAGCATCTCCGCCGGAACCAGGTGGTGCACGGCGACCATGGCAGTGCCGGCCTCACCGTAGGCGGCCTCGAAGGAAAAGCCGCAGGCCGAGCAGGAGGTGCCGTGGAAGGCCAGGCACAACCTGCGCGCATCCGGGTCCCGCTCGTAGCGGTTTACCTGGGCATGGCGGACGGCCTCCGGGGGAAAGGTTCCGCCTGGCAGTTCATCGGGATCCGGCGTCGCCGGACCGTGGTCACGCCACAACCTGTGAAGGGCGGCCTCGGACGCCGGTGGCACCGACAGCAGGGACCGTCCGGACATGTCGGCGGGGAATTCCTCCGGAAGGACCGCTTCGATGACGCCGGGGCCGGTTTCTTCGCCAAGGGGCAGCAGGGAATCGAAAACCACGGTGATGAACCAGCCGGCGTCAGCGGCATTGCCGTCTGCGGGGACCAGGCAGGGCTCGGACAGCACCAGTCCGTGGCCAATCAGGCCATTGCCCTGGCTTTTGCTGCGGCACAGCACCAGCCAGGCTTCAGTTCCCGGGCCTGCTGCCGGCCGGGAATCGAGGTTCCAGCGGTCCACGAACCGGCCGTACGTCGCTACCTGTTCGACGGCGGAATGGTAGTTCCGGCGGCGCAGGGAATCAGCGTCCGCGGCCAGTATTACAGCAGCCACCGCGCACCTGACCCGGGCGCGCGTCGCAGGCCCCCACCGTGCAGCGGGATTTAGATCGGTTCCTTGGCCAGCGCCTTGGTTTTGGCGGGTGTTTCGCGCCCAAGCCGTTCATCGAGCGTGACCCGGAGCCTGGCTGCAGCGACCTGGACGCGGTGCTCGGCCGGGGTGGCTTTCTTCTGGCCGGATGCGGCAGCGGTGTTTCGGGGGACGTGGACATAACCGTGTTCAGGCGACGTCGCGCTCATGGTCCAACCTCCCTGGTACTGTCTTCATCCGTCATTCCATTCTCACCCAAGTCGGCGTGGCCGTCCACGACGGCCCGTTCCTGCCCGGAGCCCGTGTCGGTCTCGGCGTCGTCCCCATTCTCGTCCCCGGACACACTCTTCCAGGCAATATCGAACAACTCGAGCTCCTCGGTGCGCGCAAGCTCGCTCCTGGCCAGCACTTCCAAGGTGGCAAGCCCCAGGGCTTTTGTTCCTTCATCCGGGTCCAACGCCCTGTCCAGGGCCCACTGGGTCCGTCGCCACCATTCGGCCCGGCTGTCCGCCGCAGTCTTCTGCTGCAGGGCGTTGGCGTCCGCTTCGCGCTTTTGGTCCAGGGACGTCTTGTCCGCGGCGGTCCGCTGCTTCAGCGTCCGCCAATTGATGTAGAAGGCCAGCAGTGCCGCGATGAGTACGGCCAGCGGACCGAGTCCGGCAAGGATGACCCACCAGTCAGCGGGCCCGGAATGGACGACGACGTCCAGCGCGCCGGGGGAGGGTACAGGGGTCACCAGACCAGCTTAGGCGGCGGTACGGCCGGAGGCCGGGAGGGCGCCGCGTCCTCGCGGCCGGCCCGTACGCACGGGACCTTCGGCTCTTTGGCCGCCCCGCCCTCCGGTTCCATCCTTATTCAAGGCAGTGAGGAGAGGGACATGGGCACTCTGGCCAACCGGATTGGCGTGATCATGCTCGCCCTGGGTGCCGTCCTGGCGGGGGTGCCGGCCGCGAGCGCCGCGGACGCGCCCGTCGCCGTCATTGTGGAGGACACCGCCGGGGTGCTTGACCTGAACACCCTGGTGCCTGCGGTCGAACGCATCCAGTTCTACGAACCCACCCGGGTGGCAGTCTTCACCTACAACGGAACCGCGGCCGACAACCTCAACGAAACAGTCCTCGCGTTCGCCAGGTCCAGACACCCTGAATGGATCAGTCCTGACGGGCAGAAATGGGCTGACGGATTGTTCATCTTCGCGCTCGATCCTGTGGGCCGCCACGTAGGCACGTATATGGGTGAGGACCGGAAAGTGTCCTTGGAGCAGCGCGCCGACATCCAGGACGCGTCGAAAGACCTGCTCCGCGATGCCCAGTGGACCGACGGTACGGTGGCCGGCATCCGCCGGGCGGCTGAGCTCATCAACCAGCCCTGGCACCGGTCCACCGGGTTCCTCATCACATCGTGGGTAACGGGCGGGCTGGCGGCGCTGGGCGCAGCCGCATGGCTTACAGTCCGCGGCGTGACCCGGGCCAGGTGCCGCAAGCAGATTGCGAGGGGGGACCGGAGCTACGCCAACGTCAGCATGGACCTGGAGCTCACGGAGCTGAACGCGGGCACCATTCCCGAATCCTCACGCTATGGCAGCCAGGTCCTCGAGAAGCACCGCACTTTCCTGAGCCGCTACGCAGCCACCACAGAGTTGGCCAACCAGGTGCATGCGCTCCCGCGGCGAGCGCTGAGCCGGCGGAAAAGCCTCAACCTGGCCCGCGACTTCGCCGACAAAGCGGCCCAGCTGGACGCCTTGGACGACGTCATCGCGGACAGCAACGCCCTGCTGAACCGCGCCGCCACCTGGCCAACGGCCTGGGACCGGCAGCTTGCACCGTTCCGCACGGACCTGGGCGGCCTGGAACAGCTCCTGGCCAAACGCCACGGACAAGGCGATTCCGCCAGCGCGGCGGCCCTTCGGTCCTTCCGGGACGAGAGTTTGCGGGAGATTGAAGGCTGGACCGCCGATCTGGCGGACCGGGCCATCACGCCGGAGCAGGCACTGGACCGGCTCTATGCCGCACGTTCCCGGCTCTCGGAGCTGTTGGAGAAGCACGCCGAAACGGTCATCGAGGGGTTTGCCAGGAATGATCGCGAGACGCGATTGATGCGGGAGCAAATGGACGCCGCCCACGAAGGCCCCACCCGCCGCGGGCAGCGTACGTACGAACCGAGCATCCTTGGCACGTGCTATCCCACCTACCAGTTCTTCTCGGTCGCCACCTTCAATTCCGGATTCACCGGCGGCATCGGAAGTGTCAACTCGGCCAGGGGTGGTGGCGGCACTACCGGGTAGCAGCACCGGCGGGAGCTTTTCCGGGTCGGGCAGTTCGTCAAGCTTCTAGTTCCGGGGGGCGGTGTCCGGGGAGGCCTATGCGACCCCAAGCGAACCGAGCCGGTCGATCCCGCGCCGAATGGTGTACCGGGTGTGTGCTGCCGGAGCAAGGACAAGTCCGGGGGCGGCACCACGTCACGGATCAGTCCGGTCCCTGCACATTCCCGGACTTCTTCTATGGCCGCGGCCGCCAAACGCTTGTCCGTGAATGGGCCGGAGACAGCCAGAACGTGGCCGTCCGGCATCACAAGCCGGAACCGGATCAGGGAGTCGTCATCTGCAAACAGTTCGAACATACCTGCCATAAGCCTTTTGCTCCTCAGGGATTCCTGCCTCGGTCGGGGCTGGATTGGCCGTTGTCCGGCCCATCGGCGCGGATGCACAACCCGGGCGTGGTGTACCGGCCCAGACCACCATCCCAGAGGGTTCGGGCCGGCGTTTAGGGCCCAAAGTCCCGGTTGGCCGGTTCCGGCTGCCGGGCCGGCCCGGCAGCCGGAACAGTGCGATCCGGCGCCAGGCCTCTCCATGCCTCGACTCTGCCACTGGGGGCACCGGAGTAGACAGTGCCATTCGGCCCGGCTGCCATGCGGGTTCCCTTAGTTCACCCAAAGAGGTACTAAGTGCCCTGTTCTGTGGCGCCGGTCCTTGCAAGACTGCAGGCCTGACTGGACGGAAGACCGATGACCGGCATGAATAAGGACGACATGGGCGAGAACCCCGCCAATACCGAACAGCTCCGGGTGGAGCTGGAGGACGCTGCATCCCGCAAGTGGTGGGCCCGCATCCTCTACACACTCGGCTCACAGTATGGGAGCACGCAGTTCCGGTTCGTAGGCAAGGCCGACGGCCGTCGGCTCTACGTCAGCGACACGTTCCCCGGGCCGCCGCTGAACCGGACACCTCTTGAGGAACAGTGGGCCCCGGGCCTGCAGGCCAGCCTCCGCCAACTGTGCCGGGAGATAGCCCGCGACGGATGGTCGGAAACCGGCCATGGCACGCAGCCGTGGGACCTGTCCTTCACCCGCACCGGGGGTTGATGGCCGGCGTCTGCCCTGCCTTAGGCAACAGGCCAGACCACTCTGGTCTGCCACGTGGCCGGATCCGGCTGCTTCTCCGGATCGCTCAGGTAGTACTCCCACACAATCCCGGCGGGTGTGGCGCCGTCTTCTTCCATACGCTGCCGGATGGCATCGTAGGTGGTGCCCAGGGTGTCGTAAGGACCGCTGTGGATGGCCTCAAAGGCATCCGTGTCGGGAAGCGTCCCGCTGGTTACCTCGCCTGTGCCGTGAAAGTGTCCTGCGATGGGGAAACCCGCTTCTACATCAACAGATTCGCTTGGTATTCCGTGGTACAGCGCGAACGGCGGCCCGGCCGGGCTGGCGCCCTGCATCTGGACAGCCGCCATCACAGCGCCGAAGGCCCGGCCAAAAAAGTCTGTCAAGGCGTCCATCGGGACGCGCTCGCGGACCACTGCGACAGCCTGCTCGGTAACGTGGATCTTTCGTGGTTCAGGCCCGTTTCCGTTCATGCCACCAGCCTTCCCGCGGCGCCGGCGGCCTCACAGTGCCATAGGACCCTAAACGCAAGGCAGGCCAGGGGCCGGGGTCCTAATGCCCTACCCCCAGCGGGGGCGGCCCGGTAGTTTCGGCTCTATGCGTGATCACTACAGGTACCCGGCACCGAAGTGTCCTGAATGAGGAAGCCGGACGCCCCGCCCGCAGCATCCGGCGGCCGCCTTGAGGGCGTTGACGCCGAGTTGCCTGCGAAGTCACCCCTGGGGAAGGCGTGGCGCTTCACCAAGCGGTACCCCGTCGTCGCGCTGACCTGTCTGCTCCTGGCGGCCACGCTGGTGCTGCTGCAATTCGGCCTGGAACTGCAGGTCCGCATCCTCGCTTCCGCCTACGCCGCCGTGATCGTGGTGCTGCGTTCCGGCGGGATGGTCCGTGCCCTGCGGGAGGGGCGTTGGGGGATCGACCTCCTGGCCTTGACGGCTATCGCCAGCACCGTGGCAGTAGGTGAATACCTGGCCGCCCTCGTGGTGATCCTCATGCTCACCGGCGGGGAGGCGCTAGAGAACTTCGCCCAAGGCCGTGCAGCCCGGGAACTGCGGTCCCTGCTGGACCGGGCACCCCGCTTTGCTCACCGCGAGGGGACCGGCGCCGAGCTCGAAGATACCCCGATCGGTGACGTGGCGCCGGGGGACGTGCTGGTAGTCCGCCCCTCGGAGCTGGTGCCGGTGGACGGCACTCTTCTGTCCGAAACGGCAAGCCTCGACGAATCCTCGCTGACGGGCGAGAGCCTTCCCGTGGAACACATCCGGGGGCAGGTGCTCCTCAGCGGCTCGGTGAACGGTGTGGCAGCCATCCGGATGCGTGCCTCGGCCACCGCGGCCGACTCCCAATACAGCCGCATCATCGCCTTGGTCGAAGAGGCATCAAACAGCCGGGCACCCGTGGTCCGGCTCGCTGACCGGTACGCGGTCCCCTTCACCCTCCTGGCGCTGGCCATGGCCGCCACGGCCTGGTTCCTGTCAGGTGAAGCGCTCCGCTTTGCCCAGGTCCTGGTGGTGGCCACTCCCTGCCCGCTCCTGATCGCGGCGCCGGTGGCCTTCCTGGCCGGTACCAGCCAGGCCGCGCACAAGGGCATCATCATCAAGAACACCCGGACGCTCGAGCAACTTGCGAAGGCGCAGACAGCGGTGTTCGACAAGACCGGTACCCTGACCTCCGGGCGTCCCGTCCTTGACGAGGTGCGGGTGGCGCCGGGCAAAGGGGAGGCCCTGGGCAGCCAACGGATCCTGCAGCTGGCCGCCTCTGCTGAGCAATACTCCTCGCATGTTTTGGCAGGTTCGGTGATCGAGGCGGCACGGTCCGCCAATTTGGTGCTCCTGCCGGTACAGCAGGCGGCCGAGACCGCCACCCACGGGGTGGAAGCTGTTTGCGGCGGCCGGCGCGTGGTGGTGGGCAAAGCAAGCCTGGTCGGCAGCCTGTCCACCGGATTCCGTGAAACACCGGTCCACAGCGGCCAGCTGGCCATCCACGTGGCCGTGGACGGCGAATACGCCGGCGCGCTGGTCATGAAGGATCCGCTGCGCCGCAACGCCGTGGACACCTTGGCGCAGCTGCACGCCCTGGGAGTGCGGAACACCATGCTGCTCACCGGGGACGCCAAGGCAACCGCTGCACACATTGCCGAGGAAGCGGGAATCGGCCGCGTACGGGCCGAATGCCTGCCGGAGGACAAAGTCAACACGGTGGCCGCCATCCGGGAACGCCCGGTGGTCATGGTGGGCGACGGCGTCAACGATGCCCCCGTCCTGGCCGCCGCCGAAGTAGGAATCGCCATGGGCGCCAAGGGAGCAACGGCGGCCAGTGAATCTGCGGACGTGGTGATCATGCTCGATGACCTCTCCAAGGTGGCCCAGGCGGTTGCCATCGGCAAGCGGACGGTGGGTGTGGCCTTGGTGAGCATCTGGACGGGCATATTGCTCAGCCTCGTGTTGATGGCCATCGCCATGACCGGATACATTCCCGCCGTAGCCGGCGCCCTGCTGCAGGAGTTGGTGGACCTGGCCACCATCCTCAACGGCCTGCGCGCCCTCCATGGTGCTGACCCGGCGCGAACTGCAGGCTTCTGGCGTCGTGTGCGTGCCCGCGGTGCGGTCTCCCCGCCCGCGTGACCTTTGGCCCTTCCCACTGGATGCACCAGCCGGGAACGTGGTGGTATGAGCGCAGAGACAGTGGCCAAGCCCGTCATCGTGGGCGTGGACGGTTCCGAATTTTCCTCCGCATCCCTGCGGTATGCCGGCAAGCTGGCAGCCCGCTTGGGGACCCGCCTTGAGGTCATAACGTGCGTTGGGATGCCCGATTACCTGGTGACCTCACGCCTCGAAGGGGCGGACCGGCAGTTCACCGCGAGGCTTGAGGACGCTGCCGAACGCCTCGTGGACAACGCCCTGGGCAGGGCCTTCCCGGGCGAGCGGCCGGAGAACGTGGACGTGAGCGTCAAGTTCGGGCCCCCGGGGAAGGTGCTGGTGGACGAGAGCCGGCGGGCGCAGATGCTGGTGGTGGGAAGGCACGGAGAGGGCGGCCTCCTCAAGCAGTCCATGGGCTCCGTCACCAAGGCATGCGCGGCCCATTCCGCTTGCCCGGTGCTCCTGGTGGGCCAGGAGGCGGACGCTGTGTGAGGACCGCGGAGGGCCTGACGTCTGAGCGGGCCGCGCAACTCCTGGAACGGGCCGGTCCCAACCAGCTCCCCACGGAAAAACCCGTCCCGCAATGGCGGAAGCTTTGGGGCGAGATGACGCACTTCTTCGCCCTCATGCTCTGGTGCGCCGCAGGGCTGGCCTTTATCGCGGACATGCCCCAGCTGGCCGTGGCGATCGTCGTCGTCGTCATCGTCAACGGGGTGTTCGCCCATATCCAGCAGGAACGGGCCCAGCACGCCGCCGCCAAGCTGCGCGCCCTGCTGCCGGCCGACGTCATGGTCCGGCGGGACGGGAAAGTACGGAAGGTCCACGCCAGCGCACTGGTGGTGGACGATGTGGTACTGCTCGCTGCCGGTGACCGGCTGCCCGCTGACATGGTCCTCGTGGCGGCCTCGGCGTGCGCGGTGGATGAATCGATGTTGACCGGCGAAAGCGAACCTGTCCCCAAAGCGGCGGCGGACCAGGTCTGGGGCGGCACCTTCCTGGTGAACGGCTACGGGGAAGCCACCGTTACCGCGACGGGTGCCAACACCAGGCTGGCCGGGATCGCCGAGCTCACCAGCAAAGCGGTTTCACCCCCGACGCCACTGTCCCTGGAACTGCGCCGGATCGTCCGGGTCACCGCGGCGATGGCGCTGGGAATCGCGGCCGTCTTCTTCCTCGCATCACTGCTGGTGGGATTCCAGTGGCGCGATTCGTTCCTGTTCGCCATTGGTGTTGCCGTGGCGCTGGTCCCGGAGGGGCTCCTGCCTACCGTGACCCTCTCCCTTGCCATGGGTGCGCAACGGATGGCTGCGCGCAATGGACTGGTGCGCAACCTCGAAGCAGTCGAAACCCTCGGATCCACAACATTCATTTGCACCGATAAAACCGGCACCCTGACCCAGAACCGGATGAACGCCGTCGAGGTTTTCACCGCCGACGGCTCCGTCCGTGTGACGGGCGACGGCTATGGCCCCGACGCCGACGTGCAGGGGCCCGGCGTGGACAAAGCGGCGGCCGCCGCGCTCGCAGCACGGGCGGCGTCACAGGGACGGGCCGAACTGCACGACGGGCAATGGCGGGCCCAGGGCGATCCGATGGAGGCGGCCCTGGACGTCCTGGCTCGCAGGTTGACGGGAACCGCGCCAGGGGTTGCCCCTGCGCGCCGGCTGCCTTTTGACCCGGCGCGGCGGAGGGAATCCGCCATTGTGGGACCGGACCTGTTCTGCAAGGGGGCCCCCGAAACCGTGCTCCCGGTCTGCGGCTCCGTGCCCCCGAACGTCAAGGAACAGGTGGAAGTGATGGCGTCGCGTGGCTTGCGCGTCATTGCCGTGGCGCGGCGGAGACTCGGGGGAGTCCCGGCAATGTGGCAGTCCAACTCGCCCGCTGAACTGGAAACCGGGCTGGAACTCCTCGGCCTGATCGGCCTCCAGGACCCGCCCCGCCCCGATGTGGCCGACGTGATCGGCACTGCGCGTCGGGCCGGCCTGAAAATCGCCATGATTACCGGTGACCACCCTGGAACAGCGGCGGCGATTGCCCGCCAGATCGGCCTGATCGGATCGCCCGAATGTGTCCTGGAGGGCTCGGACTTGCCCGAGGACGAGCAGGTCCTGGGGGCCCTCCTGGACCGGGACGGGGTGGTGGTCAGCAGGGTCTCGCCCGAGCAGAAGCTCCGCGTCGCCAGGGCGCTGCAGGCCCGCGGGCACGTGGTGGCCATGACCGGCGACGGCGTGAACGACGGCCCCGCCCTCCGCGAAGCCGATATCGGCGTGGCCATGGGGCTCAGCGGCACCGACGTGGCGCGGGAAGCGTCGGACCTGGTGCTCCTTGATGACCACTTCGGCACCATCGTCGCAGCCATCGAGCAGGGCCGTGCCACGTACGCCAATATCCACCGCTTCCTGACCTACCACCTGACCGACAACGTGGCCGAACTGACCCCGTTCGTCATCTGGGCGCTTTCCGGCGGCCAGTTTCCGTTGGCACTGGGGGTACTCCAGATCCTTGCCCTGGACATTGGCACCGACCTGCTGCCGGCACTGGCGCTCGGAGCGGAGTCACCGGGCAAACGGGTCCTTTCCCGTCCCCCTGAACGCCGGCACCTCATGGACCGGCGGCTCATCATCCGGGTCTTCTGCATCCTGGGGCCGGTGGAAGCCGTCACGGAAATGGCTGTCTTCGCGGCGGTCCTCGCCGTCGGCGGCTGGACCCGGGGACAGCCGCCGGCGCCCGGCCTCCTTGCGGCCGCATCCGGGGCCGCTTTCATGGCAGTGGTCCTGGGGCAGCTCGCCAATGCCTTTGCATGCCGGAGCGCCACGGTGCCGCCGTGGACGCTTGGCTGGGCGACAAACAGGCTGCTGGTGTGGGCCGTGCTGGCCGAACTGGCCATCCTGGCAGCATGCCTCTACCTGCCGTATATCGCGGGAGCGCTGGGCCAGGCCCCGCCCACGCCCATGGGCATTGCCCTTGCGCTCCTGGCCGCCCCCGCGGTCCTGGCGGCCGACTGGATCCACAAAGCTGTCCGGAACCGCCGGCGGCCGCCCCGGGCGCACTCCGTGGCGTGAGTACCCTCGCTCCGCCGTGCGGGCGCCGGGACCAAAGACTCTGCCTGCGCTGCCGGGCGGAGGCCAGAATCGAGCCATGACTGCCCCCTCAGAAGCCGTCCTGGCCAACGTCAATGTCACCTGGATCGAAGACACCGGGCTCGCGGACATACCGTCAGTGGGAGGCAAGAACGCATCCTTGGGGGAGTTGAGCCGCTCCCTTCAATCGTCCGGGGTGCGGGTTCCCGAGGCGTTCGCCACCACCGCCGCAGCCTACCGGACGTTCCTGGCCGCCAACGGCCTGGAGCCCAGGATCCGGAAGCACGTGGATGACCAGCGTTCCGGACGGGCTACGCTCCGGCAGGCGGGCGCGGCCATCCGTGAACTGTTCCTGCAGGCGAGTTTTCCTGACGCCATCGCCGCGGACATCCAGGAACACTACCGCGACCTGTGCAGCCGGACCGGGCAGGCCCAGGTGCCGGTGGCCGTCCGAAGCAGCGCCACTGCAGAGGACCTGCCGGACGCCAGCTTCGCCGGCCAGCAGGAGACCTTCCTGAACGTGGCAGGCGAGCGGGGCGTCCTGGATGCCTGCAGGCGCTGCTACGCATCGTTGTTCACCGACCGTGCCATCAGCTACCGGGAGATGAAGGGATACGACCACCTGGATGTCGCCTTGTCCGTGGGCGTCCAGAGGATGGTCCGGTCCGACCTCGGCGCCTCCGGGGTGATGTTTTCGATTGACACCGAGACTGGCTTTCCCGACGTCGTGGTCATCAGCGCGGCCTGGGGACTGGGGGAGACGGTGGTCCAGGGGACCATCAACCCGGACAAATACCAGGTGTTCAAGCCGCTGCTGGCCGACCCGCGGTTCAGTCCGGTGATTGAACGGGCCGTTGGCGCCAAGGAACGCAAGATGGTGTACAGCCAAGGCGGTGACGCACGGACCCGGACAGTTGACACCAGCGAACGCGAACGGCGTTCGCTGGTACTGGGCGACCCGGAAATTGTCCTCCTGGCCCGGTGGGCTGCCGCCGTCGAACAGCATTATGGGCGGCCCATGGACATGGAGTGGGCCAAGGACGGGCTGACCGGGGAGCTTTTCATGGTGCAGGCGCGGCCGGAAACGGTCCAGGCGCGCAGAAGCACTTCCACCTTCCGGACCTACCACCTCCTGCATCCCGGCCCGGTCCTGGCAACCGGAGCAGCGATCGGAGATGCCATCGCCAAGGGTGCGGCGTGCGTCATCCGGGACGCGAAGGACATCGAGTCCTTCGTTGACGGTTCCGTGCTGGTCACCCGGATGACCGACCCCGACTGGGTGCCGGTGATGAAGCGGGCCGCCGGGATCATCACCGACCACGGCGGGACCACCAGCCATGCGGCGATCGTCAGCCGTGAGCTTGGCGTGCCCGCCGTCGTTGGGACGGGCAACGCAACGGAGATACTGCCCGACGGCGCCCCGGTCACCTTGTCCTGCGCGGAGGGTGAGGAGGGACGCGTCTATGAAGGACTGCTGGAGTACTCAGTGGAGGACGTGGACATGGCTGGCCTTCCCGCAACCCGCACGGGGGTGATGATCAACATTGCCAGCCCGGCCGCCGCGTTCAAATGGTGGCGGCTGCCCGCAGCCGGGGTGGGACTGGCCCGGATGGAGTTCATCATCAACAGCCTGATCCGCGTCCACCCCATGGCACTGGTGCACCCGGAGAAAGTGACCGACCCGCAGGAAGCGGACCTCATCCGGCAGCTCACCAGCGGCTACGACGACCCGCAGGAGTACTTCGTGGACGTGCTGGCCACGGGAATCGCCAAGATCGCCGCCCCTTTCCATCCCAAGCCGGTGATCGTCCGGCTCAGCGATTTCAAGAGCAACGAATACAGCCACCTGGTGGGCGGCAGCTTCTTCGAACGTCCCGAGGAAAACCCCATGATCGGCTTCCGCGGTGCCCCCCGCTACTACAGCAGCCACTACCGGGAAGGGTTCGCCCTCGAGTGCAACGCCCTCAAACGGGTCCGGGAACAGGCAGGATTCCGGAACGTCATCGTCATGGTCCCCTTCTGCCGCACCGTGGGCGAAGCGGACCAGGTCATCGAAGCGATGGCGGAGCACGGCCTGGTCCGCGGCGCAGAGGGCCTGCAGCTCTACATGATGTGTGAGATCCCATCCAATGTGATCCTGGCCGAAGAATTCGCGAAGCGCTTTGACGGCTTCTCCATCGGGTCCAACGACCTCACCCAGCTGGTGCTTGGAGTGGACGATGCCAAGGTCCGCCTCCTTCAGTGCCAGGACGTCGTTCACGCCATCCCCGGTCATGGCCACCGTGTGCCCCTTCCGCTTCAGGGCACTCACCAGGTCCCGTTTCTGGGACGGCGTGACGCTGCCAAAGAGGCTCTGCGCTTCCACCGTCTCCTCCAGCAGGGCCGGATTATCGGGAAGGTGGCGGGAGTCGTACGCGACCCCGTTTCCAAATCCGACTCCGCGGGCCAGGGCGCCCACCGTCCTGGGATCGTCACCAGAGATTATTTTGACGGTCACGCCCTGCCGGCGGAAGTAGTCCAGTGTTGCGGCGGCATCCGCGCGGATGCTCTCGCGGAACGTCGCCAGCAGCACCGGCGCCAGGACCGGCGGCAGTCCGGTTTCTGCCGCGTCTGGCGGCAGCGTCCCCGGGAGATACGCCAGGGCCAGCGTCCGAAGGCCCGTGGAGGCCAGTGCCCCCGCCTCCCGGTGTGCCTCGGCGCAGCCCGGGGAATCTCCGAGGACTGCGTCCGGCGCGCCGAGGATCCATGTTCCGGCGGCGCCGGACTCCGGACCCACGGTGACCGAACTCCATTTTTGGGCGGAGGAAAAGGGGACGGCAGCCATCTCCGCAAGGGGAGCCGTCGTGGGAAAGGCCGCGCCGATTGCGGCGGCGGTGCTGCCGCCCTCCGCCTGGGCCCCAAACCATTCCAGCACCGGTTGCCAGCGGGCCTCCGGAAAGCCCCGCTGGTCATGGACGGCGTCGAACACCATGGAGCCCGAGGACAGCGTGCCTGTCTTGTCGAGGCACAGGACATCCACCCTCGCCAGCACTTCCACGGCCGCCAGTTCCTGGATCAGGACCTTTTTGCTTGCCAACCGGAGGCCGCCAACGGCGAATGCCACGCTGGTCATCAGGAGCAGCCCAAGGGGGATCATCGCCATGATCCCCGCCACGGCCCCCACCACAGCGGGGATCCACCGCCCTGAGCCGAAGGCGCCCGCCCACCCGCCGCGGTCCTGCATCTGGGCGTTCATCAGCAGTAGCGCGGTGGGCAGCAGCAACCATGTGATGACAACGAACACCTTCCCCAGGCCCCTGCGGATTTCCGATGTGACCAGTGAGAACCGGCGGGCCTCGGCCGCGAGGCGGTAGGCGAAGGTCTCCGGCCCGACCCGGAGCACGGCCGCCCGGCCACTGCCGGCCAGGATCAGCGATCCGGAGAGCAGGACCGCGCCGTCAACCTTCGGAACCGGTTCGGATTCGCCGGTCAGCAAGGATTCGTCCACCTCAAGGGAGGCTCCGCCCAGCAGCAGCAGGTCAGCTGTGACCTGGTCGCCGCCGGCAAGCACCACGATGTCGTCGGGGACCAGTCCGGTCGACGGGATCCGTTCCCGTGCGCCGTTCCTGATCACTGTGTTCGTGGCCGCCTGCGTAATGGCCAACTGGTCGAGTGAACGCTTGGCCCGGTACTCCTGGACAATCCCGATCAACGAGTTGCTGATGGCCGACAAGCCAAACAGGGCGTCACGCCACTGCCCCAGGACGAACAGCAGGATGAAACAGCCACCCACTACCGCGTTGAAGAGGGTGAATACATTGGCCTGGATGATTTCCCGGACTGTCCTGCTGGTGGCCGTAGGCACGCTGTTGATCCGGCCGGCTGCGGTCCGCTCCAGGACGTCACGCGTGGTCAGCCCTTCCAGGGCACGGCGGGCGTCCACTTCGGGTGCGGATTGCCCGGCTTCCCCGGCTGCCGGCATGGCATGCTCCACCAAGCGGTCGGCTCAGTCGTGGTGCTGCGGCGGGTGCATCCGCGTGATGACGGTGGGGCAAGGGGGTTGTGCCAGCACCGCGTGCGCTGTGGAGCCCAGGAGCAACCGCTCGAAGCCGCCCCTGCCTCGGCTGCCGAGCACCAGCAGGCGAGCCCCGGCGGCGGCGCGCACCAGGGCATCCGCCGGCTCGACGACGGTTTCCATCACCGTGTGCACTGCGAGGTCGGGGTAGTCCTGCCGCAGGCCGGCTTCGGTTTCCGCCAGGACAATCTGCTCCTCTTCGAGCACGTGGGTGGCAAAACCGCTTGAGGGCAGGCCCGCCGCGATCCAGCGGTGGGGGCCGGTGAACGCGTAGAGGACTGTCAGCTCCTCGCCGAGGACGTCAGCCTCGGCGGCCGCATAGGCCATGGCCTGCGTCGATTCTTCGGAACCGTCCACCCCAACGAAGATGCCGCGGCCGTTTTCCTGCCCTTCGCCGATGACTGCAACCGGACATTCCGCCGTGGCGGCGGCCTGGAGGGCACGGTCTGTCAGCGCGCCGCGTGAGTGGCCGCTGGTGCCAAGGACAAGCATGGCGGCCTCTTTCGAGTACGCGCCCAATGCCGAGCCCACGCCTCCTTCGAGGAGCTGCAGGGACATCGCCAAGCCCGGGCAAGCGGCGCTGACCTTCTCGCCGGCCTCCTTCAACAGGCCCAGGCCTGACTCGCGCAACACCTCAAAGTAGGGCAGCACCTCGGAGGCCATCCACCGGTCGTCCACCACGTTGAGGATGGCGAGGGGAGCCTTGAGCCTGGCGGCCCGCTCGGCGGCCCACATCAGGGCAGCGTCGGACGCCGGCGTGTTGGTGATGCCGACGGCGATTGGCTTGGCAGGTGCCATGTCGGGCCATCCTTCTGGGTGTAGTTGGGGGTGGACGGGGCGCGCGCGAACGGGGGGTCCTGGTGCGGTGATGGTCAGTCCGTTGCGGGCTCCCGGGGCGGCTGCCAGTGTGTTGGCGCCGCGATGACGAACCTCCGGCCGCTGATGTCCTGCGGTGTAATCCGGATGAGCGTGTTCTTCTGGCCCGGCTGCCATGGTGAAAGTCCGGTATCCACGGCGTCCTGGGTTTCTTCCGCGTCGGAAACCACGGCGGCGTGCCCCTTGATGATGACGCTCCAGGCGATGGTCCCGTACTGGTTCATGCCGTCTGCTTCAACGGCCACTGCCGTACCGTCGAAGGAGGAAAGCTTTGTTGCCTCACCCGTACGCATCAGCAGGGTTCCGTTGGTGGTGACAAAGTTCATCGGAATGTTTTCAACCGAGTCCCCGTCCACGAACGCGACCCTGCAAATGGACGTGGAGTGAAGGAGTTTCCAACAATCGTGGACACCGAGTTCCTTGATTTCCGATTCTGCTCCTGCTGTATCCATGGCCGTAGCCTAGGGCCGTGGTCATCCGGCCGGTAGGGGAAAAGGTCCCGCCGGTGCTGACGGCCGGCAGGGGTGGGTTGGTGTCGCGCCACCTGCAGGGGATGCCTGCCGTTGACGCGGACCCCTAGACTAATCCCAGATGATGTCTTCGAACACTTGATTTGCGCTACAGGCCCGCTGCCCTGCAGGCTTTGCCGCCGGAGGTGGGACGTGAGCACTGAGCAGCCGTGGCGCCCTCCAATGCGGGACCAACTGGAAGACCTGCTGCGGGATTTCACGGCCCGCGGGGACGAACTGCTGGATACCCGGGAGCGGATCAACGGCCTGCTGGCGGCCGTTATTGCCGTCGCGGAGGACCTGAGCCTTGAAGCTGTCCTGGACCGTCTGGTGAGGTCTGCCTGCGCCCTGGTCGGTGCCGGGTACGGGGCCCTTGGCGTCATCGGCGAAGACCGCCGGCTGAGCCACTTCATCACCGTGGGAATCGACGAAGCGGGGATCCGTTCCATCGGCGACCTGCCCACCGGGCACGGTGTCCTGGGGCTGCTGATCCGCGAACCCAAGCCGCTGCGGCTCCACGACCTCGGCCAGCACCCCATAGCATCCGGTTTTCCACCCAACCACCCGCCGATGAGGACGTTCCTGGGCGTGCCGGTCCGCGTGCGGGATGAGGTATTCGGAAACCTGTACCTGACGGAAAAACAGGGCGGCGTTGATTTCACCCAGGAAGACGAAGACCTGGCGGTAGCCCTGGCCGCCGCCGCCGGAGTCGCCATCCAGAACGCACGCCTCTTTGAAGACAGCAGCCGGCGGCAGCAATGGCTGGAGGCGGGCATGGAACTGAGCAGCAGGCTGATCGTGACGCCCCGCACCGGGGATGCGGAGAGCCTGGATATCGTGGCCGAAACCGCCCTTAAAGTATCCGGAGCCGAGGCGGCCGTGATCGGGGTCCTGGGAGGCGACGGCGTGTTTCACGGCCGCTCGTGCCTGGGCGTGCAGGGCCTCCAGGCGGGGCAGGAACTGATGCTCTCCAGCGCGGTGTCCGCCGTCGTCGAAAGCGGTGAAGCGTTCGTGGCTGCGGATCCGCGGCAGGTCTTTGAGCCTCGGATTGCGGAAAAACTGGGGCCCGTCCTTGTCTGTCAGCTGGGGCACGGCAAGAGCGACTATGGGGTACTGGTGCTGGCCCGTGCCCACGGGGCTGCCGCATTTACCCAGGCCGATGCCGAATCCAGTTCGATTTTTGGGAGCAGGGTGGGCCTGGCCCTGGACCTGGCGCGCGTGAGCGCCCTGCGCGAACAGGACCTGCTCCTGACGGATCGGGAACGGATTGCCCGCGACCTGCACGACCTCGTCATCCAGCGGTTGTTTGCCGCCGGCTTGAGCATCCAAAGCCTGCGCCGCTTCACCATGGACCCCGTGGCCCATGAGCGGATCGCGGCGGTCACCAAGGAACTTGACGACACCATCCGCAAGCTGCGGGACACCATCTACTCCCTTCGCACCGCGGACGTGGAACGGGAGCCCCTCACCGGCCGGATCCTCCGGGTTGTCCGGGAAAGCTCGCGCAGCTACGGCCTGATTCCCAAGGTGTCCCTGGACGGTCCGGTGGATTCGGTCAGCGAAGACGTGGCAGCCCAGCTGCTGCCGGTACTCTCGGAAGCCCTCAGCAACGCGTTAAGGCACTCCGGTGCGGAGGAGATCCAGGTCAGCCTGACCGTTGCCGGCACGGAGGTGCAGCTGTCCATCAATGACAACGGCCGCGGCTTCAACGAACCCGCCAAGGAAAGCGGGCTCGCCAACATGCGCTACCGCGCCGGGCTCCTTGACGGCCGCTGTGACATTCGCAGCGTCCCCGGCGAAGGAACATCCGTGACGTGGTCCGCCGGCGTGGCCTGAGTACGCGGTCACCCAGCAGCGCCGCAACCCTATTGCGCTTGCCCGCTCAGGCGCTTTCCGTGGTGTTCCGGGTGACGTAGACGGCGGCCTGCGTCCGCCGTTCGAAACCGAGCTTGGCCAGGATGGACGAGACGTAGTTCTTGACCGTCTTTTCGGCCAGGAACAGCTCATCGCCAATCTGCCTGTTGGTCAGGCCCTGGCCGATCAGCGCGAGCACCTTCTTCTCCTGCGTGCTCAGGCCGTCCAGGCGGGGATCCGTGGGGGCAGTGGAAAGGCCTGCGATGATCCGTTTCTCAACGCCCGGCTCGAACAGGGATTCCCCTGCTGCGGCTTTCCGGATTCCGGCCAGGAGGTCATCGCTCCTGATCTGCTTCAGGATGTACCCGGACGCGCCGGCGAGGACAGCCCCGCGAAGGGCCTGCTCGTCGTCGTAACTGGTGAGGATCAGGCAGCGCAGGCGCGGATCAAGGGACCGGACATCCCTGCATACTTCGATCCCCGTGCCGTCGGGAAGGCGTCCGTCCAGGACAGCAATGTCGGGGTGCAGGGCGGGGATGCGGCGTGTGGCCTCAGCTGCCGAGCCGCTTTCGCCAACCACCACGAAACCCTCGCCCTCGAGCAGGTCTTTCAGGCCCTGCCGGACAAGTTCATGATCATCAAGGATGAACACGCGGACCGGCCCGGAGGACCCGGCGGCTTCACTGCTGGCAGTTTCATGCATGTGCACCCAACGCTCCCAAACGTTTCAGGACCAATTCACACCCGTACAGGCAACTCCCCGAGCGGCCACACCCCATTGTTACCTGCAACAGGCCTGGCAGGAAGGGACCAAAGTCCGGCGGCCGGTCCGGTCACCACCGGGTGCACCGTCCGGACCCTGGCGCGGTTCCGTGCCGCCATGACTTTTGGCCCTATTCCCGGTAACCGGTTCCGGTCCACGCTTGGTCCGATGGCAACGGGAGGGAACGTGGCAACAGCAGGGAACGGGTCGCCTCCGGCGGCCGCCGAACGGCGCCCGAAAATTATCGTCGGAGTGGATGGTTCCGACGCGTCTGTCGCTGCCCTGCGCGTGGCGCGCGCGGTTGCCGAACCCCTGGGCGCGCCGATCGAGGCATGGGCGTGCTGGGATGTTCCTGCCGGCTACGGGGTCTACCTGGCCGTCGGCATCGAGGGTTTCAAGTACGCCGCCGAGCAGGTCCTTGGCCAGGCTGTCCAGGACGCGTTCGGAGAAATGCCGCCCTTCGTGCATTCCCGGATCGTGCGCGGTAAGCCCGGTCCTGTGCTCCTGGACGCGAGCCGCACCGCCTCACTCCTGGTTGTGGGACGGCGGGGCCACGGCAGCCTCGTCCTTGGCTCTGTCAGTTCAACCCTTGTCAGCCACGCCCACTGCCCGGTGCTGGTGGTCCATGCCGCGGAAACAGGGGACGCGGGGGAGTCTCCCGCAGCAATGTGACGGCTTTGCCCTCAGGCCCGGTCCCGTGTGGCTCACGCAATCCCGTTTTTGCCCACGCAATCCGGGACACCCCCGTTGCCCGCCTTATTCGCTGGTGGTGCCTTCCACCGGGGTGGCATGCGGGGTTGCCTTCCGCGGGGTCCAGTGCAGGTCCTTGACGGCCCAGTACCCGGCGCCGTTCATCACCGCGAAGCCGGCGATACCAATGGCGGGGACGTGGGCGACCAGGCCAACCACGAGGATGCAGACCCCCGCCGCTAGAAGCACCAGCGCACGCCGGAAGCTGGTCCGGCGTGACCGGGCGAAGGCGTCGTGGTTGAGCATGACGGCGAGTCTGGGGGCATCCTGCTCCAGGCCGCGGCCGATGAGTTCGAGTTCCCTTTTCTCGAATTCCGAAAGTGGCACGATAGGCTCCCGATGTCCGTTTCCTGCCGGAGACATTGGCTCAGGTGCCCGGGTGGCCGCGCAGGACGGCCAGCCTGTTCTGGTACTCCGCAACGTCGATCTCCCCGCGGGCGAAACGCTCCGCGAGCAGGTCCTCCGCGATCCGCGGAGACGGAGACTGTGGATTGTGCGGGGACGGCGCCCGCAGGGAGCGGGCCAGCAGGACAATGCCGGTGATGATCGCTCCCCAGACCACCACCATGCTGATGCTCATCAGGACATAGCCCCACAGGCCCATGCCGTCATTCCAGCCGTACACTTCCCCGACCTCCGATTCGCTGAAGGCGGCCGCCAACCGGCTTCCTTCCCTTCCAGTATTGGATTGGGCGGGGGCCGCGGGCAGAGCCATTGGTCCCGTTCCGGCGGCACCGGTGCGGATCTCGCCGGTCCGGCCGGAGGCTATTCCCCCAGCAGGGCATCGAGGGTGACAAAACCGTATCCTGCGGCCCGGATGCGGTCGATGATTTGGGGGAGGGCGTCCGCGTCGAGCGTGGTGCCGTCGTCGGGGTTGGACCCGATGTGCATCAGGACGATTTCCCCGGGCTGCAGTCCGGCCTGGACACGGTCGGCCACTGACTGGACGCTGGCGCCGCCACTGGTTCCCTTCCATCCAAGGGTGTCCACCGTCCATCGAACGGCGACGTATCCCAGTGAGTTCACGTCCGCGATGGTCCGGGCGTCGCGTTCGCCGTAGGGGAACCGGAACAGTGGCCGGGGATCGGCTCCTGCTGCCAGGATGGCCTGTTCCGCGCTTCGCAGCTGCTGGACAATGGCTTCGTCGGCCAGTCCGGTGAACCCGGGATGGGTCATGGAATGGTTTGCCACACGATGCCCGGCCGCGGCAATCTGCGCCACCCCTTGCGGGTTGTTGGCAGCCCAGTTGCCGGTCAGGAAGAACGTGGCGGCAACGCCCTTGGCGGCGAGCGTTGACAGGATCTTTGGCAGTCCCGCCGCATTGGCGCCGGCATCGAAGGTGAGTGCGACTGCGCGGCCCGCCCCTGGAACGACTGTGAGGTCCTGGCCGCGGAGGTATTCGGGAAACGGCGCCGGCGGCGGGGGAGGGGCAGGTTCTTCCGGTGCGGCAGGTTCTTCCGGTGCATCGGACGGCCCGGGCTCGGCTGCCGGCACCGTAACCGGAGGTTGCACCGGGGTTTCGCCCGCTTCGGGTGTGTCTGTTTCAGCCGGCGGTGTGCTGCCGGGGGCAGTATCCGTGCTTGCGGACGCCGACGCGGAGGCAGTCCGGGCGGGCTGGGCGGAGGACGGTGCGGTCGAGGCCCCGGAAGCGGGCGGCGCCGGCGGACTGCCCGCCGGCGCGGGGCGAAAAAGGACAAGGACGACGGCGAGGACCACCAGGGCGCCGGCGATCGCCAGGGCGAGGGTCCGTCGTCGTACGTCATTCCCTGGCACGTGCCCTAACCCGCCCCGGATGCCGATTGTCTCCGGGCCGTCCCTGTCAGGAGGCCTTGGAGTCGCCGGTACCGGCCTCCGGGGTGTGCACCACCAGGACGGGGCAGTGGGCATGGGCGACGACGGCGGAGCTCACCGAGCCCAGCAGCAGGCCGCCGAATCCGCCGTGTCCGCGGCGGCCCACCACGATCATGTCGGCCTCCCGGGTGGCGTCGATCAGCGCCTCACGCGGATGGCTCCGGACCAGGGTTGCGGTGACGTTCTCCGGCGTTTCGGAGCCAAAGGCCTGCCTCACGGCCTCGTCCAGGACTGCTTTGGCGCCTTCTTCGAAGCCCTCCACACCCATCATCACGTAACCGGTATACACCTGGGGGTAGTCCCAGCAGGCTACCGCCTGCACCTTGGCGCCCAACGGAACAGCCATCCTCTGAGCCTGGCGGAGGGCCTCCACGGACGCCTCCGATCCATCGACGCCCACCACAATGCTGGCTATTGGTGCCCCGGCAACGCTCATGTCTGCTCCCTCATCGGACCCGGCTGGTCACGCCATCATCGTCTTCCCGGCGGCCGGGAGGTAGGGGCGAAGGTCACTGCGCGGGCCCCCGCGGCCGGGGGCCCAACCGCCGGCGGCCCGGCCCCGGCAGGTGGAAGGCCTGCCGAAGGGACTTCCGGTGCCAACCCTGGCTCGCCGGCGCCCTGGTCCAGCCGGAACGGCGGGTACTCGTCACGCATCAGCGAGGTGTACGCAAGGACCCGGTAGATCCAGCGGTCCACGCCGAGGATGAGGTCGAACAACGGGCGTTGATAGCGGCCGGTGAACAGCAGGATGACCGCCGCAACCAGCACCAGCAGGCCCAGGAGGGACAGGCCCGATCCGCGTTCGTAGGCGCTGCCGATGACGCTGTCCCCGGCCTGCCATCTCCAGACGGTGCCCGTGGCTCCCGCGAACGCGGCCACAAGGAGGAGATGCGGGATCGCCAGGAGCCACCATTTCACCAGGACAAGGCCGCGGGACAGCCGCTCAGGGTAGTCAACATCGAAGTCGGCAGGATAGTCCGTGCGCCTCAGTGTGAAAGGCGGGTAACGATCAGTGCCGAGGGCGGCATAGGCGTAGAAGGCCACGCGCCAGTTCCAGCGCATGACGCCGACGTTGAAATCGAACAGAGCCTGCGGGTAGCGGCCGGTGAACAGGATGGCGAATCCCGCCACGATCGTGGTGACCACAAACGCGAACCAGAGGAAGAACAGCAGGATGAAGTGGGGGATGGCCAGGAACCACTTGACCAGCCACAGCCACCGGGAGAGGCCCTGATCCAGTTCGCCGACTAGCCTGGCCGGGTAGCCCGTGGGTGGAACCGGTGCCGGCGCAAAGGGCTGCGGTGCGGGGAAGGCGCCGGATGGTGCCGGACCGCCGGACATGGCTGGCCCGGCGGCATAACCGGAGCCGGCCATGCCCATCGCCGGGCCTGCGGTTGCCGGTGCTCCCCTTGGTGGTCCGCCCGTCGGGGGTCCCGCGTGCCGCCGAAGTCCTGCCGCCCCGAAAACAACCAGCGGGATCCCGATCAGCAGGGCGATGATCCCGGCCACCAGCAACGCCGTGGCTGCCGGCCGGAAGAGGTCTGAGTGGAAGCCGGCTTGCAGTTGGACGTCCACGCCGGATGAGGCGTCGGCATTCATCACCACGATTTCCCAGGCCCCCGGGGCCAGGTTCCAGGTGAGCTCCTGCTGGCCGGTGCCTGATACCGAGGCGCTCCAGATGCGCTGGTCTGTCGGCGGGGCGGCAGGACTGCTCCCGGGAACGTCACGGTAGTCGGCCCGGAACGGCCGCTGGTAGACGTTGAGGAGTTCGGAGTGGTGCACGCCGGCAAGGTATTTTTCGACGTCGGCCTGCGGTGCTATGCCGATGAAGACCGCCTTGCCCGGCGCCACGGACTCTGCCCGCAGCCGCAGGGTGCCAATATCAAAGGGAAGCCGGCCGGGCACTTCCTGACCCATAGTGTCGGCCCGGGGGGAGGTCAGGGCGAATGAGTTCACGGAGAACCGTGACGTACCGGAGGTGAGGTATCCGTCGCCCTGGATCGAGCCCACAGCGGAAGCCACGGCGCCTCCCGCCAGTGCCGCAAGGCCCGGAAGTGCCAGCAGGATCCCAACGACCAGCATGATGATTGCGGCGGGTTTTTTCATGGCGCCGGACCTTACGGGTGGTGGCATGGACAGGTGGGGAAGGAAACCGCGGCTCCGCTGCTAGATGGCGTCCTTGATGGCCTGCGTCCGGGTAATGATGGTGGGGCACGGAAGGTGCTTCAGCACCCCATGCGCCGTGGAACCAAGGAGCAGGCGTTTGAAGGCGCCCCGTCCGCGACTGCCCACCACCAGGAGCCGCGCCCCAGCGGCGGCTTCGACGAGGGCGTCCACCGGGCCCCTGTCGGATACGAGGCGCTGGTGCACCGTCAAGTCCGGGTAGTCCTCCTTGAGCCCGGCCACGGTTTCGGAAAGGACAATGCGCTCCTCATCGACGATCAGGTCAGCGAGTGCGCCGGGTGTCAGTCCTGCATCGACCACCGGGTCAGGAACATTCACGGAGTAGATGACCGTGAGTTCGTCACCGTTGCGGTCTGCTTCGGCCGCGGCGAACGCGACGGCGTGGGTGGATTCCGCGGATCCGTCCACGCCGACCACCACGCCGGTCCGTCCTTCAAGGTCATGGGTTCCGATGACGGCGACCGGGACTTTGGCGGCGGTGGCAACCTGCAGTGCCCGGTCGGCCAGGGTGCCCCCGAGGTGGCCACTGCCGGAGCCGATAACCATCATGGAGGTCTTCTTGGAGTATTTGGCCAAGGACCCACCAATGCTTCCGGTGAGCATTTCCGTGGCGGGAGTGACCGGCACAGACCCTTCAAGACGTCCGGCGGCGGTCTTGAGGAGTTCCTCGCCGGCCTGCTGGAGGGTCCCGAACCACGGGTAAGGTTCGGCGATCCACCGGTCATCGACCACGTGGAGGATCACCAGGGGCAGGTTGGCGCGATGGGCTCGGCGGGCTGCCCACAAGACAGCGGCCTGGCTTTGTGCTGAATCGTTGGTGCCCACGGCGATGGGTTTCTGGGATGTCATGGCCGTACTTCCTGCTTGTCGTGAAAGGGTCTTCATGCCCTTCAAGACTGGCCCCGGCCCCATCGGCCCTCTAGGGCCGAAAGTCACCGAAGCAGGCGCGGGAGCACCGTTAGATCGCGGGCCCTGACGGTGCCGGCGGTTCCCCGGCTGTTGCTTCGCGTCCGGTGACGGTCTTGAAGATGGTCCACCCGACGGCGGCCAGCGGGACGGCCAGCAGCGCCCCGACCACCCCTGCCAGGGTTGCACCGGCCGTCAGCGCCAGGATAATGACCAGCCCGTGGATCCGCAGGACCCGGCCCATGAAGACAGGCTGGAGGATGTGGTGCTCGAACTGGTTGGCGGCCACCAGGATGATCAGCACAATCAGCGCGGGAACCGGGCCGTTTTCCACCAGGGCAACCAGCACCGCGAGGCTGCCGGCGGTGGTTGCGCCGATGATCGGAATGAACCCGCCCAGGAAGACCACGGCGGCCAGCGGGACGGCCAGCGGGACCCGCAGGATCAGCAGTCCCACCAGGACCAGGATAGCGTCGATGGCGGCAATGATGAGGGTGCCCCGGACATAGCCGCCGAGCACCAGGAGGCTGCGTTCGGCAGCGAGCTGGGCTTTTCCCCGGTGGTTGCCGGGGAGGAACCCGATCACGAACATCCGGATCTTCTCGCCGTCCTTGAGGAAGAAGAACAGGATAACGGCCGTGAGGACCGTCCCGGCAGCAATTTCCCCGGCGGTCCTGAGCCCGGTCAGCGCATCGGCTCCCAAGGTCCCGCCGGCGAGGAACTTCTGGAATTCGCCGCGGGCAGCGTCGATTTGGGCGCCGGTGAGCGCGACGGGTCCGGTGGTAATGAATTGCTGCAGCTGGCCGATCCCTGCCTCGGCCCGGGATGCCAGCACTGAGGCCTGCTGCCGGACAAGGGCAATGATGCCGCCCACCACTCCGGCCGCCACCGCCAAGATCAGCAGGAAGGACGACAGTACTGCGAGCGCCCGCGGGAAACCTCGGGCGGCGAGCCACCGGACCGCAGGAGCCATTGCCGAGGCCAGGATCAAAGCTACGAGCACCGGGATGGTCACCAGCGGGACCCGGGTGGCGGCCACCACTGCGACCCAGGCGAGCGCCAGCAGCGAGAGCGCCTGGACCGCGCGGATGCTGGCCCGGCCCAAACCGTCAGCCCAAAGGGCTGACATCCGTGCCCCGAAGGACTGTGGCCCGGACGGTTCCGCCCCGTGTCCGTCCGGGGAAAGATTGCTGCGTTCCATGGGTTCTCCTTGCCTGCCGCCATTCGGCCCACGAGATGGTGCACCTTGGTTACCTTGTACCCCACCTCCGCTGAAAGCCGAAACAGCGCCGGTGTTGACTGCGCCTGGAGTTCGCAGGCGCCACAGTTACTCAGTAAGCTTATGGTTTTTGGCGGGGTTAACGCGGAAGGCATGCCGTCCTTTCGGCAACGGCAACTCCATTGCCTGGGTGGCAATGGACGCATAATGCGGGGCACCGGGCGGCACCACGGCGATAGGGTTAACCCATGACGGCAGCAGCTGAATCCACGGTCACATTTCATAGCCGCTTTGCCCGTGAACTGCCGGAACTCGCTGTTCCCTGGCAGGCCGAGGAAGCGCCTGGTCCCGAAATTCTGGTCCTGAACGAACAGCTCGCAGCAGGCCTGGGCCTTGACCCGCAATACCTCCGCAGTCCCGACGGGGTGCGCCTCCTCGTGGGCAACAGCGTTCCTGCCGGCGCCAGTCCGGTAGCCCAGGCTTACGCCGGCCACCAGTTCGGCGGGTACTCGCCGCTTCTTGGCGACGGACGCGCGCTCCTCCTCGGGGAAGTCACTGACCGCACCGGCCGCCTGATGGACATCCACCTCAAAGGCTCGGGACGCACCCCCTTCGCCCGCGCCGGGGACGGCCGGGCCGTCGTCGGGCCGATGCTGCGCGAGTACCTTGTCAGTGAAGCCATGCACGCCATGGGTATTCCCACCACCCGCTCGCTCGCCGTCGTGGCAACGGGGCGGCAGGTCCGGCGCGAGGGCATGCAACCCGGTGCTGTCCTGGCGCGGGTGGCCCGGAGCCACCTGAGGGTTGGGAGTTTCCAGTACGCCCGGGCCACGGAAGACATGGACCTCTTGAAGCGGCTGGCTGACCATGCCATCAGCAGGCACTATCCGCAGGCTGCCGAGGCCCCAAACCCCTGCCTGGCCCTGTTCGCGTCGGTCGTTGCCGCCCAGGCCGGGCTGGTGGTCCGCTGGATGCTCGCGGGATTCGTGCACGGTGTCATGAATACGGACAACATGACCGTCTCGGGGGAAACCATCGACTACGGCCCGTGTGCGTTCCTGGATGCCTTCAATCCCGCCGCCGTCTACAGCTCCATCGACGTCGAGGGCCGCTACGCGTACGCCAACCAGCCGGTCATTGCCGAATGGAACCTCGCCCGCCTCGCCGAGGCACTGCTCCCGCTCATCGACGAGGACGAGGAAAAGGCTGTTGCTTCGGCGGTGGAGGTGCTGGGTGGATTCCGGGAACAGTACAGCAGGGCATGGACCGGCGGCATGAAAACCAAGCTGGGCCTTGCCGCTGAAAACATCAGTGACGACGCCGTGTCCGGTGTTATCGACGATGCGGTGGCTATCCTCAAAGACGGTCCGGTCGATTACACCCTGTTCTTCCGGAACCTGGGCAAGGCGGCCCGTGGCGATATGCGCCCCGTGCGCGGGATGGTGAGGGACGCGGCCGGCCTCGACGCCTGGGCAGGGCGGTGGCTGGCGCTCCAACCCGATGCAGAGTTGATGGACAGCGTGAACCCTGCGTACATTCCGCGGAACCACCTCGTGGAGGAAGCCCTCGCTGCCGGTACCGAAGGGGACGTTGCCCCGCTGCGCCGCCTTCTCGAGGCCGTCACCGACCCTTTCACCGAGCGGGCCGGCCTGGAGCGCTACATGGAAGCCGCCCCGGAAGAGTTCGGCTCCTATACGACCTTTTGCGGCACCTGATCCGCCGCGGAACGAGGCCCGCAGCAGGACAAAAGGAGGGTGGCGGCCGGAGACCCGGCCGCCACCCTCCTTCTGAAGGCAGGCTTTTGCTGTGCGAAGACTACGCCACGCGGACCACGGAGTAGCCGCTGAGCCAGCTGATGGGGTGAACCTGTGTGGTGTAGCCGTTGACGCCGCCACTCACAACCTGGCCGTTGCCGGCGTAGACACCCACGTGGCCCGAGGTGATGATGAGGTCGCCGGGTGCCGGGCTCCCCACCACGCTGCCGTACTGGAAGAACTGCGTGGGAGCCAGGTCGCCGACGCTCTTGCCGACGGAGCGAAGCGCCTTTTCAACCATGGCCGTGCAGTCCTGGTTCACGCCGATCTGGCTGTAGGCGGAAGCCAGGATGGCAGCGCCGGTGCCGGTCCCGGTGCTGGAAACCACCGGTGTGGCGGATGCATAGGACATGGTCATCCCGGTGTTCGCCGGTGCGGTGGCGGCGGCCACCTGAACGGGGGCTGCTGCCGGCGCCGGGGCGGCCACGTAGCCTGCGCCCGGAATCTGGATCTGGTCGCCAGGGTAGATGACCGACGATAATCCCAGGCCATTGGCGGCCAGGACGTCATTGAGGTTGACACCGTACGCGGCCGAAATCGCACCGAGGGTGTCCCCGGCAACGACCGTATGGACCGTTGCTGCCGCGGCTGCCGGAGCAACTGCGGGTGCTGCGGCGGCCTGGACGCTGGCCTGCTCAGTGGAGTCCGGGCCTGTCACCCCCGCGTGGGCCGGGGCGCCGACCCCGAAGGCAATGCCGGATGCGGCCACAACAGCGAGGGCCGGGCGGCCGAGCGAACGGGCCTGGGACTTGGCCGTCACGGCGAGACCCTCGAGCACAATGGAACGGGCCGGAGTCGCGCGGTGACGGGCAGTGGTGAGATTTTTTGACACGGTAGATCGCCTCTCCCATGCCTGCGGGGTGAGCTGTCGGGTTCGGGTTGGAGATACCCGGCCGGAAGCTTCTCCGCAGTGGGCGGAGGAGTTGTCCGACTTAACCCCAAGACCTTGAAAGGTCGTGGAAACTTGGTTCCCCCGTCCCTGCCAGCACGAAAGCGGTTGGATCCCGGTATCAGCGGCAGGGCTCGGCAAGCTGATGGGAATGTCCCGTTCTGCGGGGGACACCAGAAGACCATAACCCGCGGGCACCCCAATTGTCACGTTTAGGTAACATACGAGCTTTACCTCTCGTATCCTGCCGACGATTGGTCGTCTATGTTCCGCCCGCGCCGGGATTGCCGCTGGCCCGGCGCGGCCTGCCAGGGTAACAACCCGGCGCGGCCTGCCAGGGTAACAAAGCGGGCACGTCCGCCTTTCCCCCCTGGCGTGTCGCCGGTATGCTTCGGGACTATGCCCCTGTTCGTGACCATGCCCAAGTCCCGGCTGTTGGGCGGATTGCTCGCCGTCGCGGTGGCTGCGACCACGGTGCTGCCTGCCTCCGCGGACGAGCCTCCACCGCCCGGCGGATACCCGTCCTGGGCCGACGTGCAGCAGGCGCAGACTTCCGAGGCGGCGAAAGCGGCAGAGATCACCACCATCGACGGTCTCCTGGGCAACCTCCAGACCCAATCGGAAGCGGCCGGTGACGCCGCCGTCCGGGCAGCAGCCGACTATGCCGCAGCCGACGCTGAGCTGCAAGCGGCGTCGGCTCGGCTGGACGCGCTGGCAGCCCAAGCCGGCCGCGCCAACGACGAACTGGCCCGCTATCGCAAGGAAATCGGCGCACTTGCCGTCCAGTCGTACAAGACGGGCGGGACCAATACCGGATTCTTCGTGGCCTTGGATGCCCTGGAGACCAACAGCGTCCAGGGGCTCAACCTGGTTCAGCTGGTGGGCGACAAGACGGCGGCGCTGGTAGACAATGCCGCCTCCGCCGGCAAAGTCGCCGCGTCCTTGGCGGAACAGGAAAAAGTGGCGCGCAGTGAGCGCGAACGCCTGTCCGGGGAAGCAAAGGCGAAACTGGACGCGGCCCGCTCCGCCCAGGACGCCCTCGCCCGGCAGGTCAGTGACGAACAACAGCACAGCACTGAGCTGACCGCCCAGCTGGCCTCGCTCAAGGGAACGACGGCGGCACTCGAGGGAGAATACCGCCAGGGCCAGGCGGCACTGGCGGCCTATGAAGCAGCACAGGAAGCCAAGCGCGCCGCTGCGGCAGAGCAGGCCCGCCAGCAGGCAGAAGCAGCGGCGCAGGCCGCCGCGGCCGCGGCACGCCAGCCCAAACCCGCTCCTGCCGGCAACGCGGCGGACCCTGCCCCGCCGGCCGCCGCGGTTCCCGGCAATCCGCCGCAGCCTGCGGTCCCCAGCCCGCCGCCCGTCGTCGTTCCTTCCGTCCCCGGCGGCGCCGTCAATGATCCTGCCGGCGCCAAGGCCTACGCCTCCGGCCGCCTGGGGGCCTTTGGTTGGGGCCCCGACCAGTTCCAGTGCCTGTCCCAGCTGTGGACCAAGGAATCCAGCTGGCTGACCACCGCTACGAACGCTTCCAGCGGGGCCTATGGCATAGCCCAAGCCTTGCCGCCGGGCAAATACGCCAGCGCCGGAAGCGACTGGCTGACCAGCTACCGGACGCAGATCGAGTGGGGGCTCGGCTACATCCGCGATCGCTACGGCTCCCCGTGCGGCGCCTGGAGCCATGAGGTTGCCCTGAACTGGTACTGACAGACGCGCTAGGCTTTCCGCATGCCAGATTTCGAACGGTTCAGGGTGCTGCTCGAAGAGGAGCGGGCCCGGCGGTTGGCGCTGTTGCCGGCGCTGCGGGCTGATATCGACGAGGCCAATTTGGCCCGGCAGGACTCCAATGTCGACGACGAACACGATCCCGAGGGCTCCACGATCGCCTTCGAACTATCGCAGGCGTCAGCCCTGTTGAGGCAGAGTTCAGCAGGTCTGGACCAGGTGGAGGCGGCCCTGGCCCGCCTGGCCAACGGTACCTATGGAACCTGCGTGGTCTGCGGCGGCCCCATAGCGGACGGCAGGCTCGAAGCGCGGCCCTGGACCCCCTTCTGCATCCTTCATGCCTCTGCAGGACGGAGCCGGTGACCGAGGTGTCCGTCGTCGCGGCCGCGGCTGAATTCATCGACCGGACCCTCCAGAACGAGGGAGCCTGGTACCGGGCCGACGAAGTGGGCCTTCGGCTCGGCGGGGCGCTGGCCTCCTACGGCTCTTCCATCGGTGCAGTCCGTGGCACCGTACGGGATGCCCTCCGGAAGTTCAAGGACATGGGCCATGACAGTACGGTCATGCTCGCCTCCGCCCTGTGGGGCCAGCCGAAGCCCGGCTCCCGGCCGGTCTTCGAACGCCGCCTTGCCGCCGTCGTACTGTTGCAAACGAAGGTGCAGCTGCTGCGGCACTCAGACCTGACCCGTTTGGAGGGCTTCCTCCGCACGGCCCAGGCGGCAGACCTGGCCGCACCCCTTCTCTCCGATGTCCTGGTGCCCCTGCTGGCCGGCTTGGGAAGCCGCGACCGCCAGCGGGCCGCCGCCGTCCTGGCGCGGTGGCGCGACGATCCGGAACCCCGGCTCCAATCGGCAGCAGGCCTCCTGGCAAAAGAGCTGACACAGTGACCGCGACCCGCAGAGGAGACCCCATGAGTGAACCGTTTGACCTGGACCGATTCGTCGCCGCCCAAGACAGCGGGGACACCTAGGGGCACGCGCTGGGTGAACTGCAGCTCGGCAACAAGACCGGCCATTGGATGTGGTTCATCTTCCCCCAGATTGCTGGCCTGGGGCAGAGCGCCACCTCACGCACTTACGCCATCTCGTCCCTGGCGGAGGCCCGGGCCTACCTGGACCACCCCGTCCTGGGCCCGCGCCTTCTTGAGTGTGCCCTGGCTCTCACCACGCATGCAGGCCGTTCGGCGTCGGGCATCCTTGGCGGAATCGATGCGCAGAAGCTCCGTTCGTCCATGACACTGTTTCTCCGGGCCGCGCCCGGAGAAACAGTGTTCAAGACGGTCCTGGCCCAATTCTCCGATGGCGAGCCGGATCCTGCCACGGACGAACTCCTGGCCGGCCGGGACGCCGCCGAATAACAGGGCGCCGGGCGGGCTGCTACGGCGTGGGGCTGCCGCCGTTGACGTTCAGCGTCTCGCCCACCACGTAACTGGACTCCGGCGAAGCCAGGAAAACGTAGGCGGGAGCCAGTTCGGCGGGCTGGCCGGCGCGGCCCAGGGGAGTGGACTGGCCAAACTCGGGAAGCTCCTCCTTGGGCTGGCCGCTGCTGACCTGCAGCGGAGTCCAGATGGGCCCCGGTGCCACCGCGTTCACGCGGATACCCTTGGGCGCAAGCTGCTGCGCCAGGCCCTTGGTGAAGTTGTTGATGCTGGCCTTGGTGGTGGCGTAGTCCACCAGCGTGGGTGACGGGTTGTAGGCCTGGATGGACGTGGTGTTGATGATGGTGGAGCCGGCCGGCATATGCGGCACGGCAGCCTTCGTCACCCAGAACATGGCGTAGACATTGGTCTTAAGCGTGTGGTCGAACTGCTCGTCGGTGATGTCCTGAAGATCCTCCTGGGCAACCTGTTTCCCGGCGTTGTTGACCAGCAGGTCCACCCCGCCCAGGACCTCCACAGCCGTGTCCACCAGTTCGCGGCAGACCGCCGGGTCCTTGAGGTCGCCCGGAACCTTGACCGCTTTCCGGCCTGCGGCTTCAATGATCCCGGCGATGCGCGCGGCATCCTCCTCTTCCTCCGGGAGGTAGGAAAGGACGACGTCGGCGCCTTCCCTCGCAAAGGCGATGGCCGTTGCAGCGCCGATCCCGGAGTCGGCACCCGTAACAATGGCCCGGCGGCCTTCGAGCCGGCCGGTGCCGCGGTAGGTTTCCTCGCCGAGGTCAGCCTTGGGGTCAAGGCCGGCGTCGAGGCCGGGTTCGGGCTGGTGCTGCTTGGACGGGGAGATCTTTTCGTAGGCTGTCACGGGGTTGCGGAAGGTGTACTGGTCAGTCATGGTGGTCCTCCTGATCGGGCGGGACATGGGCTTTTTGCTGCCCGGGGTATGAAGCAGCCGGCACTTGCGGAAAGAGCAACCAACAAAAGCTAAGCTTACTTACTGTTCCAGCCTAGGCAATCCGGGCCGTCGTGCCAAGCGGCTCACCGCACGACGTCCACCAGCCTGACCTCGGCAAGGCTGCCGGCGTCGAGCACTGCCTCCATGTAGGTGCAGGCCGGTTGGCGCCGGCGGTCCGTGGGCGAGCCTGGGTTCAGCAGTCGAAGCCCGCGCGGCGACACCGTGTCCCAAGGGATATGGCTGTGGCCGAAGACCAGCACGTCGGCGTCGGGGTACAGCGCTTCGCACCGGAGTTCCCGGCCTTTTGCCTGGCCCGTCTCATGGACCATGGTGAAGCGGACTCCGTCCAGGGTGGTGGCCGCCGTTTCGGGAAGGCGCCGCCGTATGTCGGGGTCGTCGTTATTGCCATGGACGGCCAGCAGTTGTTTGCTCCGGCGTTCGAATTCGTCCAGCAGCGCTGACTCCACCCAGTCGCCGGCATGGAAGACCACGTCGGCGTTTTCGACGGCGGACCACACTTGTTGCGGCAGGTCCCTGGCGCGTTTGGGTACATGGGTGTCGGCGAGCAGGAGCAGGTTCAGCGGCATACCCGAATCCTGCCATGCAGCCCTGTTCGGGCGCGTCCGCGAGTCGTACCCTTGGGGCGTGGAGGTGATTGCCATGGAGGCAGCCCAAGGCGACAGGATCGTAGTGCGCGGCAGGAATGTGGGGTCGGCGGACCGGCACGGGGTGATCCTGGAGGTTCGCGGCCCGGGTGGTGGTCCGCCCTACCTTGTCCGGTTCGACGACGGCCACGAGACGGTCATGTATCCGGGTGGTGATTTCGCCGTCGACCACGGGCAGGGCACCTGACCTCCCGCGGCTTTACCTGTCAAACTGGGGCAATGGATCAATTCCCAGCCGCCAGCCTGTCTTCCACGCCGCCGCCGCGGACCGGCCCCCGTGATCCCGGCGACGCCTGGGTGGAAGGGGACCGCGGACGGTTCTGGGGCAGGTTTGGCGCGGCCGGCGTCCTGGCCTGGGATCCCGACAGGGGAGTCCTCCTGCAGCACCGCGCCGTGTGGAGCCATAACGGCGGAACGTGGGGCCTGCCCGGCGGTGCCCTCCATGAGGGCGAAGAGCCGGTCGAAGGCGCCCTGCGGGAGGCGTACGAGGAAGCTTCGGTTCCGGCCGGGAATGTCGAAGTTTTGTTTACCTCCGTGCTGGATCATGGCTACTGGTCCTACACCACCGTGGTGGTCCGGGTCCGGGAATCCTTTGAGCCGGTCATCAGCGATCCGGAGAGCATTGCGCTGCTGTGGATTCCGGTGGCTGAAGTCCATGGCATGGAACTCCACCCCGGTTTCGCGGCGTCGTGGCCGGACCTGCTGGCGCGGCTGGACGCCGGCGACTTCTGGTAAGGCGATTCCTGGTAAAGGTCGTCCGGCGCCGGCGGTCCTAGTAGCCCTCGCCGTACTCGGCAGTCACCAGGATGGGCAGGTGGTCCGAATTGCCGCGCGGAAGCGTTTCGACGCTCGCGATATCCAGGCCCAGGGAGGTGGCGAAGTCGAAATGGCCCTTGAACACCTTGTACCGGGTGTAGGTGCGCCGGTTGCTCAGCGAGAGGGCGTACCCGGAGTTCTTCATGTGCATATCCAGGTTCTTGGTGAAGAACGGATAGTTGAAATCGCCCACCATCAGCGTCATCAGCCCCCTGCCCATGCTCAGCAGTTCGGCGTGGGCCGCGTGGATCTGCTTGCGCCGCAATGAGTTCGACGCCGTCAGGGGTGCTGCGTGGAACGAGCCGATCACCAGTTCGTGTTCGGTCTCGTTGTCCATGACGCGCGTGCCGATCAGCCGCTCATGGGCCGGAGCAAGCACCCTGTCGTGCATGGATTTCTTCAACGCGAAAGACTGTGTGTCGAGCGCCGTGAACCTGCTGGTCCGGTAGTAGATGGCCAGCCCCAGCCTGTTGCCCTTAGTGGCATCCGCCAGATGGAGGGGGCCAAGGGTCTCCGGGAGGTCGCTGGAATCCACCTCCTGGAGGCACAGCGCATCGACGTCGTGATTCCGTGCCAAGGCGAGAAGTTCGCCGCTTGCGGCGTGCTTGCGGAGGTTGTAGCTGATGACGCGCATGAAACACCTCTTTTGAGGGTTGCCGACAGGACCAGTTCCTGAGTGTAGTCCGCTTGGCTGTCCTACCCGCCAACATTTCGCTGCCTTCCGCGTCGCGGCGTACCGACGGGCGATAGAGTTAGTGGCAATTCACCGAATTTTGCCAAAGGGGCCAGCCTTGACTGCAGACCTGCCTGAACTCGCCGAGGGAAACTTCTATTACCTGGAACTGGGCGGCGGCCGGTTCCGTTCAACCATCCATGCCCAGGGTGCCTGGAACGCCCACGAGCAGCACATGGCCCCGGCGTCAGGCCTGATGGCGGACCTCCTGGAACGGCACCAGCCGCGGGAAGACATGCGGATGGCACGGATCAGCTACGAGATCCTGGGACTGATCCCCGGCGGTGATTTCCGGATCGACACCACCACCCTGCGGCCAGGCCGGACCATTGAACTGGTGCAGGCCGAACTGGTGGCCGGCGGGCGGACAGCCATCCGCGCCACGGCGTGGCGCATGCTGACCAGCGATACAGGTTCGGTAGCAGAAATCGAAGACGCGGCCATTCCAGGCCCGGACGAATGCAAGCCCTACGACGCCTCCGCCGTCTGGCCGGGAGGCTACATCCGTTCACTGGAGATGCGGGTGGCTGAGGGGCACCGCCCCGGGGCGGGGAAAGTGTGGCTCCGCACCGAGCACCCGCTGACTGACCGCGCCGACAGCGGGGACCTGGCGCGGCTGATGGGAATGGTGGACACGGCCAACGGCGTCGCCGCCAGGGTCCCGCCGGGCAAGGACAGTTATGCGTTCCCCAACCTGGACCTGCAAATCCACATGTACCGCCGGCCGCAAGGGGAGTGGCTGGGGCTGGACAACGCCGTTTCCTTTGGCTCTGACGGGATCGGCCTCACCTCCACGGTGCTGCACGACCGGCAGGGCCCTTTCGGCCGGGCGGAGCAGATCCTCACCCTGCGCAAGACCTGACCTCGCAGAGGCCCTGCCTGTCCCCGAAAACCGGCCGTCGGCTATGGTGCGTGAATGTATCGTTGAGTATCGTTGTATATCGTTCACGATTGACGAAGGAGTTCATCATGCGTGGTTCAAACCCAGCAGGCGGGTTCGGCGGGAACAACCTGGACGGAATGTGGCAGGCGGTCGAGGAGCTTCGTTCCCGGTTCGAGAAACGGGCCGGAACCCGGGCCGGAAAAGGCGAGGTCCGGGCGGCTGTCCTTGCGCTGCTGACTGAACGGCCCATGCACGGCTACCAGATCATCCGCGAAATTGAGGAGCGCAGCGGCGGCAGCTGGAAGCCGAGCGCCGGATCGGTCTACCCCACCTTGCAGCTGCTGGCAGACGAAGGGTCCATCATGGCCTCGGAATCCAATGGCCGGAAAATCTACTCGCTGACCGATGCCGGCCGCGAGGAGTCGGCAGACCACCACGGTTCAGCGCCATGGGATCCCGCGGCCCCCACGCCCGGAACAGGCGGCGCGTCCCTTCCGAAGGCCGGAATCGACCTGGCGCAGGCCGCCGCGCAGGTTGGCCGGACCGGTTCACCGGACCAGGTACAGCAGGCAGTGGCGGTGCTCGACGAGGCCCGGCGGCGGCTCTACGCCATCCTCGCGCAGGACTGACCGGGTGGCGCTGACCGTCCGAGACCGGGCCGCCCCCGCGTCGCCCCTACGGGAACACCGCGGCCGGTACCGGCGGATCCTCCGCTTCGCTGCCTGGCACCTCGCCACCACATGGTGGTTCGAGCTGTTCCTGCCCAGGGTGGGGCTGGGCCGGATCTCCGCGCGGACGCGGTCCCGCCGGATGCGGAACTTCGCGCGCCGGTTCCACGACCTGGCCATCGACCTCGGCGGCCTGATGATCAAGGTGGGGCAGTTCCTGTCCTCCCGGCTCGACGTCCTCCCGCCGGAAATCACCAAAGAACTCGAAGGGCTGCAGGACGAGGTGCCGGCGGTGGCCTTCCCGCGGATCGCCGCCCTGGCTGCCCAGGAACTGGGTGCCCCCGTGGCCCAGGTCTTCGCCACCGTGGACGAATCCGCGATCGCGGCCGCCTCCCTGGGCCAGGCCCACCGTGCCCGCCTGAATCCCTTCGACGCCGAAGATACGGGACTGCATGCGGTCGTCGTGAAAGTACAGCGCCCGGGCATCGACGCGATCGTTGACGTTGACCTCGCCGCACTGCGGAAGGTGGCCGGCTGGCTCAGCCACGTCAGGCTCGTCTCGCGCCGCGCGGACATGCCGGCGCTGGTGGAGGAATTCGCCCAGATCAGCCGGCTCGAGATTGACTACCTGCACGAAGCCGTCAACGCCGAACGGTTCGCCGCAGACTTTGCCGGCGACCCCAGGGTGGCAGTGCCGGAGGTCGTCTGGGAACGGACCACCCGCCGCGTGCTTACCCTTGAGGACGTCACGGCCATCAAAATCACCGACGCACCCGCTCTTCGGGCCGCCGGCATCGATCCCGCCTCGGTGGCCCCCGTCTTTGCGTCCATCATGTTCGACCAGCTCTTCACCAACGGGTTCTTCCATGCAGACCCGCACCCGGGCAACATCTTCGTCACCCCGGTCAGCGCCGGCGCCGGAGAACCCGGCTGGAAATTGACGTTCATCGACTTCGGCATGATGGGGGAGGTCACGGCCTCCACGCGCAGCGGCCTGCGGAAGCTCCTGTTCGCTGCGGCCGCCCGCGACGGCAAGGGACTTGTGGCGGCGATCAACGACGTCGGAGTCCTGATGCCGTCGGCTGACAGTGCGGGACTGGAACGGGCCATGTCCCAGCTCTTTGCCCGCTTCGGGGGCATGGGATTTGCCGAACTCCGCGAGGTGGACCCCCGCGAGTTCCGCGACTTCGCAGTGGAATTCGGTGACGTGGTCCGGTCGCTGCCATTCCAGCTGCCCGAGAACTTCCTGTTGATCATCCGCGCCATGTCCTTGACCTCAGGGGTGTGCAGCGCCTTGGATGAACGCTTCAACCTCTGGGACTCCGTGGAACCCTATGCGGCACAGCTGCTTCGAAACGAACGCGGCAACGTGGTCCAGGACGTGGCCCGGCAGGCCTTCGACGCCGCCGCTACCGCCTTCCGCCTGCCCGGCAGGCTGGACGCCTTGGCCGGCCGGCTCGAGGAGGGCTCGCTGGAGGTCGCCGTCCCGCGGCTGGAGCGGCAGGCTGCCCGGCTGGAAAGGGCGGCCCGCCGCTCCGGTTCGGCCTTGGTCTTCGGTGCACTGTTGGTGGCGGGCGCCATCGTCCGCGTTGACGACCTGGTCTTCGGCAGCGTCCTGATGGCGGCCTCTGTGGTTCCCCTGCTGCACGCTCTCTGGGCGGGGCGCCGGAGTCGTTAAGGGCTGCGCCGTCGTCGGGCGTAACCTAAGGGAGGCCTGTCCGCCGGCCGCCGTCGACCCCAGGGAGTTCAGCAACAATGCACCACACCGGTACCGAAGCGCGCCCGCTGACCGTAGTGCGGCAGGACGTATCCCTCGGCGCGGGACGGGACCTCGAATTCGGCCTGGAGCTGCTGGCCAGGGCCAGGGCAGGCAGCCTTGGTCCCACCCTTCGCCTGTACCGGCCTGCTCCCACCGTCGCTTTCGGGCAGCGGGATACCAGGCTGCCCGGGTTTGATGCGGCCACCCGGGCCTGCCTGGCGAATGGATTCGAACCCTTGGTCCGCAGGGCCGGGGGACGGGCCGCCGCCTACCACCAAGGCACCCTGGTGGTGGACCACATCGAACCGGACGCAGACGCAGTGGCCGGCTCCAAAGCGCGGTTCGGCTACTTTGGTGAACTCTTCGCGCAGGCCCTGCGGAGCGTGGGTGTCCAGGCAGCGGTGGGGGAGATCCCCGGCGAATACTGCCCCGGCGAGTTCAGTGTGCATGGAACCGATGCTGGGGACAGCTCGCGCCGGGTGAAGCTGGTGGGTACGGCCCAGCGGGTGGTCTCCGGTGGCTGGCTCTTCAGCTCGGTGATTGTGGTGGAGGATTCCGCCCCCATCCGAAAGGTTCTCACGGACTGTTACGCCGCCCTCGGCCTTGACTGGGACCCGGCCACGGCCGGTGCCGCCGACGACCTGGTGCCCGGGCTGGATGTAGCCGCCGTGGAGCAGGCCCTCCTGGAAACGTATGCGGGCCACGCCACCCTGGAAACTGCTTCCTTCAGCAGCCTGGGGGCGTGACCCGCATCAGTTCTTCGGCGCGAAGCCGGATGTCTCAGGCCGGTTCAGGCAGCAAGCCTGCTCTGGACCTCGGCGGCCGACGGGTTGGTGGCAGCGGAGCCGTCCGGGAAAAGGACGGTGGGAACGGTGCGGTTGCCGCCGTTCAGCTTCTCCACGAGTTCGGCAGTGCCCTCAACCTCTTCGATGTTGATTTCCGTGTAGCCGATGCCCTTGGCGTCCAGCTGCTTCTTCAGCCGGTTGCAGTAGCCGCACCAGGTGGTGGAAAACATGGTGATGGTGCCGGATTCGGGAGTGAAGTCCACGCGGATCTCCTAAACGTCGCTTGAAAGGTTTCCTTACCGTCAACGGTAGCGTGGCCGCCGGTATTCCCCGGCCTTCCGGCGCCGCGGGGCGTTTGGATGACAGTATGTGGCGCCGGTGGCATGCTGGTGCCATGTGTGACGCTACGTAATGGCACGCGCCGTGGGAGACCTCCTGGCCGAGTTCGACGCCGAGCTGGAGGATGAGGTGAGCATCCCGCCGTCGTGGAATGTAGCGCCTACGGACGCCGTTCCCATTGTCCTGGAGCGGCTGGTGGATGACGCTGCAGGGGCCCGGCAGGTGCGGCAGCTCCATGTTGCCCGCTGGGGCCTGGTCCCGTCCTGGGCCAAAGATCCCGGGATCGGGTCGCGCATGATCAACGCCCGGAGTGAATCCGTACTGGAGAAGCCGGCGTTCAGGAAGGCTGTCCAATCGCGGCGCTGTGCCGTCCCGGCTTATCTGTAGTCGTTTTGTCGGCGGCCCCGGCGTTTGGGGATTGGAAGTGGTGAAGACGCGTCTTCGCGGACCAGCGCTTGGCCCGTGACGGACCTTCAAACGGGAAAGAGGAGGCATGGAAGTAGGAATAGTCTTCGCGGCCGTGGGCCTGGTTTGGCTTATTTTTCGGAAAGGGATTGCCCGCCGGCAGGCTCAAATCATGGCTGATTTCACCGGAGGTGGGGAAGCGCCCGAGAGCCGCGTTAAGGGATGGGAGCAAATGGGACTGGCGTTCTCCATCCTTCTGCTGGCGGCTGCAACTGTCATCGGGTTTGTCTCTGTAGTGGGAAAGCCATGACTTGGGGACCAGGAGTCACCGGTCCTTTTTTCATAATCCTGGGCATCTTTCTTTTGGTCAGTGCAGGAGGGTTATTCCTGCTGCGTAGGGTCATGGCTCGCACCGGTGAGCAGTCGTGGAAATCACTCCCTGGGGCAGGGAGATTTAAGACATATGCCTTCCAGTACAAAACCTCGGTGGCGGCTGCCATGTTGATGGCTGCTGGAGGGATGATCAGTCTGATTGCCGGAATACTGAATCTGTAGCCCCTGATAAGTCGCTATAGGGGCCTAGTAACGTGTTGCAGGGGCGCTCAGCTGTCTGTGACGGCCGGTTCTATCAGCTGCGGCCCGTCATTGCGGACGTTGTTGACACGGTCGCTGACCACACGTGGGACCAGGTGCGGTTCGGGCATGGAATCCAGTAAGGCCCGGACGTCTGCCTCGGAGGTCGTGTCCGGGTCGAGCCAGTCCGAATACATCTCCGGAGGCACGATCAGCGGCGTGCGGTCGTGGATGTGGCCGAGGGCATCGGAGGCATTAGTGGTGATGACCGTGGCAGTGCGCAGCCATTTGTCAGGGTGGTCGTTGGGCAGGGAAGGATCGGGCCAATTCTCAAAGAGGGCGGCGAAGGCAAGAATCTGATTGTCCTGCCCGTAGAGGTATGTCGGGATCTTCCCGCCCTCAGGGGTTTTTTCCCACTCAAAGTATCCGTCGCCTGCGAGCAATCCCCGTCTCGCCGATGCGGCTTTCCTGAAGGAGGGTTTCTCGGTGATGGTTTCCATTCTGGCGTTGATGAGTCTCGCACCGCCTTTGGGGTCCTTGGCCCAGGACGGAACAAGGCCCCAGCGGGCGGTGACTAACTTTCTGGTCACTGGTGCGCCGTCTCCTGAGCTCCGGTCCAGAATCAGGGGGACCGTGTCTGTTGGGGCCACGTTGTAGGAAGGCTGGAGTTCATCGACGTAGGACTCCTCGACGTCGAAAGCCGCGAGAAGATCACCGACAGCCCTGCTCATGACGTATCTGCCGCACATAGGGCCATTATGCCCGCTGCTGCGGCCGCTCATCCTGTCCCATGGCCTCAACCGTCGTCCAGTGCATTGATGGAAGAGAGATCCGTTGGTCAGTCGGCATCGTGCAAACCAGGGTGGCGCCGCAGCCGCAGCAGTTCGCCATGGGCGGCTTCCAGAGCGGCCTTGAGTTCGGAGATCTCGGCCCGATGCCGGGCCCGTTCGTCTCGGAGGGCGATGGTGAGTGTGCGGACGATGTTGCTTGTGGAGGTTGCCGCGGCGGGCTCGCTGGGCGGCCCTGCCGCCCGCATGCCGGCAGTGCGGCTGCGAAGGTCTTGGATGCGGTTACGCAGATCAGTCGTGCGGTAGAGAAAGTCCTTGGAAACGTGGCCCGCCGTCGCGACCGCCTCAAAGGTGATGGGTGTGCCGGCTTTCAGTAGTGCGCGTATGCCGGCGTCAGCGCGGTCACGTGCTGCTTGTCGTTTTCGTGACGCGGCCTGGGCGAGTAGTTCCGGGTTGCCGCGGCTCATTGCGACTCCTGCGGATCGCGTCTGTCCGCGCTGATTCGGGTTTGCTCTCCAGGGCCGCGGATCGGCTCGTGGGCATCATCCGTTTGTGTAGTGAGCGTTTCAACGATGGTCTTGAGTGCAAGCTGCTCGCGGCGCCGGAGGGTGAGCCATACGTGGTTTTCGCTCATCGGTTGTCCTGTGCGTTGCTGGTGCGCAGCCTGCCGGTTGTCGATGAGCTGGTCGAGAGCGACGGCTTCGCCTTCGTGGACGCCAAGGAATCGTTCGTCGGTGACGAACAGGTTGCAGGTGAGGCAGGCGTTGCCTTTGTCGCAGCTCTTTGCCGGGGGCAGTGTGCACCAGCCGTTTGGTAGTATCCGGTCGGTGCGTGAGTCCAACGCCATCAGCTCATAGAGGTCCTCACCCTGGATCGCTGATGCGGAGCCCGACGTTGTGATCTTGCGGTAGCGGAGGAACTCGGCCTTCGCTGTCGCGTCGAGGGTCTGCGCGTAGTGCATCGTCATTTCGGGGCTTAGGTGGCCCATGTAGCGCTGGACGACGTGCAGGGGCACGCCTGCGTTGATCAGGCTTGTCGCTTTCGTGTGCCGGAACCGGTGCGTTTTGCCCAGGTCCAGCGGGGTCCCGTCGGCTTCAGTCAACCCGGCGAGGGCAACGAGATGATGCAGTTGTTGTCGGAACCGTCCGTCTTTGTAGGGGTGCTGGCCACGCAGATTGCCCTGAGCCTTTACGAACAAGTACTTCGGCGTCAGCCCGGCTTCGAAGTTTTCGGTGAGCCAGCGGCGCTGCTCTGCAATGATGGCGGTGACTTCCTGGTCGACGAAGATCGTGTCCGGTGCGTCCACGATTTTCGTCTGCTGGTAGCGCAGCTTTGCGATGTTCCCGCCTTCAGGCGTGGGGCCTTCAACCGGGATGATCGGATCCAGATCCAGCATGCAGATTTCATTGATCCGACGTCCGGTAGCCATCATCAGCAACAGAATCCGCATCCCCTGCTCGTCCCCTAATCCACCGAGCGGGCGAGGGACGCCAAGCAGATGGGCATGTGACGCCAGCGCCGACATGACTGTGTCGGTAAACAGGTGCCGTTCGTCGTAGCGGTTCTTGTGAACGCGCGGGATGTCTCCCGGCCGCCAGAACCTCAGATACTCAGGACCAATACCGGTCCACCGCTCATCACCGACCGCGGCCGCAGCCTCGGGTCCGAAATCGTTCATGAATGCGTAGAGGCCCCGGACTGCCGCGGTAATCTGGGCGACGCTCCCGATCGAGCGCAGTTTGCCGGTGTTCTTCCCGTGGCGTGCTTTCGTCTGGCGAGTTTCGCCCAGGAACTCCAGCATTAATGGGCGCAGCAGGGCCGGGTCCGGCGTGAGTCGCGGACCCGGCAGATTTCGGGCTGCCGCAAATTCTCCGAAGGGAAGGAGCGCGTTGTGGCGGTTGTGCACGCTTGCCCAGGTCAACTGGCCTGCCTCGAGCTGCGTCTTGACGTAGAACATCGCGCCCTGACGGAACCATGTAGGTTGGAGGCGGTGCCAGTGGACCGCGACCTGCGAGAGCATCTCCTGGGGCCGCCGGGGGATACGCCGGTCCATGGTCAGGTCCCAGATCTCTCGTTGCCACCAGGGCCTCGTATCGTAGGCGAACCAGAGAAGCTTGCTGACTCGATCCAGCGGCGACAGGAACGTGCGCAGCGTGTTCGGATTAGGCAGCTGCTTCGTGCGCCGGACCCAGGTCGTAGCCAGCTCGGTGCGCCATCCGGCCGGCGTGTAATCCATCACGCTCTCGAACGGCTGGCCGGCGCGCTGCAGCCGTTTCGATGTCGCGGCGAGCTCCCGAAGGAGTAATCCCAGCGACGCGCAGGGCACCCGGCCGCCGAGCTCGACGATGCGCCAGATCGCGAACATCAGCTCGTTCTGCATCGTGGTGGTCAGGCCGTCGAGGTGAATGTTGCCGATCTTGTCATGATAAAAACCGAATGAGCTCAGATGCTCGGCCGGGATCGAGTCGCGCGTGTAGTGCAGCAGCCGAAGGCCCTCGGGGACTGCGCTGAGCAGTTCCTCGTTGCGTGTCGCATTGAAGCCCGGCGCTCCGCTGGCACTCAGGATCCCGACCATTTCTGCGTCAGATGTCCGCATGCCCGTCCCTCCATTGTTTTGTCACGGCGGCCCAATCGGCCAGTGCCCGTAACTCTTCGTCCTCAGTCACCCAGGCGTAGGTGTTCAGGGTCGTCTGGACATCGGCGTGACCGAGTCGTCGACTGACCACATGAATCGGTCGGCCAGAGAGAAGCAGGGCTGTGGCATGCGTGTGACGGAACCAGTGCGGGGACCAACGCGCTGGCACAAGGTCGCCGAGTACGCGCTTTATCCGGGCGATCAGCTTGTAAATCGTCTCTGGGCGGATCGGGGCGAAGCGCTCTCCGCCGGCGACGTTCACGAAAACGTATGAGCCGTCGATGTCCTCAACTACCAGATCCAGGCCCGCCTCGCAGAGGAGCCAGACGTACTCGGCGTAGAGGCGGTCCAGCTCGTCGGAAATGTAGAGTTTGCGGTAATTTCCGCCCTTCACCCGCGCCCCGTGGGGATGGGGGCGCGGGACAACCTCGATGTACGGATTCTCGCCGCCGCCAGAATGCCAGTCCCGGTGCTGCAGCGACAGTGCCTCGCCAAGCCGCATGCCTGTCTCCTCAAGCAAAGCGAAGAACAGTCGGTCCCTGAGCGATCCCGACCACGAGCGCGTGCCGGGGTCCCAGTGCGCGCAGGCTTGTTTGATGGAATCGATCTGCGCAGGCGTCAAGGTCGGTGCCGCCCGCCGTCGCCGGTGGACCTTCACAGACACCGACGCCGCACGAGAACCGCGTCGGATGTGAGTCAGGAACGGCAAGTACGGCGAGTTCGAGTCCCGACCCAGGAACAGCGGCGGAATTCCCTCGAGGCCGCGCCACTGCTGAAACACATAGAACGAGCGAACCGCCTGCAGTCTCTGGGCCGCCGTTGCATTCGCGATCCGCGCCGGCACAGCGGACAGTGATGCAACTCCCGGCGGAAGCCCCGACCGCATCCAGCCGAGGAACCCAGTGAAATCCTCAACACCGAAAACGTGCCAGCTCCGGCCACGAAGCTCGAGGAACTCCCACCACAACGCCAACCCTCGCGCGTAAGCCTTGACTGTGTTCGGCGAGGCGTCGGTCTGCCGCAAAAACTCAAGGTACGACTCGATCTCCTTGGCTGGCAGCAGATCAGCGCCCAGAACAGTCCAAGTGGGCTCCTCGCCCTCCAACCGTATGCTTTGCACCCTCATCGCGCGGCTCCTTTGCCAAGCCCATAGTCCACCCGGCCGGCTCGCCCGCCTCGCAGCGACACGAAAGATGGCCGCAGCGTCAAAGACGGGTACCGGGTAATGCCGACTTCAACACTTTCCAGAGGGCAAAGTCTGACTGTTGAAGACGTAAAAGACGGGGGCCTGGGAGTACCGGATAATCCCGCCGACGGCTATTACGAATGGAAGCAGGGCCCCGGCAAGTCCAAGCAGCCCTATTACGTGCACCCCGGCCAGGACCACGGCCTGGTCTTCGCCGGCCTGTATGAGTGGTGGAAGGACCCGTCCGTTCCGGAAGGGGAACCGGGACGCTGGCTGCTCTCCACGTCCATCCTCACGGCGGACACACCACCGCCCGGGACTGAATCCACCATCTTCGGAAAGCTGACGGAGCTCCATGACCGCGTGCCGCTGCCCATGGACAAAGCCACCATGGAGGCCTGGCTGGACCCGCAGGCTGACGACGCAGCCGCCCTTGTGGACCTGGTGCGGTCAGGAGTCAAGGACGCTGCCGCCGACTGGCATGTGGAGTCCGTCGGCAAGGACGTCGGTAACGTCCGCAACAACGGACCTGAGTTGATCCGTCCGGTGGAGGCCCTGTTCTAGCAGCCCCGCCACGGGCGCGGACAGCCATCACACGGTGACCGTTCCGGCGTCGTCCACGGTCCAGGTGGGGTTGTACGCCACCTCCCAGCGGAAGCCGTCAGGGTCTGCAAAGTACCCTGTATAGCCGCCCCAGGGCTGTGTGACGGGTTCGGCGATGATGACAGCGCCCGCTCCCGCGGCCTCTTCCATGACCCGGTCCACGTCCGCGGCGCTTTCCAGGTTGTGGCTCAACGTGACGCAGGGAATCCCGTCCGGCGGGCTGACGCCTGCTTCCGCCTGCATCTGCCGGGCGTCCCAGAGGGAAAGCACCAGGCCGTGGTTCACCTGGATGAACAGCACCTCCCCGGCAACCTCGCGGTGGACCGGCCAGCCGAGGCCGTCGACATAGAAGGCCCGGGACCGGTCAACGCTGCGGACTCCGAGGGAGATAAAGTCGACTCTTGGCTCCATGCTTCGATACTGTCAGACGATGGCGACAATTCAAGGAAACGATCGGGATGCCCAGGCCGACAAGGAACAACTCGCGGCTGTCCGGGTTGCCGTCGATGAGGTGGACGACCAGATCGTCACCCTCATCGCCCGCCGTGAACGGCTGATCCGGATCGCAGGAACCCTGAAAGGCGACGACGCCGAGGTGCGGGCGCCCGGCCGGGTGGAGCGCATCATTGAGCACGTCCGGGCCGCGGCAGAGAAAAAGGACATTGACCCGGACATCGTCGAGTCAACCTACCGGGCCATGATCTCCGGGTTCATTGAACTCGAACTGAAGATCCACAAGGAAAGCAGCTAAGGAACCCTACAGGGATTCATCCACCGGCACCCCATGCTGGAATTCCCGTCCGTCAGCCTCACTGAAGGCTGACAGGAGGTGCCCTTTCCCGAGCCCGTTCAAGGCAGTGGCGGGAAAGCTCCCGGTAATGGTGCTGTCCGAATGGGACACGCCGGACAGGTCGTAGTCTTCCTCGACTCCCTGGTCTCGATTGAAGGCATAGCAGGCAATGGCCTCCCCGTTCATGAATTCAATGCAAAGCCGCCGCTGCGTTGAATAGTCCGGTGTGGCTCCCATCAGACCCACCACATAGGCGCCGGATTCCGGAATGGCGCCATCGATATTGAACGTGGCCACCAGGGTGGAGTCCTGGGTCTTGATGCTTGCCTGCTTCAGGAGTGCGTCATCGGTACTCATGCCATCATCCTGCTCCCTGCCGCACGGTCCGTCCACCCCCGCCTATGTTTTGCCGCCTCCCCGGCGTAGACTTCCTTTATTCGAACACATATTCGAATAAAGCAATTAGGGAAGTACAGTCCGGGAGGCGCGCATGGGCATGTTCAGCGAGTCCATTGACGTGGCATGTTCAGCCTCCGGCCAGCCTGAGTTCCTGGAGTGGGCTGGAAGGGATTACCGCGTCTGTGCCGAACCCGTCAGATGGTATGAACGCCGGCAGTGGTGGGCTGAAGACGCCAGGGCCCCCCTTGGCAGCGGCCCAGGCGTGGTGGACCACGAAATCTGGCGAATCCAGGTGCTTCCTGCTGCCGCGGACAATGCTTCAGAACCACTGACCCTCGACCTCACCCGGCATGTTGGCAGCGGCCGTTGGCGCCTGCTGCGGATCCATGACGCCCTTCGCCCCAGAACAGCATGAGCTTCACCCACCTTCACGTTTCCACAGCATTCAGCGCCCACTACGGCGTCTCCTGGCCGGAAGAACTTGCCCAGGCCGCTGCCAGCGACGGCGCCACTGCCTTGGCCTGCACCGACCGGGACGGCCTCTACGGCACCATAAAACACCTCAAAGCCTGCATGGCTGCGGGCATCGACCCCATCGTGGGGGTTGACCTTGCGGTCTTTGACGACGACGGAGACCAGCGGACGCAGGTGGCCGGCCGGGTGGTGGTGTTGGCTCGAGGCCACAATAATGGCGCTGGGTACCGTGCCTTGTGCCGGCTGGTTTCCGACGCCCACGCCCGGACCTCCGGGAAGGCGGGGGGAACAGTTCCCGTGGCAGTCACCCGAGCCGAGTTGGCTTCCCGGACCTTGGACCCTGCAACACTCAAGCCGGTGCTGACCGTCCTGATAGGTCCGGATTCAGACGTGGGAAGGGCCATGGGAGGCCGGCGCTACCTTCGTCCCAGGACACTTTTCAAACAATGGCTGGACGCCATGCCCGCGGGAACCGTCGTGGCGGAAATCGTCTCCCAGCTCAGCGCACCAGGCTTTCCCCTCAGCACCTCCCATGCAGTCCGTATGCTCCGGCTCGCAGAGGAACACCACGTGCCCGCCATCCTCAGCAACGCGGTGCGGTACTGCGCTGCTGACGGTGCGCCAACAGCGGATGTCCTGGACTCTGCCCGTACTTTGAAGTCCCTGCCCGAACTGGCAGGGGAACCGTTGCTGCAGCCCACCGGACAGGGATGGCTGAAAACCGCGGAGCAGATGCTCGGCCTGGGCAAGGAAATCATTTCCGCTGCGGGGTACGGGGCAGCCGACCTCAAGCAGTTGATGGCCCAAACCGAGGCGCTCGCCGACCTCTGCCGGATGGACCCCGCCACGGACATGGGGTGGAAGCAACCCGTGGTGCCGGAAGCATCGGTTATTGGCATTACCCAGGATCCGCATGTGGAACTCATCCAGAGGTGCCATGCGGGAATCGGCAGGCGGTTCCCCGGGATAGGCGGACATGACGAAACCACGATGCTGGCACGGCTGGAGCACGAGTTGGGGATCATCAGGAACCTGGGGTTCTCTTCCTACTTCCTGACCGTGGCTGAGGTATCCCGGATGATCCAGGACATGGGAGTCAGGGCGGCAGCCCGCGGATCCGGGGCGTCCAGCCTGGTCAACTACCTGATCGAGGTCAGCCACGTAAATCCCTTGCAGCACGATCTCATCTTTGAACGGTTCCTCTCCAACGACCGTGCCACGCTCCCGGACATCGACATCGACGTCGAAAGCGCTGAACGCCATAACGTCTACCGCCAAATCTTCGAACGCTTCGGCGCCGAGCGCGTGACCCTGATGAGCATGCAAAACGGGTACCGGGCCCGGGGGGCAGTGCGTGACGCCGGGATGGCGCTGGGCATGGACGACGACGAAGTGGGGGAGATCGCCAAGCAATTGTGGCGGTTCTCCGCCAGGAAATTCCGGGAAGCACTGCAGGAAAAACCCGAGCTCAAGGAGTTCGCGGGCCGGGTGGAGCACCGCGATGCCGACGGAAACCAGCAACTGGACCTGCTGGTGGACCTGACCGAACGGCTGGACCGGCTGCCCCGGCACATCTCGATGCACCCCTGCGGGGTCATCCTGGGGGACGCCACCCTCCTGGACCGCACCCCTGTCCAGCCCAGCGGCCTGGGCCTGCCCATGAGCCAGTTCGATAAACACGACATGGACCCCATGGGCATGCTCAAGCTCGATGTCCTCGGTGTCAGGATGCAAAGCGCCATGGCGTTCGCAGTCCGGGAAGTGATCCGCCTCCACCCGTCCAAGGCCGAGGTAGTGGCTGCAGGCCGCCACCCCGCAGGACCGGACGGAAGCGGACCTGACTACATCGCCGCCGACGGCCGGATCGACCTCAACTCCGTCCCCCTCGACGACGAACCCACCTATGAGCTGATCCGCAGCACCCACACCCTCGGGTGTTTCCAGATTGAATCCCCGGGACAGCGGGAGCTGATTGGAAAGCTGGCCCCCAGGGAGTTCAACGACCTCATCATCGATATCTCCCTGTTCCGGCCAGGACCCATGAAATCGGACATGGTGCGGCCCTTCCTGGAACACCGCCACGGATTCGCCCCTGAGGTGTACCCGCACCCGCACCTCAAGCCCGTGCTCCAGGAAACCCATGGAGTGACGGTCTTCCATGAGCAGATCCTCAAGACCTTCGACGTCATGACCGGATGCGGGCTGGCCCGCGCGGACGAATTCAGGCGCGCCCTCGGCAACGAAGCCCTGGAAGTGGCGGTGGAGGAATTCTTCCGCCGCGAAGCCCGCGCCAGGAAATACTCTCCCGAGGTGGTGGACAAGGTCTGGGGAACCCTCAAAGCTTTTGGCAGCTTCGGTTTCTGCAAAGCCCACGGGGCAGCCTTTGCCGTGCCCACCTACCAGTCGGCCTGGCTCAAGACCCACCATCCCGAAGCGTTCCTCGCCGGACTGTGGGAGCATGACCCCGGAATGTATCCCAAGCGGCTGTTGGTTGCCGAAGCCCGGAGGCTCGGCATCCCCATCCTGCCGCTCGACATCAACCGCAGCCAGGCAGAGTACCGGGTGGAGCGGGTGGAGACAGGCAAAGACCGGGGAAAGTTAGGTATCCGGCTGAGCTTGAACGGAATCTACGGCCTCTCGGCGGCAGAACTGAAGCGGATCGTCGCCGGGCAGCCGTACGACTCCCTGGCGGACCTCAGGGCGCGCTCGCGGCTCAGCAAACCCAGCATCAGGCGCCTCGCGCAGCTGGGAGCCTTCGATTCTCTGCACCGTGAAGCGGGAGGCCACGCCAACCGGGCGGACCTTGTGCAGCACCTTCAACAACTCCAGGCCGGCAAAGGGGGGCGAAAGGGCCTGGAAGTCCTGGATGGCCAACTGTCGCTGCCCCTGGGGGATGTTGAACTACGGAACATCAAACCCGGATTGCCGGCACCGACCCTGGTGGAAAACGTCAGGGCCGAACTCGACCTGATGGCCGTGGATGTCAGCAGCCACCTGATGGACAGCCACCGGCCGTTGCTGGACAGGCTCGGCGTCACCACAGCAGACTCCCTCCTGGGCCTGCGCAACGGCACCGAGGTCCTGGTGGCCGGTGTCCGGGTGGCAACCCAGACCCCTCCGATGCGCGGCGGCAGGCGGGTGGTGTTCATCAGCATCGACGACGGCACCGGCTGCGTGGACTCGGTCTTCTTCCATGAAGCCCAGGAAAACGCAGGACCCCTCCTATTCGGTACCCGTTTGCTGCTGATCCGGGGCACCACCAGAAGGACCGGTCCCCGGGGCATCAGCCTGAGCGCGAGCATGGCCTGGGACTTGGCCCGCACGGAGACTTTGCCGTTTCCGGAATCGACACCGCCCCTTGACCCTGAAGGCCCGCATCCCCTGGATGGCATCAGCAGGGCACTGGCCATCACCGGTTTCAGCGGCTGAACCGTGCCCCGGGCACCGTGTGCCGCGTTGGTCGGCCCCTGCCGGAACCGATAGCATTGACGGTGGCTGGCTGTGGTCCCCGTATGCCACAAGCTATGAAGCCTGAACTTTGAATAGGAGACACCCGTGTCAGATGCCCAGCAGATCACCCTTCTCGTCGATGGCGAAGAGACCGTGGTGACTACCGGGACAACCGGTGCGGAACTCTTCTTTGAGCGCCGTGACGTAGTTGTAGCCCGCGTCAACGGCGAACTGAAGGACCTGGACCAGGAACTTCCCGGGGGTGCCGAGGTGGAGGGCATCACCATCGATTCCCCCGACGGCCTGAACGTCCTGCGCCACTCCACCGCCCACGTGATGGCCCAAGCGGTGCAGCAGCTCCGTCCTGACGCCAAGCTGGGCATCGGCCCCTACATCACCGATGGCTTCTACTTCGATTTCGATGTGGCCGAGCCCTTCACTCCCGAGGACCTCAAGACCCTCGAAAAGATGATGCAGAAGATCATCAACCAGAACCAGAAGTTCGTCCGCCGCGTGGTCAGCGAAGACGAGGCCCGCGAAGCCATGAAGAACGAGCCCTACAAGCTCGAGCTCCTGGGCAAAAAGAACGAAGCCGCCGAAGCCGGGGAAGGCGTGAACGTCGAAGTCGGCGCCGGCGACATCACCATTTACGACAACGTGGAACGCAAAGAAGGGACCACCGTCTGGTGCGATCTCTGCCGTGGCCCGCACCTGCCCAACACCAAACTCATCTCCAACGCGTTCGCGCTGACCCGGTCCTCGTCCGCGTACTGGCTGGGCAACCAGAAGAACCAGCAGCTGCAGCGCATCTACGGCACCGCCTGGCCCACCAAGGACGCACTGAAGGCCTACCAGGAGCGCATCGCCGAGGCCGAACGCCGCGACCACCGCAAGCTCGGATCCGAACTGGACCTGTTCTCCTTCCCTGACGAGCTTGGCTCCGGCCTGCCCGTCTTCCACCCCAAGGGTGGCATCATCCGCAAGGAGATGGAGGACTACTCCCGCCAGCGGCACGTCGAGGCCGGCTATGAGTTCGTCTACACCCCGCACATCACCAAGGGCCACCTGTACGAGGTCTCCGGCCACCTTGACTGGTACAAGGAAGGCATGTTCCCGGCCATGCACGTTGATGCGGAACTCAACGAGGACGGCACCGTTCGCAAGCCCGGCCAGGATTACTACCTGAAGCCGATGAACTGCCCCATGCACAACCTCATCTTCCGTTCCCGCGGCCGGTCCTACCGCGAACTGCCCCTCCGGCTGTTCGAATTCGGTTCGGTCTACCGGTACGAGAAGTCCGGCGTGGTGCACGGCCTGACCCGTGTCCGGGGCATGACACAGGACGACGCCCACATCTACTGCACCCGCGAACAGATGAAGGACGAGCTCACCAAGACCCTCACCTTCGTCCTGGACCTGCTCAAGGACTACGGCCTGAACGACTTCTACCTGGAGCTGTCCACCAAGGACCCGGAGAAGTACGTAGGCGACGACGCCACCTGGGAGGAAGCCACCCGCACCCTGGCCGAGGTGGCGCAGGAGTCCGGTCTGGAACTGGTGCCGGACCCGGGCGGAGCCGCTTTCTACGGACCCAAGATCTCCGTGCAGGCGAAGGATGCGCTGGGCCGCACCTGGCAGATGTCCACCATCCAGCTGGACTTCAACCTGCCCGAACGGTTCGAACTTGAATTCCAGGCCGCAGACGGAACCCGCCAGCGCCCCGTGATGATCCACCGCGCACTGTTTGGATCCGTGGAGCGGTTCATGGGCGTCCTGACCGAGCACTACGCCGGCGCCTTCCCCGCATGGCTGGCCCCGGTCCAGGTGGTGGGCATTCCCGTGGCGGAGGCCTTCAACGACTACATGTTCGACGTCGTCGACGAGCTCAAGGCGGCGGGTATCCGCGCCGAGGTGGATACCTCCTCGGACCGGTTCCCCAAGAAGATCCGCACGGCCAGCAAGGACAAGATCCCGTTCGTGCTCATCGCCGGCGGCGACGACGCGGAGGCAGGAGCCGTGTCCTTCCGGTTCCGGGACGGCAGCCAGGACAACGGCGTGCCCGTGGCCGAGGCAGTCAAGCGGATTACCGAAGCCGTCCGTAACCGGACCAGCTAGCCGAACGGAAACAGCACAGTGCAGGAGAACACAGGCGCAGGGTATCCGGGTGATGCCGGCGTTACCGACGACTTCGACCTCGCCGGTGTCCCGGACGCTTTCCAGCGCCTGTGGACTCCGCACCGCATGGCCTACATCAAGGGCGGCCAGCACCAGTTCAAGAACGAAAACGACTGCCCGTTCTGCGTTGGCCCGGGCCGCACCGATGAAGAGGCGCTCATTGTCCACCGCGGCAGGACCTGCTACGTGGTGCTGAACCTGTTCCCTTACAACCCGGGCCACCTGTTGGTATGCCCTTACCGGCACATCCCGGACTACACGGACCTGACCCTTGAGGAGACGGCCGAGTTTGCCGAGCTCACCCAGACGGCCATGCGGGTCCTGCGCAAGGTATCCAATCCAGGCGGTTTCAACCTGGGCATGAACCAGGGCGTTGTGGGCGGGGCGGGGATTTCCGCGCACCTGCACCAGCACATCGTTCCGCGCTGGGGCGGCGACGGAAACTTCTTCCCGATCATCGCCCAGACCAAGGCCATCACCCAGACCCTCGACGAGGTCCGGCAGCAAGTGGCTGACGCCTGGCCCGGGGAGTCGGATGCTGAATAGGCATGCCCGCGGGTTCTTCACCGCCCTGTTCACCCCGCTGGCACGCTGGCTGCTTCGCCTGGGCGTTTCACCTGACGCAGTAACCATCGCAGGGACCCTTGGCGTGGCGGTAGGGGCCTTGGTGTTCTATCCGCTGGGACAACTGTTCTGGGGAACGGTCTTCATCACGGCATTCATCTTCTCCGACGTCCTGGACGGCATCATGGCCCGGATGCAGGACGTGAAGAGCCGCTGGGGCAACTTCCTTGACTCCACCCTGGACCGCGTGGCCGATGGTGCGCTGTTCGCCGGGGTGGCAGTCTGGTTCTACACCGGCGGCAACAACGCCATCATCGCCTCGGCAGCTTTGGTCTGCCTGGTGCTGGGAATGGTTGTCTCGTACGCCCGTGCCAAGGCCGAGTCGCTGGGGTTCACCGCAAATGTGGGGATCGCGGAGCGGGCCGAACGGCTCGTGTCCGTCCTGGTGGTTACCGGCCTCACCGGCCTGGGGCTGCCGGCGGTGGTGCTCCTTGCCACCCTGGTCCTCCTGGCGGCGGCGAGCCTGGTCACAGTGGTACAGCGCGTTCTTTCGGTGCGCCGGCAGGCCCTGGCGGAGCCAACGCCCGCTGATTAAGCATGATTAAGCCTGCCGCGCGGCGGGGGTCTAGTATATAAGTGCCCGGTCAAGCGACCCGGCAACCCGTGCGTGCACCTCCGGCAGTTGCCGCCGCATGCCCGGCGAAGATCATCTGTCTACCCATAGGGGTTTTTGTGTCTACACCTGATGTAAGCAACGAGGCCGGTTCGTCCGCGAACAGCGTCACGGGCAGCAGCCGCGTGAAGCGTGGCATGGCTGAGATGCTCAAGGGCGGCGTCATCATGGACGTCGTCAACGTCGAGCAGGCCCGCATCGCCGAAGACGCCGGTGCCGTGGCAGTCATGGCGCTGGAGCGTGTTCCGGCCGATATCCGCGCCCAGGGCGGCGTGTCCCGGATGTCCGATCCGGACATGATCGACCAGATCATCGATGCCGTGTCCATCCCCGTCATGGCCAAGGCCCGCATCGGCCACTTCGTCGAGGCCCAGGTCCTGCAGTCCCTCGGTGTCGACTACATCGACGAGTCCGAGGTCCTCACCCCGGCCGACTACGTCAACCACATCGACAAGTGGAACTTCAAGGTTCCCTTCGTCTGTGGCGCCACCAACCTCGGTGAGGCCCTGCGCCGCATCAATGAGGGTGCGGCCATGATCCGTTCCAAGGGCGAGGCCGGCACCGGTGACGTCTCCAACGCCACCGGACACATGCGCAAGATCCGTTCCGAGATCGCCAAGCTGGCTGCGCTGCCCGAGGACGAGCTGTACGTTGCGGCGAAGGAGCTGCAGGCGCCGTACGAGCTGGTCAAGGAAGTTGCCGCCGCCGGCAAGCTTCCCGTGGTGCTGTTCACCGCCGGTGGCATCGCCACCCCCGCGGATGCTGCCATGATGATGCAGCTCGGCGCTGACGGTGTGTTCGTTGGCTCCGGCATCTTCAAGTCCGGCAACCCTGCCCAGCGCGCGGCCGCCGTCGTGAAGGCCACCACCTTCTTCGACGACCCCGACGTCATCGCCAAGGCCTCCCGCGGCTTGGGCGAGGCCATGGTGGGCATCAACGTCGACGAGATCCCCCAGCCCCACCGCCTCGCCGAACGCGGCTGGTAGTCCCTAAAAAGAAGTACGACGCCGGGTGGCCGCCTTTAAAAGGTGGCCACCCGGCGTCGTTGTTGGCTGGGCTTCTTAAAACCCATCGATTGCTCCGTAGTTGTCGTTTTCGGGCCTGAAAACGACAACTACTCAGCAATCGATGGGGTTACTCGAGGCCGCGGCGTTTCAATAGCGGTTCCAGGTTGGCAGCCCGGCCCCTCAGGAGCCGGAACGATTCCAGCGGATCACGGCTGTTGCCCCTGGAGAGCAGTTCGGTGCGGAAGCGTTCACCGTTGGCCCTGGTCAGCCCGCCGTTCTCGCTGAACCAGTCGACGGTTTCGGCGTCCAGCACCTCGCTCCAAATGTAGGAGTAGTACCCTGCCGCGTAGCCGGCACCTGCGAAGATGTGCTGGAAGTACCCTGTCCGGTACCGCGGCGGGATCAGCGGGTGGGCGATGCCCGCGGCGGCGAGGGCTTTTGCCTCAAACTCCAGGGCATCCCCGGGGACGTTTCCGGGCTCCAGTACATGCCAGGCAAGGTCGAGAAGCGCCGCACCCAGGTACTCGGTGGTGGCGAAGCCCTCACCCCACAGCCGCGATTCCTCCAGCCGTTCCACGATGGTCTGGGGCAACGGCTCCCCGGTGACGTGGTGGCGGGCATAGTTGGACAGCACCTCAGGCCACATGATCCACATTTCGTTGACCTGGGACGGGTACTCCACGAAATCCCTCGGCACCGACGTCCCGGCGAGGCGCGGATAGGTGACCGCAGAGAACAGGCCGTGCAGTGCGTGGCCAAACTCGTGGAACAGGGTCCGCAGCTCATCCAGCGTCAACAGCGTCGGTTCACCGGCGGCAGGTTTGGAAATGTTGAGGGTGTTGATCACCACGGGCCTGTTGCAAAGCAGCGCGGACTGTTCAACCAGCGAGTTCATCCATGCCCCGCCCCGCTTGGTTTCCCGGGAATAGTAATCGCCGAGGAACAGCCCCAAGCCGGTACCGTCTGCATTGCGGACCTCCCAGATCCGCACGTCCGGGTGGTAGCCCTCAAGGTCGTTCCGCTGGTGGAAAGTGATCCCGTACAGCGCTGTGGCGGCGAAGAAGACGCCGTCCTCTATGGCCCGGTCCAGCTCGAAATAGGGCCGCAGGGCCTGTTCGTCGACGTCGTACTTCTCCCGCCGCACCTTGGCGGAATAGTAGGCCCAGTCCCAGGGCTCCAAGGGGTGGCCGGCAGCTTCCGCCAGCGCTGCGGCCTCGGCGTCGGCGTTGCGGATGGCTGCCGGTGCCATCCGGTTCAGCGTGGTCTGTACCGCCATGAAGTCAGGTGCCGTCTGCCGGTCCGCCACCAGTTCGGCGTAGTTGGCGAACCCCAGCAGCCGGGCCTTTTCCGCACGCAGCCCCGCCATTTCCCTGGCAAGGTCCAGGACATCCAGCTTTCCGCCACTACTGCCCCGCGCCACGGATGCCTCGAACAGCCGACGGCGGACGTCCCGGTTCTCGAGCGCGGCCAGGGCCGGCTGGTTGCCTGGCTGGATGAGGGTGAGCAGGAAGCCGCCGTCATGCCCGGCGGCGCGGGCCGCCTCCGCAGCGCTTGCCACCTCGTCTGCCGGCAGGCCCGCCAGGTCTCCGGCATCGTGGAGCAACAGGGCGGCGGACTTCATCCCTTCCTTGACGCGCTGCCCGAATTCGGTGCCCAGCCGGGCCAGCTCGGCGTTGATGGCGCGCAGGCATTCCTGGCCCGGGCCGTCCAGCTGGATGCCTGATTGGCGGAACTCCTTCAGGTATTCGTCCACCAGGCGCGCTGACTCCGGATCGCGGCTGTCGGTGTCGATGGCGGCAAACCTCTCGAACAGTGCCCGGTTGAGGAAGATCTCGTCCTGGTGGGCGGAGAGGAGGGGCGACAATTCCGTTTCGAGTTCCCTGATGCGGGGCGAGGCCTCGGCCGAAACCAGCGTGAAGAAGGCAGCTGCCGCCCGGTTCACTAGTTGCCCTGAGCGCTCCATGGCCAGGGCAGTATTTTCGAAGGTCGCAGCCTCTTCGGACGCTGTGATGGCGTTGATCTCGTGCAAGTGTTCCGCCAACCCGGCCTTGACGGCCTCACCGTAATGCTCAGCGGTAAGCAGTGCGAAGGGCGGGAGGCCATAGGGGAGCGGACTCGAGGTCAGGAGCGGGTTCGTCATGGGGTAAACCTTTCACAGCAGGCCACGCTTCTCAACGACCGGAAAAGGCGGCTGAAGCGCGCTGCGCTCCCTAGACTTACGTGTGCGGGCCACGAACGGCCCGCACATTGCGTGTCCTTTGCCTGGATTCGCAGCAGGTTGCCACCACGAAGGGATCCGGCCAATGACCAAGCCTGCCACGAGGCCACGGGCCGCCATCCTGGGAATGCCCCTCCGCTGGATGGGACCAGGTGCGGTGCTGGTCTTGGCAGTGGGGTACGGCCTGTTCTGGTACGCGGTCCGTCCTGCGGGGGAACCCGTCCTGGGCTACGTAGGGCAGCTTTTCGGCGGGGAGTCCGTCCTGCTGTATTCGATTGCCCTGATCCTGGTCAGCACGCTCCCGCACGTCGAACCGATTTTTGGCGGGATAGATCACGCCGCCATCTGGCACCGGCGGGCCGCAATCACCGCAACCGTCCTGCTGCTGCCACACATCGAATTTGCGGCCAGCCCGGAGGCCACGAGCCTGGGCAAGACACTGGCCGTGGTGGCCGTCTGCGGCCTTATTGCGCTGGTGGTGTGGGCCATCCTGCCGCGGTGGCGGACCATGCTGCCGGCGGCCGCCCGCCGCGTCGTCATCGCCTCCCTGCAAACCCGGCCCTTCCAGCTTGCGGGCCGCCTGCTGGGTGGCTATGAACGCTGGCGCGGCTTTCACCGGCTGACCGGACTGTTCGTGGCTGCCGGATTCCTGCACGGATTGCTCGATGCCAGCGCTTTCGAGGCGGCCCCCGTGTTGCGGTGGAGCTACGTGGCCATCGGCGCGACGGGTCTGGCGTTCTATGCCTACCGGGAACTGCTCTCGCGCCATTTCCTGCCGCACCACGATTACCAGGTGTCAGGGGTGCGGGCGGTCGCTTCGGACCTGGTGGAGGTGGCCCTCCGTCCCCTGGGCCGGCCGTTGAGCTTCAGGCCGGGGCAGTTCGCCATGATCTACCTGGAAACCGCAGAAGGCTGGCAGCGGCATCCCTTTTCCATTTCCGGCCCTGCCGGCGAGGGTGGCATCAGCATCACGGTGAAGGCGCTGGGCGACCACACCACCAGGCTTCCGGACGTCATCCAGCCGGGGATGCCGGCGGTGGTCGGCGGCCCCTACGGACGCTTCGACCGGCACCGCGGAACCAACGACCAGGTCTGGATAGCGGGTGGCGTGGGTATCACGCCGTTCCTGAGCTGGCTCCGGTCGCTCGACGAGGAACTCCACGAAAACGTCCACTTCTTCGTCACATCGGCCGGTCCTTCGCCGTTCGCCGACGAGGTGGCCGCCGTCGCCAGGAACCATCCGCGCCTCACGGTGCATTTGGTGGACACCTTGGCGGACGGCCGCCTGACTCCCGAGGCAGTCCTGAAAGCCGTGGGCACCGAACCGCGCAGGTTGTCGGTGTTCATGGGTGGCCCGGACGCCATGCTTCGCCAGTTCCGGAAGGCCTTTCTGGCAGCCGGAGTCCGCCGGGCGAATATCCACCGTGAGTATTTCCAGTGGCGCTAAGTGGGTAGCGCCGGCTTGCGGCAAATACCCTAGCGGGGTCGTTGGGCGGCGTGCTCCCGCGCCAGGACCGCGTAGGCATCGTCCGGTGCTCCGGGGGAGAAGCTGCCGAACTTGCGCTCGGCGGCGGTCCTGATGAGGAAGTCGGCAATGGCCGGGTTCTTGGGCAGCAGGGAACCGTGCAGGTAACTGGCCACGATGTTCCGGAACCGGGCTCCTTCGTGGCCGTCATTGCTGTTGTTGCCGGTGCCCTTGGCAACCGTTCCCAGGGGCCGTACACCGCTGCCCAGGGTGGTTTGCCCGCTGTGGTTCTCGTACCCGAGCACTTCGCCAAACTCGGTGGTTGACACCTTGACGTTGCCGATCAGCCGTTCGTCGGTGCCTTGGGTTTCCACGTCCAGGATGCCGATGCCGGGGATCACGGCGCCGGTGCGGGTCTTGAAGAACTTTCCGAAGAGCTGGTACAGGCCACAGATGACCAGCATGGGGGCGCCGTCCTCGGCCAACTCCTTGAGCTGGCCGGCCCGCGCCTGCAGGTCGTCCTGGATGATCAGCTGGCCACTGTCCTGCCCGCCGCCACCGACGATGATGTCCACGCCGTCAGGAAACGGATCCCCCACGTTGTACTCAAGCAGTTCCGGGGTGTAGCCATGCCAGGCAATGCGGCGCTGCAGGACCAAGGCGTTGCCCCAGTCGCCGTAGATGTTCATGTCCCGCGGATAGAGCTGTACCACGCGGAGCGTCCCCTTGGACGGAGCGGCAGCGGTTGGTGCTTCGGCAGGATTCACGAGACAACCTCCACAGTGGTGATTTTGGACAGCTCGCGGCGGATGGCCAGCATAGCGGTGTAGGTGCAGAAGATCCGTTTGGGCTTGCCCCGGCCTTCCCTGATGAAAGCGGCCAGGGCGGCGGGGATGTCCGTCTCAACTGCTCCTACGGGAACCTGGTCGTATTGCAGCCGCAGCGCCATATCGTAGGCGCGGGACCCGGTAAGCGCGTCCACCCCGCCCTCCCGGAGGGAATCGAATTCAACGTCCCAGAGCCATGACATGTCCCTGCCGTCGGCGTAGTTGTCGTTGATCGCGATCATGGTGGCGTAACCGCCCGCAGCGAAGGATTTCAGTCCCAGCCGGAAACCGCTGGGATTCTTCACCAGCACCAGGTCCAGCGGCTGGCCGTCCACGGTGAGGCTTTCCCCGCGGCCAAAGGCCGGAGCCACCTTGGACAACGCTTCCAGCAAGGTGGCGTGGTCCGCGGTGGCGGCCCCTGCGCCGCAGATGCTGCGGGCCAGGGTCATGGCCGCGGCAGCATTGAAGATGTTGTAAACGCCCCGCAGCTTCATCGCCGTGGTGACCGTGCCGCCGTCGTACTCAAACTCGGCGCTGTCCGCACCCACTTTGCGGAGTACGACGTCGGCAGCCGGCTTTTCCGGCAGGCCCGCCGGGGCGGGGCTGCCGGGAGCAGCGCGCATGTCGTCGTCGTTGGGGAAGGTTCCCAGCAGGGAGTCGTCAAGGCCGAAGTACTTGACCTCCTGGCCCGTGAGGGTGTCTGCGATCCGCGCCACCCTGGGATCCTCGCGGTTGAGGACCACGGTTCCGGTGGTCTTGGCGGCGATGTGCTGCAGGAGCTGTGCTGTTTTGTCGATCTCGCCGAAGCGGTCCAGCTGGTCGCGCAGCACGTTCAGGAGCAGGCAGTACTTTGGCGGGACACTGTTCACGAAGTGCACCGCGTGGGCTTCGTCGAGTTCCAGGACGGCAATGTCCGCGTCCAGCCTGCCGCGCCAGTCCACTTCGCCCAGGAGTGCAGCGGCCACACCCCGCGTGAAGTTGCTGCCGGTTCGGTTGGTGAAGACCCTAAGGCCCTGGCTTTCCAGGAGCTCAACCACCATTTTGGTGGTGGTGGTCTTGCCGTTGGTGCCGCTGACCACCGCGACTCCGTGGGGCAGCGTGGCCAGTGTCCGGCGCATGAATCCGGGATCGATCTTCTCGACCACCAGGCCTGGCAGGGCGGAGCCGCCGCCCCGGAGCCGGGATACCCTGCGGACCAGCTTGCCGAGCGGAACACTGTAGAAGACCATGTTTCGAATATATCCCAGCAGCGGCATGCAACCTTCGCCGATAGGACGCCATACGGCACCGGCCGGACGGGCCGGGCCGTATGCTGGAAAGATGACAAATCCCCCCTCTGCTGCTCCTGCGCGCGTGGGTTCAGGCCTTAAAATTGGTGTCCTTGCCCTCCAGGGTGACTTTCGCGAGCATCTGCGCGCGGCCGAAGCCACGGGCGCGCAGGCCGTAACAGTACGCCGTCCGGCGGAGCTGGACGGCCTGGACGGCCTCATTATTCCCGGCGGCGAATCGACCACCATCGACAAGCTCGCCCGGGCTTTCGAGCTCGCCGATCCGCTCCGGAAGTACGTCGCCGAAGGACTGCCCGTCTACGGCTCGTGCGCCGGCATGATCCTGCTCGCCTCGGACATCGCCGATCCCGCCACCGACCTCTCCGGAGCCCCGCAGCAGACGTTCGGAGGATTGGATATCACCGTCCGCCGCAACGCGTTTGGCCGCCAGCGCGAGTCGTTCGAAACCGATCTGGACTTCAAGGGGCTGGACTTCAGTGCCACTGAATCAGGGGTGGCGCCGGTGCACGCTGTTTTCATCCGCGGCCCTTGGGTGGAGCGGGTGGGCCCGGACGTGGAAGTCCTCGCCCAGGTTGAACCGGCGGACCCGGACCATGCCTCCCACGCCGTCCCGCTGCCGGGGGCGGCTAGAATTGTGGCAGTGCGTTCCGGCCACCTGCTGGCCACCTCCTTCCACCCGGAAGTGACTGGCGAAAAACGCGTACACGAACTTTTTATCCGCATGATCAGAGGAGAAGCGTAAAGCATGTCAGGCCACTCCAAATGGGCGACGACCAAGCACAAAAAGGCGATCATTGACAGCCGCCGCGCAAAGTCGTTCGCCAAGCTGATCAAGAACATCGAAGTAGCCGCCCGGATGGGCGGACCGGACCTCGCGGGCAACCCGGGCCTGGAACTTGCGGTGACCAAGGCGAAGAAGACGTCGGTCCCCAACGACAACATCGACCGCGCCATCAAGCGCGGCGCCGGACTCACCGGCGAAGTGGTGGACTACACCGAGATCATGTACGAGGCCCGCGGCCCCCAGGGCTCGGCCCTGCTGATCGAGTGCCTCACGGACAACAAGAACCGGGCAGCCTCCGAGGTCCGCCTGGCCATCTCCCGCAACGGCGGCACCATCGCCGACCCCGGGTCCGTGAGCTACCTCTTCACCCGCAAGGGCGTGGTCAACCTGCCCAAGAACGGCCTGAGCGAGGATGACGTCCTCATGGCCGTGCTGGACGCGGGCGCCGAGGAAGTCAAGGACAACGGCGAGACCTTCGAGATCCACTCGGAACCGGGTGATCTGCAGGCCATCCGCGAGGCACTGACGGAAGCCGGCATCGAATACGACACCGATGAGGTGGAATTCGTCCCGTCGATGCAGGTGGAGCTCGATGTCGACGGTGCCCGCAAGTTCCTGAAGCTGGCTGACGCCCTCGAAGACCTCGACGACGTCCAGAACGTCTACAGCAACGCCGACCTGAGCGACGAAGTCCAGGCTGCCCTGGAATCAGAGTGACGTCGCGCCTTGCCCGCTAAGGCCAGGAACCTGCGGTGACGCTCCGCGTCCTGGGCGTCGACCCAGGCCTGACACGGTGCGGGATCGGCGTGGTGGACGTCGAGCGGAACCGCAGGGCCACGATGGTGGCCGTAGGGGTGGTGGGCACCTCGCCAGAGGAATCGCTGGACCGGCGCCTGCTGGTGATAGCCACCGCCATTGACGAGTGGCTGGACCGGTACGAGCCCGAGGTCCTTGCGGTCGAACGCGTCTTTTCGCAGCTGAACGTCAGCACCGTGATGGGCGTGGCGCAGGCGTCCGGCGTCGTCATCGCGGCGGCGGCCCGCCGTGGCATCCCGGTGGCGCTGCATACGCCGTCGGAAGTGAAAGCGGCGGTGACCGGGAGCGGCACGTCCAACAAGGACGCCGTGACCAAGCTGGTCACCAAGATCCTCCGCCTCGAGGCGCCGCCGCGGCCTGCCGATGCCGCCGACGCGCTGGCACTGGCCATTACGCACGCGTGGCGGGCCGGAAGCGGAGCCGCCGTGGCAACCACCGGGCCGGGCAGTTCCTCCTTAACGCCGGCACAGCGGGCGTGGGCCGAGGCGGAGGCCAAGGCGCGCCGCGCACGCTGAATGTCCCTGCCCCTTGCTAGGGTATTCGTAGATATGTTCGGATAGCCGGGTGCTCATTGCGAGGCCGGCGATACAACGGGAGCCCGGCCTTGATCAGTTTCCTCCGCGGAACCGTAGCGCACGTTGGCCTGTCCACGGCCGTCATCGACCTCAACGGCGCCGGGATGAGCGTGAACGCCACCCCGCAGACCCTCAGTCGGCTGCACGTGGGCGAGCAGGGGCAACTGTTCACATCCCTGATCGTGCGGGAGGACTCGCTCACGCTCTTCGGCTTCGCCTCCGACGACGAACGTGAGGTCTTCGACGTCCTGCTCAGTGTCAGCGGCGTAGGTCCCAGGCTTGCCCTTGCGGTGCTGGCGGTCCACGAGCCCGAGGCGATCCGGGTTGCAGCGCACACGGGGGACAGCAAGACGTTCACCAAAGTGCCCGGTATCGGTCCCAAGGTAGCGGGCCGCATCGTGCTGGAGCTGGCCGGAAAACTTGTTCCGCACGGGACCGCCCCCGCCGCCGGTGCTGCCACTCCCGCCGAGGCCGCCTGGAAGCCGCAAGTGATCGCCGCGATGACCAGCCTTGGCTGGTCCGAAAAAGACGCTTCAGGCAGCATCGACAAAGCCTTGGCCGACGAGCCTGAAGTTTCCTTCCGCGGCAACGTTCCGGAAATCCTGCGCACCACGCTCCGCTGGCTGGGCCAGGATGGCGCCCGGGCCGGCAACCGCGTAGGCAGCCGTGGCTGAACCGTCACTGGTTGCAGCGGGGGAGGAGCCGGAAGAGCGGGCCATCGAGGCGGCGCTGCGGCCCAAGAACCTCGACGACTTCGTTGGCCAGCACCGTGTCCGCAAGCAGCTGTCCTTGGTGCTGCAAGCCTCCCGGATGCGCGGGCGGACCGCGGACCACGTGCTGTTTTCCGGGCCGCCCGGGCTCGGCAAGACCACGCTGGCGATGATCGTGGCCGCGGAGATGAACGCTCCGTTGCGCCTCAGCAGCGGACCTGCCATCCAGCACGCCGGTGACCTCGCCGCCATCCTGTCCTCCCTCTCGGAGGGCGAAGTGTTGTTCCTGGACGAAATCCACCGCATGTCCCGGCCGGCCGAGGAAATGCTCTACATGGCCATGGAAGACTTCCGGGTGGACATCGTGGTGGGCAAGGGCGCGGGCGCCACCGCCATTCCGCTGGAGCTGCCGCCGTTTACCCTGGTAGGCGCCACCACCCGGGCCGGCCTCCTCCCAGGGCCGCTCCGGGACCGGTTCGGCTTTACGGGCCACCTCGAGTTCTACTCCGTCCCGGAGCTTGAGCTGGTCCTGCGGCGCTCCGCGGGCCTGCTGGACCTGAAGGTGAACTCCGCCGGCTTCGCCGAAATCGCCGGCCGTTCCCGCGGCACCCCCCGCATTGCCAACCGGCTCCTCCGCCGTGTCCGGGACTGGGCGCTGGTGCACGGCATCGAGCAGATCGACTCACGGGCGGCATCGGCAGCTTTGGACATGTATGAAGTGGACAAGAAAGGCCTGGACCGGCTGGACCGGGCCGTCCTCGAGGCTCTGATCACCAAGTTCGGCGGAGGTCCCGTAGGCCTCTCTACGCTCGCCATCGCCGTCGGCGAAGAAACCGAAACCGTCGAGACCGTGGCGGAACCCTTCCTGGTCCGCGAGGGGCTGCTGGGTCGCACCCCGCGCGGCCGGATCGCCATGGCACCCGCGTGGACGCACCTGGGTTACGCCATCCCCTCGGGAGTCTTCGCGCAGGAACAGCTGGACATTTTCGATTCCGGCGAAGAAGCCGCAGGCGCCGGCGAGTGGGCCCCGGAGGGCCAATAGCAGGATCCCTTCAGCTTTTCCCTTTAGACTGGTATGACGCCCGGCACGTTCGGCGCTTTGTTTCGCCGGTGGCCCTGATGCCTCCGTCGCTTGGGGAAGGAACCGTCAGGCTTTGCCTGCGTCTACATCCCGCCCCGGCTGAAGCGAGGCCCGCGTCGCTGGAAAACCGGCACCACCCACGCAAAAGAATGGAATTCCCCTTGGATCCAATGTCAATTCTCCTGTTCGTCATGCTCGGCGTCTTCATCTTCATGATGTTCCGCCGCAACAAGAAGACGCAGCAGCAGCAGGCAGAGCTCCAGTCGAAGTTCGCCCCGGGCGTGGAGGTCATGACCAGCTTTGGCCTTTACGGCCGGATCGTGGATATCGACGAAGCGGAGAACAAGGTCACCCTTGAACTGTCCCCCGGAAACCTTGCCACCGTGCACCGCCAGGCGGTGACCAAAGTGGTCGAGCCTGCAGCTGAACCGGCCGTTGAATCACCTGCCGTGCCGGACGATGCTTCGTCGCTGACCACGCCCGAAACCGGAAGCCGGGTGACTGGTACCGAGACTCCCGAGGAAACCCTGAAGCGCCTCAACGATGAGGGCAAGAAGGACAGCTAGGCCCGCTGGCTCCTTTCCTCCCTCTACCGCTGCGGATGACCGCCGGCGCAGGCTGCAGCCCGCACCGGCGGTTCTTCCGCGAATAAGAGAAAGATCGACAATGGCACGAACTGGCCGCAAGAAACCAGGGCTCCGCGTCCTGGTCTGGCTTGGTGTAGTCCTGGCAGCGCTGACCGCCGTCCTGGCGGGCGGCACCATCGCCGGACAAGCCAGCTGGGCACCCAAACTGGCCCTGGACCTCGAAGGCGGCACCCAGATGATCCTGGCGCCGAAGGTTGAGGGGGGTTCGGACATCAACGAACAGCAACTCAACCAGGCCGTGGCGATCATCCGCCAGCGCGTGGACGGCTCCGGTGTCTCCGAAGCGGAAATCAGCACCCAGTCCGGTCGCAACGTGGTGGTCAGCCTCCCCGGCACGCCGTCCGCTGAAACCCGGAACCTGATCCAGGCATCCGCCGACATGAACTTCCGGCCTGTCATCCTCAACGGTGACGGAGCAGCGGTGCCGCCGGAGTCGCAGACTCCGGACGCCCAGCTGCCCAAGCCAACGGCTGCGCCGGCCAACAGCAGCGACACCAACTGGATCACCCCGGAGATTTACAAGCAGTTCGAAGCACTGGACTGCAACAGTCCCCAGGCCGAGAACGCGCAGCGGTCCGATCCCACCAAGCCGCTGGTCACCTGCGAACCTGCCACCGCCAAAACTCCTGCCATCAAGTACATCCTGGGGCCGGTAGAGGTCAAGGGCACCAATATCGTCACCTCGTCCTTCCAGCTGCAGCAGGGCGCACAGGGCGCTGTCACCAATGACTGGGCCGTCAACATCCAGTTCGACGCCGAGGGTACGGCCAAATTCAAGGACGTCACCGAGCGGCTGAACCAGTTCTACGTTGCCGCCGGCGGCGAGTCGGGCACCGATCCGAAGTCCCAGTTCGCCATTGTGCTGGACGATCGCGTCATTTCCGCCCCGCGGTCGTTGGCTGTCATCACCGACGGCCGCCCGCAGATCACCGGTGGCTTCACCGAGCAGACCGCCAAGGCGTTGTCCGACCAGCTGCGATTCGGTGCCCTGCCCATCAGCTTCGAAATCCAGAGTGACCAGCAGATTTCGGCCACGCTCGGTGGCGAACAACTGCGCATGGGCCTGTTGGCCGGCCTGATCGGCCTCCTCCTTGTGGTGGTCTACTCGCTGTTCCAGTACCGGGCCCTCGGATTTGTCACCATCGCATCCCTGGTGGTGGCCGGAGCGTTGACTTACCTGGCGATCGCGATCCTTGGCTGGACCGAGAACTACCGGTTGTCCCTCGCGGGCGTCGCGGGCATCATCGTGGCCATCGGCCAGACGGCTGACTCGTTCATCGTCTACTTCGAACGCATCCGTGACGAACTGCGTGAGGGCCGCGGCCTGGTGTCCGCCGTCGAGAACGGCTGGAAGCGTGCCAAGCGCACCGTCCTTGCCTCCAAGGCGGTCAACCTCCTCGCTGCCCTCGTCCTGTACTTCGTGGCCGTTGGCAACGTCCGGGGGTTCGCTTTCACCCTGGGCCTGACGGCCATCGCCGACCTCATCGTGGTATTCATGTTCACGCACCCCACCTTGCAGCTCCTGGCGCAGACCAGGTTCTTTGGCGAGGGCCACAAGTTTTCCGGCCTGGACCCCGAACGGCTCGGAGCGGTGCCGCTGTACCGCGGTGCCGGCCGTATCCGGACCCCTGAGGACCGGCCCGTGGCGGTGCGCGGCAAGAATGCCGGTGCCGCGGCCGAGGCCGAGCGCCGCATGACCATCGCCGAACGGCGCCTGGCGGAGAAGCAGGAACAGCTCGCCGGCTCGTCGAAAACCTCCGCGAAGGAGAACAAGTAATGTCAGGCTTCGCCAGCTTTGGTAATGAGCTTTACACCGGAAAGCGCTCCTACGACTTCGTCGGAGCCAAGAAGATCTGGTTCCTGATCGCTGCCGTGGCAGTGGCACTCTCCATCATCATCCCGGTGGCCAAGGGGGGCTTCAACCTCGGCATCGAATTCCGCGGCGGATCCGAATTCACGGTTTCCAATGTGAAGACCACCGACCCCACCGTGGGTGAGCACGCAGTGACCGATGTCGTGGCCGGAAGTGTTCCCCGGGTGGCAAACATCGCAGGCAACACCATGCGCATCCAGACCGACAAGCTTGCTGATGATGAAACCCTCAAGATCAAGCAAGGCTTGACCACGGCTTACGGTGTCACCGACAACGAGGTGACATCCACGTTTGTCGGTCCCACCTGGGGTGCGGACGTGACTAAGCAGGCGCTGATCGGCCTGGTGGTATTCGTGCTCCTCGCGGCGCTGCTGATGGCCCTGTACTTCCGCACGTGGAAGATGTCGCTCTCGGCTCTCGCCGGCATGGCGGTGACGATGTTCATCACCGCAGGGGTCTACGCCCTCAGCGACTTCGAAGTCACGCCGTCGGCCATCATCGGCTTCCTCACGGTCCTCAGCTACTCGCTGTACGACACCGTGGTGGTCTTCGACAAGATCCGGGAAAACACCTCCGGTATTGATGCCTCCACCCGCCGGACGTTCGGCGAGGAGGTCAATCTCGCCGTCAACCAAACCCTGGTGCGCTCCATCAACACCATGATGGTGGCCATCCTTCCGGTCGGGGCCATCCTCTTCATCGGTGCCGGGCTTCTGGGTGCGGGTACATTGCGCGACCTGTCGCTGGCCTTGTTCGTCGGAATCCTCATTGGTACGGCAGCCACCATATTTGTGGCTGCCCCGTTGTATGCGTGGCTCCGCCAGGGCGAACCGGACCTGGTCAAGCAGGCGCGGCGCGTCGAACAACGGCGTGCGGGCGCGGCAGAACGGGCAGTTCCCGCCTCGCCGGCCAAGGCCTGATCCGCCCCCGACGGCACCCGCTGCTCCCACCAGGACCGGGCAACGCAGACTCTGCGTTGCCCGGTCCTGGCGTATGCGGGGCCGGTTATAAAAGTCGCTGCCTTGGGGAATAGACTGGGGTAATTAAATGGTGGTGAGGGGTGCTTCATTGGAAGAACGAGCGGCGTCGGCGCCTACGGCTGAGGATGCTAATGATCCTGCCGGTGTACAGGCCGGTATGGCATCTTCGGCGCGCCCCGGATCGTTGGTTCCCGTTGACAACTCAGGCTCCCGTGCCACGTTTCCCGGGCGCCGGGAGCGCACCCGGTCCCGGCTTGCCCGCCTGACAGGGCGGGGGACGGCCACTTACTCGCCCATCCTCGAACCGCTGCTGCGGACGGTCAGGGCCAACAATCCCAAAGAGGACTTTGACCTCATCCAGCGTGCCTTCGACGTCGCCGAGCGAAGCCACCGCGGGCAAAAGCGAAAGAGCGGCGACCCGTACATCACCCACCCCGTCGCAGTCGCCACCATCCTGGCGGAACTGGGACTCAGCGGAACCACCCTTGCAGCTGCCCTGCTGCACGACACCGTGGAGGACACCCCCTATACCCTTGCGGACCTGAAGCGCGACTTTGGTCCGGAAGTGGCCATGCTGGTCGACGGCGTAACCAAACTGGACAAGGTGAGCTTCGGCGAGGCCGCCCAGTCCGAGACGGTCCGCAAGATGGTCGTAGCCATGGCCAAGGACATCCGGGTCCTGATGATCAAGCTGGCGGACCGGCTGCACAATGCCCGCACCTGGCGGTTCGTGTCCGCGGAGTCATCAGCGCGCAAGGCCCGGGAGACACTGGAGATTTTTGCTCCGCTGGCCCACCGCCTGGGTATGAACACCATCAAATGGGAGCTTGAGGACCTGTCCTTCGCGGCGCTTTATCCCAAGGTGTACGAAGAGATTGTCCGTATGGTGGGGGACCGGACCCCGGAGCGGGAAAAGAGCCTGGGCGTGATCCGGGACCAGATCACCGAGGACCTGCGTGCCGCCCGTATCAAGGCCACCATCACCGGCCGGCCGAAGCACTATTACTCGATTTACCAAAAGATGATTGTCCGCGATAAGGACTTTGACGACATCAATGACCTCATGGGTGTCCGTGTCCTGGTGGACTCCGTCCGGGACTGTTATGCCGCCCTGGGCACCATGCATTCGCGCTGGAACCCGTTGCCCGGCAGGTTCAAGGACTACATCGCGATGCCCAAATTCAACATGTACCAGTCCCTGCACACGACCGTGATCGGGCCTGGCGGCAAGCCGGTGGAGATCCAGATCCGGACCCATGAGATGCATCGCCGGGCCGAGTACGGCGTCGCCGCGCACTGGAAGTACAAGGACCAGCCCAACCGCACCGCCGTGGGGCCGGGCAGCCCGCGCGACGGCGACATGGGCTGGCTGCGCTCCCTGGTGGACTGGCAGCAGGAGACGTCCGATCCCGGAGAGTTCCTGGATTCGCTCCGCTTTGAGATCAACGCCCGCGAAGTGTTCGTCTTCACCCCCAAGGGTGAGGTCATGGCGTTGCCGGCAGGATCGACTCCCGTTGACTTCGCCTACGCCGTGCACACCGAGGTGGGTCACCGAACCATTGGCGCCAGGGTCAACGGGAAGCTGGTTCCACTCAACAGCGAACTGAACCACGGCGACTGGGTGGAGATTTTCACGTCGAAGGCTGAGGGCGCCGGACCCAGCCAGGACTGGCAGCACTTCGTCAAGAGCGCGCGGGCCCGCAACAAGATCCGCCAGTGGTTCAGCAAGGAACGCCGCGAAGAGGCGATCGACCGCGGCAAGGAACTCCTGACCCGCGCCATGCGGAAGCAGAACCTTCCGTTGCAGCGCCTGATGACGCACGAAGCCTTGGCTGCCGTGGCCGAGGAATTCAAGTACACCGATATCTCGGGCCTCTACGCAGGCGTGGGCGACGGCCATACCTCGGCCCAGTCCGTCATGGAGAAGCTCATCGAGAGCCTGGGCGGCAACGAAGGCGGCGATGATGACGTCGAAGAGATCAGCATCCCCACCCAGGTTACGAAAGCCCGCTTCTCCGATTCCGGCGTTGTGGTCCGTGGCGTCGGCGACGTTTGGGTCAAGCTGGCCCGGTGCTGCACCCCGGTGCCGCCGGATCCCATCCTTGGCTTCGTGACCAGGGGCTCGGGCGTTTCCGTGCACCGCACCGACTGCACCAACATCTCGGACCTCAAGGACCAGCCGGACCGGATCGTGGACGTTGACTGGGCGCCTACCCAGTCAAGCGTGTTCCTGGTGGAGATCCAGGTAGAAGCCCTTGACCGCAAATCCCTGCTCTCGGACGTCACGCGAGTCCTGTCGGAGAACCACGTCAACATCCTGGCGGCAAGCGTCCATACGTCCACCGACCGCGTGGCCATCTCAAAGTTCGCCTTCGAGATGGGCGACCCCAAGTACCTCAGCCACGTGCTGAGCGCCGTCCGAAGGATCGACGGGGTGTTCGATGTCTACCGCACCACCGGGAACAAGCGCCGGAGCTAACAGCGCCAGCTTTTCCAGTGCCCCGCGCTTGTGGGGCACCCGGGGAGTCGCTTCGATGGCGCGCACCAGCAGCCGCAGCGCCACGTCCTGCTGTGGGCGGGCCAGCAGTGCGGTGAGGGCGGGCACGGCGCGTTCGGCTTCCACGTGCAGCGCAATATCCAAAGCCGTCCGCAGCGGACTGGAGACCATCAGTCCGCCGAGGCTGATGACATCGAGCGGACCGAGTTTTACTTCGTGAAGGGTGCAGCCGCGCGTGTTCCGCAGGCTTGAGACCCTCCGTTTCGTGTCCACCAACAATGCCAGCCGGTCAGGTTCCGCAGCGCAACCGTAGATCCAGGCTGCGGTCATTCGCCCCGCGACCACGCGTTGCCGTACCGCCGTGGGAACCACGGCGGCCGCTGCGCGGGCCCTCAGCTTCGGCGACGCGGGCACCCCTGGCAGGGTGTAGCCGTGCTGGTGGAACCGGGCCAACAACCCGTCGGCGGCGAGGGACTGCAGTTCCGGCCCGGCAAAGGGAACCCCGGGGGCATACAGTTCCGGAAAACGGGGAGCGAAGGCGGCATCTGTGGCCGGGACCTGGCCGCCTGCCGGGGGAGGGCCCGCGATAGCGGGGCTGCGTTGCCCGGAAACGGAAGGGACTGGTGCTGTGGCCATGTCCCCATCCTGCCCGGATGGCCGTTAAACGGGACAGGCCCGGTCCGGTTATGTGGATAACCGGACCGGGCCTGTGCGTCAGTCAGGACTGCGCGTCAGGACAGCTCGCTGGCCGACCGCTGGATCTGGTCCAGCCAGGCCTGGCGGGCTTCGAGGGCCTCCTGGGCGGCCTTGATCTTGCGCTGGTCGCCGCTCTTCTCAGCCTTGGCTAGGTCTTCCTGGAGCCCTGCAATCGCGGACTCCAGCTGCGACAGGGCGCTGTTGGTGCGGGCCTTGCGCTCCGGGTTGGACCGCTGCCACTGCTCTTCCTCGGCGTGGCGGACGGCGTCCTCCACCTTCCGCAGGCCGGCTTCGATCCGGCCCATGTCTGCCCGGGGCACCTTGCCTGCTTCTTCCCACCGGTCACGGACGGACTGCAGTGCCTTCTTTGCGGCCGCGAGGTCGTTCACCGGGAGAATCGCGTTGGCTTCGGCCAGCAGCTCTTCCTTGACGGCCAGGTTGGCCGTGTATTCCTGGTCGATCTCGTCGTTGGCGGCCTGACGGTTGGTGAAGAAGACATCCTGGGCAGCACGGAACCTGGCCCAGAGCGCGTCGTCGTCCTTCCGGCTGGCCCGCGGCGATGCTTTCCACTGGTCCATCAGCCGGCGGTACTCGCCGGCGGCGAAGCCCCAGTCCGTTGACGTGGACAGGGCCTCTGCCTCCGCAATCAGCTTCTCCTTGGCGGCCTTTGCCGACGAGTTGTTGCTGTCCAGCTGGGAGAAATAGGCCCGGCGGTGGCGGTCAAAGACGGTCCGGGCAGCCCTGAACCGCTTCCACAGCGCATCCTCATTGCTCCGGCCCAGCCGGACACCGCTCTTCTGTGCGGCCTTCCAGTTCTCGAACAACTCGTTCATCCGGGCGCTGGACGTCTTCCACTGCGTCTGCGCGGGATCCTGGCCGGAAATCTGCTCGGCTTCCGCCACAATGGCTTCCCGGGCAGCGAGCTCGGCGGCGCGGACGGCGTCGTGCTCGGCTTTCTCGGTCTTCTCGAGTTCCGTGATCTGGCCGGCAAGCTTTTCCAACCTCGCTTCGGCGGCGCGGAGGTCACCCACCATGTTCCGTTCGGCGAGTTGCTCGTGCAGGTGCGTCACCGTCTTCTGCATGTCCGTGCTGGGGGCCTTGGAGCTGACCCGCTGTTCCAGGAGCACGATCTGCGCCACGACGTCGTCATACTTCCGCGCGAAGTAGATCAAGGCTTCCTCGGCGCTGACGCCGGGGTACTGCCCGACCGGGTGTTCACCGTCGTCGATGGTCAGGTAAACGTGGCCGTCACCCTCCACCCTGCCCCACTTGGAGGCCTCGGCAACAGACGTGCTGGGCGCGGCAGGAACGGGTGCAGCGACAGGAGCGGCGGCAGCGGGCTTCGGACGCGACGCAAAGGCGGCTGGAGACGGTGCGGACGGCCGGGGGCCCGGTGCCGGTGCAGGCTCCGCGTCAGGTGCGTCCGCAGGAGCGGCCTCCTCCGGGGCTGCGGCTGCCTGGGCGGTGCCTGCCTCGGTGCCGGCGTCTTCGGTGGTGTCCGAGGCCGCCGCCAGGGTCATGTCTGTTGCTGTTTCGTCGGATTTCTGACTGTCTGTCACCGCTAAAAGTCTTTCGCTTGGAGGGAAATACTCACGTACTGCACCGGGGCCGCTGCGGCCCGGCGTCCTACTTCAGAGAAAACGAGTCTATCGTGACTGGTTGAATCGGTGCGCCGTCTGTGTCACTTGCCCCCGGCGTAATACCTGCGGCGGCAATCCTGGACACGGTATCCAGCCCGGACGTCACCTTGCCCACCACCGTATAGCCTCCGGCCGAGTCCGGGTTGATGACGGTGTCCTTGTAGACGATGAAGAACTGGGTCCCGTTGCCGTAGGCGTTGTTCCCGGTCCGCGCAACGGCTATGGTCCCTGCGGGATATTTGTTGTCCGCGGGGGTGTTTTCCAGGGGACCCCAGGTGTAGTTCGGGTCGCCCTGGCCGTCACCGTTGGCGGAGCCGCACTGCAGGACACCGAACTGGTCCGCTGTGGTCAGGCGGTGGCAGGCCTTGCCGTTGAAGAAACCTTGATCGGTGAGTGACTTGAACACTGCAGCGGCCTGCCGTGCCTTGGTGCCATCCACTTCCACGCCCAGCGGGCTGCCGTTCAGCGAGAGCTCACCGGAGAAGGTCTTCCCCGCGGCCGTGTCCGCTGCTGGAATGTTCGCTCCGTTGGAGACCTGCGGGGAAGGGGTGGCGGAAGCGCTTGCGGAGGCCGACGGATCGGTCAGCCCGGCTTGGGCGGCAGCGTATTCGTCCTCCGTTGGATTCCCGGCGAAGGCGGTGAGCTGGAGTACAACGGCCAGTGCGACGGCGGCAGCTCCCGCTCCGGCGGCCACGAAGTTGTCGCGTTTACGCCGCTTGTCCTGGTTGCGCCGCAGCTCGCGCTTGGCCTCCATCTGCTGGATGCGCCGTTTTGTTTCGCGGGCACTGCGTGAACTGGCCGCCAAGGGTCCTCCTCGTCGTCGGGCTGCTGGTGCCCTGCGGATGGCCGCAGGGCGCAGGTGGGGCCGGTATCAGCGCCGGTCCGTTGCATTAGAGATGCACACGGATGGCGCATAAACTGGCTGCCGCACATAGTTTATGCATGGCTGGCTGTGCTGCCCCCGAACGTCGCCTTGGTGCGGCGCGCGGGCAGCCCCCGGCGCACCTTTCACCGTAAGGAGAACTTTCCCCATGGCACGCACCGCCTCCCTGTCCGGATTCCCCGAGTGGCTTCCCGAGGAGCGGCTGGTGGAGCTGCATGTGCTCGATACCCTGCGCCGGGTCTTTGAACTGCACGGATTCGCCTCGATCGAAACCCGCGCGGTGGAAACGGTGGGCCAGTTGCTGCGCAAGGGCGAGATCGACAAAGAGGTGTATGGGCTCAGCAGGCTGCAGGAGGACGACGGCGACACTCCCGCCAAGGGCGGCAAGGCTGACCCCCACGCGCTTGCCCTGCATTTTGACCTGACGGTTCCGTTTGCCCGGTACGTCGTGGAAAACGCCGGGTACCTTGCGTTCCCGTTCCGCCGCTACCAGATCCAGAAGGTATGGCGCGGCGAGCGGCCCCAGGAAGGCCGGGCCCGCGAGTTCACCCAGGCGGACATCGATGTTGTGGGCGACGGTGAGCTGCCGTTCCGCTACGACGTGGAGATTGCCTTGGTGATCGCCGAAGCGCTCAGGGCACTGCCCATCCCTGACTTCCGGCTCCGGATCAACAACCGCAAGCTGGCTGAAGGTTTCTACCGGGGAATTGGGCTTGATGACACAGCCGGCGTGCTGCGCAGCATCGACAAGCTCGAAAAAATCGGTCCTGCCAAGGTAACGGAGCTGTTGAAGACGGAGCTGGGTGCCTCCGACGAGCAGGCGGCAAAGGCTCTCCAGCTTGCAGCCATCCGCACGGAAGACACCTCCTTCGTGGCACAGGTCCGCGCCTTGGGCGTCAGCGACGAGCTCCTCGACGAGGGCCTGGACGAACTGGAACAGGTGATTGATGCCGCCGTCCAGCGGGCCCCGGGCAAGGTCCTGGCGGACCTGAGCATCGCCCGCGGACTGGACTACTACACCGGCACGGTGGTGGAAACCGTGCTGGTGGGCCACGAGCAGCTGGGGTCCATCTGCTCCGGCGGCCGCTACGACGCCCTGGCGTCCAAAGGCAACCGCAAGTTCCCCGGCGTAGGCCTGTCCATCGGCGTCACCCGCCTGGTATCCCGGATCCTGAGCCAGGAGCTGGCCAAGGCCTCCCGCTCAGTTCCTACTGCCGTGCTGGTGGCATTGAGCCACGACGACAGCTGGGGCGCCGCCCAGGACGTTGCTGCCCTGCTGCGCAGCCGGGGTATTCCCACCGAAGTTGCGGCGAAGGCGGAGAAGTTCGGCAAGCAGATCAAGTTCGCTGACCGGCGCGGCATTCCGTTCGTCTGGTTCACGGACGACGACGGCACCCACCAGGTCAAGGACATCCGCACCGGCGAGCAGGTACTGGCAGCCCCGGAAACCTGGATGCCGCCGCTGGAGGACCTCACGGTCCAGGTTGAAACAACAGCACCGGCTCCAGCTTCGGTCTAGCGAGGCTGGCTATGGGCTTGGCTGGTGCTGCCGGACTCGAAGCACCAGCCAGCGCCCCGCCACGCCTGCGGCAATGACGCCGGCCATGGTCAGTACCGGGGCCGCCGGCAACGTGAACGCCAGGACCACGCACCCTGCGAAACCCACCGCGTTGAGCCACCGGGGAGCATAGTTCGGGTGGACGGCAAGGGTGTAGGCAGCGGCGTTCGCTACTGCGTAATACACCAGCACGCCGAAGCTTGAGAAGCCCACTACGGTCATCACGTTGGTGGTCACCAGGAGCAGGATGACGACGGCGGCCACGGCAAGTTCTGCCACGAAGGGGACCGTGTGGGTTCCGCCCACCCTTGCCAGGGGGCCTGGAAGATCGCGTTCCCGGGCCATGGCTAGGGTGGTCCGCCCCACACCCGTGATCAGCGCAAGGAGCGCGCCCAGGCATGCCGCGGCGGCGCCCGCCTGGACCAGCGGTGCGGCCGGGGCAAGACGGGAATCCAGTACTGCATCAAGCAACGGGGTCCCGGAAGTGGAAAGCCGCCCTCCGAGATGCGCCAGCAGGAGCACCGCCAGCAGCAGGTAGATGGCGAAGGCGGCTGCCAAGGCCGCCAAGATAGCCCGTGGGATGGCCCTCTCCGGGTTCCTGACCTCTTCGCCCAGGGTTGCAATCCGTGCGTACCCGGCAAACGCGAAGAACATCAGGCCCGCGGCAGGGAGGACCCCAGCCAGGCCGCCGGACTGCATGCCCGCTGTCCCTGCGGCAGGATGCGGGCCGAGCACTGCGGCGACGGCAACAAACACGAGCGTCGCCAGGACCATGCACAGCAGGATCCGGGTCAGCAGGGCGGTACGGGTGATGCCCAGCAGGTTGACACCGGTGAGGGCCACGACGGCGGCTACGGCCACCGGTACCGCGTAGTCCGGCGCAACGTAACTGCCAAAGGTCAAAGCCATGGCGGCGCACGAGGCAGTCTTCCCTGTCACGAAACCCCACCCGGCAATAAAGCCCGGCCACTCACCGAGTTGTTTGCGGCCGTACACGTAGGTCCCGCCGCTGGTGGGGTACTTCGCGGCGAGGGCTGCGGAAGCAACGGCATTGCAGTACGCCACTACGCCCGCGACCACCACGGCGAGGACCAGGAAACTCCCAGCAAGCCCTGCCGCCGGGGCGAATACCACGAACACGCCCGCGCCCAGCATGGAACCGAGGCCAATGGCCGTAGCATCGAAGGTTCCCAAGCGGCGTTGCAGCTGCTGCGGTTCGCTCATGCGGCGGCAGTCCCTTTCCAGCGGGTAAACTCGGACGGGATCGTTCCCGGAACGATCATATTGAACTCCCACTGTTTTCCCGCAGAAAGGCGTGCTGTGCTGCGCACACATGACCTCGGATCCCTTCGTTCCGAGCACATTGGACAAACCGTAACCCTGGCCGGCTGGGTGGGCCGCCGTCGTGACCACGGTGGTGTGGCCTTCGTTGACCTGCGCGATGCTTCCGGCGTCTCCCAGGTGGTGGTGCGTGAAGAAGAGGTCTTCCACGGCCTGCGCAACGAGTACGTCCTGCAGGTCAAGGGAACTGTTTCCCGGCGTCCGGAAGGCAACGAAAACCCCGCGCTGGCCACGGGCGAGATCGAGGTCATCGCCGAGGACGTCACCATCCTCAACACCTCCGACCCGTTGCCCTTCCAGATTGACGAGCACGTCGAGGTGGGCGAGGAAGCGCGCCTGAAGCACCGCTACCTGGACCTGCGCCGCCCCGGCCCGGCCCGCAACCTGCGCCTGCGCTCCGAGGCCAACCGGGTGGCCCGCGAGCTGCTGCACGGTGAAGGCTTCGTCGAGATCGAGACCCCGACGCTGACCCGTTCCACGCCGGAAGGCGCCCGCGACTTCGTGGTCCCCGCCCGCCTGGCCCCCGGCTCCTGGTACGCGCTGCCGCAGTCGCCGCAGCTGTTCAAGCAGCTGCTCCAGGTCGGCGGCTTCGAGAAGTACTACCAGATCGCCCGCTGCTACCGGGACGAGGACTTCCGCGCGGACCGCCAGCCGGAGTTCACCCAGCTGGACATCGAGGCCAGCTTCGTCGAGCAGGAAGACATCATCAGCCTCGGCGAGGGCATCGTGAAGGCGCTCTGGAAGCTGATCGACGTCGAGATTCCGATGCCCATCCAGCGCATCACCTACAACGACGCGATGGCACGCTACGGCTCGGACAAGCCGGACCTGCGCTTCGGCCAGGAGCTCACCGAACTGACCGAGTTCTTCAAGGACACCAGCTTCGGCGTCTTCAAGGCCCCCTACGTCGGCGCCGTCGTCATGCCCGGCGGGGCCTCCCAGCCGCGCCGCACCCTGGACGGCTGGCAGGAATGGGCCAAGCAGCGCGGCGCCAAGGGCCTGGCCTACGTCCTCTTCAAGGAAGACGGCGAGCTGGCCGGCCCGGTGGCCAAGAACCTGAACGAGACCGAACGCGCCGGCCTGGCCGACGCCGTCGGCGCCAAGCCCGGCGACTGCATCTTCTTCGCCGCCGGCGAGAAGACCCCGTCCCGGGCCCTGCTCGGCGCCGCCCGCGTGGAGATCGGCCACCGCACCGGCCTGATCAACCCAGCCGACTGGGCGTTCTGCTGGGTGGTCGACGCCCCCATGTTCGAGCCGGCCGCGGCCGCGGTTGCCTCCGGTGACGTCGCCGTCGGCGGGGGCCAGTGGACCGCCGTGCACCACGCGTTCACCTCGCCCAAGCCCGAATTCATGGACACCTTCGACACCGACCCGGAGACGGCGCTGGCCTACGCCTACGACATTGTCTGCAACGGCAACGAAATCGGCGGCGGCTCCATCCGTATCCACCAGGGCGACGTGCAGGAGCGGGTCTTCAAGGTCATGGGCCTCTCGCACGAGGACGCGCAGGAGAAGTTTGGCTTCCTGCTCGAGGGCTTCAAGTTCGGCGCACCCCCGCACGGCGGCATCGCGTTCGGCTGGGACCGCGTGGTGGCTCTGCTCTCCGGCGTCGAGTCCATCCGCGACGTCATCGCCTTCCCGAAGACCGGCAACGGCTACGACCCGCTGACCGCCGCACCGGCGCCGATCACGCCGCAGCAGCGCAAGGAAGCAGGCGTGGACTTCAAACCGGAGGCCAGGAAGCCGGAAGAAAAGCACTAGTTCAAGGACGGCAGCTGCCAAGGCGCCGTCACCGAAGGTTCCCCGGGTCATCCGGGGGACCTTCGGCCGTTAAGGAAGGACTGCCGGTGGCCACCCCGGACGATGTGAAACCAACTGCCCTGGACTTCGAAGCTGCCATGGACGCTGCGTGGCCGGCCCTGGAACGGCAGGAAGCGGGCAACTGGGTGCTCAGGGCGGCAGGCGGCGTTACGCAGCGGGCCAACTCCATCTGGCCGCGTTCCCCGGAGGCCGGCCAATCCGACGCCGACCTGGCCGCCCAGCTTTCCGAGGCCAAGGCCTGGTACCGCAGGCGCCGGCTGCTGGTGATCTTCCAGCTCTTCGACAACCCGGTCACGTCGGCGCTCGACGACCTGCTCGACGCAGAGCGGTTCACCCGCCAGTCCGAGACCTTGGTCATGACACTCAGCGCCCCCGTAGCCGGTGCACCTGAGTCCCCCGGGGAAGCCGCATCGTCAGAACTTGCAGTAGAACTGGCACCGATGCCGTCCGGGGAATGGCTGCGCGTCTGGTGGGAAGTGGACGGCCGCGGCGGGGAGGATGCCCTGGCTACCGCAAGGACAATCCTCGAAGGGTGCCCGTCGGTCTACGCGTTGGCGCGGGACAGCGGCGGCCGCGCTGCCGCCGTCGGACGCCTTGCCATCCCTGCCGGCAGCACCCTCGGCGGCGTTTACGGCATGGCCACACGCCCGGACGCGCGCCGCAACGGGTACGCAGCAGCCATTCTCCAGGCCCTGCTGCAGGCCGGCAGGCACCGCGGCGTGACGGACTACTGGCTGCTGGTGACGGCGGCGAACCACGGCGCGCAGGAGCTGTACGCGAAAGCCGGGTTCCTCGAAACCGGCCGCTACCTCTACCGGCAGGAGCGCCCCCGGCGGGCCCCCACCGGTTGCTGAATCAGGGACGGCCGCTAACCCGCCGGGTCCGCCACCGTGACCCGTACGGAGCACGCGTCCGCCGCCGCCTTCTTCAGGACCGCCGCCCTGGGCTCCGGTACGTCGAGGTAGGCGAGCCGTGGCACCTGCGCGTAACCACGCAGTGCAGGATCCTGCAGGACGAGGTCCGCCAGGGCACGGTCGCCTCCGGGCACCACGTGTTCGAAGGCCGCTGCACGGAAGACTTCCGCCGCCTGCTGTGCCACGGCTGCCACCAGGGCATCGGCCTGGTTGGAACGCCGCCGGGCGAAGCGCTGCTGTGACTGGCCGCCGGCAGCCGTTCGGGCCTGGACATACCGGCTTCCCGCTTTCGACGCCAGCAGGTTTCCCTCGCTTGCCACCCCGATGCCGTAGCCGCCCCGCCGCACCAAGAGCAATCCCAGGCGGCGCGGCTGCGACGCAAGCGCGGCCAGGCGTTCCACCGGATCGTTGCCGCGTCCCGGACGGCCGTCCGCCGGCCACGGCGCCTGCAGGAGCGCCTCAGCACCGTCAGCGGCCAAAAGCCGGAGACCGTCGTCGTCATCCCGCAACCGGAAACCGCCGTGGGAGGAACCGAACCGTTCCACCCAGCCGGCCAGCCGGGCACCGGCCACGAACGCCGTCCGGACGGACGGCGGGCCGCCGGCGGAAGCAGTGGCGGGCATGGGCGATCCTTTGCTGTAGGGAGCCGGGGAAAAGCAGGAGTGGACTGGAAGTAGCCTATCTATGTGGATGATCTCTTCGGGCACGGCCCAGAAAACGACGACGACGACGGTCCCGTCGCCGGGGCAGGCACCAGTACCGGGGGACAGGGTGCGCGGGGACAGGGATCGCCGCGGAGCCCGCTCGCGGTACGCATGCGGCCGCGCAGCGTGGATGAAGTGGTGGGCCAGCAGCACCTGCTCGGCCAGGGCTCGCCCCTGCGGCAGCTGGCGGCAGGGGCTGACGCCGCAGGTCCCGCCGGGCCGAGCTCGCTGATCCTCTGGGGACCCCCGGGCACCGGCAAGACCACGCTGGCGCACGTCATCGCCCGCGGGCCCGGGCGGAAGTTCGTTGAACTGTCCGCCATCACCGCAGGCGTCAAGGACGTTCGCCGCGTCATGGACGACGCCCTCACCGCCCGCGACCTCTACAAGACCACCACCGTGCTCTTCCTGGACGAGATCCACCGTTTCAACAAGGCCCAGCAGGACGCGCTGCTGCCCGGCGTCGAAAACCGCTGGGTGGTCCTGGTGGCTGCCACCACCGAGAACCCTTCCTTTTCCGTGGTCTCCCCGCTGCTGTCACGGTCCCTTCTCCTGACGCTTAAGCCGCTCACGGACGCCGATATCGAGGGACTCCTGGTGCGGGCCGTGGAGGACCCGCGCGGGCTGGGAGGCAAGGTCCGGCTCAGCGACGAGGCACTGGAACACCTGGTCCGGCTCTCCGGCGGGGACGCGCGCCGGGCGTTGACGGCGCTGGAAGCAGCGGCGGGGGTCGCCTTTGGTGACGCGGACGACGTCGAACGTTCAGCGGCGGCGGAAGGTGCGGCGGTTGAACCGGTCATCGTGGAATTGCGCCACACCGAGCGCGCACTGGATGCGGCGGCCGTGCGCTATGACCGGGCGGGAGACCAGCACTACGACGTGACCAGTGCCTTCATCAAGTCCATCAGGGGTTCAGACGTGGACGCCGCCCTGCACTACCTCGCCCGGATGCTCGAAGCGGGGGAGGACCCCCGCTTCGTCGCCCGGCGGATCGTCATCTCGGCGGCAGAGGACGTGGGCATGGCGGACCCCACCGCGCTGCAGACCGCCGTGGCAGCAGCGCAGGCAGTGCAGCTCATCGGCATGCCGGAGGGCCGGATCATCCTCGCGGAGGCCGTGGTCCACCTGGCCACCGCACCGAAGTCGAACGCCGCCTACATGGGAATCAACAAGGCGATCGCTGACGTCCGGGCAGGGCTTGGCGTCGGAATTCCCGCGCACCTGCGCGATGCACACTACCCGGGCTCGAAGCAGCTGGGCCACGGCGTGGGCTACAAGTATGCGCACGACGCACCCCATGCTGTCGCCACCCAGCAGTACCCACCGGATGACCTGGTGGGCCGCGACTACTACCAGCCCACCGGCAATGGTGCTGAACGGGACATCGCTCAGCGGCTCGAGCGCTTGCGGAAGATTGTCCGGGGCACGTGATGGCGTGGTAAGCTGAATCTTTGTCTGGCAAGGCGCGGACGCACAATCTCCCCAATTCGGTTTGGCAAGGTTATGCCCTGTGCCCAGTAGCAAAAGGCAGCGGTTGGCCGATGCTCTCCATCGTGGAGGCCAGTAACACTGACACACCGCAGATATTGGAAGGACACAAGTGGCTAACAACACTCGTGCTCGCCGTCAGGCCCGCCTCTCGCGGTCCCTCGGCATCGCTCTGACCCCCAAGGCCGCCAAGTACATGGAGCGCCGCCCGTACGGCCCCGGTGAGCATGGCCGTGCCCGCAAGAAGCAGGACTCCGACTACGCCGTTCGTCTGCGCGAAAAGCAGCGCCTGCGCGCCCAGTACGGCATCCGCGAAGCACAGATGACCCGTGCCTTCGAGGAAGCCCGCCGCACCAAGGGCCTGACCGGTGAAAACCTCATCGAACTGCTCGAAATGCGCCTTGACGCCCTGGTCCTGCGTGCCGGCTTCGCCCGCACCATCGCCCAGGCCCGCCAGCTGGTTGTGCACCGCCACATCATGGTTGACGGCATCCGCGTTGACCGTCCGTCGTTCCGCGTCGGCGAGGGCCAGCTGGTCCACGTCCACAGCCGCAGCGAAACCATGGTTCCGCTCCAGGTTGCCGCAGCCGGTGCCCACCGCGACGTCCTGCCCGCCGTCCCGGCCTACCTGGACGTCAAGCTGGAAGCCCTGCAGGCCCGCCTGGTCCGCCGCCCCAAGCGTTCCGAAATCCCGGTGACCTGCGAAGAGCAGCTCGTCGTCGAATTCTACGCACGCTAAATCCCAGCAGCGTATCCAAAGAAGCCCGTGGCAAGCGCCACGGGCTTCTTTGTATGTAAGGTACTTGGGGGACATCTGCGCATCGGGCCTTCCGGGCCCGGCCCGGATGGGACCCAACCACGGAATTTCGAGGAGATGAACGTCTATGTCTGGTGGCGATATTGCCGGCCTGATCGCTGCTGGGGTGTTCGCGCTCCTGGTGCTGCTGCTCGCGGTACCCATCCTGAAGCTGGGAAGTGTTTTCGACGAGGTGCGCACTGCCATCAAATCCATCAGCGACGGCGCCACGCCCCTGATGGACGAGGTCACCGCCACCGTTTCCACCACCAACCAGCAGCTGAAGAAAGTGGATGGCATCTCATCCAATGTCTCGGATGCTTCCGCCAACATTTCCGCCCTTTCCTCGCTGGTCGCGGCCACGGTGGGTTCGCCGCTGATCAAGGTGGCCGCGTTCAGCTACGGCGTGCGCAGCGCCTTCGCGAACCGCAGGAAGCCCGCCGCCGGCCGCCGCAGCCGCTAGATTCGAAAAGAACGAACATGAAAAGAATTGTTTGGATGGGAATTGGCGTGGCCATCGGCGTCATTGCGTTCCGCAAAATCACCGAGGCGCAGTCCAACCTCGGGCCGGAGGGCCTCAACCGTGCCGTGGGACGCCTTGCGGACGGCGTGTACGACTTCGCCGACGCCGTCCGCGCCGGGATGCGGGAGCGTGAGACCGACCTCCGCGCCGCCCTCGGCGTCGACTCCGCCGAACTGGTGAGGCGCTGAGCCGAAGGGCCCGGCAAAAGCAGCCAACGAAAACCGGCAGGAACCGATCCCGGAACCCGCCACCTGAACTAACTTTCCGCGCCCGGCAGGAGCCGCGGACCACGAAGGGTAAGAAAACAGCTCATGAAGTCGCAGGAGATCACAAAGCGCTGGGTGGACTTTTTTGTCAGCAAGGGCCACACCGCGGTTCCCTCCGCATCGCTGGTCTCCAGCGACCCCTCGCTGCTGTTCACGGTGGCCGGCATGGTCCCGTTCATCCCCTACCTCACCGCGCGTGAGGAACCGCCCTACTCCCGCGCCACGAGCGTGCAGAAGTGCATCCGCACCGGCGACATCGAGGAAGTAGGCAAGACCGCCCGGCACGGCACCTTCTTCCAGATGTGCGGCAACTTCTCGTTCGGCGACTACTTCAAGGAAGACGCCATCAAGTTCGCCTGGGAGCTGCTCACCACCAGCGTTGACGACGGCGGCTACGGCCTTCCGCCTGAGCGGCTGTGGGTGACGGTCTACGAGGAGGACGACGAAGCCGAGGAACTCTGGCTCAAGAACACCGGCGTGCCCGCTGAACGCATCCAGCGCATGGGCAAGTCGGACAACTACTGGTCAACGGGCCAGCCCGGTCCCGCCGGACCGTGCTCCGAGATCTACTACGACCGCGGCCCCGCCTACGGCGTCGAAGGCGGTCCGCTGGCTGACGAAACCCGCTACATCGAGATCTGGAACCTCGTGTTCATGCAGTACCAGATCGAAAACGTGCGCTCCAAGGTGGACTTCGACATTGTGGGCGAGCTGCCCAAGAAGAACATCGACACCGGCCTGGGCATGGAACGCCTCGCCATGATCCTGCAGGGTGTCGAGAACATGTACGAGACCGACCAGGTCCGTCCGGTCATCGACAAGGCAGCCGAGCTCTCCGGCAAGGAATACACCTCCGCCGAAACTCCTGAGGACCCCCACCACACGGACGACGTCCGCATGCGCGTTGTCGCCGACCACATCCGCTCGGCCCTGATGCTGATCTCCGACGGCGTCACCCCGTCCAATGAAGGCCGCGGCTACGTCCTGCGCCGCCTCATCCGCCGCGCAGTGCGTTCCATGCGCCTGCTGGGCGTCGAGCAGGCCTGCCTGCCCGATCTGCTGCCGGCGTCCCGTGACGCCATGAAGGGCGTCTACCCCGTGGTGGACACCGACTTCGCACGGATCAGCCGCATCGCCTATGCCGAGGAGAAGGCGTTCCTGCGCACCATTGCGTCCGGCACCGCCCGGCTGGAGGACGCGGTGAAGGAATCCAAGGCCGCCAACAAGCCGCTGTCCGGCGAGGATGCCTTCACCCTGCATGACACCTACGGTTTCCCCATTGACCTCACGCTCGAGATGGCCGAAGAGGCGGGCCTGAAGGTTGACGAGGCCGCTTTCCGCAGCCTGATGCAGGAACAGCGCCAGCGCGCGCAAGCTGATGCCAAGGGCAAGAAGGGCGGCCACGCCGACGTCTCGGTCTTCCAGGAGCTCCTGGGCCAGGGCGAGACGGTCTTTACCGGTTACTCCGAGCTCGAGGGCGAGTCCCGTGTCCGCGGCCTCCTGAGCGCGGGCCGCAAGGTCCAGCAGGCTGCCACCGGCGACGAAATCGAACTTGTCCTCGCCGAAACCCCGTTCTACGCCGAGGCCGGCGGCCAGGCTGCCGACACCGGCCTCATCACCGGTGACGGGTTCGTCGTCGAGGTCCTGGACGTCCAGCGGCCCATCAAGGGGCTGAGCGTCCACAAGGCGGTAGTCCGGGAAGGGGAGATCGGCGCTGACTCGCTGGTCCGCGCCGCCGTCGACCGTGAACGCCGGCACGCCGCAGAGCAGGCACACACCGGCACGCACATCGTGCACGCGGCCCTGCACCAGATCCTTGGTCCGGAAGCCACCCAGCGCGGCTCCTTCAACAAAGCCGGCTACCTGCGCTTCGACTTTGCCTGGGGCGAGGGCCTGAGCACCGCCACGCGTTCGGAAATCGAAGAGGTGTCCAACCTTGCCATCCGCAACAACTATGCGGTGGAAACGAAGATCATGGGGCTGGCCGAGGCCAAAGCCATGGGTGCGATGGCGCTCTTCGGCGAGAACTACGGCAGCGAAGTGCGCGTGGTGGAAATCGACGGCGCGTGGTCACGCGAGCTCTGCGGCGGCACACACGTCGCCAACACCTCACTGATCGGCAGCCTGTCCCTGCTGGGCGAACAGTCCGTCGGTTCAGGCAACCGGCGCGTGGAAGCCTTCGTGGGCATGGAGGCCTTCCGCCACCTTGCCGCCGAGCGGGCCTTGGTGACCGAACTGACCGACCTCCTGAAGGTCCCGTCCGGCCAGCTCGCCGACAGGATCTCCGCCACGCTGGCCAAGCTGAAGGCCACGGAGAAGGAACTCGACCGGCTCCGCAAGGAACAGCTGGCCGCTTCGGCCGCGCAGCTGGTGGACACGGCCAAGGACGCCGGGGGAGTGAAGGTGCTGGCCCACGACGCCGGCACCGTCAGCGGAGCGGACGACCTCCGGGGCCTGGCCCTGGACCTGCGCAACCGGCTCGGTTCGGCGGCCTCCGCCGTCGCCGTCGCGGGTGTGGCCAACGACCGTCCCTTGATCCTGGTGGCCACTAACGAGGCAGCCCGTGAAGCCGGCGTCAAAGCCGGCGCACTGGTCCGCGTTGCCGCCGGTGTGCTCGGCGGTGGCGGTGGCGGCAAGGACGACGTTGCCCAGGGTGGAGGGACCGACGCCGGAAAGGTTGGCGCCGCTCTTGCCGCCGTCGTCAACGCCATTTCGGCGCGCTAAACCTGCCATGACCAATCCTGCAGCCGCCGGCGGCTACCCCCAGGGCGTCAAACTGGGGGTGGACGTGGGCACCGTCCGGGTCGGGGTGGCCCTCTGTGACCGCGATGCGATCCTGGCCACGCCGTACAAGACACTTGACCGGAACGCCAAGAAGAACTCGGACGTCCGGGTCATTGCCAGACTGGCGGAGGAACTGGGAGCGGTCCAGGTTTTCGTGGGCCTGCCCCGCACCATGAAGGGCGAGGAACACGCCTCCGCCAGGATGGCCACGGACTACGCACTGCTCCTGGTGGACGAGTTGTCCGCCCGCGGCCTGGCGGTCCCGGTGAACCTCGTGGACGAGCGGCTGAGCAGCGTCACGGCCCACCGGAACCTGCACGAAGCTGGCATGAGCAGCAGAGACCACCGTAAAGTAGTTGATCAGGTCGCGGCGGCCGGTATTCTTCAGCACGCCATCGACATGCAGAAAGCCAGGGGAGCGGATGTCGGCTCACGCGTGACAGCGCCACCCCCGTCCGTGGACCTGGGGGCCGGTGGCCTGGACGAATCCGTCCGCGCCACCTCCGCAGACACGGCCCGATTTTCAGATAATGGAAGGCAACAGTGAGCCCTGCCAACATTGACGACACTTCCGGCCCGCAGGACACCGGGGCCGGGAGGCCGTTGACCCGCAAGGAACTGCGCGCACGCGAGAAGAGCCTCAATACCGGTGGCCATGACGCCGTTCCCGAGCAGGCATACGAGACGGGCGAGGTACCGCCGCCGCCCGTTACGCCGCCGGCAGCGGGTGCCTCCGCCGAATCAACTTTTGCGCCGCTTCCCGCTGCCGAGGACGTGCCTGCTGCCCCGGAAGCGCCGCCGTCCATCCAGGATGGGCCGACGGCGGGTGAGTCCCACACCGATGATGCTTGGACAAACGAGTCTTCCGCCGGTACCCACCACGACGCAGATGCGCACCCTGTGGAGGCAGCTGCCGACGAGCAACCCACGCACCACGAGGGCGTCCAGCACGACGAGGACGTCCACCATCACGACGACGTGGCCCCTGTCGGGGACCTGGAGCACAGCGGGGACCTGGAGCACAGCGGGGACCTGGAACACAGCGGAGACGCGTACGCCTACGCGGACGCCGCGCACCACCTGGACGCACAGCACCACGACGACGTTGCCCACCACCCCGACCATGTCGCGTTGACCGACAGCCACCATTACGGCGGGGATCACGGCGACCACGCATACGACGCCGGATACCACGACGCTGCGCATCCGGACGCTGCCCACCCGGATGCTGCCCATGAGCTGCTTCCCTTGTCCTCCGCCGCCCAAGTTGTGCCTCGGCCCTCGAAAAAGGTCAGGCGCCGGCGGAGGTTGCTGGCCCTGTTCCTGACACTGGCTGTGTTCGTGACGGCTGTTGCCGTGGGTGCCCAGTTCCTCAAGCCCCTCCTCGGCAGCGGCAAGCCATCGGACTTCCCCGGACCGGGAACCGGCGAGGTCCACGTGACCGTCGAAAACGGAGAGGGCACCCGCTCGGTTGCCGCCGACCTTGAAAACCAGCGGGTCGTCGCCAATGCTGACACCTTCATTCAGGCGTTCCATGCGTCCGGAGCCACCCTGTCGCCGGGCGATTACGTGTTCAAAACCGAAATGAAGAATGCCGACGCCGTCAATGTCCTGGCCGGCAAAGACAAGTCCAAGGTCATCTACTTCGCCCTCAGCGCCGGCTTGCGGGTCGGGGAGTCGCTGCAGGCAATTTCCGAGGGCTCGGGCGTCTCCATGCAGCAGCTGCAGGCGCTGAGCAACCAGCCTGCCCAGTTCGGCCTGCCGGCGAACGCGAAGAACCTGGAAGGGTACCTTGCTCCCGGCGAGTACCGGTTCCCGCTGGGTACGCCGGCCAAGGACATCCTCCAGTCCCTGGTGAAGGCCACCACGGATGAACTGGTGTCGCAGGGAATCACCGACCCCGCCAAGCAGTACGAGGCCGTCACCGTGGCCAGCATTGTCCAGGCAGAGGGTGGCCAGGCCGATTACGGGGACGTGGCGGGGGCGATCTACAACCGCCTCAAGCCGAACGACCAGACCGGCGGTTTCCTCCAGGTGGACTCGGCGGTGACCTATGGCCTGGGAACCAAGAGCCTGAACTTCACGGATGATCAGCGCAAGGACAAGTCCAACCCGTACAACACCTACGCAAACCCCGGCCTCCCGCCGGGCCCCATTGGCTCGCCCGGGAAGACTGCCATCGACGCAGCCGCAAAGCCCAAAGCCAATGACTACCTGTACTGGGTGACCGTCAACCTGGACACCAACGAAACGAAGTTCGCGAAGACGCTGGCAGAACACAACGCCAACGTGGAGCAGTACAACGCGTGGTGCAAGGCCAACGCGGGCCGCTGCACATGAGCCTGCGGGCTGCCGTCCTGGGCCATCCGATCAGCCACTCAAAGTCTCCCGCGCTGCACCTGTCGGCGTATGAGCGGCTGGGCGCGGCCATCAGCTACACGGCCATCGACGTCACCGAACAGTTGCTTCCGTCCTTCATGCGCCAGATCCGGAACCAGCCCGGCTGGTGCGGGCTGTCCGTGACCATGCCGTTGAAGACGGCCATGCTTGATGAAGTGGACGAAGTCCAGGGTGTGGCGCAGACGCTGGGGGTCGTCAATACGGTCACTTTCGAGGAGTCCGGCGGCGCGGTGAAAACGGTCGGTTCCAACACCGACGTCGCAGGGATCGTAAACGCGCTCTGCAACGCCGGGACTGCTGCGGCACCGTCCGGCGTCATCCTCGGCGGCGGCGGAACGGCGGCGTCGGCTGTTGCCGCCCTGAAGGAACTCGGCACCTCAGAGGTTCAGGTCTTCGTCCGCGATGCGTCGCGGACGGCGGACGTCCGTGCGGCTGCCGGCAAGCTGGGCGTCGCGCTGGAGGTCCGTCCGCTCACCGACGCCGCGCACCCGACGTCGGAAGCCGACGTCGTCATCTCCACCCTGCCGCCGCGTGCGGCCGACGGGCTCGCCGCGGAAATTGCCGCCTTGAAGACATCGACGCCGGGTGTCCTCCTGGACGTCGCCTACGATCCCTGGCCCAGCCTGGTGGCCTCGGTATGGCAGGCCGGCGGCGGGCGCGTGGTGCCCGGGCTGGAGATGCTGCTGTACCAGGCGGTGGAGCAGGTGCGGCTCTTCACCCGGCGCGGGGAAGACGTTAACGCAGCTGTCATAGATGTGATGTGTGACGCAGTCGGCCTTGCCCGACGGGCGTTGTGACCGCCCTACGTGGCAGGATGGAAATTATGCGTTGGTTGACTGCCGGTGAATCCCATGGCCCGGCTTTGATGGGAATTATTGAGGGCGTCCCCGCAGGCGTGGAAATCACCAGCGGGGACATCGCAGACTCCCTGGCCCGCCGCCGGCTCGGCTACGGCCGCGGCGCACGGATGAAATTCGAGCAGGACGTGGTCACCATCCTCGGCGGGGTCCGGCACGGACTCACCCAGGGCGGTCCCGTGGCCATCCAGGTGGGCAACACCGAATGGCCCAAATGGGAGCAGATCATGTCGGCCGACCCCGTGGATCCTGAGCTCCTCGCCGATCAGGCCCGCAACGCGCCGCTGACGCGGCCCCGCCCGGGCCACGCCGACTTTACCGGCATGCAGAAATACGGATTCGACGAAGCCCGTCCCGTCCTGGAGCGCGCAAGCGCCCGCGAAACCGCAACCCGGGTGGCGCTGGGCACCGTGGCGGCCCGGTTCCTCCGGCACCTTGGAATCGAGCTGGTCAGCCACACCGTTTCCATCGCCAGTGTCACCGTGCCCGAAGGCCGGCCGCTGCCTCTGCCGGGCGACGTCATCGCCCTGGACACGGACCCGCTGCGCTGCTTCGACCGCGAAACCTCCGACGCCATGGTTGCCGAGGTGGACGCCGCGCACAAGGAAGGCGAAACGCTTGGCGGCGTGGTGGAAGTCCTCGCCTACGGGCTTCCGCCGGGGCTGGGAAGCTACGTTCACTGGGACCGCCGGCTTGACGCCCGGCTGGCCGCGGCGCTCATGGGAATCCAGGCCATCAAGGGCGTGGAGGTGGGCGACGGCTTCCTCACCGCTGCACGCCGGGGTTCGGCCGCCCACGACGAAATCGTCCGTGACGGCACGGGCCGCATCGGCCGCGCCAGTAACCGTGCCGGCGGCATCGAAGGCGGCATGAGCATAGGCGACGTCCTCCGGGTCCGTGCCGCGATGAAGCCGATCGCCACCGTGCCGCGCGCCCTGCGCACCATCGACGTCAGCACCGGTGAACCGGCAAAGGCCCACCACCAGCGCTCGGACGTCTGTGCCGTCCCGGCCGCAGGCGTCGTGGCCGAGGCCATGGTGGCCCTGGTCCTGGCCGAAGCCGTCATTGAGAAGTTCGGCGGTGACTCCGTGGCGGAAACCGCCCGTAACATCAAGGGTTACCTGGACAACATCCCGGCTTCCCTGGACTCGATCGGCCAGTAGTGCTCCATCACAGCAGTACCGGCCCGGCAGGCGGCCGGCCGATTGTGCTCATCGGCCCCATGGCCGTCGGTAAATCGGCCATCGGCCAGCAGCTGGCACAACAGTTGGGCGCCCGGTTCATTGACACCGACGCCGTCATCGTTGCGGGGCACGGATCCATCGCCGATATCTTCGCGGGCCGCGGCGAGCACGCGTTCCGGGAAATTGAAGCCCGGACCGTGGCCGACGCCGTTGACGAAGCGGCGGGGACCACTACGGTGATTTCGCTCGGCGGCGGTGCAGTCCTCGACTCCGGGACGCAGCAGCTCATGGGCCGCTGCACCGTGGTCTACCTCGAATGCGACGCTGACACCGTGGCAGACAGGATCGCACGGAACTCGGGCCGGCCACTCCTTGCCGGCGACGCCATGGGCCGCTGGACAGCAATGTTCGCCACCCGCAAGCCGGTCTACGAGAGGCTGGCTGACATTACCCTGGACGTCCGGCACGGCTCCATACCCGAGCTCGGCGGACGGCTGGAAGCAGCACTGCGGCACCACGCAGCTGCCAAACAGGAAGTTGAGAAGTGAACACGCAATCAACAGTCATCAACGTCACCGGCGAAGGTGCCGGAAACAACTACGGCGTGGTCGTCGGACGGGGCCTGCTTGGTGAACTTCCCGCCCTGCTGGGTGAACGCGTCCGCCGTGTCCTGGTAATCCACCCCCGCGCCCTCCGCCTCACCGGCGACTCCGTCCGCGACGAGCTGGCCGAGGCCGGCTTCACCTCGCTCACGGCGGAAATCCCGGACGCCGAAGAAGGCAAGCACATCCAGGTGGCTGCATTCTGCTGGCAGGTCCTGGGCCAGAACGACTTCACGCGTTCGGACGCCATCGTGGCCGTGGGCGGGGGCGCGGTCACCGACCTCGCCGGCTTCGTCGCCGCCACCTGGCTGCGCGGTGTCAAGGTCATCCACATGCCCACCAGCCTGCTGGGCATGGTGGACGCGTCCGTGGGCGGCAAAACCGGCATTAACACCGCCGAAGGAAAAAACCTGGTGGGGGCATTCCACCCGCCGGCAGCCGTTCTGGCTGACCTGGATACGCTGGACACGCTGCCGAAGAACGAAATCATTTCCGGGCTCGCCGAGGTGATCAAGTGCGGCTTCATCGCGGACCCCGCCATCCTCGATCTCGTGGAGAAGGACCCGGCCGCGGTGGTGGACCCCCGCTCGGACGCCCTGCGTGAGCTGATCGAACGTGCCATCGCCGTCAAGGCCAAGGTGGTTTCCGAAGACCTCAAGGAATCCGGACTCCGGGAAATCCTGAACTACGGACACACACTGGGCCACGCCATCGAACTGGTGGAGCGCTATTCCTGGCGGCACGGCGCCGCGGTATCCGTAGGCATGATGTTCGCGGCCGAACTTGCCCGGAGCGTGGGCAGGCTCAGCGATGCCGACGCCGACCGCCACCGGAGCATCCTGGACGGCCTCGGGTTGCCGGTCACCTACCGGCGGGACCGCTGGCAGGGGCTGCTGGACGGGATGCGGCGCGACAAGAAGTCTCGCGGCGACCTGCTGCGTTTCGTGGTGCTGGACGGAATCGCGAAGCCAGGCATCCTTGACGTGCCCGACACCTCGTTGCTGTTCGCGGCCTACCAGGAAATCGCGTCCTGATGCAGGGCGACGTGACCGGCACCGCCGACTGGCCCCAGGCCGGGTTCCCCGGCATCCGTATCAACCCGGATACCCTGATGCCCCAAATCGTCAATGCGGACGCCGTCGAGGAAGCCCTCGCAGCCTCCACAGACCCGGCAGACCACATCTTCGTGCTGCTGGTTGAGGGCCATGCGTCCGAAGCAGCTGAACTCCTGGCCGAAGCCAGGTTCAAGGACCCGGAATCGTTCCGGCTCCGCATCTTTGAAGCCGAGGTGCTGAGCGTCACCCACCGGATGGACCGCGCCATTGACCTGTTCCGGCAGCTCCTGGCCGAGGCCCACGGCACCCCCCGCGAAGCACTTACACTGCAGTTCCTGGGCAAGACCCAGTACGTGGCCGGCCAGACCTCCGCCGCCGTGAAGTCCTTCTCCAAGGCGCTGGACCTGCGGGTGGCACAGTCCGCGGATGCCGCCCAGATCTATTCCTCCACGGTGGCGCTCCAGCGTGCACGGGACATCCTGGACTTGGCCTGCTGAGACGCAAAGCGTCGGCAGCGGACAGGCTCCCCGGTAATTACCGGGTAGAATGGTTGTGGAATTTTTGCATCCACGCGATTTTTGACAAACACGTGCAGGCGGGCCGCTTTGGTTTGCCCGCCCGGCATACAGCACCTGGCCCCATTGGCCAGACAAAGAAACCAGAGGAAACCAGTGGCAACCACTAACGACATTAAGAACGGAACGGTCCTGAAGCTTGAGGGCCAGTTGTGGAACATCATCGAGTTCCAGCACGTCAAGCCGGGCAAGGGCGGCGCGTTCGTCCGCACCAAGATGCGCAACGTGATGTCCGGAAAGGTTGTCGACAAGACCTTCAACGCCGGCCTCAAGATTGAAACGGCCACCGTTGACCGCCGCGACTACCAGTACCTGTACCAGGATGGCGCGGACTTCGTGTTCATGGACACCTCCGACTACGACCAGATCACCGTTTCCGGTGCAACGGTGGGAGACGCCACCAACTTCATGCTGGAAAACCAGATGGTGAACATCGCCATCCACGACGGTAACCCCCTCTACATCGAACTGCCGCCGAGCGTTGTCCTCGAAATCACCTACACGGAGCCGGGCCTGCAGGGCGACCGCTCTTCCGCAGGTACCAAGCCTGCCACCCTGGAAACGGGTTACGAGATCCAGGTGCCGCTGTTCATCGAGAACAACACCAAGGTCAAGGTGGACACCCGTGACGGCAGCTACCTGGGCCGGGTCACCGAGTAGTGAGCGCCCGCGGTAAAGCCCGCAACAGGGCACTGGATGTTCTTTTCGAGGCGGAGCAGCGCTCTGTTTCGGCGTTTGACGTGCTTCGCGCACGCCGGGAAAAGACCGACCAGGTGATCAACCCCTACACTTTGGAAATCGTTGAGGGTGTGGTGTCCCAGCAGGCAGCGATCGACGAATTCCTGGAGACCTACTCGCAGGGGTGGAGCCTGGAACGGATGCCGTCAGTGGACCGCATCATCCTGCGCATCGGCACCTGGGAGCTCCTGTACAATAACGACGTCCCTGACGGTGTGGCGGTCAGCGAGGCCGTTGCCTTGGCCAAGACGCTGTCCACGGACGAGTCTCCGCAGTTCATCAACGGCCTGCTGGGCCGCTTGCAGCAGCTGAAGCCTTCGCTGCTCGCCTAGCCTTACACCTGGGTGCACAGCATGAGCTAAAAGCACAAGGGCCCGCCGGACAACCGGCGGGCCCTTGTGCGTCCTCAACCGGCGACAGCCGCGCGGAGCTCCAGGATGCGTTGGAGCTGTTGCCGTTCCTCGGCCTGATGGAGGGGCACGTCCCGCCCGCTCAAGATCCGCTGCCGGGTATTCGCGAGCTGGGTGGCCGCTTTGAGGAACTGCTTCATCTGCGGTCTCCGGCCGGAGGCGGCGGCCCAGGCCAGTGCCGTACGCCGGCCTGCAGGGGTCGCCAGGAGTTGGACCTCGTCCGGCGTGAACCAACCTGCGGCCGAATACTCCAGCAGGCGCTGCCGGGTCAGGCGCTTCTCGGCAATCCGAAGGAAGATGATGCCGGCCACCGCCAGCAGGAAGATCGGCACCTGGACCATGATGTAGTCCAGCAGGAATCCACGGCCCATACTGTTCCACCTGTTGTGCAGGAACATGGCCGGCAGCAGCCCCACGAGGAATGCTCCCACCGACGCTCCGGTGTGCCATTTCCTCGCGGCAAACCCCATCACCAGCCCGGTGGTTCCGGTGAAGATCGCATGCGCGAACGGCGACATCACGCCACGGAGAAAGAAGATCTGGGCGAGGTCCCCGGCAGGGGAAGCCGATTCGGCCACGGCCCTGCCGAAGTAGAGGATGTTCTCGGTAAAGGCGAACCCGCCGGCGATGGTGAAGGCAAACACGACGCCGTCCACCGGCCCGTCGAAGTGCCGTCGCGCTGCCAGCAGTATGATCAGCAGGCCCAGGGACTTGGCGAATTCCTCGACGACAGGCGCCTGCACGGTGGCCATGTACGTCTGCAGGTCCTGCTGGTCGGTGAACTGGAACGCAATAACGAAGAACGGCTGGATGAGCAGCGTCACGGCAACGGATACCGCGGCACCCCACAGGAAGGCGAACAACAGCAGCCGCTTGGGCTCCGGTTCCCACCTGTCGATGATATGGACGGCCGCAAGGACCACCGACAAGGGAACCAATGACGCCAGGAACCCGATCAGGAATCCGCCCGCGCCCGTATTGGACAGCAGGAACGGGACCACCAGGAACAGGCTTAGGAAGGCCAGGAGCCCGCCTGCGATGGACAGCCCCGCCAACCCGTTCCGCGTCCGGGACGGCCGTAGCCCGGTTCCCTGGGCCTGGGGCCCGACCGTGGCCAGTGGCAGGCCGCCGTGACCCGGTGCCGAGCGGTAATGTCCTGGGTGGACCTGGCCCATCCAGGAGGGGTTGGCCTGCCGGGGCACCGGCCCGGCCGCCTCGCGGTACGGGTCGTCGGGGAGCCCCGGTGTTGGTTGCTGCGGATACGTCGGCATACCCGAAAGCCTAGGCGGGGGCTGCCGGACGGCCAAGGAACCGCAAACTGGAGCCGTCCGGTGTGACCAGCAACGCGTTCCTTGGGGAGCCGGCACCGGGAGGCTGTGTGGTAATTTTGAACAGCAAATGTTCCTTTTTTAATTCCGTCCTGTGAGGCGGGGAAAGGGGAGACGAGCGTTGACATCAGTCACCAGCGCACCGGTTCCAGCCAGGGTTGTCCTCAGCCAGGCGGACATAGACCGGGCACTCACTCGTATCGCCCATGAGATCCTCGAAGCCAACAAGGGGTCCCGGGATCTGGTCCTGCTGGGTATTCCCCGCCGCGGCTACCCCCTGGCTCTACGTCTGGCCGACAAAATAGCCGCCGCCGACGCAACCGTGGACGCCGCCGCCATCGTGGGGCAACTCGACGTCACCATGTTCCGTGACGACCTTTCCCACCAGGGGACCCGGCCGCCATACCCCACCAAACTGCCCCGGACAGGCATCGACAACAAGGTCGTGGTGCTGATCGACGACGTCCTGTACTCCGGACGCACCATCCGTGCCGCTTTGGACGCCCTCGTGGACCTCGGCCGTCCGCGCATCGTCCGCCTTGCCGTCCTGATCGACCGGGGCCACCGCGAACTTCCCATCCGCGCCGACCATGTTGGCAAGAACCTGCCCACGTCCTCCGCCGAAAAGGTACGTGTCCGGCTCGAGGAGACCGATACTCCGGAGGGCGGAACTCCAGTCAACGAAGTCGTGATCGAGGGCGGCGCATGAAACACCTTCTGTCCACCCAGGACCTCAGCCTTTCGAACGCCATCCGCATCCTGGACACCGCCGAGGAAATGTCTGCCGTGGGGGAGCGGGAAGTCAAGAAACTCCCGGCCCTGCGCGGACGTACGGTGGTCAACCTCTTCTTCGAGGACTCCACCCGGACCCGCATCTCCTTCGAGGCCGCAGCCAAGCGGCTGTCTGCCGACGTGATCAACTTCGCGGCGAAAGGCTCCTCGGTGTCCAAGGGCGAATCCCTCAAGGACACGGCCCAGACGCTGTCCGCCATGGGGGCGGACGCCGTCGTCATCCGGCACTGGGCGTCCGGCGCACCGCACCGGCTCGCCGCAACGGACTGGATCGACGCCGGTGTCATCAATGCCGGGGACGGCACCCACGAACACCCCACCCAAGCCCTCCTCGACGCCTTCACCATGCGCCGGCACTGGGCACGGCTGGCAGGCACGCCTTCGGAGGGAACCGACCTCAAGGGCCTGCGGGTGGCCATCGTCGGCGATGTCCTGCACTCCCGCGTGGCCCGGTCCAACGTCTGGCTCCTGCGTACCCTGGGCGCGGAGGTCACCCTGGTGGCGCCCCCCACGCTGCTGCCGGTCGGCGTCGAACAATGGCCCTGCAGCGTCAGCTACGACCTCGACCAAACCCTGGCCAACGGCGTGGACGCTGTCATGATGCTCCGCGTCCAGGGCGAACGCATGAACGCCTCGTTCTTCCCCAGCACCAGGGAATACTCCCGGCGCTGGGGTTTCGACGACAACCGGCTCCGTGCCCTGGACGACCTCGGCATGACGGACACCATCATCATGCACCCCGGGCCCATGAACCGCGGCCTGGAAATCAGCGCCGCAGCAGCCGACTCACCCCGGTCCACCGTCCTGGCGCAGGTCCGCAACGGCGTGTCCGTCCGAATGGCCGCACTGTACCTGCTGCTCTCCGGGGATTCCCGCGAACCAGCCGCAACCCGGGCCCCGGCCTACACCGCCCCGCCCATCAAGGAGAGCATCTGATGACCACCACCGGAACCTACCTCATCAAGGGCGCCTCCATCCTTGGCGGCGAAGCCTCGGACGTGCTGGTCCGCGACGGCATCATCGCCGAGATCGGCCACGGCCTCGCTGACGGCGGAGCCACCGTCATCGACGCCACCGGCCTCGTGGCCCTGCCCGGCATGGTGGACGTCCACACCCACCTGCGCGAACCCGGCCGGGAGGACGCCGAAACCGTCGAAACAGGAACCCGCGCAGCGGCGCTGGGAGGCTACACCGCCGTCCACGCCATGGCCAACAGCACCCCTGTCGCGGACACCGCCGGCGTGGTGGAGCAGGTCTACACTCTCGGCCGCGCCGCAGGCTGGGTGGACGTCCGCCCGGTCGGAGCGGTCACCGTGGGCCTGGCGGGGGAGCAGCTGGCCGAGCTCGGCGCAATGGCCGATTCCCGCGCCCGGGTCCGGATGTTCTCCGACGACGGCATCTGCGTCCACGACCCCGTCCTGATGCGCCGCGCCCTTGAGTACGTCAAGGCGTTCGACGGCGTGGTGGCCCAGCACGCACAGGAGCCCCGCCTCACCGCCGGGGCACAGATGAACGAGGGCGACGTCTCAGCGGTCCTCGGCCTGACCGGCTGGCCTGCGGTCGCGGAGGAAAGCATTATTGCCCGGGACGTCCTGCTGGCCCAGCATGTGGGCTCGCGGCTGCACGTCTGCCACGTTTCCACGGCCGGGTCCGTGGAGATCATCAGGTGGGCCAAGGAACGGGGCATCGACGTCACCGCGGAGGTGACCCCGCACCACCTGCTGCTCACCGACGACCTCGTGCGAAGCTACGACCCCGTCTTCAAGGTCAACCCGCCGCTGCGCACCGACGCGGACGTCCAGGCGTTGCGCGCCGGGCTGGCAGACGGCACCATCGACGTTGTGGGTACCGACCACGCACCGCACCCCAGCGAGCACAAGGAATGTGAATGGGCCCAGGCCGCCATGGGGATGACCGGGCTTGAAACCGCACTCTCCGTCGTGCAGCACGCCATGATCGAGACCGGGTTGATGACCTGGGCAGACTTCGCCAGGGTCACGTCCACGGCCGCGGCAAAGATCGGGCGGCTCACTGACCAGGGACGGCCCATCGAAGCAGGCGAACCTGCCAACCTCATCCTGGTGGATCCTGCAGCCCGCTGGACCGTCGATCCGTTCAAGATGGCCACCATGGGCCGCAACTCCCCGTTCAAGGGCCGGGAACTGCCGGGCAAGGTGGTGGCTACGTTCTTCAAGGGGCACCCCACCGTGCTGGACGGTGCGCTCAACACGCCGCACCCCGAGGCCGCAGCCACCCCGTCAGGCGCTGCCTGATGGACAAGATCCTCCCGGGGCTTGCCATGCTGGCGGTCGTCGCCGTCGTCTTTGTCCTCTTGGGCATCGGCTGGCGCAACCGCCTCAAGCGCCAGTCCGACGTCGAACAGCTGCCCGAGGTGCCCGCCGCACCCGGCGAGCCCGTCACGGTAGCCGAGGGCCAGTACGTGGCCACCACCACGGCCGGCGACTGGCTGGACCGGATCGCGGTGCACGGGCTGGGCATCCGCACCAACTCCAGCGTGGCCGTTTACCCGCACGGCGTCCTTTATGAGCGATCCGGGGCGGCCGCCCTCTACATCCCCGCCGCCTCCCTCACGGAGGTCCGGCAGGAGAGCGGCATGGCAGGAAAGTTCGTCGAAAAGGATGGCTTGCTGGTGCTGGCCTGGACCCTTGGCGCGCACGCGCTGGACACTGGGTTCCGTACCCGCCGCGCCGCGGACAAGGACGTGCTCTACCAGGCCCTGCAGCAATTAATCTCGTCAGCCCCAGCGGCTGGTGCCACCAGTGGAAAGTAAGACAATGAAAGCGAATACGTTGACAGCAACCACCTCCGCTCCTGTACCGGCCCCAGCTGCGCTGGTCCTCGAAGACGGGCGCATCTTCCGCGGCACCAGCTATGGCGCCACCGGCACCGCCCTGGGCGAGGCCGTCTTCGCCACCGGCATGACCGGCTACCAGGAAACCATCACCGATCCCTCCTACGCGCGCCAACTGGTGGTCCAGACGGCACCGCACATCGGCAACACCGGGGTGAACAGCGAGGACGCCGAGTCCCGCCGCATCTGGGTGGCCGGTTACATTGTGCGCGACGCCGCCCGCCGGCCGTCCAACTGGCGCTCCGAGCGCTCCCTCGACGAGGAGCTGGCCGACCAGGGCATCGTGGGCATCCAGGGCGTGGACACCCGTGCGATCACCCGGCACCTGCGCGAACACAAGACCATGCGTGCCGGCATCTTCTCCGGCGACGCGGCGCAGGCAACCGACAAGGAACTGCTCGACGCCGTCCTGGCCAGCGCTCCCATGGAGGGCTCGCGCCTGGCCGAGGAAGTCAGCGTGGACGAAGCCTACGTGGTGGAACCGAAGGACCACGGCTGGGACGGCGATCCCCGCTTCACCATCGCCGCCATCGACCTCGGCATCAAGGCCATGACCCCGGTCCGGTTCGCCGAACGCGGCGTCCGCGTCCACGTGCTTCCGGCCACGGCCACCCTCGAGGACGTCAAGGCCGTCAACCCGGACGGCTTCTTCATGTCCAACGGCCCGGGAGACCCCGCCACCGCGGACGCCCAGGTCGCCCTGCTGCGTTCCGTCCTGGACCAGAAGCTGCCGTACTTCGGAATCTGCTTCGGCAACCAGATCCTGGGCCGCGCACTGGGCTTTGGCACCTACAAGCTCCGCTACGGCCACCGCGGCATCAACCAGCCCGTCATGGACCGCCGCACCGGCAAAGTGGAAATCACCTCCCAGAACCACGGCTTCGCCGTGGACGCCCCCCTCGAAGGCGCCACCCAGGCGCCGGAATCACGGTACGGCCGGGTGGAAGTCAGTCACATCAGCCTGAACGACGACGTAGTGGAAGGCCTCGCCTGCCTGGACATCCCGGCGTTCTCCGTGCAGTACCACCCCGAAGCGGCGGCCGGCCCGCACGACGCCGCGTACCTGTTCGACCGTTTCATCGACCTGATGGCGGACACCAAGAACGCTGACACCAAGACCGCCACCGACAACAAGACCGAGGACAAGAAGTAATGCCGAAACGTACAGACCTCAAAAGCGTCCTCGTCATTGGTTCCGGCCCGATCGTTATCGGCCAGGCCGCCGAGTTCGACTACTCCGGCACGCAGGCGCTGCGCGTCCTCAAGGAGGAAGGCCTGCGCGTCATCCTCGTGAACTCCAACCCGGCCACCATCATGACCGATCCCGAGTTCGCCGACGCCACCTACGTCGAACCCATCACCCCCGAGGTGGTGGAGAAGATCATCGCCAAGGAACGGCCGGACGCCGTACTGCCCACCCTGGGTGGCCAGACTGCGCTGAACACCGCCATCGCCCTGGACAAGAACGGCGTGCTCGAGAAGTACAACGTCGAATTGATCGGCGCGAACATCGCCGCGATCGAGCTGGGCGAGGACCGGGAAAAGTTCAAGGGCGTCGTCGAGCGCTGCGGCGCCGAATCCGCCCGCAGCCACATCATCCACACCATCGATGAGGCCCTCGCCGCCGCCGAAGACCTTGGCTACCCGATGGTGGTCCGGCCCTCCTTCACCATGGGCGGGCTGGGCTCCGGCCTCGCCTACGACGAGGGCGACCTGCGCCGCATCGTCGGCCAGGGCCTGCAGTACAGCCCCACCAGCGAGGTGCTGCTCGAAGAGAGCATCCTCGGCTGGAAGGAATACGAGCTCGAAATGATGCGGGACAAGAACGACAACGTGGTTGTCGTCTGCTCCATCGAGAACTTCGACCCCGTCGGCGTGCACACCGGCGACTCCATCACGGTCGCTCCGGCGCTGACCCTCACGGACCGTGAGTACCAGAAGCTGCGCGACGTCGCCATCGCGGTCATCCGTGAAGTGGGTGTGGATACCGGCGGCTGCAACATCCAGTTCGCCATCGATCCCGCCACCGGCCGCGTGGTGGTCATCGAAATGAACCCCCGCGTGTCCCGCTCGTCCGCGCTGGCGTCCAAGGCCACCGGCTTCGCGATCGCCAAGATCGCCACCAAGCTCTCGCTCGGCTACACCCTGGACGAGATCCCCAACGACATCACCCAGAAGACCCCGGCGTCCTTCGAGCCCACCCTGGATTACGTGGTGGTCAAGGTCCCGCGTTTCGCCTTCGAGAAGTTCCCGGCGGCGGACGACACCCTCACCACCACCATGAAGTCGGTGGGCGAGGCCATGGCCATGGGCCGCAACTTCACCGAAGCCCTGCAGAAGGCACTGCGTTCCCTGGAGCAGAAGGGCTCGCAGCTGGACTTCAGCAGCGTCCCGGAGTGGGAAGTGGCCGAACTCATCGAAAAGGCCAAGCGCCCCACCACCGAGCGCCTGCACCAGGTCCAGCGCGCCCTCCTGGGCGGCGCCACCGTGGAGCAGCTTTTCGAGGCCACCAAGATCGATCCCTGGTTCCTCGACCAGCTCCAGCTGCTGAACGAGATCTCGCACGAAATCCGGCAGGCCGGTGCCTTGACGGCCGACATGCTCAAGCGCGCCAAGCGCCACGGATTCTCGGACGAGCAGATTGGCTCCCTCACCCACAACACGGAGGCCGTGGTCCGGGGCGTGCGCCAGGCCCTCGGCATCCGCCCGGTCTACAAGACCGTTGACACCTGCGCCGCCGAGTTCGCCGCGTACACGCCGTACCACTACTCGGCCTATGACGAGGAGGACGAGGTTGCGCTGCACTCCAAGCCGTCCATCCTGATCCTCGGCTCCGGCCCCAACCGGATCGGCCAGGGCATCGAGTTCGACTACTCCTGCGTCCACGCGTCCATGGCGCTGCGCAAGGCCGGCTACGAGACCGTCATGGTCAACTGCAACCCGGAAACCGTCTCCACCGACTATGACGTCTCCACCCGGCTCTACTTCGAGCCCCTCACGCTCGAAGATGTCCTGGAGGTCATTGCGGCCGAGGAACGCACCGGCGGCGTCATGGGCGTGTTCGTCCAGCTCGGCGGCCAGACCCCGTTGAAGCTCGCGCAGCAGCTTGCCGACGCCGGCGTGCCCATCCTGGGTACCTCGCCGGAGGCCATCGACCTCGCCGAGCACCGTGGCGCCTTCTCCCGTGTCCTGGACAAGGCGGGCCTGGTGGCGCCGAAGAACGGCACCGCCGTCTCGTTCGAGGACGCCAAGAAGATCGCCGATGAGATCGGCTACCCCGTCCTGGTCCGCCCGTCCTACGTGCTGGGCGGCCGCGGCATGGAAATCGTCTACGACGAGCCCAACCTCTCCCGCTACATCGCCAACGCCACCGAGATCACCCCGGACCACCCGGTTCTGATCGACCGGTTCCTGGAGGACGCTGTCGAGATCGACGTCGACGCCCTCTTCGACGGCACCGACATGTACTTGGGCGGCATCATGGAACACATCGAGGAAGCCGGCATCCACTCCGGTGACTCCGCCTGCGTCCTGCCGCCCATCACCCTGGGCAGCAACGTCATCGAACGGGTCCGCGTGGCAACTCGCGCCATCGCCGAAGGCGTGGGCGTGCGCGGTCTGATCAACATCCAGTTCGCGCTGGCTTCGGACGTCCTGTACGTCCTGGAAGCCAACCCGCGCGCTTCCCGGACCGTGCCGTTCGTGTCCAAGGCCACCGGCGTCCAGATGGCCAAAGCGGCTGCCCTGATCGGTACCGGTGTGACCATCAACCAGCTGCGCAGCGCCTACAAGATGCTGCCGGAAACCGGTGACGGCTCCACCCTGCCGCTGGACGCGCCCGTTGCCGTCAAGGAAGCCGTGCTACCGTTCAGCCGGTTCCGTACCCTTGAAGGCAAGGTGGTGGACTCCCTGCTCGGGCCCGAAATGCGCTCCACGGGCGAAGTCATGGGCATCGACAAGCACTTTGACACCGCGTTCGCCAAGAGCCAGGCAGGTGCCAACAACGCACTGCCCACCGAGGGCAAGGTCTTTGTGTCCGTGGCCAACCGGGACAAGCGTTCCGTGATCATGGGCGTGAAGCGGCTCTCCGACCTCGGTTTCGAGATCGTCTCCACCGGCGGCACCGCCGACGTCCTGCGCCGCAACGGCATCCAGGCCACCCCGGTACGGAAGGTGGCCGAGGGCAGCAGCGCCGAGGGCGAGGGCACCATTGCCGACCTCATCGTCGCGGGCGAGATCGACATGGTCTTCAACACCCCGTCCGGCGGCGAAGCCCGCAGCGACGGCTACGAGCTCCGGGCCGCGGCCACGTCCATCGGCATTCCGTGCATCACCACGGTGGCCGAGTTCAACGCCGCCGTCCAGGCCATCGAAGCCATGCGCACCTACGAGTGGTCCGTCATCAGCTTGCAGGAGCACGCGGCAGCACTTGCCGAGTCGCAGCAGAAAGCGGCCCTGCAGCATGCCTGAGCAGGTATCGGGCGCCGGCCGGGAGTCCTTTGGCTCCCGGCTGGGCGCCGCCATGGCATCCCGCGGCCCGCTCTGCGTGGGCATCGACCCGCACCCGGCGCTGCTGAAGCGCTGGGGCGTGGAGGACGACGCCGCGGGGCTGAGGCAGTTTTCGCTGACGGTCCTGGAGGCCGTGGCTCCGCTCGCTGCCGCGGTGAAGCCCCAGGTGGCGCTTTACGAACGGCACGGATCCGCGGGCATTGCGGTGCTGGAGGAGGTCCTGGCCGCAGCCAGGGACCAGTCAGTGCTCAGCATCGCCGACGCCAAGCGAGGGGACATCGGTTCCACCATGGCCGCCTACGCTGACGCCTGGCTCCGCGACGGCTCCCCGCTCGCGGCGGACTCGGTCACCCTCAGCCCCTATCTGGGGTTCGAGTCCCTGCGGCCGGCACTGGACCTTGCTGCGGAGACGGGCCGGGGCGTGTTTGTCCTTGCCTTGACCTCCAACCCGGAGGGCGCTTCCGTCCAGCACGTCGGCGGCGAGGATTCGGTGGCCCGCCGGATTACCACTGCCGCGGCCACGGAGAACGCCCGCTACGCGGGAAGCCTGGGGTCGGTGGGCCTGGTCGTGGGGGCGACAGTGGGCAGCGCCCTGACGGACCTGGACCTGGACCTGGCTGCAGTCCGCGGGCCCATCCTTGCGCCCGGCCTGGGAGCCCAGGGTGCAACCCCGGCCGACCTTCGGGCGACATTCGGCGACGCGTACCCGCTGGTCCTGGGAACTTCAAGCCGGGACATCCTCTCGGCAGGGCCCCGGCCGGACGGATTGCGGGAGGCGGCGCAGCGCACCTTGGACGGGCTGCGGGGACAATAGTCCGCCAATTGCGCGGATGCATTGCTTCAGGCTGCACCACAGGGTATTTTCAGGACAGGTCCAAGGGCGGCCGCCCTTGGATGAAATCCGCCGACTCCGGGGGTGTCCGTGATGGTCCTGCGACCTCTATCTGCGACTGAACGGGCTGAGGCCCTGGGCAAGGCGGCAGCGGCAAGGGCCACCCGGGCGGCGGCCAAGGAAAGTCTTCGAAACGGGAACAGGTCCGCGGCGGACATCATCGGCTCGGCCCATGAGGACGACGCCCTGGCCCGGATGAAGGTTTCCGAACTGCTCGAAGCCCTTCCCGGCATCGGGAAGGTCCGGGCCGCAGCCATCATGCAGCAGTTGGGCATTGCGGCGTCCCGCCGGGTCCGCGGGCTGGGCGTCCACCAGCGGCGGGCGCTGGTAGATTTTATAGACGAGCATTAGCGCAGGCCGGACGCCTGCGCTTCCCCCACCTCCGGCAAAGGAATACGTGAGCAAGAAACCGGGACTGACAGTCCTCGCAGGTCCGACGGCTGTTGGCAAAGGCACCGTGTCCACCTACATCCGGGACAACTACCCCGAAGTCTGGCTTTCCGTCTCGGCCACCACCCGCGCCCCCCGGCCGGGTGAAGAAGATGGCGTCCACTACTTCTTCAAGTCCAAGGAAGAGTTCGAGCAGCTTATCGCCGACGGTGAACTCCTGGAATGGGCTGTGGTCCATGGCCAGAACACCTACGGCACTTTGAAAAGCACCGTGAACGAGGCTATTGCCGAGGGCCGTTCGGTTTTGCTGGAGATCGACCTCCAGGGCGCCCGCCAGGTCAAGGCAGCCGTCCCGGACGCGCAGTTCGTCTTCCTGGCCCCGCCCACGTGGGACGAGATGGTCCGGCGGCTGGTGGGCCGGGGGACCGAAACCCCGGAGGAACAGCAGCGCCGGCTGGAAACCGCTAAACTGGAACTTGCTGCTGAACCGGAGTTCGACCATACCGTCATCAATGATGACGTCCGCCGGGCAGCGGACGAGCTTGTTTCACTCATGGGGCTGACACCGCACCCGCATTTGCCGGAACCGTCAGCCCGCTAGGAATTTGGAGAAATTCGTGTCTACGAACCTTGAAGGCATCATCAACCCGCCGATCGACGATCTGCTGAAGGTAGCGGATTCCAAGTACGGCTTGGTGATCTTCGGTGCCAAGCGTGCTCGTCAGATCAACGCCTACTACGCCCAGCTGCACGAGGGTCTGTTCGAATACGTCGGCCCCCTGGTCGACACCAAGCTGAACGAGAAGTCACTCTCGATCGCCCTGCGCGAGATCAACGAAGGCAAGCTGGTTTCCACGCCGATCGAAGCCGCAGAGTAGTCCTGCAGCCGAACTGACTTGCTGTTGACGGAGATCACGTGCGCATAGTCCTCGGAGTCGGGGGAGGGATTGCCGCCTACAAGGTGGCATCGCTCCTCCGGCTTTTTACTGAAGCCGGCCATGACGTCACGGTGATTCCCACTGAGGCGTCCACCCGGTTCGTCGGTACCGCCACCTGGGAGGCGCTGTCCGGCAACCCGGTCAGCAACAGCGTTTTCGATGACGTGCACCTGGTCAACCATGTCCGCCTGGGCCATGAGGCCGACCTCGTGGTCGTCGCGCCGGCCACTGCGGACCTCCTGGCCAAGGCGGCAACCGGCCAAGCCGGCGATCTGCTGACCAACACGCTGCTCATGGCGCACGGCCCGGTACTCTTTGCCCCGGCCATGCACACGGAGATGTGGCAACATGCCGCCACCCGAACCAACGTGGAGACGCTCCGCGCACGCGGCGCAACGGTCCTGGAACCCGCCTCCGGCAGGTTGACCGGTGCGGATTCGGGACCCGGCAGGCTTCCGGAACCCCAAGTAATCTTCGAGGCGGCCATGGCCCTGGTGCAGGGCCGGTCCGATTACCAGCTGCCCCTGGCTGGACGCACCGTCACCATCAGCGCGGGCGGCACCCGCGAACCCCTTGATCCGGTCAGGTTCCTTGGCAACCGGTCCTCCGGGAAGCAGGGCGTGGCGCTGGCGATCGCGGCGCGGAACGCCGGAGCCACCGTGCGCTTGCTGGCAGCCCACATGGAGGTCCCGGCCCCGGCAGGGGTGGACGTGCAACGGGTGGAGACCGCCCTGGAGCTCCGGGAAGCCGCCCTGGCCGCAGCCGCCGATTCCGACGTCGTCATCATGTCCGCCGCCGTGGCCGATTTCAGGCCTGCAGAAGTATCGGACACGAAAATCAAGAAGCGGGACGACACCGCCGACCCCGTCATCACCCTGGTCCGCAACCCGGACATCCTCCAGGAACTCGTGGAGCAGCGCAACGCATCCCGTGCCGGAGCCGGGCAGCTCGTCGTCGGCTTCGCTGCCGAAACAGGAGACAGCCAGGGCGACGTCCTGGCCTACGCCGAAGCGAAGCTGCAGCGCAAAGGCTGCGACCTGCTGGTGGTCAACCATGTGGGAACGGACAAGGTCTTCGGGCAGGACTCCAACGCGGTGGTCATCCTCTCCCGGGCCGGCTCCGAACCACAGGAGGCGTCCGGGACCAAAACCGAGGTTTCGGAAGCCATCATCAGGCGCATCAGCTTTGAACTGAACCACGTTTCGCCCCGCGCCTGAAGTGTTTCAGGCCACGTTCGCTTAGCACGGGGACATCTCCCGGCTGGCAACCAACACCAACCAGTAAGGTAGTTGAGTGACTTTACCGCTGCACCTTCCCCAGACCCATGGGGCCACGCCCCCCGCGCTTCGGCTCTTCACATCCGAGTCGGTCACTGAGGGCCATCCGGACAAGATCTGCGACCAGATCAGCGACGCCATCCTGGACGCGCTGCTGGCAGCCGATCCCGAGTCACGCGTGGCCGTGGAAACCATGGCCACCACGGGCTTGGTGCACGTGGCAGGCGAAGTCACCACTGACGCCTACGTTGAGATCCCGCAGATCGTCCGCGAGACCATCCTGGGGATCGGCTATGACTCCTCGGCCAACGGCTTCGATGGCGCCCGGTGTGGCGTCTCCGTCTCCATCGGACAGCAGTCAAATGACATCGCGGGCGGTGTGTTCAACTCACTCGAGGCGCGCGAGGGCCGCCAGGAGGACGACTACGACCTCCAGGGCGCCGGCGACCAGGGCCTGATGTTCGGCTACGCCAGTGACGAGACACCCTCCTACATGCCCACCCCCATCTGGCTGGCCCACCGCCTTTCCGAACGGCTCACCGAGGTCCGCAAGACAGGGCAGCTGGCCTACCTCCGCCCGGACGGAAAGACCCAGGTGACCATCGGCTACGACAAAGACGTCCCCGTCTCTGTTGAGACAGTGGTGATCTCCAGCCAGCACGCCGAGGGCGCAAGCCTGGAGCAGCTCCGTGCAGACCTCGCCGCCGTCGTGATCGAACCCGTGCTTGCCGCCGCCAACCTGGACCTCTCGCGCGCCGCGAACATCCTCAACCCGGCAGGTGAGTTCGTCATCGGCGGACCGGTCGGGGACGCCGGGCTCACCGGCCGCAAAATCATCGTCGACACCTACGGCGGCATGGCCCGCCACGGCGGTGGCGCCTTCTCGGGCAAGGACCCGTCCAAGGTGGACCGCTCCGCTGCCTACGCCATGCGCTGGGTGGCCAAGAACGTGGTGGCTGCAGGACTGGCCAAGCGTGCCGAGATCCAGATCGCCTACGCGATCGGCCAGGCCCGGCCCGTGGGCACGTACGTGGAAACGTTCGGTACCGAGACCGTGGACCCGGAACGGATCAGTGCCGCCATAGCCGAAATCTTCGACCTGCGTCCCCGCGCCATCATCGACGCCCTGGACCTGAAGCGGCCCATCTACGCCAAGACCGCCGCGCACGGGCACTTCGGCCGCGACGATCCCGACTTCACGTGGGAACGCCTGGACCGGGTGGACGACCTGAAGGCTTTCTTCAACGCCTGACCGGTCACACGCCGGCCGCCGGGGGACCAATGTCAGTGCCCGGTGCTTGGCTGTCCCTGTCCAACCCGGTAGCTGAACGGAGGTAACCGCCATGGTTGCTCAGAGTTCAGTGCAGCCATCGTTACTGCAGGGCTTTCCATCCCGGGCACCGTCCGCCGGCGTCACCATGGCAGCACAGCTGCCGGTGGCGCGGGTCCTCGTCGAGTCCTCCCTGCCGCACCTGGACCGGCCGTTTGATTACGCCGTCCCGGCTGCCCTTGACCAGGATGCCCGGCCGGGGGTGCGGGTCAAGGTCAAGTTCAACGGCCAGGACCTCAACGGATTCATCCTCGAACGGGTGGCGGAGTCCGACGCCGGGCACACCCTGGTGCCGCTGGCAAAGGTTGTCTCACCGGTTCCGGTCCTCACGCCCGCCGTCAGCGACCTGGCCACCGCCGTTGCCGCCAGGTACGCCGGTACCGTCAGTGACGTCCTCCGCCTTGCCGTTCCACCCCGTGTCGCCAGGCTTGAAAAGGATTTTCCCGGTGGGGCCGCGGCCGCGGAAGCGGGCACCGCTCCTGCTTCCTCCGGCCCCTCAGCCTGGACAAGATACCGCACCGGGCCGGCCTTCCTGCGGCACCTGGCTGCCGGGGGAGCGCCACGCGCGGTGGTCAACCCACTCCAGGGCTATGGACCCGCAGGCTGGCCGCACCTCCTCGCCGAGGCTGCTGCCGCCGCCTTCGCCTCAGGCCGCGGCGCCCTCGTGGTGGTGCCGGATTACCGCGACCTTGACCGGCTTGAGGCGGCACTCGAGGCCCTGCTGCCTGAGGATGCCGTGGCACGGCTCACGGCAGACGACGGCCCCACGCCGCGGTACCGGAACTACCTGCGCCTGCTGGCCGGCACAGCCAAGGTGGCCATCGGCACCCGGTCTGCCGCCTTCGCGCCGGTACAGGACCTCGGCCTGGTGGCCTGCTGGGACGACGGCGACGACCTCCACATCGAGCAGCGGGCACCCTACGCGCATGCCAGGGACGTCCTGCTCCTCCGGGCGGAACAGGAAAGCGCCGCGTGCCTCCTGGCCGGACACTCGCGCAGCACGGAGGTCCAGCGGCTCGTGGAGTCCGGCTGGGCCGTCCCGGTCGTTACGGCGAGGGACACCCTCCGCGCGACCGTTCCCCGCGTCGTCAGTACCGCCGACTCCTTCGAGCAGGCGCGTGACCCGCTGGCCACCGTTGCCCGTCTTCCGCACGCGGCCTGGCAGGCCGCCAAGGAGGGCCTGGAGCGCGGACCCGTCCTGGTGCAGGTGGCCAGGGCCGGCTATGCGCCGTCCCTGGTCTGCGAAACGTGCCGCGAACCGGCGCGCTGCGTCACCTGCCAAGGGCCCCTGGCCCTTGCGGGTACGTCAGCGCTGCCCCAGTGCCGGTGGTGTTCCACCCCGGCACCGGACTGGAAGTGCTCCCACTGCGGCGGCCGGCGTCTCCGGAAAGGGTCCACCGGCGTCCTGCGGACCGCCGAGGAACTGGGCCGTGCCTTTCCCGGCAAAACCATCATCACCTCTTCGGGCGACCAAGTGAAGGCCCGGGTGGGGGAAGCAAAGGCCCTGGTGGTGGCAACGGTGGGGGCGGAGCCCGTGGCGGCCGGCGGCTATGCGGCGGCCCTGCTCCTGGACGGCGATTCACTGTTGCGGCGGGAGACCCTCCGCGCCGGCGAGGATACGGTCCGCCGCTGGCTCAACGCCGCGGCACTTGTCCGGCCTGCCCCGGACGGCGGGCTGGTGGTGGTGACGGCCTCTGACACCGCCGCCACCGGCGCCCTGCTGCGCTGGGATCCGGCCGGTTATGCCCAGCGGGAACTGGCCCTGAGGATGGAACTCCAGTTGCCCCCGGCGGTCCGGATTGCATCCGTCACCGGGCCGCGCCCCGCCGTCGAGCATTTCACGGCCGCCGTGGAGACCGGGCTCGGCAGCGCCGGAATAACGGTGCGCTCCGCAGGCCCGGCGCCGCTGGTGCTGACCGCACCGCCGTCCGGGAGGCGCTCGGCCGAGGACGTCCGCACCCTGCTGTTCTTTCCGTATGGCCAGGCCGCCGCCGTCGTCCGTGTCCTGCGGGCCACCAGGTCGGCCGCGGCCGCCAAGCGGATTGTTGAGCCGGTGCAGCTGCGCCTGGACGGCGTGGATGTCCTGTAGGTGCGCAGCACGGTGCCTCCCGCCCCTGAATTCCTGCCGGAGGCGGTGCTGGGTCAGCGCCGCCTGTTCGCCACCACTTCGTGTGCCGCATCCACCAGCTGCCTCGCCGATTCGTCCCAGCTGAATTCGGCGGCCCGTGCCACGGAACGCCGGGACATGTCCTGCCAGTGCCGTTCGTCCCGCAGCTGCGTCACGGCGCGCGCGAACTGTTCGGGGGAGCCCGGGTCCACGTACAGGGCTGCGTCGGCACCCACTTCGCGGAAGATCGGAATGTCACTGGCGATCACGGGTGTCCCGACGGCCATGGCCTCCACCAGGGGGAGCCCGTACCCCTCGGCCCTGGACAGGCTCACCAGTGCGGTGGCCCGCCGGAGGAGCCCGTCATATTGCTCGTCCGTGACGCCGTTGTGGAACACCACAGAGGCGCCCGGCGGCACCAGGGCTTCGAGTTCCGCCCGCCGTTGCGGACTGATCCGGCTCAGCAGGTGCAGGGTGTAGCCCGGCAGCCCGGACATGCCGGACACCATGGTTTCCACGTTTTTGTAGGGCATGAACGAACCCATGTAGATGATGGTCTTGTCCGCGCCATCGCCCGGCTCACGGTGGACCTGGGCCGGTTGGGGGGCGTTGGCGATGATGCGCACCGGGCGGCGGGTGAGGCGGTACTTGGCCATCAGCGCCTCGGTGGTCCGGCTGATGGTGGCCACGGTGTCGGCCCGGTTCAGCAGCAGCCGCTGGGGCCAGAACGCCTTGTGGTACAGGCGCCAGAGCAGCCTGACCGGTGCAGGCAGGAACCCCGGGGGAGCGGGGTGCTCGTAGTAGATGAGGTCGTGCAGGGTCAGGATCAGGCCATACTTCCTGCCCCAGGTGCCCATGGTTTGCATGGGGCACACCACCACATCAGCCCCGAGGCTGTTGACCTTGCGGGCCACGAACAGCTCCAGCGGTGACAGCGGACTGTTGATCAACGTGTAGGGGACATCCGGCAGGAGGGCCAGTTGCCGGACATCGGAGACCAGCATCGAGACGTCGGCGATCTTCGCCGTGGCCGCGATCAGGCTGGCCCCGTAGCGGCTGATGCCGTCATGGTGGTCCGTGCGGGTAAAGCGGGCATCGATGACAATCTTCACGCGGGATGATCCTTCAGGAAGCTGCGGATATAGCGGGCGGCGGGCTCCGGGGTTTCGTAGTGGATCAAGTGTCCGACGCCGGGAATCACCTTCAGCTCCGCGTCCGGCAGGAGTGCCAGGAGGCGATGCTGGCTGGGAAGCGTGGCGATTTCGTCCCGTTCACCGGCCACCAGGAGCACGGGGAGGTCCAACTGGCCGGCCACCTGGGCCACGTGGTTGCTGACCGATGCCGTGAAGGACTCCAGCAGGCTGTCGCGGTCGGCGAAGGAACTGAAGTATGCATGGTGCTGGCCGTGGATGAACGCCCGCAGTTCCTTGTCACGTGTCTTTGCCATGGTCTCGCTCATGACGCGCACTATCAGCCGGTTGCGGAGTAGGGCCAGCCCCGGCTTGCGGGGGAGCTTTGCCGCCAGCCGGTAGTACAGGACGGCCAGCCGCGTCATAACACCTTTGGGGCCCTCCAGGGCCGGGGCGGCGATGGGGTTGATGAGGATCAGGGGGCGGACTGTGCCGGGGTGGGCGGCCACAAAGTGCGCTGCCACGATCGAGCCGAAAGAGTGGCCCAGCAGCACGGTGTCCGGTCCCAGCCCCTGGGCGGCCATGAAGTCGCTGATGAATTGCCCGTAGCGCTCCACCGAATGCTCGTCCCGCGCGAACGCGTCCGAGCTGCCGAAACCCGGCAGGTCCGGCATGATGATGCGCATGTCCGGGAGTTGGTCCGCGACACGCAGGAGCCCGTGGTGGTCACCCCGGAAACCGTGGATCACCAGGATGGTGCGGGTTTCCGGTGTTTCCTCCAGCGGCTCATAGGTCCAGAACGCCACCCTGCCGCCGTCGAGGGTTACGGTGCCGGCGGAGGTCCGTCCTGACAGTTCGGCGCTCAGGTATGCGGGCGCGGGGGAAGGCCCCGGGTTCACGGTATCCATGCCCGCGCCTAGTTGACGTTGTCCGGGTGTGAACCGGTCCGCTGCCCGCGGTCCAGCGCCTTGATCGCAGCCAGGTCCCGTTCGGAAAGGTCGAAACCGAAGACGTCCAGGTTTTCCCGGATGCGGGCCTCGGAACTTGCCTTGGGAATGGCAATGTTGCCCAGCTGCATGTCCCAGCGAAGGATTACCTGCGCCGGTGTCCTGCCATGCTCGGCGGCGCAGGCTTCGATCACCGGATCGGCGAGCACCTGTCCGCGGCCCAGCGGGCTCCACGCTTCCGTGCGGATCCCCAGTTCCGCATGCTTGCTGCGCAGTTCCTCCTGCTGCAGCCAGGGGTGCAGCTCAATCTGGTTGACGGCGGGAACCACCTCGGCGCTTTGCAGGAGCCGGTCAAGGTGGGCGGGCTGGAAGTTGCTGACGCCGATGGCACGGACGCGGCCCTCACGGTAGAGAGTCTCCAGCGCGCGGTACGTTTCCGGAAACAGCCCCCGGCGCGGGCAGGGCCAGTGGATCAGGTACATGTCAACGTAGTCCAGGCCCAGGTTGACCATGGAGTCGTCGAAGGCCTGCAGCGTTGCGTCGTAGCCGTGATGGTCGTTCCACACCTTGGTGGTGATGAAGATGTCTTCCCGGGTCAATGAGGGGGACAGCTCGCCGGAGCCGCCGCTGCCGGAGCCGTCGCCCAGCTGGGAACTGATGCCGCGCGCAACGCCGGTCTCGTTCCCGTACATGGCGGCGGTGTCGAAGCGGCGGTAGCCGGCGGCGAGGGCCGTGGCCACCAGGCCTTCGGCGTCCGCCGCCGGCACCTTGTACAGCCCAAAGCCAAGCTGGTCGATCAGCACGCCGTTGTTCAGGCTGAGCCGGGGTGAGGTTCTCATGGAAACGACTCTACCCACTTCAACTGGTCAGGCCCTCGTAATCGACCAGGCGGCGGGCGGTGGCTTCGTCCAGGATCAGGTCCGTGGCCAGCCTGGCGGCGAGGGCCCCGCGCAGGCCGTTGATCTTGGAGACACCTGAGACCACGCAGATCCTGCGGCGCACCTGGCGTAGTTGGGCAAGTGCCGGGCCTGTGGAGCGTTCGTTCAGGACGATCCCGTCCGAGGACCCGTCCGCCCGGAAGAACACGGTGGCAACATCGCCCACCACGTCCGAGTTGGCCAACGCGTTCAGGTCTTCCTCGTCGAGGTATCCGCCGGCGTAGACATGGCTGGGATAGTCGGCGTGGACCGAACCGACGCCGAAGATGGCGATGCTCATCTTGGCCTGGAGTTCCAGGACGCGCTGGACGCTGCGTTCATTCCACATGGCTGTCTTGGTGGCGGCATGGTCGAAGAAGGCCGGGACGGGAAACTGCTCTACCCGTGCGCCGTAGGCGCTGCCGAACCTGCGCATGATGTCACTGGCGTACGTAATGCCCGTAGTGTGCATGTTTCCCGCGCCGTTGAGCTGGACTATGACGCTGTCGTGCGTGATCTTCCGGGTGAGGTGACGGCTGACCGCGCTGAGGGTGGACCCCCAGGCAACGCCGATGATGGCGTTGGAGTCCACCAGGGGGCCGATGGTGCGTGCGGCCTGCATGGCCACACGGTCCAGGGTCTCGGCCTCGTTGAGCGTCCCAAGGATCGGGACCACGTGTACGTCCAGGTTGTAGCGGCGGCGGATCATGCCTTCCAGTTCAGGTCCGGTATCGAGCGGGTTGCGGATCTGGATCTGGACCAGTCCCGATTCCCTGGCGGCGGACAGGAGGCGTGAAACGGTGGACCGGGACGTGCGCAGATCGCGTGCGATCGCGTCCATGGTGAGGTCCTGCAGATAGTACATTTGTGCAGCTCGGAGGGCATCTGCGTCCTTTGAAAGTGTCATCTCATTTCCCTCCTGCACGTTTGTGCATAGTGCTTGACTCCATTTTCCATATCTCCAAAGAATAGAGCAGAACGGCGGCGCGCCACTGTGGCGGCCGCATCACTCAAAGCCCCCAAAGGAGTTTGTTTTGGGACCCAACGAACCAACTGTCCAAACGTCTGCCGTTGCCCCCCGGGCCGCAGCCGAACGTTCATCGGTGCACAGCCTCCGGCGGCGGCCGCACGCCAAAGTGCTGGTGGTGGGTGGCGGCATCAACGGCGTCGGCACCTTCCGTGACCTGGCACTGCAGGGCGTCGACGTCGCGCTCGTGGAACGCGGCGACTACTGCCAGGGGGCCAGCGGCGCATCATCGCACATGATTCACGGCGGCATTCGCTACCTCGAAAACGGCGAGTTCCGCCTGGTCCGTGAGTCTGTGGTGGAACGCAACCGGCTGCTGAAGATCGCGCCGCACTACGTCAAGCCGCTGCAAACCACCATCCCCATCTTCAGCACGTTCTCCGGCATCCTGTCCGCCCCCCTGCGCTTCCTGACCCACAAGCAGCAGGGAAAGCCAAAGGAGCGCGGTGCATTCCTCATCAAGGCCGGACTGAGCCTCTACGACTCCTTTTCCCGTGATGGCGGCACCGTGCCGCGGCACCAGTTCCGGACCCACAAGGCCGCCCTCGCAGAACTGCCGGCCCTCCGCCCGGACGTCAAATACACGGCCACCTACTTCGATGCCTCCGTGCACAACCCGGAGCGCCTCACCCTCGACGTCCTGCAGGACGGCGAGAAAGCCGGCCGCCCCGCCGGGACGGAGCAGGCCCAGGGCAACACGGCCCGCGCCAGCAACTACGTCTCCCTGCAGTCCATGTCTCCGGCGCCCAACCCGGGGACCGGACGGGGCAGCACGGTCCGGCTTCGCGACGAACTCACCGGCGAAGAATTCGATTTCACGGCGGACGTCATCGTGAACACCACCGGCGCGTGGGTGGACCTCACCAACGGGGCCATGGGTGCTGCGTCCTCCTTTATGGGCGGCACCAAAGGCTCGCACATTGTGCTGGACCACCCGGGCCTCCTTGCCGCGTGCCGCGGCCGGGAAATCTTCTTCGAGCACACCGACGGCCGGATTGTCCTGATCTACCCGATGGGTGACCGGGTCCTGGTGGGCACCACGGACGTCGACGCCGACATGACCGAGGACGCCATCTGCACCGATGAGGAGATCGCGTACTTCTTCGACCTGATCGGGCACGTTTTCCCGTCGATCGACGTGACACCGGACCACATCGTCTACACCTTCTCCGGAGTCCGCCCGCTGCCAAGCCATGACGCCACCCAGCCCGGCTTCGTCTCCCGCGACTACCGCATCGAACGCCGCACCTCCGGACCCGACGCAAGCTCCGCCGTCGTCCTGAGCCTGGTGGGCGGCAAATGGACAACGTTCCGCGCCCTCGCAGAGCACCTCGCCAACGACGTCTTGGCCGAACTCGGAATGCAGCGCAAGGTTTCCACCGCGCAGCTGCCCATTGGCGGCGGCGCCGGTTTCCCCGCTGACGAGAACGGCGTCCAGCAGTGGATCAAGGCGCACATGTCCGCCGGCCGGGACGCGGACCGCACTGCGGGCCTGCTGACCCGCTACGGAACGCGGGCCGAAGAAGTGATCGGGTACCTCGATGCCGCGCCTGACCAGTCGCTGCGTTCAACCCGTGAGCTCAGCGTCCGGGAACTGGAATTCATGGCGGCACACGAACAAGTGGGCCACCTGGTGGATGTCCTGATCCGGCGCACCTCCCTGGCTTTCCGGGGACTCGTCACCGGCGAGCTGCTCAACGAGGTAGCCGAGGTGCTGTCCGGGCCGCTCAAGTGGGACGCGGCAACGCGGACCGCGGAGATCAAGCACGCCCAGGACGTGCTGCAGCGTTTCCACCGGGTGGAAACGCACAGCCTGGTCTCCTGAGGCCAGGCGGCCGGCCGGGGTGCGCCAGCGCCCCGGCTTGACGGTCTTTCATCCGAAGAGGACGTTCAACTAAACAAAGAAGGAGTCAAAGATGTCTCTAGGAATAGTCTTCCTGTCCGAAGTCTTTGGCACGGGCATGCTGACCCTGTTGGGTTGCGGCGTCGTTGCCAACGTGGCTTTGCGGGGAACAAAAGGCAACAACGGCGGCTTTCTGATGGTCACATGGGGGTGGGGAATCGCCGTCTTCTCTGGCGTCTTCGTCGCCGCCAAGTCCGGTGCCCACTTGAATCCGGCCGTTACCTTGGGCCTGCTGATGAACGGCAAGGCCGAGTACGCACCGGGGGTGGCTGTTGATTTCGGCTCCACCCTGACCTATCTCGGAGGCGAGATGGTGGGCGCCTTCCTCGGTGCCGTGGTTTGTTGGCTGGCCTACAAGCAGCATTTTGATGACGAGCCCGAGCCTGCCGGCAAGCTGGGTACGTTTTCCACCGGCCCTGCGATCCGGTCCACCCCGTGGAACCTGATCACCGAGATCATCGGTACGTTCGTCCTGGTCTTCGTGATCCTGACCCTGGGCGGTACCCCCTCGGGCCTTGGCCCGCTCGCCGTGGCGCTGCTCGTGGTCGGCATCGGTGTTTCCCTTGGCGGCCCCACCGGCTACGCCATCAACCCGGCCCGTGACCTGGGCCCCCGCATTGCCCACGCACTGCTTCCCATCAAGGGCAAGGGCTCCAGTGACTGGAGCTACGCCTGGATCCCGGTGGTTGGGCCGCTCGTCGGCGGCGCCTTGGCCGGAATCGTTGCAAGGATCGTTCCGATCGTAATCACTGCCGCCTCCTAAGCTCCCGGTTAACAGTTCGAACAACAAGACAAGGACGTCATCATGAACCAGTACGTAATCGCCATCGACCAGGGCACCACCAGCACCCGGGCCATCATCTTCGACCACAGCGGCGCGATTGTTTCCTCCGGCCAGATGGAACACGAACAAATCTTCCCGCAGGCCGGCTGGGTGGAACACGACGCTACGGAAATCTGGAACAACACCCGCGAGGTCATTGGTTCAGCGCTCTCCAAGGCGAACCTGACACGGCACGATATTGCCGCCGTCGGCATCACCAACCAGCGCGAAACCGCTGTGGTGTGGGACAAGACCACCGGCAAACCGGTCTACAACGCCATCGTGTGGCAGGACACCCGGACCCAGGACATCGTTGACGAGTTGTCCAAGGACGGCGGCGGGGACCGTTTCAAGCAGAAGGTGGGGCTGCCGCTGGCAACCTACTTCTCCGGGACCAAGATCAAATGGATCCTGGACAACGTGGACGGCGCCCGCGAGAAAGCCGAGGCCGGGGACTTGGTGTTCGGCAACACGGACGCCTGGGTTCTCTGGAACCTGACAGGCGGCGTGGACGGCGGCGTCCACGTCACCGATGTCACCAACGCCTCGCGGACGCTGTTCATGGACCTGGAGACACTCCAGTGGGATGAAGAAATCCTGGGTATCTTCGGCGTGCCGCGTACCATGATGCCGGAAATCAAGTCCTCCTCCGAGGTGTACGGCGAGGTCCACGGATCCCAGCTGCTCCGCGAGACGCCGGTGGCAGGCATCCTGGGCGACCAGCAGGCCGCCACGTTCGGACAGGCCGCGTTCGATACCGGCGAAGCCAAGAACACCTACGGCACCGGCTGCTTCCTGATCTTCAACACCGGAGAGGAAATCGTCCACTCCAAGAACGGGCTCCTCACCACCGTTGGCTACAAGCTCGGCGACGCCAAGCCGCACTACGCGCTGGAAGGATCCATCGCCGTTACGGGCTCGCTCATCCAGTGGCTGAGGGACAACCTGGGCATGATCAGCAGTGCACCGGAGGTGGAGACCCTGGCCGCGGCCGTGAAGGACAACGGCGGCGTGTACATCGTTCCGGCATTTTCGGGCCTCTTCGCTCCCTACTGGCGCTCGGACGCTCGCGGTGCGATCGTCGGCCTGACCCGCTTCGTCAACAAGAACCACATCGCCAGGGCGGCCCTGGAGGCTACCGCCTTCCAGACCCGCGAGGTGCTTGACGCCGTCAATGCGGACTCCGGCGTCCCGCTGAGTGAGCTGAAGGTCGACGGCGGCATGGTTGCCAACGATGCCCTCATGCAGTTCCAGGCGGACATCCTGGGCGTTCCGGTGATCCGGCCCAAGGTCGTGGAAACCACCGCGCTCGGCGCCGCCTACGCGGCCGGCCTCGCCGTCGGCTTCTGGAAGGACCTGGGCGAACTGTCCGCCAACTGGTCCGAGGACAAGCGCTGGGAGCCGCAGATGGACAAGGCGGAGCAGGAGCGCCAGCTGCGCCTCTGGAAGAAGGCCGTCACCAAGTCCATGGACTGGGTGGACGAGGACGTGCGGTAGCGTTCGTTGACCCAAAGGGCCGTCCCGCAGCTGTCTGGCGGGGCGGCCCTTTCCGGTCGGATGCCGGGAGCAATAGGTGACGGCGCAGGGGGGCGATGTCAGGGTGCGGGGTGCGGCGGCAAGTCCTCGGTGGCCGGTCCCTGTATGACCTTGCCGTCCACGGTGAACCGCGAACCGTGGCAGGGGCAGTCCCAGGTGCGGTCCTCCCGGTTGAAGCCGACAGTGCAGCCCAGATGCGTGCAGATCGCTGACACGGCGTGGATGTCACCAGCCTGGTCCCGATAGCAGGCCATGCTGGTCCCGGCGGCATCAATCACTTTGCCGTCCCCCAGGGCAAGGTCCGCCATCTGCCGTGCGACGTCGTCCGGGCTGTTCTCCAGCCCGTCCGGGGTGCTGTCCGCCGTCGTGTGACCTGCCGCTGCCGGCCCGGGCAGCAACGGTGCGCGGTTGCTGTCAAACAGCGGTGCCCATTCGTTTGGGGTGCCATTTAGCAGGTCCGTGAGCATCAGGGCGGCGGCCGTACCGTTCGTCAGCCCCCATTTGCGCAGGGCTGTGATTACGAAGGCATGCCGGTTGTCCGGATTCAACGGCCCGACGTAGGGCAACCCGTCGCTGGGCATGGCGTCCTGGGTGGACCAGCGGTACGCAACGGGTCCGGCCCCGAAGCGGCTGTGGGCATAGGCCGCGAGGCTCGCAAACCGCGGCGCAGGATCGACGTGTTCGGCTGCGGGGTGGCCCCCGCCGCCGGTCAGCAGGTACGTCACCCCGTTGAGCTGGGCCGTAAGCAACGACCGCATGGGCTCATCGGCGCTGATAAACGTAGCGTCCAGGGGAGGGGCGTCCAGCGCTGCGGCAACGATGTAGGAGCGGTGCGGCGGGCATAATGCCCCCAACCTGCCATGGTCTCCGAAGGGGACATTCGTGGCCACAATCGCTTCGGCTGCCAGCACTGTGCCGTTCCCGGCCGCGACTCTCACGCTTGGGCCGTCCTGCAGGCCCACCGCCCGCGTCCCTTCGAAGACGAAACTGCCGCCTCCGTCCACTCTGGCGGCGATCCCCTGGAGGTACTGTACGGCGTGAATTTGCGCCTGGTCGTCGAACCGGACGGCGCCCGCCACCGGGAAGGGCAGCGGTACATCGGCCGTGAATGCGGCGGGAAGGCCGAGCCTGGTGGCCAGTTCCGCTTCGGCGCGCACCTGCGGGAGGGCGTCCTCACTTCCGGCGAAGGTGTAGTTGGCTACCCGGCGGAATCCGCAGGAGATGTCCTCCGCCGCCACCACGCGGGCTACGTGTTCCACGGCAGCCTGGTTCGCCTTCCCGTAGATCCCTGCGGCGTCTGCGCCGTGACTGCGTTCCAATGCCGTGTAGGCCAGGCGGTGAAGGGACGTCACCTTGCCGGTGGTGTGGCCAGTGACGCCGGTTCCGACCCGGCCGGCTTCGAGGACAGCCACCGAGCGGCCCGAGCGTTTCAGGGCCAGCGCCGCGGTGAGCCCGGCGATGCCTCCGCCTATGACTGCCACGTCCACTTCCACGGTGCCCTGAAGTTGCGGGAAATCGGTGGCGCCAGCGGTTGCCAGCCACAGAGAGAGGGGCTTTCCTTCGGCCGGGCCGGCGGTGGTTGCCTCTGACATGGTGTGCCGCCTCCCAACGTTTTGGGTTGATCATGCGCGCCTGCCCCGGGTAAAGCAACGGGCCAAAGGCCCTTCTGAGGCAGGCAACCTGCCGGTGCGCTAAAGTAGATCCATGCGTGCGATCCTTCTGCTTAGTTAGCCGCCGGCTTCCGGACATCGGACAGTTGAGCGGCAGCCCCTCCATGGAGAGGGGCTTTTGTGTGTCCGGGGCATGGCGCCGGGCCGCCAGCAGGGGATCAGGCCGTTATGGCAGCACAGATGCCGTAACAGAACAGAAGAGGGCAGCAGTGGGCGTTCAGCCGGAGACAGAGACCGGAACAGCAACAGCAGTATCGACGGAGCCTGAAGAGGGCACCTACAGTTTCACCGCCATGGAGGCCAAGTGGCCCCAGGTGTGGGAAGACCTCAAGGTCTTCACCCCGGTGGACGACGGGTCCCGGGAGCGCCGCTATGTACTCGACATGTTCCCGTACCCCTCCGGCGACCTGCACATGGGACACGCCGAAGCGTTCGCCATGGGCGACGTCGTGGCCCGCTACCTCCGCCAGAAGGGCTTCGACGTCCTGCACCCGATCGGGTGGGACTCCTTTGGCCTGCCGGCAGAGAACGCCGCCATCAAGCGCAACGCCCACCCCAGTGAGTGGACCTACGCCAACATCGACACCCAGGCGGCCTCGTTCAAGCGGTACGCGATCTCCGCTGACTGGTCCCGGCGGCTGCACACCTCCGACCCCGGGTACTACCGCTGGACCCAGTGGCTGTTCAAGCGTTTCTACGAGCGCGGCCTGGCCTACCGCAAGAACTCACCGGTCAACTGGTGCCCCAAGGACCAGACCGTCCTGGCCAACGAACAGGTGGTCAACGGTGCCTGCGAGCGCTGCGGCACCACGGTGACCAAGAAGTCCCTGAACCAGTGGTACTTCAAGATCACTGACTACGCCGACCGGCTCCTGGACGACATGGACGAACTGCGCGGACACTGGCCCGAGCGCGTGCTGGCCATGCAGAAGAACTGGATCGGCCGGTCCGAGGGTGCGCACGTCAACTTCGTGATTGAGGCCGACGGCGGCAAGCCCGCCAGGGAGGTCACGGTCTTCACCACCCGTCCGGACACGCTGTACGGGGCAACGTTCTTCGTGGTGGCCGCGGACGCGCCGCTCGCCGTCGAACTCGTCACTGATGAGCACGCCGCCGCCCTGGACGACTACCGGGAGAAGGTCAAGGCGCTCTCGGAAATCGAACGCCAGTCCACCGAACGCGAGAAGACCGGCGTCTTCACCGGCCGGTACGCCATCAACCCGCTCAACGGCGAGAAACTCCCGGTCTGGGCCGCGGACTACGTCCTGGCCGACTACGGCACCGGCGCCATCATGGCTGTCCCCGCACACGACCAGCGCGACCTGGATTTCGCCAAGACCTTCGACCTTCCCGTCCGGGCGGTCCTGGACACCGGCGAAGAGGATCCGGCCATGTCCGGCACGGCGACTGCCGGTGAGGGCACGCTGATCAATTCCGGCGCCCTGGACGGCCTGCCCAAGGCCGAGGCCATCCCGGCCGCGATCAAGATCCTCGAGGAACAGGGCACCGGCGAGAAGTTCGTCAATTTCCGGCTCCGCGACTGGCTGCTGAGCCGCCAGCGGTTCTGGGGCGCCCCCATCCCGATCATCCACTGCCCGTCCTGCGGGGAAGTGCCTGTTCCGGACGACCAGCTGCCGGTCACCCTGCCGGATGACCTCCGTGGCGAGGACCTGGCTCCGAAAGGTACCTCCCCGCTGGCCGCCGCCGAGGCCTGGGTTAACGTGGAATGCCCCTCCTGCCACGGCCCGGCAAAGCGCGACACGGACACCATGGACACCTTCGTGGACTCCTCCTGGTACTTCCTGCGGTTCGTCTCGCCCGACTACACCGAAGGCCCGTTCGATCCGGCCAAAATCAACGACTGGATGCCCGTAGGCCAGTACGTCGGCGGCGTGGAGCACGCCATCCTGCACCTGCTCTACGCCCGCTTCTTCACCAAGGTCATCCACGACATGGGCATGATCGAGGCCGACGAGCCCTTCCGGGCACTGCTCAACCAGGGGCAGGTGCTCAACGGCGGCAAGGCCATGAGCAAGTCCCTGGGCAACGGCGTGGACCTTGGCGAGCAGCTGGACAAGTACGGCGTCGACGCCGTCCGGCTGACCATGATCTTCGCCTCGCCGCCGGAAGACGACGTGGACTGGGCTGACGTGTCGCCGTCAGGGTCGGCCAAATTCCTGGCCCGCGCCTGGCGCCTGGCCCAGGATGTCACCAGCAGCCCCGGCGTGGACGCTGCAGCCGGCGACCGCGCCCTGCGTTCGGTAACACACCGCACCATCGCCGACGCCGCCGAACTGCTGGACGCCAACAAGTTCAATGTGGTGGTTGCCAAGCTGATGGAACTGGTCAACGCCACCCGCAAGGCCATCGACTCCGGGGCAGGCGCATCCGATCCTGCAGTCCGTGAAGCAGTCGAAGCCGTAGCCGTGATCCTGAGCCTGTTCGCGCCGTACACTGCCGAGGACATGTGGAACCTGCTGGGCCACCCGGCGTCCGTGGCCAACGCAGGCTGGCCGGCACACGATCCTGCCCTCCTGGTCCAGGACACCGTCACCGCAGTCGTCCAGGTACAAGGCAAGGTCCGCGACCGCCTGGAGGTTTCCCCGGACGTTTCCGAGGACCAGCTGCGTGAACTGGCGCTGGCGTCCGACAATGTCCAGCGTGCCCTGGACGGCCGCGGCATCAGGACTGTGATCGTCCGTGCGCCTAAGCTGGTCAACATCGTTCCGGCCTGACCGCTGCACCCGCAGTAATCACCGGCCGCCGGATATTTTCCGGCGGCCGGTGCTGCTCGAGCCGGACACCGTATCCAGGAGGCCCCTTGCCCGAGAGTAATGCCGCCGCCTGGCCGTGGGTACGGTCCAGGCTCTCGGCCCTGAGGCCCTCTGCCCGTCCCGGGACCGCGCGCCCGGGCACCGCCGCCGCGGTCCGCACCGCCGTCGTCACAGACTCCGCCGCCGCCCTCCCGGCCAGCTATCTGGCCGGGCTGCGGCACGAAGGAATCCTTACCGTCGTGCCGATGCCCGTCATGGTGGGTGCGGAGATCTACGGCGAAGGCGAAGACGACATCCTGGAGACCATCGCCGTGGCCCTGGCTTCGGGGACGGCAGTTAAAACGTCGCGGCCGTCACCGGGCCAATTCGAGCAGGCCTACCGCGCAGCTGAACAACGCGGATTCGAGGCCGTGGTGTCAGTCCACATCTCCGGTGAACTCTCCGGTACCGCGGACGCCGCAAGGCTCGCTGCGGCGAGGGTCGGAATCCCTGTCGAGGTGGTGGACACGGAGACTGTCGGCATGGCCCAGGGCATGGCCGTCCAGGCTGCCGTCGCAGCAGCGGCAACCGGTGCAGACTGTGCCGTGGTTGCCGCAGCCGCCCACGACCAGGCAACCCGGACCAGGGTCTACTTCTACGTTCCGAGCCTGGAACAGTTGCGCCGTGGCGGCCGCATAGGCGCCGCAGCGTCGCTCGTGGGCACCATGCTTGCCATCAAACCCATTCTGGCGGTCGACGGCGGGAGGATCGTTCCGCTGGAAAGGGTGCGTTCGGCCGTACGTGCCGTTGCCCGACTGGAGGAAATCGTTGCGGCCGAGGCCGTGCCGCGCCCCGGTGAATCCGTGCGCCTGGCCGTGCACCACTTTGGGAACCAGTCGGAAGCCGACGGGCTGGCTGCCAGGCTGGCGGCTGCTTTGCCCGAATGCCCGCCCGCCCAGATCAGTTCCCTCCCCGCGGTCCTTGCGGCCCATGCCGGGCTCGGAGTGCTTGCCGTCATTGTTGGCAGGAGAACCGGCGGGGCGGACCTTTCCACATAGGAGCGTTGGTGGATGCCCTCCGAGGGCATGGCTTCCTAGGGTGGAACTATGTCACGCCGGGATGCTGGAGCAGGAGGTCAGCAGGCGCGGCATGCGAGGGACCGGCTCCAGTCGACGCTCGGCCGGGGACGCACCGGACTGCTGTTGGATGGTCCTGGCCCGGACGGCTTTGAGTACCGGGGGACTGGACAACCCGACGGGACCGGCACGGAGTCCGGTGCGGACAGCCGGAATGATGCGGTTGCGCGGCTCCGGTGGCGGGTTGGACTGCGTGTTGCAGCGCTGCTCACCGCGTTGGCGGTGGCTTCCGGAGCCTGGTTCTGGTGGCAGGCGGGTGCCAGCGCACCGGAAATCCTGCCACTGAACGGGGTGGGTACCTCCGGTGGCAGCCAGGTGGCCGCGGAGGATCCAGCCGGCGGGACGGCACGGGGCGGCCCGCAGCCGTCAGCCGAGTCCGGGCGGCCCCAAGGGGAGTCTGTGCCGGGCGGCCTGGTGGTGGTGCACGTGGCCGGGGCGGTGGGCAATCCCGGGATCATCCGTTTGCGGCAGGGCAGCCGCGTTGACGATGCCATCGCTGCCGCGGGCGGTCCGGCTCCCGACGCCGACGTTGACCGGCTCAATCTGGCACTTGTCCTTGAAGATGGACAGAAGATCCACGTCCCACGGGAAGGAGAGCCGCTGCCTTCCTCCTCAGGGGCAGGAAAACCTGATGAACCCGAAACCGCCGGTCAGGCCGCCAGGTCCGGCCAGCCAGGCGGGAAGATCAACCTCAACACCGCAAGCGTGGCGGAACTGGATACGCTGCCCAAGGTCGGCCCGGTGCTCGCCCAGCGGATCGTGGACTGGCGAAAGGACCATGGCCCCTTCAAAAATGTTGAGGAGCTGGACGCGGTGGATGGCGTCGGGCCCAAGATGCTTGAGTCCCTGCTCCCCCTGGTGACGGTCTGACATGGGGCCGCGTGCCGGAGGCGCCGGGCCAGGAACACCGGGGCAGGACCGCAAGGCCGGGAGCCTGCGGCCGAGCCCCTGGAGCAGGTTCGTGGACTCCGCCGTCCGGGGAGAAGCGGATGGGCAACCAGGACGTGCCCAGGGTGGGGCGCCGTCAGAAACCGCGGACCCGTCACGTACGCCCAGGCCCCGCCCACGTCAACGCCTGGTTCTCCAACGCCTGTGGATACGGTGCACGGACGTGGCGCGCAAGCACGTCACGGCGACGGCTGACGCCCAGTCGGCAGCAGATCCCGGTTCCACTGCGTCCCGGCGCCGCACAGATCTTCGTCTTGCCCTCCCTGCGCTCCTGGTGTGGGGAGGCGCCGTAGCCGGGATCTGGTTGCCACCCATGGCCCTGGCATTGCTGTGCGCCGCCCTGGCCGCAGCGGCGGCGGCCTTCATCTCCCGCGCCGCCGGTGGCGGCAGGCCTCGCAAGCGTGCCGCCGTCCGCGGCGGCCAGGCCCCTCCACGCCGGACTGCCCGGCAGCGGAGTTTCGTCGCGGCCGTCGGGGTCTCCCTGATGCTTGCTGCTGCCGCTGCTGCGCATTCGGCGGCAGGTTCCGGCCAGCGTTTCGATGGGCCGTTGGCTGAGGCGATCACGGCAGGAAGGTCGGTTGTTGCCGTCGTCGAGGTGGCCGGCAGCCCGCGTGCCGTGACCGGGCCCGGGGGAGCGGCAGAGCGGTGGTCGGTGCCGGTGGTGACCCTGGAAGTCTCCACGGGCGGGGTGCGAATCCGGACCCGGGCCCCGCTGGTGGTCATGGGCGGCCGGGACTGGGGCTCGGTGGTGCCGGGACAGACTCTTCGCGCGGCCGGCACGTTGCGTCCCGCCGAGCCGGGTCGCACGGAAGCCGGGAACTTGGCGGCCTCCACTGCTCCCGCGCGGTCCACGGCCGGTCCAGTCCTGCAGGCGACTGCACGGGAGCTTCGCAGCCGGTTCGTGTCGGCCGCGTCTTTCCTGGAACCGGACGCCCGCGGCCTCCTGCCGGGAATGGTCACCGGAGACACCAGTGCCCTTGATGAGGGATTGGGCAACGCCATGAAAGCGGTGGGTATGACCCATCTGACCGCGGTGAGCGGGGCAAACTGCAGCCTGGTCCTCGGGGCTTTGCTGGTGCTGTGCCGGTGGTTCCGTTTAGCCCGCGCCCCGGCTGCAGCGGTTGCCCTGGCAGGGCTGGCACTGTTCGTGGTGCTGGTGGGACCGGATGCCAGCGTCCTGCGCGCGGCGTTGATGGGCGCCATCGCCGTCGCGTCCCTCGCCGGGGGACGCTCAGGACGAGGGCTGAGCTTCCTCTGCCTGGCCGTCATGGGGCTCCTGCTGTCCGATCCCGCACTGGGAACCAGCTTCGGCTTCCTCCTGTCAGTGCTGGCCACGCTGGGAATCATCCTCCTCGGCCGGCGCATCATCGACTGGATTCCCGTGGTGGTGCCGCGGTGGCTGGCTGCCTCGGTTGCCGTGCCACTGTCCGCCCAGCTGCTGTGCGGACCGGTCATCGTCCTCCTGCAGCCGCAGTTCGCCACCTATGCCTTGCTGGCCAACGTTGCAGCTTCACCCCTGGTGGCGCCGGTAACCCTGCTGGGGACCGCGGCCGTGCCCCTGGTGGCCTTGCTGCCCTGGGCTGCCACGGCACTGATAGCCATAGCGGGGGTCTTCGGTTCAGGCGTTGCGGCGACGGCAAGGTTCGCGGCGCAGCTGCCGGGATCCGCCTTGCCGTGGCCGGAAGGAGTGCCGGGCCTTCTCTCAATGATGCTGCTGTCAGTCCTCACGTTCGCCGTGGTGTGGGCGGCCACCCGGCCACGGAACCTCCTCCGTCGGATCCAGGAGGCACACAGGCTGGCCGAAGCGTTGATCCAACTGCTCGAAACCCGGATTCATCGCCTCCGCCATGTGCACAGCTTGAAGCGCGGGCGAGGGCGCGGACGCGGGCGCGGGCACGGGCACGGCGGCCCCGTCTGCGGCGGCAAATACACCGGAAGCAATTCATAAAGCGGGCTTCGCAAAAGTACAACAAGCGTTCAGGCGATGTCCTGAAAGTGCGGGTGCCAAAGAAATCCACAGGGCACGGGATTCCCGCGTAATAATATTCAGTCTGTGGCACGATTGAGAAGCACAAGAACAATTGGGGGAATTTGTGACTGAACAGCAGTATCCGCAGACCGGGCCATCCGGGCAAACCACTGAGGCGCCTGGCTGGCCGCCTGCCGGCAATGCAGGGAACGCAGGCCATTCCGGGTCGGGCGCGGCCCCGGGCTCCAGTCTTCTGAAGTCTTTCGACTATAAAACATTGATTCCCGGGGCCCTGGTCGGCGCCATTTCATACGTGGTGATTCTTATCACCGCCTTTCTTTTCTTGATTCTGGCGTTGATCGGTATTAGCGCCAGCAATGGCGGCAATACCGAATTACCGTCGAATTCCATGCTTCCCAGCGGAAGTTCGATGCCGTCACCGTGGTCCCTGATAGGACAGCTGGCCGTCCAGCTTGTCGTCATGAGCCAGCTTGGCGCGCTCGGTTCGAGCATCGACGCAACCATTCCGTTCATGGGGAACGTGCACGGATCCGCTTCCGTCTTCGCGGTTCCATTGCTGCTGACGGCCGTCTCGATCGCAGCCCTGTACTTCGGCGGCCGGTACGCCGCCAAGCGGGCCGCAGCCCAAACAACGGCCGGAACCTGGATCGAGGCAGTAACAACGGGCCTGGTGTTCACTCTCCTGGTCAACATCCTCGGGGCGATCTTCGCCATTTCCATACCGGTGCCGAGCGTGAAAATCAGCCCGATCGGCGCGGTGACCTTCGGGTCATTCGTATTTGCGCTCGTGATCGGAACGCTCGCCACTTTCGCAGGGCGGGCATCAGTGCGCCCGCGCGCCACTACAGGGGCCGGTGTCCGTGCGGCGGTCCGCCGGGCGTTTGAGACTGTCGCGGTGCATTACGTCGTTTTTCTGGCCATCGCCATCCCGGTGGTTGTGATTGCCCTGGGCATCAAGTCCGGGTGGCAGTCCACCCTCTCCTCGCCGCTGTGGGCACCCACGGCAGGCTTCTTCATGTTCGGCCTGGGCCACCTGGGTGCTCTCACCCGCAACTGGAACTTCGGCTCCTCGGCGAATTCCTCCGGCTCCGACATCATCTTCGGCTTTGGACGCGCCTTGGACCAGTACGGCATCCCTGGCTGGGCCGGATGGTTGCTGCTTCTCCTGGCGCTGATCTCAATCGTGGCGGCCTCGGTCTTCTGGTACCTGCGCCGGGGACCCATGGTGACCAACAAGATCACTGACTGGGCAGCGCTCCCTGCTGCATTCCTCGTTGCCGGGACGCTGGTGACGTGGCTGAGCAGCGTGACCGGCACCTTTGACGCCGGGTCACTGGCGTCGGGTGCCGGCAGCATGACGCTGGCCTGGTTCACCCCGTTCTTCCTGATGCTCTGGGGAGGGGCCACAGAAGCATCAGCGCGTTATCTCGCGCCTCAGCTGAGCCGTTACGTTCCCCTGGCCTGGGCCTACACGATTGCTCCTGCCGGATCGGCAGCAGCTGCACGGGCTGGTACCGCACCGGCTGTTACTGCCCCTGCTGCGGGTGCTGCTGCGGCTCCAACCAGTTATGCAGCTCCGGGAGCCCATCCTGCGCTGGCACCTCGTGCGCCGATGTCCGCCAGCGCGAAGCGCAAGCTTGGACTCATCCTGGGCTCCGCCGGTCTCGTGGTCGTCCTGGTGGTCGGTGGAGTCATCGCACTGAACGTCATCAAGGGCAATAACGGTCCTGACAAGGCCGTGGGCAGCTACCTCCAGGCACTTCAGAACGGCGAAGCTTCCAAGGCGATGGCACTGGCCGATCCCGGCCTGGCCAACGACCAACGGATCCTGCTGTCCGATCAGGTCTACGCCAAGGCTGCCAAGCGCATCGACGGCTTCGACATTGTGTCCACCAAGGTCTCCGATGACACCGCCACGGTGGTGGCTGAGGTACACCAGGACGGCCGTAAGCAGCAGGCGACGTACAGCCTTCGCAAGTCGAACCCTGAACTCCTGGACGATCACTGGAAGATGGAGTCGACACCTCTTCAGAGCGTCCGCATCACGACGGACACCGCGGTGAAGAAGATCGTAATCAACGGTCAAGAGCTCGACGTCGACCTTGCCGGCAGCTCTTTGGGTTCATCCGGCCTCAGCTACCCTGCGTTGCCCGGCGAATACACCGTTGAACTGCCCTCCTCGGAAAAATATCTAACCGCTCAGAAGTCCACGGCGCTGGTCACGATCGGGGACGCCCAGGCACCGGCGACCGCCCGCCTCAAAGTGGACGCCTCTGACGCCCTGAAGTCCGAAGCCTTGGCACAGATCGACGCCTATCTTGCCGAGTGCGTGAAGTCCACCGAGGCAGAGCCGGCCAATTGCCCGCTCAACACCTACGCTTCCTCGCGCTACTCGCGGAACTTCCACTGGACGCTCACCACGAAACCCACGTTCACCATGAGCAAGGACCCGTACGGTTCGTCTCCCTGGCGCATCACTACGCAGACTCCCGGGAAAGCCACCGTCACCTACGAAAAGGACAACTCGTACGGTTTCGGAACAGCTGACTGGAAGCCTGCAACGGACACCACCTCGGTTTCCATGAGTGCCAACGTCGACGTTGAGGACGGCAAGGTAAAGCTGACCTACAGCAGGTATTAGTGGGAAGAATGCGGCCTGCCGAGCCGTCCGCAGCGGTGTAGGCCAGTTACACCAGCGGCCCTGTCCGGGGTTCCCGGGGAGGGCCGCTGGTCGTTTCCGCCCGCCGCATAAGCACCGGCAGCTTGGTGCGCGGGCGCGGACATGGCAGGCTGGGATATTGCACTAAAACCTCCGGAAGGGACCTTCGATGGCCGCTGCGCAAAAACGCGAAACCCGCTCTCCGGCGTCGAACGTTGCCTCCTGGCGTGACGTAACCCCGGCCCAGATCGTCTTGGTCACCGGGCCGGAGGAATACTTGGGTATCAGGGCCATGGACAGGATCCGGTCGCTGGTCCGGGCGGCGGCGCCCGACGTCGAACTCAGCCGCATGAACGCCGCCGGCTATGAGCCGGGGGCCCTGACCATGCAGGTCAGCCCATCGTTGTTCGGCGAAAGCAAACTCATCGAGGTCGAGTCTGTGGAAGGCATGAACGAAGCCTTCCTGGCCGATGCGCTCGACTATCTGCAGCATCCCGAGCCGGATGCCGTCGTCGTACTTCGACACGCCGGCGGCGCCCGCGGCAAGAAGCTGCTCGACGCCGTCAAAAAAGGTGGCTGGCCGGTGGTTGACTGCCAGCCCTTGAAAAAAGACGCTGACAAGATCTCCTTCGTCTCCACTGAATTCAAAGCGGCGGGCCGCCGGATCAACCAGGACGCCGTCCAGGCCCTGGTTAACGCTGTGGGGGCAGACCTGTCAGAACTCGCCGCCGCCTGCAGCCAGCTGATTGCCGACGCCACCACTACCGTCACCTCCGAAACAGTGGACCGGTACTACGGCGGGCGCATCGAAGCCACCGCCTTCAAGGTGGCCGACGCCGCCATGGCGGGAAATGCGCCGCTGGCGCTGTCCACGCTGCGTCACGCCCTCGCTACGGGTGCGGATCCGGTTCCCCTGGTGGCCGCCCTCGCCGCAAAGCTGCGGACGGTGGCCCGGGTGGCGGGTGCGTCAGGATCGTCCGCGCAGATTGCGGCGGAACTCGGAATGCAGCCCTGGCTGGTTGAACAGGCCCAGCGGGACGTCCGACGCTGGACCCCTGAAGGCCTGGTGCGTTCCATCCAGGCGACGGCAGAGGCTGATGCGCAGGTCAAAGGCCTCTCACGGGACCCGGTCTACGCTGTGGAGCATGCCGTGACCGTAATCGCCATGTCGGTCCAGGGCAGGTAAGGCCGGCACACACACCTGACTGCCGGCGGGCGCAGCCGGCCGTACTGCTCCCGGAATGCACGTGTGCCCATCCCGGCGCCTGGGGGCGCACATTAAAAGCATGTGGCCGGTACCTTCCGGTACCGGCCACACCATCAGTTCGCGGGAACTGGAAACCTTAGAGTGCGTTGACCTTCTTGGAGATCGCCGACTTGCGGTTCGCTGCGTTGTTCTTGTGCAGAACACCCTTGCTGACAGCCTTGTCCAGCTTACGGCTGGCAGAGACGAGTGCAGTAGTAGCAGCTTCCTTATCAGCGGAGTCAACAGCGGTGTTGACGGCGCGGATGGCCGTCTTCAGCTCAGACTTGACTGCGTTGTTGCGCAGGCGTGCCTTCTCGTTGGTCAGGATGCGCTTCTTCTGGGACTTGATATTCGCCACGTGTGAACTCTCTTTGTAATGCGGAAATGGTCTAGAGGGCTTTCAGGCTGGCCTTGACTGAGCGGCGTGGGGATACCTATGGCGGCCAACCATCAGTGACCGTCGACCTGCACGGACACACAGCTATAAAGAATAGCAGGTCAGGCCCGGGACTGGCCATTTCCGGCGGCTAGGTCCAGCCGTGGCGCCGCCGCAGCCCGGTTGCGACTTTCTCGAAACGCGCCTTGTCCAGGACGGCACCCTCGCGTCGGACACTGTCCGGCCTGATGCGCAGGATCCGGTCCAGCCTGACCTCGCTTGCCCTGCCCTGCCGGTCCCAGGCGCCGGAGCCAAGGTCCACGTAAAGGTCGGAGGCTGAGCCTGGCGCCACCCTGTCCCGGCTGGTCATCATCAGGCCCAGGAGATACTTCCCGTGACGTCCCACCAGCAGCACGGGCCTGTCTTTACCCCTGCTGTAGTCCTCCTCGTAGGGGACCCAGGTCCACACCACCTCGCCGGGGTCCGGGTCGCCGTCAGGCCGGGGTGCGTACCGGACGGTGGACCGGCCGGTGAAGTCGCCCGGATATGCGGAACCGGGCGCAGCCTCGGTGGGGCGCTTGAATTGCAGCAGGCGCAGGCCGCGGCGGACGGCGTGAGCCACGGAGCGGAGATCGATAGCCATCCAGAAACCCTATAGCGGTGCGGGGCCGGCAAAGTGCCTCCCCTGTGGCGCGGCAGGATGCGGTGCCGCGGCCCGGGACGTGGGACACTGGAAGTTCAAGATGTGCGGCCACACCGCCCGGCTCCTTTGGGGTGCCTGCGGTTGGCTGCGAACAATGCCAACAGTAAGGACCCTGCGTGTCTCCCATGGCCCGCACCGCACCGGTGCCCGCCGCGACAGATCCGGCAATTATTCGGAACTTTTGCATCATCGCGCACATTGACCACGGCAAGTCCACGCTGGCTGACCGGATGCTGCAGTCCACCGGGGTTGTCCAGGCGCGCGACATGAAGGCCCAGTACCTGGACCGGATGGACATCGAGCGTGAGCGCGGCATCACCATCAAGTCCCAGGCCGTGCGTATGCCGTGGGAAGTGGATGGCGTCAGCTACGCCCTGAACATGATCGACACGCCGGGCCACGTGGACTTCACCTACGAGGTGTCCAGGTCCCTGGCCGCCTGCGAGGGCGCGATCCTCCTGGTCGACGCAGCACAAGGCATCGAGGCGCAGACGCTTGCCAACCTCTACCTGGCCATGGAGAACAACCTCACCATCATCCCAGTGCTGAACAAGATCGACCTTCCGGCAGCCCAGCCGGAGAAATACGCTGCGGAACTGGCCAACCTCATCGGTGGCGATCCGGAAGATGTCCTGCGGGTGTCCGGGAAGACCGGCGCCGGCGTCGAGGCGCTGCTGGACAAGATTGTTCGTGACCTGCCCGCCCCGAAGGGCGACCCCGACGCACCGGCCCGTGCCATGATCTTCGACTCTGTCTATGACACCTACCGCGGCGTGGTCACCTATGTCCGCGTCGTGGACGGCATGCTGCACCCCCGTGAACGCATCCAGATGATGTCCACCAGGGCCTCGCACGAGCTGCTGGAAATAGGGGTCAGCTCCCCGGAACCCACGCCGTCAAAGGGCCTCGGCGTCGGTGAAGTGGGTTACCTCATCACCGGCGTGAAGGATGTGCGCCAGTCAAAGGTGGGCGACACGGTCACCAACCTGGCCAAGCCGGCCGCAACGTCGCTGCCCGGCTACGCCGATGCCAAGCCCATGGTGTTCTCCGGCCTGTATCCGCTGGACGGGGCCGACTACCCGGTACTGCGTGACGCCCTCGAAAAGCTCATGCTCAACGACGCCGCCCTGGTGTATGAACCGGAAACCTCCGCTGCCCTTGGCTTCGGTTTCCGCGTGGGGTTCCTGGGCCTCCTTCACCTTGAGATCACCCGCGAACGCCTGGAACGTGAATACAACCTCGCGCTCATCTCCACCGCACCCAACGTCGAGTACGAGGTCACGCTGGAGGACAAGAAGGTGGTCCAGGTGACCAACCCCAGCGAGTATCCCACCGGCAAGGTCGCCGAGGTGCGTGAACCCATGGTGTCCGCCACCATCCTGGCTCCCAACGAATTCGTCGGTGCCATCATGGAACTCTGCCAGGCCCGCCGCGGCGTCCTGGGGGGCATGGACTACCTGTCCGAGGACCGGGTGGAGATCCGGTACCGGCTCCCGCTGGCCGAAATCGTGTTCGACTTCTTCGACATCCTGAAGTCCAAGACGCGCGGCTACGGGTCCCTGGACTGGAAGGCCGACGGCGAACAGGCAGCCGACTTGGTCAAGGTGGACATCATGCTCCAGGGCGAACAGGTGGACGCGTTCAGCGCCATCACGCACAAGGACAAGGCCTACGCCTACGGCGTGATGATGACCGGCAAGCTGCGCGAACTCATCCCGCGGCAGCAATTCGAGGTGCCTATCCAGGCGGCCATCGGCTCCAGGATCATCGCCCGCGAAAGCATCCGCGCCATCCGGAAGGACGTGCTGGCAAAGTGCTACGGCGGCGACATCTCGCGTAAGCGCAAGTTGCTGGAGAAGCAAAAAGAGGGCAAGAAGCGCATGAAGATGGTGGGCACCGTGGAGGTACCGCAGGAAGCGTTCATCGCCGCCCTCACAACGGACGAATCAAAGGACAAGGCCAAGAAGAAGTGACCACAGCGCAGCGGGGGATCCGCTGATGCCCAGCGTTCTTCCCCTTGGCGACCCGGCGCCGTCGGACGGTTTACTGCCTGCGCAGGCGGCAGACGGTGCGGCGGCCCGGGCTTTCGGCCTGTACGTACACATCCCGTTCTGCGCTGTCCGCTGCGGGTATTGCGACTTCAACACCTACACGGCTACGGAACTCGGCGGTGGCGCATCCCAGGACGCCTACGCGGGCACCGCGGTCTCGGAAGTGGTGCTGGCCGCGCAGGTACTGCAGCGTTCCGGCGTCCCGGCGCGCAAGCTCAGCACCGTTTTCTTCGGTGGCGGCACGCCGACGCTCCTGCCTGCCGCCGACCTCGCCATGATCCTCCGTGCCTCCATTGACCAGTGGGGGATCGAGGCGGGTGCGGAGGTCACCACCGAGGCCAATCCCGACTCGGTCACGCCCGAATCCCTCGCCATCCTCAAGGAAGCCGGTTTCACCCGGATATCGTTCGGCATGCAATCCGCCGTCCCGCATGTGTTGAAGGTCCTTGACCGCACGCACACCCCGAGCCGCGTTCCGCAGGTGGTCCAGTGGGCGCGGGAGGCAGGGCTTGCCGTCAGCCTGGACCTGATCTACGGCACGCCCGGCGAATCCCTGGCGGACTGGCGGTATTCCCTCGAAACGGCGTTGTCCTACGAACCGGACCACATCAGCGCCTACGCGCTGATCGTCGAGGACGGTACCAAGCTCGCCGCGCAGATGCGCCGCGGCGAGGTCCCGGGAATCGACGACGACGATCACGCCGACAAGTACGAGCTCGCCGACGAGCTGATCACCGAAGCCGGGCTTGGCTGGTATGAGGTCAGCAACTGGGCGCGGACCCCGGAGCAGGCCTGCCGGCACAACCTGGCCTACTGGCGGGGCGATGACTGGTGGGGGATCGGCCCCGGGGCGCATTCCCATGTGGGCGGTGTGCGCTGGTGGAACGTCAAGCACCCCGCCGCGTACGCCAACCGGCTGTCGCAGGGCCACTCTCCGGCCGCGGGCCGGGAAACCCTGGATTCGGATACCAGGAGGCTGGAACGGGTGATGCTGGAGGCGCGCCTGCAGTCCGGGCTTGAAGTCTCGACGCTCAGCGCCTTGGGGCGCCATGAAGTGGCGGGCCTGATCGCGGACGGCCTGGTGGAACCGGCGGCGGCATTCCACGGACGGCTGGTCCTTACGCTGAAGGGCCGGCTCCTGGCGGACGCGGTGGTTCGCAGGATCCTCCCCGACTAACCGCTGCGGGTGTGGCTACTTGATCCAGCGCAGGTTGTACGGGTAGCGGTGCGGCTGTCCACGGTTGACGTGGATCCCTGCGGCCACAGAGAAGCAGGTCAGCGCGACCCAGATCAGCGTAGCGATGACGGCGAAGATGTTGCCCACATAGGGGATGAACACCAGGATGTTGGCCAGGACTGCGGCGATAGTGGGCGGGAGGCTGAAATTCAGCGCTTCCTTCGATTCCTGCGCGGTGAACGGTCCCCGGTCCCGGAAGATCAGGTAGATCAGCAGGGATGGAACGCACCCCAGGATCCCGCCGAAGTGGGCCAGCGTGGCCCATTGGCGGTCTTCGCTGGCCGTGAGCGGCAGCGCATTGGCGGGGACGCCATGGTACTCGGAACGGCCTTGGCCATCCCTGTGATCACGTGCGTTTTCTGCCACAGTCTGTTTTCCTTCGGGGGTGCAAGTGGTGCGGATGACTACTAGGGACTCGGTGCAGCTCTGCCAAAACCAAGGCATCGCAGTATCCAGAATACTGGGTCGCGGGCCTGGGGCCGCTTTCACGGCACGGTGAGGAAATCGATCACTTCCTCAACCCGTCCCAGCAGCGAGGGTTCCAGGTCGGCGTAGGTGCGTACCGCACCCAGGAGTTTCTGCCACCCGAGCCCAATATCTTCCTTGGTGGCGTGCGGCCAGCCAAAGGCTTTCAGGATGCCGGTCTTCCAGTCCTGTCCGCGGGGAATCGCCGGCCATTGCTGGATGCCCAGCACCGCCGGGCGGATAGCCTGCCACACGTCGACGTAGGGATGGCCGACAATCAGGACATTTCCGGCCGCGCCCGGGGATGCCATCACGGCGTCGGCGATCCGCGACTCTTTGGAATCGGGCACCAGATGGTCTACCAGCACCCCCAGGCGCCTCCCCGGTCCCGGCCTGAAGTCCGCCACCGCGGCCGTGAGGTCGTCGATGCCGTGGAGGGGCTCGACGACGATGCCCTCCACCCGGAGGTCGTCTCCCCAGACCTTCTCGACAAGTTCGGCGTCATGCTTGCCTTCCACCCAGATCCGGCTGGCCTTTGCCACCTGGGCCCGCTGCCCGGCAACCCGTACCGACCCTGAAGCCGTACGCCCGGCAGCGGGTCCGGCAGGAGCCCGGGCGGGGGCCGGCGGCATCAGGCGGATCGGCTGGCCCTCCAGGAGGAACCCGAACCCAAGCCGGAAGGAACGCGACTTTCCGCGGCGGTCCTCCAGGGCCACCACATGCATTCCGCCCGACTTTTCCACCCGGGTGACCGCACCCACCCAGCCCGACTGGACTTCCTCAAGCACCATGCCGCGCTCTGCGGGAACCTCCGGCAGTTCGGTCCGGGCAGGGGCGGAGATCCCGCGGGGGCCCCAGTTCTGGTAATCCATGGATTCGATCCGCCTCGCATTAAGTCCTCACCCGGCGGAGTTTCGCCCGGAGCGGTACCAATGCTAACAACGGGGCGAGGCATAATAGACTGTTAGCACTGAGGCATGTCGAGTGCTAACCCCTGGGCTACACCGGACGGGGCACGCGCCCCGGACCGTGGATGGAGGTGGAGAGTGAGCGAGCCACGCAAACTGGAAGTGCTGCGGGCGATCGTGGAGGACTACGTCCACTCCCGCGAGCCTGTCGGCTCAAAGGCGCTGGTCGAGCGGCACCATCTCGGCGTTTCCAGCGCCACCATCCGGAACGACATGGCGGCGCTGGAAGATGAGGGCCTGATCACGGCCCCGCACACCAGCGCAGGACGTATTCCCACGGACAAGGGCTACCGCCTGTTCGTGGACCAAATCTCTGCAGTCAAGCCACTGTCGGCGGCTGAGCGCCGTGCCATCCAGTCGCTCCTGGAAGGCGCGGACGACCTCGATGACGTGCTGGACCGCACTGTCCGCCTGCTGTCCCAGCTCACCAACCAGGTGGCAGTGGTCCAGTATCCGCACCTGAGCAGGGCACTGGTCCGCCACATCGAATTCGTGCTGCTGGCCCCGCGCAAAGTACTCGTGGTGCTCATTGCCAACAGCGGCAAGGTTGAGCAGCGCGTTATCGACGTCGGCCAGGACCTTGGCGACGAGGCGCTGGCGGAGTTGCGGACCCGGTTCCTCGGCGCCCTGGGCGGCACGTCGCTGAGCCACCTGGCCATGGCCCTGCCGGCCGTCGTAGGCGCCACGCCGCACCCTCAGCGGCAGGCCGCGCACGCACTGGCTCAGGGGCTGGAAGTCTTGGCCCAGAGCAGCCGCGAAGAACGGATGGTCATGGCCGGAACGGCCAACCTGGCCCGATCCAACGTGGACTTCCCACTGAGCATCGGCCCCGTACTCGAAGCGCTCGAGGAGCAGGTGGTGATGCTGCGGCTGCTGAGCGAAATGGCCCAGGACCACCGCGGCGTGGCAGTCAGCATCGGCAGGGAGAACCCTTACGACGGCCTTGCCGAGGCGTCGGTGGTGGCCACGGGCTATGGCCCTGGCAGCGCCGCGAAGGTAGGGATCCTTGGTCCCACACGGATGGATTACCCCACCACCATGGCCGCCGTCAGGGCCGTTGCCCGCTACCTTTCCAGGATTTTGGGGCCATGACCCTCCAGCCGGAGCACCTCCGGATGGAGGTCCGGACACCGGGCCCCGTTGCACGCAGTACAACAAGGAAGAGATACGAACTTTGAGCAGCCACTATGACGTCCTTGGACTCTCGCCCGAAGCTACGGGCGAAGAGATCAAAAAGGCCTACCGCAAACTGGCCCGCACCCTCCACCCGGACGTAAACCCCGGCGCGGATGCGTCGGAACGCTTCAAGGCAGTCACTCACGCCTATGAGGTCCTTTCCGACCCCCAGAAGCGCCGCATCTATGACACCACCGGCAATGAGAACGGAACGGACAACGGGTTCGGCGGTGCCGGCTACGCAGGCCAGGGATTCGCGTTCCAGGACATCTTCGACACCTTCTTTGGCGCCGGCGGCACGTCCGGCCCGGCGTCCCGGGTGCGCAGGGGACAGGATGCGCTGATCAGCGTCCGGATCGACCTGCGCGACGCCGTCTTTGGCGTCAACAAGAAGCTCGAAGTGGACACAGCCGTTGTCTGTCCCACGTGCGAGGGATCATGCTGCCGCCCCGGTACGCACCCCGAACGCTGCGATATCTGCGGCGGCAGCGGCCAGGTCCAGCGGGCTGTCCGCTCCATCCTTGGCCAGGTCATGACGGCCGCACCGTGCGGCACCTGCGAAGGCTTCGGCACCGTCATCAAGGATCCCTGCAACGAATGCAGCGGCCAGGGCCGCATCCGCAGCCGCCGGTCGCTGACTATCAAGGTCCCCGCCGGCGTTGCCACCGGAACCCGGATCCAGCTTTCCGGGCAGGGCGAAGCCGGACCTGCGGGCGGCCCCGCCGGCGACCTGTACGTCGAAATCCGGGTCAACAATGACGCCACCTACGTCCGCGAAGGCGATGACCTGCACGCCACGTTGCACATCCCCATGACGGCGGCCGCCCTCGGCACGGACGTCAGCCTGGAAACCTTCGACGGCACCCAGGAAATTGACGTCAAGCCAGGTACCCAGTCGGGGGAGATCGTCACCCTGCGCGGGCTGGGCGTCACCCACCTGCGGGGCTACGGCCGCGGAGACCTCAAGGTCCACCTCCAGGTTGACACGCCCGCCAAGCTCGACCCCGCGCAGGAGGACCTGCTGCGCCAGCTCGCAAAGCTTCGCGGCGAACAGATCACCGAAGGCAAGCTCGCTGCCAGCGGCGGCATGTTCGCCAAGCTCCGGGACCGGCTCGGTAACCTGTAGCGGTGAGCAACCCCGTATTCTTCACCACCCCCGGGTCGCTGGACGGCCTCGCTGCCGGGCAGGTATTTGTCCTGCAGGGCCCCGAAGCCCGCCACGCGGTCACCGTGAAGCGCTTGTCGCCGGGGGAAGCCGTGGACATTGTGGACGGTGCCGGCACCCGCATGACCGGGACGGTGGCATCGGCCGCCTCCTCCGCGCTGGAAGTGGAGTGCGGGACCGTCGTGGCCGAAGACAAGCCCGAGGTCCGGCTGGTGCTGGCGCAAGCGCTGGCCAAGGGCGACCGGGACGAACTGGCCATCGAGACAGCAACCGAACTTGGCATCGATGCCGTCATACCGTGGCAGTCCGAACGGTCCATTGTCCGCTGGAAAGGGGACAGGGCGGCCCGGGCCCACGCCAAATGGGAGTCGGCAGTTGCCGCAGCCGCCAAACAGGCCCGCCGCGCCTGGATTCCTGAAGTCCGGGACGCCGTCGAAACCTCCGGGTTGTGCAAGGCCGTGGCAGCCGCGGACCTGGCCGTCATCCTGCACGAGGACGCAGTCCGGCCCCTGCGCACTGTCCTTGAAGGATGGCAGGGGAGCGCCGGTACCGGGCCCCGCGAAATCCTGCTGATTGTGGGCCCCGAAGGGGGCATCAGCCCCCGCGAAGTAACGAAACTTTGTGACAACGGCGCGGTGACGGCACTGCTGGGGCATCACGTCCTGCGGTCCTCCACTGCCGGGCCGGCCGCCGTCGTGCTGGCCAGCGACATCCTGGGACGCTGGGCTACCGCACCTTAAAGGACCGTGTGTCCTCGTTGCGGTCCGGCTCTCCGCCGGATCCGGCCTGCGCCACATGGAGTTCGTAGTCACCGGCGGGCAGGTTAAGGGCCAGCGTGAAGGCGCCCGCCTGGCCTTGTTCCGTGGCCGACGTCGTTTCGCCGGTCAGGAAGGGCGTCTTGCCGGCGCCGTTGTCCACAACCTGAAGGATTTGCCAATGGAGCTTTGCTCCGGGGGACGTGCTGCGGCCTGTGATCTTCACGCTGCCGGCCGGGACCTCGGTATCTTCCTGCGGATCGATGATCCACACCGGTGCCACCAGGCCGGCGGCGCGGGTCATCAGGGCGCCCAGCTGGACCTTGCCGAACGCTACGTAGTCCGTATGTCCGTCCACGAGGATCCGGACCCGGACCTGCTGGCTGGTGTCGATCAGCCCCGAACTGGCGGCCGCCGCGGTGGCTGTATAGATCAGTTGTTGGATGGCTCGGGCAGCCATGTCGGCATCAAGGTTGCTGTTGAACGCGTCAGCCGAAACGTCCACGGTGATGACGTCTTTCCCTGAGATCGAGGTGGCCAGCTTGGCCGGATTCTGCCACGGTGTGAAGAAATCGGGGTCGAGCGGCTTCTCCGACATCATGGCGCGCAACGCCCGGGTCACCGGGTTGTCCTGCTCGGGGACGTCACGGAATTCGCGGTACAGGAAGATGTTGCCGCCGCTGCGGCCGATCCAGTAGACGGGTGCTTTGTTGGAGGACTGGGTTGTTTCCAGCGGGGCACTGGTGGACGGTGCATCGGGCATGCTCCCGCCGCTGGCCGGAACGGAAGCAATGGTGCCGGTGGGGGATGGGCCGCCCTCCGCCGTGCAGCCCGCCAGAACGGGAACCAGCACCAGGACTCCTGCCAGGACAGCCGGGCGCAAGCGGCCCTTCGTTCGGCCTGCCCGTTTGGGCACAAAGGTATCCGGCACTTTCCTGCCCTGGTCCTTTCATGGCGTGGCGGGCCGATCCCCTTGCGGCCTGGTGTTCCAGCGGCTGCTGGATTTCCAGCATTGCACAGCGGTGAGGCCCGGCAGCGGTTCTGCAGCCGTCACGGCCCAACTGCAACGGGAACGATATGAGGCCGATATGAAGTTGATACCTAAATGCCGTTCCTGCGGCGGTATGGCGCAACCTGCCGTATCCGTCGCCGCTCCCCGCTGGCGTAAGATGAAGGGATCGCTGGGCGAGGAGCACCGTGCAACGGACGCCTCTCCCGGCACGGAAAACTGGATTGAAGAACTTCGAGGGGACCACAGGCCTGCGGGCCAGCACCATGACTGAATCAGCAAATGGTAAGCGCCGGCTCAACACAGGCGATGGCAGCCCGGGGGAATTTCCCCACTCCCTGCCGGGCACCAGGACCGAAGTTGTCCTGTTCGAGAACTCGGACCAGATGGTTCAGTCACTTGGGAGCCACGATGAGGCGTTGCGGTTCATCGAAGTCCAGTTCCCGGATGTCAACTTCCACGTGCGCGGCAACGAGCTCTCCATCAGCGGACCGGCCAGCGACGTGCCACGGATCATGCGGCTCCTCCAGGAGGTCCGTGGCCTGGTGGCCCGCGGCACAGTGATCACCCCGGCGGTACTGCAGCAGCTGGTTGCGCTCCTGCGCACCCAGTCACTGCAGAACCCGGTGGACGTCCTCACCCATGACATCCTCTCCAGCCGCGGCAGGACCATCCGCCCCAAAACGCTGAACCAGAAGAACTACGTCGACGCGATCGACGCCAACACGGTCATCTTCGGGATCGGTCCTGCCGGCACCGGCAAGACCTACCTCGCCATGGCCAAAGCTGTCCAGGCGCTGCAGCAAAAAGAAGTCAGCCGCATCATCCTCACCCGGCCTGCAGTCGAGGCAGGGGAGCGCCTTGGCTTCCTGCCCGGAACGCTGAGCGACAAGATTGATCCGTACCTCCGGCCGCTCTACGACGCCTTGCACGACATGATGGACCCCGAGTCCATCCCGCGGCTGATGGCCGCCGGAACCATCGAGGTGGCACCCCTGGCCTACATGCGTGGCCGGACGCTCAACGACGCCTTCATCATCCTCGATGAGGCCCAGAACACCACGCCGGAACAGATGAAGATGTTCCTCACCCGCCTCGGGTTTGGTTCCAAGATGGTCGTCACCGGCGACGTCACACAGGTTGACCTGCCCTTTGGTACGCGTTCCGGGCTGCGGATCGTGGAGGAAATCCTGCGGGGCATCGCGGACGTGAACTTCTCGGTCCTGGACGCGGCCGACGTCGTGCGGCACCGGCTGGTGGGGGACATCGTCAACGCCTACAGCATCTGGGATGAGGCCCAGCGGAACCGCGTCAAACACTCAGTCAACAAGGAAAAGCGGGGGGAACACGCGTGAGCATCGAGGTGAACAACGAGTCCGGCGTCGACGTCGAGGAAGCCGATCTCATTGCGTTGTCACGGTACATCTTTGAACAGCTCTACATCCATCCCCAGGCCGAGCTGTCCATCCTTCTGGTTGATGAACCGGCCATGGAAAAGCTGCATATCGAACTGATGGACGAGCCCGGCGCCACGGATGTGCTCTCAGTGCCCATGGATGAACTCACGCCGGGTACTCCGGGGCGGCCAACGCCCCAGGGCATGCTGGGCGATATTGCGATCTGCCCGCAGGTTGCCAAGGTCCAGGCCAAGAACGCCGGCCACTCGCTCCAGGACGAAATGCTGCTCCTGACCACTCACGGAATCCTGCACCTGCTGGGCTACGACCATGCGGAACCGGAGGAGAAGGCGGAGATGTTCGGCCTGCAGCGCGAACTCCTGACCGGATTCACCGGCAAAGAAGCACCCGCCGAGACCACCCAGTGACTCAACTGCTCCTGGTCGCGGTGGCACTGGTCTTCCTTGTCGTCGCGGCCGTGCTGACAGCAGCCGAGGCCGCTTTCAGTTTCCTTCCCCGGCACGACGCCGAAGCGGCACTGCACAGGAGTCGCGGGACTGCCATGCGGCGTATCCTCGCGGAGCCGGTGGCCCACACCCGGGCCCTCCGGTTTTGGCGTGTCTGGTTCGAGATGGCCTCCGCAGTGGCCGTCGCCGTCCTGGTGGCAAGTCTCCTGGAAAACGTGTGGCTGGCCGGCCTCGTGGCAACCGGCATCATGGCAATTCTCGGGTTCGTGATAGTCGGTGTCTCGCCCCGCCAGCTCGGCAGGCTGCACTCCACAACCGTGGTGCGGTTTACGGCGCCCATGGTCCGGCTCCTCACCAGTGTGCTGGGCCCCATTCCTGGATGGCTCGTGGCGGTGGGAAGTGCCGCTGCCCCCGGAGCGCCGGGCGGAGACGACGCCTTCTTCAGTGAGCAGGAATTCCGTGAGCTGTTGGACCGGGCCAGTGAATCAGACATGATCGAAGACACCGAGGCTGAGATGATCCAGTCGGTCTTCGACTTCGGCGACACCCTGGTGCGGGCGGTGATGGTGCCCCGGACCGACATTGTCAGCATCGACGCCGGCTCCAGCCTTCACCAGGCGATGTCACTGTTCCTCCGCTCCGGGTACTCACGCATCCCGGTGATCAGCGAAAACACCGACCACATCCTGGGCATTATCTACCTCAAGGACGTTGCAGCGGTCATTCACGAGCTGGAAGCCGGCCAGGCGCCGCCCGTGGTTGAGGCGTTGGCCCGCGAAGTGCGTTATGTGCCGGAGTCCAAACCCGTCAGTGACCTCCTGCGCGAACTCCAGAAGGAATCCACGCACGTGGCGATCGTGATCGACGAGTATGGCGGTACCGCCGGGCTGGTCACGCTGGAGGACCTGATCGAGGAAATCGTGGGCGAGATCGTGGACGAATACGACACCGAAAGTGCTGAGGCGGTGGCGCTGGACGATGGCTCCTACCGCGTGAGCGCCAGGATGGGCATCGACGATCTCGGCGAACTTTTCGACCTGGAGCTCGACGACGACGAGGTGGACACAGTCGGTGGCTTGCTGGCCAAGGCACTTGGCAGGGTCCCGATCGTTGGCAGCAGCGTGGAAGTGCAGGGTGTGTCCCTGCGCGCCGAGCGGCTCGAAGGCCGCCGCAACAGGGTCAGCCACATCATTGCGGCGCCCGTACCAAGAGTAGAGACTGACTTTGAAGGCCTCCTGGAGGAGGCCGAATCAACCCAGCAGGGAGTTCCACGTGAGCAAGAAAAATAAGGATGCGGTGCCGGACGATTTCGGTGGCTTCCGCGCAGGGTTTTCGGTCCTCGTTGGCAGGCCGAACGCCGGCAAGTCCACACTGACCAACGCACTGGTGGGCAAAAAGGTGGCCATCACGTCGGCCAAGCCGCAGACAACACGGCACACCATCCGGGGCATCGTGCACCGTGAGGACGCCCAGCTGATCCTTGTGGACACCCCGGGACTGCACCGGCCCCGCACCTTGCTGGGCAAACGCCTCAACGACCTCGTCGCCGATACCCTGTCCGAAGTCGACGCCATCGGATTCTGCCTGCCGGCCAACGAGAAAATCGGCCCCGGTGACAGGTTCATCGCCGCACAGCTTGCAGCCGTCGGGCGTAAACCCGTCATCGCGATCGTCACCAAGGCTGACCTGGTGGACAACCAGGCACTGACCGAGCAACTGCTCGCTGTAGCGGCCCTTGGCCGCGAGGTGATGGGGGAGGACGGCTGGAAGGACATCGTGCCGGTCTCGGCCGCCGACGGATTCCAGGTGGAAACAGTTGCCGACGTGCTGATCGGCCACATGCCGCCGTCGCCTCCGCTGTACCCGGACGGCGAGCTCACGGACGAACCCGAGGCCGTTATGGTGGCCGAACTGATCCGCGAGGCTGCCCTGGAAGGCGTCCGGGACGAGCTTCCCCACTCCCTGGCTGTCGTGGTCGAAGAGATCGTTCCCCGGGAAGACCGTCCCGATGACAATCCGTTGCTGGACGTCCGGGTCAACCTTTATGTCGAACGGCCCTCCCAGAAGGCCATCATTATCGGCAAAGGCGGCAGCCGCCTGCGCGAAGTGGGCACCAATGCGCGCAAGGGCATCGAAGCGCTCCTGGGCACCCGCATCTACCTGGACCTCCACGTCAAGGTAGCCAAGGACTGGCAGCGCGACCCGAAGCAGCTGGTCAAACTGGGTTTCTGACCCGCCAACACGGGGCCCAACGGCGCGGTCCCGCCACATCTCCAGACTGGACCACTAAAAATGGACCGGATTTTGTATTAAGAGGAAGGTTCACCACGTGGATCGAGGCCGCGACAAACGCGACGACGAGGCTGACCTCTCAGCCGGACCGGGACCGGTATCCCGGCACGCGGAGGGGGGTGCCACGGGGGCGGGCCGCCACCTGGGGCCGGTCCGCGCCATGCCGTTGTGGCTGAAGATCCTCACCGGTGTGGTGGCTGCCGTCCTGGTGGGCGGGATCGCTTTTGCCGGCTTCTGGTTCTTCCGGCTGCAGGGCAACATTTCGAAGGCACCGTTGAACGCCGGCGGCGGCACCACCGAATCGCCCGTCAATGATGCTACGAGCCGGATGCAGATCCTGATCCTCGGTTCGGACACCCGTGACGGAAAGAACTCCCAGTACGGGACCGCCGACGATTCCACCGGCTACGGCAAATCGGACGTGATGATGCTGATGGACATCTCCGAGGACAACAAGCGCGTTAACGTCATCAGCTTTCCACGCGACCTCCTGGTGGACATCCCGCAGTGCACCGACCAGAAGACCAACAAGGTCTATCCGGCCCGCAGCGGCGTGATGATCAATGAGGTCATGGGCGAGGCCGGCATCGGATGCGCCGTGGATACGGTAAACAAGCTGACCGGCATGCAGGTGGACCACTTCATGATGGCCGATTTCAACGCCGTCAAGGAACTCTCCAACGCCGTCGGCGGCGTGGAAGTTTGCATCAGCGACGCGGTCTTCGACCCCGACTCCGGGCTTCGGCTGCCCGCCGGCACGTCCACTGTCCAGGGCGAAATGGCACTTTCCTACCTTCGGACCCGCCACGCATTCGCCGACGGAGGCGATCTGGGCCGGATCAAGGCCCAGCAAGGTTTCCTGTCGTCGCTGACCCGCAAGATCAAGGACGACGGGACGTTGTCCGATCCCGCCAAGATGCTCAAGATCGCCGACGTCGTCACCCAAAACCTGACCGTGGACGATGGGCTTGCCTCCGTCCCGGCCCTCCTCACCATCGGCAACCGGCTAAAGAACATCGATATCGGCAAGGTTGCATTCGTGGCCGTGCCTACCACACCTGCACCCACCGACCCCAACCGCCTCGTGATCGCCGAACCTGCGGGCGCCCAGCTGTTCTCAGCCCTCCGGAAGAACATCGACCTGACCGATCCGACGGCCCCCACCACCACCGCTCCGGCACCTGGCGGGTCCGCGTCGCCATCGCCCTCGCCGACCCAGACGGCGGTGCCGGTACCGCCCTACAACAAGGCGATCCAGCCCGTCACGGTGGCCAACGGCAGTGGCGTCCCCGGCCGCGCGCAGGAACTTGTCCAGGCGCTGGTGAACGGCGGCTTCGCCGCAACATCACAGTTCCAGGCCCAGCCGGTGGCAAAGACTGCCGTGTACTACGGCCCGAATTTCGCCGATGTGGCCACCGACGTCGCCACCCTGCTGGGAATTCCCGTCGAACAGATGATTCCGCTGGCGACAATCCAGGGCGTACAGGTGTACGTGGGCAGCGATTTCACCACCGGCACCGCGATGGGTTCCGGCGCGCCGGCCCTGCCGTCGGACATCGTCAACCAGACCGCGGGGGACAAGGTCTGCCAGCAGGCAAATCCTGAGCTGATCGTCCGGCAGTAGCAGGCAGGACCCTGTCCGTTGCGGGCCATGGCCCGCAACAAAACAGCAGGCCCCGCCGGTACCGGCGGGGCCTGCTGTCTGCCTGGACCTGCGGCGTGGCCGCTACCAGATGCTGACGCGTTCGGCGGCGGGCATCCACATCCCGTCATCCTCGGTCACGTCGAACGCCTCGTGGAACGAATCCAGGTTCCTGGCGATCGCGTTGGTGCGGAATTCGTTGGGGGAGTGCGGATCCGTGGCCAGGCGGCGGATGGCTTCCTCCTGGCGGATGACCTGGCGCCATCCGGCGGCCCAGGAGGCGAAGAAGCGTTGCTGCCCGGTGAGGCCGTCCAGGACGTCCGGTTCTTTGCCGTCCAGGCTGATCAGGTAGGCCTTGTAGGCGATGGTGAGCCCGGCCAGGTCGCCGATGTTCTCGCCCAGGGTGAGCCTGCCGTTCACGTGGTGGCCCGGTGCCGCGGTGGGGGAGAGGGCGTCGTACTGTGCCACGAGTCGGGCCGTCAGCGCCTCGAAGGCCTGGCGGTCCTCGTCCGTCCACCAGTTGCGGAGCGCCCCGCCGCCGTCGAACTGCGAGCCCTGGTCATCGAAACCGTGGCCAATCTCGTGCCCGATCACCGCACCAATGCCGCCGTAGTTGACGGCGTCGTCGGCATCGGCCGTGAAGAACGGCGGCTGCAGGATGGCCGCCGGGAACACGATCTCGTTCATCATGGGGTGGTAGTAGGCGTTGACCGTTTGCGGCGTCATCAGCCACTTGTTGCGGTCTACCGGTTTGCCCACCTCATCAAGGTGCCGGTCCACGTCGGCGTTGTGGGCGCGTTCCACGTTGCCCAGCAGGTCATCCGGCCTGATCTCGACCGCGGAGTAGTCGATCCACTCGTCCGGGAAGCCGATTTTGGCACGGAAGGCAGCAAGCTTGCGGAGCGCCTCCGCTTTGGTGTCCTCACCCATCCAGGCAACGTCGGTGATGCTCCGGCGGTAGGCCTCTGTCAGGTTCGCCACCAGGGTCTGCATCCGCGCCTTGTGCGTTTCGGGGAAGTGCCGCGCCACGTAAATCTGGCCTACTGCCTCACCCAGTCCGGATTCGACGACGGCCACGCCCCGCTTCCAGCGGTCCTTGTTCCGCGGTGTGCCGCTGAGCGTGGTCCCGTAAAACGCGAAATTGGCGTCCACGAACGGCGAGGACAGGTACGGCGCGGCGGCGCTGACGACGCGCAACGCCAGCCACTCCTGCCATGTTGACAGCGGCACCTCGTCCAGGAGCGCCGTGGCCCCCAAAAAGAAATCAGGTGTGCTAACCACGATTTCGGCACGTTTGGCCGGCTCAATGCCCGCTGCCTCGAACCAGGTGCCCAGGAGCGGGAAGAGCGCTGTGGCCTCCTCCGCCGTCTTCAGGTTGTACGTCTTTTGCGGATCGCGCAGGGTGACGTTGTCCCAGTGGTGCGCTGCGAGTTTCGTTTCCAGGTGGACCACCCGGGCAGCGGCACCGTCCGGATCAGCCACTCCGGCGAGGTCGAACATCTTCTCCACGTGTCCCGTGTATGCCGCAACGATCGGGGCGAACTTCTCTTCGCGGTAGTAGGACTCGTCGGGCAGGCCCAGGCCGCCCTGGCCGGTGTAGAGCAGTACCCGGTCGGGGTTTCCCGCATCCGGTGCAGGGTAGATGTAGAAGAGGCCGCCCACATCCGCGCGGAAGAGCCGGCCCGCCAGGGAAATGAGCTCTTCGGCTGATCCGGTGGCGAAGACATCGGCCAGCCGGGCCCGGATGGGTTCCATGCCCTTGCCCTCGACTGTTGCCTCGTCCATGAAGCTGTTGTAGAGATCGCCGATCTTCCGCTCGATCCCGGTGGCATCCGCGCCCTTGGCCGCCGCTTCCTCGATGATGTCCCGGACGGCGATCTCGGACCCGTCACGGAGGGCGGTGAACGTACCTTCCAGGGGGCGGTCGTCGGGAATCTCGGTGGCTTTCAGCCAGGCGCCGTTCACATGTTGGTAAAGGTCGTCCTGAGGCCGGACTGTGTGATCAATGGTGGACAGATCGATCCCCGAAATGGGCACTGCAACTCCTTTTTGCTGCGACGCCGCTGCCGGGCGAACACGGAGGCGTCTGCATGCTGGACTTATCGGACGGTAGTGCCCTTTCATCTTACGCACCCGTGTTACGCTCAAAGTGTGCGTGCAGAGTTCCTTCTCCTTAGCTGCCGCGGCGAGGCCACAGACGCTATCTAGCGCACGGCCCACCCTCGCTGCGGAGTTTGTGTTGCCCGGCCACCCTTTCACTGAAGATCGATAGAAAAGGCCACGAACATCATGCGTAACGCACAAAAGCCCTCAGGAATGCCCGCCCACCGGTACACACCGTTCCAGGACCAGATCAAGGTCGAACTGCCGGATCGCACCTGGCCGGACAAGGTCATCACCAAAGCCCCGCGCTGGTGCGCGGTGGACCTGCGCGATGGCAACCAGGCCCTGATCGATCCCATGAGCCCGGCCCGCAAGATGAAGATGTTCGACCTGCTGGTCCGCATGGGCTACAAGGAAATCGAGGTCGGATTCCCCTCCGCGTCGCAGACGGACTTCGACTTTGTCCGCCAGCTCATCGAGGGAAACCACATCCCTGACGATGTGACCATCCAGGTCCTCACCCAGGCCCGCGAGCACCTGATCGAGCGGACCTACGAGTCTTTGGTGGGCGCCAAGCAGGCCATCGTCCACCTGTACAACTCCACCTCTGTACTTCAGCGGCGCGTGGTGTTCAACCAGGACGAGGACGGAATCCTGGACATCGCACTGCAGGGCGCCCGCCTGTGCAAGAAGTACGAGGAAACGCTCGCAGACACGCATGTGACCTACGAGTACTCCCCGGAGTCCTTCACGGGCACCGAGCTCGAGTATGCCGTTCGGGTCTGCAACGCTGTGGCCGATGTCTTCGAGGCGTCCGCTGACCGCCAGGTCATCATCAACCTGCCGGCCACGGTGGAGATGGCAACGCCAAATGTCTACGCCGACTCCATCGAGTGGATGAGCCGCCACCTCCACCCCCGCGAGGGCATCATCCTGTCCCTGCACCCGCACAACGACCGCGGCACCGGTGTCGCCGCCGCGGAGCTGGGATACATGGCCGGCGCCGACCGGATCGAGGGATGCCTTTTCGGCAACGGCGAGCGGACCGGCAACGTGGACCTGGTCACCCTGGGCTTGAACCTGTTCGTGCAGGGGATCGATCCCATGATCGATTTCTCCAACATTGACGACGTCCGCCGGACCGTGGAGTACTGCAACCAGCTGCCCGTCCCGGAACGCTCCCCGTACGGCGGTGACCTGGTGTTCACGGCCTTCTCCGGCTCCCACCAGGACGCCATCAAGAAGGGGTTTGAAGCGCTCGAGCGGGATGCCGCCGCAGCCGGCAAGGCCGTGGACGACTACACCTGGCAGGTACCGTACCTGCCGGTGGATCCCAAGGACCTGGGCCGGAGCTACGAGGCCGTGATCCGCGTCAATTCCCAGTCCGGCAAGGGCGGCGTGGCCTACCTGCTCAAGAATGAGCACAGCCTGGACCTGCCGCGACGCGCCCAGATCGAGTTCTCCGGCGTCATCCAGCGCCGCACCGACACAGTCGGCGGGGAGGTCAGCGGAGCCCAGCTCTGGCAGATCTTCCGGGACGAGTACCTGCCCTCCGGACAGGCCGACGGCCAGTGGGGACGCTACTCGCTGGGTGCCGTCAAGACGGAAACAGGTGACGACGGCGGCATGACGCTACACGCCTCACTCACCATTGATGGCGCGCAGGTCCAGCGCACCGGCACCGGCAACGGTCCGATCGCCGCATTGCTGAATATCCTGCACGAGGACGGCGTGGACGTCCGGGTGCTGGACTACAGCGAGCACGCCCTGTCCGAAGGCGGCAACGCCATGGCCGCGGCCTATGTCGAATGTGCCGTTGGTGAGCGTGTCCTGTGGGGGGTCGGCATCGACGCCAACACCAGCATGTCCTCGCTCAAGGCCGTTATCTCGGCAGTCAACCGCGCCATCCGGGACGCCCAGGCCTGATCCGGGACGGTGGTGCCGCCGGTTTGCTCCGGCGGCACCACCGGGTCCTGCCGGCTGCTGCCCCCGCAGGATGGGAAGATAGAGCGTGGTTCAACAGTCTTTTGCCTCCCGGGCATACCGGGACGACGCCGTGGTGCTCCGTACCCACAAGCTGGGCGAGGCGGACAGGATTATCACCCTCCTGACCAAGCACCACGGCCAGGTTCGCGCCGTCGCCAAGGGGGTCCGGCGCCCCAGCAGCCGTTTCGGCGCCCGGCTTGAACCTTTCATGGTGGCGGACCTCCAGCTGGTCTCGGGCCGCACGTTGGACATTGTCACGCAGGCTGTTGCCAAGGGTGCGTACGGCGGGAGCATCGCCGCCGACTATGGCAGGTACACCGTCGCCGCGGCCATGACCGAGACGGCGGAAAAGCTTACCGACGTGGACGGTGATGCCGGAACCGCGCAGTACAACCTGCTGGTGGGGGCCCTTGCGTCCCTGAGCCGCGACGAACATGCCGCCGGCCTGATCCTGGATTCCTACCTGCTGCGCGCCCTTGCCACCGGCGGTTGGGCTCCGAGCTTCACCGACTGTGCCCGGTGCGGCATGCCCGGTCCGCACACCGCGTTTTCCGCACCGCTGGGCGGCATGGTCTGCCCCCAGTGCCGCCCGCCAGGGTCTCCCGCACCCGCGCCCGAGACCGTGGTCCTGCTCGCTGCGTTACTGACAGGCGAGTGGACGACGGCGGACGCTTCCCTGTCCCAGCACCGCAAGGAAGCTGCGGGCTTGGTCGCGGCATACCTGCAATGGCACCTGGAACGAGTATTGAAGTCCCTCAAACATGTGGAGCGTAGCTGACAGTGGCCCTGGGAAAAAAGAACAACGCAGCCCGCAGGCGCACCCATCCCGTGGTGGCGCCCTACCCGCACCCCTCCGGCGCGGTGGCGCCGGCCATCCCGGCGGAATTCATTCCCCGCCACGTGGCCATCGTCATGGATGGCAACGGCCGCTGGGCCAACCAGCGGGGCCTGCCCCGGGTCGAGGGTCACAAGGCGGGGGAGCCGGCCCTGCTTGATGTGATGGCCGGTGCCATCGAGCTGGGGATTGAATACGTCAGCGTGTACGCGTTCTCCACCGAGAATTGGCGCCGTTCGCCGGAGGAAGTCCGCTTCCTGATGGGATTTAACAAGGACGTGCTTCGACGGCAGCGGAACCAGTTGGATGACTGGGGAATCAGGATCCGGTGGGCGGGACGGAGGCCACGGCTGTGGGGCTCCGTGATTCGGGAACTGGAGGAGGCCGAGGAATTCACAGCCGGCAACTCGACATGTAATTTGACCATGTGTGTTAATTACGGCGGCCGCGCCGAGATTACTGATGCCGTGTCCGCCATCGCCGCCGAGGTCGCGGCCGGCAAGCTGAAACCGGGCGCCATCACCGAACGGACTATCCAGAAGTACCTTGACGAACCGGACCTCCCGGACGTGGACCTCTTCCTCCGCAGTTCGGGGGAGCAGCGGCTGTCCAACTTCCTGCTGTGGCAGTCAGCCTACGCGGAGTTCGTTTTCATGGACACGCTGTGGCCTGACGTGGACAGGCGGACGCTCTGGGCCGCCGTCGAGGAATATGCGAGCCGGGACCGCCGCTATGGCGGGGCCGTGGATGCGGCGGCCGCCGCACCGGCTGATTCAACCGCGGAGCAGGCTCACCCGTAGGCCCGAAGCCAGCGGGCCAGTCGTGCGTACGCATCGGTCCGGATTGCCTCGGGGGAGAGGAAGACATCGTGCAGGGCGCCGTCAATACGTTCCACGGTCACTGTGGTGCCCAGCGTCAGGGCACGGGCGCCGATGATCGAAACATCCAGGACCGCATCGGTCCGCCGCATGTCCTCGGACCAGAAAAGCCCGTTAGCGCTGCCCATGGACAGCAGCACCAGGATCGGCACCCGGATCCCCAGGCCGCGGGCCACCCGGGCGTGGCCGGCCAGCACTGCCCGCAGCCAGCCGGCACGCACCGGGAACGCCATGCGGGGCCGGTACCGCTCATCAAGCGGCCACTCGCCGTCGGCCGCGCTGCTGATGGTGCGCCAGTAGTGGCCGCGCGGTGGGAGGCGGAGTACCGCCTGTGGCCGGAAGCGGGCCACCGGCCCAACCATTCCTGACGCTGCCCGGCGCACCAATGCGCTCCCGTGCATCTCCAGCCATGGGCTGTTGAGGATCAGCTGGGACACGGCCTCCGGGTGGCGGCTGGTCCACAAGGCCGCCACCAGACCGCCGGTGGAGTGACCCATCAAAGCCAAGGGCCCCGGCCCGGCCGCGAGGCCGATCAGGCGGCATGCTTCCTGGATTTCCGCGTCATAGGCGGCCAGGTCGGCAACGTAACCGCCAGGGAAATCCGGCCGGAGGCTCCTGCCGTGGTTGTGCATGTCCAGCGCATAGAACCCATACCCCGCCCGCGCCCAAAAATAGGCCAGATCCGCATTGAAGAAGTAGTCGCTCCAACCGTGAAGGAACAGCACTGACCGGCGGGGGCCCTCCGGAATGCCCACGTCCTGCGCCTGCCGGAGCCGGACCAGGGTCGCCGTCCGCTCCACGCCGTCGGCCCCGGCGGCCACGAAAGAGCAGGACTCGAAGTCCCCGCCCAGGATGTCCTGCTGCCACTGCATTCCCTCATGCTAATCCGGCGCTGTGTGTTCGAACCCCTGCCGGGCCGCTACTCCGTTTTGGCGTGGAACGCCACCAGACGGGAAACTGGAGGCATGCGCGTTTATCCCACTTTCTTCAAGCTGGCCTTTTCATGGATGGACGCCGAGCGCGCCCACAAGATCGGATTCAAGGGCATCCGGCTCGCGCATGCCACCGGCGCGGGGAAGGTCCTTCAGAAGCTGACCGCTCCGGCGCCGGCGCTGCGGACCACCGCCTTTGGCGTCACTTTTCCTTCGCCGTTCGGTTTGGCTGCGGGCTTCGACAAGGAAGGGCTTGGCATCGAGGCCCTCAGCGAGCTTGGATTCGGCCACGTGGAGGTGGGCACCATCACCGGCCAAGCGCAGCCCGGCAACGAGAAGCCCCGGCTCTTCCGCCTCGTCCAGGACAGGGCTGTAATCAACCGGATGGGATTCAACAACGACGGCGCCCCCGCCGTTGCACCACGGCTCAAGGCAGCCCGCGCAGCGCTTCAGCGCCGGTACCCCGAAGTTCGGCCGGTCATCGGCGTCAACATCGGCAAGACCAAGGTGGTGGAGCTCGCCGATGCCGTGGACGACTACCTGATCAGCGCCCGCACGTTGGCTCCTGCCGCCGACTACCTGGTGGTAAACGTCAGTTCCCCCAATACTCCGGGGTTGCGGCTGCTCCAGGATGTGGAAACGCTCCGCCCGCTCCTGGCAGCGGTGGGGCAGGAAGCCGACCGGGCCGCCGGACGGCACGTCCCGCTGCTGGTGAAGATCGCCCCGGACCTTAGCGATGAAGACATCGACGCCGTTGCCCGGCTGGCACTGGACCTGAAGCTGGACGGCATCATCGCCACCAATACAACCATCGCCAGGACAGGACTCTCCTCGGCCGCCGGGGACGTGGAAAAGTGCGGAGCCGGCGGACTGTCCGGGGCTCCCCTGAAGCAGCGCTCACTGGACGTCTTGAAGCGGCTCAAAGCCGCCACAGGTGACGCGCTGGCCCTGGTTTCAGTCGGTGGCGTGGAGTCCGCCAAGGACGTACAGGACAGGCTCGACGCCGGAGCCACCCTGGTGCAGGGCTACACCGCGTTCCTGTATGAAGGACCGTTCTGGGCGGCACGGATCAACAGGCAGCTGGCGAAGAACCGCCGCTGACCACCCTTAAACGCAGGAACCCCGGCGGTCCGCCCGCCGGGGTTCCTGCGTTTAAGTCCGGTGCGTCAGGAAGGGTACTGTCCGCGGCCGACCTGCGGCTTGGGCAGGCGCAGCTTTCGGAACTGCAGGGAACGCATCGAGCCGTACCAGACTGTTCCACGTTCCACCTCGCCGAACTTCTGGGCCAGGCTCTTGCGGAGCTTGCGGGAAAGGATGAAAACGTCAACGAAGACGGCCAGGAACATCACCCAGAACGCGCCGAGCACGTAGATCATCATGTCGCTGGAGGCCGGCACCACCAAGGACACCAGGACAAACAGCAGCGCGCCGAACATCAGGTATTCGCCGAGGTTGAAGCGGGCATCAACATAATCGCGCGCAAAACGCTTTTGCGGTCCCTTGTCACGCACCGGGAGGAACTTCTCGTCTCCGGTGTCCAGCGCCCGGCGCATCTTCAAACGCTGGTCCTGGACAGCCTGGCGTTCGGCGGCCTTGGACGCCTTGCGGTCCTCAGGCACCAGCGGACGCTTTCGGGCAGCTTCCTGGGCCCTCCGGGTGGGGGTCGGGGCACCCTTGCCCACCACGCTGTTCTGCCGGGCTGCCGCTTCCGCTGCCTGCTGGTCTACTGTTTCCTGCGCCGAGGGCGCTTCTTTTCTACGTCCGAACACCAGACCAGAATACCTTGCGGGAGGCAGCCCGCGGCCTTCCCGGACGGGCGACGGCGGCCGGAAGCGGAATGTGACGGGGGTAATGTTTTGGCCATGACTTCATCACCTGCGGCGACCCCGCACACCCCAACAGGCACACCAGGACAGGGCCATGAGCTTGCCGCGGCGACGGACGATCTCCGTTCCGCGGTAGACCGCTCCTTCGACCAGACCCTCGCCCGGCTCAAGGACCTGGTGGCCATCCCCGGCATTGCCTGGCCCAGTTTTGACCGCACCCCGCTCGAACGCAGCGCTGACGCCGTCGCCGGTCTCTTACGGGAAGCAGGACTGCCCGAGGTCCAGGTCCTGGCTGTCAATAAGGAGGACGGCACCCCCGGCGGCCCCGCCGTCGTCGCCCGCCGCCCTGCCGCGGAAGGCAAGCCGACCATCCTGCTCTACGCCCACCACGACGTCCAGCCCATTGGTGACGAAGCCCTGTGGGAGACCGCGCCATTCTCGGCCGTCGAGAAAGACGGCCGGTTGTATGGGCGCGGCGCCGCTGACGACAAAGCCGGCATCATGGCGCACATTGCAGCCTATGCTGCCGTCTCCGAAGTCTTTTCCGATTCCCTCGGGCTCGGCGTGACCTTCTTCATCGAAGGCGAGGAGGAAGCCGGTTCGCCCACGTTCCGTTCTTTCCTGGAGGCCAACCGCGAACTGCTGCGCGCAGACGTCATCGTGGTTGCGGATTCCAGCAACTGGAAAGTCGGGATACCGGCCCTGACCACCAGCCTCCGTGGCCTGGTTGACGGCGTCATCGAGGTCCAGGTCCTCGAGCACGCAGTGCATTCGGGCATGTTCGGCGGTCCCGTACTCGACGCGCCGACCCTGCTGTCCCGCCTGATTGCCACCCTCCACGACGACGACGGCAACGTCGCCATCAAGGGACTCGTCGCCACCGACAACACATCCGTTGAGATGCCGGAAGCCGACTACCGGGCCGATGCTTCGGTCCTGGACGGGGTGCGCCTGGCCGGCACCGGAAGCATCGCCTCACGGCTGTGGACCAAGCCCGCCTTGTCGATCATCGGGTTCGACGCCCCCGCCGTCGATGTTGCCTCGAATACCTTGATTCCGCGGGCGCGGGCCAAGTTCAGCCTGCGGCTGGCACCGGGCCAGGTACCCGCCGACGCCATGGAAGCGGTCCGCACGCATGTGGAAGCGCACGCCCCCTTCGGCGCGAGAGTGGTCTTCACTCCGGGGGAGGCCGGGAATCCGTTCCGCACCGACACCACCTCCGCCGCCGCTTCGCTGGCCATGTGGGCCCTGGGGGAGGCCTGGGGAGTTCCCGCCGTCGAAACCGGGATCGGCGGTTCCATCCCATTCATCGCCGACCTGACGGAGGTCTACCCCGACGTACAGATCCTGGTGACGGGGGTGGAGGACCCTGATTCCCGCGCCCACAGCGCCAATGAATCCCTGCACCTCGGCGACTTCCGCAATGCCGTCCTGGCCGAAGCCCTGATGCTGGCCCGGCTCAACAGCGCAGGCCTGGCCTAGGCCGGGCTCCCAGGGAACAACCGGCAGGTTTTGACGGTTACGTCAGGAGTTAGAGCTACAGGACTGCCGCGCGTAGCATGTAGCTATAGCCCATACCGTATCCGTAGGGGCAGGCGTCGTCAGGCGGCGCCGCCAGACCGTCCTAAGAAGGTAGGCCAATGAGCACCGCAACCAACGAAAACAGCACCGCGACCACCGCAGCGGCCAGTGAGGAACTGCCCGTTCACGAGGTCGACCTGACCGACGTCGCTGCAGGCAAGGTACGCAGCCTCCTCGAACAGGAAGGCCGCACGGACCTGCGGCTCCGCGTGGCTGTTCAGCCCGGCGGCTGCTCGGGTCTGATTTACCAGCTCTATTTCGACGAGCGCCTCCTCGACGGCGACGCCGTCCGCGACTTTGACGGGGTTGAGGTCGTCGTGGACAAGATGAGCGTTCCTTACCTCAGTGGCGCCAGCATCGACTTCGAGGACACCATCTCGAAGCAGGGCTTCACCATCGACAACCCGAACGCCGGAGGCTCTTGCGCCTGCGGTGATTCGTTCCACTAACCCGGTTATTTCGCCCGATGTCCGCGCCGAGCTTCCAGCTGTCCAAAACGGCACGGAGGCTCGGCGCCGACATGTGGGCGAAACGCCCGGCAGAGCGGTAAGCTCTACACCGAGTAGTAAAACTTTTAGTGTGCCCGGAGCGCCCATGGCAGCCCGGACAACAGCAACAAGTAGGAAGGGCCGTCTGTGAGTTCGCAGAACCGAACCGGCAGCCGACGCAAAACGATCACAACGATCTCAAGCTTGGCTATTGCCGGCGCGTTGGTTTTGACCGGATGTTCGCCAGAGGTAGAGAAAGGCTGGATGCCCACCGAGCGTGGCACCACCAGCAACACCGACCGCATCATGGACCTCTGGGTCAACTCATGGATTGCTGCCCTCGTGGTGGGCACCATTACGTGGGGCCTGATCATCTGGTGCCTGGTGGCTTACCGCCGCCGCAAGGGAACCGTAGGTTTCCCGCGGCAGACCAGCTTCAACCTCCCGCTCGAGGTCTTCTACCTCACCATCCCGATCTTCATGGTCCTGGTGTTCTTCTACTTCACCGACCGTGACCAGCAGGCGATCGATGACCGTTCGCAGCCTGCCGACGTCGTCGTTGATGTCCGCGGCAAGCAGTGGGCCTGGGACTTCAACTACAAGTCCGGCAACGTGATCCAGGAAGACCTCCATGAGGCCGGCGTCCAGGCGCACCTGACCGGCAACAACATCGATATGGAAAAGCTCCCCACGCTGTACCTGCCGGTCAACAAGTCAGTTGACCTTGAGCTCAATTCCCGCGATGTCATCCACTCCTTCTGGGTTCCCGCCTTCCTGCAGAAGCGCGACATGATCCCCGGCAAGACCAACTACATCCGGTTCACCCCCACTAAAGAGGGCACTTACGACGGCAAGTGTGCCGAACTCTGCGGCGAGTACCACTCCGAAATGCTGTTCCGCGTCAAGGTGGTGTCGGAAACTGAATTCCAGGCACACATGGACCAGCTCAAGGCTGACGGCAACACCGGCCTGCTTGGTGCTGATTACGACCGCAACCCGAACCTGAACGAAACCAAGTAAGGGGAGCGACGTGGCTACGTACACCCAATCCGCACCCGCGGGAGCCCTGTCGGCGCCCGTGGTACCAAAATCCAAGGGGCGCATCGTCGTCAACTGGATCACCTCCACAGACCACAAGACCATCGGGTACATGTACCTGATCGCCTCGTTTGTGTTCTTCTGCCTCGGCGGCGTGATGGCGCTGCTGATCCGCGCCGAGCTGTTCGAGCCCGGCATGCAGATCCTGCAGACCAAGGAACAGTACAACCAGCTGTTCACCATGCACGGCACCGTCATGCTCCTGATGTTCGCCACCCCGCTCTTCGCCGGGTTCGCCAACGTGATCATGCCGCTGCAGATTGGTGCGCCCGACGTCGCGTTCCCGCGCCTGAACGCCCTTGCGTTCTGGTTCTTCCTGTTCGGTTCCACCATCGCCGTGTCCGGCTTCATCACCCCGCAGGGTGCTGCGTCCTTCGGCTGGTTCGCGTACGCACCGCTCTCGGACACCACGTTTACGCCGGGAATCGGCGGTGACCTGTGGGTCTTCGGCCTGGCACTGTCCGGCTTCGGCACCATCCTCGGCGCGGTCAACTTCATTACCACCATCATCTGCATGCGTGCTCCCGGCATGACCATGTGGCGCATGCCGATCTTCACCTGGAACACGCTGATCACGGCGATCCTGGTGCTCATGGCCTTCCCGCCGCTGGCCGCAGCCCTGTTCGCGCTGGGCGCGGACCGAAAGTTCGGTGCACACATCTTCGATCCCGCGAACGGTGGCGCAGTCCTCTGGCAGCACCTGTTCTGGTTCTTCGGACACCCTGAGGTGTACATCATCGCGCTGCCGTTCTTCGGCATCGTCTCCGAAATCTTCCCGGTCTTCAGCCGCAAGCCGATCTTCGGTTACAAGGGCCTGGTCTACGCGACCATTGCCATTGCAGCCCTCTCGGTGACCGTCTGGGCCCACCACATGTACGTCACCGGTGCAGTCCTGCTTCCGTTCTTCTCGTTCATGACCATGCTCATCGCGGTGCCCACCGGCGTGAAGTTCTTCAACTGGATCGGCACCATGTGGCGGGGATCGATCACCTTCGAGACCCCCATGCTCTGGAGCATCGGCTTCCTCATCACATTCCTCTTCGGTGGCCTGACCGGCATCATCTTGGCCTCGCCCCCGCTGGACTTCCACGTTTCCGACTCCTACTTCGTGGTGGCACACTTCCACTACGTGGTGTTCGGCACGGTCGTGTTCGCCATGTTCGCCGGGTTCTACTTCTGGTGGCCCAAGTGGACCGGCAAGATGCTCAACGAACGGCTCGGCAAGATCCACTTCTGGCTCCTGTTCCTGGGCTTCCACGGCACCTTCCTGATCCAGCACTGGCTCGGCGTCATGGGTATGCCCCGCCGCTACGCGGACTACCTGCCGGAGGACAACTTCACCTGGATGAACCAGTTCTCCACCGTGTCGTCCTTCGTTCTCGGTGCTTCCCTTATTCCGTTCTTCTGGAACGTGTACATCACGTGGCGGAAGGCGGAAAGGGTCCAGGTGGATGACCCTTGGGGCTTCGGTGCCTCGCTCGAATGGGCCACGTCCTGCCCCCCGCCGCGCCACAACTTCACGTCCCTGCCGCGGATCCGTTCAGAGCGCCCCGCTCTGGACCTGCACCACCCGGAACTCCGGCAGGTACACACCGTTGATTCGCCTGCCCCCGCAGCCGCAGTGCTCGGCAACGCTGACCAGAAGGACACCGAACAGTGAAAATCGAATCCTGGATCTTTGGCGCTGGAGTCTTCTTCTTCGTGCCTGTCGCCCTGGTGTACGGTTTCCTGACCCACTGGAGCGAGTGGGTCGGCATCCTGGGCATTCTCCTTGTCGGCGGCCTTGCCGGAATGATCGGGGCCTACCTCGGGTTCACCGGCAAGCGCGTAGGCCTGCGGCCTGAAGACCGCAGCGATGCCGAGATTCACGAAGGCGCCGGCGAACAGGGGCACTTCAGTCCCTGGAGCTGGTGGCCGCTGGTCCTGGGCATCGCCTGCGCCACTGGTTTCTTGGGCATGGCGGTCGGTTTCTGGATCGTCTTCATCGCCGGTGGCATCGCCGTTGTGGCCCTGGTCGGCTGGGTGTACGAGTACAGCCGCGGTGACCACGCACACTAGGCAACTGCATCCATAACGACGTCGGGCCCCACCCAAAGGTGGGGCCCGACGTTTTTGTGTTTCCTAGACCGACTGGGCTGCCCCCTGCGACGCCAGCAGGGCCACGAGGTGCTCCAGTGCTCCCCGGGCATGCTGAGGGTCCAGAGGGCCGTCCAGGGCGTCGTCGCTGACAGCCAGTTCCACCTCGCAACCGTGGTGGAAGTCTGCTGCCATCACTTGGAGTAAGGACCGCGCGTCAACAACGACGCCTCCGGCTTTCCGGATGGTCAAGGGGAGCCCTGTGTCCACAACGGCGCGGACGAACACAGCGGCAGAGCGTGCGTGCAGGCCCTGGGGCGCGGTCACCACGGCCTTCAGAATTGGCAAAGGAGACTCCTTCGTCACGACGGCCCCATCCGTCTGCGGGTAAATTTTCCAGACCAAATATATCGGTCCGGCAAGCTTCGACCCTAAAACGGTGGGCGGTCACCAGCTGGTCTAGACCGTCCTAAAATTGGAAGGGACAACCAACGGCAGGAAGAGGGACCATGGCAGCTGGCGCCACCGCCATCACGGGCGAAATAGACCGCACCAGCGGCACCGCGATCTATGTGCAGCTCCGCGAGATCCTCCGGACCTACATTGCCGAGTCCTGCCTGCCCGGATCGGCTCTTCCGTCTGAGCGTGATCTTGCCGAGCGGTTCGGCCTTGCCCGGATGACCGTGCGGCAGGCCATTGATGCCTTGGTGGGGGAGGAGGTCATCGAACGGGTGGTGGGGTTGGGGACCTTCGTTCGACGTCCGAAGCTCGACCTGCAAGTTAAGCTGACGTCCTACAGCGAGGAGATGCAACGCCGCGGCATGGTTCCGGCGGCCAAGGTCCTCAGTTTCGAGCAGATCGGAGCCAGTGCCTTCCTGGCCCGTGAACTGCAACTGGATGAGGGAACTCCGCTGGTGCGGTTCCGCCGGCTCCTCCTCGCGGACGGCGAGCCGATGAGTGTGGACGAGAACTTCATCCCCGCCCACCGGGTCCCGGGCCTGCTGGACCACGAACCCCCCACGTCGCTCTACAACGTCCTCAGCGAGCAGTTTGGGCTGGTGATGGAATGGGGCGAGGACATGATCGAGGCCACGGCTGCATCACCCTCGACGGCGCGGCTGCTCAACGTCGAGGTGGGGGCGCCATTGCTGAAAATCCAGCGGCACGCTTTCGTGGCCCGCGCAATGGTGGACTACTCCGTCTCGTATTACCGCGCCGACCGGTACAAGCTTTGGGTTCCCCTGCAGCGCCCTGGCGCCCGCAGGACACGCAACCACTGAAGCTGACGGTGTACGGGGCACGGCCTCCCGCACTGCGCAGGGCCTAAAAATTCCAAGACAAGTGAAGGGCCCGATCCGGTATGGATCGGGCCCTTCATTGCATCCAACGATGCCTTAGTGCGTCAGGCTCTTCGTTCCCTCTGCGGCTTCGACAGCGTCATGGCCGTGGCCATGGGCTGCTTCCAGCTCCGCAGGCGTTGCCGGAGCAACGCGGTCTTCGAAGAACCAGCGGGAGAGGAACGCGCGCCGCTTTTCCTTGCTGGTCACTACGCCGTGCTCGTTCGGCACGGCCGGCTGGACCTGGGGTGATTCGAACCCAACCAGCTTGTACCGCTTGTACTCGTCCAGCGGTGCGTGCACCTCGATGAACTCACCGTGCGGAAGCCGCACGATGCGGCCCGTCTCGCGGCCGTGAAGGGCGATTTCGCGGTCCTTGCGCTGCAGGGCCAGGGCCACACGCTTGGTAACAATAAACGCGATGATCGGGCCGACGAAGAACAGCGCACGCAGCCAGTACGTGACGTCGTTCAACGAAACACCGAAGTGGGTTGCGATGAGGTCGGAACCAGCGGCTGCCCACATAACGCAGTACCAAACAAAACCGGCCATGCCGATCGCGGTACGGGTCGGAGCATTCCTCGGACGGTCCAGGACGTGGTGCTCGCGGTCGTCCTTGGTGACCCACCGTTCAATCCACGGGTAGGTGAACATCACGGTGAAGAGGATTCCGGCCGGTACCAGTGCAGGCAGCAGGACGTTGAACGTGAAGACGTGACCAAAGAAGATCTGTTCGACGTGCCAGTTGCCGAGCGTTCCGGGCATGAGCCGGAGGGCGCCGTCGACGAACCCGATGTACCAGTCAGGCTGGGTGCCCGCGGAGACCGGGGAGGGGTCGTAGGGGCCGTAGTTCCAGATTGGGTTGATGGTGAAGAACGCAGCCATCAAGGCGATCACGCCGAAGACGATGAAGAAGAATCCACCGGCCTTCGCGGCATACACAGGTCCCAGGGGGTAGCCGACGACGTTGTTGTCGTTGCGGCCGGGGCCGGGGTACTGGGTGTGCTTGTGGACCACAACCATGAAGAGGTGCATCACGATCATCAGCAGGATCAATGCCGGTACCAGCAGGATGTGCAGCATGTACAGGCGGCTGATGATGGCCGAACCCGGGAATTCGCCACCAAAGAGGAAGAACGAGATGAACGTGCCGATGACCGGAATGGACTTGATCACGCCGTCAATAATGCGCAGGCCGTTGCCGGAGAGCAGGTCATCGGGAAGCGAGTAGCCGGTGAAGCCGGCGGCCATGGCAAGAATCAGCAGGACACAACCGACAACCCAGTTCATCTCACGCGGGCGGCGGAACGCACCGGTGAAGAAGACCCTGAGCATGTGCACAGCCACGGACGCCACGAACAGCAGCGCTGCCCAGTGGTGGACCTGGCGCATGAAGAGGCCGCCGCGGACGTCGAAGGAGATGTTCAGTGACGAGCTGTAGGCCACCGACATTTCCACGCCCTTGAGGGGGACGTACGAACCGCTGTAGTGCGTCTCCGCCATGGACGGGTCGAAGAAGAACGTCAGGAAGGTTCCGGACAGCAGCAGGATGACAAAGGAGTACAGCGCCACTTCGCCGAACATGAATGACCAGTGATCGGGGAAGACCTTGCGGCCGAACTCGCGGAGGATTCCGGAACCGCCAACACGAGAGTCAACGAAGTCGGTGATCCGGCCTGTTTTGGTTTTGGCGACGAAAGCCGGCTCAGCTGTTGATGCTGCGCTCATGCGAATCACGCTCCCAGTAACTTGGTCCTACGGGTTCATGGAAGTCGCTGGTAGCGACGAGGTAGCCCTCGTCATCAACTGCGATCGGCAGCTGGGGGAGAGGACGGCTGGCGGGGCCGAAGATCACCTTGCACTCTTGGGTGAGGTCGAAGGTGGACTGGTGGCACGGGCACAGCAGGTGGTGCGTCTGCTGCTCGTAGAGAGCAACGGGGCAACCAACGTGGGTGCAGATCTTCGAGTAGGCAACGATGCCGTTGTAGCCCCACTCTTCGCGGCCCTTGGAGGGGTTCAGCGATGCGGGATCAAGGCGCATCAGAAGGACAACGGACTTGGCCTTCTCGTTGAGCTTGCCTTCGCTGAGTTCGTTGAGTCCCTCGGGAATGACGTGGAACGCCGAGCCGATAGTGACATCCGAGGCCTTGATGGGAGTTCCGTCGGGGTCGCGGGTCAGACGCTTGCGCTTGCCGTCCTGCGGGGCCCACATGGTGTGTGCGAGCTTGTCGTCAGGGCGGGGTCCGAGGTCGCCGAAGATGGCGATTGCAGGAAGCGGAGCCAGAGCCACGGCACCCAGGAGGGTGTTGCGGATCAGCGGGCGGCGCTTGATGCCGGTTTCCTCAACGATGTCGTCAACGATGCGGACAGCAGCCTGGCGGTCCTCTTCGTAACGGATCGCGTGGCGCTCTTCGGAGACTTCGTGATCGGGCATCAGGGCCTTGGCCCAGTGCACGATGCCGGTTCCGATACCCAGCATTGCAAAGGCCGTGCCGATGCCCAACAGGGTGTTCTGGAGCCGGATGGTGGCGATGCTGGAGTCGTCACCCAGATCGATGGCGAAGTACGCCACCAGGAAGATCAGGGTTCCAACAACAGAAATGCCAAACAGTAAGGCAACCTGCCGTTCTGCCCGCTTTGCGGCTCTCGGGTCCGTGTCAGCCAGGCGCAAACGATGCGGGGGAATTCCAGGATCCTGGAACTTCTCCACCTCATTCTGACCAGCCGTAGCTACGGTGCCCGAGTGGTTCGGACTGCCGTCACTATGGTTGCCCATAATTCGCCTCATCCTTCTCTCGTCCCGGCAGTCGCCGGGTTAGTTTCTAATTTCAAGCTGCTGACAGGGCAGCAGAAGTTGTGAGTGGCCTGCAGGACTTCAGGAAGTCCTCGAGGTCAGCCAGATGGTGAAGGCAATGATGACGCCGAGACCGGCGACCCACACGAACAGGCCTTCGGCCACCGGGCCAAGCGATCCCAGGTCAGCGCCGCCCGGGGAACCGCTGGATTCGATCTGCTTCAGGAAGGTGATGATGTTCTTCTTGCCCTCGGGGGTGATGTTGGCGTCGTTGAACACCGGCATGTTCTGCGGGCCCGTGACCATGGCCTCGTAGATGTGCTTGCCGGTTACGTCCGCCAGGGCAGGTGCGAACTTGCCGCGTGTCAGTGCACCGCCGGCGGCAGCGGCGTTGTGGCACATGGCGCAGTTGGTGCGGAACAGCTCTCCACCGGCAGCAGCGTCGCCGCCACCATTTGTCAGGTCGTCTGCAGGAATTGCCGGGCCGGCTCCCAGGGAAGCGACGTAGGCTGCAAGCTGTGAGGTCTGCTGCTCGTTGAACTGGACAGGCTTCTTCATCGCCTGGGGGCCGTTCATCTGCATCGGCATGCGTCCGGTGCCCACCTGGAAGTCAACAGCCGCAGCACCGACACCTACCAGCGAGGGACCGTCCTTGGAACCGCTGGCGCCCATACCGTGGCAGGTTGCACAGTTCGCTGCAAAAAGCTTGCCGCCCTCTTCGACGTCGCTCGCGCTTGCCGTGGTGGTGCTCGCTTTGGCCTGGTTCATGGTGGTGGCCACGGCGTACAGCCCACCAGTGATGAGGAGCCCCATCAGGAGCAGCGCTATTGCTGCAAGTGGGTGACGCCGCTTTTGTGAGAGTGCCTTCACGTGGTGGTTCCTTTATTCGATCCTGCGCCGGCTCCGGGAGCCGCTACCTGAAATTCTGCCTCTTGTAGAAAAAGAATCAAAGCTGGCTACTTGAGTACGTAGATGACCAGGAAGAGGCCGATCCAGACGACGTCAACGAAGTGCCAGTAGTAAGAGGTGACGATTGCGGACGTTGCTTCGAAATGTCCGAACTTCTTTGCGGCGAAGGACCGGCCCATGATGAGCAGGAAGGCAATCAGACCGCCGATGACGTGCAGGCCGTGGAAGCCCGTGGTCATGTAGAAGGCCGAGCCGTAGGCGTTTGAGGAGAGCGAGACGTGTTCGGAAACCAGCATCGCGTACTCGGTGGTCTGGCCGGCAACGAAGAACGCGCCCATGAGGAACGTCAGGGTGAACCATTCGTTCATTCCCCAGCGGGCGAACTGCAAAGCTCCACCGGCGCGGCGGGGTTGCAGCCTCTCGGCGGCGAACACGCCCATCTGGCAAGTGAAGGAACTGGCCACGAGGACGATCGTGTTTACGAGCGCAAAGGGGAAGTTGAGCTTGGCTGTCTCTTCCGCCCACATCTCACCGCTCGTGGAGCGCAGGGTGAAGTACATGGCAAAGAGACCGGCGAAGAACATCAACTCGCTTGACAGCCACACTACGGTTCCGACAGAAACCATATTGGGGCGGTTCAGCGTGGGGTGCGCCGGGGTACTGGGGGCATGGGTCGCAGATGTCACATAGACATTATGTCTGCAAAAGTCCGTGCTGCCCAACGCAAACCGCCTTTTCGGGGGACTTTTTCTACAAAGACGCGAATTCGTCCCGAAAAGTTCCCGTCGACGTTCACATTGGTCAGCGCGCACCATCGCTCGATAGCATCAGCAGGTGACTTCACAGGCATCTGCAGCGTCCGGCAACACCTGGCCCCGGCTCATCTCGGCGCTGATCAAGGGCGCCGACCTAACGGCCGACAACACGTCGTGGGCCATGGACACGATCATGTCCGGCGAGGCGACGCCGAGCCAGATCGCCGGCTTCCTGGTGGCCTTGAGCGCCAAGGGTGAGACCGTGGACGAACTTTCCGGCCTGGTGGATGCCATGTTGGCCCACGCCAATCCGGTGGCGATTTCCGGGGAAAAGCTCGATATTGTCGGCACTGGTGGTGACCAACTTAACACTGTCAATATCTCGACGATGGCAGCCTTGGTCGCAGCGGGCGCCGGCGCCCGGGTGGTGAAGCATGGCAACCGGGCCGCTTCGTCGTCGTCCGGCTCCGCCGATGTGCTGGAGGCGCTGGGCGTCCGGCTGGACCTGCCTATTGACCGGGTGGCACGAAATGCCGAGGAAGCAGGCATCACGTTCTGCTTTGCCCAGGTTTTCCACCCGTCATTCAGGCATACAGCCGTTCCCCGGCGTGAATTGTCCATTCCCACAGCGTTCAACTTCCTGGGGCCGCTGACCAATCCAGCCAACGTGCAGGCGTCCGCCGTCGGCGTTGCAAATGCGCGGATGGCGCCCCTGGTGGCAGGCGTCCTGGCGCGGCGGGGGAGCAGGGGGTTGGTATTCCGGGGGAACGACGGCCTCGACGAACTGACCACCACAGGTCCGTCAACCGTTTGGGAAATCCGCGACGGTGCCGTCACCGAACTCCGTTTCTCACCCGAAGATCTCGGCATCAACCTGGCCACCGTGGAGCAGCTTCGCGGGGGAGACGCGATCGCCAACGCCGGTGTTGTCCGCGACGTCCTCTCCGGGAAGCAAGGTCCGGCCCGGGACGCAGTCCTGGTCAACGCTGCAGCGGGGCTCGTCGCCTTTGACCTCGATGCCGCGGGCCCTTTCCTGGCCCGCATGCAGGCGGCTTTCGTGCGGGCGTCGGACTCAATCGATTCCGGGGCAGCCGCTGCAGTGCTGGACCGCTGGGTCTCGCTGTCCCGCGCTTAGGCCCGGTTACTGTTCAAAGCCAAGGGAGAACGCGGCGTCCAGGTCGTGCTGCGAATACGCGCGGAAGGCTATGTGCGTGGTCGTGTGAACCACCGCGGGCACCTTGGAGAGTTTGTCGGCAATGACGTCTGCGAGGTCCTCGTGCCGGGGCACCCTCGCCACCGCAATCAGGTCCCATTCCCCGGTGACGGAGTAGACCTCACTGATGCCTTCAATGGCCGATATTTCCTCGGCCGTCTCCGGGATGCGTGCGGCGTCAGTCTTGATCAGAACAAATGCGGTGACCACGTTTGTACCCCTTTAATCAGTTCCGCCGCGGCAAAGCCCGGCAGCTGTTTCTCTGCTGCCAGCCTATTACACGGGCGGGCATCTTCCGGATGCGTTCCAGGCCCGGATTTCCTGCCTGCGGCTAAGCGTCTACCTGCGACGCAGGCGTGCCGCGCCCGCGAGCAGCAGCCGGTAGCCCAGCAGGAACACTGCCAAGGCCAAGGTGGCCACGATGATGAAGGGGAGGACCACAGTCTGGGCAGTCAACGCCCGGAGGACCATTCCACCGATCAGGCTGCCAAGCCATACCGGCACGCCTGCCCGGAGTACCGACAGGGGAGTCCGCCACACCCGCGCAACCAGCCAGCCGGCAGTTGCGCCGGCCAGGAAAGGCCACGCCGTGAGCAAGACACCCAAGACGGGTTCTTCCCGGTGGTGGGCATCGCGGCCAATCGCCGCAAACGCCAGGATGAGGATGATGTCGGCCGCAACGGCCACGATGATGGCTCGTGTCGAAGCGGACGTTGCCGGCTCTGTTTTGAGGGAATTCATGGCTTTCAGCTTAGCCGTCCCGGGTGTGACGCCGTCCGGCTGCATGGTTTAGTACGCCGGGGGAGCAGGAGGCCGAGGAGCTTCCGGAACATGGTCCCGGGCGTGCCCTGGTGAGCCCGTCCGATAAGCCGGCCCGCCACCCAATCGGCTCGGGATTCAAGGCAGGCGATTCTGCGCGGACCCCCGGTTCCCTGGGGCGGCTACAAGAGTATGCAGTAATGTCAGCAGGGATCGACGTCACTCCCTGCATCCGGAGAGATAGTGAACAAACCGTTGTGGATCTGCCTGCTGGTCGGCGCCGCCCTTGGATTCAGCCTGGGCTTGGCCCTGTACCAGAGCCCTTTTTGGGGTTGCGCGGTTGGGCTCGCGCTGGGAGGCGTCGTTGGAGCCTCTATCCGCCGGCGTCACTGACCGGCTGCCAATGGTGGGTCCGGGAGAGGGCCCCTGAAACGCTCCCGTAGGAGCTCTGATTAACATTACTTGACATAATGTAGATTATCGGCGCTTGAGTGGGACGAGTAGAAGTAGATGAGAGAACTCTGCTGCACGTGGTGGCGCGGCGTAGCGACGTATTCTCTCATTAGATGAGAGATTTTTGCGTACAGTTTGATCAGTGAGTATCGAACCTGGGCGGATTCCGGCCTTTCTAACCAACGCAAATGTCGGGCTGCTACGCGCAGAGGATCGCGTTTTCGAGGCGATGCTGGATGGCTGGCGTGCACAGATGCTGGCGCGCGGTTTGTCGACGTCGTATATCAAGAGCTCATGCGGGACGGTTCAGCGGTTCCAGGAGCACGCGAACGAGTATCCGTGGACCTGGTCGGCGCATCACGTGGACGAGTTCATGGCCGACCGGCGCAGCTCCGAGAAGGGTTTGGCGCTGTCGACCCTGAGGGCCAATTCCGGGGCCATCAGGGCGTTCTGCTCCTACCTGACGGATGGACGTTACGGCTGGGCGGGCTTCTGCGAACGGGTCTTTTCCGACATCCCGGTACAGGTGGTCTTCGAGTGGAACTCACCCCGGCACACCACCGACGATGCCATGCCGGCACGACGCCGGGCGTTCACCAAGGCCGAACTGCAGACGTTCTTCGATGCCGCCGACGACCTGGTCGATACGGAGTTCGCCAAGGGCTCCAAGCGCTGGCTTCCAGCACTGCGGGACTCGACGGCGTTCAAGATCGCCTACGCCTACGGGCTCCGGCGGCGCGAGCTGGCCATGCTCGAATACGTGGACTTTGGGCCCAACCCGCACGTTGAGCAGTTCGGACGCTTCGGGGCGCTCCAGGTGCGATGGGCAAAGGGAACCAAGGGCTCAGGCCCCCGCCGCCGGACGGTGCTGACCGTCCCGGAGTTCGATTGGGTGGTCGGGCTCCTGGAGTACTGGCTCTCCCCTGACGGCCGCAAACGTTTCCCCACCGCGGACCGGTCCGCCAGCCTCTGGCCCTCGGAACGCTCCGGCTCCACGGTTTTCCGCAACTTTGACCGGTCTTTTCAGCGGGTGCGGAAGATCGCGGGGCTCCCCGAGGAACTGACCCTTCACACGCTGAGACACTCGTACGTGACGCATCTGATCGAGGCCGGCTATGACCCTCTGTTTATCCAGCAGCAGGTCGGGCACAGCTACTCCTCCACCACGGCCCTCTATACTTCCGTGTCGGCAGACTTCAAACAGAAGACCATCCAGAAAATGATCGCCCAGCGACTACGCAGCGGCGATGGCGAGGGGAACAGCCATGGCTGAACAGCGACGGATTGGCTACCGCTGGAATCTCCGGCAGCTGATGGCCCAACGCAACCTCTGGAAGACCACCGAACTGCTCCCCCTGCTGAAATCCCGGGGCATCAACCTCTCCAACGCCCAGGTTCATCGGCTCGTCACCGGAACGCCCGAGCGCATTCCTGCCCAGACCTTCGCAGCGCTCTGCGACATCCTGGAATGCACGCCCAACGACCTGTTCGAACCCTACGTCCAGATGCGCGCTGCGAAGACCGCCAATGCCCCAAAGAGGCCAGAAGACCTGGGCATCACCCCCGGCGCGCCGATAGCACGCAGAATCCGCGTTCTGCCACCGGACGAAGATGCCTAGGCCCCGTAAAGCCGGCGACCCCGCAAAGTGGCCGGAAGCCTGCGGGCGCTGCGCCGAACACCACAAAATCGTGGTTCGCTGGCCCGACGGCGCAATCTGCGGCTACTGCTACCAGCAAGCCAAAAGAACCCGCGGCACCTGCGCCTGCGGCCACGACGGCGTTCTGCCTGGCCGCGTCGACACCCTGCCGGCCTGCCGGGAATGCTCCGGCGTCCGCCTCAACATCGATTGCACCGGATGCGGCAAAGAAGACGAACTCCACTCAGGCAACCGATGCTGGTCATGCATCCTTGCCATGACCGTTGACCGGATCCTCAGCCCGCCGGAAAACCAGCCGCCCTCCCCCGAACTCCAGGCAGTTGCCACCGCTCTGAAGTCCATGAAACGCGCTAACAGCGGCCTCACCTGGATCCAGCAGCCACACGTCACCGAGTTCCTCCAACAACTCGCTGCCGAACCTGTGATCACCCACGCCCGCCTCGACGAAATACCGGCATCGCGCACCCGCGAATACGTCCGCGGCCTACTGGTCGAACACAACGCGCTGCCGCTCCGCGATGAACTCAGCACTAGGTTCAGCGACTGGGCCGAGCAGGCCCTCGACCGGATCACCAGCCCGAACCACCGCGACATCACCCGCCGATACATCCGCTGGCACCACCAGCGCCGGATGAATCAGATGGACGAAGTCACCCGAGGAACGTTCCTGCGGGCCAAACAAGCAGTCACCGTCGCTATCGAACTACTGAACTGGCTCACCGATCAAGGCGCCGAACTCGCCGAAGTCAATCAAGCGCACCTGGACCGATGGCAGGCAGAAGGCCCCACGACACGAGGCATCGCCTCACGCTTCCTTGACTGGGCAATCAGGACCAATCTCATCGACCCGTCCCTGAAACTGCAGCCCCACCGCCGCGGCACCAGCCCTCGGCTCGACGCCGCCGCCCAAACCCAACACGTTACCAACCTCAGCCACACAACCGACATGAGCCCGAGGGACCGCGCCGCAGCCATCCTCATCCTGGTCTTCGGCCAACAAGTCTCAGACATCGTCCAACTAACCTGGGACACGTCACCGTGACAGAGGAACTCGTCAGCATCACGCTCGGAACCGTCGAAATCGCACTCACGCCGCCGCTCGATCAGCCGTGGCGCGACCTGGCAGCCACCCCAACCCATCACCAGACAGCAGCGCACCCCAACAGCAAGTGGGTGTTCCGAGGCGGCTCACCCGGCCAGCACATCCAAGCCTCAACCCTCACCCAGCGCCTCAGCACGGCCTTCAGTAGTCGGGCAGCCAGGCTCGGAACACTTCACGAACTCACCAAACTCGCCCCCGTTGCCATCATCGCCGAAGCACTTGGCTACTCCGCGGCTACAATCGATCGCCACGCCATCGACTCGTCAGCCAACTATGCGCAATACGTCTCTGCTTTGAAATCAGCCATCTCGAGATAGAAAGCACCGTGACAGCACGCAGGGTTGGTGAAGATAGTGAGGGCGAACTCAGAATCGCCCGCGTAGGATGGGGCCACTACGCTGAACTCGCGCTGAGAGTCTCCTTCCCAAGGTGAACAGCAAGGTGACCAGAGAGGTCGACATGGCGGACGAACGAGGCTTTCGAAAGCTGATTCTTCTCTGTATTGCTGGCTTAGTCGCTGGCCTTGTCGTGACCTTTATTCTCCGGGCAATTTTTCCAGAAGCAGAGATTTTATACATGACAGCTGGAGCGGCAGTCACCACCGTGGTTGCGGTGCCGCCCCTGGCCAGATACTTCCAAAAGCGGATGTGAAGAGCGGAAGCTACACGCACAACCCAAATTCCACAGACTTCGGTGGCGGCATCGGAAGGATCCGCGTCACCCCGCGACTGAAGGCCGCCTATCAAGCACAATCGCGCCGACTGGTCCCACATCAACACGTCTCGCTGCCAGTCTGGTAACGTCCGGGAGCGGGGCCGAATGCCTGGGCCACGCCTGCCTGACTGGTCAGTCAGCATGAGCCCCATTGTCATTGGTCCGGCGCGCGTCAAGAATAAGCCAATGACGGCCTACGTGTGTTCCTTGGAAACTGCAGTCCCGGCGACCAAACTGGTCCAGTCCGAAGCCCGTGATGTTTTTGCGGCGCAGCCCGGGTTGTCGCGTTTGGGTTCGCGGCTGGTGAATACCTGCTTTGACGGTGCAGCCATCGAGACCCGGTTTACCGCCGTCGAGGAACTGACCAACACGTCCCGTTCAGACAATCCGCAGTTCTATGACCAGGAATCCGGGCTCCTGCTGAACCCCAGCACCAAGGTCCGCAACGACATCTTTGCCCGCGAAGCCACAAAGCTCTTCGTTGAGGCGTCCCGCGCTGCCCTGGAAGCCGCCCCGGAACTCGATTTACTTGACATAACTCATCTCATTACCGTTTCGTGCACGGGATTCTTCAATCCCGGCCCGGACTATAAGGTGGTCCGCGAGCTTGGCCTGAACCCCGCGGTCCAGCGCTACCACCTGGGCTTCATGGGCTGCTACGCGGCATTCCCCGCCCTTCGCGCCGCACGATTGTTCTGTGAGGCGGACCCCCGGGCGGCCGTCCTGGTGGTTTGCGCCGAGCTGTGTTCCCTGCATGTGCGCACGTCCAACGATCCCGACGCCATTATGGGTTCAGCGCTGTTCGCCGACGGTGCCGCTGCCGCCGTCGTTACCGCCCGGCCAGAAGCCCGGGACAGCGCGCTGCTGACGCTGGACCACTTCGAAACCGTGCTGACCCCTGTTGGCGAGGATTCGATGGCCTGGAACATCGGCGACAACGGGTTCGAAATGGTGCTCGGCAACTACGTACCCCACATCATCGACGACCACATCGTGGGTGCCCTGGAACCGCTCTTGGCAAGGGAACCGGAGCTGGCGGCACTCCCCTACACCTCAATCCCCCATTGGGCCATCCACCCCGGCGGCCGCAGCATCCTGGACAAAGTCCAGTCGCGGCTCAGCCTCACGGAGAAGCAGCTGGTACCCGCACGCGACATCCTCCGCCATTACGGCAACATGAGCAGCGCCACGGTACTGTTCGTCCTCAAGCACGTACTGGAAGAACCGATCCGGGAAGGGACCCGCGGAGGTGAACGCATCTGTTCCATGGCCTTTGGCCCGGGTTTGACTGTGGAAACAGGCCTGTTCACCAAGCTCCGGCAGGCCGACGCCGGACGTGGAGCGGTCCCCGACACAGCCACCCGAGACGGACGTGCTCCCGCACCGGCTGTCTCCGAAGCGACAGCAGCCGGCTGAAGTGGACCTGGCAAGGGAGCTCCTGCTGCGTCGCCGGGCTGCAACAGCCGTGGAGCAGATGGACCGCCCGGACTGCGACGCCCGGCTCCTGGACAACACATACCGGCAGTTCGGCGTCATCAACAGGGTTCTCTCCGGGTGGCGGAGACTCTACGCGGTGGAGCTTCGCCCCCTGGTGCCGCCGCTGCAACGCCCGCTGACCATCCTGGACCTTGGGTGCGGCGGCGGCGACCTCGCCGTCATGCTCTCCCGGTGGGCCGCCCGGGACGGGAAACCGATGCACATCACGGGTATTGACCCGGATCCCCGGGCAGCCCGCTTTGCCCGGCAGCGTCCTGCTGCGTCCGGCGTGGAGTTCAGGGAGGCGCACAGCAGCGACCTCGTCCGTGAGGGGACCCGGTTCGACGTCGTCATCTCCAACCATGTCCTCCACCACCTTGCGCCCGAAGAGTTCCGGCAACTGCTGGCGGATTCGGAAATCCTCGCGGAAACAACAGCGCTGCATAACGACCTCGTCCGCAGCCCGGCTGCGTTCGCCCTCTTCAGCATGGCCGCGCTCCCGTTCCGGCACTCTTTCATCCGCGAGGACGGCCTCACCTCCATCCGGCGCAGCTACAGACCCGCCGAATTGTCCGCGGCCGCTCCCCCGGGCTGGTCCGTTGAACGGTCGTCAGCATTCCACCAAGTCCTTACCTGGCGCCGTGGCTGAGCTGGCGGCCGACGTTGTCATCGCCGGGGGTGGCCCTGTTGGGCTGTACCTTGCCGCACTCCTGCTTCAGGAGGGGGTCGCCGTCAAGGTCCTCGAACGGCGCCAGTCGCGGAACCGGCACACCCGGGCCATCGGCATCCACCCGCCGGCACTGCAGGCCCTCGCCCGGGTCGGCGTGGCAGCGGCGATGGTTCCGGCGGGTGTCCGGATTCGCGAAGGCGTGGCCTTGAGCGGGGGGCGAACGGTGGGAACCATGTCCTTCGGCTCCGTGTCTGCCGATTTCCCGTTTGTCCTTGCACTTCCCCAATTCAGGACGGAGCAAATCCTGGAGGACCGCGTACGGACCTTGGACCCCGACGCGCTGGTGAGGGGCGCGAACGTTACGGGGTTTACGGACGACGGCGGCAGGGTCACCGTGAGATTCGAGTCCCGGGAACACATCTCGCGCGGGCCGGCCCTGGCCAGGGCAGCGCTGCTGGTGGCCGCCGACGGTGCCCGCTCCGGACTGCGGGACGCCCTGGGCGGACCCGCCTCCCGCAGGACGTATCCGGACCACTACCTCATGGGGGACTTCGACGACGGCAGCGACCTGGGAGAGAAAGCTGCCCTCTTCCTCGAGCAGCAGGGAATCGTGGAATCATTCCCGCTTCCCGGCGGCATCCGCCGGTGGGTGGTGCGGCTCAACCGCCCGGCCGGTGCTGCAACGGCAGCCGACCTCGCCGGCCTGGTAGTCCGGCGGACCGGAATCCACCCCGATCCGGCCACTACGTCGATGCTAAGCGCCTTCAGCGTCAGTTCGGCCATCTCCCGCCGTACAGTGGCCGGCCGGGCAATCCTGCTGGGAGACGCGGCCCACGAGATCAGTCCAATCGGCGGCCAGGGCATGAACCTGGGCTGGCTGGATGCCGAGGCACTCGCCCCGCTAATATCTGCAGCCCTTGCCGGCGGCCCTGTCAGAAAAGTGTTCAGGGACTTCGAATTGTCGCGGCGAAAGGCAGCGGCCCGGGCCCGCCGCCAGGCCGAAATCAATATGGCGCTGGGCAGGCCCCTGCCGGCTCCCCTGCTCCGATTCCGTACGGCTGCACTTGGTGCCGCCGCCTCCATTCCCGCGCTGAACCGGTGGGCTGCCAGGCGGTTCACCATGCAGTAAGCCACCGCTTGTCCGGGGTGTGCCTAGCGGAAGTAGCAGTCGTAGGTGTCCTGGCTGACAATGAGGCCATCCCTCACTTCGAAGACAGACGAGGTCCTGGCCCGGATGGTTTCGCCACGGTCCCAGTACCGCAGATCCATCAGCACCGTGGCCGACCAATCGGCTTCCACAACCACCCGGCCGCCCTCGGAGGTGGTCCGCCGCACGGCAAATTCCTGGTTCGCCACCACCTGTCGGCTTTGGTCGGCACCGGCAAGCACGCCTTCCAGCGTCCGGGTGGACCCCTCCGGTGCCAGGAGGTGCGGGGCCTCCGTCAAGACGAAACCCTCGGCAAGGAACGGCCGGATCCCGGCTGCGCCGCCGTCCGACTCGAGGATTCGGATAAATGCCAGGACGCGCTCCAACGGCGAACCCTGCGCTAAGTCGTCAACCATGCAGTCGACCCTAGCCGAGGTTTCCGCATGTCGACCGCCAGTAGGCTGTCACCATGACCCAGAGTGCTCCCCCGGCCGCTGCCGGGCCCAACGAAATCCGCGAGGCCGTGGAACGGATCCTGTCAGCCGGTTCGCTGCCGCCCATCGTCCAGGCCGGCCATCCCGCGTTGCGACAGCAGGCCGCGGAGTACCAGGGACAACTTTCCGCGGACCAGCTGGGCCGCCTGATCGGGATCATGCGCCAGGTCATGCACGAGGCCCCCGGTGTGGGCCTTGCCGCGCCCCAGCTTGGCATCCCGTTGCAACTCGCGGTCCTGGAAGACCAATACGACGTCGACCCCGACGCCGCGGCGCTGCGGCACCGGAGCCCTCTGGAGTTCCTTGCGATTCTCAACCCCCGCTACAGCGCGCAAGGGTCCGGGCTTGCATCGTTCTACGAGGGATGCCTTTCCCTCAACGGGCTGCAAGCCGTGGTGGCGCGGCCGGACACGGTGCTGCTTGAGTACCAGACGCCCGACGGCGCGGAGGAGCAGCGGTTGTTCTCCGGCTGGCAGGCCCGCATCGTCCAGCACGAGACGGACCACCTCAACGGCATTCTCTATATCGACCGCGCCCAGCTCCGTTCCCTCAGCAGCAACGCGGAGTACGCTGCGCATTGGGCGGAAGCGGGCATCGGCAGGGCCAGCGCCGGGTTGGGGTTCGACGTCGGTCCCGCGGGATTGTCCCTCGGCTGACCGCGGGTGCCGTGCCCCGCATGGAACGGGCGTCGGGGCGGGCGGGCCACCATAAACTGGTGTCCATGCCATCCGCGGATTTCCCCCTCCTGTGCCCCGTCTGTTCGGATCCGCTGGATCTCCTCGAACCAAACACCGGGACCCAACCCCGGCTGGCATGCGCTGCCGGACACCACTTTGATGCAGCCCGGCAAGGCTACTTCAACCTTCTGGTAGGCAAAGGAACGTCCTTTGAAGCGGACAGCGCCGCCATGGTGCAGTCCCGCGTCAATTTCCTGGGGGGCGGCCACTACCGGCCGCTGGCACAGGCAGTGGCCTCCGCCGTCGTCCCCAATCTTCCGGGCACCGGCGCCGTGGTGCTGGATTCCGGAACCGGGACAGGCCATTACCTCCGGGAGATCCTCGATGCCGCCACTGCGGACGGGCGGCACGTGGCCGCAATCGGCCTGGATATTTCCAAGTTCGCGCTGCGCCGCGCCGCGCGGCTTAATCCGGAAGCCGTCAACATGGTTTGCGACATCTGGCAGCCCCTCCCGGTGGCCACCGGCTCAGTGGACGCTGTCACAGTGGTGTTTGCCCCGCGGAACCCCGCCGAATTTGCCCGGGTGCTGCGCCCTGCCGGGGTGCTGGTGGTGGTGACTCCGCGCCGCGGCCACCTCGCGGAAGTGGCGGCGGTCACGGGAATGCTCGGTATCGAAGAGGGCAAGGATGAACGCCTCGCGGAGGCCATGGCCGGGCATTTCGACCTGGAGAGTGCCCGTGACGTCGACATACCCCTTGAGTTGACCCGGGCGGCCGCCGCAGACCTGGCTTTCATGGGACCTGCGGGGCACCACCTGAACCTCGGGCAGATCGAGGCCCGGCTGGATGGCGTGCCCGAGCCGGTGACGGCGGGCGCGAAGTTCAGGCTCCTGGTGTTCCGTCCCGGTAAAAGGGGTACCGCGTAACGACTTGGCCACTATCCCCGGGCCGGCGCCTGCGTCCGGCGCGCTTGCCTGGTCCTCGGACTAGGATGAAAGGACAGTTGCTGGCGGGTCCGCAGACGCGGCTCCCCCGTGACGAAGGGGGAAACAGGATGTTCGAATGGCTTGGGGAAAACTGGTGGGCGCTGTGGCTCACGGCGTTCCTGGCGTTTGCCGTGATCGAGATGATCACCCTTGACCTGTTCTTCATCATGCTTGGTGGCGGCGCACTTGCCGCGCTGGCTGCCGACTTCGCCGGCGCCGAACCCTGGCTCCAGGTAGTGGTCTTTTGCATCGTATCCCTGCTCATGGTCGCTTTCGTGCGCCCCGTGGCGCTCTCGCACCTTAAAAAGGGACCGTCCGAGCAGAGGACCAACGTGGACCGGCTCATCGGTGAATCCGCCATCGTCATGGAGGCTGTGACCTCAGATGGCGGTTTGGTGAAAATCGGCGGCGATATTTGGAGCGCACGCTCCGCGGCGGGAGTACTTCCCGCAGGCCAGAAAGTGGTCGTCTCGGCCATTGATGGCGCAACATCAGTGGTTTCGGTACCGCCGGCGGCGGCCACCGGCCCTGTAACAGCCTGACATTTGGGGGATAAGGAGTTTTATGGAAAACGCAGGCGGAACCGCACTGGCCGTTGTGCTGGTGGTCCTGATCGTGTTCGTCATCATCGTGTTGGTCCGGTCTGTCCGGATCATTCCGCAGGCACGTGCCGGCGTCGTTGAACGGCTGGGCAAGTACCAGCGGACGCTCAACCCGGGACTGACCATCCTGATTCCCTTCGTGGACCGGCTCCTGCCGTTGCTGGACCTTCGTGAACAGGTGGTTTCCTTCCCACCCCAGCCGGTGATCACAGAAGACAACCTGGTGGTATCCATCGACACGGTGGTCTACTTCCAGGTCACTGATCCACGCGCCGCCACCTATGAGATCGCCAACTACATCCAGGCGGTGGAGCAACTCACTACCACTACCCTGCGCAACGTCGTGGGCGGGCTGAACCTCGAAGAGGCCCTGACCTCCCGTGACCAGATCAATGGACAGCTCCGCGGCGTTCTTGATGAGGCGACAGGCCGCTGGGGCATCCGCGTGTCCCGGGTGGAGCTGAAGGCTATCGATCCGCCGCACTCCATCCAGGACTCGATGGAGAAGCAGATGCGTGCCGAACGCGACCGGCGCGCCGCCATCCTTACAGCCGAAGGCACCAAGCAGTCCGCCATCCTGACCGCCGAAGGACAGCGGCAGGCCGCCATCCTCAAGGCCGAAGGCGAGGCCAAGGCGGCTATCCTGCGTGCGGATGGCGAGTCGCAGGCCATCCAGAAGGTCTTCGACGCCATCCATAAGGGAAACCCGGACCAGAAGCTCCTGGCCTATCAATACCTCCAGACGCTGCCAAAACTCGCCGAAGGCTCAGCCAACAAGCTGTGGATTATCCCCAGTGAAGTGGGTGAGGCCCTCAAGGGAATCGGCAACGCCCTCGGCGGCAACGCACCCGAACAAGCGGCCAACGGACTCTTCGACGAAGTACCGGCCCAGCGTACCGAGCCGTAAGCACACACTGAACAGGGAGGGACCCGCGTCGCGGGTCCCTCCCTGTTTGGTCCGGGCGGCATGGGGCCCGTATAATTGGGTATTTGTCCGGCAGGATAACACCGGCTGGAACAACACAGCTTCGCAATGCGTTGAATCCTATGATGCAGCACAGTGCACACAGTAGTCCGGCGGCGCATCGTCACCACCGGCTGTCGCGGAGTTTTCATCCGCGAACCGACCAGAGGGAGAAATCATGAGCGATCGCAGCCTGCGGGGCATGCGCCTTGGTGCGCAGAGCATGGAGACCGAGTCCGGAGTTGAGCCGGCTCCGCGCCAGCGGGTCGAGTACCGTTGCGAGGATGGCGAGCAGGTCTTCGTCACGTTCTCCTCCGAAGCGGAAATTCCTCCGGTATGGGTCTCCAAGACCGGCAAGGAAGCGCTCCTGGTAGACGGCGAGAAGCCGGATACGAGTAACGACAAGGCAGTCCGCACCCACTGGGACATGCTCCTCGAACGCCGCTCCCTGCCTGAGCTGGAACAGATCCTCGAGGACCGCCTGACCATTCTGCGCGAACGCCGTGGAGAGCGCCGCTCCGCCTAGGCCCGGCAATAAAAAGGGGGCGTCCCCGCACTTCACGTGCGGGGACGCCCCCTTTTTTGCGTCTTGGTACGGGCTACGGCTGCGCGTTCTTCGCTTTGCCGGCCAACGTATTCCAGCGGGCGGCGAGCCCCCATTTGGTGACGTTGATCATGGCTTCCACCACGATGTTGCCGCTCATCTTCGAGGCACCCAGTTCGCGTTCGACGAAGGTGATGGGGCGTTCTTCGATCCGGAGGCCCAGTTTGGCGACGCGCCAGGCGAGGTCCACCTGGAAGCCATAGCCCACCGAGTCCACCTGGTCCAGGTTGAGCTTCTCCAACGTGGTTCGGCGGAAGGCGCGGTAGCCGCCGGTCACGTCCTTGATCCGGAGGCCGAGCATCAGCCGGGCGTAGGTGCTGCCCACCCGGGAAATCGCCTGGCGGTACAGCGGCCAGTTGACCACACTGCCGCCGGGGACCCAACGGGAACCCATGGCCAGGTCCGCGCCCTGCTCGATTGCTTCAAGGAGCTGGGGCAGCTGTTCCGGCTGGTGGGAGCCGTCGGCGTCCATTTCGACAAGGACGTCGTAGCCGGCTTCCAGCCCCCACTTGAACCCGGCGATGTAGGCCGCCCCCAGGCCTTCCTTGCCCTTGCGGTGCAGGACATGGACCTGGGAATCCTCGGCGGCAAAGCCGTCGGCCAGGGCGCCGGTACCGTCGGGGCTGTTGTCATCGACCACCAGCACGTCCGACGCCGGAACAGCCGTCCGCAGGCGCTGGAGCGTCTTGGGCAGGGATTCCAGTTCGTTGTAGGTGGGAATGATCGTAAGGACGCGCACGAAGGGCCTTTCCTGGTGGAAGTGGTCGGAGCACCTGTTGCCGGGCTGGCCGGCGGTGGGCGCAACTCCCCATTATAGGGCGGAACAATCCCTGTTCAGGAACGCAAGGCCGGGCTGGCAAACAGTTCGGCACCGTCTTTTACGGTTTGGAGGCATACAGGATCCGAACCCGTGTCCAGTGCCGGCAGCAGCGGGGTCCTGGCACGTGGATCCGTGCTCCAGGATTGGACCCGGCCATCAGCCACCTGGACCATCAGTTCTTCCACCTCCCACACCGCGAAACTTGCCGGGGCTCCGGGGACAAGTTGTCCCGCCATCGTGTTGGCGTGCCGCGCCGCCCTCCAGCCGGCCCGGGTGTGGCCCAGGAACGCCGCCCGCGCGGAAATTCTTTCGTCCTCGTTGTGGTGCTCGACGCAGGCGCGGACGCTGGACCAGGGCCGGAGCGGTGTCACCGGGCTGTCGCTGCCGAAGCAGACCGGAACCCCCGCCGCGTAGAACGAGGCGAAGGGATTCATGGACCGGCTCCGCTCCCCCACCCTCCGCTCATAGAGGCCGCCGGGTCCGCCCCAGGCTGCGTCGAAGGCCGGCTGGGCGCTCACCGTCACCGAATATGACGCCAGCCTTTCCACAGCTGCGGCATCCACCATTTCGACATGTTCAAAGCGGTGGCCGGCGGCACGCACCCGTTGTGCGCCTACCTCCTGGGCGGCACGGTCAAGCGCCTCCAGGGCAACGTCGAGTCCGGCGTCGCCAATCACGTGAAACCCGCCCTGGATGCCGGCCAGCGAACAGGCGGCGAGATGGGCGGCGGCCTGTTCGACGTCCAGGTACAACGCACCGCGGTCGTGCCCCGCATCGTTGTACCCGGTGCGGAGGGCGGCAGTCCGGGAGCCCAGCGATCCGTCAATATTCAGGTCTCCGGCAAGCCCGCGGACGGCACCATCGAACTGCGCAACGAGGGCGCGGGCTTCTTCCTCGGACGACGCCGCCTGGCCCCAGTACGGCAGGACGTGCGGGACCGGCCGGGCTGAACGATCCTGTGCGTTCCATTCGGCGGCGATCCTGAGGTCCTCGGCCCCGCCGATGTGGGGCGCCCCCATTTCGGCGAGAGCCACATACCCGTTGGCGGCAGCCTCGGCAAGGGCACGGGCCTGGTGCAGCTTCAGGGCCTCAGCCGGCAGCTTCCGCGTGGCCAGCCGCGCTGCCGCGTGGGCTGCCCGGATGACCCTGGCTCCGCCGTCGTACCCGTCCTGTCCCCGAAGGTCCGCGGACTGCGCAAGCGATGGCGAAACGAGTGCCGAGTGCACGTCAACCCTGGACAGGTACACCGGCCTGCCGCCGGCCGCCCGCTCCAGTTCCTCCGCCGTGGGCAGTGAGGGATCCGCCCACGTTGTCTCATCCCAGCCGTGCCCCAGCACGGGGCCCTCGCCCTTCGCGCCGGCGACGGCCTCCAGGAGCGCGCGTGCGGACGTGGCTGAGCCAAGTTGCAGGGATTCCAGTGCGATGCCGGTTTCCGTCAGGTGCATGTGGGAGTCCACGAAGCCCGGTGCCACCAGTGCGCCGCGGAGGTCGATAATCTCCATGGAGCTGTCGGCGATGGACGTTGCGGCCTGTTCAGACCCGACCCACGCGACGGTGTCGCCGTCCACCAGCATGGCTGTCGCGAACGGGTCCGCCGCGGTGTAGACGGATCCGTTGCGGTACAGGACCGGGGCGGGACGGGACGTGGCATCGGGGTGGGGCATGGTTGGCAGGACTCCTGGGGTGTGAACGGGCCGGTGCTGGCCGGCGGGATGCGTGGACTAGAGGACGGAGGAGTAGGCGACGACGCCGCGGCGGATCAGGTTGATGGCTTCAACGCACAGCCGGGAAAGGCGCGGATCCAGGCCGGGAATTTTCGCCAGCTGATCCAGCAGGTCCACCACCTGCTTGACCCAACGGACGAAGTCACCGGCAGCGAGGTCGGTGCCGCTGAGGACGTCCTGAAGGTGCCTTCCACGGGCCCACTTGTAGAGGGGCCAGACGAGTCCGAGCTCAGGCTCGCCGGTCAGTGGAAGCTTGTTCTCCTCCTCCACGTCTTCCAGCGCGGACCACTCCCTGACCACGATGTCCACGGAGGTCTCCAGGGAGACGCTGGGCATCCGTGGCCGCAGCCCCCGGTCCTCCCGTTTAGCCTGGTACACCAGGACACTGGCCAGCGCCGCCACCTCCGTGGCGTCGAGGTCGTCGAAGGCGCCCAGCCGCAGTGACTGGGAGATGAGTAGGTCTTTTTCGCCATAGATCCGGCGCAGCCGCTGCCCGTCGGGACTGATGACCAGCTTGCCGTCTCCCGGGTCTTCCAGGTAGCCGTAGGCGGAGAGCACGTCGCAGACCCGGTCGAAGGTTTTGGCAATGGTGTTGGTGCGGCCTTGGATCTGGCGGACCAGGCCGTCCGTCTCCCGCCGCAGCTTCCACCACCGCTCGGACCACCGCGCGTGGTCTTCCCGTTCGCTGCACCCGTGGCAGGGGTGTGCGCGGAGGGCGCGCCGGAGGTCCGCGATGCGCTTTTCCTGGTTGGGCAGCGCCGCGCCGCGGCCGAAATCGTGGTTCCTGTTCTGGCCGGGCGCAGGCGGGCGGTTCTCCCGCAGCGCGTTCCGCGCCGATGACGCGAGGTCCCGGCGTGACTTGGGCACTTTGGCGTTGAACGACTTGGGAATGCGGATCCGGGTTACCGGTGCGATGGGTCCTTCGAGGTCGTCGGTGCCGATCCTCCGGAGCTGGTTATCCAGGGTCAGCACGGCCGGCCGCGGTTCGCGGCTGCCGTGGTCCGAGCTGAGGACGACGGCGGGTCCCGGTGCGCGTCCACCGGGAACGTTGACCACGTCACCGGGCAACAGCCGGGCCAGCGAGTCGTCGCTGAGGGACTTCTGTACACGGGACTTGGTCCTGGATGTGGCATTCTCGGCGTCCGACAGTTCCCTCCGAAGCCGGGCGTACTCGGTGAAGTCACCCAGGTGGCAGGTCATGGATTTGGCGTAGCCGGCGAGGGATTCCTCGCGGCTGCGGACCTGCCTGGCGAGCCCCACCACGGAACGGTCGGCCTGGAACTGGGCAAAGGACGATTCCAGGATTTCGCGGGCCCGGGACCGGCCAAACTGTGCGAGCAGGTTAATGCTCATGTTGTAGGTGGGCCGGAAACTCGAGTTCAGGGGGTAGGTGCGCCGGGAGGCCAGGCCGGCCACGGCCGTAGGGTCCGTCCCTGGCTGCCACAGCACCACGGCGTGGCCTTCAACGTCGATGCCGCGACGGCCGGCGCGGCCCGTGAGCTGTGTGTATTCACCGGCGGTGATGTCCACGTGGGCCTCGCCGTTGAACTTGTCCAGTTTCTCCAGCACCACTGAGCGCGCGGGCATATTCACCCCCAGGGCGAGGGTCTCCGTGGCGAAGACGGCCTTGACCAGGCCGTCCGCGAAGAGTTTCTCCACCACCTCCTTGAAGGTGGGCAACATGCCGGCGTGATGGGCGGCGAATCCCCTGAGCAAACCGTCCCGCCAGGTCCAGAAGCCCAGGACATCGAGGTCGTCCGGCGGAATATCCTGTCCGGCTTCATCCACCCTCTGGGCGATGATCCGCTGCTCGGTTTCCGTGGTGAGCCACAACCCGGATGCGACGCACTGGGCAACGGCCCCCTCGCAACCCGCACGGGAAAAGATGAAGGTGATGGCCGGCAGGAGGTCCATCCGGTCAAGGCTGGCGATCACCTGGGGACGGCTGGCCCGGCGCACCCCTTCCGGTTCGGTGCCGCGGACTGGACGCTCGTTGCCGCGCCGGCCGCGCTGCCCGCGTTTTCCCGGCCCTTGCCGGTTCCGGAAGCTTTGCTGGATTTCACGGCGTGCCACGTCCAGCAGCTCGGGGTTGACGTCGAAGCCGCGGCCCTTGTCGCTCTCGCGCTTTTTGTCCTGGACGGGCGACTGGTCGTCGTCTTCGCCACCGGGCGGGGCGATTTCGTCGAAGGTTGTTTCACCGGCGAAGAGGTCCATGATCCGGCGTCCCACCATGATGTGCTGCCACAACGGTACGGGCCGGTGCTCGGACACGATAATGTCCGTGTCCCCGCGCACGGTGTCCAGCCACGCGCCAAATTCCTCCGCGTTGGAGACTGTGGCGCTCAGCGAGGCTACCTGGACCTCGCTGGGCAGGTGGATGATGACTTCTTCCCAGACTGCCCCGCGGAACCGGTCGGCCAGGTAATGCACCTCGTCCATGACCACGTAGCCAAGGTCGTCCAGGGTGGCGGAGTCGGCGTACAGCATGTTCCGCAGCACCTCGGTGGTCATGACCACCACCTGCGCTTCGCCGTTGATGCTGGTGTCGCCGGTAAGGAGCCCCACGTTGTCTGCACCGTACTTGCTGGCGAGCTCGCTGAATTTCTGGTTGCTGAGTGCCTTGATGGGCGTGGTGTAGAAAGCCTTCAGGCCCCGTTGGAGGGCCAGGTAGATGGCAAACTCGCCAACGATGGTCTTGCCGGCACCGGTAGGGGCAGCCACCAGGACTCCCCTGCCCTCCTGCAGCGAAAGGCAGGCCTTCCGCTGGAAGTCATCAAGCTCGAACTCGAGGGTCCGGGAGAACTGTCCGAGGTACGTGGCGGCCTCAGCCCTGCGTTCAGCGCTGGCGCGGTACCTTTCAGCGGGAGACAGTTCTTCAGAATCGGTGGGTCCGGTGGAGAAGGACCCGGTGTTGGAAGACATATCCCAAGCCTAGCGGCAGGTTAGAGGTTCTTGAGTTCGCTGCTCGGGGTGGCGATGTCGGCGGTGGCCTCGGTTTCGGCGACCTGCTTGGCCTGGCGGCGGTCGCGCCGCCTGTCATTCAGGATGCAGATGCCGATGGCTGCGAAGAACAGCGCCAGCAAAGGCCCTGCGAGCATAAACATTGAAATGGCGTCCGCGCCCGGGGCGGCCATGGCAGCCAGGACGAAGACGAGGAACACCGTGATGCGCCAGGCCTTGAGGATGGTCCGGCCGGAAATAAGGCCGGCCATGTTAACGCCGACCAGCACCACCGGGACCAGGAATGCCAGGCCCAGCATCAGCACCATGCGCGTGACGAACTCGATGTAAGTCCGGGCGTCGATGACGCTTGAGGAGCCTTCGGGAGTGAATTGGGTCAGGGCGTGGACCACTTGGGGGACCACCATCCAGCCCACCCAGATTCCGGCAAGGAACAATGGGATAGCGGCGGCCATATAGCCCAGCGTGTAGCGGCGTTCCTTGGACGTCAGCCCCGGGGTAATGAACGCCCAGAGCTGGTAAATCCAGATGGGGCTGGAAATGACTGCCCCGATGAGCAGCGACATCTGGAGTTTGAAGTCGAACGGCGAGGCGATGGTTCCGAAGTTGATGGCCGCCAGGCCACCGGTTTCGTTGGAGATCCGCCTGACCGGTTCGGCCAGGGCCTTTAACAGCGGATCGTAAAGTATCCAACCCCCAATGCCGCCGATGACGACGCCGATGGCCGACTTGATCAGCCGGTTCTTCAGCTCCTTGAGGTGCTCCCAAAGGGACATCCGCCCCTCAGGGTTGGCTTTACGGGCCCGCGACATTGCCACGGGAGGTCAGGCGCGGGTCGACGGCGGAACGTCAGTGCCGTCTGTCGGCTCTCCGGACTTCGCCTTGGGGTGGTTCACGATGGTGCCTTCCACGGGGCCGGAGGGCTCGGTGGACTCGGCTTTGCCGTCGTTCTTCATTTCCTTGACCTCGGACTTGATGATCCGCATCGACTGTCCCAGGCTCCGGGCCATGGCCGGCAGCTTGGGGGCAGCAAAGAGAAGCAAAGCAATGACGATGATAATGACGATTGGCCAGGGGCCATCAAAGAGTCTTCCCACGGGAAATCCTTTCCTCTAAATACATCCTACTTCTATGTGAAGTCGAGATCTCCGAGCGCCTGCGGCTGGCCCCGGTCCTTTTTGCGCTGCACTCGACGGCGGCGGCGTTCTTCGCGCCGTGCCGATTTGGATGCCTCGTAATCATGTCGCATGACGGCGGGCGAGGCAAAAACGGCCGAACCCGGCGTGACGCGTGACGGGTCGGTGGCCTCCTCCGGCAACGCTGCCGGGCCCAGGCTAGCCAGCCTGGCACTTGCATCGCCAAGGTCCTTTACTGTCGTCATGAACTGTCGGTAAAGGCGGATGCCCAGCAGGACATAGAAGAGCAGGGATACCGCAACAAGCGCTATCCAGATCAGGATCCAAGACCACCAAGGCATGCTGGAAGTCTATCCGCCGTAGGCAGCCAGGGACGCCGCGAGCCAATCGCTGGCCGCGTCGGCAAGGTCTGCCGGCGCCAGGATCCTGGCCGTACCCCCGTGCTGTGCCACGAACATCGGCAGCCACGCTGTGTTGCCGAACCTGATCTCGGCCACCAGGCCGCCGTCGGGAAGTTCCGCGATGCGCTCCGCGTAGTAGTCGTCCGCCAGCCCCCTCCCCTGCCTGGTGAGCTGGACGATCACCGTGGTGTCGTCGTCGTTGGCGGTGAACAGTTTGGCCGGCACTCCGGTCGGTGTGGCGTGGCCAACGGCGGGCACGCCGTTGGGGTGCACTTCCTGCACCCTGTCCAGGCGGAAGTTCCGAAGTCCGGACACCTGGTGGCACCAGGCTTCGAAATACCAGGTGTTGTCCAGTGAATAGAGCCGCAGCGGATCGACGTCGCGTACTGTGACCGCGTCCCGCTGTGGTGAGAGGTAGGTCAGCCGCAGTTGCGAGCGGGCTTCGATCGCCTGCCGCACGGTGGTATGGGTCTGGGCGTCGGCGGGCGCCACCTGCGGTCCGGCTATGGAGGCTGCCTGGAGTCCCTCCTCGCCGGCGGCCGCCAGCAGCTTGAGGGTGACCGATTCCAGAGCCCCACCGCCGGGCAGGTCGGGCAGGCCATTGAGCGTTTCGAGGCCGGTCAGCAGCGCGCAGGCTTCCTCGACAGTGAAGCGGACGGGCCTTTTCAAGTCCAGGTCCTGGGAAATGAAGACGTGGTCGTCTTCCCATTGGATATCGAGCAGATCATCCGGGTACCCCTCGGGCAGCCCGGAGCAGATGAGGATTTGGAGATCGGCCTCAAGTTCCTCCCGGGTGATCCCGAAATGCGCTGCGACATCCTGGATGTGCAGGCCTTGGTTGTGGACCAGGAAGGGGACCAGCTGGAGCATGCGCTTGAGCTGGTCCTCGGAGGTCCGTTTGCGGGGCGCCCGGGCGTGGACGTCGACGAAGGTATAGGCCGGGATGGGCGCAGCACTGAAGGCAGCGGCGGCCCGAAGGCGGCGGCGCACTGCCGCGGCGAGGTCGTCGGGGTCCACCGCCAGGGAGTCGGGCCCGTAGGAGGCAAGTTCTTCGGCGAGCATTTCCGGGTCACGGTACTCCAGGACGAGCCGGTCAAAGCCGTCAGCGGGCCCTTCGTGCGGGTCCTGCGTTGCTGCGCTTCCTGCGCGGCTGCGCAACGCGAGGAGGCGCCCCTTCCGGACGTCCACGACGGCGGTACGCAGCGGCAGTTCAGGCAGCCGGTCCAGTTCGGCACGGATACTGAAGTCCGCGGGCGGCGAGTAGTGGTCCTTTGCCAAGGTGGTCACCGCGCTGGTCAACCGGGAAAGCCGGAAATGCCGGGGCGCGCTGCGGGTCCGGTCGTACCCCATCAGGTACCACTGGCCAAAGCGGCTCCCAAGGCCCCAGGGTTCCACCATCCGTTCTTCTTCCTTGCCGGTGCTGCCCGCCAGGTAGGTGAAGCTGACGGGATGTCTGGCATGCATGGCGGTGACGATGTCATCGAAGGCCTGCCCCGCAGGTTTGATCCGGGGCTGCACGCCGGCGGGCAGTTCAACGTCAGCCAGCCGGCCGGAGGCTTGGATCTTGCGCAATGCGCTTTGCGCGGCCGAACCCATGGCGGCCCGCTCCCAGAGCTGGGAGGCGAGCAGCAGGACCGTCCATTCCTCCGGTCCCAGCTGGACATCAGGAAGCGTGTTGGATTCCTTACCGATCCGGTAACGCGTGGTGGCGGGGTCGTCTTCGCTCCAGCCGGCATCCGTCAGAGTCTCGACCTCGAAGCCCATGGCCCGCAAGTCGTTCTTGTCGCGTTCGAACATCCGCCCAAACGCGACGTCGTTGCCGGAGGCATCATGGTAGACCTTTTCCCGCAGTTCGCTGCGGCGCAGCCCATACCGGGTGTTCAGGAGCGCGATCAGCAGGTTGAGGAGTCGTTCAGTGCGGGATACGGACACCTTGGCTACGTTACTAAACTCCTCCCCCGAAAAACGAAAGCGCGGCAGCACGGGGGTGATCCCCCGTGCTGCCGCGCTCTCGGTTGGCGCGGTGCGCTGAACGTCAGCGGACCCCGACGAGGTCCACGACGAAGATCAGTGCCTCGTTGGGCTTGATGGCCCCACCGGCTCCACGGGAGCCGTACGCCAGTTCCGAGGGGATCTCCAGCCGGCGGCGGCCGCCGACCTTCATGCCCAGCAGGCCCTGGTCCCAGCCCTGGATGACCTGGCCGACGCCGACGCGGAAGTCCAGCGGTGCGCCGCGGCCCCATGAGGCATCAAACTCTTCGCCGGTGGACCAGGCCACGCCGACGTAGTGGGTGGAGACGGTGTCGCCCGCCTGGGCTTCCCGGCCGTCGCCCTCGATGAGGTCGGTGATGACCAGTTCCGTGGGGACGTCGCCTTCCGGAAAGTCGATCTCGGGCTTCTGGCGGTCGAATTCCCGCTGTCCAAACGACATGCTTGCTCCTCTGCGTGAGTGTTCTGGTGGGTGCCGCGAAAGGATGCGGCCTCCTTGTAAGTGTTGCTACTTGACCCCGAGGATGTCCACTACGAAGACAAGGTCACCCTTTGCCTGGCCCTGGCCGGCATCGCCGTAGGCCAGGTCCTTGGGGATGACCAGCAGGACGCGGGAGCCTACGGTCTTGCCGGCCAGGCCCTGGGTCCAGCCCTTGATGACACCGCTCAACGGGAAGGTTGCCGGCTGTCCGCGGTCGAAACTGGAATCAAACTTGGTGCCGTCGGCGAGGTTGACGCCAACGTAGTTGACCGTCAAGGTGTCCGATTCCTTGACGGCGGCGCCGGTACCCTTGATCAGGTCCTGGGACACCAGTGCCGTGGGGGCAGCTGCGCCCGCAACGTTGATTTCCGGCTTGCCGTCTTTTTCCGTCACGGTGGGAAGGCCAGGGGGCGGCGTCACGGTCTCACCCTGGGGCTTGTCCAGGACAGGAGTGGCGTCGGCAGCGGAAACCACCTTGATGATCAGCAACTGGGTGGGACCAGCTGCAGCGCTGGCGCTGGGGCTGGGGCTGGCGCCGTCGGACGGGCTGGGGCTTGCTGACGGGGCAGTCTGCTGGCCGGGGACGGCCAGCGCCAGGCTGGATCCAACCTTGGCGCCAACGAACGCGTTGTAGATGACCGGGCTGCTGGTCTTGAGGTCGTCGGTGAGCTCGAGGCTCTCAGGATCGTTGGGGAACGTGTCCTCCAACTGGGATCCGTCCGTGCCGTTCAGGGCCAGGATGGAAATCTTGGCCACCTGGTTCGCCTTGACGGCGTCGCCGCTGCCTTGGGAAATGACCTTGACGGTCGGCTCGGTGACGGTCAGGGGCTTGTCGAAGTCCACACCCGGGGCCTTCTTGTCGCCGTTGTCGGTCAGCTTGAGGGAGTCGAACTTTGCAGTGTCCCCGGCAGACTGGCTGGTGGGCTCAGGCTGTGAAGCTGTGCCTCCACAGGCGGTCAGCAGCAGCAGGCCGGGAAGGAGGATTGCTAGTAGTCGGCGCACGTAGGAAAACTTTCGTCGGGGCAAGATGGATACGACATTCCGCACGGCGGCGGACAATGCCGAAGAAGGCCCCGTTAAAGGGACCTTATCCAGAATAGACCCTGAAGCTGGACGTCAGCCCATAGAGTCGAGCAGCGCATCCACGCGCTCATCCACGCTGCGGAAGGGATCCTTGCAGAGAATCGTCTGGTGGGCGCGGTCGTTGAGCTTCAGGTGGACCCAGTCCACCGTGTAGTCCCGTCCCAGCTCCTGGGCCCGGCGGACGAAGTCGCCGCGCAGCTTGGCACGCGTGGTTTGCGGCGGCGCGTCCACTGCTCCCTTGATGATGGTATCGTCGACGATCCGGCGCACGGCACCCCGGGACTGCAGCAAATAGAAGATGCCGCGGCTGCGGGAGATGTCGTGGTACGTCAGATCGAGTTGGGCGATGCGTGGCGCCTCAAGGCCCAAGCCATGGCGTTCGCGGTAGTTGTCCATCAGCTTCTTCTTGATGGCCCAGTCGATCTCTGTGTCGATGCTCTTTGTGTCACCGGTTTCGATCGCGTGGAGGGTCCGTTCCCAGAGGTCCAGGATGACCGGAACGTGCGGGTTGTGCGCGCCATGCTCCTGGACGAAGGCGGTCACCTTGGTGAGGTATTCCTGCTGGATCTCAAGGGCAGTGAGCTGGCGCCCGTTGGCAAGCCGCACCAGTGCCCTGCCACTGAGGTCATGGGAAATTTCGCGGATGCTCCGGATGGGGTTTTCCATCCGCATGTCGCGCATGATCACCCCCGCTTCGATCATCCGCAGGACCAGGTCCACGGTGCCCACCTTCATCAGCGCCGTGGCCTCTGACATGTTCGAGTCCCCGACAATGACATGGAGCCGCCGGTAGAATTCCGCGTCCGCATGGGGCTCGTCCCGGGTATTGATGATGGGACGTGACCGGGTGGTGGCCGAGGAGACGCCCTCCCAGATGTGGTCGGCACGCTGGGAGAACGCATACGTGGCACCGTGCGGCGTCTTCAGGATTTTTCCGGCCCCGGCGATGAGCTGGCGGGTCACCAGGAAGGGAATCAGGATCTCGGCGAGGCGGGAAAATTCTCCCCGCCGCGGGATGAGGTAGTTCTCATGGCTGCCATAGGAGTTACCGGCAGAGTCCGTGTTGTTCTTGAACAAGTACACGGTGCCGTTGAACCCTTCGGCTGCGAGCCGGGCCTGGGCCTCGTCCACGAGGTCATCGAGGATCAGCTCACCGGCACGGTCATGGGCGATCAGCTGGGCAAGGTCATCGCATTCGGCGGTGGCGTACTCAGGATGCGATCCGACATCGAGGTAGAGCCGGGATCCGTTGGTCAGGAACACGTTGGATGAGCGTCCCCAACTGACCACTTTTCGGAACAGATACCGCGCCACCTCTTCAGGGGCAAGAGGCCTCGAATCGGGGCTTGAATACGAGATCCCGAATTCGGTTTCTATACCGAAGATTCTCTTGTCCATGTGGTCCTCCTAGGCCAGCAATGCCGTAATGTCCGCGTCGTTCAGCCTGCGGAATGCGCGCCGTGAGCCGCGGGAGCTTTCGGAAAGCCTGTCCAGGACCGCTACCTCGAGGGCACTTGCGGGCAACGGCGTGGCCGGCTGGTCCGCGTCCGTGGCGGGGGTAAGTCCTTTCAGCGCCAGGCGGACGGCGTCAGCGAAGCCGAGGGAGGCTTGCCAGCCCGCGTCGATAGCGGAGGATACTCTTTCGGCCTGTCCGCCCATGACGACGAAGCTGTGTTCGTCGGCAATCGAGCCGTCGAAGGTCAGTCTGTAGAGGTGGTCGTCGGCCTGCGTGGGGCCCACCTCGGCGACCGCAAGTTCCACTTCAAAGGGTTTTTGCTCGGCGGTGAAGACGGCTCCGAGGCTTTGCGCGTACACGCTGGCCAGTCCGCGTGCCGTGACGTCCTCGCGGTCGTAGGAGTAGCCGCGCACGTCGGCGTAGCGGACCCCGGCCTGGCGGAGGCTTTCGAATTCGTTGTACTTGCCCACGGCCGCGAATGCGATCTTGTCGTAGATCTCGCCGATCTTGTGCAACGACGGGGAAGGGTTCTCCGCGACCAGGGCGATGCCGTCCGCGCAACTGATCACCACCACCGAGCGGCCACGGGCAATGCCCTTCCGCGCGAAATCCGCGCGGTCCTTCATCAGCTGCTCGGGCGAGACATAGAACTGCTGCGTCATCTCAGGCCTCCCGTCCGGCGATGGTGCGGGACTCAATGACGCTCCGCGATGCGGCCGAGAGCTGGGCGTCCGGAACCCGGCGGGTACCTGTGCTGTCCACCGTATAAACCACGGGCCACAACTGCCGGACAGTATCCGGACCACCGGTGGCGGAATCGTCATCTGCGGCGTCATAGAGGGACTCCACGGCCACGGACAGCGCCTCGGCTGCGGTGAGGTTGGGCCGCCAAAGCTTCTTCAGCGCGCCGCGGGCAAAGACCGATCCCGAGCCCACGGTATGGTGCTCATGTTCCTCGTACCTGCCGCCGGTGACGTCGTAGGAGAACAGCCGGCCCACGTTGGCGCTGGTATCGAAACCGGCGAACAGCGGCACCACGGCCAGGCCCTGCAACGCCATGGGCAGGTTGCCCCTGATCATGGCGCCCAGCCGGTTGGCCTTGCCTTCAAGGCTGAGCTGGGTGCCTTCGATCTTTTCGTAGTGCTCGAGTTCAACCTGGAAGAGCCGGGTCAGGTCGATCGCAATGCCGGCGGTTCCCGCGATGCCGAGGACCGAAAACCGGTCGGCCGGGAAGACCTTCTCGATGTGCCGGCTGGCGATGACATTTCCCATGGTGGCCCTCCGGTCGCCCGCCATCAGGACGCCGTCGTTGTAGCTCATGGCAACGATCGTGGTGGCGTGGGGAACCTGCACGGGGGCAGCCGCTGACGCACTGCCGGTGAGGGACCGGCTAAAGGGCAAGAGCTCTGGCCGGTCCCGCTGCAGATGCTCGGTAAAGGACGAGGTGGCGTTGGCGGCTACCTGGTTGGCGGTTGATTCCTGCACTCATCACTCCTTGAACGTGGTACTTCAACGTCGGTACAGATTCCGGCCGTCCGCGGCGTCAGCCACCCATCCGGTCCGGGTTACTGGCCGCCCTTTTGGACGAATGCCCGGACGAATTCTTCGGCGTTTGATTCCAGGACGCCGTCGATTTCATCCAGGAGGTCGTCCACGCCTTCTGTCGATGCCGATGCCTGCGCCTCGGGCGATGCCGGGGGTGCCTCGGGAATGTCGTCTTCGACCTGGCTGTCACGTGAGTGCGGCTGCTGTTGCTCCTGGCCTGCCATCGGTTTCCCTCCTCGTACTTCCGGCGGATCCGGCGGATCCTCCGATATCCCCATCCTGCCACGGGACGGGCATTCCGGCGCGGTTTACGCCGCAGGCGGAGCGCTGTTGTGTCCCAGCAGTTCTCCCAGGAACGGTCCCGCTTCCCGGTAGCGCTGAAACAACGCTCCGGTCAGCTCTTTGGTTCCGCGCAGGGGTTCCCGGGTGGGCACCCTCTGGAGCCGCCCGTACCCCGGGACGTCGAAGATCACCGAATCCCAGCTGGCCCCCACGACGTCCTTGCCGAAGCTGCTGATGCACTTTCCACGGAAGAACGCGCGAGTGTCCCGCGGGGGCTCCGCTACGGCGGCGGCAATGGCGGCGTCGTCCACGACCCGCCGCATCCGCCCCCTGGCCAGCAGACGGTAGTAGAGGCCCTTTTCGGGCCGGATGTCAGACCACTGCAGGTCCACCAGGCCCAGCCGGGCGTCATTCCATTCCAGTCCATCGCGCTGGCGGTAGCCGTCCAGGAGGGAGAGCTTTGCCAGCCACTCCACCGACCCCGCAGCCGCCGTCCGGTCGTTATCCAGCTGGGTCAGGACGGTAGCCCATCGCTCCAGCACCTCGTGCGTGTGGCCGTCGCCGTCCACGGCATCACCCACGCCGGTGTCCTGCGCAAGTTTGGCGGCCGCCTCGTGGTACATCCACTGAAGGTCCAGCGCCGTCACCCGGCGACCGTCCAGGAGGCGGAGCTTCGCGGTCAGCGAGGTATCGTGGCTGACCGCCTTCAGTGCGGCGACAGGCTCGTATACCTCAATTTTTGGCGCCAAGCCGGCCTCGATGAGGCTGAGAACCAGGGCGGTGGTGCCGAACTTAAGGTAGTTGGACACCTGGCTGAGGTTGGCATCCCCAATGATCACGTGCAGGCGCCGGTACTTGTCCGCGGTGGCGTGGGGCTCATCCCGGGTGTTGATGATGGGCCGGCGGATGGTGGTTTCCAGCCCAACTTCCGCCTCGAAAAAGTCGGCCCGCTGGCTGACCTGGAAGCCGGAGGTGGAACTGTCCTGGCCGATTCCCAGGCGCCCGGCTCCGCACACCACCTGCCGGCTGACGAAGAAAGGTGTCAGTCCACGGACAATGTCGCCGAATGGCACTGATCGGGGCATGAGGTAGTTTTCATGCGACCCGTAGGAAACCGACTTGTTGTCCGTGTTGTTCTTGTAGAGATTGACCGGGGGCAGGGAAGGGTCCGCTGCCAGCCGGCGGACCGCGGCCAGCGCGACGAGATCGCCCGCGGCATCCCAGGCCACGGCATCGCGCGGGTTGGTCACCTCGGGGCTTGAGTACTCCGGGTGGGCATGGTCGACGTACAGCCGGGCCCCGTTGCCAAGGACCATGTTCATCAACAGGGACCCGGACTCATCCTGACCGTCGAGCTCCAGTTCCTCACGGCCGTAGGCCAACGCAACGGATTCGGCGTCAAGCACCGGCGGCTGGTCGGTCAGCTGGCTGGGGTGAGCCGTCCCGCGGTCCACGGTCCAGCCCCGGGCATCATGCAGCGGTTCCTCATCCGTATAGTCCCAGCGGGTCTCCGCTCCCCCGGCAGCCCGCTGCCGGGTGACCTGGGCGTACGCCTGGACAACGCGGGCACTCATCATGGTGGCGTTGGCCGATGGCGCGGACGGAGCATGGATGCCGTATTCGGTTTCCGCTCCCATGACCCGCATGGCCCCGCCGACAGGGAGGGCGTCCCCGACGGCGGGTCCTGATCCACCCGTCATAGATACTGTCCCGTAGTGGGCATGGTTTCGATCGACTTTCCGGGCTCCTGCCCGGCCTTGCCCTGGACGATGGTGCGGATGTACGTGATCCGTTCGCCCTTCTTCCCGGAGATGCGTGCCCAGTCGTCTGGATTGGTGGTGTTGGGCATGTCCTCGTGTTCGCGGAACTCGTCCACGACGGCGCGCAGGAGGTGCTCGATCCGCAGGCCCTTCTGGTGCGAGGTGAGCAAATCCTTGATCGCGTACTTCTTGGCCCGGTCTACCACGTTCTGGACTACGGCGCCCGAGTTGAAGTCCTTGAAGTAGAGCATCTCGGTATCCCCGTTGGCGTAGGTGACCTCGAGGAACTCGTTGGACTTGTCCGTGGAGTACATGGCTTCCACGGTCCGCTGGACCATGGCATCGACCGTGGCCTGGACGTCACCGTTGTGTTCGGCCAGATCCGATTCGTGGAACGGCAGGTCCGGGGTGATGTATTTGTTGAAGATGTCCGCGGCGGCTTCCGCGTCCGGGCGCTGGATCTTGACCTTCACGTCCAGCCGGCCGGGGCGGAGGATGGCGGGGTCGATCATGTCTTCACGGTTGGACGCACCGATCACGATCACGTTGTCGAGGCGCTCCACGCCGTCGATCTCGCTCAGGAGCTGGGGCACGATGGTGGTCTCGACGTCGGACGAAATCCCGGTGCCGCGGGTGCGGAACAGCGAGTCCATCTCGTCGAAGAAGACCACCACGGGGCTGCCGTCTGAGGCCTTTTCCCGGGCGCGGGCAAAGATCAGGCGGATGTGCCGTTCCGTTTCACCCACATATTTATCGAGGAGCTCCGGCCCCTTGATGTTGAGGAAGTAGCTCTTGAGGTCAATGTTCCCCGACCGTTCTGCCGCCCGGGCAGCGAGGGAGTTGGCCACTGCCTTGGCAATCAGCGTCTTGCCGCAGCCGGGAGGACCGTAGAGCAGGATGCCCTTGGGCGCCTTGAGTCCGTGCTCCCGGTAGAGGTCCGGATGCAGGAACGGCAGTTCGACGGCGTCGCGGATCTGTTCGATCTGGGGTCCGAGGCCGCCAATGTCCTCATAGGTAATGTCCGGGACTTCCTCAAGGACCAGGTTTTCCACCTCGGACCGTGGAACTTTCTCCAGCGCGTATCCGGTGCGTGAATCGATGGAAAGGGCGTCACCGACCCGCAGCTTTTCGGCCAGCAGGGCACCGGAGAGGCGGACAACGCGTTCTTCGTCCGCCCGGCCCACCACCAGGGCGCGGTCGCGTCCCAGCATTTCCTTCAGCGTGGCCAGTTCGCCGGCGCGCTCGTAGCCGAGCCCGGCGACGATCAGGAGTGCCTCATTGAGCAGCACCTCCTGCCCCACGGCCAACTGGTTGATGTTGACCAGCGGGCTGATGCCCACCCTCATCTTGCGCCCGGCGTTGAAGATGTCCACCGATTCCTCGGTGGCAGCCTGTCCGCTGCTGCCCGGGGCGGGCTGCCGTTTGGGATTGATCTGGAGGATGGTGCCGAAGCTGTACGGCGGCTGCCCCTCCTGGTCCAGGGCGTTCTTGAGCCGCAGGATTTCCGCTTTCGCGGTTTCAAGCATGGTTACCAGCTTGGTGTTGTTCTGCGTTGCTGCTGCGAGCTGGCGGTCAATGTGCCTGAGCTTGTCCCGAAGTATGTTGACCTGGCGGTCAGCAACCGAGAGGTCGTTGGCGGCAGACTGCTCTGCCGGTGTACGTCCGGAGTCCTGGTTTGGAGTCTCCATGATGTATCAGCCCCTTCCTGCGCTTCTCTTAAGACATTAGTCCCAAGATGCCGGGTAGGGATGGAGACTCTCGAAATCTGGACTAGTTCGTAACCTCGGGAGTGTCCACGACGTTCGTGCCGGCGATGGCGTCCCGGGCGGCGCGGCGGAGTTTCTTGTCTGAGACCGCACGCTCCCCTACTGCCCCGGGTGTCCAGGCGTTGACGTCCTCTTCGTTGAATTCGGTCTTCGACGGACGGCGCTTCACAGAGATTCCGGTGACCCCGTCGGCCAGCCGGCGGGCGACCAGGAGGAACCCGGTGTGGGCCACCATGCGGTGGTCGGGGCGGACGGCGAGCCCTTCGAGGTGCCAGCCGCGGACCATCGACTCCCAGGCGTCCGGCTCGGTGAAGCGGCCGTCGGCCCGGATCGCTTCAGCGGTGCGGGACAGCTGGGTGACCGTGGCAACGTAGTTGATCCACACGCCGCCGGGCGCCAGCACGGTGGCGACGGCGTCGAGGCATTCCCAGGGCGCGAGCATGTCCAGGACCACACGGTCAACGGAGCCGGGCTCCTCGGCCCGGACCACTTCCTCCTGGAAGTCGCCGAGGGATATTTGCCAGGCGGGGTGCGGGCCGCCGAAAATCGTTTCCACGTTGCCGCGCGCGATGTCCGCGAACTCCTCGCGGCGCTCGAAGGAGTGAAGGTAGCCATTGTCGCCAACAGCACGCAGCAGCGAGATGGACAGGGCTCCGGAGCCGACGCCGGCTTCCACCACGCGGGCGCCCGGGAAGATGTCCGCCATGGTGACGATCTGGCCGGCGTCCTTGGGATAGACGACGGCGGCGCCACGCGGCATGGAGAGGACGAAGTCGGAGAGCAGCGGCCGCAGTGTCTGGTACTGCTGGCCCACGTTGTTTACCACGACGGAGCCGTCCACCTGGCCGATGATCTCGTCATGGTTGAGGAAGCCACGGTGGGTGTGGAAGGCACCGCCACGCTCAAGGGTGATGGTGTTCATGCGGCCGCGTTCGTCGGTCAGCTGGACGCGTTCCCCCTCACGGAAAGGGCCGCGGCGACGGGCTGCGCCCACCGGCTGCGAGCCGCTGGCGGCAACACCGGATTGCGCTGCACCCTTGGCGTCGTTGACGGCAGTTTCGCTGCTCATGATTTTTTCCTCGCTCCTGTAAACCTGGTGGTGCCGCGCCACTGGCCCCTCGGGGGCGCCAGCCGGCGTCTGCGGCGGCAATGCATGACCGGCAGGTAACTCTACCGGTTCTGGCCTTGAGGGTCGCTATTGTTCCGCGGACGCTTTCCGGTGATGGTGGCGAGGACGGCTTCCTGCGTCAGCAGTCCGGTGACCTGGCCGTTGTGGTCCACCACGGCGTAATGGCGGCCGTCAACCTTTGACAGGAATTGCACAAGCTCCTGGCCCTTGGACCATTCGGGGATGTAGGCCCCGCTGGCCAGCGGGAAAGAGACGGCCTGGACTGGCGTCGAATCCGCAGCGGCAGCGGGGACGGACTGGAGTGCATCCGGGTCCACCACACCTTGCGGCCGTCCGTCCGGTCCACAGACCACCACTGCCTTTGCCCCTCCTTCGGAGAGGCGCAGCGCATCACCGGCGGAGGCGGTGGCGGGCAGACCGGCGGCGGGGATCGACAATGCTGCAGCACTGACCAGTGGAAGCCTGCCGCGCAGTGTGCCCTGCTGGATGGAAGCCGATGCGCCCATCCACAGGAAACCGCCCACAAGGATGGTGATCATAAGGAAGCTGAAGTCCGGGCGGTCCCCGGCGAGGAAGGGGCGGACCAGGAACCAGTATGCGATGGCGACGACGATAATCCGGCCGCCCCAGCCGGCGGCGACCGTTCCCTTCGCCTGGCTTCCGGTGGCCTTCCAGACGATGGATTCAACCATCCTGCCCCCGTCCAGCGGTAGGCCCGGAAGGATGTTGAAGACGCCGATGAGGAAGTTGGCCCACACAAAGATGTTGGTCAGGATTTCGGCGACACTTCCCAGGCTGTTGGTGCCAAGCACCAGCCACGCGCCGCCGGCCAGGACGAAGTTCGCCGCCGGTCCGGCAAGGGCCACCAGCACGGAGCGGCCGGGCGAAGCTGTGAAGCTCTCGAACTGGGTGTGCCCACCCCAGAGGTTCAGGACGATTTTTTCGGTGGGCCAGCCGTAGATTTTCGCGGTGAGGGCGTGGGCCAGTTCATGCACCAGCACCGAGATCAGCAGGAGGACGGCGTAGGCGAAAGCGACGACGTAGGCGCTGGCGCCCAGCGCGGGGTTGTTCCGTGCCAGGACCGGCCCGTAGACGATCACCGTGAACGCTGCGATGACGAACCACGAGTAGGCCAGCACTACAGGGACGCCGGCGATCCGTCCCAGCGGGATCCCTTCGCGGCGGCCGGTGGCCTTCTCGCCGGCACCGGTTTTCGTGCTGTGTTCAGCCACGGGGATCACCTACTGCGGGCTCCGCATGGTGTGCGGAGCCCGCGCCCACCAGCAGGGCTTCCAGCTCTACGAGGGAACGGCCGGCCAGGGAATCCCACAGTTCGTAGCTCTCATGGTCGGGCAGGGGAACAATGTGCGGTACAGCCACAGTTGCCACCCCGGAGGCAACCGCGGCAGCTACGCCCGGAACGGAGTCTTCCAACGCCACGCAGTGGTGGATGCCGAGCTCGGGGTCATTTTCCTGCAACAACTCCACGGCCGTCAGGTACGCCTCCGGGTGCGGCTTGCCCTGGGTGACGGTGTCACCGGTCACCAGGATTTCGAAGTACGGCCTGGGAAGGTTTGCCACCACTTCCCGGGCCAGCGGGCCCTCGGACATGGTGACCAAAGCGCAACGGACCCCGGCCTGGTGGAGCTCTTCCAGGAGCTCACGGGCACCGGGCCGCCACGGCACCTGCTGCTGCACGCTGCTGATGACCTGGGCCGTGAGGACGTCGATGATCTCGCGAATTTCCAGCTCCACGCCCGCCTGCTGCAGTAACCCGGCAGAAAAAGTCAGTGACTGCCCCACCAACTGCATTGCCTGCTGGTGGCTCCAGGTGCCCCCGTGGGCCTCCACAAGTGCGCGCTCGGCTGCGATCCAGTACGGCTCGGTATCCACGATGGTCCCGTCCATATCCCACAGGACAGCTTTGAGCGGTGAACTGGCGGCAGGTATTGACATACAGCCAGTCTACGGGGCATGGCTGGGCGGAGGCTGTGGGCTACGCCCTTGGCGAATATGACGTGGCAGGGGTGCTACAAGGACGGGTTTACGCGGATTCGCGGCGCTTCAATCCATGCATGACCAAGCACCTTGGACGTAGGGTGAAGAAATGAATAGCTTCGAAGGAGACACGGCCGGGGAGGATGCCGGACCCGAGCGGGAACGGTTCCTCCAGCCAGTGGCAGACGGACAGCGCGTAACGGTCATGCTTGCCGCCTTTGAAGGGTGGAACGACGCCGGAGAAGCGGCCAGCGATTCGTTGCGCTACCTGAACAAATTGTGGGGCGGCAAGAAGGTCGCATCCATCGATGCTGACGAGTACTACGATTTCCAGTTCACGCGGCCCACAGTCCGCAGGAACGCCGCGGGCGAACGCAAGATCAAGTGGCCGTCCACCCGGATCTACAAGGCCAGTGCGCCCAACTCCAACGTGGATGTGATCTTCGTTCAGGGTACCGAGCCGTCCTATAAATGGCGCGCCTACACCGCGGAGCTGCTGGTACATGCGGAAGCGTTGCACGTGGATTACGTGGTCCTGGTGGGCGCACTGCTGGCTGATGTCCCGCACAGCCGCCCGATTCCAGTGAGCACATCCTCCGACGACGCCCCGCTCCGGGAACGGATGAACCTGGAGGCTTCCCAGTACGAGGGGCCCGTGGGCATTGTCGGCGTGCTGTCCGAGGTGTCCCTGCTGGCCGGCATTCCCACCGTCTCCTTGTGGGCTGCCGTGCCGCATTACGTGGCCCAGGCGCCCTCGCCCAAGGCCCAGCTCGCCCTCCTGCACCGGATCGAGGAACTCCTTCAGGTCCCGTTGGATACCCATGAACTGGCCGAGGAGGCCGACGCGTGGGAGCGCGGGGTGGACGAACTGGCCACTGAAGACCCGGAGATCGCCGCGTACGTGCGCCAGCTGGAGGAAGCCAAGGACACGGCAGATCTGCCCGAAGCGAGCGGCGAGTCCATTGCCCGGGAATTCGAACGGTACCTAAAACGGCGGGGCCAGGACCGGGGCTGAAAGCTGGCGGATGCGAAGAGGGCCTGGCCCGGATTTATCCGGGCCAGGCCCTCTTTTGTGCCAATCGAAGCGGACTCTTTACAGCTGGACGCCCAGGAGCGCGTCCACCGCGTCCTTTACTAAGGCGGCGTCCGCGGCGCTGGCGGCAGCTCCGGCGTCGTTCGCTGACCGTGCCCACCGGGAAACTGCGGCAACCGCTGCCGGCGCGTTGAGGTCTGCTGCCAGCGCTTCGCGCATCTCGGCCAGAAGCGCGGATCCCGAACCCGCGGGGGCATGCTGCAGGGCTCTGCGCCACGCCGCAAGGTCTGCCTTGGCTGCGGCGAAGCCTTCGTCCGTCCAGGACCAGTCCGAACGGTAGCGGTGGGACAGGATGGCCAGCCGGATGGCGGACGGGTCCTCCCCTGCGGCGCGGAGCTTGGACACAAGTACCAGGTTGCCCTTGGACTTGCTCATCTTCTCGCCGTCCAGCCCCACCATTCCGGCGTGGGCGTAGTGCTTCGCCAGCGGGACTCCAGCCAAGGAGTATGCATGGCCGGCACCCATCTCGTGGTGCGGGAAGACCAAGTCGGAGCCGCCGCCCTGCACGGTGAACGGTGCCGGCAGGTACTTCTGTGCAATGACCGTGCATTCGATGTGCCAGCCCGGCCGGCCCGCGCCAAGGCTTCCACCGGGCCAGCTCGGTTCGCCTTCCCGTGCCACCCGCCACAGCAACGGATCCAAGGCTTGCCGCTTGCCGGCGCGGCCGGGGTCGCCGCCACGTTCGGCGAAAAGCTCCAGCATGGCGCTTTCGCCGAGGTGGGAAATGGACCCCAAGGCCCAGGCATCAGGTGCCGTTGACTGCTTGCCGGCGGCTTCGACGTCGTAATAGACATCCCCGTCAGGCTCGCCGTTGGCGCCTGCCACCTGGTACGCCAGCCCCATGGTGACCAGCCGTTCCACTTCGGGGACGATCAGGCCGATCGATTCGACAGCGCCCACATAGTGGTCCGGCGCAAGGACGTTCAGGGCTTCCATGTCAGTCTGGAAGAGTTGCACCTGCTGTGCGGCGAGGTCGCGCCAATCAACGCCCGTGGCGGTGGCACGTTCGAGCAGGGGGTCGTCCACGTCGGTGACGTTCTGGACGTAGGAGACCTCGCTGCCGGCGTCACGCCAGGCCCGGTTCAGCAGGTCGAAAGCGACGTAGCTGGCCGCGTGGCCCATGTGGGTGGCGTCGTAGGGAGTGATGCCGCAGACGTACATGGAGGGCCTGGCCTCCGGTTCAAGGGCCACCTCACGGCCTGCCGCGGTATCGAACAGCCGCAGGGCGGCCATGTTTCCGGGCAGGGCAGGAACGGGGCGGGAAGTCCAGGATTTCACAGGTAAAGCCTAGTCCTAGGCGCTGATGACGCCGAAACCGAGCAGGAGGTACAGCGCCAGGCCCAGGAAAATCCGGTACCAGACGAAGAGACGGTAGCTGCGCGTGGAGACGAACTTCAGGAACCAGCCGATGATCACATAGCCCACTACCAGGGCGATTACTGTGGCCAGCGCGGTCTCCGGCAGCCCGAACGGTCCGGTGATGCCTTCTTTGGTGACCACTTTGTAGAGCTGGTAGAGCCCGCTGCCAAACACGGCGGGGATGGCGAGCAGGAAGGAATAGCGGGCAGCAGCCTCACGGGTATAGCCCATCAGGAGCCCCGCGGTGATGGTTCCACCGGAGCGGGATACGCCCGGAATCAGGGCCATGGCCTGAGCCAGGCCGTACAGGATTCCGTGCTTGTAGGTCAGGTGGGTCAGGTCCCGCTTCTGGGCACCGATCGCGTCCGCTACGGCGAGGATGAGGCCAAAAATGATCAGCATGGTGGCAACGATCCACATGCTGCGGAGCACCGATTCGATCTGGTCCTGGAAGAGCAGCCCCAGGACGACGATGGGCAGGCTGCCCAGGATCACCAGCCAGCCCATCCGGGCGTCGGGATCCTGCCGCGACACTTTGCCGGCCAGGGAGCCTGCCCAGGCTTTGACGATGCGGACAATGTCACGCCAGAAGTAGATCAGCACCGCTGTTTCCGTGCCCAGCTGCGTGATAGCCGTGAACGCGGCACCCGGATCCTGCGCGTTGGGAAGGAACTCCCCCACAATCCTCAGGTGTGCGCTCGATGAAATCGGTAGAAATTCGGTCAGTCCCTGCACTAGGCCCAGCAGGGCCGCTTCAAACCAGTTCACGCTAAGACCCTACGGCATGGCGGCGATGCTTCTGCCCGTAAGCTTGCTGCTATGCAGCAGCGTTACGTCGGCAACAGTGGATTGCGAGTTTCAGCCCTCTCCTTGGGCACCCGGTCCTGGGGTGGGGAAACTGACGAGCAGGACGCCTCCGAGTTGCTGCGCACCTTCCTTAATGCCGGCGGCCGGCACGTGGACACCTCGGCGTCGTACGCCGGCGGAGGCTCAGAAGCCGTCCTGGGATCGCTCCTGGGCGACGTTGTGTCCCGCACGGAGATTTCCATCTCCACCAAAGCGGGGATGACGACGCCGGATGGTCGCCGTGCCGTGGACACCTCACGCAATGCGATGCTCACCGGACTGGACGCCAGCCTGGCCCGGTTGGGCACCGATTACGTGGACCTTTGGTTTGCCGAGGCGTGGGACGGAAACGTTCCCCTCGAGGAGACGCTTGCCGCGCTGGAGTTCGCCGTCCGGTCAGGGCGGGCCCGCTACGCCGGAATCTCCAATTTCAACGGCTGGCAGGCGGCTAAGGCTGCGGCCATCAGCACCGTTCCGCTCGTGGCCGCGCAGGCCGAGTACTCGTTCCTGAACCGGACCGCGGAATTCGAACTGATGCCTGCATTGGAAGACGCCGGGTTGGGGTTGATGGCCTGGGGTCCACTGGGCAGGGGTGTGCTCACGGGTAAGTACCGCGGCAGCATTCCGGCGGGTTCCCGGGGCGCCTCTGCGGGCGAGGCCGATTACGTGGAGCCGTACCTGGCGGAGAAGCCGTCCCGGATTGTAGACGCGGTCTGCATGGCAGCCAAAGGGTTGGGACGCACGCCCCAGGACGTCTCGTTGTCCTGGCTGCTGTCGCAGCACGGCGTCGCCACCGTCGTCGTCGGGGCCCGCACGAACGTGCAGTTGAAGGAAATCCTGGACGCCCAGCTTTCACCGTTGCCGCCCCAGATCGCCAGGGCGTTGGAAGACGTCTCCGCCTAGCGCCCCACCGCGGGCCGCCTCCGGCCGGACTGGTTTACCTCGGCGCTATTCGTCGACGATCTCCAGGTCTTCGTCGTCGTCCACGTCGGCCTCATCCTCATCGTCTTCATCGTCGAACACCTGCAACGGTGTCACTTCGTTGTAGGCCTCGTAGAGGGCGTCTTCATAAACTTCGAAAGCATCTGCAACTGCAAAAAAGGCTGCCTCCACCGAGGGGTCACCGTCCCCGCGCCGGTTCGATGCTGCTATAAGGTGTTCTTCCAAAGCGGTGGTCAGGGACGAAAGCGCGACACGCGGATCGATGCTCATGACTTCACGTTAGCCGGAAAAGGACGAAAATGGAGAGCAAATGAAGGAACAATTTCTCACCAGCTCGGTCCAGCGGGAGCGGGATTATTTGCGTCAGTACGAGTACCTCGTAGTGACCGTCAGCCCTGACGATTCCCTGCCGGAGGCGCGGCGCCGCCTGGTGGAACACTCCGAGTACGGCAAGTGGGAATTGGAACGCAGCAAGCTCTACGTGGGCGGCGGCAGGCGCTTTTGGCTGCGCCGCCGGGTGATGCAGGTCCAAAGGACTGTCTAGTCCTCCAGGGGGCCGAGCCAGGCGTTGGCGACGGTGTTGTGGGCTGACTCGTCGTCGGAAGGGTGGAACATGCCGGCAAGCACGTCCCGGTACAGCCGTTCCAGTTCGGAGACCCTGAAGTAGCTGGATCCGCCGCTGACCCGGATGGCCAGGTCCACCACCCGCCGGGCGGTTTCAGTCGCATTCACCTTCAGGCCCACCAGCTTGGGGAACCATTGGGACCGGTGATCGGCCAAGGCATCGACGTCCGCAGTCACCGCTTCAAGTTGGGGATACAGGTTGTCCATGGCCATGGCGGCTTCTGCCACCTTCCACCGAATGTCCGGGTCCTGGGCGTAGCTGCGGCCGCCGTTTTTGAACGAGGTGCGCCGCTTGGCCGTCTCCACGCCCACCGCCAGGGCACGCTCGCCCAGCCCCGTATAGACGGCGGCGAGCAGCGTTTCGAAACAGGCGAAGATGGCGAAGATCAGGGGGTCGGCGTTGGGTCCCACGGGGAGCTTCCGGAAGATCCGGTCCGCGGGGACGGCGGCCCCGTCCAGTACCGTGGTGGCGGACTGGCTGGCGCGCATGCCCAGGGTGTCCCAGTCGTCCAGGATCTTGTAGCCGGGCGTTTCCCGGGTGATGAATCCGTGGACCAGTTCCCCGGCCCCGTCCCTGGCGGCCGGGTCCTTGCCGAAGATTCCGAGCCGGGTCCAGGCAGGTGACAGGCTCGTGAAGATTTTGGTGCCGGCGAAGGTGTACCCGCCGTCCGGGGCCGGCGTCGCGGTGGTCCGTGAGTCAAACAGGACGGAGTCGTTGCCCGCCTCGGAGTTGCCGAACGCGAAGACTTCTCCCTGCGCGGCTTCCTTCAGGACGAAGGCCAGTGAGTCATCGCCCCGGGCGGCCAGGACATGCGCGACGCCGGTCCAGACCAGGTGCATATTGACAGCCAGTGCGGTGGCCGGGGCAGCCGTTGCCAGCCTGCGCTGGCACTGCGCCGCCGCTTGGAGCCCAAGTCCCGCGCCGCCGTCGGACGCCGGCACGAAGAGCTTCAGGTATCCTGCCGCAGCCAACTCCTGCAGGTCCTCGTGGAAGAAAGCGTTGTCGCGGTCGTAGGCGGCAGCACGGCCCCGGATGCGTTCCAGGAGTTCATCGGGCAGCAGTTCCTCCGGAGTCACGGCCGGCACCTCTCAGTAGTTGGTGAGCAGGGTGTTCAGCACGCGTGCGCCAAACTTGAGGGAGTCCGCCGGGACCCGCTCATCCACGCCGTGGAACATTCCGGTGAAGTCGAGTTCGTCCGGCAGCATCAGCGGGGCGAAGCCGTAGCCGGTGATGCCCAGCCGGCTGAGCGACTTGTTGTCCGTACCGCCGGAGAGTGTGTAAGGCAGCACCTTGGCGCCAGGGTCCTCCTTGTGCAGGGCGTCGATCATCGAATCGACCAGGTTGCCGGCAAAGGGAACTTCCAGCGAGACGTCGTTGTGGACGTAGCTGACGTCAACGCCGGTGCCTGCGAGCTCGCGGACGATCTCGAGGACCTGCTGTTCCTGGCCTGGCAGCGTGCGGCAGTCAACCAGGGCTTCAGCCGACTCCGGGATGACGTTGTGCTTGTAGCCGCCCTTCAGGAGGGTGGGGTTGGTGGTGTTCTGCAGGGTGGCGCCCACGAACCTGGCCACGGTACCAAGCTGGTCCAGCAGGAGGTCCGGATTGTCGGCGTCGAACTCCACGCCAGTGAGTTCGGTCACCCCGTCAAGGAACTGGCGGGTGGTGGGGGTGAGTTCGATGGGCCATTTGTACTCACCGATGCGCGTGACAGCCGCGGCCAGGCGCGTGATCGCGTTGTCCGTGTTGATCTGCGAGCCGTGGCCGGCCCTGCCATGTGCCACCAGTCGAAGCCACGAGATGCCCTTCTCGGCGGTCTGCAGCAGGTAGGTGCGCTGGCCGCCGATGGTGGCGGAGAAGCCACCAACCTCCGAAATCGCCTCCGTGGCGCCTTCGAACAGTTCGGGACGGTTGTCCACGGCGTAGCGGGCACCGTAAACGCCGCCGGCTTCCTCATCCGCGAAGAACGCGAAGATAATGTCGCGCTTGGGCTTCCTGCCGTCCCGGGCGAAGCTGCGCATGACGGACAGGATCATGGCATCCATGTCTTTCATGTCGACGGCGCCGCGGCCCCAGATGAGGCCGTCCTTCAGCTCCGCGCCGAACGGGTCTACCGACCACTGGTCACGCAGTGCGGGTACGACGTCCAGGTGGCCGTGCACCACGAGGGCACTTGCCGACGGGTCCTCCCCCGCCATGCGGGTGACCACACTGGCGCGCCCGGGGGCGGATTCGAAAATCTCGGCCTCAAGCCCCACCTCTTCGATCAGGCCCGCGGTGTACTCCGCTGCCGCCCGCTCCCCCGGCCCTGAACCGTCACCGTAGTTGGAGGTGTCGATCCGGATGAGTTCCTGGCAGATCCGGACAACTTCATCCTCGGGCAGGACGTCAGGCATAGGTACCTCCTTGGTAGGGAATGACTGGGTGGCACGAGCTGAATCGCTGTGCTCAGCCTACCCACTTGCCCCGATTCGTTGTTCTACGAAAAGTCGTGTTAGAGTTTTTCTCGCTGCTTCGGAGAGGCGCGAAACGCTGAAAGGCGGGGTCGCTTCCCGAAATACCACCTGCGCGGGTGGCGGAATGGCAGACGCGCTAGCTTGAGGTGCTAGTCCTCGAAAGGGGGTGGGGGTTCAAGTCCCCCTCCGCGCACAATGGGAAGCCCCGGAAAATCGCTGATTTTCCGGGGCTTTTTTGTGTCTCCAACCACGCGATATGTGTTTTCGCCCACGTCGGTGTGAATGTGCCACTCCTGTCAGGGGGTTGGCCGCAAAGTAATCGATGGCTTGCATTGAGAAGCGGAAACGCAAGAATGGTTCCGTTACGGACTACTGCAGATGGATCGACCCGGCTCCAGGAGTCGAATGACCCAAAAGATGGAATCTTTGGAGTACGCCCAATTGCTGCTCACCGTGCTCAACGCTCACGGCTGCGACGTGGACGCGGCTCTCGGGGGTACGACGGACATTTTGCCGAGGTGTGCACCGTCACGAGAATGATCGAGGACCACTCGACCTCCTGACGTCAGCCAGCGGGTACACACTACGGCGCTACAAAGGCAATTAGAGATACCACATCGCCGACAGCCTCGGCGTCATGGACTTCGCCTCCGAGTTACGAGACATCGTTCTGTGGCTAAAGGAGATGCAGGATAGGGGCCTCTCCACGAAGACGATCGCCAATGTCCATGGCTTGCGATTTGCGCGCTGCTGGGAGCAATCTACCGGGATTGCGCCGCGTTCACGATGAGCGTCCGGTGGTCGGCAGCGGGTTGACGTGCACGATGATGACTTGGGTGTCCTTGGTGCCGTCGTAGCGGAGGTCGTAGGTCACCTGCAGGCCGGTCGAGGTGCCCGGGGTAATAGCGAAGTCGCTCATCTGGTCCGGCTTCGCGGAGACCGATTCGATCCAGTCCTCAGCGGATGTGCTGTCGATACCGTAGCGGCCCACGCCATCCCGGATCAGCGTCGCCAGGTCTTCCCGCGACGTGGCGGTCAGGAAGTAGGTGATCTCGCTGAAGTCCGCCCGGTTGTTCATTCCGTTCAGCCGCAGCCGGTCGGTGTGAGCGGCGATCACGCCGTATGGGGCCTCGATGAACAGGTCCATCAGCCCCGACGTGTGGACATCGGGTGCGTGGCCGGTTCCGTCCTGGAGGCCAACGTCGGACTTCCGCAGGTTGCCGGAGGTCATGTCCAGCAGGGCCGTCTTCGAGGATTTGATCTGCTCGATCCCAGCGTCGTCCAGCTTCGAGTAGATCTTGGCTCCGGCCGGCGGATTGCTGGACACAGCCGGCGTGGGCTCGCTGGAAGGTGCGCAGCCGGTCAGCAGAAGCGGCACGGCAAGCAATACGGCAAGGCGTTTCATCGGTCCCCCAAAGACGATTGGTCCCTCAGGCTATCGGAGCCTGGGCCTGGCCGACGAACATGCGGCCGAAGTGCTTCCGCTCAGTCCGGTGCTCGAACCGCGCCCAGCCCAGGGATCCCCAGAACTCGTCCGCGCCTTCCGAATGCGCCACGAAGGGTGTGCTCGTGGATCGCTCCTCAAGCAGCTCGATGGCCCCTGCCGGCCGATGCCGCAGCGCCGGTGGTCCGCGGAGGCCTCGAAGAAGTGGTTGGCTGCATAGGCTCCCAAGGGGTCGACGGCGCTCAAGGAGCGCGGCTGCTCTCACGCTGACCGTCTTCGTCCCAGCAGTTCGGTCAACTCGGACGCCTTCCGAGCCGAGGCAGTCTTTTGGACTTCTGTAATTGCCCGACATTCGCCCATTGCGATGATCTGATCGTAGTGACTCTCGGTGAAGCGGACCGTGCGCTTGTTCAGCCGCAAGTGCGGCCAAGTGTTGGTTCAGTACATTTCCCGCACCATTCGCAGGGGACACGCCGAATTGCTCGGCGATTTCTTCTGGCGTGAAAAGTTGGTCCATGCCGATTGCGGCCGTTCTGTTGCTCCTTCGGAGAAAAAGATGTGTTCTCGTACTCCTATTCACGAGAGGAGGTGACGGCGGTCCACCAGGAACGGACCCACACCTGAGCCAATGCGTCAGACCCTGTATCGGTGGATCCTTGGCGTGGTTGGCGTGGTTGAACAACTGAAATTTGAGTCCCCTGGGCGGGACGATTCGTACCAAAAAGCCCGCAGCACAAGGGTTTTCCTAGAAACGACACGCGGAGGGGGTTTAAGTCCCCCTCCGCGCACAATGGCAAGCCCCGGAAAATCGCTGATTTTCCGGGGCTTTTTTGTCTCCACCATCAGTGTGATCTACACGGTCACCTGCGGCAGCAGGCACGATAAGCCAGGCGCCTGATGGTTGCCTGAAATAACCAATATCGTCACGTGAAATTAAGTTAGGCAACCTAGGTTCGTTTGTATGACAAACGTCCCAAAGGATGCTTCCCCATCCAGCCCCAACGATCGCGCCAGGGCTTACGCCTGCCCTAAACAAGGTTCCCTTCCCGGGGGCCGGGACCTTGCTGCCTCTGGTGCCGCGCCGAACCGGCGGGCGTCCTTCGGCGCTATTGGCAAAGAAGAGTGACTTTGTGAGTCCGTCGCCCCGCAACCCCTGGGTGCGCTGCTCGCGCCCGGGCCTGCGAGCCATCACCGTCGCGAGATGTGCAGTGAAACAAAGTCTTGACAAATTAACTATCAGCCTACTTATTATTAGAAAAGCCGAAGGGGATCGGCTTTGGGTAATGGGAGAGAGCAAGAAGGGTGCGCCCAGCGAACGGGGTGCACCCTTTGCCATGCCCGGGTCAAACGCCGGCCAGAGAAACCCCTGAGGTCCGGCAGCAGGCCTGCAGCAGGACGCGGGCATGATGACGGAAGCAGAAATCCCCCACCGGCGCGCCCTCAAAAAGAGGGGGAATGAAGGGGGCTTCCGTGTCTCGACCGGGAGCTCCGCGCGCGCCTAATCTAGGTCCGCAAGAACCCTCAGGGCTGCGGGAGGAATAGTGACCATGAATCTTCTGCCCCCCGGCGCCCTCCCGATTCGGGTTGGAATCAGCTAATGGAAAATGATCGGGGCCTCGTACCCCAAGGCGTTGTTCTCGTTCACGGCATGTGGGGTGTCCCCGAAGACTGGGCGTGGGTCCAGCGCGCACTCCGCGAAAGATCCAAGGCGCAAGTGAAAGCCGCTGATCTCCCCTCGCATCGAGTACCCGGCGCCGGACTGTTGGAAGATGCCGAGGAGGTCCGCGCTGCCATTGCTGCAAGCCCTGCGCCCACCGTCGTAGTCGGCTGGTCCTATGGCTGCGACGCGGTAGGGATCGCCGCTCACGGCATGGGCAACGTGGCCCGGCTCGTATACGTCTCCTCCCCGCCCTTGAGGTTGCAGCCTGACGACCGTGACGCAAGCTGGGTGGATTCGATGGAGCACATGCTTTACGACGACCAGGGCCGGCACGCCCTGGACGGCGACTGGTGGCTCAGCGAAGACGACGCCGGGAAGCGGCTCCCGGACGACGTGCGTGCCTTCTTGAAAAACCACCCGCGTTAACCGTGGCATGCAGTATTCCCTCAGCGTGTTCAGCGGACTTCCCAAACCCCGGGGGATGCGACCGACTCAAGACATGGAAGAGGGGAAGACCGCGCCGGTCTTCCCCTCTTCTTTTACCCCTTACCTGCAGGGCCGGCCGGTGGCCAAGTTATTGGACGGGCTGGTCGAACCGCTGTCCGGCCGGATCCGGACCCATGAGGGTGAAGACCAACAGGATGATCGCTCCGGCGAATGGGATCAGCGCCAGCAGGATCAGCAGTCCGCTCTTGTTGCTGTCGTGCAGGCGGCGCACCGTTAGTGCCAGCGAGGGGACGATGGTGGCCAGGCCCCAGATGATGCCCAGGATCAGGCCAACGACGGCACCCGGACCCAGCTGCGGAGCGCTGCTGTAAGCGGAGGTGGACGTCACCATCCCGGAGCCGACAATGATGTTCAGGACGATGCCGACGATCACGGCGACGAGCGTCCACCACCAGTATTCGCTCCTGCTGGCCCGGCCGGAGAAAGACGCGTACTTCTTGAAGAACCGCTTGGCTGCCGCCTGGAACGGCGCGCCATAGTAAGGGGCCCAAAGCGGGGGCTCCCCGCCGGGCCACGACTGCTGGGACGGGTACTGTTGCGGCGGATAGGGCTGCTGAGACGGGTATTGCGGATAGCTCAAGGTTTCCCCCAGATGTCAGAAGTGACTGGAACGTGCTCATCGTACTGTCGATGTTGTGGAAAACAACCTGCACAGGGGTAACAATTATCCCAAGTTCCCCTGAATCACCGGGGCAAACGATGCTCCCCGGGATACCCCGGCGGGCAGCGTCCGTAGGCTAGTTTGGGAACGAAGCGGCCTGCCCCACGGCCCCGATAAGGAGCGCCCTTTGGACAACATTGCCCGCACGTGGTTTTTGAGCAGGATCGAGCGGGGAAATCCCGCCAGTGTTGTTCAGGCAGGGAACGATGGTTCGGGGTCGTGGTCAGAGGGAAACCTGGTGCGGCCCTTGATCCACGGAGCATCCTACTTCTCCCGCTTGCACGACGAACTGGAGGCGCTCCAGGCCGGCGACCGGGTGTGGTTCACGGACTGGCGCGGGGACGCAGACGAACGATTGTCCGCTGACGGGCCAACGATTGGCGCGGTGCTGGCGGGCCTGGCCCGGTCCGGGGTCGAAGTCCGTGGACTTGTGTGGCGGTCCCATGGGGAACGGATATCGGCACCCATCAGCGGGCGCTCCAACGAACTCCTCAGCCGGCAAATCAACGATGCCGGCGGTGAAGCGCTGCTGGACCAGCGCGTGCGTCTTTTTGGTTCCCATCACCAAAAACTGGTGGTCATCCGCCGTCGCGACGACCCTTCCAAGGACGTTGCCTTCGTTGGCGGACTTGACCTGTCACACAGCCGCCGGGACGACGCCCGCCACAGTGGTGACCCCCAAGCGGTAAAAATGGATCCCGCATACGGTGGGCGTCCCCCTTGGCACGATGCAGCTTTGGAGCTGCGCGGCCCAGTGGTGGCTGATGTCCTGGCGGTCTTCGCTGAACGCTGGAACGATCCCCACCCGCTCGACCGACACACCCCATACCGTATGCTGCTGCAGCGCCTGGCACGGATGCCCCGGCATCCCAAGCCACTCCCGGCCGCCGCCCCTCCCCCGCCGCCGGCGGGCCCGCATGCGGTACAGCTGCTGCGTACCTATGGCCGGAAACACCCGCCCTTCCCGTTTGCTCCCGACGGTGAGCGCAGCATAGCCCGGGCCTACGCGAAGGCCTTCTCCCTGGCCCGTTCCCTCATCTACATCGAGGACCAGTACCTGTGGTCCAGGGAGGTAGCGGCCGGCATCGCATCGGCGTTGGAGCGCAATCCCGGGCTGCAGGTGATCATCGTCGTCCCCCGCTACCCGGACTCTGATGGCCGCCTGGGCGGGCCACCCAGGCGGCTGGGCCAACTGCGTGCCATCACCATGCTCCGGCGGGCCGCGCCGGACCGGGTCGGCGTGTTCGACTTGGAGAACAGCGACGGCATCCCCATTTATGTCCACGCCAAGATCTGCATCATCGACGACACCTGGTTCACCTGCGGATCGGACAACTTCAACCGGCGGTCCTGGACCACTGACAGCGAGCTCACGTGCGCCGTCGTCGATACCTCCGGAAGCGGCAGCCGCGCAGAAGAAGCCAACCAACCTGCCGCTCCCGGGCCGCTGGCAAGGGACCTCCGAATCCAGCTGTGGGCCGAGCACCTGGGGCTGGACCCCGAAAACTTACGGCTCCTTGCCGGAATGGCCGGCCTGGACCTGTGGAACAGCACTGCCGATGCGCTGGCACAGTGGTACCGCGACGGGCGCCGCGCGCCCCGGCCTCCCGGACAAGTGCAGCGCCACACCATAGAGCCCCTGCCGCCGCTCCACCGGCTCTGGGCGGATCCCCTGTACCGGCTTGTGGTGGACCCGGACGGCCGGCCACGCCCCCTCCGCGGCACACGCCGGTTCTAACTGCCGGACCGGTCCGGGTTTTGCTCCACAGGAACCGCCAACCGTTGGCTGGAGACGGCTGCGCGGGGCACTGTGCGGCCGCGGTAAGTTGGAGCGGTAACTGCAGCCAAGGGCGGATTGGGAGAAGACATGAAAGCCATCGTGTACGAAGAGACTGGCCCATCGTCGGTGCTGAAGCTCCGCGACAAACCAATGGCAGACCCCGGCCAGGGCGAGGTCCGGGTCCGGTTGCTGGTGTCCGGAGTAAACCCGACAGACTGGAAGTCCCGCTCCGGCAGCGGGAGCAGGAGGCTTGACGCGCCCAAGGTTCCCAACCAGGACGGGGCAGGGGTGATTGATGCCGTGGGTTCCGGAGTGGACGGGTTGGGCGTCGGGGACCGGGTATGGCTCTGGGACGTCGCATGGGGTGGCAACGAAGGAACCGCACAGGAGTACGTCACCGTGCCGGCCGCGAAGGCCGTGGCCCTCCCTGTCGGAGAGTCCTACGACGCCGGCGCCTCGCTCGGCATCCCCGCACTGACGGCCCACCGCGCCCTTACCTCGATGGAAGGCGGCCCGTCCCGGCTCGCCCCCGGGGCCCTTGCCGGCCGGTCCGTCCTTGTCACCGGCGGTGCGGGAGCCGTGGGACACGCAGCCATCCAGCTGGCACGATGGGCCGGGGCAACCGTCATCACCACCGTCAGCGGGGATCATAAAGCGGAACTGGCCCGGCGGGCGGGAGCCGGCACAATCATCAACTACCGGACGGATGACGTGGTCAGTGCTGTTCGCGAGGCCTCCCCGGACGGTGTGGACACCATCGTGGACGTCAACGCCCCGGCGAACATCGAGGTGGACCTTGAGGTGCTCAAGCCGGGCGGGACGGTGGCCGTCTATGCGGCAAACCCCGGCGAGTCACTGACCGTGCCCATCCGCGAAAGCATGACCAAGAACGTCCGGCTGCAATTCATCCTCACCTACACCGTGACCGACGAGCAGAAGGAAAACGCGGTGGCTGCTGTCTCCGAAGCGCTCGAAGCCGGTGCGCTTCGGGTCGGCGAAGACTTCGGGCTCCCGCTGTCCCGCTTCCCCCTCGAGGAGACCGCGGCGGCCCATGACGCCGTTGAGCAGGGCGTCATCGGAAAGGTGCTTATCGACGTCGCGCCGTGACCTGCGGGGACAGGCGGCGGCGATGCCTGTCCGGGAACTACTGCGAAAGCCGGTCCCTCGCCGCATGCTCGACAAGGACCGGTATGAAGGCGCGCACCCTTCCGGTGTCAAGCATGCTGTGCTCCTGCTGCACGACGTCCTCGATCTGCTCCCTGGGCAGGGTGGGAAACCTTACCGCCAACCGGTCCACCACTTCGCTGAGGGCCCGCAACTCTTCGCTAACTCCCATCGGCAAAGTGTCGGCGGTCCGGGTGAACCTCGTCAAGACTTGACTATCCGGGCAACTTTGCCACGACCAGCGACGGCCCACGGGCGAGAAAGGGCGGACGACGGCGGCGCCCCCCCCACGCCGGGCAGGCTCGCCGCCGGGCTGGTCACCGGGTGGCGGTCGTCGCCCGTCGCAGTTAGTGCGGATGCAGCCTGCGGGGGTGGGAATGACGGTGGACACGCGAACCCGCCACGGCCGGACGGTAGTGGACGCGACGTTTCGCTGTCCGGATCTCGCGCCGCTCCTGCCGCCGGGCTTTGCGTTCCGGACGGTCGATGGCGGACAGGATGGTCAGAGTGACCGCCATCCATAAGAGGGCGGACCCCAACACCAAGGCGATTTCCAGCTCAGTGCTCATAGTCACAATTTTAGGACTTGTCGCGGAAGCTGACCCCGCGCAGATCCACATCAAAGCCGCCTAAACCCACAAGGACCGCGGCGCTTCCTGTTGGGGAATACGGGCCTGATGCTGTACGTTTCATACCCGACAGCCAATCAAAGAAAAGAGAAGCACCTAAAGTGGCAACCGATTACGATGAACTGCGTTCCGACGTCAAGGAATCGCAGGACAACTCACTTGAGCAGCTCCAGTCAGCAAATGCTCCCGACGCCCGCAGCGTTGTGCAGGAGTTGGACGAGGCTGACGGGCTGGATGGCGCCGGCGTCCCTGGCGGCGAATTCGTCGCTGAGGAGCTCGTAGTCCAGGTGATTCCGCAGGCAGAGGACGAATTCACCTGCTACTCCTGCTTCCTGGTGCGGCACCGCTCCCAGATTGCGCGCCAGAAAGACGGCCACAGCTACTGCACCGAGTGCGAAGGCTAAGAAGCCAACGTTCCGGCGGAAACGCACGGAACCTCTCGAACACCATCCGGAAGGCACGCCTCTAAAGGCGTGCCTTCCGGTTTTAAGCATTCGCCCAGACAAAGTGCGTAACGTGCGGTCAAGAACTTACGACGACGACCCGGCAGCCAGGAGGCAGCGTTGGACAGCCCCTTGGGCGTATGGAACACCTTTACGGCCGCCTTCTCCCAGGCCGCCGTGCCCAATGTCACCTGGTTAGAGTTGCTGCTGTCCCTGGCAGCAGCAACCGCGTTGTCCGTTCCACGCCGTTCCTGGCGCTACTTTGGACTCCTTGCCACGGCCGTCCACGAACTGGGCCACGCCTTTGCCGCTGTGACCTCAGGCCAACGGCTGTCCGGGATCCGGCTCCGGCTGGACCACTCGGGAACAACCACCACCTACAGCCGGAGCCGCCTGGCCGCTGCCTGGTCGTGTTTCTGGGGCTATCCGGTTCCCGCCCTCGTTGGCGCCGCTTTCGTGTGGTGCGGAGTTACCGGGTGGGGTGCCGCGGCCACGGCGGTAAGCATGGTGCTGCTTGCGGTCTCACTGCTTTTCCTCCGCAACCTTGCGGGATTCCTCATCACGATCGCCGCCATGGCCGGCGCCGGAGGACTCACGTTCCTGGCAACGGCCTCGGTTGCCGCGCATGCGGCCGTCATCTTCGGCGTTGCCTTACTCGTAGCCGCGGTCCGGGACCTGGCCAAACTGACCCACGTCCACCTCCGGCGTCGTGACCGCCTGGGAAGTTCCGACGCCTACCTGCTGTACCGCGCAACCTCCGTGCCGTCCGTTGTCTGGATCGCGATCTTCAGCGTCATCGTGGCCGGCTCTTGGCTCGCCGCCTGGCTGCCAGTCTCCCGGATCCTCCTTGGCGGCACATAGATGGTGGGGCCGGCGCATACGCTAGAGCCATGAGCCAGGAAACCGAGAGCACTCCCACAGCGACGGATGACAGCACGGAGCACAGCACCCGCGGGGCTTATGTGACCGGCGGCGCCGAGTTCACCCGTGACACCAACTACATCGAGGACCGCATTACACGCGATGCCGCTCCCGGCAGCAACGGCGAACCCGGCTGGCCCGTGGAAGCGGGACGGTACCGGCTCATCGCCGCCCGGGCTTGCCCGTGGGCCAACCGGACCGTCATAGTCCGCAGGCTCCTTGGCCTTGAAGACGCCATCTCCCTGGGCCAGCCCGGGCCCACCCACGATGCCCGGTCCTGGACCTTTGACCTGGACCCGGGCGGCGTGGACCCGGTCCTGGGCATCGAACGCATCCAGGATGCCTACTTCAAGCGCTTCCCCGGCTACCCGCGTGGTATCACCGTCCCGGCCATGGTGGACATTCCAACCGGCGAGGTCGTCACCAACAATTTTCCGCAGATTACCCTCGACTTTTCGAGCGAATGGGTCGATTTCCACCGGCCGGGCGCACCGAAGCTGTACCCGGAGCATCTGCGCGGGGAGATCGACCAGGTCAACAAGCGCGTCTTCACGGAAGTCAACAACGGTGTCTACCGCTGCGGCTTCGCCGGCTCGCAGGAGGCCTACGATAAGGCCTACGAGCGCCTGTGGACTGCGTTGGACTGGCTCGAAGAGCGGCTCTCAAGCCAGCGGTACCTCGTGGGCGACTCCATCACCGAAGCGGACGTGCGGCTGTTCACCACATTGGCCAGGTTTGATCCCGTCTATCACGGCCACTTCAAGTGCAACCGACAGAAACTGAGCGAGATGCCGAACCTGTGGGGGTACGCGAGGGATCTCTTCCAGACTCCCGGCTTCGGGGACACCATTGACTTCGTCCAGATCAAGCGGCACTACTACGTCGTGCACGAGGACATCAACCCCACGGGCATCGTTCCGTCCGGCCCTGACCTGCGGGGATGGCTTGAGGACCACGACCGTGAGTCGTTGGGTGGCCGGCCCTTTGGAGACGGCACTCCCCCGGGACCGGTGCGGCCGGGCGAAGAGGTCGCGGCCGGACACGGAGCCGAGGGCTAGGCAGAAACCCGAACTAGGAAATCGCTTTCCCTTATGCTGGAGGCATGCAGACTTCCCTAGGGTATGTGGCCCCCGGATACGGGAACGTGCTGGCACTGTTCGAGTCGCTGCTCGCCGAGGATCCCCGGTACAGTGCGCAGCTGGCCGCGTACCAGGGCTCCCGGCAGGTGGTCAGGCTGACCGGAGGCCCGGACATGGAGCCGGAGACGGTAACGGGGGCCTACTCGTGCTCAAAGGGCGTCGGCGCCATGGTCATCGCACTGCTGGTCCAGGACGGCCTTCTTGAACTGGACCGTACCGTGGCCCACTACTGGCCGGAATTCGGCGCCTGCGGCAAAGACAGGCTGCTGGTCAGGGAAGCACTTTCGCACCAGGCCGGACTGATGGGAATCGACGGCGGTTTCGGCCTCACTGAATTCACCACGCCTGAAGCGGCGGCGCGGCTCGCCGCCGCACCTCCCCTCTGGGAGCCGGGGCGGCAGTTCGGGTACCACGCCCTCACCATAGGAATTCTCATGGAGGAGCTGTGCCGTCGCACCGCGGGCGAAACGTTGCAGGATATCTACGACAGCCGGATCCGGACGCCCCACAGCGTGGACTTCTTCCTCGGCCTTCCGGAAGAGCAGGAACCGCGGTACCGGGATGTCCTCTACCAGGACGCCCCGGACGAAGGTTGGGTGGACCCGCTTAGCCTGGAGGGCATTAACGGCAACGCACCCGTCAGCACCGTCATGGAACTGCCGAACATCCGGGCAGTCCGCGCAGCAGGCATGTCAGCCGCAGGAGGAGTGGGGTCCGCTGACGGGCTGGCCCGCCTCTATGCCGCGGCAACAACCGGCGTCGACGGCGGCCGGCCCTTCCTCGCGGCTAAGACCATCGAGGCTATGTCCCGGGAGCAGGTGTGGGGCCTTGACCGGTCCTCGGGGCTCGACAACGCTTTTGCCGTCGTCTTCATGAAACCGCACCCGTCCAGGAACTTCGGCAGCCACCGCGCCTTCGGCCACGAGGGAGCCAACGCTGCCCTTGGCTTTGCGGACCCCTCCTACGGCCTTGGCTTCGGTTACATCCCCCGCCGCCAGGAGGAGGGCCGGACCCCGGGAAGGGCCCACCGGCTGGCCGCCGAGGTGCGGCGTTCCGCGGCCGGCTTGTCCTGAGGGGATCCCGGCCCTACTGTGTCCGGATGGGCAATACTCAAGCACGACCGGATGCACGGTGGGCTCGGGGGACCCAACTTCTCAAACAAGCGGTGGAGGGGATTTCCGCTGCTTTCGCAGCACAACGGCTGCAACTGGCGGCCAAAGCGGCGCTCGCGGCAGGCTTGGCGTTCACGATCGCTCCGCTGATGCCGGGGGCAGCGTCGCACTACACGTACTACGCGCCATTGGGCGCCCTTGTTGCCATGTACCACAACGTCGCCGGCTCGGTACGGAACGGGCTCCAGGCCATTGCGGGTTTGGCGGTGGGGATAGGCCTGGCGTTCATCCTGGTCAGCATTTCCGATCCCTCACCCCTGACGGTGGCTCTCTTCATGGGCGTCGGGGTGCTTTTGGGCGGCTTGCCCGGCATCGGTTCCGGCAGTGACTGGATCCCGACGGCGGCGCTGCTGGTCTTGCTGGTCGGCGGCAGGAACGCCGAGGACTTCTCCTACGGATACCTCCTGCAAATGGCCGCGGGGGTCGTGGTGGGAATCGCCGTGAACTTCCTGATTTTTCCACCACTTCACCTGAACGCGGCCGCCACCAGCCTGCTGGAACTTAGGCGCGCCCTCGGCAGGCAACTGACCGACATGGGTGCGGCCCTCACGGAGAAATGGCCGCCGGAACACCAGGAGTGGTCGCGCAGGTCAGAAGAGCTGTCCGACGCCGCAAGGTCCGTGCGTCACCTCGTCAAGGAAGCTGACGCCAGCCGGCGTGCCAACCCGCGGCGAAAGCTGCACCCAAGGGACATCGATCAGGACTACCGCGACCTTCAAAACCTGGAGCAGGTCACCTTCCATATCCAGGACATGACTGACGTTCTTTCCGACGTAATTTGGAACAGCGACCTGCCATACGACATCCCCCCGGAGGACACCGAACCGCTGGCCGCAGCTATCACGGCGACCGGAGAACTGTTGTCCATCGATGACGAGGGCGAAGACGACGGGCGCAAGGGCCGCTATGCCGCCGCCAAGGCGGCGGTGGAAGCCTGCATGGCCGCCACCACCGCCAGGCAGGCGGAAGAGGGCACAGTCCCCGCCTCCGAATCCGTTCTCCTGAGCCTGCACCGCATCCTGCGGGCCCTCAGGCCAAAGGACCGAACCACCGGGCGCTCCAACGCCTAAAGTGCTGAAACGGTGCCACTGAAGTGGCGCCTCCCTGACCGCGGATTCCACGCAACGAACCGCGAATGCCTCCACGCACCGGAGGCAGCCTGATCGGTGCTGATCTCGAGGGCTACCCGGCACGGCAGGAAGACCGGCGCGTCAAAGTCCACGTTCCAGCTGAAGGAGTCACCGCGGGCCGGACCGACGTCAGCGAGCGCACGCGAGGCGAGGTACATTCCGTGGGCTATCGACCGGCGCATCCCCAGCGCCTTGGCGGAGAGCACGCTCAGGTGGATTGGATTGAAGTCACCCGATACCGCGGCGTACGCCCGGCCTGTATCCACCCCCAGGTGCCACAGGGCCGTCGGTGCCAGCGGAATGAACTCGGGTTTCTGTGCGGCCGCGGAAGGTTTGTCGATGCCGGGAAGGAACAACCCCTTGGCCAAGTAAGTGGACACCCCGCGCCAGTGGATCTCTGCTGAGCCCGCGCGTCTCACCTCAGCCACCACGTCCACCTGTGTGCCTGCCCGGTGGCCCCGAAGGTTCTCTACCCTGGCGATTACGTCCAGGGCGTCCGTGAAGACCAGTGGCGCCCTCTGCTCAACACTGTTGCGCAGGTGGATCATCCCCAGGAGCGGCAGCGGGAAGTCATCCCGGTTCATGACGCTCATGGCCAGGGGGAAAGCCAGGGCATGGATGAAGCCGGCCGGAAGGACGTCGCTGGCGGTCTCACCGATCAGGTGCTGGTAGGCCGTGAGGTTTCCAACGTCCACCGTGACGCCCCTGACTTCGTGGCTCTCGGCCGGAAGGTCGGCCGAGTCATGCGTTCCAAGGAGCCTTCGACGTGCCGCCTGGGCGGCGGCGTTGACGTACAGCTTGGAAAGCGACGGCATCTCACCCAGGATCACTGGCTGCTGGAGCGTCATGCCCCCACCAGGTTCTGCCCGCACACCCGCAGCACCTCCCCGTTGATTCCACCCGCGGCGTCGCTGGCCAGGAAGGCAATCGTTTCCGCCACGTCCGTGGGGAGTCCGCCCTGTTGCAGCGAGTTGAGCCGGCGCGCCACTTCACGGACCGCAAACGGGATCCGGGCGGTCATTTCGGTTTCAATGAATCCGGGAGCGACCGCGTTGATGGTGCCCCCATTGGCGGCGAGCAGCGGCGCGGTGGCCCGTACCATTCCCATCACGCCGCCTTTGGAGGCGGCGTAGTTGGTTTGTCCCCTGTTACCGGCGATGCCGCTGGTGGAAGCAACTGAAACGATCCGCGGTGACGAGCGGAAGTGGTTAGAGGCGAGGAGGGCTTCGTTGATCCTGAGCTGGGCCTCGATATTGATGTTGATCACGGAGTTCCAGCGGCCGTGGTCCATATTCGCAAGCAGTTTGTCCCGGGTGATCCCGGCATTGTGCACCACGATATCCAGACGGCCATACCGCTGCGCAGCATGCTCGATGATCCGCGCACCGGCGTCGGCGCCGCTGATGTCCAGTTGCAGCGCCGTGGCCCGCACCTCGTAGGCCACAGCTGCCAGGTGGTCACCCGCCGCCGGAATGTCGACCAGGACCAGTGTGGCGCCGTCGCGGTGGAGCGTCCGGGCGATCTCGGCGCCGATTCCCCTGGCGGCGCCTGTCACCACAGCCACCTTGCCTTCCAGGGGCCTGTCCGGGTTGGCGGGAAGCGCACCGTCCTGCGACGAGATGTGCAGGAACTGTCCGTCAACGAATGCCGACCGGCCGGAAAGGAAGAACCTGATGGCGCCCAGTGCGCTGGGGCTCGTGCTGGTGATGCCATCCGAAAGGAGCACACCGTTGGCCGTGGCGCCCGCCCGCAGCTCCTTGGCCAGAGACCGAAGGAAACCGTCAACGCCCTGGCGGGCAGCCGCGGCCGCGGGGGAAGTAACGCCCGCTGCAGGCCGGGAGACCGTAATGATCCGCCCGCCGGCGCGTAGGTCCCGTAACGAACCTGCCGCTGACAGCACCGGCTGCTCCAGGTCAGCCGGGTGCTCCAGCTCGTCCAGGACCAGGATGATGGCGCCCAGCTTTTCAGCCGGAACGGCATGCCTGCGGACATCGAGGTCCCAGGACAAGAGCTCGCTGGCCAGGCTGTCCGCCCCGGCACTGTTGCCGACGACGACCACCGGGCCAACGACCAGGGGTTGGCCTGGCTGGTAGCGGCGGAGCACTGCGGGCTGCGGGAGGCCGAGCTTCCTCGCCACGCTGCGGCCCGGGCCGCTGTTCACGAACTGGGTGTATGTATCCGTCATGACTGCCCCCTACACAGATTCCAGGATTGCGACGACGCCCTGGCCGCCGGCCGCACACACAGACACCAGGCCGCGGGCCGGACGCCCCTGGGAGTCCGCCTTTGCATGCAGCATCTTGGCCAGCGAACCCACGATCCGCCCGCCGGTGGCGGCGAAAGGATGCCCCGCTGCGAGCGATGATCCGTTGACGTTGAGGCGTGAACGGTCGACGCTGCCCAGCGCGCCGTCCAGTCCGAGCCGGTTGCGGCAGAATTCTTCGTCCTCCCAGGCGGCAAGCGTGCTCAGGACGGTGGCAGCGAAGGCTTCGTGGATTTCGAAGAAGTCGAAGTCTGCCAGTGTCAGGTTCTGCCGGGCCAGGAGCCGGGGCACCGCGAAGACCGGGGCCATGAGCAGGCCGTCCTTGCCGTGCACAAAGTCCACTGCTGCCGCTTCGGCATCCACCACGGCAGCCAGTTTGGGCAGGTCGCGGGCATCAGCCCAGTCGTCGGAGGCAAGGAGCACCGTGGAGGCGCCGTCTGTCAACGGGGTGGAGTTACCGGCCGTCATGGTGGCGCCGGCGCCCAGGTTCCTGCCGAACACAGGCTTCAGCGACGCCAGTTTTTCCATTGAGGTATCAGCGCGCAAGTTGGCGTCCCGCGTCAGTCCCCGGTAGGGAGTCAACAGGTCGTCAAAGAAACCTGAATCGTAGGCGGCTGCGAGTTTACGGTGACTGTTCAGCGCCAGTTCGTCCTGTGCTTCGCGGGATATCTGCCACTGCGCGGTGGTCAGTGCCTGGTGCTCTCCCATGGACAGGCCGGTGCGCGGTTCTGCCGTACCGGGCGCCAGCGGGGCCAGGTCCTTCGGCCGGAGCCGGCTCAGGATCTGCAGCCGCTGCGGAAGCGTCTTGGCGCGGTTGAGGTCCAGGATGATGTCGCGGAGTCCCTCGCTGACCACCACGGGAGCATCAGAGGCTGAATCCACGCCGCCGGCTATGGCCGAATCAATCTGTCCCAGCTTGATCTTGTTGGCCAGCCCCACCACAGTTTCCAATCCCGTGGCGCAGGCCTGCTGGAGGTCGTAGACCGGTGTTTCGGCGGAGAGGGCGGACCCAAGGACTGCTTCCCGCGTGAGGTTGAAGTCCCGGCTGTGCTTGAGGACGGCTCCTGCGGCAACCTGTCCGATTCGTTCGTCCTGGAGTCCGAACCGTGCGATCAGGCCATCCAGGGCTGCGGTCAGCATGTCCTGGTTGGAGGACTTTGCGTAGGCGCCGCCGGCCCGGGCAAAGGGGATTCTGTTGCCGCCAACAATCACCGCCCTGCGCGGCGCGGGAACTGCTGCTCGAACTGATTCATCAGGTGCTGGCGTGGACTGTCCGTCGATGGACATGGGTGGCTCCTCTGCTCACATGCGGTTACCGATACCCAGCGTACCTGATACGCTGGGTATCGTGAACTTCCACAACCCCGGCCTCCCGCTCACCGTTGCGCCGCCATCTGCCGCCAGTTCAGACGGCCGTTCCGCACGCTGGCAGAGCCACCGCGAGGAACGCCGCCGGGAGCTGATCAAGCAGGCCCGCAGGGCAGTGCATGCCCTCGGCAGCGATGCGTCCATGGAAGAGATCGCCACGGCGGCCGGAACCTCGAAGTCAGTGTTCTACCGCTACTTCGGAGACAAAGCCGGCCTGCAGCAGGCAGTGGGGGAAGTAGTCCTGAGCCAGATGCAGAACCGCATCCAAGAAGCCGCCCAAAGTGCGGTTACGCCGCGCGAAGGGTTGCTGGCAATGGTCTCGGCCTACCTGCAAATGGCAGACACCAGTCCCAGCGTCTATGCGTTCGTCACCAGCTACACCCCGGGCGAGGCCACCGGACCGACGTCTCCGGCGACGGGGGCCGGCGCCCTGGGCCACTTCTTCGATGCCATTGCCGACATGATCGCTGAGCCGATGCGCTCCCACCTCGGTGACGTCGGAGAAACCCTCATCGGTTTCTGGCCCCGCGCGGCCATCGGACTGGTACGCAACGCCGGCGAGCAGTGGCTCAGCACGCCGGACTCCCCCGCCAAACCAAGCCAGGAAGCCATGGCCCGCCACATCACGGCGTGGCTGTGCGTTGGCATAGCCCCGGAACTCACCCCCGCCCCACCGACCACCAAGTTATCCGCCAAAGAAGGACTGTGACATGACTGACGTAGTGGACCGAACTGCCCGAAAAGGGCTCCGCTCCCCGGCAACCCCGGCAGCCAACCCCGTAGCCGACGCCCCGGCACCCGCCGTCGACGTCGCGGGCCTGGGCCGTCAACTCCTGGGAAAGTGGGCCGACGTACGGCTCCAGGCCAGGGACCTGGCTGCACGTCCGGAACTGCACAAAGTCGAAGGCCTGACTCATACCGACCACCGCGAGCGGGTATTCGGCCAGTTGAAGTACCTGGTGGACAACAACGCCGTCCACCGGGCGTTCCCGGCCGAACTGGGCGGCTCTGACGACCACGGCGGGAACATCGCCGGCTTCGAGGAACTGGTGGTGGCGGATCCTTCGCTGCAGATCAAGGCGGGGGTCCAATGGGGGCTCTTCGGGTCGGCAGTCATGCACCTGGGCACGGCTGAACACCACGCCAAGTGGCTGCCGGGCATCATGAACCTGGAAATCCCCGGCTGTTTCGCCATGACGGAGACGGGCCACGGCTCGGATGTTGCGAGCATCGCCACCACCGCCACCTATGATCCCGATACCGAGGAATTCGTCATCCACACCCCGTTCCGGGCGGCATGGAAGGACTACATCGGCAACGCTGCCACGGACGGGCTGGGAGCAGTGGTGTTCGCGCAACTGGTCACCCGGGGAGTCAACCACGGCGTCCACGCACTCTACGTCGACCTGCGCGACCCGGACACCAAGGATTTCCTGCCCGGCATCGGCGGCGAGGATGACGGCATCAAGGGCGGCCTGAACGGAATCGACAACGGCCGCCTGCACTTCACCAACGTCCGCGTCCCGCGCACCAACCTCCTGAACCGGTACGGCAACGTGGACCCCGACGGCACGTACACCTCCCCCATCGCCAGTCCCGGCCGCCGCTTCTTCACCATGCTGGGAACGCTGGTCCAAGGCCGTGTGTCGCTGGATGGCGCCGCCGTTGCCGCATCCAAGGTGGCGCTGAAGGCGGCCATCCAGTACGCCACCGAACGCCGCCAGTTCAACGCTTCCTCCCACACCGACGAGGAAGTCCTGCTCGACTACCAGCGGCACCAGCGAAGGCTCTTCACCCGGCTCGCCACCACCTATGCCGCCGGTTTTGCCCACGAACAGCTGCTGCAAAAGTTCGACGACGTCTTCTCCGGCGCGCACGACACCGACGCGGACCGCCAGGATCTCGAAACCCTGGCGGCGGCACTGAAGCCGCTCAGTACCTGGCACGCCCTGGACACCCTGCAGGAGTGCCGGGAGGCATGCGGTGGCGCCGGGTTCCTGATCGAGAACCGGTTCGCCTCGCTCCGGGCCGACCTCGACGTCTATGCCACGTTTGAAGGCGACAACACCGTGCTGCTGCAGCTCGTGGCCAAGCGCCTGCTCGCTGACTACGCCAAGGAGTTCCGGAACGTGGACTTCGGGGTGCTGGCCCGCTACGTGGTGAACCAGGCGGCCGGCGCAGCGGTCCACCGCACCGGGCTGCGCCAGGTGGCACAGTTCGTCGCGGACACCGGGTCGGTGCAGAAGGCTGCGATCGCCCTCCGGGACGAGGAAAGCCAGCGCGCACTCCTGACCGACAGGGTACAGACCATGGTGGCCGAGGCCGGCGCCGCACTCAAGGGCAGCAAGCGGCTCCCGCAGGACAAGGGCGCAGCCCTCTTCAACAGGCACCAGAACGAGCTCATCGACGCCGCCCAGGCACACGCCGAGCTGCTGCAGTGGGAGGCCTTCACCGAAGCACTCCAGCAAGTGGCAGACCCGGGCACCCGGACTGTCCTTACCTGGCTGCGCGACCTCTTTGGCCTGTCCCTGATCGAGAAGAACCTGTCCTGGTACCTCATGAACGGCCGCCTCTCCATGCAGCGCGCCCGGACTGTGGGCGCGTACATCAACAGGCTGCTGGAGAAGATCCGGCCCCACGCCGTGGACCTGGTGGACGCATTCGGATACGGCGAGGACCATGTCCGGGCCGCCATCGCCACGGGGGCCGAGAAGGCACGCCAGGACGAGGCCCGTACGCATTTCCGGAACGAGCGTGCCAGCGGCCATGCTCCGGTGGACGAGAAAGTCCTGATCGCGAAGACCGCGGCCGGCCGCAAGGGCTGAGCCGCAGGCGCCGCCACGTTGAGGCGGATATGACGACGACGGCGCCGCTTCCCTTCCACGGGGAGCGGCGCCGTCGTCGTTTCTGCTGCGGGGACGCTCAGCTGGTGGCGGGCAGAACGGAGCGGTAGACCTCAAGGGTGGTCTCGGTTATGGATTCCCAGGAGAAATGCTTCTCGGCACGTTCCCGGCCGGCCTGTCCCATGGCCCGGGCGCGCTCAGGATCGGACACCACCTCAGTAAGGGCTGCTGCGAACTCCTTGACGAATTTCTCCGGATCCAGCGGCGTTCCGGTTCCGTCCGTCACCTGCTCCAGGTCCACCAGGAGCCCGGTCCTGCCGTGCTCCACCACCTCGGGGATACCGCCGGTGGCGCTGGCCACCACGGCTGCTCCGCAAGCCATCGCCTCAAGGTTCACGATGCCGAGGGGTTCGTAGATGGACGGGCACGCGAAGGCGGTGGCGTGGCTGAGCACCTGGATCAGCTCATGCCGCGGCAGCATCCGCTCGATAAGGACCACGCCTGTGCGCTGCTTTTGCAGGTCCTCGATCAGGGCGGCTGTTTCCGCTGCCAGCTCGGGGGTGTCAGCCGCGCCGAGGCACAGGACGAGCTGAACGTCGGCGGGGAGCTTCGCGGCGGCCCTCAGGAGGTAGGGGACGCCCTTTTGCCGCGTGTTTCTTCCCACAAAGACAACACTCGGTTTGGCTGGATCGATGCCCAGGGCGCGGACGGCGTCGTCGTTCTCGTCACGCTGCCACAGCTCAACATCGATGCCGTTGTGGACCACCCGGACCTTACCGGGGTCCACGTTGGGGTAGCTGCGCAGGATGTCCTGGCGCATGCCCTCCGAAACCGCAATGATCGCGGCCGCAGCTTCGTACGCCGTCTTCTCCACCCAAGATGAGAGGGCGTAGCCGCCGCCGAGCTGCTCGGCTTTCCACGGACGCAGCGGTTCAAGGCTATGCGCACTGAGAACGTGCGGGATTCCGTGGAGCAGCGACGCCAAATGCCCCGCCATGTTGGCGTACCAGGTATGCGAATGGACCACGTCGGCGCCTTGGACATCCGGCACGATGCGGAGGTCCACACCCAGGGTCTGGACCGCGGCGTTGGCCTCGCCCAGGTCCTCCGGCACCTGGTAGGACGTCACCGTCGCGCCATGGTAGTCGGCGTCGCGGGGCGCCCCGAAAGCACGAACCTGCAGGTCAACATGCTTACTAAGCACCCTGCTCAATTCGGCGACGTGCACCCCGGCGCCACCATAGATCTCCGGCGGAAACTCTTTAGTCACAATGTCTATACGCACAAGACCCAAGGTAGTCGTTCACGCATAACTGTTCTAGTGTGAAGGAGTCCGGGTGGACCGGACTGTCTTGGGAGTTACGAAGGCGTACAGGAGCGACCACCATGCCGTTAAATAAGAAAGTCCTGGCCATTGTCCTCGCAGGCGGCGAGGGAAACAGGCTGATGCCACTGACGGCAGACCGGGCCAAACCCGCCGTGCCCTTTGCCGGCAGCTACCGCCTTATCGATTTCGCGTTATCCAACCTTGTGAATTCCCGCTACCTGCAGATCGTCGTCCTGACCCAGTACAAGTCGCACAGCCTTGACCGCCACATCTCCGAGACCTGGCGTATGTCCACCCAGTTGGGCAACTACATCGCTTCCGTTCCCGCGCAGCAGCGCGTGGGCAAAAGCTGGTTCCTTGGCAGCGCCAACGCTATTTACCAGTCCCTGAACCTCATCCATGACGCCAACCCCGACATCGTCGTCGTGGTCGGGGCGGACCACGTCTACCGCATGGACTTCGCCCAGATGGTGGCCCAGCACGTGAACAGCGGTGCCAAGGCCACGGTCGCGGCAGTGCGGCAGCCGCTGCACATGGCCGATCAATTCGGGGTCATCGAAGTGGACCAGGACGATTCCCGGAAAATCGCCGCGTTCGTCGAAAAGCCGTCCAGCACGCCGGGGCTGGCCGCGGATCCATCCCAGTTCCTGGCCTCCATGGGCAACTACGTGTTCGACGCCGACGCTTTGGTGGCAGCCCTGCACGTGGATGCCGAGCGGCTGGACACCAAGCACGACATGGGCGGCGACATCATCCCCTACTTCGTCAACCGCGGCGAAGCCGGTGTCTACGACTTCACGCTCAACGACATTCCCGGTTCCACCGAACGGGACCGCACCTACTGGCGCGACGTAGGCACCATCGATTCCTTCTATGACGCCCACATGGACCTCATCTCCCCGATGCCGGTGTTCAACCTCTACAACTCCGAGTGGCCCATCTACACCCGGCAGAGCATCTCACCGCCCGCGAAGTTCGTCAGGGGCGACAACAACACGGTCGGAACGGCCCTGGACTCCATCGTGGCCAGCGGCGTGGTCATCTCAGGCGGCATTGTTGAAGGCTCGGTCCTCTCCAACGACGTCTACGTAGCCACAAGCGCCAGGGTCACGGACTCGGTCCTGATGGACAAGGTGCAGGTTGGAGCGGGCGCAGTAATCAACCGCGCCATCCTCGACAAGAACGTCAAGGTACCGGCAGGCGCCGCAATCGGCCTGGACCCGGACCTGGACCGGGCGCGCGGCTTCAAAGTCACCGAATCCGGCATCACCGTCCTGGCCAAGGGCCAGGAAGTACCGGAACCCGGCGACGACGAACGGCAGCTTGCGGCTCGACACCTCGGCCTGGTGCCGAAGGCCGTCAAAGCCGCGGCAGACCAGTACCCCGAAGTACGCGAGACTGTGGACAAGGTTGCGGAGACGCACGCGGTGGCCGCGGCGAACGCATCGCCGGACGACGCCCGGGTGTCCTGACCGGGTCCCGACTGGAAGAACGTACGGCGCGGGCCGGAGCACCAGGACGGTGCTCCAGCCCGCGCCGTACGCTGTAAAATTCTTCTAATGAGCTCCCCCGATCTGACCCCTGAGGAAATCCAGGCCTGCCTCAAGGTCCTGAATACGATCCACGCGTACGACGAGGAGCACCCCGACTACGTTTCGGTCCGCCGCGCCACCGGGAAGATGTTCAAGGCCGTCAAGCGGCACCGCCGGGTCACCAAGCGCGACTCCATTGCCGAGGCTGACAAGGCAGTCATCGCCCAGACCGCCACCGCTGCCCCGGACCGGATCGACGACGAAACCCGCGGCAACAAACTGGCTCCGTCGGCCACCGGAAACATCGCAGGCCACCTCATTCGCTCCCGCCCGTGCTACATCTGCAAGCAGCACTACACCCAGGTGGACGCCTTCTACCACCAGCTCTGCCCCGAGTGCGCGGCCTTCAGCCACAGCAAGCGCGACGCACGAACCGACCTCACCGGCCGCCGTGCCCTGCTCACCGGCGGACGCGCCAAGATCGGAATGTACATCGCCCTCCGGCTGCTCCGCGACGGCGCCCACACCACCATCACCACCCGTTTCCCCAAGGACGCCGCACGCCGCTTCGCCGCCATGGAAGACAGCGCCGACTGGCTGCACCGGCTGCGGATCGTGGGCATCGACCTCCGCGATCCGGCCCAAGTCATGGCGTTGACCGACTCACTGGACGCGGCCGGTCCGCTGGACATCATCATCAACAACGCGGCCCAGACCGTCCGGCGGTCAGGAAACGCCTATAAGCCGCTGGTGGATGCAGAGGACGAGCCGCTGCCCCCGGCCTTGGAATACGCCAACGGTGGTCCGGAGCTGCTGACCTTCGGCCACGCCCATGACAAGCACCCTCTGGCCCTCGCCGGCAGCGTCACCGAGCACCCCGTCTTGGCCGGCGATGCGATTACGTCGCTGGCCCTCTCCACCGGCTCGGCGTCACTGGAACGGATCGCGTCCGGGACAGCCATCGACGCCGGCGGCCTGGTTCCGGACCTGGCCACGATCAACAGTTGGACCCAGGTGGTGGACGAGGTGGACCCGCTGGAAATGCTCGAAGTCCAGCTCTGCAACGTGACGGCCCCGTTCCTGCTGGTGAGCCGCCTTCGCGGGGCCATGAAGCGGTCCACGGCGCACCGCAAGTACATCGTCAATGTCTCCGCCATGGAAGGCCAGTTCTCCCGGGCGTACAAAGGGCCGGGACACCCGCACACCAACATGGCCAAGGCAGCGCTGAACATGATGACCCGCACCAGCGCCCAGGAAATGCTGGACACCGACGGCATCCTGATGACCGCCGTGGACACCGGGTGGATCACCGACGAGCGTCCCCACTTCACCAAGGTCCGGCTCATGGAAGAAGGCTTCCACGCTCCCCTGGACCTGGTGGACGGAGCCGCCCGCGTCTACGATCCGATCGTCATGGGCGAAAACGGTGAGGACCAGTACGGTGTCTTCCTCAAGGATTACAAGCCCAGCCCCTGGTGAAGGGCGTATGCTCACGGCATGAGCAACGAGTCATCAACCCAAGTGGAGAACCTGGAACACCACGATTGCTGGGCTTTGCTGCGGACCGTCTCCGTGGGCAGGCTCGCCGTGCTCGCGGACGGGCGGCCGGACATCTTTCCGGTCAACTACACAGTGGACGGCGGCACACTGGTGTTCCGCACGGGCCAGGGCACCAAGCTCTCCGCAGCAACCGGTGAGGATGCCGCCGTCGCCGTGGAGGCAGACGGAGTGGACCCAAACACGGGCCTGGCATGGAGCGTGGTGATCAAGGGGACCGCCGCCCTGGTCAAAAGCACCGAAGAGGTCCTCGACACCTCCCGCCTTTACCTCTTCCCCTGGCAGTCAGGACGCAAGGATGCGTTCGTGCGCATCACCCCGGACTCCATCACCGGCCGGCGGTTCAAAGTCACCGATCCGATGACCTGGTGGACGCAGATCAGCAGTTCCGCCAGGACAGCGCCGGAATAGGACCGCGCCGGCACCCCAGGCCGCTGCGGCCGGGGGTGCCGTGGTCAGGCGAGCTGGGTGATCTCGACGCTCACGTTGAGGGCAGACCCGCCGCCGCCGGACAGGATGCCCTTCAGCGGCGGCACGTCGCGGTAGTCCCGGCCCCGCGCCACCGTGACGTGGAAGTCCCCGGCAGGTTTGTGGTTGGTGGGATCCCAGCTGCGCCAGTCGCCGTCCCAAAATTCGAGCCAGGCGTGTGACTGCCCGGCCACGGTCTCTCCGATCCCGGCGCTGGACCGAGGGTGCAGGTAGCCGGAGACATACCGGGCGGGAATCCCGCAACTCCGCAGTGCACCGATGGCAAGGTGGGCCAGGTCCTGGCAGACGCCCTGGCGCTGGCCCCAGGCCTCCTCCGCGTTGGTGGTGACGGCGGTGGAGCCGGACATGTACGTCATCTCGCCCCGCATCCAGGCAAACACCGCCATGGCAGCCTCATGCGGGTTTTTGCCGGCCACCACGCCGGGAACGATCCCCAGCACTTCCTCGCCGGGGCCGCTCAGCCGGGACTGCGGCAGCCAGTCGCTGAAGGTGTTCAGCGTATCCGGCGACGCCAGCACGTCCCAGCCCACGATATCCGCCTCCGTGGGGATCTTTTCCGCCCGGTGCACTTCGACCGTGATGTTCGAAACCACCTCGAGGTGATCGTGCGGCATCTGCATGTCAAAGGCCGTCACCCTGGTCCCCCAGTAGTCACGGTAGGTGCTGACGGCTGCCTGCGACGGCGACACTTTGACCACGGACTCCAGCACCACCTGCTGGGAGTCCGTCAGCGGCGTCATCCGGGCTTCGTTGTAGGACAGCGTCACGCGCTTGTTGTATTTGTAGGCCGTCCTGTGGACGATACTCAACCGGGTCATGACACTTCTCCCACCCAGGCAAGTTCATCGGCCTGATTGAAGTACTTACGGGAAATGGCATCCGAGGCCTGGGACACGGCCTTCTGCACCCGCTCCATGTGCTCCGGGAGCTCGGACATGAGATCGTCCGTCCGGTGGAACTCGAGGAAGGTCCGGGCCTGGCCGACAATGCGGCGGGCGTCGTTGATGAACCCCACCCGCTGCGCTGACGGATCCAGCTTGGCCAGGCACTCGTCGGCATCGCGCAACGCGTAGACGATCGACCGCGGGAACAGCCGGTCCAGGAGCAGGAATTCGGCCGCGTGCTGGTCCCCGAACGCCGCCCGCCGGGTGCGCAGGAAGGATTCGTAGGCACCGGCGCAGCGGAGCATGTTGACCCACGACATACCCGCGGAGAGCACGTCGCGGGTGGACAACATCCGGGCCGTCATGTCGGCGCGTTCCAGGGAGCGGCCCAGCACCAGGAAGAGCCAGCTTTCGTCGTGGCTCACCGTGGTGTCGGCCAGGCCGCTGACCATGGCCGTGCGTTCCAGGGTCCAGTTGCAGAAGCGGTAGGTGCCCACCACATCCTTGCGGTGTTGGCTCAGCCCGTAGTACGTGGTGTTCAGGCTCTCCCACAAACCGGACGAGACGGTCTCCCGGGCGCGGCGGGCGTTCTCCCTCGCAGCGCCCAGGGACCCGGCGATGGACGTGGCACTCGTCTTGTCGTAGGCCAGGGCGTGCAGCAGCTCAGGCAGCCCAAAGTCCTCACTCTGCGGCCGGGCTCCCATCACGGCCAGGAGTTCCTGGGCAACGCTCCGGCGTTCCTCCATGGGAAGGTGGTTCAGGCGCTCCAGGTGCACGTCGAGGATGCGGGCGGTGCCGTCCGCCCGCTCCACATAGCGGCCAATCCAAAACAAGGACTCGGCAATACGGCTAAGCATTCGCGGCTACCTCCTGCGCGTCCGGAACGTTGAAAGAAAAATGCCCGACGGCGGTGCGGCTCACTGCTGCTGCTCCGACTGGCGGTCCCGCCAGTTGCTTTCCACCGGCCAGACGGAGACCCGTTCCCGGACGGTGACCGACTGGCGGGGAACAGTTTCCACCGGCATCTGGGGTGAATCGGCCAAGACCCAAGTGTCCTTGGATCCGCCGCCCTGGCTTGAATTGACGATTAGGGATCCTTCCTTCAGCGCCACGCGGGTCAGGCCGCCGGGAAGCACCCAGACGTTCTCGCCGTCGTTCACGGCAAAAGGCCTCAGGTCCACGTGCCGCGGGCCGAACTTGTCCCCGCCAAGGGTGGGAACGGTGGAAAGCTGCAAGACCGGCTGCGCGATCCAGCCGCGCGGATCGGCGATGATCCGCTGGCGGAGGGCGTCAAGTTCATCCTTGGAGGCGTCCGGGCCGATCACCAGGCCCTTGCCGCCGGAGCCGTCCACGGGTTTGACCACCAGTTCCGCGAGGTTGTCCAAGGTGTACTCCCGGGCTTCCTTCTCCTCAAGCCGGTAGGTGTCCACGTTGGCGATGATGGGCTCCTCGCTGAGGTAGTAGCGGATCAGGTCAGGGACGTAACTGTAAACCAGTTTGTCATCCGCTACGCCATTGCCCACGGCGTTGGCGATGGTGACGCCGCCCGCCCGGGCGGCGTTGACCAGTCCCGGGCAGCCCAGCATGGAGTCGGACCGGAACTGCAGCGGGTCCAGGAAGTCGTCGTCGATCCGCTTGTAGATCACGTCCACGCGCTGCTCACCGGCGGTGGTGCGCATGTAGACGCGGTTGCCGCGGCAGATGAGGTCGCGGCCTTCGACCAGTTCCACGCCCATCAGGCCGGCCAGGAGGGTGTGCTCGAAGTAGGCGCTGTTGAAGACGCCCGGGGTGAGGACGACGACGGTGGGATCGTCAACGCCCGCAGGCGCGGTCTTGCGCAGGGCCGAGAGCAGCCGGCGGGGGTACTCTTCCACCGGCCGGATGAGCTGCTGGCCGAAGGCTTCGGGCAGGCCCTTGGCCATCGCACGCCGGTTCTCCAGCACGTAGCTCACGCCGGACGGGACACGGACGTTGTCTTCCAGGACGCGGAAAGTGCCGGCGGCGTCGCGGACCACGTCGATGCCAGAGATATGGACACGGACCCCGCCGGCCGGTTCAAAGCCGTGCACCTGGCGGTGGAAGTGTGCACTGGTGGTCACCAGCTGGCGCGGGATGACGCCGTCGGAGACGACGGTCATCTTGTCGTAGACGTCGTTCAGGAACGCCTCAAGGGCGCGTACGCGCTGGGCGACGCCGCGTTCCAGGACGCTCCACTCCGCTGCGGGGATGACGCGGGGCACGATGTCCAGCGGGAACGGCCGTTCCTCGCCCGCGTAGTCGAACGTGACGCCGCGGTCCAGGAAGGTGCGGGCCATCGAGTCCGCGCGCGCACTCACGTCCGCCAGCGAGAGCTTCCGGAGGGCGTCCGCCACCTGCCCGTACGAGTCCCTGGCCTGCTGGCCGGGGGCGAACATCTCGTCGTATGCCCCGGTGCGGCCTGCGGCCTCGGAGTAATCCTGGAATAGGTCTGACATGTCCAATAGCCAACCATCTTTTTGTTTCGAATTCATTACTGCCATCCATTCTGGCGTGTTGGCACCGATGGCCCGGTTCGTACTTTACGGGCCTCTTCGGGCACAGTAGGTGAGTGCCAGACAGCAGAAGCCTCCCAGCGCCGGGCCACGGCGGTTCCCGACGCCCGCTCGTCCGGCTCATCGCAGGCTTCCTGACCGCGGCGGCCGCCGTTGCGGCGGCATTCCTGGTGCACGGACTTGTTCCTGCGCTGCCGGCCATGACCGTGGCTGTGGTCCTGGGTGTCCTCGCCGCCAACCTGCCCGGAACAGGAGCCTGGACGGCGGGACGCGCCCGGCCTGGGCTGGACTTCGCCGGCAAGCACCTGATGCGCGGCGGGATCGTGCTCCTGGGCCTGAAAGTCAGCGTCATGGACGTCCTGGGCCTGGGGTGGCTGGCGTTGGTCCTGATAGTGGGCGTCGTGGCTGCAAGCTTCGGCGGAACCTACGCGATCTCCCGACTGTTCCGCCTGCCCCCGGTGACATCGCTCCTGGTGGCCACCGGATTCTCCATCTGCGGCGCCTCGGCAATCGGCGCCATGGCCGCCGTCCGCCGCATCCGGCACGCAGATACCGTCCTGCCGGTTGCCCTGGTGACGCTCTGCGGAACCCTGGCCATCGGGGTCCTCCCCCTGCTTTCCCATCCGCTGGGGCTTTCGGCAGCCGTCTTCGGCGCATGGACGGGCGCCTCGGTGCACGACGTCGGCCAGGTGGTGGCCACGGCGCAAACCGCCGGCACGGCGGCACTGGCGATCGCCGTCGTCGTCAAGCTCACCCGGGTCCTGCTGCTGGCCCCCGTCGCCGCGCTGGCGGGCGCGCACCACCGCCGCGGGGCCCGCCCCCAGACGGAACCGGACGGTGCCACGTCCAAAAGGCCGCCGCTGGTGCCGCTGTTTGTCCTCGGATTCGTAGCCATGGTGGCCCTGCGGTCAACGGGCTGGCTGTCCGCCGGCTGGCTCGAAACCGGAGCCACCCTGCAGGACATCCTCCTGGGCGCGGCTTTGTTCGGACTGGGCTCCGCGGTGCGGATCCGCACCCTGCTCCACACCGGCGGCCAGGCACTCCTCGCGGCCCTCGCCTCCTGGCTCCTGATTGCGGTGCTGGGCCTCGCCGCCGCCTTCGTGATAGCGGGCTGAGCCAACCTAAGGGCACCGTGATTAGATAGCCGGGTGTCACATGAGAATCTGCAGCGCCGCGAAGCCGCTGAACGTTCAGTCCTGATCAACACCACCAGTTACGACATCTCGCTGGACGTGCGGCAAGCGGCGGATCCCGCGGTCGCAGGGTATGCGAGTCGCAGCGTTATCAATTTCACGGCCTCCGAGCCAGGCACCAGCACGTTCCTGGATTTCATTGGCAGCGATGTCCACAGCGTGTTCCTCAACGGCAAGGGGCTGCCGGTGGTGGAGGTGGTGGATGGTGCCCGGATCCGGCTGGACAACCTGCAGGCAGAGAACCAGGTGACCGTTACCGGCACGGCGTTGTACAGCCGCTCAGGGGAAGGCATGCACCGGTTCGTGGACCCGGCCGACGGCCAGTGCTACCTGTACACCCAGTACGAGCCGGCCGACGCCCGCCGGGTCTTCGCGAACTTCGAGCAGCCGGACCTCAAGGCCACCTACACCTTCCATGTGATGGCACCGGCCCACTGGCAGGTGGCCTCCAACGGCGCCGAGGTGAACCGCACCCTGCTGGCCAGCGATCCGGCCACCGCCAGGTGGGACTTTGCCACCACGCTGCCCATGTCCACCTACATCACGACGATCCTGGCCGGCCCCTACTTCAAGGCAGAGGACCGCTGGGAGGCAACGCTCGACGACGGGACCCGGCTGGACGTTCCCCTGGGCCTTTACTGCCGGGCATCGATGGGGGATTCCTTCGACACGGAGGCGCTGTTCGGGCTGACCAAGGCCGGGCTGGATTTCTTCAACCGCCTCTTCGACTTCCCCTATCCGTGGGGAAAGTACGACCAGGCCTTCGTGCCCGAGTACAACCTGGGCGCCATGGAAAATCCGGGCCTGGTCACCTTCACGGAAAGTTATGTCTTCACGTCCCGCGCCACGGATGCGCAGTACCAGGGCCGGGCCAACACCCTGATGCACGAGATGGCGCACATGTGGTTCGGCGACCTGGTGACCATGCAGTGGTGGGATGATCTCTGGCTGAAGGAATCGTTCGCCGACTATATGGGCACCCTGGGCGTTGACCAGGCCACTGACTGGGACACCGCCTGGGTCAACTTCGCCAACAAACGCAAGGCGTGGGCGTATGTCCAGGACCAGCTCCCCACCACGCACCCGATCGTGGCGGACATACCCGACCTCGAAGCGGCCAAGCAGAACTTCGACGGCATCACGTACGCCAAGGGCGCCTCGGTCCTGAAGCAACTGGTGGCCTACGTCGGCTTTGACGCCTTCATTGCCGGATCGCGGGAGTACTTCCGCAACCACGCCTACGGAAACACCACGCTGGCGGACCTCCTTGAGGCCCTCCAGGCGGCTTCCGGCCGGGACTTGTCCGGCTGGGCCCACCAGTGGCTGAAGACGTCCGGGATCTCCACTTTGTCCCTGCACGCGGGCACCGGAGGGCCCGACGGCGGCCAGCTGGCTGGTGTGTCCATCGTCCAGGAGGCAGTGGACCCGGTCACCGGACGCGAAGAGCTGCGGCCGCACCGCCTTCGCATCGGCTCCTACGACTTCGACGGCGACGGGGCCTTGGTCCGCACCGGCAGCATCGAAACCGACGTGGCCGGCGCCAGGACAGAAGTGCCCGGGCTGGACGGACAGCCACGGCCGGCCCTCATCCTGGTCAACGATGACGATCTGACGTATGCCAAGGTACGGCTGGACCGGGGTTCCCTGGCAACCGTCCGCACCTCCCTGGACAGAATCGTCGACCCCATGGCCCGCGCCCTCTGCTGGACGGCCCTGTGGAACTCGGCCCGCGACGCGCAGACCCCTGCCGCCCTCTACGTTGACGCCGTAGCCGCCTTCGCGCCGGCTGAAACCGGGATCGGCGTCCTGCTGAACGTCCTCGACAACGCGGCCACCGCCGTCGAACACTACATCCCGCCGGCAGACAGGGCTTCGGTCCGGGCGTCCTTCCTCACCACCGCGGCAGCCGAACTGGACCGGGCCGTGCCGGGCTCGGACCAGCAACTGGCCTGGGCACGGACCCTGGCGGGCCTCAGCCGTCACGATGCCGCCATGCTGCCCCGGCTCCGCGGCCTGCTGGACGGCTCTGCTCCCGTGGCGGGCCTGGCGGTTGACGCTGACCTGCGGTGGCAACTGTGGCACGCGCTGGCCGCCCATGGACAGGCCACCGCGGCCGAACTCGATGCCGAACTTGCCCGGGACACCACAGCCTCCGGCCGTGCCGGGCATGCCACGGCCCTGGCATCCCGCCCCGACCCTGGCGTGAAGTCCGCGGCATGGAACGCCGCCGTGCACGGCAACGAGCTTTCCAACCAGCTGCTGACAGCCACCATCAACGGGTTCACCACGGCACCGGCAGAGTTGCTGGCCCCGTACATCGATCCGTACTTCGATTGCCTGCGGACCGTCTGGGATGGGCGGAGCATCGAAATCGCTACCCGGATTGTCCGGGGCCTCTACCCTGTGGCCCAAGACCTCGCAGAGGGCTCGGTGCCCGACGAGCATCCAGTGATCCGGCGGACGGATGACTGGCTGGCGGCCAACCCGGATGCACCGCGCGCCTTGCGCCGGATCATCATCGAACAGCGAAGCCACCTGCTGCGCGCACTCACGGCGCAGGCCGCCGCGGTTCCCCCACCGGTACCCTAACCTCGCTGCGCTCGGCTAGGGTACCTTGCCGGCGTGGGCCCACTCATCGATTGCTGGGTAAACGTCGTTTTGGGGCGCCAAAAGGACAATTACGCAGCACTCGATGGGGCTACGGGACCCGGTAGAGCCATTCCTCGGTGCCGAATTTCGCGGCAACGCGGTCCTCGGCTGCGGCGAGCTCGTGGCCGGCAAGCTGTGACGGGGCGGCCCCGTAGCGCTCACTAAACACCTCGATCATCGCTTCGATGATCGCCATCCGGGCGAGTCCGGTCTGCCGGCGGAGTGGATCGACGCGTTTCTTGGCGCTCCGTGTGCCCTTGTCCGAGAGTTTTTCCTTGCCGATCCGCAGGACCTCGACCATCTTGTCGGCGTCGATGTCGTAGCTCATGGTCACGTGGTGCAGCATCCCGCCGTTGGCCAGGCGCTTCTGCGCGGCCCCGCCGATCTTGCCTTGGTCCGTCGCGATGTCATTGAGGGGGACGTAGAAGGCGTTGATGCCGAGCTTCTCCAGCGCCGCCATGACCCAGGCGTCCAGGAACGGGTAGGAGTCGGCGAAGCTCAGCCCGTCCACCAAGGTCTGCGGCAGGTAGAGCGAGTACGTGATGCAGTTACCGGCCTCCATGAACATCGCGCCGCCACCGCTGATCCGCCGGACCACGTTGATGCCATGCTTTGCCACGCCGTCCGGGTCCACTTCGTTCTGCACGGACTGGAAGCTGCCGATCACCACGGAGGGTTCCTGCCAGTCCCAGAACCGCAGGGTGGGCGTCCGCTCCCCCGCGCCGACGGCCTCGGTGAGAACCTCGTCCAGGGCAACGTTGATCTCCGTCGGGAGCACCGTGGGCGCGATGACGTTCCATTGGTGGTCCGTCCACGACGTGGCCTTGGCAAGCGCGCGGCGGACTGTCACGGCTACGGCGTCCGCGGAAAAGCCGAACAGGACGGCCCCGGCGGGCAGCGCTGCGGTGACTGCAGCGGCGAGGTCCGCGGCCGTCGTCGTCTCCGGCAATCCGGTCAGTGCCCGGTTGATGTCTTCCAGTGCTTCGTCGGGTTCGAGGAAGAAGTCCCCGCTGAGGGAAACCTCCGCCAGGGCGCCGTCCACGACGTCGAGGTCCACCACCACCAGTTTGCCGCCGGGAACTTTGTACTCGCCGTGGAGGCGCTGGTTGCGGGCGGCGTTGGTGGCAGGAAAAGGCTGGTTCATGGTTCCCATCCTGCCGCAGAAAGCAGGTGTCCGGTTAACACGGAAGGCCCGCACCGGAAACGGTGCGGGCCTTCTGCAACAAGCTTGGGCGAAGGAATTACTTCTTGCCGCCGAAGCCCTTGAAACGAGCGTTGAAGCGCTCGACGCGGCCTGCAGAGTCCATGATGCGCTGCTTGCCCGTGTAGAACGGGTGGGACTCGGAAGAGATTTCGACGTCGATGACCGGGTAGGTGTTGCCGTCTTCCCACTCGATGGTCTTGGAGGAAGACACGGTGGAGCGGGTCAGGAACTTGGTGCCGGAGGCCAGGTCGTTGAAGACAACAGCTTCGTACTTGGGGTGGGTATCAGACTTCATAATTGGACCTTTGTTCGCGCAACTGGATTTTGCCAGTTGCCAGGTATGAATGGGATGGCTGGGATCTGTCGGATCAGCCGTAGCTGAAAAAGCAGGACAACCAGCTATCCATCATAGACCAAGCGGACGGGGCTGACGAACCAGCGGCCCCGCGAAGACGCAGGTCACCCGCGTGCGCGCAACTTCCGTCAACCGAGTAGCGCTACGCCGAATTCAGCGACGACGGCCCGCAATTCCCTGAGGTACCGCTGCGCCTGGTCGGTGAGCGGAATCGCGGCGTGGCCAATCCAGCCGATTTCGATGCGTTCGTCAACGTCGAGCGGGATGGCGACGATCTCCGGGTCGAGCTGCCCACTGATGATTCCTGTCGAAATCGTGTATCCGTGGAGCCCGATCATGAGGTTGAAGATCGTCGCACGGTCAGAGACCCGGATCTCCTGCTTACTGGACAAGGTGGAGAGAATCTCCTCGGCGAAGTAAAAGGAGTTGTTCGCACCTTGATCGAAGGTCAGCCGCGGCAGGCCGGCGAGATCTTCCAGAGTCGCTCGCTCTTTTGAGGCGAGAGGGTGTTTCCGTGAAATGAAGATATGCGGATCGGCGAGGAACAGCGGAGAGAACGCAAGCCCGGATTCGCGGAGCAGTTTGTCGATGACCTTCCGGTTGAAATCGTTCCGGTAGAGGATGCCTATCTCGCTGCGGAGTGTCCGGACATCCTCGATGATGTCCCAGGTGCGGGATTCGCGGAGCGAGAACTCGTATTCGGCCACCCCTGTGGCCTTAACCATCCGGACGAAGGCGTCCACCGCGAACGAGTAGTGCTGCGTGGAGACCCCGAGCAGACGTCGCGTCGGTGGCCTGCCAAGGTAGCGTTGCTCGAGGAGGGCGAACTGCTCGACCACCTGCCTCGCGTAGCCGAGGAACTCTGCCCCGTCGGCTGTGAGGGTGACCCCGCGGGCGGAGCGAACCAGGAGTGCACGGCCCACCCGTGCCTCCAGGTCTTTCATCGCTGCGGACATGGTCGGCTGCGCGACGTAGAGAAGATCGGCCGCGGCGGAGATCGACCCCTCAGCTGCAACTTCTATGAAATAGCGGAGCTGCTGCAGGGTTAGTCCGCTCGAAATCTGGGCCATAGGAAAATTCTATATGAATGCATAGTAACGCCTAGTTACTTGATACCCCCTGAAAAGCTGCACCATGGACACGTCCCCTTTGAAAGGCCGTCTCCGGCCCATCTCCAAGATTGGCAGCGCATGGCCGACGACTTCACCTTCAGCATTACCACCACCCGCTTCGACGAGGACTACTCCCCGTCGGAAGGCTCCCGGATCACGACGAACTTCGCCAACCTGGCACGGGGCGAGCACCGTCAGGAGAACCTCCGCAACGCCTTGACCATGATTCGGCGCCGTTTCAACGATCTTGCAGACTGGGACAACCCGGACCGGGACCGCTACGCGCTCGAGCTTGAGATCGTTTCCGTGCAGATTCAGTTCACAGCGGAAGGCACGGATCAGCAGTTCCCGCTGTTCGAGGTTCTCGATATCCAGATCGTCGACCTGCTCAACGGGGTCCGCCACCAAGGGATCGTCGGCAACAACTTCTCCTCCTACGTCCGGGACTTCGACTTCAGCGTCGTACTGCCAGCGGCAGCCGGGGACTCAGGCAAGCCCACGGTGCCTGAGGACTTCGGCGATCTTCACGGCAAGCTGTTCCAGCACTTCCTCGATTCCCCGGTCTGCCGTGAACGCTTCCCGCAGCCGCCAGTGGTGTGCATCAGCGTCTCCACGAGCAAGGCGTACCGGCGAACGGAGAACCGCCACCCGGTCCTGGGCGTCGAGTACCAGCAGGACGAGTTCTCGCTGACGGACGCGTACTTCGCAAAGATGGGGCTGCGGGTGCGCTACTTCATGCCACGCGGCAGCGTTGCGCCGCTCGCCTTCTATTTCCGCGGCGACCTGCTCAACGACTACTCCAACCTGCAGCTCATCGGCACCATCAGCACCATGGAGACGTTCCAGAAGATCTACCGCCCGGAGGTCTACAACGCGAACTCCGCCGCCGCCCACGTCTACCAGCCGAGCCTGGGCGAGCAGGATTACTCGCGGACCCAGATCGCTTACGACCGCGTCGAGCGCGGTCAGCTCGCGATCACGCAGGCGAAGTACACGGAGGAGCACTTCATCAAGCCCCACAAGGATCTGTTGGACCAGTGGACCGCCAACTACCCCGCCCTCGTCAACTGACCCACGGAGAATCGTCAATCATGAACACACTTTTGCCCACCACCGTCGTCGGCAGCCTGCCGAAACCATCGTGGCTCGCACAGCCGGAGACTCTTTGGTCCCCGTGGAAGCTGGAGGGAGATGCGCTGCTCGAGGGCAAACAGGATGCGCTGCGCATCGCCATCCACGAGCAGAGCCTGCGCGGCATCGACATCGTCAGCGACGGCGAGCAAACCCGCCAGCACTTCGTCACGACCTTCATCGAGAATCTCAGCGGGGTCGACTTTGAACGACGCAAGACCGTGCGCATCCGCGACCGCTACGACGCGAGCGTACCGACCGTCGTCGGACCGGTGCGCCGCGAGCGGCCGGTATTCGTCGACGACGCAAAGTTCCTCCGCGCAACCACTGACCGGCCGATCAAATGGACTCTTCCCGGTCCAATGACGATGGTGGATACGCTCTACGATGACCACTACAAGAGCCGCGAGAAGCTGGCCTGGGAGTTCGCCACGATCCTGAACCAGGAGGCGAAAGAACTCGAGGCGGCCGGCGTGGACATCATCCAGTTCGACGAGCCCGCATTCAATGTCTTCCTCGACGAGGTCAAGGACTGGGGCGTGGCTGCGCTTGAGAGAGCCGCAGAAGGACTGCGCGCTGAGACCGCCGTGCACATCTGCTACGGCTACGGGATCAAGGCGAACAACGACTGGAAGGCGACGCTCGGCTCACAGTGGCGGCAGTACGAGGAAACGTTCCCGCTGCTGCAAAGCTCCAGCATCGACATCATCTCGCTGGAATCGCAGAACTCCCACGTGCCCATGGACCTCATCGAGCTCCTCCGCGGCAAGAAAGTCATGCTCGGGGCAATCGACGTCGCAAGCGAGACCATCGAGACCCCGGAGGAGGTCGCCAACACCCTCCGCAAGGCTCTGCAGTTCGTCGATGCGGACAAGCTCATCCCCAGCTCCAACTGCGGCATGGCACCGTTCCCCCGGGACGTCGCACTGGCCAAGCTGAGTGCCCTCAGCGCAGGAACGAACATCATTCGCGAGGAACTCGCCTGCTCCGCCCCCAAGGTGTCATAACGATGTTCCATGCTTACCCCACGGACACATGGCTCGAGGCTCCCAAGCAAAGCTTCCCGTCCTCCCTCTCGGCCAACGAATTCAAGTCACTGTTCCGTGGCCATCCGGGAGGTGTCGCCGTCATCACGGCCGATGCCGGCGAAGGACCGGTGGCACTGACGGTATCTTCGGTCGTGTCAGTGAGTGCCGAACCTCCCTTGATGATCTTCTCGGTCTCGGCACTGTCCTCTGCGTCCGACGTACTTTCCCGCGCCGAAACCGTCGTCGTGCACCTGCTGGACGCACACGACGTCGACCTGGCGAAGTTTGGAGCGACCCCCGGCGCCGACCGCTTTGACCAGACGCACCGCTGGTCGACCCTTGCAACCGGCGAAGCGGTGTATGAGGACGTCCGCGCCTGGGTGCGCTGCGCCGTCATCGATCGCATGGAGGTGGGGACCTCCACGATCATCGCCGTTCACGCCCTGGAGTCCCGCGTGATGCGTGACGTCCAAGCGGGCGAACCCGGCGACGCTCTGGTCTACCACAACCGTTCATGGCACCGTCTGGGCGAGCACTCCAAGCTTGACGCCTGATTGACGATGACCCCCTTGCCCAGCTGGGCGACAAGCATGTCCGAGGGGTGGTCGCAGAGGCCAACCCTCACGATGAAGGATCCCTTAAACCATGGCATCAGCTGTAGCCGGCTCAGGTACCAAAACCGCCTCTGCCCCACACGAAAATGCGTCGTCTCCGGAGAAATTCCGACTGATGCTCATGATGGCCCTCACGCTCGTTACAGGTGTGGTTGACGCGGTCGGCTACCTTGGACTTGATCACGTCTTCACCGGAAACATGACCGGCAACGTGGTGATTCTTGCGATGTCGTTGGCCGGGGCGGCGAACCTGCCAACTTTGGGCCCGCTGGTAGCACTGGGCGCCTTTCTCCTCGGCGCGGCGGTTGCCGGATCTACGCTCCAGTCAGGCCCGAAAGGCTGGAACCGCAGGGTGACGCTCCTTCTCACAGCGGGTTGTATCGCGTTGACGGGAACCGCCGCCGTCTCCCTCATCGTGGACGACGTCGGCCGGCAGTCCATTCATGTCATTATTGCCGCAGTGATCGCCATGCACATGGGCTCCCAGGCCCTGATTGCGCGGCATTTGGGCGTACGAGACATGACCACAGTGGTCATTACTTCCACAATGACTTCCCTCGCCGGAGAGTCACTTGTGGGCAAGCAACGGCCCCGGTTACTCAACCGACGGCTGGGCGCTGTCCTTGCCATGTTCGCCGGGGCCGCCAGCGGAGTACTCCTGCTCCAGATCCATTTCAGCGTCCCGATCGTCCTCGGCACCGCCATCACCGCCGCTGTGACGTTCCTGGGGAGTCGCCGCTGGCATTGATGCGGTACATCCCACCGGCGCATCGCCAGCTCTTCAATTGGTCCTGACACCGTGGCCGGGCGGGTGCGTCAGGCCCAGCCATCACCTGGTCGCGTAGAAGGCGACTGCCGACGAGGCAGCCACGTTGAGGGAGTCGACGCCGTTCATCATCGGAATTGTCACGCGCGCGTCGAGCACCTGGTCGGTCTCAGGCCTCAGCCCCTCTCCCTCCGTGCCGAAGACCAGCGCCAGGTTCGGGTGGTCCTGGGCGACCAGCTCATCGAGTGTGATGGCGCCTTCGCCGAGCGACATGCCGGCCACGAAGTAGCCTGCTTCCTTGAGTACCTCAAGGTCCCCAGGCCACGACTCGATTCTGGTCCATGGCACTTGGAACACTGTCCCCATCGACACCCGGATGGAGCGTCGGTAGAGCGGGTCGGCGCACTGTGGAGAAACCAGGACAGCGTCGACGCCAATGGCTGCGGCGCTGCGGAAGATCGCCCCTACGTTTGTATGGTCGGTGAGGTTCTCCAGGACCGCGATCCTTGATCGACCCGGCATACGAGCTCGATCAGGCTCTTGTGTTTTGCGATCACTGAGATTGGCGTGGTCCACGATGTCCTCGAGGGCTGCAACGCGGCGCGCAGCGGCCAGGAGCTCCGGCAGCGGCGCCGGGGCAGGGCGTTGCATCGCCGCCATTGCCCCGCGGTGAAGGTGGAAGCCTGTGATTTGCTCCAGCAAGGCCGCCGAACCAATAAAGGCTGGAACATCGGGGTAGGCCTGGAAGACGTCGTCAAGGCCGGCCATCCATTTCTCGGCCAGGAAGAACGACCGCGGCGTGTGGCCCGCCGCCAAGGCCCGGCGGAGGACCCGCGACGATTCGGCGATATACATCCCCTCAGCGGGCTCGCGAAGCTTGCGCAGGTGGACATCGGTCAGTGTGGTGTAGTCACTGACGCGCGGGTCATCGGCGGATTCGAGGTAGTGGAAGGTCACCGGGTGATTATTTCAGCAGGTTGGCGATCATGACGCCGAGGGCCACGATGCCCAGGCTGAAGATCACGGCGCGCAGGACCCGCGGGGAGAGCTTTCGCCCTACTTTGGACCCCATGAGTCCGCCAATGGTGGAACTGACTGCGATGAGCAGCACTACCAGCCAGTTTATCCGGTCGAAGGCGAACAGGAGGTACGAGATGGCGGCCACCATGTTCACGCCCAGCACCAGGATGTTCTTCATGGCGTTGGCATTCTGGATAGTTCCGGTAAGGAACACGCCCAGAATGCCGACCAGCAGGATTCCCTGCGCGGCAACGAAGTAGCCGCCGTAGACGCCGGCCAGGTAGACCAGGAGCACCAGGAGGAACCCGTGGCGCTTGTCCCGGACTGCGTGTTCGGGATTGGTCTCGCGGTTGCGCACCCAGTCCTGGAGCCGCGGCTGGAAGATAACCATCAACAATGCGAGGACAAGGAGGACGGGGGCGACGTAGTGGAAGACCTGTTCGGGCAGGTGCAGCAGCAGCCAGGCCCCCGTGATTCCGCCGAGGACCGACGCCGGCAGGAGGCGGAGCACTTGGCGGCCACGTCCTGCGAGCTCCCGGCGGTAGCCGAAAGCTCCTGCGCCCGTCCCGAAGACCAGCCCCATGGCGTTGCTCATCGAGGCGGTTACGGGTGCCACGCCCAGGGCTATGAGCACCGGAAAGGTGACCAGGGTGCCGGAGCCAACTACTGCGTTGATGGTGCCGGCCCACAGGCCGGCGATGAACACAATGATGCTGCTGAAGAATTCCACAACGGTGCGGCAGGCGTGGTTTAGCGGCGCGCTGTTGCGGTGTAACGGCCCGCGTTTTCGGACACGTCCAGGGGAAGGCCGAAGGTGGTGCTCAGGTGCTCTTCGGTGAGGACCTCGGTGATGGGGCCGGCTGCCACCACACCGCCGTCGCGCAGCAGCATGGCATGGGTGAATCCAGGGGGAACTTCTTCAAGGTGGTGGGTGACCAGGACCATGGCCGGAGCTGCCTCGTCGCGGGCAAGCTCGCCCAGCTTGTGCACCAGTTCCTCGCGGCCGCCGAGGTCCAGGCCGGCGCCCGGCTCATCCAGCAGCAGCAGCTCGGGATCGGTCATCAGGGCGCGGGCGATCTGGACGCGCTTCCGCTCCCCTTCGGACAGGGTGGCGAAGGTCCGGTTGAGCAGCGGGCCCATGCCCCAGTCGTTCAGGAGCCGGAAGGCGCGCCGTTCGTCGTCGCGTTCGTACCCTTCCCGCCAGCGGCCGGTCACCCCGTACGCGGCGGTGACCACCACGTTGAGGACGTTTTCATGCTCGGGGATCTGGGTGGCAAGGGCTGCCGAGGACAGGCCAATGCGTGGGCGGAGCTCAAAAACGTCCACCCGGCCAAGGATCTCGTCAAGGATGCCTGCGGTGCCGCTGCTGGGGTGGAGCCGGGCTGCCGCAATCTGGAGGAGGGTGGTTTTGCCTGCGCCGTTGGGGCCCAGGATGACCCACCGTTCGCCCTCGTTGACCTGCCAGTCGACCTTGTCCAGCAGGGTCTTCTTACCTCGGACAACGCTGACGGAGTCCAGTTCCAGAACATCACTCATAGGAATAGACACTAGGACAAAAAAGATGATGACTGATAACCGGTGTGAAGGTCTCCAGAAGCCCACTAAGGCGGCCGCGCAATGATTTCAAGGGACACCCTTGCCGCTCGATAAGATTGCAGGCATGACTTCGAACGTGACTGCGGTCAGCTACGGCCAGAATATGACCCCCAACGGGCTGGAGCAGCTGCGTTCCGTCCTTGCCGCACAGGGCGCCCAGGTGCTGTCCGAGAGTCAAATGGGTGACGGCCGCTACCAGGTGTCCGTGGCTGACCTCGCACTTCCGGACGCGACGGCGGCCGGACTCGCGGCCCTCCGGCGGGCCGTGGCGGAGGCCGCGATCGGGGGGTTTGACACCGCCCTGGTGCCGGCGGCCCTGCGCGCCGCTGAACGGAAGCTGCTGATCATGGACGTCGATTCCACCCTGATCCAGCAGGAGGTCATCGAATTGCTGGCTGCCTATGCCGGCAAGCGAGAAGAAGTGGCCGCTGTGACCGAAGCCGCCATGCGCGGGGAACTGGATTTCGCGCAGTCCCTCCACGCCCGGGTGGCGGTCCTCGCGGGGCTGCCGGCCGACGTCGTCAATTCCGTCCGCCACGAAGTGAAACTCAGCGAAGGCGCCGCCGAACTGGTGGCGGCGTTCAAGGCCGCAGGCCACGTGGTTGCTGTGGTCTCCGGTGGTTTCAACCAGATCCTCGCGCCGATCGCCGCGGACCTTGGCCTGGACTACTGGCAGGCCAACGAACTCGAAATCGTGGAAGGTGCGCTGACCGGCAAGGTGCTCGGCGCGGTGGTGGACCGGGCCGCGAAGGAGAAGTACCTGCGCGAGTGGGCCGCGGCGGAGGGCATCGCCCTCGAAAACACCGTTGCCGTGGGTGACGGCGCCAACGACCTGGACATGCTCGGCGCGGCCGGCATTGGGGTGGCATTCAACGCCAAGCCGGCCGTGAGGGCGGTAGCGGATGCCGCAGTAAACCTGCCGTACCTGGACGCGGTCCGCTACATCGCCGGCGTGTGAGCCCCCGTTAAACCCCTGATGGGCCCCGCTTGGCGGAGCCCATCAGGGGTTTAAGGGGTGAAACAGCGGGCGGTTACTGGACGCCCTTGCCGAAGTAGTCTGCGCCGCCCGCGTACTCGGTGTGGCCGGACTCGACGTCGGCCGTTGCCATACCGGCCACAACCTGGGCGAATTCCTCCACGGAGTACAGCTTCCCGGCTTCGGCGCGGCGTGCCTCGATGGCACCTGGCGTGGAGCGGTCCAGAAGCGTGGCTGTGACGGTGCCTTCGATCATGTCTCCGGAGACCACCACCAGGGAGATGCCTTTCTCCGCGAGGTTGGGGATCAGCTCCCGGAGGGCGTCCTCACCGGCGCGCTTGCTGCGCGCAACGGGCTCGTACGCTTCCATGGTGGGAACGCTGTTGATGAAGTGGGCCTGGTGGCTGGTGACGAACACCACGCGGGAGCCTTCCCTCATGAGGGGAACCGCGGCGTTGAGCATGTTTACCTGCGCGTCGCGGTTCAGCTTGAGGGCGTAGTCCTCCCCCATCCCGGTTTCCATGCCTCCGGAGGCGTTCAGGACCAGGATGTCCAGGGACCCGAAGTTTTCCATGGCTGCGCTGGCCAGTGCCTGCACGCCCTCCTGTGTGGTGAGGTCGGCACCGATGGCTACGGCACGGCCGCCCTCCGCCTCGATTCCCTGCACCACTTTGTTGGCGCGGGGCGCCTTCTGGCGGTAATTTACGACGACGGCGGCGCCTTCCGAGGCGAGGATCTTGGCTACATCGGCGCCGATGCCCCGCGATGATCCGGTGACGATGGCCGTCTTGTTGTCCAGCAGTCCCATACGAGCTTCCTTTGTTCGAAACATCCAAATCGTTGTGGCCTGCAGTCCATCATGCCAGCGGCTGTCCCCAATGCCTTTGTCCAACGTCGACAAATAAGGGCCACCGGGCTAGTGCATGCAGGACCGTCAGCCGGGCCGGTCAGTGCCCCATGCCCAGGCCGCCGTCCACCGGGATGACAGCCCCTGAGATGTAGGCGGCTTCGTCGCTGGCGATCCAACGGACCACATTGGCAACCTCGGACGCTTCGGCGAAGCGGCCGGCCGGAATGCTGGCCAGGTAGTCCTTCTGGGTAGCTTCGGGGAGTTCGGCGGTCATATCCGTGTTGATGAAACCGGGGGCCACCACGTTGGCGGTGATGCCGCGTGAACCCAGCTCACGGGTGAGCGACCGGGCGATGCCCACCAGGCCGGCTTTGGACGCGGAGTAGTTGATCTGGCCCGGAGCGCCGTACAGGCCGGACACCGAGGAGATCAGGACCACGCGGCCCTTGCGGAGCCGGATCATGCCCTTGGACGCGCGCTTGATGACGCGGAACGCACCGGTGAGGTTGGTATCGATGACGGAGGTGAAGTCGTTCTCGCTCATGCGCAGCAGCAAGGTGTCCTTGGTGATGCCGGCGTTGGCCACCAGAACTTCCACCGGACCGTGGGCGGCTTCCACTTCCTGGAACGCGGCGTCCACGGATGCCTCATCCGTCACGTCGGCCTTGACGCCAAGGATCCCTTCCGGCAGCTGCGATTCACTGCGGTAGGTCACGGCCACTTTGTCGCCGTTGGCCAGGAATGCCTGTGCGATGGCCAGGCCGATACCGCGGTTTCCGCCGGTGATCAGGACGCTGCGGGCTGCGGAAACTGCTTCAGTCATAGAGGGCTCCGGTTTTCTGCGGCAGGCTGGGCCGCGGTTGCGGTGAGTGCTTTGGGCTGCCTCCGATCTTAGCGGCAGGCCCGGTATGGGTTTGGGCAGCACTGCCGATGGTGCGAGAATTGAGGGAAGCCTTTGGAGCGTGATTATTCACCGTGACCCTTGAAAACCATGCGGGACATTCCGCGCCCGGAGAACCGGACCGTTTCTCCGGCGATACCGAGGTACACAGCATTACCGAAGCTGCTGGATCTCATTCGGAGGATATGCGCCAGCGGATGATCAAGTACGCCCTGGCGATGGGCATCCGCATGGTGTGCCTGGTGCTGATTTTCGTGGTGGACGGCTGGTTCAAGATCATTGCCGTGGCCGGTGCGGTCTTCCTGCCTTGGGTGGCGGTGGTCATAGCCAACGGCAACGACAAAGCAGAGGGGCACAGCGACCTGCTGATCGATTCCGCGCCCCTGGCCGAACTCGAAAGCCCGGCTCCGCCGGCCGAGGACGAAGAAGCCGGCAGTGCGCTGCTTCAGGGTGAACTGGTAACAGAGGACGAGGAACAGGGAGAGGGGCGGCAGGCGCCATGAGCATCTTCGATTTCGCAGCAGGATCGGACGTGGCCTCGGAGGCGGCAGCCCTCTGCTCACGGAAAGCCTGCAGGGCAGAGGCGTCCTGGCAGCTCCTGTGGAACAACCCCAAGATCCATGCTCCCGAGCGGCGGAAGACCTGGCTGGCCTGCGCCGAGCATCGGGACTGGCTGGAGGAATACCTGCAAACACGGGGCCTCTGGAAGGAAACCCTTCCCCTGCCGGCGGACGCCGCCCCAGTGGAGCAGGACATCTGAATGTACCGTTTCCTCTTCTCCAGCAAATGGCTGGGCTATTTGCTGCTGGCCGCCATCTTTGCCACGGCTTGTGTTTTCCTTGGCCGCTGGCAGATGGACCGCCGCGCCGAGACCCTGGCCGAAATCAACCGTGTGGTCAACAACTATTCGGCCACGCCCATCCCTTTCTCCCAGGCGAAGGACCAATTCGCCCAGCTGGACCCGGCCAAGGAGTGGACCCAGGTTGAGCTCAAGGGAACCTACGATGCTGCCGCACAGCGGGTCGTGAGGAACCGGCCCCTCAACGGCCAACCCGGGTATGAGGTTGTTGTTCCGTTCCGGTTGGACAGCGGCGAAACTGTGGTGATCGACCGGGGCTGGCTGCCCATCGGAAACAAGAATCCCGGCAGCCCGGATTCGGTGCCGGCGCCCCCGGCCGGTGAGGTGACCGCCGTCGTGCGTTTGAAGCATGGCGAGCCGGAGCTTCAGCGGGGGGCACCTACGGGGCAGTTGGCCTCCATCGACCTGCCCACCTATGCGGCGCAGCTCGGCTATCCGCTGTTCACCGGTGCGTACGGCCAGCTGGCCTCGGAGACGCCGGCTGTTGCTGACATGCCCGTCGCATTTCCCAAACCGTCAACCGACGAGGGGACGCACCTTTCCTACTCGCTTCAGTGGTTCGCTTTCGGTGTGCTCATGTTTGTCGGCTTCGGCTACGCGGCCCGGCAGCAGGCACGCAACGCAGCAATTGACGCCGAGGATGATGAGGAGCCGCTCGCTGACGGAGCGGTGCATTCCGCTGTCCCGGCCGCCCGCCGTCGGCCGGTAACGCCGCGGAAGCGCTCCAAGGCGACGGCCGAGGAAGAGGAAGACGCCCTCCTGGACGCACAGGGGTTCTAGGACATGGGGAAGCACGACGGCGGTCCCTTGGCCAGTTGCGTGTCTTCCGTCCGCTTCGCAACGTGCGTGATTTCCCGCGTGCTGGCTCGTTCCTCGCCTTTGACGCACGCTACGTAAATCACCCACGCTGCTGCGCTCGTGCCCGGCAAGCCGGCGCGAACGCCAGAGGAGTCACCCCGACGCGACGAGCCGAACCAGGCAACGAAAGTCGAACCCTGCGGCCGGGGGTGCGAACGCAGCCCTCACGCTCAGGACAGCTAGGCCAGCGTAATCAGGTCCAGGTAGTCCTCGTTCCAGAGGTCTTCCACGCCGTCCGGAAGCATGACAACGCGTTCCGGGTTGAGGGCTTCGACAGCGCCCTCGTCGTGGCTGACCAGGACGACCGCACCGGTGTAGTTCCGGAGCGCGCCGAGGATTTCGGCGCGGCTGGCGGGGTCCAGGTTGTTGGTGGGCTCGTCGAGGAGGAGGACGTTGGCACTGGAGGCCACGATGGTGGCCAGGGCCAGGCGGGTCTTCTCACCGCCGGAAAGCACGCCGGCAGGCTTGTCGACGTCGTCTCCGGAGAACAGGAACGAGCCCAGGATGCCGCGGACCTCCGCGTCTTTCATGTCCGGCGCGGAGGATCGCATGTTCTCGAGCACCGTGCGGTCGTGGTCCAGTGTTTCGTGTTCCTGGGCGTAGTAGCCCACTTTGAGCCCGTGGCCCGGGATGACTTCACCGGTGTCGGGGGCGTCCACGCCGGCGAGCATTCGCAGCAGCGTGGTCTTGCCGGCGCCGTTGAGCCCCAGGATGACCACCTTGGAGCCGCGGTCGATGGCCAGGTCCACGTCGGTGAAGATTTCCAGCGAACCGTAGGATTTGCTGAGTCCGTCCGCGGTGAGCGGGGTCTTGCCGCACGGCGACGGGTCAGGGAACCGCAGCGCTGCCACGCGATCCTGCTCGCGGACCGCTTCCAGGCCGCTGAGCAGGCGTTCGGCGCGCTTGGCCATGTTCTGCGCGGCAACGGCCTTGGTGGCTTTGGCCCGCATCTTGTTGGCCTGGTCCATGAGGACCTGGGCTTTCTTTTCGGCGTTGGCGCGTTCACGCTTGCGGGCGCGCTCATCCGTTTCGCGTTGCTGGAGGTAACGCTTCCAGTCCATGTTGTAGAAGTCGATCTGGGCGCGGTTGGCGTCCAGCAGGAACACCTTATTGACGGTGGCTTCGAGCAGGTCAGTGTCGTGGCTGATGACGATCAGGCCGCCCTGGTGGTTCTTCAGGAAGTCACGCAGCCAGGCGATGGAGTCGGCGTCGAGGTGGTTGGTGGGTTCGTCCAGGAGCATCGTCTCTGCGTCGGAGTACAGGATGCGGGCCAGTTCCACACGGCGACGCTGGCCGCCGGAAAGCGTCTTCAGCGGCTGGTTCAGCAGACGGTCCGGGAGCGCGAGGTTGGAACAGATGGACGCCGCTTCAGCCTCGGCCGCGTAACCGCCGGCGGCCAGGAATTCCGATTCCAGCCGGTCGTAGCGGTTCATGGCCTTCCGCTGGATGTCCGCGTCCTCGCTGGCCATCTCGTCGTGGGCCTTGCGGAGTTTGCCGACGACGACATCAAGTCCGCGCGCGGAGAGGATGCGGTCCCGGGCCAGCTGCTCCATGTCGGGAGTCCGCGGATCCTGCGGCAGGTAGCCGATTTCACCGCTGCGGGTGACTTTGCCGGCGGCCGGAAGGCCCTCCCCTGCCAGGACGCGTGTCAGTGTGGTCTTGCCGGCTCCGTTCCGGCCCACCAGGCCGATCTTGTCGCCTTTGTCGATGCGGAAGCTCACCTGATCCATGAGGAGCCGGGCGCCGGCACGCAGTTCAAGATCCTGGACAGTAATCACAGCAGGTAAGGCCTTTCACAAACAGGGATAAGCCGCGGCCCGGAGCGTCTGTGGTTGGGCGGGGCGGTAAACGGCCGGAGAACGGCACAGTCCAGTCTACCGTCCAGCGGCCCGCCGCAATTTCAATGGGCGGGCCGCGCGGTTTTCGGGACGAATTGCGTACTTCCCGCTGTACTCAGCCCTGGCGCGTCCCCCGGAGTTGGCCGGCGGCCCTGCTGGTTTCGGTGTGTTCTTCGTGACCTTCTTTGGACCTGCCGAAGGGCAGCACCTTTATCACCGGGCCGACGACGGCCATGACCACCAAGCCCCAGGCGAGTCCCAGCACGGCAGAGCACAGGGTGTTGACGATCCAGGCGAGCAGAGCGCCGACTACGGGGACGGTTTCCACCGGGTGCTCCAGGACGTGGACCAGGTCGTAGGGGGCATGCCAGCCGAGATCGTGGGCACCCTGGAGCATGATGTGGCCGCCGACCCAGAGCATGGCGAATGTTCCCACCAGGGTGATCGCGGCGAGGACAGCCGGCATTCCCTTCACCAGCAGTTCACCGATGCGCTTGGAACGCGCCGAGTCCTTGGCCATCAGGTGCAGGCCGATATCGTCCATCTTCACGATGAGGGCCACTGCGCCGTACACCAGAACCGTGATGGCGAAGGCGACCAGGACCAGGATGAACGCGCGGACCCAGATGGACTCCGTTGCCACCTCGTTCATCGAAATGACCATGATCTCGCAGGAGAGGATGAAGTCGGTGGTGATGGCCCCCTTGACCACCTTTGCCTCGGCGTCGCGGCCGCGCTCCACAGCGGGGGCTTGCCCGGCCTCGTGGTGGCCGCCGCGGAGCTTGTGCCAGACCTTCTCCGCGCCTTCGTAGCAAAGGTAGGAGCCGCCGAGCATGAGGATGAACGGGATAATGCCGGGGACGAAGGCGCTGATGAGCAGCAGGGCCGGGAGAATGATCAGGAGTTTGTTTCGGATGGAGCCCCAGAAGATCTTCTTGATCATGGGCAGTTCCCGGGACGGGTCCGCTCCTGAGACGTACTGCGGGGTGACGGCGGCGTCATCGATGACGACGCCCGCGGCTTTTGCCCCGGCCTTTGCGGCTCCGGCGGCGACGTCGTCCACGGAGGCGGCGGCGATCCGGGCCAGGGCTGCCACGTCATCCAGCAGGGCGACCAGGCCGCCGCTCAAAGCCGGACCCCGCGCAGCTTGGGGCCGGTACGTTGGGTATTCAGGGGAGGGTGCGTGATGGGCATGTTCGGAGTATATTGCAGCCCTCCCTCTCAGCCCTTTTGCAGTTCCTCGGCGAACACAATGATCTATCTAAGGCCGCGGATGTACGTCAGACTGTAGAAGTCGAGGTGCCTCGCTCTTCTACGGGGCCTCACGGCGGGGGTTGTGGTTCTGGATGCCGACCGCGGAAACAACGCCGCCAAGGACCAGCAACACCGCCGTCACTGCCAGCATCCGGTGAAATCCATCGAGTTCAAGTTTGTTGCCCACCACCAGGCCCACCAGGGCGATGCCGAGCAAGCCCGCAACCCGGCTGACGGCATTATTCAATGCCGAGCCGATGCCGGCCTGTTGTTCGGAAACCGACCCGAGAATGGCGGCGGTCAGCGGTGCGACGGTCGCCGAGAGCCCGACAGCGAACAGCAAGATCCCTGGCATCAGCTGCGTCCAGTAGTTGACAGGTGTTTCGGACGCGAGCATAAGGATGTAGCCGATGCCGGCGACAACTGGGCCCAGCGCCATGAACCACCGCGGGCCGAACTTTCCGGCCAATGAGCCGAACCATGACGCGAGGAGGATGTTGACGATGCTGACGGGGAGCAACGCGAGAGCGGCGAATGTGGCCGGAAACCCGGCAACCTGCTGGAGGAAGAGCACGATGATGAATCCCCCGATCGACAGCGCAGCGTAGATGAGGGCGGTAGCCAGGTTGCCGACGGCAAAGTTCCGGACGGAGAAGAGGCTAAGGGGCAGGAGAGGCTGGCGCGCAGTTTTTTGCCGCCAGATGAATCCGGCGAGGCAAAGGATGCCGAGAGCGAAGGGGATCTGAATAAGCAGGCTTCCCCAACCATAGTTACCTTGTTCTATCAGTGCGTAGACAGGTCCCGCCAACCCGAGCACACAGAGTACAGCGCCCGGATAGTCGATCCGTACGCCTTTCTTTCGCTCTTCCTCAGCCCGCAGAATGCCCAACATGAACAGGGTCACAGCGATGGGCAAAACATTGATTCCGAAGACCCAGCGCCAGCCCACTGAATCCACGAGCACTCCGCCGAGCAGGGGGCCGGCGATAAATGCCACGGTTGTGCCGGCCGTCCAATGGCCGATTGCTTTTGCCCGGGCGGCACCATCAAAGTTTGACGAGATCAAAGCAAGGGAACTGGGCACCAGCAGGGCCCCCGCGACGCCTTGAAGCGCCCTCGCCAGAATCAGCACCTCCGATGTGGGTGCCAGGGCACACATCACTGACGTCGCGCCAAATCCCACCAGGCCTGCGCGAAGGACCACAACGCGTCCGAGCAAATCAGAGAGCGAACCCGCGACGAGGATCAGTGAGCCCAAGGTAATCAGGTAGGCATCGACAACCCATTGCTGCGTAGTAATGCCACCGCCGAGTTCACGGGTAATGGCCGGCAACGCCACGTTGATGACACTGCTGTCGAGAAATGACACAAAGGACGCGAGAATAGCGATCCAAAGCACGAGCCTTTGCCTACGCACCACAATTGGGGAACCCACCTCCCCAGTAAACACCCGAACGGCGGCGCCCTTTAGGGTGCCCACGAACGATCGAGGGGCGAACGGGCCCTCCCGTTACCGCTCCGCCGGACTCAGCCGCAGCCCGCCGTCGGAAGGTTTCCTGAAACCGGCCCATTGTGCCCACCCCAACGCAGCAGGCGCCGCGCTTAGTGGAGCCCCTACAAAATGGGCCCCGTTCCACCCCGGTAACGTCGGCGGTACATTAATTTCCGCTTGTACAACCCCGACAGGACCGCCATGAGCAACACCAGTACCACCACATCGAACAGCCAACGGACAGGACGCCGCCGCTGGAACGGCACCGACCTTGGTCTGATCGCCGTCTTCGCCGCCCTCGTTGCCGGCGCGGCTCTGGTTCCGGGGCTGGCCCTGAACGGTTTCGGAGTCCCCATCACGTTCCAGACCCTGGCTGTGATGCTTACCGGACTGGTGCTTGGCCCCGCCCGCGGACTCGCCGCCGTCGGGCTGTACACCCTTGTGGGGCTCGCCGGCCTCCCCATCTTCAGTCAGGGCCGCAGCGGCCTGGGCATTCTTGCGGGCCCCTCAGCCGGTTACATCATCGCCTTCCCCATCGCCGCGGGCGTGGTGGGTTGGCTGGCCACCGTCATCATCAAACGCACCTCCAAGGCCCGCGCCCTCTGGTTCTTCCTCGCCGCCACGGCCACCAGCGTTGTGGTGGTACACAGCCTGGGCATCCTGGGCATCGCACTGAACTCCAAGGCAACCCTGGAGCAGGCCTTCGTGGGCGACCTTGTCTTCTACCCCGGTGACCTCATCAAGAACGTCCTTGCGGCGGCCATCGCCGTCGCGCTGCACCGCGCCTTCCCCGACGTCCTGGTCCGCCGCGTGCGGCGGCAGGCCGCCATCCCGGGAAAGGCCTAGGACCCGCGCCATGCCTGCCGTGACTTTCGACCAGGTGACCGTTGCGGTTGAACAGGACGACTCCCCGCACCCCAAGGTCCTCCTTGACGCAGTCACCCTCCGGCTGGACCAATCACGCGTGGGCGTCATTGGCGCCAACGGTTCGGGCAAGTCCACGCTCCTGCGCCTGGTCAACGGGCTTGTCCAGCCCACCTCGGGCACGGTAGCGGTCGACGGCGACGACACGGTACGTGCCGTCCGGCACGTCAGGCGGAACGTCGGCTTTGTCTTCACCGACCCGCTCTCCCAGCTGGTCATGCCCACCGGACGTGAAGACGTGGAACTGTCGCTGCGCCGCTCCGTGAAGGACGCTGCCGGGCGACGGAGTCAGGCCGAGGCCGCCCTGGCGCGGTTCGGACTCCTGAAGCTCGCAGACCAAAGCATCTACGAACTCTCCGGTGGCGAACGGCAGCTCATGGCCCTCGCCGCCGTCCTGGCCGTCGATCCCAAGGTCCTGGTCCTGGACGAGCCCTCAACCCTCCTGGACCTGCGCAACCGCGAGTTGCTCCGAAGGACACTTGCGGGACTGGACCAGCAGATCATCATGTCCACCCACGACCTGGACCTGGCCCTCGAGATGGACCGGGTGCTGGTCATCGAACAAGGCCGGGTGTCCTTCGATGGTGCCCCGGCCGAAGCCGTGGCGGCCTACCGGCCCTGGTGCCTGAACGGGCTCGACCCCGCCGCGACGGACACCCCATGAGGGGCCACGGTTTCCTCCTGGCCAACTATGTGCCGGGCACCTCGTTCCTCCACCGTGCACCGCTGGCCGTGAAATTCCTGCTCGTAGTTGCCTCCGGCCTGGCATCCTTCGTCATCGTGGACTGGCGCCTCTCCGCTGCCGTCCTGGCAGCGCTTTGTGGACTCTTCCTGGCGGCCGGCGCCGGCGCGAAGAGGCTGTGGGGTGCTGTCCGGCCGCTGGTTCCGGTGCTGCTCGTGGTGGGGATCTTCCAAGGGTGGCAGCTGGGTGCCCCCACCGGCGCCCGGATCGTCCTGAACATCCTGGTGTGCATCGTTGCCGCGTCCCTGCTCACCGCCACCACGCCCGTCCAGCAGCTGCTGGACGGCGTCGTCCGGCTGGCACGCCCGTTCGAGAGGTTCGGCGCCGATCCCGAGCGTTTTGCCCTGACCATCGGCATCATGCTCCGCAGCATCCCTTACATCGCGGGAACCTTCGCGGACGTGCGCGACTCCGCGCGGGCCAGGGGCCTGGAACGCAATCCGCGGGCGCTCGTCCTGCCGGTCTTCATCACGTCCGTGGCATATGCCCGGCAAACGGGGGAAGCGCTCGCCGCCCGCGGCCTGGGCGACGCCGAGGACTGACGCGGCCCGCGGCAAACCAGTTCAGGAGCCCAGGCGCCGGTACTCGAGGAGCGCGGCGGTTCCCATTCCGCCCGCCATGCTGATCATCGCCATGGCCAGGGTGCCGGGGACACCCGAATTTCGTGCTTGCGCGAACAGCCTCGTCACCAAAACCGCCCCGGATGCCCCGTAGGCGTGTCCCAAGGCCAAGGCCCCGCCGTCCAGGTTCACTCGCTTCGAATCGATCCCCAGCTCATCGAGGCATGCCAGCGTCTGCGACGCGAACGCCTCGTTGAATTCGACCAGGTCCAGTTCCCCGGCCGTGACACCCGCCCCCGCCAGCACCCGGCGGGCCGCGGTGGCGGCGCCGATCCCCAGCACCGTTGGAGCAACCCCGGCGGTGTGGGTCCCCCGCACCAGCAAGGCATCACGGACACCAAGGTCGCGTGCCCGTCGCAGTGATGTCACCACGACGGCGGATGCGGCGTCCGCGTCGAAGCATGAGTTCCCGGCGGTGACACTGCCTCCGGCGACGAAGGCGGCAGGGAACCGCGCCATGATCGCCGGGGTGAGTCCGGCCCGCGGCCCGTCATCGGCAGTGACGGTCCCCGCGGGGGTGGGCAGCGCTACGGTTTCGGCGCTGAAACGCCCGTCCCGCATGGCTGCAAGGGCTTTCCGGTGGCTGGCCAGCGCGAAGGCATCCTGCCGGTCCCGGCCCACGCCGTATTCCTGCGCCACCGTCTCGGCGGCCAAGCCCATGTCCGGATCACCGAAGCTGTAAGGCACAAACTGGGCGCGGCGGTAGAACTCCGGTTCGCCGTCGTCGTTCCGGTACGCCCGCAACGGCGCGGTGCTGGTGCTCTCCACTCCGCCGGCCAGGTAAACCTGGTTGCCGCCGCCGGCCACCAGCCGTGCGGCGAGGACGATGGCGTCCAGCCCGGAACCGCACTGCCGGTCCACGGTGAGCCCAGGTACGTTAACCGGCAGCCCTGCCTCGAGCAGGGCAAGGCGGGCTACGTTTCCGCCCCCGCCAACGGCGTTTCCGATCATCACGTCGTCCACAGAGGACGGATCCAGGGCGACGCCGGTCAGCAGCTCCCGCAGGACCGGCGCGAGGAGTTCATGGGAGCGCAAGGTGCGCAGCGGGCCGTTGATGCGGCAGACCGGTGTCCGGAGCGCGGCGATGATGACCGGCTGCCGCTCCGCCGGGAGGTCTTCAGCCACCAAGGGTGCGCACCCTCGGGTCCCTGGCGTTGATCCAGTCCAGCAGCATGCTGCGGCTGACCTTGCCCCGGTCCGTGGTGGGGAGTTCGGGCAGGAGGTAATACTGCAGCGGCCGCTTGTCCCTGGGCAGGATGTCCTCCAGTCCGGTGCGCAGCTGGGTGGCGGTGATCCCGCCGTGGGACGGGACCACGCCAGCCACCACGCGCTGGCCGCGCAGGTCGTCCGGCATGCCGGCAGCCACGGCGGCCGCCACTCCCGGAACAGCGGCCAACGCCAGTTCCACCTCATGCGGGTAGACGTTCCGTCCGGCGGTAAGGATCATGTCCGAGCGCCGGCCCAGGATGTGCAGCTCCCCGTCAGCAAGATAACCCTGGTCCCCCACCGTGTACCAGGACCCGAACGAGCGCAGGGCCTCGCCGTCGTCTCCCCACAGATAACCGTTGCTGACCATGCCGCTGCGCACACAGATGTTGCCGTAGCTGCCTTCCGGCACACCGGCACCGGAGTCATCCAGGATCCTGACGTCAACACCGGGGAAAGGCCGCCCAATTCCGGTGCCACCAGGCGTGGCAGCCTGCCCGGCCGGCAGTCCTAGGCCGGAGACGAAACTCAGCTCGGAGGCGCCGTAGTACTCGTAGATCGTCGCGTTGGGTGCCCAGCGCCGGGCAGCCTCCAGGGTCCTGGCATCGAGTTTGGAACCGGCACAAACGATGGTTCGGATACCGGACGCGTCAACGCACCCTGTCATGCCGCGTTCACTGAGCATCCGCAGCATGGTGGGTACCAGCACCAGCCGGGTAACGCGGTCGTGCGTGATGGCTGCGTGGACGTCGCCGACGTCGAACGACTCCAGCGTTTGGAACTCGGAACCGGCATAAAGGCATTCGGCCAGGGCGTACAGGTTCAGGCTGGCCGCCAGCGGACCGGGGGCAAGGGTCACGTCGTCCTGGCGGAGGCCGAAGAACTCAATGGATGCGTCAAAGGACTGCTGCCAGGACTGCCGCGAACGGGTGAAGGCCTTGGGCACCGACGTAGTTCCCGAGGTGAGGCCAATGAGGAATCCGGTGTCCGGCGGCCCGTCGGCCAGGGCGTCGTCCTGAGCTACCTGGGCCGGCACAGCGCACGCCTCAATCCGTCCGACAATGTCCTCCTGCAGGGCGGAGGGCCAGGAAGGATCGAGGACTGCGCACTGCCGGCTGCCGGCAACCGCGGCCGCGAATTTCACGGCGAAATGCACGGAATTGGCCTCGCAGACGGTGGTCACCGAGTTTGTCTCAGCCACCAGTGCCGCGGCAGCATCCCTCAGCTCCGCCCAGTCCAGCCGCCGCCCGGCGATCACCACGGCGGTATCGTGCGGCCGTTGCTCCGCCCAGCGCTGGATGTTGTTCAGGAATGGCACGGACCAACTTTACCGGCCCGCACGGATTGAGCCTCCGGCCCGCGGGTATTGTGACGATATGAGTTTCAACGACAACGCGCAGCTGGATCCGTCCCAGGTCCAGGACCGCCGGGGCATGGGCACCGGGGTCAAAGTCGGGGGCGGGATTGGCGGCGGACTGGTGCTGCTCATAGCCCTCCTGCTGGGCGTCAACCCCAACCTCCTTGGCGGGTTGACCGACGCCGGTTCCTCCGGGCAATCCCAGGGAACCGCGCCCGCCTGCACTACCGGAGCGGACGCGGATGCCCGCCTGGACTGCAGGATCACGGGTACGGTCAACAGCCTCAACGCTTTTTGGCCCGGCTACCTCAAGAAATACAACGTGCAGTATCCCCGGCCCGAGGCAGTGATCTTCAAGGGGTCCACCAACACCGCCTGCGGCGCTGCGACCTCGGACGTGGGTCCGTTCTACTGCCCCACTGACACCACCGCGTACTTCGACCCCGGATTCTTCCAGGAACTCGTGGACCGGTTCGGCTCCTCGGGCGGCCCACTGGCGCAGGAATATGTGGTGGCCCACGAGTTCGGCCACCACATCCAGAACCTGCTCGGCGACCTGGGACGCGCCCAACAGGATCCCCAGGGACCCGAATCCGGCTCTGTCCGCACGGAGCTGCAGGCTGACTGCTACGCGGGATTGTGGGCCAAATACGCCTCCAGTACACCGGATCCGGCCACCGGCCAGCCTTACCTGGAACCGCTCACCCAGCAGGATGTCAACGACGCCCTCTCGGCCGCTGCGTCCGTGGGTGACGACCGGATCCAGAAGGCTGCCACGGGGCGGGTCTCCCCCGAAGGATGGACGCACGGTTCCAGCGCGGAACGCCAGCGCTGGTTTGCCCGCGGCTACCAGTCCGGCGACATCAAACAGTGCGACACATTCAGCGCCGCAACCCTCTAACCCCACCCTTTAACGACGACGGCGGGCCACCTTCACGGAGAAGGTGACCCGCCGTCGTCGTTCTACAGCGGTGGGGATCAGATGTTGAAGCCGAGGGCCCGCATCTGGTCCTTGCCGTCGTCGGTGATCCGCTCGGGACCCCACGGCGGCATCCATACCCAGTTCAGGCGCCAGTCGTCCACAACACCGTCCAGGGCCTGGCCCACCTGCTCCTCGAGCACGTCGGTGAGCGGGCAGGCGGCGGTGGTGAGCGTCATGTCGATCAGGAGCGCGCCGTCGTCATCGGAGTACTTGAGGCCGTACAGGAGGCCAAGGTCCACCACGTTGACGCCAAGCTCAGGGTCGATGACGTCTTTGAGCGCCTCTTCGACGTCCTCCAGGGCCGTACGGCCCGGCTTGATTTCGGTCATGACAGATAGTCCTTACTAGGCCTGTGCCGCGGCGGCAGCCGCGATGGTGGCTGCGCCGGCGCCCTTGGCGTAACGGTCGTAGCCTTCGTCCTCGAGGCGGTCGGCCAGCTCGGGGCCGCCTTCCTCGACAACCTGGCCGTCCACGAACACGTGTACGAAGTCAGGCTTGATGTAGCGCAGGATGCGCGTGTAGTGGGTGATGAGCAGCGTGCCCATGTTGCCCTCGGCGTGGGCACGGTTGACGCCCTCGGAGACAATCTTCAGCGCGTCAACGTCCAGGCCGGAGTCGGTCTCGTCCAGCACGGCGAACTTGGGCTTGAAGAGTTCCAGCTGCAGGATCTCCACGCGCTTCTTCTCACCGCCGGAGAAGCCCTCGTTGACGTTGCGCTGGGCAAAGTCGGCGTCGATGCGCAGCTTCCCCATGGCATCCTTGACGTCCTTGGTCCAGGTACGCAGCTTGGGTGCTTCGCCGTCGATGGCGGTCTTGGCGGTGCGCAGGAAGTTGGTCATGGTGACGCCGGGAACCTCCACCGGGTACTGCATGGCCAGGAAGACGCCGGCGCGGGCACGCTCGTCGACACTCATGGCCAGGACGTCTTCGCCGTCCAGGGTGATGGTACCGCTGGTAACGGTGTAGCGGGGGTGGCCCGCGATGGTGGATGCCAGGGTGGACTTGCCCGAGCCGTTGGGGCCCATGATGGCGTGCGTTTCGCCGGTCCGGATGGTTAGGCTGACGCCCTTCAGGATCTCCTTGGTGCCCTGCTCCGTGTCAATGCTGACGTGCAGGTCCTTGATCTCAAGAGTTGACATGCTCTTCTTTCTTCTTCGTTCGTAAGTCTGGTGCTGCGGGCGTTCAGTAGTTGTTTACTGACGCGCCGTTCAAAACGTTCGTGACGTCCACGTAGACGTCGTCGCCGTCAAGCTCGACGGCGAAAACGGGCACGGGATCGTAGGCGGGGAGCTGGAGCGGCTGCCCGCTGCGCAGGTCGAACTGGGAACCGTGCCCCCAGCACTCGATGGCGCAGCCTTCCACGTCCCCCTCAGACAGGGAAATGTCCGCGTGCGAGCAGGTATCGCCGATGGCGTGGATCTCGCCCATCGAGTCCCGGACGACGGCCACAGGGTAGCCGTCCACCAGGATGCGCAGCGCCTGCTTGACCTGGATGTCGCCGGCGCTGCACACCAGCTCTCCCTTGGGTGTCCCGTTCATGCGTTCGTGCCCGTCCGTCCTAGTAGTCGATTGCGGTGAGTTCGCGTTCCACAGCCTCGGTCAGGCGCTCTTCCAGTGCCGGAACCTTGATCTGCTGGATGATCTCGTTCAGGAAGCCGCGCACCACCAGTCGGCGGGCAACATCCTCAGGAATGCCGCGTGCCATCAGGTAGAACAGGTGCTCGTCGTCGAAGCGTCCGGTGGCACTCGCGTGTCCTGCGCCTTCGATCAGGCCGGTTTCGATCTCGAGGTTCGGCACGGAGTCCGCGCGGCAACCCTCGGTCAGCACCAGGTTCTGGTTCTTCTCGTAGGAGTCGGTGCCTTCGGCCTGCTTCTGGATCAGGACGTCGCCAACCCAGACCGTGTGCGCGCCCTTGCCCTGCAGTGCGCCCTTGTACAGGACGTTGGACTTGCAGTTGGCCACGTTGTGGTCCACGAAGGAGCGGTGCTCAAGGTGCTGGCCCGCGTCGGCGAAGTAGAGGCCCAGGAGTTCGGCCTCGGCCCCCTCACCGGCGAACCGGACGTTGGAGTTCATCCGCACGATCTTGCCGCCGAGGGAGACGGCGATGTGCTTATAGACGGCGTCCTTGGCGACCTCTGCGTCGTGCTGGGCCAGGTGCCTGGCATCGTCACCCCAGAGCTGCAACGAAACGACGGTGAGGTGGGCGCCTTCGCGGACCAGGATCTCCACGTTGCCGTTGTGGTCGGCGGATCCGTCGTGTTCGATGATCACGACGCCGCGGCTGTTCTCCCCGGCTTCGATCACAAGGTGGGAGTTGGTGCGTCGTCCTGCCCCGTTGCCGGTCAGCACAAGCCGCACGGGGGCATCCAGCTCGGCATTGGCCGGGATCGAGATGAGCCGGGCCTCCTCCGAGTTGGCGGAGCCCACGACGGCGGCACGGTCGGCCGGGACCAGGGTGGCACCGCGGGGGGCCTCACCGGCGCGCAGGGTTCCCTGGCGGACAGCCTCAGGTGCCTCGACCGATACGCCCAGGGCGCCGGCTTCCGCGGCAGTGTCGGAGAGCAGGTTCGCCAGTTCGCGCACCGGGGTGAAGCGCCATTCCTCTTCGCGGCCGTTGGGCAGCGCGAAATCGGCCACCTTGTGGCTGGTGAGGCGTTCGGCGCGGGAGGCCATGACCTGCACGCCGTGGCTGTGGTGGCGGTCCACCTTGGAGGCAACGAGGTGTTCGCCCTCCTCGGTGAAGCCGGCGATCGACGGTGCGCCGATGCGCGCCTTTTCAGTAGTAGCTTCGGCAGTCATTAACCGACGGATCCTTCCATCTGGAGTTCGATGAGGCGGTTCAGCTCAAGGGCGTATTCCATGGGCAGTTCGCGGGCGATCGGCTCAATGAAGCCGCGCACGATCATGGCCATGGCCTCGTCCTCGGGCATACCGCGGGACATGAGGTAGAACAGCTGCTCCTCGCTGACGCGGGAGACAGTTGCCTCGTGTCCCAGCTGGACATCGTCCTCGCGGATGTCGATGTACGGGTAGGTGTCAGACCGGGAGATGGTGTCCACCAGGAGGGCATCGCAGCGTACGGTGTTGGCCGAGTGCTTGGCGCCTTCCCGGACCTGGACCAGGCCGCGGTAAGCGGCACGGCCGCCGCCACGGGCAACGGACTTGGAGATGATGGAGCTCTTGGTGTTCGGTGCGATGTGGACCATCTTCGAACCGGTGTCCTGGTGCTGGCCTTCGCCGGCGAACGCGATGGACAGGGTCTCGCCCTTGGCGTGCTCGCCCACCAGGTAGACGGCCGGGTACTTCATGGTGACCTTGGAGCCGATGTTGCCGTCGATCCATTCCATGGTGGCGCCCGCTTCGCAGATGGCGCGCTTGGTCACCAGGTTGTAGACGTTGTTCGACCAGTTTTGGATGGTGGTGTAGCGGACGCGGGCGCCCTTCTTGACGATGATCTCCACGACGGCGGAGTGCAGCGAATCCGAGGTGTAGATCGGCGCGGTGCAGCCTTCGATGTAGTGGACGTAGGAGTCTTCGTCGGCGATGATCAGCGTGCGCTCGAACTGGCCCATGTTTTCCGTGTTGATGCGGAAGTAGGCCTGCAGCGGGATCTCGACGTGGACGCCCTTGGGCACGTACACGAAGGAGCCGCCGGACCAAACGGAGGTGTTCAGCGAAGCGAACTTGTTGTCGCCCACCGGAATGACGGTGCCGAAGTACTCCTGGAAGATCTCCGGGTGCTCTTTCAGGGCGGTGTCGGTGTCCAGGAAGATGACACCCTGCCGCTCGAGGTCCTCGCGCAGCTGGTGGTAGACAACCTCGGACTCATACTGGGCCGCGACACCGGAAACAAGCCGCTGCTTTTCGGCTTCGGGGATGCCCAGCTTGTCGTACGTGTTCTTGATGTCCTCGGGCAGGTCATCCCAGGTGGCAGCCTGCTTCTCGGTGGACCGCACGAAGTACTTGATGTTGTCGAAGTCGATGCCGGAGAGGTCCGCGCCCCAGGTGGGCATGGGCTTGCGGTCGAAGTACTTCAGGCCCTTGAGGCGAAGGTCAAGCATCCATTCCGGCTCGCTCTTCTTTGCCGAAATGTCCCGAACAACCTCTTCGTTGAGCCCGCGGCGTGCATTGGCGCCGACATCGTTCTTGTCAGCCCAGCCGTACTCGTAGTTGCCGATGCCGTGGAGCTCGGGATTCTTTTCCAGAATCTCCGAGATCACAGTGTTTTCGGCTACTGCTTTCTCTGATAGTTGGTCCGTCATCACGGCCTTTCTTGCTGATGGTTGATTACTTCGTCCAGGCCGGCGGGGGCTGCGGCCGGCACGGTGGCCGGTTCGGCAGGCAGCCTGCCTGTAGGAATGTGGGTGGTGCAGACGTGGCCGCCGCGGGCCAGGGTGGAGAGGCGGCGGACGTCCACTCCCACCAGCCTCGAGAAAACTTCGGTTTCGACGTCGCAGAAAACGGGAAAGCGGGCTGCAAGCTGCTGGATGGGACAGTGGCCCTGGCAGAGCTGCACGCTGGAAAGCGCGGCGGGCAGCGGCGCCTTCGCTTCGATGGCGGCGGCGGAGGCCACGAAGTTGTCGCGGCTCAATGCGGCCGAAAGTGCCGTGGCGCGGTCCCGGATGTCCGGTCCGGCCTCTTCGATTTCGGGTGCGTAACGCCGCTCCATGGCCGCGAAGCGCTCTTCCGCAAAGGCCCGCACCGCGTCCGGGCCGGCGACCTTCTGGAGCTGCTGGAGAGCCAGGGCCGCAATGTCCAGGTAGTCGTTGCCCAGGCTCGACTGGCCTTGTGAAGTCAGGACGTACCGGCGGGCCGGGCGGCCTGCTCCAGCACCGGGCTTGGCCACCCGCTTGACTTCGATGACCCCTGCACGCGCCAGGTGGTCCAGGTGGCGCCGGACAGCCGCCGGGGTGAATCCCAGCATGTCTCCGAGTTCGGCCGCGCTCACGGGTCCGTGTTCCAGGACGGCAGCGAGCACCCGGTCACGGGTACGCTCGTCGGCATCAGCCACAGGTCCCGGCCCGGCCACGGGCGCAGCAGCAGCGTTGGTCATGGAATACACAACACAATCATGTCGTAATTTACTCCGCGACTCCAGTAAGGGCAGGCTGACCTGAGGTCCCGGCGGAATGTGACCGCTGGCCGTCCACGCCCGGTGTCATCCCGCCACCGGACCTCCGGCCGGGACGGCACCGAATACTACATCCCGTAGAATACTTTGGTGCGATCCCCCAAGTCCCCTGTCCTGTCCATAAATGGGCTCATCAAGGACGTAGGCCCCCTGTCCAGCCTGGACGGAAAGATGCTCCGGGTGGTGAGCGGCGTTTCACTCATCGCCGAGCGGGGAGAAGTGACCGCGTTGCTGGGCGCCAACGGTGCCGGCAAGACAACCACCCTCGAATGCGCGCAGGGCCTGCAAAAGCGCAATGGCGGCAGCATCTCGCTGCTGGGCGAGGACCCGGCGGAGGCCGGCGCCGGCCTCCGTGCCCGCGTTGGCGTCATGCTCCAGGACGGCGGGCTCCCGCCGTCGGCACGGCCCCTGCCGCTGCTGCGGCATATCGCCGGCCTCTACGCCAACCCCTGGCCGCTGGAGGACCTGGTGGGCAGGCTGGGCATCGATACGTTCAGCCGGACCAGCGTCCGGAGGCTCTCCGGCGGCCAAAAGCAGCGCCTGGCCCTCGCCGCCGCACTGATCGGCCGGCCCGAAGTACTGTTCCTGGACGAGCCAAGCGCCGGCCTGGACCCGCAGTCCCGCCAGTTGGTGTTCGACCTGATTACCGAACTCCGCGACAGCGGCATGGGCATCATCCTCACGACCCACCTGATGGACGACGCCCAGCGCCTTGCCGATTACGTCTACATCATCGACGCCGGCCGCAACGTGGCCGAAGGTACGGTCCAGGAGCTCCTGCAGCACCGCCCGGTGGAAGACCAGGACGCCGAGCATGTCCGGACGCTGGTGTTCGAAGCCCCCGCGGGCCTGGACGTGGCCGCGGTGCTGCCCGCCGGCGTCGAGGTTTCCGAAGCTCGGGCCGGCAGTTATACCGTGACCGGAGCCCTGACGCCGCACCATCTGGCAGCCCTTGCCCAGTGGTGGGAAGCGAAAGGCATCATGCCGGCGTCCATGAGCCTCCAGGCGCGTAGCCTTGAAGACGTCTTTTTGGACATTTCGGGAAAGGACATCCGATGAGCGCCGCAGCCTTGAAGGAGCAACAGCAGCCCGCCACACTGCTGCGTCGCGTGCTGCTGCAGGGCAAGTACGAGGCGCTGACCATGCTCCGAAACGGCGAGCAGTTGATCCTTGCCGTGGTGCTTCCGCTGCTGGCCCTCGTCGGCCTGACGGTGACCCCGTTCCTGGACGGCATGGGCTCCAGCCGCGTGAACGTGGCGGTCCCCGGCATCCTCGCCCTCTGCGCCATGTCCACCGCCTTTACCGGCCAGGGCATAGCCACCGGATTCGACCGCCGGTACGGCGTCCTGCGGTTCCTGTCCACCACGCCGCTGGGCCGCGGTGGCCTGATCGCCGGGAAGGTCCTCTCAGTCCTGGCGGTCCTGTGCCTGCAGGTGGTTGTGGTGGGCACCGTGGCGCTGGCGCTGGGCTGGCAGCCGACGGCGGCGGGCTGGCTTCCCGGCCTGGGGCTGCTGGCGCTTGGCGCGGCGGCTTTCACGTCACTGGGACTGCTGGTGGCCGGAACGGTGCGGCCGGAAGCGACCCTGGCCATCACCAACCTGTTGTGGATCCTCCTGGGGGCCATGGGCGGCATCGTCATCCCGGCCGAACGGCTGCCGGCCGCAGCACAGGCCGTCATCCACTTCCTGCCCTCCGGCGCGCTCGGCGAGTCCATGCGCGCCGCATTCCTGGGCGGAGCCGTGAACGGCGGCGCCGCCCTCATCCTGCTGCTCTGGACGGTCATCGCCGGCGCCGCAGCCATCCGTTGGTTCAAGTGGAATTGAGAAAATCGTGACCACGGCTTCACGCCTCCCCCAGTTCGCCAGCCGCCTGGCGTCCCGGCTGCCCCGCGTTGTGGACGTCCGCGTCCGCCGTCTCGCCGTCGCCTCCTTGATCGGGCAGACACTCCTGGTGGTCACCGGCGGCGCCGTCCGGCTGACGGCGTCCGGACTTGGCTGCCCCACGTGGCCGCGCTGCACCTCTGATTCGCTGGTGAATACCCCGGAAATGGGCATTCACGGTTTCATCGAGTTCGGGAACCGGCTCCTGACGTTTGTTCTGGCCGCCGTAGCCGTGCTGCTGCTGGTCTACCTGTGGAACCTGCGGAAGGAACGCAAGGACCTCTTCCTGTTGGCCCTGGGCCTGCTGGCCAGCATCCCGGCGCAGGCAGTGATCGGCGGCATCACCGTCCTGACCAACCTCAACCCGTGGGTGGTGGGCCTGCACTTCCTGGTGTCCATGGCCCTGGTGGTGTTCTCCACTTTGCTGGTGAACCGCGCCTTCGGCCGAACGGGCCGTTTCCCGGCGGCACGGCCGGCGGTCCTTCCTGCCGTCGTGCGCCCGGTGACGGCCGCCGTCGCCCTCTTCTCTGCTGTTGCCGTCATGCTCGGCGTAGTGGTGACCGGAGCGGGCCCGCACGCGGGGGACGCGAATGCACCCCGCAACGACCTCGACTGGGACCTCGTCTCGCACATCCACGCCGTGCCCGCCTACCTGGTGACTGCCGGCACGGTGGTTGCCCTGGTCCTGGTCATCCGCCGGCGGATCCGCGGACCGTTCAGGACCGCTGTCCTGGCCCTCCTCGGAGTGACGGTCCTGCAGGCTGTCATCGGGTTCACCCAGTACTACAACGGCATTCCCGCGCTGCTGGTGGCGGCCCATATGCTCGGTGCGGCGCTGCTCATGGCCGCTTCCACGAACGCCTGGGACATCGCACGCTCAAGCACGGCCAGCTAGGCCAAGACACCGCCACAGAGCAGGCGCCCCGGTCCCTCCGGACCGGGGCGCCTGTGCATTGTGGCGAACCCTGGATCAGGCGCCGGGCCTAACCGGACGCCAGGACGCTGTCCTGCAACCCGGACCCTAACGCGGGATCGAGGTCCGCTATGCCGTCCGGCCGCACTTCCAGGACCCGAGCGGTGGCAATGTCGTAGAACAGCCCAATTGCCTGGACCCGTCCGCCGGCCAGGGCCGGCCCGGCGTGCGGATGGGTGCCGAGCTTGCCCAACTGCACGGCAACATTGACCATCGCCAACTGGTCCACCGCGGAGTACCCCGCAGCCGCGGCCTGCCTGCCCACGGGGTGGCCCGCGAGCCATTCCGCATGGCTTTGGCGCGCGTGCCCCAGCCAGCGGCCGAACGAAGGATCCAGGGAACCGTGGTCCGCACCGTCCGCCTCCGCAATCAGCGCGTTCATGGCGCCGCAGTTCGAGTGCCCGCAGATCACGAGCGACTTCACGCCCAGGCCGTTGACGGCGAAGGACAGCGCCGAGTCGATCGAGGCATCCTGGCCCTTGTTGCACACCACGTTCCCAATATTCCGCAGGGTCAGGAGATCGCCCGGGCCACTACTGGTGATCAGGTTGGGGTTGACGCGGGAGTCGACGCAGGCCACGAACAGGGCGTCCGGATTTTGCCCTTCGGCCAGGTCGTGCACCAGCGGACGTACCCGGTCCGCGAACCGGCGGTGATATTTATTGATGCCCTGCAGCAAGGATTCCTTCCGCGGCGGCAGCGGCAGCTCGCTGGCTCCACCACGCCGCGGCGATTGGTGCGCGGCATCCCGGAACAACGTGTTCCCGTGCTCTTCGAGGCTCACCGTGCCGCCCGCGGCCTGTTGCTGGACCTGCCAGGCCAGCAGGGCTTCGCGGAACGAGTTGTCCACGTAGTCCGCATTCAACTCCACCACGGCGTCCGCGGCGGCAGGAAGGGACTGCAGCGTCCCGTTCAACCGCGGAAGGGCGAAGAAGCTGCACGATCCCGCAACGGTCACCCGCCAGGGCGACGACGGCACGGCCGGCGGGTGGGCATGGATCGGGGCCCGCAGGACGCGCCACAACACGCAGGCGGCGGCCAGGGCCAGCCCGATCATGACGCCCTCCAGCAGGTTAAGGAAGACGACCGCACCCAGGGTCACGGCGTAGATGAGCAGGTCGCCTGTCCGCAGGCTGGTGCGGATATCGGCCACCTTAACCAGGCGCGCACCGATGACCACCAGCAGCCCGGCCAGGACGGCCAGCGGAATGAGCTGGATCAGCCCGGCGAAGAGCGCCGAGAAGGCAAGGACCCAGACGCCGTGCAGCACGGCGGACGCCCGGGTGGCCGCGCCGGCTTCCACATTGGTGGCGCTGCGGACAATCACCCCCGTGACGGGAAGGCCGCCCAGTGATCCGGAGACGATGTTTGCGGCGCCCTGGCCGACGAGTTCCTTATTGAGGTTGGTGCGCGGGCCGGTGTGCATTTTGTCCACGGCCACCGCGGAAAGGAGGGATCCGATGCTGGCGATCAGGGCCATGGTCAGGACCGCGAACGCAAACGCCCGCCAGTTTCCATCCGGCAGCTGCGGCAAGGCGACGGCATCGAAGATGGACCCGCCGAGGGAGATCCGCTCAACCCCCGGAGCAAAGGCGACGGCCAACGCGGTGCCCGCCGCAACAGCTGCCAGCGGGCCCGGCACCCGGCGGACACCAGACGGAAGGAACCGCCAGCCAAGCAGGATCGCGATGACTGCGAGGCCGAGCAGGGCCGCATGCAGTTCCAGGTTGGTAATGGCCGCGGGCAGCGCCGTGATGTTTTCAAGGGCAGAGCCCGCGGGTTGCGATCCCAAGAGCACGTGGAGCTGCTGCAGGATGATGGTGACGCCGATGCCGGCGAGCATGGCCTTGACCACCACGGGGGAAACGGCCAGGGCTGCCCGGCCAACGCGGCTGATTCCCAGCAGAAGCTGCACGACGCCGGCCGCCACGGTAATAGCGCACGTGACCTGCCAGCCGAACTCTTGCACGAGACTGGCCACGACGACGGTGAGCCCGGCCGCGGGTCCACTCACCTGGAGCGGGGAGCCACCCAGGCTGCCGGCCACAATGCCGCCGATGGCGGCGGCGATCAGTCCCGCCATGATGGGGGCGCCCGATGCCGCGGCGATGCCAAGGGAGAGTGGGAGTGCCACCAGGAAGACCACCAGGGATGCCGGGGCGTCGGCACCCAGATGTGAAGCAAATCCAGGCAAGCGTAGTTTTTTCCGGTCTTTGTTGCGGTGTCCGCCCGGTGGACTGTGGCTGGGCGCCGGGACGGCTGAGGGACGGGCTTCCATGGGCTTATTCCTTTGCTTGCGGGAAGGGTCCGGTCCACCCTAAGCAGGAGGTCATGTTCAATGACAGTTAACGTGATCGATATGACAAATATGTCAAATCGTTCGCCGGGGCAACAAAAAGGGCCCCACGCCTGCGGCGCAAACCAAGAAGGCGGCCCCCACCTTGAGGTGGGGGCCGCCTTCGGTCCTGCGAGGTGTTACGGCTAGCCGCCCACCACCGCACGCCCAATGAAAGGGTCCACCGCAAGGGCGATGAAGAGCAGCGTCAGGTAGCTGATGGAACCATGGAACACCTTCATGGCGCGCTTGTCAGAGATGTCCTCCCGCTGGGCGCGGCCATACAGGGCGTGGGATTCATAGAGGAACCAGGCGCCCGCCAGGACGGCGGTGACCGTGTAAACCCAGCCGGCACCGCCGGCGGGAATCATCAGCAGGGAGCACGCAACCATGGCCCAGGCGTAGAGGACTACCTGGACGGAGACCACCTTGGCGCCGGCGATGGCGCCCAGCATGGGGACCTTGGCGTTGCGGTAGTCTTCGCCGTAACGCATGGAGAGCGGCCAGTAGTGCGGCGGGGTCCACAGGAAGATCACCATGAAAAGGATGATCGCCGGCCACTCCACCGAATTGGTCACCGCGGCCCAGGCAATCAGGACCGGGAAGCAGCCTGCGGCGCCTCCCCACACAATGTTCTGGGCGGTGCGGCGCTTCAGGATCATGGTGTAGACCACCACGTAGAAGAAGATGGCACCGAGGCCGAGCCAGGCCGAGAGCGGGTTGGCGCCAAACCAGAGGATCACGATCGCCGCCGCCCCCAGCAGCCAGGAGAAAACCAGCGCTTCACGGGGCGTGACTTCGCCGGTCACCAAGGGCCGGTTCTCGGTGCGGTGCATCAGCTTGTCGATGTCCCGGTCGATGTAGCAGTTGAATGCCCCGGCACTGCCGGCGGCGAAGGCGCCTCCCACCAGGGTGGCAAGGATCAGGCCGATCGAGGGGAAGCCCCGTTCGGCGTAGATCATGGTGGGCAGCGTGCTCACCAGGAGCAGTTCGATCACGCGGGGCTTGGTGAGGGCGAGATACGCCTTTGCCTTGCGGGCAAACCCGGCGCCGGAGGCCCGGGATGCGTTTAGCGGCGTATCTGTTGTGCTCACGGTGGCAGTCACCCGTTCTGTGTGGCAGTTGAGGCTGGCTGTGCAGCTCCGGTCGTACGGCCCGGTCCCGGGCATGGCACGACGGACGGAAATTGCCATGTGCCTGCATCAGCCGGGAAACTCCGGGCGACATTGATGCCCACCGGTGTTGGCCTCCGAATATCATACCGCGCCGGCACCCCCGTCCCGGGCCCGCCATATGCGCAGTTGATTGCTCGAAGGCCCATTCGAGCAGATTAAGTCAGCCCCTCGCCGGAACGTTTCACAAAAGGTGAAATTGCGTCCAAAACGTGAGATTTGCGCCGCCCGGACTATGGATAAGAGCTAAGCTGTCACCAGATCAGCACGCAGCAAGAAAGCGGTGGAAAACGCATTCCCGCTGCTGTCGGTGACTGATGGCAAGGATCAACGTTTCGATGGTGAACGGCTGGTACACACACCGCAGCGGCCGCCCACAGCGCGCTCTGATGGAACCGGTGTACCAACCGCCGCCAGCACAGAGAGGGGCCCGGTTTTCGTGCCACATTTGGAAGAGCAAGAACTGTCATGGACCAGCTTGGACCAGAAGGCCGTGGACACCATCCGCGTCCTGGCTGCCGATGCCGTGGAGAAGGTGGGTAACGGCCACCCCGGTACGGCGATGAGCCTGGCCCCGGCCGCATACCTTCTCTTCCAGAAGCTGATGCGCCACGACCCCCGCGACCCGCACTGGCTGGGCCGCGACCGCTTCATCCTGTCCCCCGGCCACACCTCCCTGACGCTTTACATCCAGTTGTTCCTTTCCGGCTACGGGCTGGAACTGAAGGACCTTGAGGCGCTGCGCACCTGGGGTTCACTCACCCCCGGACACCCTGAGTACAAGCACACCGCCGGCGTGGAAATCACCACCGGTCCGCTGGGCCAGGGCCTTGCGTCCTCCGTGGGCTTCGCCTACTCGCAGCGCCGCCAGCGCGGACTGTTTGACGCCGACGCTCCGGCGGGCGAGTCGCCGTTCGACCACACCATCTGGGTCATCGCCTCCGACGGCGACCTCCAGGAAGGCGTTACCTCCGAGGCATCCTCGCTGGCCGGCCACCAGGAACTCGGGAACCTTGTGGTGATCTACGACGAGAACCACATTTCCATCGAGGACGACACCGACATCGCATTCACCGAGGATGTCCTGAAGCGCTATGAGGCCTACGGCTGGCACACCCAGCGCGTGGACTGGACCCGCACTGGCGAATACAAGGAAGACGTCCAGGAGCTCTACTCGGCCCTGCTCGCAGCCAAGGCCGAAACCTCCAAGCCGTCCATCATCTCGCTGCGCACCATCATCGGCTACCCGGCACCCAAGAAGCAGAACACCGGCAAGATCCACGGCTCGGCCTTGGGCACTGAGGAAGTCGCCGCACTGAAGGAAGTACTGGGCTTCGACCCCGCCAAGTCCTTCGAGGTGGACCAGGAAGTGCTCGAGCACGCCCGCTCCGTGGTTGAACGCGGCGCTGCCGAACACAAGGAATGGGAAGAGTCCTTCAACGCCTGGCAGGCAGCAAACCCGGAAGGCGCCGCACTCCTTCAGCGCATCGAAGCCCGCGAACTGCCCGAGGGCATCGACGACGCCCTCCCGGTCTTCCCCGCAGGCAAGGACGTTTCCACCCGCGCAGCGTCCGGCAAGGTCCTCAACGCACTGGGCCCGGTCATGCCCGAACTCTGGGGCGGCTCCGCCGACCTCGCCGAGTCCAACAACACCACCATCGAGGGCTCGCCGTCCTTCGTGCCGGCTTCCAAGCAGACCGACGCGTGGTCCGGCAACCCGTACGGCCGGGTGCTGCACTTCGGCATCCGCGAGCACGCTGCGGCGTCGATCGTCAATGGCATCAGCCTGGCGGGCAACACCCGCGCCTTCTCCGGCACCTTCCTGATCTTCAGCGATTACCAGCGCCCCGCCATCCGCCTCGGCGCCCTCATGGGTGTGCCGTCGCTGTATGTCTGGACGCACGACTCCATCGGCCTGGGCGAGGACGGCCCCACCCACCAGCCGGTGGAACAGCTCGCCTCCCTGCGCGCCATCGTGGGCCTGGACGTTGTCCGCCCGGGCGACGCCAACGAGGTCGCTGCTGCATGGAAGACCATGCTGGAAAACCACGCCAACCCGGCAGGAATCGTCCTGACGCGCCAGAACATCCCCACCTGGGAACGCGGTACGGGCGACGCCGACGGCGACACCTTCGGTTCCACCGCCGGTGTTGCAAAGGGCGGCTACGTCCTGGCTGAGGCGTCGAAGGATGGCGCCACGGTGCCGGCCGACGTGATCCTCATTGCCACCGGCTCCGAGGTCCAGCTGGCCGTCCAGGCCCGCGAAGCCCTGCAGGCCGATGGCATTGCCGCCCGCGTGGTCTCCATGCCGTGCGTCGAATGGTTCAAGAAGCAGGACGCCGCCTACCGCGAATCCGTCCTCCCGGCCGCCGTCAAGGCACGCGTCTCGGTGGAAGCCGGCCTGGCCCTGGGCTGGCGGGAATTCGTCGGCGACGCCGGCCATTCCATCAGCCTCGAGCACTATGGCGCTTCCGCAGACTACAAGCGCCTTTTCCAGGAGTTCGGCATCACCGCGGAAGCCGTGGCCGCTGCCGCCAAGGACTCCCTCAACAGCCTCCAGGCCTGAAACCCCAATTTCCAGGAGAAATGACAATGACTACTCCCACCCAGCAGCTCTCCGACGCCGGAGTGTCCATCTGGCTCGACGACCTCTCCCGCAAGCGCCTGGAAACGGGCACCCTGCGCAAGCTCATCGAGGAAAAGAACGTGGTTGGCGTGACCACCAACCCGTCCATCTTCCATGCAGCCATCACCTCGGGCACTGACTACGACACCACCATTGCAGCCCAGGCCGCGGCCGGCGCCAGCGTCGAGGAAACGATCTTCGAGATCACCACCACGGACGTCGCCGACGCCTGCGACCTCTTCGCCCCCGTGGCAGCAGCCACCAAGGGCGTCGACGGCCGCGTGTCCATCGAAGTCGACCCCCGCCTGGCCTGGGACACCGCGGGCACCATCGCCGAGGCCAAGCACCTCTACCAGCGGGTCAACAAGGACAACGTCCACATCAAGATCCCGGCAACCCTTGAGGGTCTCGAAGCCATCACCGCCACTTTGGCCGAGGGCATCAGCGTCAACGTGACCCTGATCTTCTCCCTGGAGCGCTACCGCGCGGTTATCAACGCGTTCCAGTCCGGCCTGGAGCAGGCCAAGGAAAACGGCCACGACCTCGCCAAGATCCACTCCGTGGCATCGTTCTTCGTCTCCCGCGTGGACACCGAGATCGACAAGCGCCTGGACGCGATCGGCACCGAGGAAGCCAAGGCACTCAAGGGCAAGGCCGGCGTTGCCAACGCCCGCCTGGCCTACCAGGTCTACGAGGAACTCTTCTCCACCGAACGCTGGGCACTGCTTGCCGGGGCCGGGGCGCTCCCCCAGCGTCCGCTGTGGGCTTCCACCGGCGTGAAGGACCCGGCCTACCCGGACACCCTCTACGTCACCGAACTCGTGGCCCCCGGCGTCGTCAACACCATGCCGGAGAAGACCCTGGACGCCACATTCGATCACGGCGTGGTCACCGGCGACACCGTCACCGGCACCTACGCCGAAGCAAACGCCACCCTGGACGCCTTGGAAAAGCTCGGCATTTCCTACAACGACGTCGTCGCCCTGCTTGAAACCGAAGGCCTGGACAAGTTCGTGTCCAGCTGGAAGGAACTGCTGGCCGACGTCGAAGGTGCCCTCGCCTCTGCACGGAAGGCTTCCTAACACACAATGAGCACACTCAGCTTCGACGCTACCGGCGCTGCACAGCAGGCCCTGGAACAGCACCTTCCCGCCCTGGTCGAGGACAGGATCGCCACCCGGATCTTCGCGAAAGACCACACCCTGTGGGGTCCTGACGCCGAGTCCGAGTCGGCAATCCGCCTCGGCTGGGTGGAGGCGGCCACCGTTTCACAGCCCTTGGTCAAGGACATCCTGGAACTCCGTGATGCCCTGCGCGCCGAGGGCGTCACAAGGATCGTGCTTTGCGGCATGGGCGGATCCTCGCTCGCTCCGGAGGTCATCGCAGGCACGGCGGGCGTCGAGCTGACGGTGCTGGACAGCACGGACCCCGACCAGGTCCGTACTGCCCTCGAGGACCGGCTGGCCGAGACCGCAATCGTGGTCTCGTCCAAGTCCGGTTCCACCCTGGAGACCGACTCGCAACGCCGCATCTTCGAGCAGGCCTTCACCGAGGCCGGCCTGGACGCCAAGAGCCGCATCATCATCGTGACCGATCCCGGTTCTCCGCTGGACAAGTCGTCCCGCGAAACCGGGTACCGGGCAGTGTTCAATGCCGATCCCAACGTCGGCGGCCGCTATTCGGCGTTGACGGCATTTGGCCTGGTGCCTTCGGGCCTGGCCGGAGTCGACATCCAGGCCTTCCTGGACGAGGCAGAGGAAGCGGCTGAGGTCCTCAATGACGACGCCCCTGACAACATCGGTCTTGCCCTGGGCGCGGCCCTGGGCGGAACCAGCCCGCTGCGCAACAAGGTCGTCATTGCGGAGGACGGCTCGGGCATCGTTGGCTTCGCCGACTGGGCCGAGCAGCTCATCGCTGAATCGACAGGCAAGCTGGGCACGGGCATCCTGCCCGTCGTCGCGGGCCCCAACGCTCCGGAGGTGACCGCCGGCGCTCCCGACGTCCTGGTGGTCCGGCTGGTGGCCGCGGATGCCGACGTCGAACCCGGAGAGAACCAGGTGGCCATTGCCGGCGGCCTGGCCACCCAAATGATGGTCTGGGAATTTGCCACCGCCGTTGCGGGCCGCCTGCTGGGCATCAACCCGTTCGACCAGCCCGATGTGGAAGCCGCCAAAGTGGCTGCCCGGGGACTGCTGGACGCCCAGCCGGAGCCGACGCCTGCCGCTTTCGTGGACGGTGCAATCGAAGTCCGCGGGGGCGACTGGCTCGGTGGCGCCACCACGGCCGCTGACGCCGTCAAGGCACTCCTTGGCACGCTGGCTGCCGACAGCTACCTGAGCGTCCAGGCCTACTTCGACCGACTGGCGTTTGCCGGACTAGAGGGAATCCGCGATGAACTCGCGGCAGCCTCCGGCCGTCCGGTGACGTTCGGCTGGGGCCCGCGCTTCCTGCACTCCACCGGGCAGTTCCACAAGGGCGGACCGGCAATCGGAGTTTTCCTGCAGGTCACCGCTGCTGCGGCAGAGGACCTCGCGATTCCGGACCGGCCGTTCAGCTTCGGCGAGCTTATTGCCGCCCAGGCTGCAGGCGACGCCCAGGTCCTGGGCCAGCACGGCCGTCCCGTGCTCCGCCTCCACCTCACCGACCGTGCCGCCGGTGTGGCGCAGCTGCAGGACCTTGTCGCTGCCTTGTCCACCCGCGCATCCGCAACCGAGAGCTAAGGCGCAGAAGCAACCATGCCAGAAACTGAATACGGCAGGAAAGGCGCGGGCCGCGGGCGTAATCCGCTGCGCGACCCGCGTGACCGCCGTCTGAACCGGATTGCCGGTCCGTCCTCGCTTGTCCTCTTCGGGGTCACGGGTGACCTTGCCCGGAAGAAACTCATGCCGGCGGTGTACGACCTCGCAAACCGCGGGTTGTTGCCTCCCAGCTTCGCGCTGGTGGGATTCGCCCGGCGTGAGTGGGACAAGGAGGATTTCGCCGCCGAGGTGAAGGCCTCCGTACAGGAACACGCCCGCACCCCCTTTGATGAGGCGGTCTGGAACCAGCTGTCCGAGGGTATCCGGTTTGTGCAGGGAGAGTTCGACGACGACGCGGCGTTTGAGCGGCTAGGCGAGACGATCAAGGAGCTCGACGACGTCCGCGGCACCCGCGGGAACCACGCGTTCTACCTGTCGATTCCGCCGAAGGCCTTCGAGCAGGTGTGCCGGCAGTTGTCCAAGCACGGCCTGGCGCAGGCTGATGGGGATAAGTGGCGGCGGGTGGTGATCGAGAAGCCGTTCGGCCATGACCTGGAATCGGCGCGGCAGCTCAATGACATCGTGGAGTCCGTCTTCCCGCCGGATGCTGTGTTCCGGATCGACCACTACCTGGGCAAGGAAACGGTGCAGAACATCCTGGCGCTTCGTTTCGCCAACCAGTTGTTCGAGCCGTTGTGGAACGCCAACTACGTGGACCATGTCCAGATCACCATGGCCGAGGACATCGGCACCGGTGGGCGGGCCGGGTATTACGACGGCGTGGGCGCGGCCCGCGACGTGATCCAGAACCACCTGCTCCAGCTGCTGGCACTGACGGCGATGGAGGAACCGATCTCCTTCAACGCCGATGACCTGCGGGCGGAGAAGGAAAAGGTGTTGGCCGCGGTCAAGCTCCCGGAAGATCTCTCCACGCACTCTGCGCGCGGCCAGTTCAGCGGCGGCTGGCAGGGCGGCGAGCAGGTCCAGGGGTACCTGGAAGAGGAAGGCATCCCCGCGGACTCCACCACCGAGACGTACGCGGCGGTACGGGTGGACATCCACACCCGCCGCTGGTCCGGGGTGCCGTTCTACCTGCGTGCCGGCAAGCGCCTGGGACGTCGCGTGACCGAGATCGCTGTGGTCTTCAAACGCGCCCCCAACCTGCTCTTCCGTGACCATGGCGAGGACGATTTCGGCCAGAACGCCGTGGTGATCCGGGTCCAGCCTGACGAGGGCGTGACCATCCGTTTCGGGTCCAAGGTTCCCGGTACCCAGATGGAAGTCCGGGATGTGACCATGGACTTCGGTTACGGGCACTCCTTCACCGAGTCCTCCCCCGAAGCCTACGAACGGCTGATCCTGGACGTGCTGCTCGGTGAGCCGCCGCTGTTCCCGCGGCACGAGGAAGTGGAACTGTCCTGGAAGATCCTTGACCCGTTCGAGGAATACTGGGCCACCCTGAACGAACAGCCCGAACCGTACGCCCCCGGCTCCTGGGGCCCGGCCAGCGCCGATGAGCTGCTGGCCCGCGACGGACGAACCTGGAGAAGGCCATGATCGTAAACCTCCCCGATACCACCACCTCGAAGGTATCCAAGAAGCTGATGTCCCTGCGAGAGCAGGGCGGTGTGATCGCCCTGGGCCGGGTCCTGACCCTGGTGGTCGTGACAAAGTCCGGTCTTGAGGAAGAAGCGATCGAGGCCGCGAACGACGCCAGCAGGGAACACCCCTGCCGTATCATCGTCCTGGCCGACGCCGGGAAAGACCACGAAGACCGGCTCGACGCGCAGATCAGGGTTGGCGGCGACGCCGGCGCGTCCGAGGTCATCGTGCTGCGCGGCTACGGCCAGCTCGCGCACGAGTCCGAATCCCTCGTGGCTGCGCTGCTGCTCCCGGACGCCCCAATCGTGGCCTGGTGGCCGCACGGGGCGCCGGCGAACGCCTGCGAAACCTCCATCGGCGCGATCGCGCACCGCCGGATCACCGATTCCGCCAACGAACCGGATCCGCAGGCCGCGCTGGAACGGATCCACCACACCTACAAAGCCGGTGACACCGACCTCGCCTGGACCCGCCTGACAAACTGGCGGATCCAGCTCGCGGCTGCCCTGGACGAAGTCGATTCCTCACCGGTCACCGCGGTCGCGGTCGAAGGCGCCTCGGATTCACCCTCCACCATCCTGCTCGCCGCCTGGCTCACCCTGACCCTGGACGCCCCCGTGACCATCGTCGCGGACCCGGCCGGGACAGGGATCCGCCGCGTCCGGCTCACCCGCCCCGGCGGCGACGTGCAGCTGTTCCGCCCCGGACTCTCCGTCGCCGAGCTCACCCAGCCCGGCCAGCCCGCCCAACGGATCACCCTCCCACGCCGCAGCCTCCGCGACTGCCTGGCCGAAGAACTACGCCGGCTCGACCCCGACGAAGTATTTGGCGAAGTGATTACTATTGGACTGCCACGTACCAATCTAAGGAGCGTCCGACCCAGTGAGCGTTGACCCCAGAGTAAGCATCCATCCTGATTCGTCCGTCCTCATGGCCGCGATTGCGGCCCGCCTGATCACCAAGCTCGTTGATGTCCAGGACAAGTACGGCGAAGCCACCGTGGTGCTCACCGGGGGGACCGTGGGGATCGGCACGCTGAAGGCTGTTGCCGATTCCCCGGCGGCGCCCGCCGTCGACTGGTCCAAGGTCAACTTCTGGTGGGGTGACGAACGCTTTGTGGGTACGAACGATCCGGACCGGAACACCAAGCAGGCGTTCGATGCCCTGCTCTCGCACATTCCGGTAGACCCCGAACGAGTCCACTCCCCCGGTTCCGCAGACCAGTTCGGTACTGCCGAAGAGGCTGCCGAAGACTATGCGCGGCAGCTCCGGGACGCGGCGGCGGCCGAACATGCGGCCGATATGTCCGATGACCGGCCGGACGAGCCGTCAACCCTGCCCCGCCTCGACGTGGTGCTCTTGGGTGTAGGGCCTGACGCCCACATCGCGTCCCTGTTTCCTGAGCAGGCGGGCATCCGGGAAAAGAACCTGACGGTGGTGGGTGTGCGCAACTCGCCCAAGCCCCCGCCGCTCCGGATTTCCCTCACGCTGCCGGCCATCAACACGGCGTCCGAGGTCTGGATGGTTGTGGCTGGAGAGGACAAGGCCGGGGCTGTTGGACTTGCCCTTGCCGGCGCCAATCCGGTCCAGGTACCCGCAGCCGGCCCGCGGGGCACCTCCCGCACCCTGTGGCTGATTGACGAAAACGCGGCCTCACGTGTCCCGCAGCAACTCGTCCGGAAGGACGCCGCGGGCGCGTAGCTTTTCCAGCGCTCCGGCCAGGACGTCCTCGGCGTCCTGGCCGGAGCGTCGCTCTTTAACGTATTCCAGGTGGCTCTTGTACCCGTCGTCATAGGGATCGGCCAAGGCCGCTGCCTGCCCCTCACGGGAGGCGGGGGCACCGCAGCGCCGGCAATCCCAGGTCACGGGAATCTGGTCCTCAGGCAGCTTGAGGAAGACGGGCTGGGTTTCGTGCCCTTTCGCGCACCAGTAGGAGACGCGGATGCGCGGGAGGGGCCGGGCTGAAGAATCGGTGGACTGCAGACTCGATCCGGACCCTGCCGTCACCCCGACGCGTGTCCCCCGAAAGCCTGATGCTGGATGGACCATGACATCTCCTGCCTTGAAGCGGATGGCCGGGTCCGGGCAGCTTAAATGCAACTGTGGCTGCCGGATAAACCGACAGCCACAGTTTAGATGCCCGAGCAGGGCAACGGCAGGGCCTCAGGACCCTAGCCAGCGATGATCTAGGAGTCGCCGACGCCGCTGAACCGCATGATCAGGCCGAGGGCAATGATCACCACGCCCCAGGTGACGCCCAGGATGATGGTGAAGCGGTTGAGGTTCCGTTCGGCTACCCCGGAGGAACTGAGGCCCGAGCTCATGCCGCCGCCGAACATGTCGGAAAGTCCGCCGCCGCGCCCCTTGTGCAGGAGGATCAGCAGCGTCAGCAGGAGGCTGGTGATGCCCAGGAGGATCTGCAGGATGACATGAAGAACGTCCACGACGGCCTTTCGGGAGTTGGGATTGCGGGAGCTTGTACTGGTTCCGGACTAGTCCGTGACCAAGTGGCTCTCGAACCTGACAATATTAGCAAACTCGGCAGGATCCAGGCTTGCACCGCCCACCAGGAGGCCGTCCACGTCGCGTTCCTGCATGATGGCGGCGGCGTTGTTGGCCTTGACCGAGCCGCCGTACAGCAGTCGGGTCTTGGCGGCGACATCGGCACCGAAGAGGGTGTCCAGCTCCGCCCGGATCGCGGCGCACATTTCCTGCGCATCCTCCGGGCCTGCGACCTCGCCCGTGCCAATGGCCCAGACGGGCTCGTAGGCAACCACCAGTTCGGCAGCCTGGTCGTTGGAGAGTCCTGCCACTCCGGCCCGCAGCTGCTGGAGGGTGTGCTCAACGTGGGTTCCGGCCTGGCGGATTTCCAGGCCTTCCCCGACACACAGGACGGGGGTGACCCCGTGCTTGAAGGCTGCCTTGGCCTTGGCGTTCAGGACGTCGTCGGACTCGTTGTGGATGGTGCGGCGTTCGCTGTGGCCCACCAGTACGTAGGTGCAGCCGAGCTTGGCGAGGAACTGGCCGGAAATGTCGCCGGTGTAGGCTCCGGAGTCGAACTGGGAAAGGTCCTGGCCGCCGTAGGCGACCTGCAGGTCATCGCCCTGGACCAGTGTCTGGACGCCTCGGAGGTCCGTGAACGGCGGGAACACGGCAACCTCAACACGGTTGTAGTCGTGCTTGGCGTCGGAGAGGGTCCAGGCCAGCTTCTGCAGGAGGGTGATGCCCTGCACGTGGTCCATGTTCATTTTCCAGTTGCCCGCGATGAAGGGCTTGCGGTCGAAAGCGCCATTCGTTGACGTAGTCACGTGATCTCCATAAAAGTTCTTGGTATGTGTGCGGCCGGCAGGCTGCCGCGGGCAACCTGCCGGCCGAAGGACTGGTCAGTCCGGTGCTTTCCTGGCTGGTGCTACCGGTCCAGGACGCTGAGGCCGGGAAGTTCCTTGCCCTCGAGGTATTCCAGGCTTGCGCCGCCGCCGGTGGAAATGTGGCCGAATTGGTCGTCGCTGAATCCCAGCGTGCGCACTGCAGCTGCGGAGTCACCGCCACCTACGACGGTGAAACCGCCGGTTTCCGTCAGAGACTGCGCGATGGCGCGGGTACCGGCGGAGAAGGCCTCGAATTCGAAGACACCCATGGGCCCGTTCCAGAAGACCGTGCGGGCTCCCTTGATGCGGTCTGCGAAAGCGGCCGCGGTGTCCGGGCCGATGTCCAGGCCGATGCCGGAGGCACCGAAGCTGCTGCTTTCGATGGCGTCCGCCGGCACGGTTGCGTGTGCGGCGTCCGCAGCGAACTTCTCCGCGACCACGACGTCCGTGGGGACGACGAATTCGGTGCCGGCGTCCGCGGCCCGCTTGAGGTAGTCCTGGACCACGGGGATCTGGTCCTCCTCAAGGAGGCTGGAGCCCACCTTGTGGCCGGCCGCTGCCAGGAAGGTGAACAGCATGCCACCGCCCACCAGGATGGTGTCGGCTTTGCCGAGCAGGTTGTCGATGACCGCAAGCTTGTCGGAGACCTTGGAGCCGCCGAGCACCACCACGTAGGGACGCTGGGTGTCAGTGGTCAGTTTCCGCAGGACTTCCACTTCCGTGTGCACGAGGTCGCCCTGGTAGGACGGCAACCGGGTAGCGACGTCGTAGACGCTGGCGTGCTTGCGGTGGACGGCACCGAAGGCATCGTCCACGTAGGCGCCGTTGTCACCGGTCAGTGCCACGAGTTCGTCCGCGAAGGCGCCGCGCTCGGCGTCGTCCTTGCTGGTCTCGCGGGCGTCGAAGCGGACGTTCTCCAGGACCAGCGCTTCGCCGTCCTGCAGGGACGCCGCCGCGCCCTTGGCAGCGTCACCAACGGTGTCGGCTGCCAGGGTGACCTTGAAGTCCGCCAGTTCCGCGAGGCGATCCACGGCGGGGCGAAGGGAATACTTGTCCTCCGGGGCGCCCTTGGGGCGTCCGAGGTGGGCTGTTACCAGCACGCGGGCACCGGCGTCCGTGAGCTTTGACAGCACTGGCAGTGAGGCCTTGATGCGGCCGTCGTCAGTGACTGTAGAGCCGTCGAGCGGCACATTCAGGTCACTTCGAACCAGAATGTACCGCCCGCGGACACCTTCAGCGATCAGTTCGTTGAGGGTGTGAGATGTCATGTGTCTAACCCTAGCCCAGCTTGGATGCCACGAGCTCCGTGAGGTCGACAAGGCGGTTGGAGTAGCCCCACTCGTTGTCATACCAGGAAACAACCTTGACCTGGTTGCCGATGACCTTGGTCAGGCCGGCGTCGAAGATCGAGGATGCCGGGTCGCCAACGATGTCGGAGGAGACGATGGGCTCGTCCGTGTAGGTCAGGAAGCCCTGCAGTTCCTCGGACTCCGAGGCGCGCTTGAGGGCGGCGTTGACTTCCTCCACGGTGGTTTCGCGGGAGACCGTGACGGTGAGGTCGGTGGCGGAGCCGGTGGGTACGGGGACGCGGATGGCGTAGCCGTCCAGCTTGCCCTTGAGCTCGGGCAGGACGAGGCCGATCGCCTTGGCGGCACCGGTGGAGGTGGGAACCATGTTGATGGCGGCAGCACGGGCACGGCGCAGGTCCTTGTGCGGGCCGTCCTGCAGGTTCTGGTCCGCGGTGTAGGCGTGCACGGTGGTCATGAGGCCACGCTCGATGCCGAATTCGTCGTTCACCACCTTGGCCAGCGGGCCGAGGCAGTTGGTGGTGCAGGAGGCGTTGGAAATGATGTTGTGGGTGGCGTTGTCGTAGAGGTTGTCGTTGACGCCCATCACGATGGTGATGTCCTCGTCCGACGCCGGAGCGGAGATCAGGACCTTCTTGGCGCCTGCATCAATGTGCTTCTGGGCATCGGCTGCCTTGGTGAAGAAACCGGTCGATTCGATCACGATGTCCACGCCCAGCTCGCCCCAGGGGAGCTTGGCGGGATCGCGTTCCGCCAGGACCTTGACGACGTTGCCGTTGACGACGATGTTGCCGTCCTTGACCTCGATGGTCTCCTTCAGGCGCCCGCCGACAGAGTCGTACTTGAACAGGTGGGCCAGGGCTTCGGGGCTGGTGAGGTCGTTGACAGCAACGATCTCAAGGTCCGCGCCTTGAGCAAGTGCTGCGCGGAAGTAGTTGCGGCCAATGCGGCCGAAGCCGTTGATACCAATACGGGTCGTCACTTTTACAGTCTCCTTGGTGCTATGAGAAGCACTACTAGTTGAGCGGGCGTTCAAGCCAACTAACAGATCCCGCACGCCATTGGGCAGAGATGATTTACACGGAGGGCGACCAGCCTCATTGCTGAAGGCTAACCGCCTTCCGTGACCTATCTTACGTTTAACTGGGTCCGCCCCCGCAAGTGCGGGGGCGGACCGTCCACATCCCGGCCGGTTTAAGTCAGAATGTGAAGTTTGTTACATCGATGTATAACGCAGATCACTACGGAAGGGTGATGAGTCCCGTGGCGTTGGTGCGTGCAGCCTCGAAGCGCTGGGCGACATCGGCCCAGTTGACGATGTTCCAGAAAGCCTTGACGTAGTCGGCCTTGACGTTGACGTAGTCCAGGTAGAAGGCGTGCTCCCACATGTCCAGCATCAGCAGCGGGGTGGTGCCCAGGGCAACATTTCCCTGCTGGTCGTACAGCTGTTCAATGACGAGGTTTCCACCGATGGGTTCGTAGGCCAGGAAGCCCCAGCCCGAACCCTGCAGGCCCAGCGCCGCGGCGCTGAACTGGGCGCGGAACGCATCGAAGGAACCGAACGCGTCGTCGATGGCAGCTGCCAGTTCGCCTTCGGGCTTGTCACCGCCGTCCGGGGACAGGTTGTTCCAGAAGACCGAGTGGTTGACGTGGCCGCCGGTGTGGAACGCGAGGTCCTTGGAGAGCCGGTTGATGTTGGCGAAATCGCCCTTTTCCCGTGCTTCGGCAAGCTGGGCCAGCGCGTTGTTGGCGCCGGTGACGTAGGCCGCGTGGTGCTTGCTGTGGTGCAGCTCCATGATCCGCGCAGAGATGTGCGGCTCCAGGGCGGCGTAGTCGTACTTGAGTTCGGGCAATACGTACTCAGTCACAAAATCCTCCAATATCGTGGACACTCGGTCCGGTTGGTGACTCTCGGATTGTGCATCCGGGCGTCTGGCGCCCGGAATCTTTTTGATTCTATGGGGCGCTTACTCGTCCAGCATTTCCGGCGTCACATTGGCGTCCGTTCCGGGAATGCCGAGGTCAAGGGCGCGTTTGTCCGCCATGGCCAGGAGCCGGCGGATCCGGCCGGCAATCGCGTCCTTGGTCATCACGGGATCGGCGAGCCTGCCCAGTTCGTCCAGGCTGGCCTGCTTGTGCGCGACCCGCAGTTCCCCGGCGTACTTCAGGTGGTCCGGCACGTCGTCGCCGAGGATCTCCAGGGCCCGGTCCACCCGCGCGCCGGCAGCTACCGCGGCCTGCGCGGAACGGCGCAGGTTGGCGTCGTCGAAGTTGGCGAGCCGGTTGGCCGTGGCGCGGACTTCCTTGCGCATGCGGCGTTCTTCCCAGACCATCAGGGCGTCATGGGCACCCATGCGGGTCAGCAGCGCCGCGATGGTGTCGCCGTCGCGGATGACCACGCGGTCCACTCCCCTGACCTCACGCGCCTTGGCCTGGATGTCCAGCCGCCGGGCTGCCCCCACCAGGGCGAGGGCCGATTCGGGACCCGGACAGGTGACCTCCAGGGAGGAGGACCGTCCGGGTTCCGTCAGTGAGCCGTGTGCCAGGAACGCGCCGCGCCATACGGCTTCGGCGTCAGCCGCTGAGCCATTGACGACGGCGGATGGCAGGCCCCGCACGGGGCGGCCACGGCCGTCCAGGAGGCCGGTCTGCCTGGCCAGCGCTTCACCGTCGCGGACCACGCGGACCACGTAGCGGCTGGCGCGCCGCAGCCCGCCGGCGGAGACCACGATGATTTCGCTCTGGTGTCCGTAGACCTCGGCTATGGCGGCACGGAGCCGGCGGGCCGTGGACGCCAGGTCCACTTCCGCTTCGATGACGATCCGGCCGGAAATGATGTGCAGTCCCCCGGCGAACCGGAGCATGGCGGAGACTTCCGCCTTGCGCACTGATGACTTCTTGATGTCCAGACGGGACAGTTCTTCCTTGACTGATGCTGTCAGTGCCATGGCACCTTCCTAACTGTTCCCAAAAATGTCCTGGTACGCCGTGGCCAACCGCAGTGGCTCGTGGACTGGGCGGCGTCCCGACGCCCCTACTTTACCCAAGACCACCTCTGCGCCGATCATGGCGGCGGCCTTCTCGAACTCCTGCCGGTCCGGTACGGAGGCGGGATCGGCAAGGACAACGTCGACGCTGAACTCCGGGGCGTAGCGCCGGAGGACGTGGAGATGGTCCGCGGCCGTCATGCCCGAGGTTTCCTTGGTGTCTGTGGCAAGGTTCATGGTCAGGCAGCGCCTGGCAGGGGTGCTGCAGAGTGCCTGCCGCATCTCGGGCAGCAGCAGGTGCGGCAGGACGGACGTGTACCAGGAGCCGGGTCCCAGGACCACCCAGTCCGCCAGCTCGATCGCCGTCAAGGCCTCAACGCAGGCCGGCGCCGATTTCGGCAGGAGCCGGACTTCTTCCAGCGACCCGGCCACTGCGCATTGCGCCTGGCCGTGGATGGTCTGCAGCCCTGTTCCGCCGCCGGGGGTGGTGACGCGGACATCGCCTTCGATCGTGAGCGGGACCGTGGACATGGGGAGCACCTGGCCCCTGGCGCCCAGCAGCGCACCGGCCCATTTGAGTCCGGCGACCGCATCGCCGAGGAGTTCCCAGAGCGTGACGATCAGCAGGTTGCCCATGGCGTGTTCGTCGAGGGAGCCGCCCGGGCCTTTTCCGGCGCGGAAGCGGTGCTGCATGACATCCCGCCATGTACGTCCCCAGTCGGTGTCGTCGCAGAGCGCGGACAGGGCCATCCGGAGGTCTCCGGGCGGGAGGACGCCGTACTCCTCGCGCAGACGCCCGGAAGAGCCGCCGTCGTCCGCTACGGTGACGATCGCGGTGAGCTCGGAGGTGAGCAGGCGCAGGGCCGACAGGGAGGCCGCCAGGCCATGGCCGCCGCCAAGCGCCACAACGTTGGGACCCTTCTCCTGTTGGCCGGGCGCGGTTCCGCCGGCCGGTGGCACCAGGGGAAGGGCGCCGGTGAAAAGGGCCATTATTCGCGGCCCAGATCCCGGTGCGCGGTGGTCACCGTGACCCGCGGGTACTGCGCGAGTTTCTTGGACAGCTCGACCGCGACCGCCACGGAGCGGTGCTTGCCGCCGGTGCAGCCGACCGCGATGGTGGCGTAGTGCTTGTTTTCCCTGCGGTACCCCTCCAGCACCGGCTCCAGGGCCAGGACATACCGATCAACGAAGTTCTTGACGCCCTCCGCCTCCAGCACGTAGTCGCTGACGTCCTTGTCCAGGCCGGTGAGGGGGCGCAGCTGCGGCACCCAGTGCGGATTGGGAATGAACCGCACGTCTGCCACGTAGTTTGCGTCCACCGGCAGCCCGTACTTGAAGCCGAAGCTCATGACGTTCAGCCTCAGGGCCACGGGGCCCGTTTCGCTGAACAGCTCGGTAATGGCCGTGGCGAGTCCATGGACGTTGTAATTGGAGGTATCGAGCACGACGTCGGAGCTGTCCCGCAGTTCCTGCAGCAGCTCGCGTTCTGCTGCGATGCCGTCGAGGATGCGCCCGCCGCCCTGCAGGGGGTGGGGGCGGCGGCCCTGTTCGAAGCGCCGGACCAGGACGTTGTCGCTGGCGTCCAGGAAGAGGACCCGGAAGGTAACCCCGCTGGCGGCGAGTGCCCCCAGGGCCGCGCGGATATCAGCGAAGAGTCCCTTGCTCCGGACGTCGATGACCACCGCAAGCCGGGGAATGGACTGGGGGGCGTGGGAGACCAGTTCGGCCAGCGTGCCAAGCATCTGCGGCGGCAGGTTCTCCACGACGTACCAGCCGTGGTCCTCCAACGCGTCAGCGGCGGTGCTCCGCCCCGCGCCGGACATTCCGGTGACCACCAGCAGCTCCGCTTCGAGCGGCTTGACTGTCTCCAGCCCGTCCTGCCCCTCTTCGGATCCCGCCGTCGTGTCTGCCATGAAGTCCGCCCCGTTTCGTTGTTGTACCTGGGGCGGCCGCTGTGGCGCCGCCCCGTCACTTACCCTAGCTAAGTTTCAATGATTTCGCCGGTGGCCATGTTGATCGCCGGGACGGCCGCGGCCTCGGGGCTGCCGCCGGCGAAGTGGTTCACGATGGCGCCCGCCAGGGCCGGTCCGATACCCTTCGCCTCGGAGAGCTCTTCCACGGTGGCGGCCTTGACGCCCTTGACGGAGCCAAAGTGCGCCAGGAGGGCCTTCCGTTTGGAAGCACCCAGGCCCGGGACGGCGTCAAGTGCCGAGACGGTCATGGCTTTGCCGCGCTTTTGCCGGTGGAAGGTGATGGCGAAGCGGTGGGCCTCGTCCCGGATCCGCTGCAGGAGGTACAGGCCTTGGGAGGTGCGGGGCAGGATCACCGGAAAATCACTGTCCGGCAGCCATACTTCTTCCAGCCGTTTGGCCAGGCCCACCACATAGACATCATCGATGCCCAACTCTGCCAGTGCGCGGGCTGCGGCATTCACCTGGGGCTGGCCGCCGTCCACCACCACCAGGTTGGGCGGGTAGGCGAACTTGGCCTTGGGCGCCGGCGTGGTGGTGTCCAGAACGGCGTCCCCGGCGGCGGCGTCCCGGCCATCCGCGGCGAGGAGGGACTCATCGACCTGCGCGGACTTGTCCTGGAGATAGTGGCGGAAACGCCGGGTCAGGACGTCATGCATCGCCGCCGTGTCGTCGGAGGCGGCGGGTCCGGTGATGGAGAACTTGCGGTAATCGGACTTCTTGGGCAGTCCATCCTCAACCACCACCATGGATGCCACCACGTTGGTGCCCTGGACGTGGGAGACGTCGAAGCATTCGATCCGGAGCAGCGGCACCGGAAGGTCCAAGGCTTCCTGGAGTTCCTGGAGCGCTTGCGACCTGACGGTGATGTCCCCGGCGCGCCGGGTTTTGTGGAGCTTGAGTGCGTGTTCGGCATTTTCGCGCACGGTGGACATGAGCGCCGCCTTGTCTCCGCGCTGCGGAACCCGGATGTCCACCTTGGCCCCGCGGATGCCGCCAAGCCAGGTGGCGAGGTCCTCCGTGTTGCTGGGCGCGACCGGAACCAGTACCTCGCGCGGCAGCCTGCCGTGGGTCTCGCCGTCTTCGCCGTAGACCTGCTGGAGAAGGTGCTCCACGAGGTCCGGTGTGGTGAAGTCCTCCACCTTTTCCACCACCCACCCGCGCTGGCCGCGGATCCGGCCACCCCGGACATGGAACACCTGGACGGCGGCTTCAAGCTCGTCCTCGTGCAGTGCGAACACGTCGGCGTCGGTGTCCTCGGACAGCACCACCGCGTTGCGTTCGAAGACCTTCCGCAGGGCTGCAATGTCGTCCCGGAGCCGGGCGGCGTGCTCGTAGTCCAGTTTGGCTACGGCCTCGGCCATCTGCTTTTCCAGCTTGTTGATGAACCGCTTTGCCTCGCCGCCCATGAACGCGCAGAAGTCGTCGGCCAGCGCCCTGTGGTCGTCGGCCGAGATCCGTCCGACGCAGGGTGCCGAGCATTTGTCGATATAGCCCAACAGGCATGGCCGGCCGCTCGCTTCGGCCCGCTTGAACACGCCGGCGCTGCAGCTGCGAACGGGGAAGACGCGGAGCAGGGTGTCCATGGTTTCGCGGATGGCGCCCGCGGTGTACGGGCCGAAGTAGCGGGTCCCCTTCCGCTTGTCCCCGCGCATGACCTGCACCCTGGGATACTTCTCGCCCATGGTGACGGCGAGGTAGGGGTAAGTCTTGTCGTCCCGGAACACAACGTTGAACCGGGGCTTGAATTCCTTGATCCAGGTGTATTCGAGCTGCAGCGATTCCAGTTCGCTGCCCACCACGGTCCATTCAACACTGCTGGCGGCGTGCACCATGGCATAGGTCTTCGGCAGCAGGCCTGCCGGGTTGGCGAAGTAGGAGTTCAGGCGGGACCGGAGGCTCTTTGCCTTGCCCACGTAAATGACCCGGCCGTGCGGGTCACGGAAGCGGTAGACGCCCGGGTTGGTGGGGATTTCACCGGTTTTGGGCCGGTAGCTTGCTGGATTTGCCACCAGTCAAGTCTACTAAGGCGCGGGGTACGTCTTTGCCAGCCCGGCCTACTCCGCGGACTTGCTCTGGTTGTAGCTGGTGGAACGCTCCTGGCCGCTCAGGGCAGCAATCGCGTCCATGATCCGGTCCGTGACCTCCCGGCGCGCGGGCAGGGAGTGGTCCGGGCCGGTCTTGTCGAAGTACAGCGGCTCCCCCACCTTCATGGTGAAGTGCTGCGGCCTGACACCTTTCTCGCCGGCCCGCTGGAGCTTTTCTGTCCCAATGAGGCCCACCGGAATGACCGGCGCTCCGGTGGTCAGCGCGAGCCAGCCGACGCCGGTACGTCCGCGGTAGAGAATGCCGTCGCGGGAGCGGGTGCCTTCGGGGTAGATGCCGATGCCGCGGCCCGATTCAAGGATGTCCAGGAGTGTCTTGAGCGCCTGGACGCTGGCCGCCTGCTCGCCGCGCTCCACCGGAATAGAGCCCACGGACTCGAAGAAGGCCTTCATGACCTTGCCCTTGACGCCTCCGGTAGTGAAGTACTCGGCCTTGGCGAAGAATGCGACAGGGCGGGGCATCAGTGCCTGCACGATGACGCTGTCAAAGAATGACAGGTGGTTAGGGGCCACGATGAAGGGGCCGTCGGAGGGAACATTTTCCAGGCCGACGACGGTGGGCCTGCAGGTGCCGGAGATCAGGTTGCGCGTGGTCCAGCGGACAGCATCAAACATTTCCATCGTTGCTCACCCCGCTCATGGCCGCGGTGTGGATGGCCTGCAGCCGTTCGATGACCGTGACCAGCTCCTCACCCGTGCTGACGACGGCGACAGACCCCGCCTCTTCAAGTTCGCCGTAAGGTGCGAATCCCCACACCACCCCGATGCAGTCCAGGCCGTTGGCGATCGCCCCGGAAACGTCCTGGGCGCGGTCCCCCACCATGATGGCGTGCTGGGTCTCCAGGTTCTGCAGGGCGGCGGCAATGATCTCGGTCTTGCCAAGCGGAACGCCGTCCACCGCGGCTTCGTCGTCGGCGGAGCCGTGGATGCCATGGAAGAAGCCGTCTATCCCGTGGTGGGCCAGTACGGTGCGGGCCAGGCGCTGCGGCTTCTGGGTAGCTACGGCAACGGGCCGGCCCGCCGCGGCGAAGGATTCGAGGATTTCGCGGATCCCCGGGTACAGCCGGCTTTGGGCGATTCCGGTGGATACGTAGTGTTCGCGGTACCGGCGGACCACCTCTTCGAGGCGGTCCGCCGGTACGTTCGCTACGTTGAGCAGTGAGTCACTCAGCTTGGGGCCGATCATCGCATCCAGCAGGTCCTGGGCGGGAACAGGGAGCCCCAGCCCGCGGAGGGCCGATGCAATGCCCTCAGTTATTCCACCGGCCGGGTCGACAAGAGTGCCGTCCAGGTCAAAGATCACGGGCACTGTTGTTGAAGTCACCGGGTTAGTTTCTCATGACAGCGCGAGTGCCTGAAACTCGCATTCCCGTGCAGGAATATTTCGGAACGGATTCCGCCGCTGGTCAGCCCAGTATTTCGGCCAGGAACTTGCCCGTGTGGCTGGTGCTGGACTTGGCCACCTGCTCGGGGGTTCCCGCTGCGACGATCTGGCCACCGCCCGAACCGCCGTCGGGCCCAAGGTCCACCAGCCAATCGGCGCTCTTGATGACGTCGAGGTTGTGCTCGATGGTGATCACCGTGTTTCCCTTGTCCACGAGTCCCTGGAGGACCATGAGGAGCTTGCGGATGTCCTCGAAGTGCAGCCCTGTGGTGGGCTCGTCCAGGACGTAGATGCTGCGCCCGTTGGAACGCTTCTGCAGTTCAGCCGCGAGCTTCACGCGCTGTGCCTCACCGCCGGACAACGTGGTGGCGGGCTGGCCCAGGCGAACGTAGCCCAGCCCCACGTCCACCAGGGTGTTCAGGTGGCGTGCGATGGGCGAGAACGCCGCGAAGAACTCGGCACCTTCCTCGATGGGCATGTTCAGGACGTCCGCGATGGTCTTGCCCTTGTAGTGGACTTCCAGCGTTTCCCGGTTGTAGCGGGCACCATGGCAGACCTCGCACGGGACGTAGACGTCCGGCAGGAAGTTCATCTCGATCTTCAGCGTGCCGTCACCCGAACATGCCTCGCAGCGGCCGCCCTTGACGTTGAAGGAGAACCGCCCCGGAAGGTAGCCGCGCACCTTGGCTTCGGTGGTCTCAGCAAAGAGCTTACGGATGTTGTCGAACACGCCCGTGTAAGTGGCCGGGTTGGAACGCGGGGTACGGCCGATGGGGCTCTGGTCAACGTGGACCACCTTGTCAAGGTGCTCGAGGCCCTGCACGGTCTTGTGCCGGCCCGCCACCTGCTTGGCACCGTTGAGCTTGTTGGCGAGCACCTTGTAAAGGATTTCGTTGACGAGGGTCGACTTTCCGGAGCCGCTCACGCCGGTCACCGCGGTGAAGAGGCCCAGCGGGAACGCGGCGTCGACGTTCACGAGATTGTTCTCCCGGGCGCCCACCACTTTGATTTCGCGCTTCTTGTCGTATTTGCGGCGCTTCTTGGGCACCGCAATGGCCTTCCGGCCGGACAGGTAGTCGCCGGTCAGCGATTCCTTGTTTTCCAGCAGCTCTTTGTAGGTTCCGGAGTGGACCACCTGGCCGCCGTGTTCACCTGCGCCGGGTCCGATGTCCACAATCCAGTCAGCCACATGGATGGTGTCCTCATCATGCTCGACGACGATGAGGGTGTTTCCCATGTCGCGGAGCCGGGTGAGGGTTTCGATGAGCCGGCGGTTGTCGCGCTGGTGCAGGCCGATGGAGGGCTCGTCCAGGACATACAGGACGCCCACCAGCCCGGAACCGATCTGGGTAGCGAGCCTGATGCGTTGCGCTTCGCCGCCCGAGAGGGTGGCTGACGGGCGCTCAAGGTTGAGGTACTCGAGGCCTACATCCAGCAGGAAGGTGAGTCGCGCCTGGATCTCCTTGAGGACCTGGTGCGCGATCTGCGCCTCACGCCCGGTCAGGACCAGGTTGTTCAGGAACTCCGCGCAGTCGCGCATGGGCAACGCCGCGACTTCGGCGATGGACTTGCCGTTGATGAGGACCGAGAGGGAGGCCGGATTGAGGCGGGCTCCATTGCAGGAAGGGCACGGCACCTGGCGCATGTACTCTTCGTAACGGTCGCGGGCCCAGTCGGAATCGGTCTCGCCGTGCTTCCGGTGGACGTACTGGATGGCACCCTCGAACCCGGTGCTGTACTTGCGTTCACGGCCGAACCGGTTGCGGTACTGCACCACCACCTTGTGGTCCTTGCCGTGCAGGATGGTTTGGCGGACGTCCTTGCCCAGCTTCTCCCACGGAGTGGCCATGGAGAAGCCCACCTCCTTGGCGAGGCCTTCCAGGAGCCGGTTCCAGTATTCCGTGGTGGCCGTTCCCAGGGACCACGGTGCGATGGCGCCCTCGGACAGCGAGAGTTCGGGGTTGGGAACGATGAGTTCCTCGTCCACCTCAAGCCGGGTACCAATGCCGCTGCAGGCCGCGCAGGCGCCAAACGGGTTGTTGAAGGAGAACGAGCGGGGCTCGATCTCGTCAATGGCCAGCGGGTGTTCGTTGGGACACGCGAGGTTTTCGGAGAAGGCCCGGATCCGTCCGGGATCTTCAGCGTCAAGGTCCACGAACTCGGCCAGGACCCGGCCTTCCGCCAGTCCCAGGGCCGTCTCGATGGAGTCGGTGAGGCGCTGGCTGATGCCTTCCTTGACCACCAAGCGGTCCACCACCACCTCGATGGTGTGCTTGAACTGCTTGCCCAGCTTGGGCGGATCACTCAGCTGGACCAGGTCGCCGTCCACCCGGGCCCGGGAGTAGCCCTTCGCGCTGAGCTCCTTGAAGAGGTCAACGAACTCGCCCTTGCGGCCGCGCACCACCGGTGCCAGCACCTGGAAGCGGGTGCCGTCCTCGAGCTCAAGGAGCTGGTCGACAATCTGCTGCGGCGTCTGCTTGGATACCGGCTCACCGCACACGGGGCAGTGCGGCCGGCCGACTCGTGCCCACAGCAGGCGCATGTAGTCGTAGATTTCGGTGATGGTGCCAACGGTTGACCGCGGGTTCTTGCTGGTGGATTTCTGGTCGATGGAGACCGCCGGAGACAAGCCCTCGATGAAGTCGACGTCGGGTTTGTCCACCTGGCCGAGGAACTGGCGCGCGTAGGCGGACAGCGATTCGACGTAGCGTCGCTGGCCTTCGGCAAAGATGGTGTCGAACGCCAGGGACGATTTCCCGGAGCCGGACAGGCCGGTGAAAACGATCATGGCGTCACGGGGAAGGTCCAGGTCCACGTTGCGCAGGTTGTGCTCCCGCGCGCCCTTCACGACGAGCCTGGAGAGGTCCGGCCGCGGCGGCACGGCAGCAGGGGCGGCGGTGAAGGAGGTGGCGGGGGCAGAGGTTTCTTCAGCTACGGCTTTAGGCACCCCATAATGCTAATCGAAAACTTCTTCGAACATGCGCGGTTCCGCCCTCAGGGAACATCGTAGGCGGCCGCGAGCAGCTTGACTGCTTCCGCGAAGCTGGCCCCTTGCGCCTTGGCCACGTCCGCGTACGCCGCCGCGGCGTCGGCCAGGCCTCCCAGCCGTTCATCCCGCGCCGAAACCACCGTGCCGTTACGCCCGCGGGTGGCCACAATCCCGGCGGCTTCGAGCTCCTTGTAGGCCCTGGCAACGGTGTGCGGGGCGACGTCGAGTTGTTCCGCGAGGGCCCGCACTGCCGGGAGCCTGGTTCCCGGGGCCAGGGCGCCGTTGTCCGCGAGGTGGATCACCTGCAACCGCAGTTGCTCGAACAGGGCCACGGTGCTGGCGGGATTCGGCCGCCACGCGCCGGGAAAGTCCGCCGGGGCGTTCACAGGCCGCCCTCCAGGACGCCTGCGCGGCCGTCGCGGGCCGTGAACTGTGCGCTGTAGAGCGTGGCGTAATAGCTGTTGGCGGCCAGGAGGCTCTCGTGCGTTCCCTGTTCAACGATGCGTCCGTGGTCCATGACCAGAATTAGATCAGCGTTCCGGACCGTGGACAAACGGTGGGCGATGATGAAGCTGGTCCGGCCGTTCCGGAGCCGCTGCATCGCCTGGCGGATCAAGAGCTCTGTCCTGGAGTCCACCGAACTGGTGGCCTCGTCCAGTACCAGCACCGATCGCCCCGCCAACTGGGCCCTGGCAATGGTGATGAGCTGCCGCTGTCCCTGGCTGAGGGGCTCGCCGCCGTTTTCCAGCACGGTGCCGTAGCCGTGGGGCAGCGATCGGATAAAACGGTCGGCATGGGTGGCTTCCGCTGCGGCGACGACGGCGGGATCCGAAGCGTCCGGAAGGCCATAGGCGATGTTTTCCCGGATGGTCCCGGCGAAGAGCCACGCGTCCTGGGGCACCACTCCGAACTGGGCGCGCAGCAGGTCCCGTGGAACTGAGGCGATGTCCTGCCCGCCAATGGAGATCCGGCCCGAGGACGGCTCGAGGAAACGCATCAGCAGATTCACCACGGTGCTCTTGCCTGCACCTGTGTGGCCCACGATGGCCACCGCCTGTCCCGGTTCAACCGTGAAGGTCAGCTCGCTGACCGCCGGCACCGAACCCGGATAGCTGTAGGTGACGCCGTCGAAGACGATGCGGCCCGCAACCGGCCCGGCCTGCGCCGGACCGTCCGCTTCCCTGGGGTCCTCGCCGGCGTCCAGGAGCGCGAACACCCTGGCAGCGGAGGCGGCACAAGACTGCATGACGCTGAGCAGGCCGCCAATCTGCCCCACCGGTTGGGTGAAGAGCCGGCTGAACTGGATGAAGGCCTGGACTCCGCCGATGGTCATGGACCCGGAAATGATCTGCAGGGCTCCCACGACCGCCACGGCGATGTAGTTGAGGTTGGACATGAGGACCATCAGCGGCTGCACCACGCCGGCGGAGAACTGGGCTTTGCGGGCCGCGCGGGCCAGCTGTGCATTGCTGTGGCCGAAGACTTCCGCAGCCTGTTCCTGCCAGCCAAAAGCCTTGACAACCTCGTGGCCGCTGATGAATTCCTCCACGTGCGCGTTGAGGTCGCCGGTCTCTTTCCATTGGGTGGCGAAATGCTCCTGTGAGCGGCGCGCCACCAGCACGGTGATCCACGTGGAGACCGGAACGGTTGCCACGGCGATGGCTGCGAGCAGCGGCGAGATCCACAGCATCATGGCAAGAGAACCGCACAGCATGAGGACGGAGACAATCAGCTGCGTCAGGACCTGGTTCAGGGCTTGGGCAATGTTGTCGATGTCGTTGGTTGCACGGCTGAGGACGTCGCCCCGGGACCGCTCGCGGAAGTAGGTCGACGGAAGGCGGTGCAGCTTGTCTTCCACCGAGGCGCGCAGGCTGAACATGAGCCCTTGGACGGCGCGCGCCGTCAGCGCGCCCTGGATCCAGTTGAACAGTGAGGCGAGGACGTACATTCCGGCGACGACGGCCAGCAGGGTTCCCAGGCGCTGGTCCAGGCTGCCTTGGACGACGCCGTCCACCACCAGGTCGGTGGCGTCACCAAGGAACTTGGGGGCGGCGACGTTCAGGCCGGCGAAGGCACACGTGGCCGCCACCGCGCCCAGGACCTGGAGCCGGAAGGGCCGCAGGAGGCCAAGGAGCCTGGCGGCGGTGGGCCGGAAGGCAGAGTCGGCCGCCTTTGTTTCCGCCGCCGCCGTCACAGCGGGCCGTCCAGCGCGAGCTGGGATTCGGCAATTTCACGGTAGGTTTCCGAGTCCTGCAACAGCTCCGCATGTGTACCCTGCGCGGCGAGCCGGCCGTCGTCGAGGACCAGGATGAGGTCCGCGTCCTCCACGGCGGACAGGCGTTCAGCCACCACCACCACCGTGGCGGACGCCAAAACCTGGTCCAGTGCGAGCCTTAGGCTGGTGTCCGTGCGGTAGTCAAGGGCGGAGAAGCTGTCGTCGAACAGATAGAGGGGCGCCTGCCGCAGCAGTGCCCGGGCAATGCAGAGCCTCTGGCGCTGCCCGCCCGACAGACTCGCGCCGCCCTGCCCCACCGGGGTGGCAAGACCCAGCGGGAGGTCGCGCATGAACCGCATGGTCTGCGCGGTCTCCAAGGCAGCCCACAGTTCCTCGTCGGTGGCCTCCGGCGCGCCCATCCGCAGGTTCGCTGCAATGGTTCCGGTAAAGAGGTGGGAGTGCTGCGGCACGATCCCCATGCCGCCGCGCAACAGGCCCAAGGGAAGGTCCCGGACGTCGCGCCCGCCCACCGTGATGTGGCCTTCCGTAGGGTCAAGGAAGCGCGGAATCAAATTCAGCAGGGTCGACTTTCCGCTTCCCGTGGAGCCGACGATCGCAAGGGTGGTGCCCGGCGCCGCCGTGAAGCTGATATCCGCAAGCACCGGCGCTTCAGCTCCCGGGTAGCAGAAGCCAACCCCGTGGAACTGCAGGAGGCCCGGCCCGGCTGGCGGTCTGCCCGCACCCGTCCCCTGCTGGTCCGCTACGGCTGGTCCACTGGCCGCGCCGGGGACATGGGCCGCAGAGTCGCGCACCGATGGTTCAGTGTCCAGGACAGCCTGGATGCGTTCGGCGCAGGCGGCGGCACGCGGCGCTGTCATGAGGACGTACATGGCCATCATGATCGCCAGCAGGATCTGCATGATGTAGGCGATGAATGCGGTGAGGGCCCCGAGGTTCATCTGACCGTCCTGGATGCGGTGGCCGCCAAACCAGACCACGGCCACCGAACTGATGTTGACCACCAGCATGATCAGCGGCAGCATCCCGGCCACCAGCAGCGCGGACTGCAGGTTGTTCGCGGTCAGGCCGGCGTTGGCCCGCGCAAAGCGGTGGGCTTCATAGTCCTGGCGTACGAACGCCCTGATCACATCCACGCCAATGATCTGTTCGCGCAGGATTCCGCCCGAACGGTCCAGAAGGTGCTGGCCCTGCCGGTACAGCGGGATCAGGCGGCGCACGATCAGGTACATGATCAGCAGGAGCAGCGGCACGATGACGATCACCACAGCTGACAGGGCCACGTCCTGCTGCACGGCCAGGACGATGCCCCCGACGCCCATGGCAGGCCCTGCGAAGAGCATGGTGAAGACAAGAACGGCGAAGGCCTGGATCTGCTGGGCGTCGTTGGTGGCGCGCGTGGTGAGGCTCTGGGTTCCGAACAGTGCCACGTCCTGCGAGGACAGCGACTGGATGCGGGCAAAGACCTCCGCCCGTAGCCGGCGCCCGATCCGCATGGCCACCACGGCCCCAAGGTAGCCGGCCCCGATCGCGGAGGCAGCCTGCACAATGGCGATGACTGCCATCACCGTACCCAGCCTGGAAATCACCGCAGTATCACCGGCAACGATGCCGTCGTCGATGATTGCGGCGTTCACTGTGGGCAGGAGCAGGTTGGCCGCTGCCTGGATTAATTGGAGCAGCACGATGGCCCAGACCTGGGCCTGCTGCCCCGCGAGTTGCCGCCTGATGAGACCGACCAGCAAAATACCCCCCGTAAATGCACACAGCCGACAAGCGGGCCGGCGGCTCGACCCCCCTCAACCACAGACGCCATTGTAAGCCAGATCACATTCCGCTGGTGTCAGGCGGTGTGACAGCGCGAAACACCCCACGAGCGAGCGCCCGTTTAGCCGTCCCTGCGCCCGACGGCGAAGATCCGGCGGAACGGAAAAACCGTGCCGTGGGGGCCCTGTGGATAGGCGTCCCGCAGCGCGTCGGCGTACTTGGCTTCGAACCGTTCCGCATCATCCGGCGCCAGCGCGGCGAGGACCGGACGCAGCCCCGTGCCCCGCACCCACTCCAGGACCGGGTCCCGTCCCGGCAGGACCTGCTGGTAGGTGGTTTCCCACGCATCCGCGACGTACCCGGCGTCGAGCATGATCCCGAGGTAGTCACCCGGCTCCCCCACGGACTCCCCGCCCCTCAACACCCCGGCAAGCTTGCCGGCCCACGGGGCAGAGGACGCCAGTTCCCGCATAAGCGCGTGCGAGGGGGCGTCGAAATTGCCCGGAACCTGCAGGGCGAACCAGGCACCCGGGCGGAGCGCCGCAAGCCACCCCGGCAGCATGGCCTGATGACCGGGGACCCACTGCAGGGCGGCGTTGCTGACCACGACGTCCGTATCCGGCGAGGGCGCCCACTCAGCGATGTCTGCTTGTTCGAAGCGCAACGACGGACGCTCCTGCGCGAGGCGTGCGGCCCTGGCCAGCATCTCCGCGGAGGAATCCACTCCCACCACCTCGGCGCCGGGCCAGCGGTCGCTGAGTGTCGCTGTCAGGTTTCCCGGCCCGCAGCCCAGGTCAACCACCTTTGCGGGGTGCCCGGCAAGGACCCTGGCGGTGAGGTCAAAAAAGGGCCGGTTCCGGTAATCGCCAAACTCGACGTACTTGAGGGGGTCCCATTTCATGAGGTTCTCCAGGTTCTGCTGCACACACGGCCAGGGCGAGCCTAACCCGGCCTCGGGCGGGAGCACGCGCGCCACGTGCCAGTAAGGTTGAACTCAATGAAACTCGTTGACCAGCTGACCGATCTGTCCGCCCCCAACCAGGCCTCCGCCGTCGACCCCGACGCCCTGTACACCCGGTTCGTGGAGTGGACGGGAAGCCGGGGACTCTCGCTCTACCCGGCGCAGGATGAGGCCATCATGGAGCTGGCAACCGGGGCGAACGTCATCCTGGCCACCCCCACCGGATCCGGCAAATCGCTGGTGGCCATCGCGGCGCACTTCCAGGCCATGGCGCAGGGCCGGCGCAGCTATTACACGGCGCCCATCAAGGCCCTCGTCTCGGAAAAGTTCTTTGCGCTCTGCGACATCTTCGGCGCAGAGAACGTGGGGATGATTACCGGCGACTCCGGCGTCAACCAGGACGCGCCCATCATTTGCTGCACGGCCGAGATCCTCGCCAACATCGCATTGCGCGAGGGTTCCGCAGCCGAACTGGGCGCAGTGATCATGGACGAGTTCCATTTCTACTCTGACCCGCAGCGCGGCTGGGCATGGCAGGTTCCCCTGCTGGAGCTTCCGCAGGCACAGTTCCTGCTGATGTCCGCCACGCTGGGGGACGTGGCCCGCTTCGAAGAAGGCCTGACGGATTTGACGGGCCGGCCCACCACCACGGTGAGCTCGGCGGAGCGGCCCATTCCGCTGCACTACTACTACCACCAGACCCCCGTGCACGAGACGCTGGAGGAGCTGCTGTCCACCCGGCAGGTGCCCGTCTATGTGGTGCACTTCAGCCAGCTCGAAGCGATCGACCGCGCCCAGAACCTCATGAGCATCAACGTGTGCACGCGGGAGGAAAAGGACAAGATTGCCGAGCTGATCGCCAACTTCCGGTTTGCCGCCGGGTTCGGCAAGACGCTGAACAGGCTGGTGCGCCACGGAATTGGAGTCCACCACGCCGGCATGCTGCCCAAGTACCGCCGGCTGGTGGAGCAGCTGGCACAGGCGGGGCTGCTGAAGGTTATTTGCGGCACTGACACGCTGGGTGTCGGCATCAACGTCCCCATCAGGACAGTGCTCCTCACCGCGCTCAGCAAGTACGACGGCGTCCGCACCCGGCTGCTCAACTCACGTGAGTTCCATCAGATTGCCGGCCGTGCCGGACGCGCGGGCTACGACACCGCCGGGACGGTGGTGGTACAGGCGCCTGAGCACGTGATCGAGAACGTCAAGGCGATGGCCAAGGCCACCGCAAAGTTCGGCGATGACCAGAAGAAACTGCGCCAGGTGGTGAAGAAGAAGCCGCCCGAGGGCTTCGTCTCGTGGGGCGAGCCGACGTTCAAGCGGCTGGTGGAATCGGTGCCGGACCCGCTGACCTCGAGTTTCACGGTCACGCACGCGATGCTGATGAACCTGATGGAGAGGCCCGGGGACCCGTTTGCCGCGGCCAGGCGGCTGCTGACCGAAAACCATGAGCCACGGTCCTCCCAGCTGCGGCTGATGAAGAAGGCACTGGGCATCTACCGGGAACTGCTGGCCGCCGAGGTCGTCGAGCGGATTCCGCCGGAAGAGCAGGGTCCCGACGGCCGCACGGTGCGGCTGACCGTCCACCTTCAGGCGAACTTTGCCCTGAACCAGCCGCTCTCCCCGTTCGCACTCGCCGCACTGGACCTCCTCGACCCGGAGTCGCCGTCGTACGCCCTGGACGCGGTGTCCGTGATCGAGGCGACCCTCGAAAAACCCCGGCAGATCCTCTCCGCACAGCAGAAAAAGGCCCGCGGCGAAGCCGTGGCGGCCATGAAGGCGGACGGGATCGACTACGACCAGCGGATGGCCATGCTGGACGAAGTGACCTACCCGCAACCGCTCGCGGAGATCCTGGGCGAAGCCTTCGAGGTGTACCGGAAGGCAGCGCCGTGGGTGGGCGACTTCGAGCTCGCGCCCAAATCGGTGGTCCGCGATATGTACGAGCGCGCCATGAACTTCGGCGAATTCGTCCAGTTCTACGGGCTGGCCCGTTCCGAGGGGATCGTCCTGCGCTACCTGGCCGATGCCTTCAAGGCTCTCCGCCAGACCGTGCCGCAGGACATGTTGCGGGAAGACCTTGAGGACCTGACCGCCTGGCTGGGCGAGCTGGTGAGGCAGGTGGATTCCAGCCTCCTGGACGAATGGGAGGAACTGGCTTCCGGCGCCGCGCCCACACCGCATGACGCGCCGCCGCCTCCCCCGCCGTCGTTGACCTCCAACATCCGCGCCTTCCGGGTGATGGTGCGCAACGAGATGTTCCGGCGCGTGGAACTGTTCGCCGACGAGGACGCCGCAGCATTGGGCGAGCTCGACGCCGAATCCGGGTGGGGTGCCGAGCGCTGGGAAGACGCGCTGGACGACTACTTCGACGAACACGACGACATTGGCACCGGCCCGGACGCGCGCGGGCCCGGCCTGCTGATCATTACCGAGGATCGCGGCACCTGGAAGGTCCGCCAGATCTTCGACGACCCCGCCGGCAACCACGACTGGGGGATCTCCGCGGAGGTGGACCTGGCGGAATCGGACGAGTCCGGCACCGCCGCGGTGAGAGTGACGGACGTGAACCGGCTCTGACGCAGGAGCGGCGGTAAGCTCGAACAATGAGTGTTATCCGCCCCGCCACCACGCACGATGTTCCCGCCATCCTCCGGATGATCCACGAATTGGCCGAATACGAGAAGGAACCCGACGCCGTCCGGAACACTCCCGAACTGCTGCAGCGGGCCTTGTTCGGCAGCAACCCCAGCGTATTCGCGGCCATGGCCGAGAACGCCGGCGGCGAGGTGCAGGGCTTTGCATTATGGTTCCTGAACTACTCCACCTGGGAGGGCGTGCACGGGATCTACCTGGAGGACCTCTACGTCAGTCCGGGGGCCCGGGGCGAAGGGCACGGCAAGGCCCTGCTGCAGCACTTGGCCGGGATCGCCGTCGAGAACGGCTACGCGCGCGTTGAATGGAGCGTGCTGGACTGGAACGAGCCGTCCATCGACTTCTACCGCCGTGCCGGCGCCGTTCCCATGGACGGGTGGTCGACCTTCCGCCTGAGCGGCCAGGCGCTGGACCGGTTCGGCCGGGCGCAGTCCACCACCCCCGTCTCCGCAGCCGCCCGTGGTTGAGCGGCGAAGCGGAGCAGCATTGGCCGCCAGGCACCACGTGGGTGCCAGCCATTCCTTCCGCGGCATGCGGACCGTGGAACACTGGTTCACCGTCCCCCTGGACCACTTCGCCCCGGAAGGCCCTTCAGCCCCGGCGGCTGAGACCATCACTGTGTTTGCGCGTGAGTACGTGTCCGCCGCGCACAGTGAAGAGGCAGCGGCCGCCCTGCCCTGGCTCCTTTTCCTTCAGGGCGGCCCCGGCGGCCGCGGCAACCGGTGGGCATCGCTGGGCGGCTGGGCGAAAGCCGCGGCGGCCGACTTCCGTATCCTGATGCTGGACCAGCGGGGTACCGGCCTGTCCACACCCATCGACCGGCATACGCTGCCGGCGCGCGGGGATGCGGCGGAACAGGCCGCCTACCTGGAGCACTTCCGGGCCGATTCGATCGTGGCGGACGCGGAACTGATCCGTGCCGCCCTCGAGTCACCGCCCTGGACCATCTACGGCCAAAGCTACGGCGGATTTTGCGCCCTGACCTACCTTTCCTTCGCTCCCGAAGGGCTCCGCGAAGCGCTCATCACCGGGGGGCTGGCACCGCTGACGGGCAGCGCCGACGACGTCTACCGCGCCACATTCCAGCGCGTGGCTGCCCGGAACGAGGAATACTTCGGCTGGTACCCCGAAGACCGGCACAGGGTGGAGCGGATCGCCCGGCACCTGCGGTCCACCACCGAGATCATGCCCGACGGCGCACCCCTGACCGTGGAGCGGTTCCAGATGGCTGGGGCGTTCCTGGGCGGCAACACGCGCGTGGACAGCCTCCATTACCTCCTGGAAGATGCCTTCGTGGACACGCCAGGTGGACCCCGGCTGTCCGACTCCTTCCTGGACCAGCTCCAGGGCCTCGTCTCCCGCCGCTCCAACCCGCTGTATGCGCTGATGCACGAATCCATCTACGGCCAAGGGGAGGCCACTGCCTGGTCCGCGTGGCGGATCCTTGGCGAAAACCCTTGGTTCAGGCCAGACGCCGAGCCGCTGCTCCTGACCGGCGAGATGGTGTACCCGTGGTACTTCGAGCAGGATCCCGCCCTCCAGCCGCTGCGGGAGGTAGCCGAACTGCTGGCAGCCAAGCAGGACTGGAAGCCCCTCTACGACCCCCGGGCGCTGGCCGCCAACACAGTCCCCGTGGCAGCGGCCGTGTACACCGACGACATCTATGTTGACCGGGACCTCTCCCTCCGGACGGCGGCAGCGGTCCGCGGGTTGCAGGCGTGGGAAACCGCCGACTTCCATCACGACGGAATCGCCGATGACGGTGAGCGGATCTTCGGCCGCCTGCTGGGGATGGCGCGGTCAGGCAGCCGCTGACTGGCGGCGCCACGTGCGGGCGAGAAGGGCTGCCGCCAGCACGGCCGCCCCTATGGCGGCACCGATCAGGTTCAGGCCGAGGTAGCCGACGACGCCCAGGACAAGCCCCGACACCGCACCGCCGGCCGCTCCGGCAGCACCCATCAGCATGTCCGAGACACCCTGCACCGCCACGCGGGCATCCCGCCCCACGCTTTCGGCCAGCAGGGTGGAGCCTGAGATTGTGGCCGCCGACCAGCCAACGCCCAACAGCACAAGGCCTGCCGCCACGGCCGGCGTTGAAGACTGCCCCAACCCCGCAACCACCACCGCACCGGTCAACACTGTGAAGCCAATCAGGATGGTCTCGATCCGGCCCGCTTTGTCCGTCAACCAGCCCATGACCGGCGAGAGCGCGAACATCCCGGCAATGTGCAGTGAAATGGTGAAGCCGATAATCACCAGCACGTCCCCCTCCGCGACGTGCCCGGGGTGGAACGCCGGGCCTTCCACCAGGTGCTGCAGGTGCAGCGGGGTCATGGACATTACGCCCAACATCACCGCGTGGGCCGCGATGACGGCGGTCACTGCCAGGATTGCCGTCCGGGAGTCCCTGATGGCGCGGAGCCCGCGGATCAGGGAGCTGCCCGCATATGGTGCCCCCGTGCCGGCGGGAGTCACAGGTGCACGGTCTTGGACGGTGCCGGTCCCGGCGGCAGCGAGCTGGCGTGCCAGCAGCAGCGGGTCCGGGCGAAGCCCGGCGAACAGGAGCACGGTGGCAATAAGCAGGCCGGCCGCGGAGATGACGAATGGTCCGGCTACGGGCGGCAGGCCCAGCGCCGACCCCACCACCGTGCCGGGCTGGATGAGGTTGGGACCCGTCACGGCGCCCACGGTGACTGCCCAGACCACCGCCGACAGTGCCCTCCCCCGGTGTTCGGAAGCTGCAAGGTCCACGGCCGCGAACCGCGCCTGCAGGGTGGCTGCGGTGCCGACGCCGATGCCTGCGGCGCCCAGGAGCAGCAGGATAAAGAGCCCGGAGACCACGGCCAGCACCATGAGCAGGGCACCGGCCAAGGCTGCCGAGAGACCCGCCACCTGGCCGGCCCTGCGCCCGCGGTGGTCGGCCAACGAGGCCAGCGGAAGCGCGGCGGCCGCGGCACCCAGCGTCATGACCGTTGCCACGGCGCCCGCCCACGCGCTGGAACCGGACAGTTCCACGGCCAGGATGGATCCGATCGATACGGTGGCTCCCGTGCCGATGCCGCCAAAAACCTGGGCTGCGTCCAGGAACACAACGGTGCGCCGCTGCACCTGGTGCACCCGCTGTTCGGCTGCTGTGCGGGCCATGCTACGAGCATAGTCCTGTGCCGGCGGGCGCAGCAGGGGCTTGTGCAACGGGTAAGCCCGGCCTGCCCGGGCTTACCCGCTGCACAGATGCGGCAGGGCGCCTAGTCGATGTCGCTGTGGCTCCTCCGGGCGTCTTCCTCGAGCCGCGGATCGATCGCCGCGGCTTTGGCCTTGGAGCTGAGCAGGCTGGCAACCACGGCGACGATGATGGTCCCCACGATGACTGCCAGCGAGACGTAGGTGGGAATCTCGGGCGCCCACTCAATGTGGCGGCCGCCGTTGATGAAGGGCAGTTCGTTAACGTGCATGGCGTGCAGGACCAGCTTGACGCCGATGAACGCCAGGATAACGGACAAGGCGTGCTTGAGGTAGATCAGCCGGTTCATCAGGCCGCCCAGGAGGAAGTACAGCTGGCGGAGCCCCATCAGGGCGAAAAGGTTCGCGGTGAAGACGATGAAGGGGCTCTGGGTGAGGCCGAAGATGGCCGGAATGGAGTCCACCGCGAACAGGAGGTCCGTGAGGCCGATGGTGATGAAGACGATCACCATCGGGGTGAACACCTTTTTGCCGTTCACCACGGTCCGCAGCTTGCCGCCGTCGAACTTCTCCGACATGGGAATCACTTTGCGGATCCTGGCAATCAAGGGGTTTTCGCGGTCTTCTTCCTCTTCGCCCTCGTCCTGCGCCTGCTTCCAGGCCGTCCACAGCAGGAATGCGCCGAAGATGTAGAACACCCAGCTGAACTGTTCGATGACAATGGCGCCGAGGAGGATGAAGATGCCGCGCAGGATGAGCGCGATGATGATCCCCACCATCAACACCTCCTGCTGGTATTTCCGCGGCACGGAGAACCTGGCCATGATGATGATGAAGACGAACAGGTTGTCGATGCTGAGGCTGTATTCCGTGACCCAGCCAGCGACGAACTGGCTGCCGAATTCGGGGCCGGTAAACGCGAACATCGCTCCGGCGAACGCCATGGCCAGCGCCACATAGAAGGCCACCCACAGGCCGGCTTCCTTCATGGAGGGTTCATGGGGCCGGCGGACCACCAGGAAGAGGTCGGTCAGGAGGATCAGGCCGAGGATGACAAATGAGCCAACCTCGAACCATACGGGCAAGTCGAGCACGGGAAAGCCTTTCGCAGGGTACACAAAATGGTGTAAGTCTCTCCGGCCGGCCAGTGCACTTGGTGCTGATGTGGCGGCCCGCTACGCCCGGCCGGGCAACCATGCCCTGCGTGTTGACGATCGTAGCGCTTGGGATACTCCCCTACGTGGGTTCAACTCTACCCCAGCGGCGCCATCGGATAACGGTTTCCCGGAACCATTGACCGCCAGCAAGCGCTGCTGTCATAATCACATCCAGTGAGAAAGCGGTTTCTCGCCCCATCTGTTAGACCTTCCAGAAAGTCACGGTCATGAAGACTTCGCTTCGCACCAGCACGGTGGTCAAGTCGCTCGCCGCTGCGGCCACCCTCGCCATGGTTGCCACCGGCTGCTCTCACGCCTCCTCCGGCGACAGCGGCGGCAACGTCACGGTCCGCTTCACGTGGTGGGGCAACGACCTTCGAAACAAAGAAACACAACAGGTCATTGACGCGTTCCAGGCCTCCCACCCCACCATCAAGATCCAGGCCGAGCCCGGAGTCTGGAGCAGTTATTGGGACAAACTGGCTACGACCACGGCGGCCAACGATTCCCCCGACGTCATCCAGATGGACCAGGCCTACATCGCCGAGTACGGCGGCCGCGGCGCCCTCCTGGACCTTTCAAAGCAAAGCAATATCGACACCTCCAAGATCGACCAGGACGCCCTGAACTCCGGTCAGGTCAGCGGCAAGCAGTTCGGCCTGAGTACCGGGCAGAACGCCAAGGCAGTGATGATCAACACCAAGATGTTCCAGGACTACGGTGTTCCCATCCCGGACGACAAGACCTGGACCTGGGATGACTACACCAAGACTGCCGCCCAGATCGCGAAGGCGGCAGCCAAGGGCGGCCAGACCAACTATGGCAGTTCCTACTCGCTGACGGACTCCGACCTGAACACCTGGGCGATGCAGCACGGCGAGTCGCTCTACTCGTCGGACGGCGGCCTCGGCTTCAAGGAGGGCACCGCCACGTCCTTCTTCCAGAACTTGCTGAACCTGCGGAACGCGGGAGCAGCCCCGCCGGCAAACATTGCCACCGAGGACGTCAGCGCCCCGGTGGAACAGACGCTGTTCGCCACCGGCAAGACCGCGATGTCGTGGTGGTGGACCAACCAGGTGAACGCCCTCCAGTCCGCGCTGAAGACCGACGTCAAGATCCTGCGCGCGCCCAGTTCCACCGGCAGCGCCAAGGACAACGGAATGTCCTACAAGCCGTCCATGTTCTGGTCCGTGTCCTCGCGCAGCAAGCATCCAAAGGAAGCTGCGGAGGTGGTCAACTACATGCTCAACAACCTGGACTCCGCCAAGACCATCCTGACCGAGCGCGGCTTCCCCACGAATTCGGAGGTCCAGACGGCAATCGACCCGCTGCTGACCCCGGCAGACAAGTCCGCCGCAGCGTTCCTGAAGGACATCAAGCCTGACCTGCAGAGCGGGCCGCCGGTGCCTCCGACCGGTTCATCCGGGGTGCAGGCCTTGATCCAGCGGTACTGCACGGACGTCCTCTTCGACCGCAAGTCCCCCTCGGATGCAGCCAAGGGCCTGATGCAGGAGGCGCAGTCCATGATCGACTCCGCCAGGAAGTAGCGCGCCGGGACCGCTTGGCATGAATGCGGCGGGCACCTCCCCACGGGAGGTGCCCGCCGCATTCTGCATCGCCCACTCCGGGCCGCGTGGCGGGTATGCGTCCTAGGCGTGGCCGGCGGCCTGCATCTGGCGCAGCTCTTTCTTAAGTTCGCTGACTTCGTCACGGATCCGTGCCGCCACCTCGAACTGGAGGTCCGCCGCGGCGCCATGCATCTGTTCCGTGAGCTGTGCGATCAGGCCCACCAGATCCTCTGCCGGGGCAGCCGCCAGGCCGTCCGAACGGACCTGCGCCGCGCCCTTCTTGGCGCCGGCCTTGTTGGACCCGGTGATGCCGCGCTTGCCCTTGCCGTAGTCGAAGCTGCCCAGCAGCGCATCGGTATCGGCATCTTCCTTGGCCAACTGGTCCGTGATGTCGGCGATCTTCTTCCGCAGCGGCTGCGGATCGACGCCGTGTTCCTTGTTGTACGCCACCTGGATGGCGCGTCGGCGGTTGGTTTCGTCGATAGCAAGAGCCATGGAGTCGGTAATCCGGTCCGCGTACATGTGCACCTGGCCCGAGACGTTACGGGCGGCACGTCCGATGGTCTGGATGAGCGAGGTGGACGAGCGCAGGAACCCTTCCTTGTCCGCATCAAGGATGCTGACCAGCGACACTTCGGGCAGGTCGAGGCCCTCACGGAGCAGGTTGATGCCCACCAGGACATCGAAGGAACCCATCCGCAGCTCGCGCAGGAGTTCCACACGGCGCAGGGTGTCAACGTCGGAGTGCAGGTATTCCACCTTCACGCCGTGGCCCAGCAGGTAGTCGGTTAGGTCCTCCGCCATGCGTTTGGTCAGCGTGGTCACCAGGACACGTTCGTCCTTCTCCACCCGGGTCTTGATCTCCCCGAGGAGGTCGTCGATCTGTCCCTTGGTGGGCTTGACCACCACCTCGGGGTCCACCAGCCCGGTGGGACGAATGATCTGCTGGACGAATCCGTCCGCCTTGCCGAGCTCATACTTGCCTGGGGTGGCCGACAGGTAGACGGTCTGGCCTACGCGCTGGAGGAACTCGTCCCATTTCAGCGGCCGGTTGTCCATGGCGGAAGGCAACCGGAAGCCGAAGTCCACGAGGTTCCGTTTGCGGGACATGTCGCCTTCGTACATGGCGCCGATCTGGGGAATGGTCACGTGGGACTCGTCCACCACCAGCAGGAAGTCGTCCGGGAAGTAGTCGATCAGGCAGTGCGGCGCAGTGCCGGGCCCGCGGCCGTCGATATGCGCGGAGTAGTTCTCGATGCCGTTGCAGAAGCCCATCTGCTGCATCATTTCGAGGTCGTACGTGGTGCGCATCCGCAGCCGCTGGGCTTCGACGAGCTTGTTTTGGCTCTCCAGCACCTTCAACCGGTCCGCCAGTTCATCCTCGATACGCTTGATGGCCCGTGCCATCCGCTCCGGTCCGGCGACGTAGTGCGAGGCGGGGAAGACGTACATCTCTTCCTCGTCGCGGATGACCTCGCCGGTGAGCGGGTGGAGGGTGTGGATGTTCTCGATTTCGTCGCCGAAGAACTCGATCCGGATGGCCAGTTCCTCGTACATCGGAATGATTTCCACGGTGTCGCCGCGGACCCGGAACGTCCCGCGGTGGAAGTCCATGTCGTTGCGCGCGTACTGCATGGAGACGAACTTGCGCAGGAGGTCGTCCCGGTTCATTTCGGCGCCCTTCCGCAGGGTGACCATCCCGGAAATGTATTCTTCGGGGGTTCCAAGGCCGTAGATGCAGGACACGGTGGCCACCACAATCACGTCGCGGCGCGTCAGCAGCGCGTTGGTGGCGGAGTGCCGGAGGCGTTCGACTTCCTCGTTGATGGAAGAGTCCTTCTCGATGAAGGTGTCAGTCTGCGCCACGTAGGCTTCGGGCTGGTAGTAGTCGTAGTAGGAAACGAAGTACTCCACCGCGTTGTTGGGCAGCAATTCACGGAACTCATTGGCCAGCTGGGCGGCAAGGGTCTTGTTCTGGACCATCACCAGGGTGGGCCGTTGAACCTGCTCAATGAGCCACGCGGTGGTGGCGCTCTTGCCGGTACCGGTGGCACCGAGCAGCACCACGTCCTTCTCACCGTTGTTGATGCGCTCCGTCAGCTCCGCGATGGCGGCCGGCTGGTCTCCCGCAGGTTTGAACTCGCTGATGACTTCGAAGGGCGCTACAACACGGTTGATCTCCTGCGCAAGGCTCATGAATCTAATTTACAGCCGCGCACTGACACTGGGTGGCCGCGTCCGTTACAGGCGAACAGCCGCCGGGGCGGCCGGCAGCTTCAGGACGCGTACGACGGCGGCTCCCAGCCGGTTGCCTGGGCCCAGGCCGACATCAGCGGCCACGCGACATCGGTGAACCACGGTTCCTTTGCCTCCGCGTAGGGTGCGGTTCCGGCGGAGCCGGAGAAGCGGCGGGCGAGGTCCGCCTTGTGCTCCTGGTAGAGGGTGAGCGCGGAGGGATCGGCCCGCAGCCAGTCGCGGAACATCAGCGCATACCGCCATCCGGCCGAACCGGCCGGCCGGACGTGCACGTTCACCGCACGGCAGGGATCCGCATTGGCGTGGAATCGCTTGAGCCAGGCTGCGGGATCGGGTGTACCTGGCTTAGGCGTATCCGATTCGACCCCCCGGACCGCCGGGTATCCGGCGGCGGCCAGGAACGGGGCCAGCTGTTCGGCCGCCCCGAGATCCTGTACCGCTACCTGCAGGTCGATGACGTCCTTGGCGGCCAGGCCGGGAACGGCGGTGGATCCAACATGGTCCACCGCCAAGATGAGTTCCGGGGCCGCAGCCACAAGCCGCGCCGCGATCCGGGCGGCCTGGCGGGCCCATTCCTCGCGGTGCGGTTCCAGCACCGCTCCCCCCCGGCGCGGTGCACGTGTCCCCGCCGCGAGGTTGTGGGCGAACGGCACCAGTCGCGTGTCCCACAGCCGGTCCACCTGCTCCAGGAGGTGCTGCAGGGTGCTGGAGTTGTCCACGACGACGTCGGCAGCGGCCAGCCGGTCACTTCGAGATGCCTGGGCCGCCATCCGTGAACGGGCCGCCTCGGCGGTCATTCCCCGCAGCTCCTGCATGCGCTGCAGCCGGAGGTCGTCGAGGGCGTCCACCACTACCACCAGGTGGAAGCTGCTCCCCTGACCGGTCTCGACCAGCAGGGGAATGTCCTGGACCACGACGGCGTCATCCGGGGCTGCCGCCGTGAGTGCGGCGGCCTGGGAGCGCACCAGGGGGTGGACAATCGCGTTCAGTGCGGCGAGGCGTTCCGGCCGGCCGAACACCGCCGCGCCGAGGCGGGCGCGGTCGAGCCGCCCGTCGCCGTCGAGCATGTCCGCGCCAAACTCCGCAGCGATCCGGTCCAGGCCTTCGGTTCCGGGCTCAACCACTTCCCGGGCCAGCGCGTCGGCGTCCACCAGGACGGCACCGTGCTCCTCCAGCCGGGCCGCCACCACCGATTTCCCTGAGGCAATTCCGCCCGTCAAGCCGATTTTCAACACCCTTCCACCCTACTGAACCGCGGAGCGGCCGGCTGCCATGGGAGCACTGTGGAGTGCCCGCCGCACCCGTAAGGCACTGATATGGGCCGCCGCTAGACTGGGGCGGGTGCAGACGGAAGACAGCAGGACCACCTCCTACACCACGTTGGCAGCGGGCCCGGGCTACCGGCATGAGCTGGAGATCAAGCGGTCCAGGTTCATCACCGTCCTCCGCAGGTCCGGCACGGAAGAAGAGGCCCGCGAACTCGTCGCCGGCCTCCGCCGCGAGTTCCACGATGCCCGCCATCACTGCTCCGCGTTCGTCCTCGGCCCGGACCGCACCATCCAGCGTTCCAGCGACGACGGCGAGCCCGCCGGTACCGCAGGGATCCCCATGCTCGAAGCCCTGCTGAAAAGGGAGACGGCACCCGGGGTGACCGACCTCAGCGACATCAGTGCCGTCGTCGTACGGTATTTTGGCGGCGTGCTGCTGGGCGCGGGCGGCCTGGTCCGCGCCTACTCGGAATCCGTCTCCGCGTCCTTGGAGCTGGCACCCCTGATCCGCCGCAGCAGGCTGCGGATATGCTCCACTGCGGTGCCGCATGCCGGGGCCGGGCGGCTGGAGAACGATCTGCGTGCTGCCGGACTGGTGATGGCTGAAACCACTTACGAGGACCGCCTCACGGTGCTGCGCGTTGCCGTACCCGATCACGCGGAAGTCATTGCAGCCGCGACGGAACGGATCCAGCAACTGACCGCAGGGGCTGCCGCGCTCGCTCCGGAAGGAACGGAATGGATAGATGAACAAGTTGCCTGAGGTCACCATCGTGGATGTTGACCGGGCAGTCGCGGACCAGCTGCTCGAACTGGCCAAACGGGATGCCTCCCCCGACGAAGTGGCGCCACCGCTCGGCGGCCCCGGCTGGAACCTTGAGCGCACCGCCTGGTTCTTCAGCTACCACCACGCGGCAGCCGCCGGCCTTGACGGACCCGCGGCGGAGAAGTCCTGGGCTGTATTCAGCGGCGGTGATGTGGCCGGTTCCATCCGGCTCTAGCGGGAACCCGACGCGGAACCGGCTTCGGCCGAAACAGGGATTTGGCTGGGCCGGAGCTTTCGCTCACGCGGGATCGCCCACGCCGCCCTTGCACTGGTCCTCGATGAAGCCCGGCGGGCGGGACTGCACCGCGTCACTGCCCGCACCCTCGCCGGCAACCTGGGCGCCCGGCACCTCCTGGCAGCAGCAGGCGCCGTGCTGACGCCCGGGGACGACGGGACGGTGCACGCCGTCGTCCTCCTGTGAGGGTGCAGTACGCTGCCGCGGCGGCACAGGCCGTGGCATAAAGAAAACAGGCCCCCTGCCTTTGGCAGGGGGCCTGTTTCCGTTGGTGCCGGAAGAACCGGCACCGGTGGCAATTAGTTGCCGGTCAGCTTCTCACGCAGTGCAGCAAGTGCCTCGTCCGAAGCCAGGGTGCCGGCACCGGACTCGGTGGCAGCAGGCTCGGAGGAGTAGCTGGTGGTGCCGGAGTCGCTGTCACCGGACGTTGCAGCAGCAGCGTCGTCGGCAGCGTGCTGGGCAACCTGCTTCTTGTGGGCTTCCCAACGGGTCTGGGCGTCAGCGTACTGCTGCTCCCAGGCGGCGCGCTGGTTCTCGTAGCCTTCAAGCCACTCGTTGGACTCCGGGTCGAAGCCCTCCGGGTACTTGTAGTTGCCCTCTTCGTCGTACTCTGCGGCCATGCCGTAGAGAGCCGGATCGAATTCGGTGCTGTCGGCGTCGACGCCCTCGTTGGCCTGCTTGAGGGACAGCGAGATGCGGCGGCGTTCGAGGTCGATGTCGATGACCTTGACGAACAGTTCGTCGCCAACGGAGACAACCTGCTCGGCCAGTTCAACGTGGCGCACGGCGAGCTCGGAGATGTGGACCAGGCCTTCGATGCCGTCTTCGACGCGAACGAACGCACCGAACGGAACCAGCTTGGTGACCTTACCCGGAACAACCTGGCCGAGGGCGTGGGTGCGGGCGAAGGTCTGCCACGGATCTTCCTGCGTAGCCTTGAGCGACAGGGAGACGCGCTCGCGGTCCAGGTCCACCTCGAGAACCTCGACGGTGACTTCCTGGCCAACTTCGACAACCTCGGACGGGTGGTCGATGTGCTTCCAGGACAGCTCGGAAACGTGAACCAGGCCGTCTACGCCGCCCAGGTCCACGAAGGCACCGAAGTTGACGATGGAGGAAACAACGCCGGGACGGACCTGGCCCTTTTCCAGCTTGTTGAGGAAGGTGGAGCGGACCTCGGACTGGGTCTGCTCGAGCCATGCACGGCGGGACAGCACAACGTTGTTGCGGTTCTTGTCCAGCTCGATGATCTTGGCTTCGATCTGCTGACCGATGTACGGAGCCAGGTCGCGCACGCGACGCATTTCGACCAGGGATGCGGGCAGGAAGCCGCGCAGGCCGATGTCGAGGATAAGACCACCCTTGACAACCTCGATGACGGTACCGGTGACAACACCGTCTTCTTCCTTGACCTTCTCGATGTCGCCCCAGGCACGCTCGTACTGAGCACGCTTCTTGGAGAGGATCAGGCGGCCTTCTTTGTCTTCCTTGGTGAGCACCAGGGCTTCGACCTGATCGCCAACGGAGACAACGTCCCCGGGATCAACGTCGTGCTTGATGGACAGCTCGCGGGAGGGGATGACACCTTCGGTCTTGTAACCGATGTCGAGCAGGACTTCATCGCGGTCGACCTTGACGACGGTACCTTCGACGAGGTCTCCGTCGTTGAAGTACTTGATGGTGGCGTCGACAGCTGCGAGGAAGTCCTCAGCGGTACCGATGTCGTTAATGGCGACTACGGGGGTACCGGGCTTCTCGGTGGAGGTGATGGTCATGTAGTAGGGGCTCCGTTGTGGATAGTTAGTCGGTCAGGCAAACCGGCGCGCCCACGTTATGGAACGCAGGCGCGATTCACGGCGAATCCGACGGATCCTCCGGGTCATCCTGATTTTGTGGATTACTTTCAATGCAGCCCGAGAGGGCCGTAAAGACGTGCACGTGGTACACGCCCGTTTATTCTAGTCGGTGCCGGCAACGCCGGTCAAAGCGGCGGCAGGACGAAGACGGGGCCTCAGAAGTGGGTCAGGCAGTGCGTCGCCCGTTCCACCGCAAACATCTGCCGCGCCGTGAGCGCGGCCCCGGGCGATGGCTCGCCGATGGCGCCGGCAGCCTTCAGGGTTACCGGGCACACCCCGCCCAGGAAGATCGAAGACAGGGCGGAGACACCCAGCTCAAGATCGGCCGCGGTGCCATCCGGCAGGCGTTCGACGTCGGCCTGGCCGCCTTGGACCGTCAGCGCGAAGGTCCCCGGCGTGAGGCCCAGCGGGTCTTCGACCCCGAGCACCAGCCGTCCGTCGGCCGGGTAGTGCCGTGCGGCGAGGGCTTGGGGGATTTCGAGGATCCTCAGCCAGAGCATGTCCCTGCTGTCCGAGGCGTCAATGCACCGCGGGTCCGCCAGAGCCCAGGTGAGGGGGTCGTCCACCGGCGCTTCGTTCCAGGTGACCCGTTCCACCAGGTCGATGGCCGCCAGGTACTGCCAGAGTTCAAGGTAGGCGTGGTCCGTGGCCGCCACCAGGTCCACCACTTCCACCGTGTACGGGGAGGTTTCCCAGCCGAGGAACTTATAGGAGACGTAGCCGTCGATGGTTGCATCCGGGCCGTAGTGCAGCGCCACCTTGATGGCGGGATCCTCCTTGCCGTCGCGTCCCAGCGACCCCGAGGCCAGCTGACGGTACCACTCCTGACGGCCAAGGGACCCGGGCGTATGGCGGTGGACCCGCTCGAATACGGCAGGGGCTATGTCAAGCAGGATTTTCGGGTCCGCGACCTCCACGGCACCGGTCGCCTGGTGCCGCAGGGCGAACCGGCCGGTGGTGTCCACTTTTACGGTGCGTTCGAGGCTTGCCACGCCGTAGCCGAACCTGCCGTAGATGCTGCCTTCCGAGGCCGTCAGCGCTGCCATGGCGATGCCGTCGTCCTTGGCGGCCTGGAGGTCTTCGGTCATCATGCGGCGCAGGAGGCCGCGGCGCCGGTGCGAGGTGCGCACGGTCACAGCCGTGACCATCTGGGTTTCCAGCATGCGGCCAAACCCGACGTTCAGGGTCTTGCGGAAGCTCCCGAACGTGGCCACAGGCACCTGGGCCGGCAGCGACGAGGGCGCCACCGGGCCGGTCTGGTAGACCCCGGTGAAGATCCGGCCGTCGGCCTCATAGGTGGCAAGGGACCGTTCCCGATGTTCGGGAGTGCGGGTTGACTCGTGGAAACCGAACCCTACGGCCTGGGCCCAGGTTTCGGCTTCCGCGTACCCTTCGTTGCCCTTGGACACCGCCGGAAAGCGCCGGATTTCATAGTTTCCGCTCAGATCACCCATTTGCCCGAGCCTAGCTAATGAATCCGGCGCTTGACCAGCACGGACACGCCTGCCGCCTTACGGTCTGCCTGGCCGCCTAGTGGCCGGCGTCGTACCAGCTGGGGCCGACCCCAATCTGCACTTCGAGGGGCACGCTGAGCTCGGCAGCGGCCGCCATCTGCTCGGTGACCAGTTTCTCCACGGCTGCCCGCTCCCCCGCAGCCACCTCAAGGACCAGTTCGTCATGGACCTGGAGCAGCATCCTGGACTTCAGCCCCTCCGCCTTCAGCTCACCCTGCACACCCAGCATGGCCCGCTTGATGATGTCCGCGGCGGAACCCTGGATGGGGCTGTTCAAGGCGATGCGCTCAGCGTTTTCGCGCAGCTGCCGGTCCGTGCTGGTGAGGTCCGGGAGGTAGCGGCGGCGGCCCTCAATAGTGGCCGTGTAGCCATCCACCCGGGCCTGGTCCACCACGCCCCGCAGGTAGTCGCGGACGGCGCCGAAGCGGTCGAAGTAGTCCTTCATCAGGGTGCGTGCCTCGTCGACTGAGATCTCCAGCTGCTTGGACAGGCCGAACGAGGTCAGGCCGTAAGCCAGCCCGTAGGACATGGCCTTGACCTTGGACCGCATGGCGCTGGTGACCTGGTCCGTGGGGACGTGGAAGATGTTTGAACCGACGAACCGGTGCAGGTCCTCGCCGTCCTTGTAGGCCTGGATCAGGCCTTCGTCGCCGGAGAGGTGCGCCATGATCCGCATTTCGATCTGGGAGTAGTCGGCAGACAGCAGGCACTCGTAACCGTCGCTGACCACAAAGATGCCGCGGACCCGCCGGCCTTCCTCGCTGCGGATGGGGATGTTCTGCAGGTTGGGGTTGTTCGAGGAGATCCGGCCCGTGGCCGCCACGTTCTGGGCGTAGGTGGTGTGGATGCGGCCGTCCTCGGCCACCGACTTCTTCAACGACTCCAGCATCTGGCGCAGCTTGGCGGCCTCGCGGTGGGCCATGAGCTGGACCAGGAACTCGTGCCCGGTTTTCTCCAGGAGGTTCTTCAGGGATGCGGCGTCCGTGGTGTAGCCGGACTTGATCTTCTTGGTCTTGGGCAGTTGCAGTTCGTCAAACAGCACGGTCTGGAGCTGCTTGGGCGAGCCGAGGTTAACCTCGTGCCCGATGGCAGCGAACGCCTGCTCCTGGGCCTGGTCGATCACCCGCGCCAGGTCGGCGAGCTGTTCGTCCATCTTGTCCATGTCAATGGCAATGCCCGAGCGCTCCATGTCCGCAAGGACACGGCTGACCGGAAGCTCAAGGGTGGACAGCAGCTCTTCGGCCCGGCGCTCCTTGAGTTCGTCGTCGAAGAAACGGCTGAGGGCGAGCACCACGGCGCCGGCCTGGACCAGGGCGTCAGCGGCGGCTGTGTCCTCGCCGTCGAAGGACAACTCGAGTTGCCCTGCCTTGGCGGTGGCCGCGGAGATACCCACGTTGAGGTGGTGCTGGGCCAGCTCGGCGAGCTCGTACGTGCGCCGGTCCGGCTCGATCAGGTAACCGGAAATGGAGGTGTCATCCACCACGCCGTCCAGCTCGAGCCCGCGGGCCGCCAATGCCTTCAGCGCGGCCTTGAAGCCGTGCATCACCTTGGGCGCCTCCGGGTCACGGAGCCACGCGGCCAGCACGTTTTCGGTGCCGGCATCCTGGCCGGTGAGGTCGATGTAGGCGGCGGCATCGGCGCGGGCGATCGCCAGCGCCGCCGCGTCCTCGCCGATCCGCCCGGGTACCAGGTCCACGGCGAGGGCGGACCGGTGGCCGGCTGAGGCGGCCAGGAACGCCGCAAGTTCCGCAGCGTCCGCGGGGGTGCTGTACTCCGGTGTGTCGATGCTGTCGCGCTCCGCCGCCGGGGTGTCAGCGTCGCCGTACAGGGCGAAAAGGCGGCCGCGGATGGCCTTGAACTCGAGCTGGTCGAAGAGATCCTCCAGCACTGCCTGGTCGGGCCGGGGCTGGTAGAGGTCGTCCAGTGTCACCGGCAGGTCGAGGTCGGTGTGGAGCTGGTTCAACCGGCGGTTGCGCTTGACGGCATCCACGTTCCCGCGCAAGGCGTCGCCCACCTTGCCGCCGATGGAGTCGATGTGTTCCAGGACCCCTTCGAGGCCGCCGTAGAGGTTGATCCACTTCGCCGCCGTCTTGGGCCCGACACCGGGCACGCCGGGCAGGTTGTCCGCCGACTCTCCTACCAGGGCAGCGAGGTCGGAGTAGCGGGACGGGCTCACGAAGTACTTGGCTTCGATGGCTGCGGCGTCCATCCGGGGGATGTCGCTGACGCCCTTCTTGGGATAGAGAACAAAGACGTTGTCCGTGATGAGCTGGAAGGCATCCCGGTCGCCCGAAACAAGGAGGACCTCGAAGCCGGCCTTTTCCCCCATCGCGGCAAGGGTGGCCAGGATGTCGTCAGCTTCGTAGCCGGGCATCTTGATGGTCTTGATCCCCCAGGCCTCCATCACCTGGCCGATGAGGTCGATCTGCCCGCTCATCTCGCGGGGTGTCTCGTTCCGGCCGCCCTTGTATTCGCTGTACTCGACCTTGCGGTGCGTGGATTCGTCCGAGACGTCGAAGGCAACGGCGATGTGGGTAGGCTGCTGCTCCTTGATGAGGTTGATCAGCATGGACGTAAACCCGTGGATGGCGTTGGTGTGCTGGCCGTTGGCGGTGGAGAATTTGTCCGCCGGAAGCGCGAAGAACGCCCGGAACGCCATGGAGTGTCCGTCAAGCACCAGGAGCCGCGGCTGGCCGGTGATGGGGACCACGGGGGCAACCGTTGCGGAAACCGGGCCGGCGGCAGCAGGGGCAGCGGCTTGGGCTGCCGGATCCTTGGGGGTTGAGTCGGGCTGCGCCGCGGGCTCTGCCTCCAAGACCTGGGACGGGAAAGGGGCCGGTTTGGTTGTTTCACTCACAGGTGCCAGCCTAGTTGCCATGACAGACAATTTCACGCCGGGCCCCTTCGCCGAAGAGCTCGCAGCCGCCGGAATCCCCGACCATATGCACGACTGGCTGGGCACCTTCGGCGTCGGCGCCCTGGTGGTCAAAATGGGGATCCATTTCCTGGAGATGAGCCCCGAACGGACCGTGGCCACCATGCCGGTGGAGGGCAACACGCAGGTGGCGGGAATCCTCCACGGCGGTGCCCACGTGGTGCTGGCGGAAACCCTTGGTTCGTTCGCCGCCGGGATGCATGCGGGCCCCGGCCGGCACGCTGTCGGCATCGAGGTCAACGCCACCCATCACCGGTCCATAGCACAGGGCCTCGTCACTGGTACCTGCACCGCGATCCATTTGGGCCGCACTCTCGCCACCCACGAAGTGGTCATGACCGATGCCCGGGGGCGGCGGCTGTCATCCGCGCGGATCACCAACATGCTCCGCGACAACGCCGGCTGAGTCAGGCAGCGCCGGGCCCTGGCGCCGCCGCAGCCATCAGGTAGCGCAGCTCAACGATCCCCCGGCCCAGGGTGCGCGAGGCAGCCAGCTCAAGCGGCGGCGTCGGGCCCTTGAGCGGCAGCAGACGCTTTCCCTCCCCCAACACCACCGGAATCAGGGAGAGGATGATCTCTTCCAGCAGCCCGGCGTCGGCAAACTGGGCGGCCAGGTTGCCGCCGCCCACCACCCAGATGTTCCTGCCTTGCGCGGATGCCCGAAAGTCGGTGACAAATTCGCGGACGTCGCCCCGGACGAATGTGACATCGGCGCCGGCGGGGGCCGTGTACTCGTGGTGCGTGAAGACGTATGTTGGCGTGCCCGCGTAGGGCCAGGTGCCGGCGTCGTGCTCCTGCAGCCAGGCGTAGGTCTCTCCGCCCATGACAATGCATCCCACCCCGGACATGAAGGTGTCGTAGCTTTCCGCTCCGCCCTCAAAACCGTCGAACTGCAGGAGCCAGCCGAGGTCGTCCGCGGAGGTGGCGATGAATCCGTCCAGGGAGGCGGCAACGAAGTATTGGATGCGCGGCATGAGCCCAGCCTAGCCAACGCCCGCGGCGCTGCCCAGGACCGGGCCAAGCCTGCGGGGCACGCTATTTAGTGAAGTACGGGATGATCAGGTAGAGCCCGAAGAGTACGGCCGCGCCGCAGAGGCCGAAGCACACATAGGCCACCGACCGCTTGATTCCGGGAGAGGGTTGCTGGGCGTCGGCGGCGATTGCCGTAAACCTGACGCCCAGCGAGTAAAGGGTGACCACGACGGCGGCCGAAATGAGGGTGGTACCCGCGACGGTCAGGAGTTCCAACCACTTCATCGCTGATTCTCCTTGGGGGTGTTGGCGGCGGCGTCAGTCTCGGCCTTGGCTTGTTCCTTCGCTTTGGCCCGGGCACGTGCCATGGCCTTCTTCTTGGCGAAGCGGACGGCCTGGCCGGCTTCCTCGACCTCGACCGCGTTCTGGTGGCCCACGTCAGACTTGCGCGAGTAGAAGAACATGAACAGCACGGCGGCGCTGCCTGCCACGGCGGCGATCAGTACGCCCACGGCCCCGGTCTTTACCAGCAGGGCGGTCAGGGCGCCGACGATTCCCGCTGCCGGCAGGGTGAAGAGCCAGCCGAGTGCGATCTTGCCCACCATGTTCCAGCGGACCGTGGTTCCGCGGCGCCCCATTCCGGAGCCGATCACGGAACCGGACGCCACCTGGGTGGTGGAGAGGGCGAAGCCAAGGTGGGAGGAGGCGAGGATGGCGGAGGCGGTGCTGGTCTCGGCCGCGAAACCCTGCGCGGGCTTGACCTCCGTCAGGCCCGAGCCCATGGTGCGGATGATGCGCCAGCCGCCGGCGTAGGTGCCGATGGCGATGGCCATGGCGCAGGCGGTGATGACCCAGAGCTGCGGGCCCGAGCCGGGAGCCTGGCTTCCGGCGGCGATCAGCACCAGGGTGATGATGCCCATGGTCTTCTGCGCGTCGTTGGTGCCGTGGGCAAGTGCAACCAGGCTGGAGGTGAAGATCTGGCCGGTGCGGAAACCGCCGCGCTTCTGGGTGAGTTTGCTGCCCGTCTCAGGGTCGTGGCGGGCGGTGAGCGCGTAGGCCAGCCGGGTGCAGACGTAGGCGGCAAGGCCTGCGATGACCGGCGCGAAGACGGCGGGAAGGATGACTTTCTGCAACAGGCTCTCGAAGTTGACCGAGCTGAACCCGGCCCCGACCACGGCGGCGCCGATCAGACCGCCGAAGAGTGCATGCGATGAGCTGGACGGCAGGCCTTTGAGCCAGGTGACCATGTTCCACAGGACGGCTCCCATGAGACCGGCGAAGATGATCTCCGGGGTGATCTGCACGCCGCCCGATCCTTCGCGGATGATTCCGCCCGATACCGTTTTGGCCACCTCTGTGGAGAGGAAGGCGCCTACCAGGTTCAGGACGGCCGCCAAGGCAACCGCTGTCCGTGGTTTGATGGCGCCCGTTGCAATGGGTGTGGCCATGGCGTTCGCGGTGTCGTGGAACCCGTTCGTGAAGTCGAAAAATAGTGCCAGTGCTATGACCAGCGCCACCATGAAGGTGATATCCACCTGTTGCCCAATCTGCAGAGTCGACGTTCAGCAGTTTCTCCTACCAGGCTGCCTTGCACAGCATAGTTCACCAGCTGTTTGCTTGGAATGACTTGCGGCGGGGGCCAGGACCGGCGGGAAACCTTATCGATCGTACGCGTCCCCGGCATGAGGACAAAACAGTGGCCGGCCCTGCAATCCGGGCGGCGGCCCGCCGTCTTCGGCCACGTTCCGTGGCATCGCGGCGGGGATGCGGGCCGCCGTGTGCGGCGCCGCGTCAGCCTTGGTGGAGCTGCGCCGGCCTGGGCGGTGCGTCCAGTTCCGGGGCGATCTTTTTCTCGACCGCAGCGACAGTCACATCCGGAAGGACAATCAGCCCGTCCAGTTCGCGGCGTGCCCGTTTGTAGGCGGCCTGGCGTTCGGCGGGGGTGGCGGCCTGGTTCTCTGCGATCATCAGGAGTTTCCTGGCCGTGGCCAGCCGTTGGCGCTCCGGGCCGCTGAACCGGCTGTCCCTGATCCGCTTGGCTTCGCGTTCCGCGACGTCCAGCGCCACGGCAAAGTTGTTGACGACCTGCCGGTACGACTCGAACCCGGTCACGGAGGTGAGGCCCGTGGCGGATGCCGGCCGCTGGCCGTCGGCTTCCCGCTTGGCCCGCAGGAAAGCGACCGTCAGCGGCTCACGGACGTCGGTCATCAGCGGAAAGTCGATGAGTTTACCAACATCGAGTTCGTAGTCCAGCCACCGTTTGTTGGTGGCGTCATGGGCGGCCATCACCGCCTGCACCTCCGCCAGGGAGGCCCTCTCGACTTCGCGCGCCTGGTTCTTGAGGTTATACAGTTCAACCCGGCGCCGGTGGCGCCGCTCGGCGGCACGCCGCCAGCCACCGGCCCAGCGGCCGGCGAACGCCATCAGCGGGAAAACCAGCCACCACTTGTCGGAAAGAAATTCCATGAGGGGACTCACGTCTCCATCCTCGCAGGACGGAGGGTCCGCCTCAAGGAGTTGGGCGGGGTGGATTCAGCTGCCCTGGCGGGGAAGGCAGTGGCCCGCGTCCCCACACGATGGGCTGCTGTCAGGGTGCCTGCGTGGCTTGGGCGCCGTTGACGTTAACCAGCCAGGACACGCCGAAACGGTCCACGCACATACCGAAAACGTCTCCCCACGGCGCTTTTTCCATTGGGACAGTGACCGCGCCACCCTCGCCGCTGAGCTTTTCGTAGTATCCCCGCAGCTCTGCTTCGTTGTCGCCGCTCAGGGAAACGGAAATCGATGAGCCCGCGTGGTATTCCATGCTGTTGGGGGTGTCTGCGCCCATGAGCACCAGGCCCTGCGTGGTAGTCAGCATGCCGTGCATGATCTTTTCGGCTTCGGCGGGATCATCGCTGGCCTGGAAATCGGCAAAGGTGCTCAGCGTCAGTTCGCCGCCAAAGACGGACTGGTAGAAGTTCATTGCCTCGCGGGCGTTGTCCCTGAAGCTCAGGTAGGGATTGAGGATGGTGGGCATAGCGGTTTCTCCTTCACTTGGCCGGAACGGGTGCACTCACCATCCTGCCCGATCCGGTGCCGGCCCGATAGGGGATGCCTCCCCTGTTCATCCCGTGTTTGGCGGCACGAAATGGCGGCCGCGATGTGCCGCCGGTGATGGTGCGGTGCCGCCTCGGGAACGTAGGCTCGGGGGATGGCCAGATTCTTTGATGTTCACCCGCATGACCCCCAGCCGCGCGCCATTGCGCAGGCAGTCAAAATCATTCGTGACGGCGGCCTGATCGCCTACCCCACGGACTCCTGCTACGCCTTGGGAGCCCAGATGGGCAATAAGGAGGCCCTGGACCGGATCCGGAGCATCCGCCACTTGGATGACAAACACCATTTCACGCTCGTGTGCAGGGATTTCGCCCAGCTGGGACAGTTGGTGAACATTGGAAACGACGTCTTCCGCAGCATCAAGGCCGTCACTCCGGGCAGCTACACGTTCATCCTCCCTGCCACCAAGGAGGTTCCGAAGCGGCTGCTGCACCCTAAGAAGAAGACGGTGGGGGTGCGCATTCCGGACAACCGCGTGGTCCAGGCGCTGCTGGCCGAGCTCGGCGAGCCCCTCCTCTCCAGCACGCTCCTGCTGCCGGATGAGGAGGAACCGCTGACCGTGGGCTGGGAAATCAAGGAGCGCCTGGACCATCAGGTGGATGCGGTGATCGATGCCGGTGATTGCGGCGCCGAGCCCACCACCGTGGTCGATTTCTCCAGCGGCGAAGCGGAAGTTGTCCGGCACGGCATGGGCGACGCGTCCCGGTTCGAGTAACGGCGGCCGTCGTGGACCGTCCGCGTTTGGACGGCAGCGTCAGTCCGGTTTGCGTGCCCGGCTGGGCTGCACCCTGGGCGGTTCGCCAGGCATCTTGGGGTAGTCCGGCGGGAAGGGCATCTCCCCCAGGCCGTCTTTGCAGTCGCGGTCCCACCACTCCAGCAAGGTGTCAATGGTGCCGGGGTTGGCGTTGAAGTCCGCCCAGGGGTCACCGATGGTCTTGAGCCGCTGCGGGACGGTCAGGACGGTGAAGTCTTTCGGATCGGCGTGGTCCAGTTCCGCCCAGGTGATGGGGCAGGACACCGGGGCGTGGGGCAGGGCGCGCGGGCTGTAGGCGCCGGCGATGGTGCGGTCGCGGTTGGCCTGGTTGAAGTCCAGGAACACCCGTCGTCCGCGTTCTTCCTTCCACCAGGCCGTGGTGACCTTGGCCGGGATGCGGCGCTCCACTTCACGGGCGGCGGCGATGACGGCGTGGCGGACATCGAGGAACTCGCGGGTTGGTTCGATCGGAGCGTAGACGTGCAGGCCGCGGTTGCCGGAGGTCTTAATGAAGCTGGTGAGGCCCGCCTCGGCGAGGACGTCTTTGAGGACCAGCGCGGCGGCGGCGGCGTCGCTGAAATCTGTTCCCGGTTGCGGGTCGAGATCGATCCGCAGTTGGTCCGGGTTGTCGGTGTTTTCCGCCCGGGATGGCCAGGGGTGGAACACCACCGTGTTCATCTGGACGGCCCAAACGGCGGCGGCAGGCTCGTCCAACACCAGTTGCGGGTGGGACCTGGCGCTGGGGTAGACCACTTTCACGGACCGGATGAAGTCGGGGGTGCCCTTGGGCGGGTTCTTGGAGAAGAACTGGTCGCCGTCGATGCTGCCGGAGAACCGTTGGAGCGCCATCGGCCGGTCCCCGTTGGCGGCGATGAACGCCCCGCCGACGTCGCAGATGTAGTTCACCAGATCCAGCTTGGTCAGGCCCAGCTCCGGCCAGAGAACGCGGCTTGGACTGGAAATCCGCATGTCGCGCGGACCTTCGGGACCCGGAACCGTGATGGTGGTTTGTTCACTCGCCATGGGGACAACGTACACCCGGCCCCGGACGGGGACCGGCATATGCGGCTGCACTCAGGCATGATGGATCCATGCCCCACCCCGACCAGCAGCTCAACCTCGCCGCAGGCGACGCCACATTTTCGGCCATCTACGCCCGCCCGGAGCATCCGGCCGCAACAGTGGTGGTGGCGCACGGCGCTGGTGCCGGCATGGACCACCCGTTCCTGCGCGGATTCACGGACGCCCTGAACAGCCTTGGGCTGGCGACGCTGCGCTTCAATTTTCCCTACCGGGAGGCGGGCCGGAAATTCCCGGACCGCCCGCCGGCGGCCATCGCCGCATGGCGGTCGGCGATGGCAGCGGCCGCGTCGCAGGCAGCCGACCACGGTGATCCCGGAACCGTCTGGGCAGCCGGCAAATCCTTTGGCGGGCGGATGGCGTCCATGGCGGTTGCCGAGGGCATGGCGGCTGCTGGCCTGGGGTATTTGGGCTACCCGCTGCATCCTCCCGGCAAGCCGGAGAAACTCCGGGACGAGCACTTGTATGGGGTTGCCACGCCCATGTTGTTCCTGCAGGGAACCCGCGACACGTTTGCCACGCCGGCCATCCTGTCAGGTGTTGTGTCGCGGATAGGACCAACAGCCGTGCTGGAGTGGGTGGAGGGCGGCGACCACTCCTTTGCGGTGGCGGGCAGGAAGCGGCCTGCCGAGGAAGTGGGCGCCTCCCTGGCTGCGCCGGTGGCACGGTTCATCGCCGCACACAGCTGAGCCGCCAGGCGGCGGGCGTTGTGAACCGCCCGTAACGGGCGCTAGCTGCGCTTTTTAGCCCGGGCGGTGGCCGGGGCTGTCCACGGATCCTCCGGCCAGGGGTGCTTGGGGTAGCGGCCGCGCATCTCACTGCGCACCTGGGCGTACGGGCCGGACCAGAAGGAGGTCAGGTCATCCGTGACAGCCAGTGGACGGCGTGCCGGGGAGAGCAGGTGGAAGAGCACAGGCACCCTGCCACCGGCCAGCCGCGGTGATTCGGCCAGGCCGAAGCACTCCTGGAGTTTCACCGACACCACGGGCGCGGCGGAGGCGTCACCCGGCTCCGGGTAATCGATCCGGATCCGCGAACCGCTGGGCACTTCCAGCCATTCCGGGGCCAGTTCCTCGAGCCGGGCGGCTTCGGGCCAGGGAAGCAGCCCGCGCAGCGCCCCGCCAAGGTCAAGGGAATCGACCGGCGCCCCGGCGGCGAGGGCTTCCAGCCCGGTTCCCAGCCACTCTTGCAGCCGTGCCAGCAGGGCCGGATCCGAGACATCGGGCCATGGCTCCCCCACTTGGCGGTGCAGGAAGGCGATCCGGCTCCTGAAGGTGGCCGCCGCCGTCGGCCAGGAAAGGGCCGCCAGGCCGCCCGACTGGAATGCGGCTGCCACGGCCGCCCTGCCTTGGGTGGCCGTGGGACGCACCGGTGTCGAGGAGAGCACAATCGCACCCAGCCGCTTGGTTTTGCGGGCTGTCAGCCGCCCTGCGCTGAAGTCCGTGTCCACCGCTTCGGCAAGCAGGTGTGCGGCCGCCGTCTCGGCCATGGTGGCGGACAGCGGCGCTGCGGCCCGGATTACGGCACCGGTTCCGGCCGCGTCGCGACCTCCGGCCCGCGAAACGTCGGCCACGGCAAGCCATTCGTGGCCTGAGAGGGTGCTGCCTCCGGGAAGTCCCGCCCTGGTTCCTGACGTGAACAGGTACTGCCCGGACCCCTCGCCGCCAGGCACGCGGCGTGCCACGCGGTCGGGATAGGCAAGCGCGACGACGGCACCAACAGCCTCGCCCTCGCCCGGCAAAGTCGGGGGAACCGGGGCTCTCCCCTCTGACTGCCGGCGCGCCAGGGAGGCAAGGCGTTTGGTTTCCTCGGCCCAGCGCCGGCCGGCAGGGCCAGGATCTGTCCGCAGCTGAGACAAGAGCCGGGGCAGGTCCGCTCCGGGCGGGCGGTGATCTCCGGAGAGTGCAGCCACCACCTCGGCGGCCAGCCGGGTTCCAACGGAGGATGCGCCCTCAAGCAACGCCCGGGCCAGCCGCGGGTCGGCGGGTATGGCGGCCAGGAGCCGGCCCTCGGCCGTCACATGGCCGTCGCCGGCTACGGCGCCAAGCTCCCGAAGGACCTCAACGGCGTCGTCCATGGCCTGGCGGGGCGGGGTGTCCGGCAGGGGCAGGCCCTCCCCGCCGGGCGAGCCCCAGCAAGCCAGGGTCAGTGCGGCACTGGTCAGGTCCGCCACGTTGATTTCGGGTGTAACGTGCGCCGGTGCTGCACCGTAGGCCTGCTGGCTGTAGCAGCGGACCACGGTACCCGGTCCCTGCCGGGCGGCGCGTCCTGCGCGTTGCTCAGCGGATGCCCGGGAACAGGACACCGTCACCAGACCGCTCATGCTGCGGCCCGCGTCGCGCCTCGGCTCCCGGGCAAGGCCGGAGTCGATGACCAGGCGTACGCCGGGCACCGTCAAGGATGACTCGGCGAGGTCCGTGGAGACGATGATCCGCGGGCTGCCGCCGGGGCGGCGTCCGGATACCGCGCTGTCCTGTTCCGCCGCACCTGCCTGGCCGTGCAGTTCCAGCACGTCAACACCGCGGCCCAGCCTGCCGCGGAGGGCAGCTGCCACATGGGAAACCTCCCGGGCGCCGGGAACAAACACGAGGGCGTCCACGGAGCTGTCCGCCACTGCGTGGGCGTCCGCGGCCGTGGCGGCAACTTGGTCAAGGAAGGCCCGGGTCACTCCCCCGGCGTCCAGCCGCGGCACCGGTGCCGGGCGCCATTGGACCTCGAGCGGGTGGTGCACCGAGGGGCAGTCCACCACAGGCACCGGGCCTCCGGAGTTGCCCAGCAGCGCAGCGAACCGGGGTGCGTCCAGGGTGGCTGAAATGGCGACGACGGCAAGATCGCCGCGGAGCTCGCGGACCTCGGCGAGCATGCCGACCAGCAGGTCGGTTTCAAGGCCGCGTTCATGCACCTCGTCCAGGACGACGGCGGCCGTCCCGTCCAGGCCCGGGTCCGCCAGCAGGCGGCGCAGCAGAATGCCCGGGGTGACGAACTCAATGCGGGTATCCGGGCCTGCCCGGCGCTCGCCGCGGACTGTGTAGCCCACCCTGGCGGCAGCCGGGCTCCCGTCAAGTTCCGAGAGCCGCCGGGCTGCTGCCCGGGCTGCGACGCGCCGCGGCTGGGTGACCACCACGCGGCCCGCCCGGCCGGCAAGGTTGGCCAGCAGCGGCGGGACGAGGGTGGTCTTTCCTGTTCCCGGCGGGGCCTGCACCACGGCGGCGGCACCCGGGCCGGTTTCCAACGCCAGACGCAGCCGGTCAAGGGAGGCCGCGAAAGCAAGGCCCGTGCCAATGGCTCGGAGGTCGAAGCCGTCGTCGGGGCGGCCGCCAGCAGGAATCATCCGTCTATTCTCCCCTGACCGGGGAGTTCGCCGCGTCCCGGGTCAGGGCTTGCCTTGGCCTTTAGCCTTGCCTTTGGCTTCTTTCGACGCGGCCGAACGCCCCGCTCCCGGAACGTTGGCGACGGGCGCCGGCTCCTGCGCCACGGCCGCTACGGCCGGTTCAGCCGGATCTGTTCCAGTGCCAGCCGGCGCTCCTGACAGGTCGACGCCGGGCGGGTCAGCCGCCGGCGCTTCGGGGCGCGCCGCTGCCGCCACCCGCGCAGAAATGTCTGCCCGGACTGAGCCCAGTGCACTTTCAATGCCGTTGTACCGCTCGGGTGAAATCCGCCCGTCCGCCGCCGCCTCGCCGAGGTCTTTCTCCAGCGCCTGGAGCGCTGAGAGGGCCCCGTCCATCCGGTCTTCGGCCGCGGCCTGGCTGATGCCCAGCACCCGGATCTGGAAGCCACGCAGCAGGCCCTGGTCGGTACGCCCGGGACCGCTGGCGGCAGCGCCTGCCACCAGCGAGGCCGCGACGGCGATGCCCACGAGGATCAAAACACGCGTTCCGCGGCGGCGGCCCTGCGCGCCCGGTGCCGCTGCACGGTCACTGTCCGTTCCAGGCCCGGCTTCAGGCCGCATGCCGGCCCCGGAGCGGGACGACGGCCGCGGCGCGCAGCGGCAAGAGGGCTACGGTGGCGGGATCCGCGGGTTCCTGGGCGGCTGGCATCTTCCGCGAAACGCGGGTTGGCCGGGCCAGGATGTAGCGGGCAGCGGTGCGGATCAGTGTGGTGGCGAAAAGGCCGATCCCCATCCCGAGGAGGACGTGTCCTGCCACGTAGTGCTGCACGGCTCCCGGGCCGCCCTCCGTTGCGATCACCACGCCGCCGGCAGTCAGCATCACTGACAGGGCCGTTCCTGAGATCACGCCCATGGCTCCTGCTCCATCCCATTTGGTCAGCACGCTTACTAGTATTGCTCAGCAAGCTTACTACCCGCGGGATTGATTCAACAGCACGGACGGTTCCCTTCTGGAATGTGGGACCAGCCTTGGGTGTAGCGCCGGTCAGCCCGCGGCTTCCAGCAGCCGTTCTGCCGGTGTGATCCCTGCGTAGCGCCCCTTGAAGAACAAGAGGGGCTCAGCGTCCAGCCGGGCATCCAGATGCCGCACTGCGGCCACCACGATGGTGTGGTCGCCGCCGTCGTATTCCGCGTGCAGTTCGCAGTCGAGCCAGGCAAGGGCGTCATCCAGGACGGGATTGCCCAGGGGCGAGGACGCGTGGCTGACTCCGGCGAATTTGTCCGCCCCTGAGCGGGCGAACTGCGCCGCGAGATGCTGGTGTCCGGCCGGGAGGATGTTGATGGCGAAGGAGCCGGCGCTGCGCAGCGCCGGCCAGGTGGTGGACGTACGCGCCGGGCTGAACGTAACGAGCGCCGGGTCCAAGGACAGGGACGCGAACGATTGGCAGGTAAAGCCGGCCGGCCCGTGGGGCGTGGAGCTCGTAATTACCGTCAGCCCGGTGGCGAAGGTTCCAAAAATATCCCGAAGCCGGCGGGGAGCAAGATCTGATGTGACGGTCATGATGTGGCCTCTCGTTTGGATCGTTACCTCACCAAACCATTTCCGAATTGGCCCGTTCAAACCGCCTGAAACCAGCCGACGTGTGCCGCAACGAAAGGTCACAGCCTGACACCCGGCGTCATCGAAGCCTCGCTCAAGGACGGCCACCATGTCCCCGTTTAACGCAACAAACGGTCATCCGGGCTCCCGGCTGTTTTGATCAGGCGCGCTGGTCCAGTGCAGCCAGCAGCCGGCGGACCGATCCGCCGAGGTTCCAGTCGGCTGCCACCTGCTCCAGTTCAGCCCGCCGCCCGCCGGTCACGGGCCTCAGCACGGCGCCCGCCTCGTCGAGGCCGGGCAGCTCCAGGTTTCGGACCAGGCGCACGACGGCGGGGGCTGCTTCCAGGTATTCGGCGGCGGCTTCCAGCTTGGCCCGGACCGGCGCGGACACCCCGGCGCCGGGCTCAGCCGCCGCTGCCAGCAGCCGTTCCAGGGTTCCGTACTTCAACAGCAGGGACGAGGCCGTTTTCTCACCGATCCCGGCAACGCCCGGCAGTCCGTCGGAGGCGTCCCCGCGCAGGGTGGCGTAGTCGGCGTACTGCTGGGGCAGGACTTTGTATTTGGCCACCACGGTTTCCTCCGTGACGACCTCGAGGTTCTTCATCCCGCGCGCCGTGTAAATCACCCGGACGTTGCGTTCGTCATCGCATACCTGGAACAGGTCCCGGTCGCCCGTGACCACGTCCACCGGGAAGGCGGCCTGGCTGGCGTAGGTGCCCACGACGTCGTCGGCCTCATGTCCGTCGGCCCCCACGATGGCGATGCCGGCGAGCTCCAGGGTCCGGCGGATCATGGGCAGTTGGGCCGCCAGGCCCTCGGGGACCACTTCGATGTCAGTTCCGCCCGGTACCGCCTTGGCCACGCGGTGTGCCTTGTAGGTGGGGATCAGGTCCACCCGCCACTGGGGGCGCCAGTCATTGTCCCAGCAGGCCACCAGGTGGGTGGCCTGGTAATCGGTGGTGAGTCGCGCGATCATGTCCAGCAGGCCGCGGACGGCATTTACCGGCGTACCGTCCGGCCGCCGGATGCTGTCCGGAAGGCCGTAGAAGGCACGGAAGTACAGGGAGGCGGTATCGAGCAGCATCAGGCGGCTGGGCATACCTGATCCTGACACGGATGTCCCGTCCGGGGCTGCACCGGCTGCAGACGCCGCGCCGCCTAGAAGGACGGCGTGGTGAATTCCATGCCCAGCAGTCCCCGGCCGGCTTCCTCCAGGATGGGGTCGATCCCCAAGGTGGGGTGGCTCAGGAGCACGCTGACGTCGCGCTGGATGCGCTGCAGCGGATGTGACAGCCGGTGGACGCTTCCGCCCGATCCGGCAACGGCGAGCCGGACCGCTTCCTGGGCAGCCTCCGCGCTGAGGGCAAGCGACAGCCGGAACGAGGCCCGCTCCTGCACTGCCGCCCCCGTGGCCGCCGGCCCGCCCCCGGCCAGCTGGGACAATGCCGCCCGCCAGTGCAGTTGGGCGGTGGCCACAAGCCCGGACGCCTTGGCGTAGCGGGTCTGCGCCGGGACAGAGTCTGCCTGCCGGGTCCGAACACCGTTCCTCTCTTTCGGGCGCAGCAGCTGGTCCCGGAACAGCTCCACGGCGTACTCGGCGGACCCCAGCGCCGCCGCCGGGGCCACCAGGTTCAGCAAGGTGGACATCGGCGCGGAGATCAGGGGCTCCGGATGGAACTGGGCTCCGGGATTGTCGGGGCCGCTGAGCACGGCCCAGTCCATGACGCGGTGCGCCGGAACGAAGAGCGAGTCCGCGCGCAGGTCGTTGCTGCCGGTTCCCCTCAGTCCGTCCGTGTGCCACGCGTCCACCAGTTCCAGGTCGGCGAGCGGAACGAGCGCCTGCAGCCGGGTGCCGTCGTGCCGGACCGCCAACAGTGCCCATTCCGAGTGCATGATGCCCGAAGCGAAGCTCCAGTGGCCGGAAATGGCATATCCGCCGGGAACCTTGCGCGCCGACCCAACGGGGGCACTCGTCGCGGCAGCGAGCGGCATCAGGCCGCCGGCAAAGACTTCGTCCTGCACCTTCCGGGGCCAGCGGGCCAGCATCCAGGCATGCTCTGCCAGGTGCCCGGCGGTCCAGGCCGTCGAGGCGCAGCCCCTGGCGAGGCCCCTGATGGCTTCGCCGTAGGTCTGTGCGCCCAGGCCATAACCGCCAACGCCTGCGGGTGCCAGGAGATGGAAGATTCCGGCGGCCCGCAGGTCCTCCATGGTCTCTTGCGGGAGGCGGCGCTGCTGCTCGGCCTCTTCCGCCCTGGCGCGCAGGGCGGGGACCAGGGCTTCCACGCGGCCCAGCATGTCCGCATGGCCGGGAGCAAGGCCGGAGCCGTCCGGAAAGGCGCGGACGACGGCGGTGTGGCCGAGCTCCAGCGTATGTCCGGTCCGGACCCGCTTGGCGGCGAGGTAGCGGGTGTTTGCTTCGGAGAGATGGACGCCGGTGGGGATCTTTTCGGTGATGGCGATGCCGAGTGCGGCCAGCTGCGAAGCCTTGTCCGGGTTGTTGCTCAAGAGCCTGACCGAAGTGGCGCCCAAGGCGTTGAGCATCTGGGCTGCCGCCGCGTACTCGCGCTCGTCTTCGCCGTGGCCCAGGGCAAGGTTGGCGTCGTAGGTGTCCAGGCCCTGGTCTTGCAGGGCGTAGGCGTCGAGTTTCGAGTAGAGGCCGATACCGCGGCCTTCCTGGCGGAGGTAGAGCAGGAAGCCTCCCGTGGCAGCAATGCGTTCCACGGCTTCCCGGAGCTGTGGCCCGCAGTCGCAGCGCTCGCTGCCAAAGACGTCACCGGTCATGCATTCGCTGTGCAGCCGGACCAGTGGCGCAGTTGCTTCGCCGAGCAGCGCCTGCTCCCAGTCACCCAAGGCCAGCAGCAGGTGTTCCCGGCCGTCCACCAGGCCGTGGAAGGTCATGACTTCGGCGGAGGCGCCGTAGCCGTCGGCGAACCGGAGCGGGACGCTGACCTGGCTGCGGACAGTTGCGGCAGGCAGGGCTTGCGAATGCAGTGCGGAATGGGCAATTGCGGTCATTGCGGGCCTCGGCGATCGTCATAAATGGTTGAAGATTAAAGTAATAGTACCTTGGATTAGTTCAAGCTTCAATGATTGCGTCCGGATATGTCATGGACCGGCGGGATGTTCGAATCGGACCGGACTCACCCGCGCCCTTGACCACCCGGCCCGGCGGCCACGATACTTCCGTATGGTCCAACCACACGGCCCTTCGCGGCTCCGTGGCCGGCGCCAGGCGGCGCCCCCACGGGTTGAACCCACCCCACCACGAGAGCAGGATTCCCCATGACCGGCAGGCAAACCCGCATCAATGACAACGGCGCGTGGTGCTGGTTCCAGGACGAACGCGCCCTGGTGGACCCGGCCAACAACACCCTGCTGGTGGGCTCCGTGGCCGCCCCGGAGGGTGCCGGCGGGGACAGCCGGGGCGGGAACATCGAGGTATCTGTCCTTGACCTCGCCACCGGGGACAGCCAGGTCCACGTTGTCCACACGAGGCTGGAGTCGGACGACCACAACGCGCCGGCGCTCCTCATCAGGCCTGACGGCCGCTACCTGGCGATGTACGCCAAACACAAGACGGACAACTATTCCCGCTGGCGGATCTCGACGCGGCCGCACGACGCCTCCGAATGGGGCCCGGAAGAACACTTCGACTGGACCGGGCTGGCCGGCGGGCGCGGCGCAACGTACTCCAACCTGCACCGGCTCGCCACGGAGTCCCGGGTGTACAACTTTGTCCGTGCCATCAACGATGACCCCAGCCTCATGGTGTCCGGCGATGACGGAACCACGTGGCAGTTCGGCGGAAAGCTCTTCACCCGACCCAAGATTGGCTACGTCAACGGCTACACCCGCTACTGCGGAAATGGCGCGGACCGCATTGACCTCATCACCACGGACCACCATCCGCGGGACTTCAACAACAGCATCTACCACGGCTACATCCGCGACGACGACCTGCACGACGCCCAGGGGAGGGTGGTCAGCACGCCGCTGATCGGCTCAGCGGGAATCGACCAGGCTGCCCTGACCACAGTGTTCGCGGCGGGCATGGACATCGGTGGCGACATCCTTACCCACGGCTGGACCGTGGACCTGCGCGGCCAGGGGCAGGAACTGGCCGCCATCATCAGCTGCCGCGCCAACGACGTCAACGGCCCCCTCGAGCGGGAACAGTTGCTCGACGTCGATGATCACCGCCTGATGTATGCGCGCTTCGACGGGACGCACTGGCGCGTTCATCCGCTGGCGGCCGCAGGCGCGGCGCTGCTGCCGCACGAACAGGACTACACAGGCCTGGGCGCGGTGGATCCGCATGACCTGGACCGGGTGTATATCTCCACCCCTATCAACCCGCGGACCGGGCATGCCACCGGCCATTACGAGATCTACCGGGGCCGGACATGGAACGGCGGTGCCACCTTTGAATGGGAGCCGGTCACCGCTGGCTCCGCGGTGGACAATCTCAGGCCGATGGTTCCACCCGGGGATCCCTCGGTCCATGCGGTCTGCTGGTTCCGCGGCAGCATGTCCTCGTCCCAGGCCTATTCGACAGACGTGGTGGTCCTGCACTGACACCGGACCGCTGGCCGATGCCCGGTGACCGAGTGTGATCGATTCGCTGCCGGCCGTTGACCACGCCGCGCCACGTGCGTCAAGGTTGAAACGTTATTAGTTTCTGCGACCCGCCAGGAAGAGCAATGGACCGCCCAGGGGAGATCGAACCACTACTGACGGTGTCAACACTGGGGGCGCCCGGCGAGAGCCTGGAAACGATCCTGTCCTGGCTGGCCGCCCAGGGAGCACGGGGCGTGGAACTGCGGCTTGGCCGCGGCGAGATCGCCGCCCCGGCGATGACCCGGGGCGAACGCTCCGAGCTCCGGTCCAGGATTGAAGGCGCCGGCCTCACCGTCACGGGAGTGGCCAGTTACATCAGGGTGGCGGACCCGGTTGCCGATGATCTGGTGGTGGGAGCGCTGGAAGCGGCACTGATCCTGGCCCACGATCTCGGCGCACCGGCCGTCCGGGTGTTCCCCGGAGCCCCTGCACACCCCTGCGGGTACCACCGTATTCCCGTGACTGTCCAGGCCAGGCAGGAAGCCAACGCCCTGGCAGCCGGCCGGCTAAGCGCCGTCGCGCCCCTGGCCCGGGACCTGGGAACGTACCCGGCGCTTGAAACGCACGATTCCCACCCGCGGGGCACCGATATCGCCGCCATCCTGGACATGGTGGAAGGGCCCGCAGGCGCAGTCTGGGACCTTATGCATCCGTGGCGGGTGGGCGAGAGCCTCGACGAAACGTGGCAGGCCCTGCACCCCTGGCTCACCGGGGCAGCGGGCAGCGTCCAGGTCAAGGACGCCCGGCTGCCAGCCAGCCGGACCCCGGCCCTGATCGGCACGGGCACCCTCCCCGTCGACGCCTTTGCGGGACTGCTCCGGGACACCGGCTACACCGGCCCCGTCTGCCTGGAGTGGGAGAAGGCGTGGCACCCCGACGCACCGCCGCTGGACGAGGCACTCCGATCCACTGCCAGGTGGTTCCGCCGCCACTGGCCGGCCCGGACGGTAGCCGACGACGCCGCAGGGCCGCACCTTCCCGGGCATCCGTAAGCGGGCATCCGTAGGCCAGCGATCGCCAGCCGAGTCTCCGGTCCGCCAAGCAGAATCGGTCGAGCCACCTGCGCGGCTCCCGCGGGACGAATGACCCTAGCGACGGATTTTTGGCCGTGGTGGACTCCTTGCGGGGGACCTCTACAGAATCGAGGATGCCATGGCCGGGTGGCTGGTAAATGGCGCGGCGACGGTGGGCGCCGGAACGTATTTTGGCTGGGACGGCTTCACCATCCAATCGGGAAACCTCATAGTGATCGCCGTGATGGTCATCCTGTTCATCCTGGCCCTCCTCCTGCCGTTTCCCGGCGGGAAGGGGCGAAAGTGAGCACCCGGGCCAAGCCGGCACCTCGGCTGCCGGGGCAGGACGCCGACGCTGGCACGTGGACGGACAAAGCCCGCCGCTGGTTGCTGGCGAAGCTTCCTCCGGACAAGCTCCTGCCCGGGGACCAGCCCATCTATGTGATGTCGTGGGCTTACGTCTTCGGCATGGGGGCGGTCGCGTCACTGGTGTGGATCATCGCCTCAGGGGTGGTGCTGGGACTGAACGGGCCCCAGTGGTACCACGTTTCCCCCCTTGGCGGCTTCGTCAACAGCAGCCACCTGTGGAGCGTGGAACTGTTCTTCATCTTCATGGTGGTGCACCTCTGGCTGAAGTTCTGGATGGCGGCCTGGCGGGGCGGCCGCGTGCTGACCTGGATCACCGGCATGCTCTCGTTCATCGTTTCCATCGTGGCGGCCTTCACCGGGTATCTCCTGCAAACTAACTTCGATTCCCAGTGGATTGCCTTCGAAGCCAAGGACGCGCTGAACTCCGTGGGGGTCGGTGCCTGGTTCAACGTGGCCAACCTCGGACAGATTTTCGTGTGGCATATCACCTTGCTGCCCTTGGCGGTGGGCGCCGTAGTGGTCCTCCACGCCCTGCTTGTCCGGGTCCACGGCGTCGTGCCGCCGCTGGATGCCTCCGAGGACGACGCCCAACTGAGCACCAACACCGTGGAGGTCGGCGGCAACCCTCCCGGCGCCGGCCGGCAGGTTGCGCCCGCCACCTCCCTGACGCCGGCCGAGCCCAAGGACGCGGCGCTGTGACCGGCAAGGGGGCCGCCACCTCGTGGCAGAAGCGGGACGACGTTGCCGGCCGACCATGGACAGGCCGTGTCCGCGAGTATGACCTCCTCAAGGAACTTACGATCGGTGTGGTGGTGGTTGGGCTCATGGTGCTCGGCGTCTCGGCACTCTTCGGTGCACCTGATGAGCCCAGCGTCAGCCTCAAATCCTGGGCCGCCTCGGCCCCGGCGGACTTCGTCGCAACCGCGGCCAAGGAACTGGCCGGGACATCCGATACCGCAGGATACGGGCCACCGTACAACTCCACTCCGGACGCGTCACAGAAAATAGGCCCAGTGGACCTCCAAAGCCTCCCGGGCGTCCGGCTTCCAGTCGATACCGCCCAGGACTTCGTGATTGGCCCGCTGGAGCAGTTGCCGTCGCCCCCGGCCGCCCTCGCTGACTGGACAGCCGCCACGGAGCAGCAGCGATCCGACTGGGCGTCCGCCTATTCCGACGCCCTCGCAGCGGCCCCCGACAACGACCCCGCCAAGGTGGCGGACGGCTCCTACGGACCGGTCCCCGCGCTCACCGGTGCGTTGGCGGACATGGCACGGCAAGGAACCCTGGATGGCGTACTTCAGGGCGGCGGAACCTTCTACAACCTGGACTACACCCTCAGCCTCCTGTTCCTCGGAGATGGCAGCTACTTCCCCGGTCTCGCGGCAAGCCAGCATCTTTCCGGGGACCAGTGGGGCGTCATGAACGAGACCGGGGACACCCCGGGGCAGTCCTGGTTGTGGCTCTTCTCGCTCCTGTACCAGGTGGAACCGTTCAAGTCCTCCCCCAACGCCGACGCCCTCGCTGTGGTCACGATGGCCGTGCTGACTGTGCTGCTGACACTGCTGTCGTTCATCCCGGGCCTGCGCTCGATACCGCGGAAGCTGCCGGTCCACCGCCTGATTTGGAAGGACTACTACCGGCACCGTTAAGCGTGGCGACACCGGAATCCGGCGGGCCGGCCCAAACGGGTGCAGAAATGCTAAGCCCCTGTTAGCATTTTCCTCACGCGCCTGTGACCCGCGCCACAGGCATGTCGATTCAACGTCCAAAGGGGTGCCCCATGGTGAATCCGCTGCAATGGCCCGTCTTGCGCCAGCTGCTCGAGAACGATCCCACCGGCAGGCATCATGCGGTGAAATCGACCGCCACCGAAAACCTCACGCCCCGGATAGCCACCGCGGACCATGTGGTCCCCTCCGTCTGCCCCTACTGTGCCGTGGGGTGCGCCCAGCGCGTGTACGTCAAAGACGAAAAGGTCATCCAGATCGAGGGCAACCCGGACTCCCCCATCAGCCGTGGCCGGTTGTGCCCCAAGGGTTCGGCTTCGCTGCAGCTGACCACCGGGGATTCCCGCGAAAAGTTTGTGCTGTACCGCCGGCCCCACGGGACCGATTGGGAACGGCTGGACCTTGAGACCGCCATGGACATGGTGGCCCAACGCGTGGTGGACACCCGCCGGGAGACCTGGGAGTGGGAAGCCGAGGGCGTCCGCACCCGCCGCAGCATGGGCATCGCCAGCCTGGGCGGCGCCACCTTGGACAACGAAGAAAACTACCTCATCAAGAAGTTGTTCACCTCCCTGGGCATCGTCCAGGTGGAGAACCAGGCCCGGGTCTGCCACAGCTCCACGGTGGCGGCACTGGGCACGAGCTTCGGCCGGGGCGGCTCCACCACCTACCTCCAGGACCTCCAACGCGCCGACTGCATCCTGATCCAGGGATCAAACTTCGCCGAAGCACACCCGGTCGGATTCCAGTGGGTCATGGAAGCCAAGGAACGCGGGGCCAAAATTATCCACGTGGATCCGCGGTTCTCCCGCACCAGCGCCCTGGCCGACACATTCGTTCCGCTCCGTGCCGGGACGGACATCGCCTTCCTGGGCGGCCTGATTAACTGGGTGATCACCCACGACGCCTACTTCCACGAGTACGTGGTCAATTACACCAACGCCGCAACCATACTCGGCAAGGACTTCCGCGACACCGAAGACCTCGACGGCCTCTTCTCCGGATTCAACCCGGACGATTCCTCGTATGCAACCGATAGCTGGCAGTATGAGGGCGGCTACGCGGCCGCATCCTCCGGTGAACGTGACGCCGACGAGCAGGAAGGCAGCAGGCTGGGGGAATCCTCCCACGCCCAGTCCCACGGTTCCGGCGGCCCCGGCGTGACCGGGAAGTGGCACCGGGACGAGACACTGCAGGATCCGCGCTGCGTGTTCCAGGTCCTGCGCCGGCATTACTCGCGGTACACCCCGGAGATGGTGGAGCAGGTGTGCGGGGTGCCGCAGGCGTTGTTCGAGGAAGTGGCACAGACACTCACCAGCAACTCGGGCCGGGACCGGACCACGGCCTTCGCCTACGCCGTGGGCTGGACACAGCACACCACGGGCACGCAGTACATCCGCGCCGCGTCGGTCCTGCAGCTGCTCCTGGGCAACATCGGGCGGCCCGGCGGCGGGATCATGGCCCTCCGCGGGCACGCCAGCATCCAGGGCTCCAGCGACATCCCCACCCTCTTTGACCTGCTGCCCGGCTACCTGCCCATGCCGCACGCCAAACAGCACCTGGACCTGGCCGGATATGTCGAGGCGGACTCCGCCAAACAGGGTTTCTGGGCCAACATGTCCGCGTACACCGTGAGCCTCCTCAAGGCCTGGTGGGGCGATGCCGCCACAGCGGAGAACGACTACTGTTTCGACTACCTCCCCCGGATCACGGGCAGCCACAGCACCTATGACACCGTCATGGCGCAGCTGGACGGAATCTGCAAGGGCTATTTCCTCATGGGTGAGAACCCCGCCGTCGGGTCCGCCAACACCCACCTGCAGCGCGCCGGGATGGCCAACCTCGACTGGCTCGTGGTCCGCGACTTCTCGTTGATCGAAAGCGCCACCTGGTGGAAGGACGGCCCGGAAATCGCCACCGGGCAGATGCGCACGGAGGACATCGGCACGGAAGTCTTCTTCTTCCCCGCCGCAGCCCACACGGAAAAGGCCGGCAGCTTCACCAACACCAACCGTTTGATCCAGTGGCGCGAGCAGGCCGTGGAGCCTGAAGCCGAGCGCCGCAGCGACCTCTGGTTTATCTGGCACCTTGGCAAACGCATCCGGAAGCTGCTGGCGGACTCGCACGACGACGCCGACCGCCCCATCCTGGACCTGACGTGGGACTACCCAACCATCGGCACCCAGGATGAACCGGACGCGGACGCCGTCTTCGCCGAGATCAACGGCCGCGGCGCGGACGGCACGCCGCTCTCCGCCTATACCCAGCTCAAGGACGACGGCTCCACATCATGCGGCTGCTGGATCTACTGCGGCTGCCGCGCCGACGGCATCAACCAGGCCGCCCGGCGGAAACCCCACACCGAGCAGAGCATTTCCAGCCGCGAATGGGGCTGGGCATGGCCGGCCAACCGCAGGGAGCTGTACAACCGGGCCTCGGCTGATCCGGAGGGTCGGCCGTGGAGTGAACGGAAGAAGCTCATCTGGTGGGACGCGGAAGCCGGAAAGTGGACGGGCGACGACGTGCCCGACTGCGAGCCCACCAAACCACCGTCCTACCGCCCCGGCGAGGACGCCACGGGGCCGGATGCCCTTTCCGGTATCGACCCGTTCATCATGCAGTCCGACGGCAAAGGCTGGCTTTTCACCCCCGCCGGCCTGACCGACGGGCCGCTTCCCACGCACTACGAGCCGCAGGAATCACCCTTCGACAATGCCCTCTACGGCCAAAACCGGAACCCGGTCCGCAAGCTCCTGAAGCGTGAGGGCAACCGGTACCAGCCCAGTGGCCGGGAACCCGGCGCGGAGGTATACCCGTTCGTGCTGACCACCTACCGGCTCACGGAGCACTTCACCGCCGGGGCAATGACCCGTTGGCTGCCCTACCTTGCCGAGCTGCAGCCGGAGTCGTTCTGCGAGGTATCGCCCGAACTGGCGGCCGAGCGCGGACTGACCAACAACGGCTGGGCCACCCTGGTCTCCGCCCGCGGAGCCATTGAGGCGCGGGTCCTGGTGACCGGCCGGATGAAGCCGCTCACCGTTCAGGGGCGGACCGTGCACCAGATCGGGATGCCCTACCACTGGGGCCCCAACGGGCTCAGCCGCGGCGATGCAATGAACGAGCTCTCCTCGATCGCCATGGACCCGAACGTGCATATCCAGGAGGTCAAGGCATTGACGGTGGACATCCGTCCCGGGCGCCGCCCGCAAGGCCCGGCCTTGCCGTCACTCGTGGCGGAATACCGCCGGCGGGCAGGCATCGATGAGCACACCGGCCAGGAAGGAATCAAGGCATGAGCGTCACCCAGTTGGGAATGCCCGCCATCGGAGCACCGAGTGAAGCGCGGAAGGGCTTCTTCACCGACACCAGCCTCTGCATCGGCTGCAAGGCCTGCGAGGTGGCCTGCAAGGAATGGAACTCGCTGCCGGCGGACGGGCCGCTGAAACTCACCGGCGAATCCTTTGACAACACCTCCAGGCTCAGCGCGGATACCTGGCGGCACGTGGCGTTCATCGAGAAGAAGGTCCCGGCCCCGGCGTCGGGCGGAACCGAGGGCATCAAGTGGCTGATGTCCTCGGACGTCTGCAAGCACTGCACCAACGCCGCGTGCCTGGACGTGTGCCCCACCGGTGCGCTGTTCCGTACCGAGCACGGGACCGTGGTGGTCCAGCAGGATATTTGCAATGGCTGCGGGTATTGCGTTTCAGCGTGCCCTTACGGCGTGATCGACCAGCGGCCAGACGACGGCCGGGCCTTCAAGTGCACCATGTGCTACGACCGCCTGGGTGTCGGCGAAGAGCCGGCATGCGCCAAGGCGTGCCCCACCCAGTCCATCCAGTATGGCGAGCTTGATGAGCTCCGGGAACGGGCCGATGCCCGCGTCGCGGAACTCCATGAGCGGGGTGTGGACGAGGCCAGGCTCTACGGCAGGGATCCCGACGGCGGGGTGGGCGGCGACGGCGCCTTCTTCCTGCTGCTCGATGAACCCGAAACATACGGTCTGCCGCCGGACCCCGTGGTGACCACCCGGGACCTGCCTGCCATGTGGCGCCGGGCCGCGGGTGCTGCGGCCGGTCTCCTGGCGGGGGCCGCCGTCGTCTTCTGGGGAGCCAGGAAGTGAGCCGCCGCCGGGAGCGTGAGGAATTCACCTCCTACTATGGCCGCCCCATCCTCAAGGAACCCACATGGGAGGCAGCGGACATCGCGGGGTACATCTTCGCCGGCGGTGTGGCCGCCGCCTCCTCAATGCTGGCCGCAGGCGCCCAATACACCGGACGGCCCGCCCTGGAACGCCGGGCTAAACTCACGGCGCTGACCGCAATTTCGGTATCAGCGGCGGCGCTGGTGCATGACCTGGGCCGGCCGGAACGTTTCCTGAACATGCTGCGCGTGGCCAAACCCACTTCGCCCATGAGCATGGGTTCTTGGATCCTGTCCGTGTACGGCCCGCTCGCCGGGGCGAGTGCGGCATCCAATATCACGGGGCTGTTCCCGGCGGCCGGGCGGGCCTGCGGCCTTGGTGCGGCTGTCAGCGGCTCCGCGGTGGCCACCTACACGGCTGTGCTGCTGGCCGACACCGCGGTCCCCACCTGGCATGACGCCCACGAGGTCCTGCCGTTCGTTTTTGCCGGTTCGGCCGCGGCCGCCGGCGGTGGCATCGCCACAGCCCTGGCGCCCGTCGTGGAGGCCGGTCCCGCACGGCGGATGGCCGTGGCGGGTGCGCTGTTGGAAACGGTAATGAGCCTGCGGATGGAACGCAGCGGCCACTTGAGCACGGAGACGCTGCGGGAGGGCCGGGGCGGCACGTTGATGCGCCTGTCGAAGGCCTTCAGCATCGGCGGCGCAGTCGGACTGGCCCTCGGCGGGCACCGCTCGCGTACCGTCAGCGTGGTGGGCGGCCTCGCCGTGGCTGCGGGTTCTGCCCTGCTGCGGTTCGGCGTTTTCGAGGCTGGAAAAGCCTCGACGCGCGACCCCAAGTACGTGGTGGTCCCCCAGCGGGAGCGCCTCAACGCCGCCGAAGCCGCCCGCCGGGAAGCCGCGGGGATCGAAGTGGCCGCCTGAACCGGCCGGCCGGACGGAACCAGTACTCGTAGCCGGGACGCCCAGCCGCGCCCGGCCGGTCAGAACCAGTCGCCGTCGGCGTAGGCACTGCGGACGTGTGCCCGGAGGTATTCCCCCACCACCGCAGCCCCCAGGTCCCCGACATCGGGTGCCACCACGCGGCCGTCAACCCGGTTGGCCATCCGCTGGATGAAGCGCTCCAGGCCGGGATCGTTTCCGAGCCGGAAGAAGGTGGTTTTGGCCCCGGTCCTTCCCAACCGGTCCAGCTCGGCAACGGTGGCCCGGATGGTCTCCGTGTCCGGCGGCCAGTTGAACCAGGAGTCTCCGTCCGGCAGCAGGTGCGCGGTGGGTTCGCCGTCCGTCACCACCAGGAGGATGGGTTGCATGGACGGATGGCGGCGGAAGAAGCGGCCTGCCAGCAGGAGGCCGTGATGGAGGTTGGTGCCCTGTTCGCGGAGGGCCGGCAGGGCGGTCAGTTCGGCGATATCCATGGACTGGGCGTACCGGCCGAAGGTGACAAGCTGCAGCCGGTCGCCGCGGAACCGGGTGGACACCAAGTGGTGCAGGGCCAGCGCGGTTCGCTTCATGGGGACCCACCGCCCTTCCGCGGCCATGGAAAAGGAGACGTCCACCAACAGGACGACGGCGGCCTGGGTCCGGGCCTCTGTTTCGGTGACCTCGATGTCTTCGACCGCGAGGCGCAGTCCCCGGGCCGGATCGCCGCCGTCGGCCATGGTGCGGCGGATGGCGTTGGTCATGGTGCGCGTGACGTCCCACGGTTCGGCGTCACCGAACTCCCACTGGCGGCTGGAGCCGGACTGTTCGCCGGCTGCACCAGAGGCCCGGGTGTCCCTGTTTCCCTGCCGCCCGGACAGCTGTTTAGCCGTATCGCGCAGCAGCGACTTCCCCAGCCGCCTCATGGCTTGTGGTGAAAGGCGGAGATCGCCGTCCGCGCCCCGCCGAAGGTAACCGCCCTCCTGCATGGCCCGCTCGATCTCCGCCAGCGTCCGCGCACTGACGGCCGCGTCCTCGCCGAGCTGCCGGGACAGCGCATCAAGGTCCAGGTCATCAAGGCTGGAGCCGTTGTAGCTTTGCGAGAGCTGATCCGAGAGTTCATCCAGTTCGGCGAGGTCCTGCAGCACGCCGGTGCCGTCCCCCAGCCCCAGGCCTTCCTGTCCCTCGAAGCGTTCGGACCCGGTCCAGTCCTCCCCCGGGCGCAGTGCCTGCAAGGACGCGTCGAGTTCGCTGAGCAGGGCCATCAGTTCAGGCGATCCGAAGGCCTGGGCGGACAACTGCATCAGTTCGTCGCGCTGTTCCGCGGATATGGATTGGAGGAGCCGCTGGGCAGCAGCGGCACGTTGCGCCAAGGCATCCACGAGCTCTTCCACCGATTGCGGGTCTTCCGGGAAGAACTGGCCGTGCCTCGCCATGAACTCCTGGAAATCGGCCTCTGTGTCTTCGCCACGGCGGTGCTTCGCCAGCAAACCGTTGAGGTCCCGAAGCATGTCGTTGACGGCCTCGCGGTCCTCATCGGTGGCGCTCTCCAGCGCCTGTTTCATACCGGCGAACCGCTGTTCCAGGACCTCCCGGCCCAAGAGGTCCTTGATTCGTTCGTACGCCTCCTTGGCGGTTCCGGACTGCCAGTCGTAGGAGGCAAGCTCGTTGACCGCCGCAGCGGTGGAGGGCGGCAGGTTCTGCAGCTGCATCTCCCGGAAGGCGCGTTCGGTATTGTCCATCATGGCGTCCCGGGCCAACTGCTTGCGTTCCTCCAGGACGGCCGTATCCAGGAGCTTCTTCACCTCATCCAGGGTGCCGTCCAGCCGGTGCCGGCTCAGCAGGTCCCGCCGGCGCTCCTGGACGCGGCGGGCAAGATCGTCAAGGCCGTCGCGGTTCCGTCCACCACGCCGCAGGAACTCCTGCAGGGCATGGCGGGGCGAGTAGCCTGCCATCACGTCCTCGGCCACGGCGTCGAGGACCTCTGCCAGGTCCACCGGCGGAGCCAGCGGGTCCGGGCCGCCGGAGTACCGGCCGTACCTTGCGGACCTCTTGTGGATGGCCATGCTGCCTCCTGTTCCTAGCCGTAGATGGTTTCCTCGTCGTCGGACTCCTTGGAGATGCGACGGCCCAGATACAGCCCTTCCAGGGCCAGTTCGACGGCGGCGGCTCGGTGTCCGTCGTTCGTCGCGCCCAGGCGGCGGCCGATTTCCTCGTAGAGGCCTGATCCGTTCAGAGACGGGAGGTTGCCGAGGAACTCCTGTGCGGTGACCTGCTCCCCGGTGGTGACTGTGCGGTGGCCGTCCAGCGCGGACACTAGCGGGCCCATGTCCAGGCCCTGGAAGTGGGCCCTGACGGCCTCGGCGGTGGCGGTGCGGAGGAGGTGGTCGAGGATGCCCTGCTCCCGCCCTTCCTCGCCTGATTCGAACTCGATCTTGCCGGTCAGGACCTCCACGGCGGGTTCCAGGTCGATGATCCTGGCCACGGCATGGTCCTCACCGCGGAGCCGTGCCCGGCGAAGGGCCGCCGCGGCCACGGTCTCAGCCCCCGCGATGGCAAACCTGGCCGAAACCCCGGACGTCTGGTTGATGGCCGGAGACTCGCGCAGCGCACGGGTATAGCGGGCAAGGATCTCCAGGATGAAGGGCGGAACGTCAGCCACCAGCCGGCCCTCCTGCCGGATGACGGAGACCTCGTCCTCTAGTTCGATCGGGTAGTGGGTCCTGATCTCGGCCCCGAAGCGGTCCTTCAGCGGGGTGATGATCCGGCCGCGGTTGGTGTAGTCCTCCGGGTTGGCAGAGGCCACAACCAGCACGTCGAGGGGCAGCCGCAGCACGTAGCCGCGGATCTGGATGTCACGTTCCTCCATCACGTTCAGCATGGCCACCTGGATGCGTTCGGCCAGGTCCGGGAGCTCGTTGATGGCAATGATCCCGCGGTTGGAGCGCGGAATCAGGCCGTAGTGGATGGTCTCCGGATCCCCGAGCCTTCGGCCCTCGGCCACACGCATGGGATCGACGTCGCCGACAAGGTCCGCGACGGAGGTGTCAGGCGTTGCGAGCTTTTCGACGTATCGTTCGGAACGGTGCCGCCAGGCGATCCGCAGCCGGTCCCCTTCGGCGCGGACGCGGGCCCGGGACTGTTCGGTGATCGGCTCGAACGGGTGCTCATTCAGTTCCGAATTCTCGATCACCGGAGACCACTCGTCCAGCAGCCCGGCCAGGGTGCGCAGGATGCGGGTCTTGCCCTGTCCCCGTTCTCCCAGCAGCACCAGGTCGTGGCCGGCGATCAAGGCACGTTCGAGCTGGGGCAGGACGGTCCGGCTGAACCCGTACAGCCCGGGCCAGGGGTCGCGCCCTTCCGCCAGGGCGGCCAAGAGATTGTCGCGGATTTCGTGCCTCAGGTCCTTGAGGACGTGTCCTACTGCGCGGAGTTCACCAACGGTATAGATTTCGGGGCGATCGGTCACTCCTCTACCGTAATCCCCAGCTTGGGGCTAATCGATAGATTCCTCCAGATTCCTGCCCGCGGCGGCCGGTGACCCTGGCCGCCGGCGTGAGCCGGGGTTACTGCGGTTCCGGGCGCCCTTGCACGGCGGCCGCGGCGGCAGGCGCGGCCTGCTCAAGGTAGGCGCCGATGTGTTCCAGGAGGTAGTGCTGGCCGGCAACCGTTGGGTGGTCGCCGTCGGGGCCGATCAAGTCACCAAAGTCGCTGCTGATCCAGCCCTCGGCGATGGGGTCCACGAACTCGCCACCGGCGCGGGCGGTAGCGGCCTTGAGCTGGCTGCTGATCTCCAGGAGCCCGGGGTCCGGGTCCGTTGAGTACGACGGCGGTCCCACGACAATGATTTTGGCTTCAGGGGCGAGCGTCTCGGCCCGGTCCATCGCCGCCAGCGCGGCGTCGCCGATTTCATCGGACGAGTAGCCGAGGTCGTTCTCAGAGCCGAAGAACACCACAATGCCCGTTTTTTCGTTGACGAGGTCTTCAACCTGGGTGCCAAACGTTCCGTCGAAATCGCCGGGGCTGACGTAGCCGCTGCCGTCTTCGGCGGCATTGACCACTTCCAGGCCGGCGCCCACGGGGTCGTTGCGCATCAGGGCCGGCCAGGCTTCCTGCGGCGACGTTCCGTGGCCGGTGCTCAGGGAGTCCCCTACCACCACCACCCGGACCGGGGCCTCACCCGTGGCCGGAGGCAGTGTTTGGGCGGCGCTCCCTGAGGTAACTGCCAGCAGGACGCCGAAGGTCCCGGCGGCAATGAGCCTGGCTGGATGCCCGCGCAGCGGCACATTGTGTTGCATGGGTGCCGCCTCCTGCCTGGAATCGGGCGTCGGCTACCAAGCCGGCTGCCACCTTATTGTCGTTTGTCCATGTCCCATCGTAGGCAATCAGTGAGGATACTGTAGTACCGCCGGGCACGATGCGACAGATCGCACAGCAACCCCACAGGCAATTCACACCTTTCGACGGCGCTGCCCGCCGGGCGGCCTGTCCCGTCCGGCAGCAACCACCGGCTGACAGGCCGTGCCCTAGAACTTGCCGTACCGGGCCCGCGCCATGGAGTACACGCCGTAACAGATGAGGCCCGCGGCGATGGCTGCGAGCAGGAACGCACCGTACGGTTGTGAGCCAAGAGCCTTCAGGCCCCCGTCCAGGCCCGAGGACTTGGAAGGATCGGCAGTAGCGGCGGCCACGATGATCAGTACGCCGACGACGGCGAGGATCACTCCCTTGGCGATGTAGCCGACGGTGCCTATCCACTGGACAGCGGTACGGGCACTGCCGGGGTCCTGCAGGTCGTCCATGAACTTTCGGGTGAAGCCTGTGTAGGTGTAATAGGCACCGGCCCCGATGATCGCCAGGCCGACGGCGATCAGCAGCACCACTCCAGCCGGGGCAGCCATGAGTTTGGCGGTGAAGTCACTGGCCGACTGGCTGGAACTCTTGGAACCGCCCGTGGCGAACACTGCGAACGTGAAGGCCATAAATCCGAACACCACGGCTTTTCCTGCAGCGGAGGCGGCCTCCTTCAGTTTCTTCTTCGAGTCGGCCCCGGCGCGGGCGCCGAAGACAGCCTCACCGACCATCCACAGCGCCAGGGCGGCGCAGGCAACAGCCCCAGCCCAGAGCAGGACGACGCCGCCGGGTTTTGAGGCAAGGGATCCGATCGCCCCGGACTGGTCCGCTTCGCCGCCTTTTCCGCTGTTGACCTGCAGGGCGATGGCGCCGATCAGCACGTGCACCAGCCCAATGAACACGAAGCCGGCACGGGCCAGAATGCGCAACGCCGGGCTGCGGCTGGCCGAAGCCGCGTCTGAAACCGCCCGGTTAGCTCCCTGCGACGCGTTTCCCATGGTCCGCCCTTCCAGCTATGTAGTTGATCCTCTGATGCCCGCAAGCCTTCCCCGGCCGCAGCGTGCCGCGGGATGCTTCAGTGTAGATCCGCCGGGACCATCCGGACAGGCCCCGGAGGCGGCGTAATGCGCGGCTGACCGGCGCGTTTGTCCTCAACGTGCAGGCTGGCAGAGCCTGTCCAGCGCCTCGTTGAGGGTGGACTCGATCTGGCCGTTGAGCAGGTCCCGCCGGCCGGTGCTGGCGGGATCTTCAACCTCGCCGGGCATGGGTGGCGCCGTGACGGTCATCGCCGCCTGGTACCGCCCGTCGTCGCTGCTGACGGCGACCGTCTGGAACTCCCTGAACGAGCCCTTGCCTTCCTGGCGCATGGCAGGGGAACACTGGTCCGCGAAGCGCCAGAGTCCCAACCCGAACCGGCCAAAGCCGGGGCTGGTCTTCATCTGCCGCAGTGAGGAAGAAGAAACGGCGCGGCCCTGAAGGAGGGCGGCCATGAACGTGTTAAGGTCCGCCACCGTTGACACCACCCCGGACGCCGGGGAGCCGGCGACCGACGCGTCGCCAGTGGTGTCGATGCGCTCGCCGTAGAGGGTGACGTACCCGTGGAGCAGGTTGGGTGCACCGGGGTCCGGCCGGTCCAGGGTTGTGTCCTTAAGCCCCAGCCGGGTGAACACCTGCTCCCGCATGACCTGGGCGAACGGTTTGTGGCGCAGGGCCTGCACCAAGAGGCCCAGTGCAACGTAGTCCGTGGTGGAGTATTTGAACAGTCCGACGTCGGAGGCCGGCCAAGGCAGCGTCCCGGCGGCCTGTACCTGCTGCTCCAGGGTCAGGCTGCGCGACAGGGCGGGGCGAAAATCCACGTCGCGGGGCAGGGCCGCGGCGGCGTCCGGCATCCCGGAGGTGTGGCTGAGCAGCTGGCGCACGGTGAGGGGTCCGGGCGGCCGCAGCATTCCCGCCAGTTCCGGGACGGCCTGGGTTACCTGGTCATCGAGGCCGATGAGGTGGTCATCGACGAGCTGGAGCACCGCGACGGCGGTCATGGCCTGGGTGACACCGGCAACCTCCACCCTGTCCGTTGGCTGCGCCGGGTCCAGGGAGTCGAGGCCCCTCACGCCAAAGGCCTGCGACCATTCGCCGCCCGGCCAGCGGACCTGGACCACCGCCGAGACGGCTCCCTGGTCCAGGAAGAGCTCGATCTGCTGCACCATGGGATCCAAGGCAGGCGGAAAGCGTCCGGGCGGAGGGGAGTCGTCGGTGTAGGTGCAGCCGGAGACGGCGAGGGCCACCGCGAGCGCCGCCCGCCTCACGATGCGGTATTTGGAGCCCACACCTCATGTTAGGGCGGCCCGCGACGTATTGACATGCGGGCGCCGCTGCCCATAATTGGTGGCAGCACTTCAGTGAGACCGGAGAATGGCATGACGCGTTTGGTGAGCTCACTGCTGAGGCCCCGCAACCACTCGGAGCAGCGCGGGCACGACCTCCTGGTCCACACGGACGCCAATGAGCGGGAGGCGGTCCTCGTGGAACTGCAGGTGGGCCACGGGACGCTTGCCACATCCGCGGGGGCCCGGTTTGCCACGCTCTTCAACGATACGTTTTCGTCGGCTGAGGATCCGCCCGCCCCGCCGCTGCAGGTCTCCACCCTGTACCTGCAGTGCCGGGTCCGGCCCGACGAGCTGACCACCCTCCTTGCCGCGGATGCGGCACACGGAGTTGCGGAGCGCACCATCTACCGTGTGTGGCCCGACTACATTGTCCGCCCGCACATCGACAGGTCAGCGGCCACGGTACAGGCCGATGCCGCGCTGCGCACGTTCGGGGCCTCGGGCCGCGGTTGTGTGTGGGCCGTCATCGACTCGGGCATCGACGGCACGCACCCGCATTTCCTCCCCGGCCCCACGGGAAAAGCGGACAACCTGCACGACCCGCGGGTTGCGGATCTCCACCGCGACTTCACGGTTCTGGTCACCGGTCCGGATGCCGGCACGACGGCGGCGTCACCGGACGCAGGATCCGTCCGCTCGGCCAAGGACCTGGTCCCGGACGACCCGGCACCTGCCCTGGTGGACGACGTCGGACACGGGACCCACGTGGCCGGAATCATCGCCGGCTCCGCTCCCCCGGCCGCCGTCATCATGACGAGCCGGTCCACACCGGATGGTCTGCCGGAATGGACACAGCGGGAACTGGACCCGGGCCGGTCCCTGGCCGGCCTGGCCTCGGAGGCGTTGCTGGTGAGCCTGAAGGTCCTGAACAACCAGGAGCACACCCTGTCCAGCGCGGTCATCGCCGCCCTGAACTACGTCAGGGCCGTCAACTCCTATGGCCGCAACCTGGTGATCCACGGCGTGAACCTATCGCTCGGCTGCGATTGGTATCCCGGTGACTTCGCCGCCGGCCAGAGCCCCCTGTGCCGGGAGATCGACCTGCTGGTGGGCTCCGGCGTCGTGGTGGTGGTCAGCGCCGGCAACGGCGGCGATGCACGGGACGACAACGGCGACTTCTATGGCAGGCTCTCCACCATCACGGACCCGGGAAACGCAGAAAAAGCCATCACGGTGGGTTCAACGCACCGCGACCAGCCGCACGTCTTCGGGGTCTCCTATACCTCCTCCAAGGGACCCACCCTTGACGGGCGGCTGAAGCCCGACCTTGTGGCCCCCGGCGAGCGCATCACCTCGGCGGCAGCCGGGAAGAACCGGAGCCAGGTGCCGGGCTTCAAGGACGCGGCGGCACAGATGCCCTGCTACGTGGAGGACAGCGGAACCTCGATGGCGGCCCCGCACGTTTCCGGGGCCATCGCGGCCTTCCTCTCGGCACGGCCGGAATTCATCGGCAAGCCGGAGGTGGTCAAAGACCTGTTCATGCAGAATGCAAGCTCCCTGGGCCGGCACCCGTTCTTCCAAGGCAGTGGCCTGGTGGACCTGATGCGGGTCCTGAACTCGATCTAACCACCCACCAGCCAGGAGCAGCCATGACCGGCAGCATCGGAAACCTCGACTACTACGAGCTGGCGTTCGCCGCCGATGGCAACGCCGAGCCGGACAACCCGGCAGACGGTGCCTCCCTGGCCGCCGCCGTTGCGGACGGCAGCATCCGTGACATCTTCGTCCTCTCCCACGGCTGGAACAGCGACGTCGAGTCCGCGCGCAGCCTCTACCAGTGGATGTTCGGCAATCTCTCTGACCAGCTGGGACAGCGGGCGGCAGGCTGTGCCGCCGTCGGAATCATCTGGCCCTCCCTGCTGTTCCCGGAGGACCAGGCATCCGCCGCACCGGCAGCACCCTCCACCGGGGCAGCACTGGCGGCGCACCTGGCCCCGGCGTTCCCGCGGAACGAGCAAGACCTCGGTGCAATCGGAAACCTGCTGGACCGGCAACCGGAGGATCCGCAGGAACTCGAACGCTTCCACCACCTTGCCCTTGGGCTGGTCAGTTCCCCCGTGCCGCCGCCCGAATCCGAGGACTCCAACCTGCAGGCAGCATTGGCAGCCACCACAGCGCCGCTCCTGACCCACGCCGCTGCGCTGGCCGCCCCTTCACAGTCGAGCGCGCAGGATATCGGGAACCCGTTCGGCATGCTGTGGAAAGGGGCGCGGGAGGTACTGCGCGCGTTCAGCTACTACGAAATGAAGAACCGTGCGGGCGTCATTGGCAGCCAGGGATTGGGCCCTTACCTCGGTTCGCTCGCGGGCCCCTCCGGCCCACCGCGCATCTACCTGATGGGACACAGCTTCGGCGCCCGGCTGGTGGCCAACGCGCTCGCCGGCCTCCCTGCGTCAGCTGCCGCCCCTGGCAGCCCCATCAAGCTGGTGTACCTCATCCAAGGGGCCTTCTCGCATTTCAGCTTCGCCTCGCCGCTGCCCACCGATCCCGCCCGGTCGGGTCTCCTGGCATCCTGTACGGGCCGGGTGGATGGTCCGTTCATCGCCACCTTCAGCAAAGCCGACCGCGCGGTGGGGACCTGGTACCCCACGGCGAGCTTCCTCCAGCGCCAGGACAACGAGGACGTCCACGACTTCATGTACCGCTGGGAGGGAATGGGCCATGACGGCTACCAGCAGGCGGGGGCCACAACGGTGCCCATGCATCAGCCGGGTGAGTCCTACGGGTTCACGGCGGGCGGCTTCTACTGCCTGGACGCCAATGCGGTGATTTCCCAGGACCAGAATCCTTTCGCCGGGGCCCACAGCGATATCCGGCACGCCGAGGTGCTGTGGCCTGTCGTCGAGGCTTTCACGGCCGCCGCCGGTCATTGACACTGGCCCCGGTTAGGCGTTGGCGCGGTAGCGGTTCACCCTCCAAAGCGGAGGATGACCGCCAGGCTGATCAGGGCGAGGACACCGGCGAGCAGCATGCCTGCCCGCGGGTTGCCGAAGTTGAGCGTCCAGCCCAGGCCGAAACGGCGCGGCACCATGAGCGCGTGGTCCTCACGGTTGATGTACAGGAGGCCGCCGCGCCAGAACTTGTCATCGTCCCGGTGGGTCAAGCCGGTTTCCCGGGCGGTCCCTTGGGGTTCGCGGTTGTACCGGGCGAGGACAACCATGGCCAGTCCAACGCCGGCCAGCACCGGGACCACCACCACCACCGCAGCCCAGTGCGCCCTGGTTCCGGTCCACATCAGCAGTGACGAGCCCATCATCCCCAGCGCGATCATGCCGGCCAGGCCGAGCAGGGCCCGTGCCCCGAGCGAGGCGTACTGCCGGTGCCAGCGCGCCGAGGCCTGCGGGTGCGCGGGGTCGAGGTCGGCCCGGCCACGGAGGATGCCCGCTGCGATGACGGACAGCAGCAGGGTGACGATGACCTGGACAATAACCAGGGAAAAGGCAGTCCCGAACGACTTCGGCGCCAGCCGGTCGGCCTGGCCGCCGGCTCCGTAGTGCACAGCCAGCAGGGCCGGCATCGAAGGATATTCGACGACGCCGATCGCCCCGGTCGCCACCGTCACCGTGACCGGGAAGGCCAACCACAGCCAGGGAAACCGGGGCGGGTCCGACCGGAGGCCGGTATCGACGGCGATGCCTTGGTGAAGGCCGCCATACCAGTTCCCGGCAGCCTTGGCAGCGCGGATTTCCTGGTTGGCAAGGAAGAAGCAGCCGTACCAGGCGCCAAGGAGCAGCAGCACCGAGACGGGCAGCAGGAACGTGGCGCCTGTGGCGGCGAAGGTGCCCGCTCCGGCCACGGCGGTGAGTACTCCGCTGAGCAGCACCCTCCACCGCTAGCGCCTGGACTGGGCCACCACCACCGGATCACCAACGTGCCCATCCGGCACCCGCACGCCGAAAGGGACCGTGGGGCTGGTGATGGACGGCAGCACCAGCGCCAGGAGGAGCACCAGCGCCAAGAGAACGGAACTCAGGATAATACCGGGGGTCATGGCAAATCCTTGCTGGGCGGGGTTTGGAAGGATGCAAGCATGGACTGGCAGGCGTCCAGGACGTCGTCCGCGGGGACTCCCCTGGCGATGGCTTCGGCCAGCAGGGTTCGCGCCTTTGCCGACCACTCCGCGTGGAATAGCGGGTCCACTGGCGCCGCCGCCACCACCGCCCCGGTCTTGCGGTTGAGCCGGATGAGGCCCTGTTGGCGCAGCAAGGCATACGCCTTGTTGACCGTGTGGAAATTGATCCCGAAATCGGCGGCCAAGGCGCGCGTGGCAGGAAGAGTACTGCCCTCCACCAGTCGGCCCTCGGCTATTTCTTCCGTAATCCGGTCCCGAAGCTGCAGGTAGAGCGGTATGTCGCTGGTGAGATCAAGCGCCAGAATCATGCTGCACCTCTTTATGCCATCTGTTATAGATCTATAGCCTCCGGGACGCAACAGGTCGGCCGCATGGCACGATGGCGGCCAGTGCAGCCCGCCGGCCAAAGCCAGGCCCCGCCGTCGGCCTCCCCATTTCCGTTGCCGCAGGCAAATATCAGCCCAGCTCTGGACTCTTGGGCGGGGCCCAATCAGACTGTCTACAACAGCTGGCCGGGCGCGCCGACGGCAAGTGGGAAATTCAGCGGCACATGGACGGCTGTATTTATTGGGGTTTTACCGTGATGCCGGTTCCGCGGCATCGAAAGGACCTGGTCATGCCGGACTTCACCGCATTCTTCCCGCTTATCGCCACAATTTTGGGGGTGCTTGTTGCCGTCGGCTTTATTTGGGTGGCAACCAAACTGATGTGGAAGGTGGCCGAACCCAACGAGGCCCTGATCATTTCCGGGCTCACCCGCGGAACCCTCGAAACACGCGAAGGAATGGATTTCAAGATCGTCACCGGCAAGGGCGCCCTGGTGCTGCCCGGCCTCCAGACGGTGCGGCCCCTGTCGCTCACACTGAACGAAACCGAGCTCAAGGTGTCCTGCGTTACCTCCCAGGGCATCCAGGTAATTGTGGAGGGCGTTGTTATATACAAGATCGGGGACGCTCCGCCGTTTATTGCCAATGCCGCCCGGCGCTTCCTGGGCCAGCAACCCAAAATGGAAAGCCAGGTCTATAACGTATTTGAGGGCCACCTGCGCTCCATTATTGGCAGCATGACGATGGAGGAAATCATCCGCGAGCGCGACAAATTGGCGTCGCAGGTGCGCAGCGCCAGCGGAGTGGAGATGGAGAAGCTGGGCCTGGTGGTGGATTCGCTGCAGATCAAGGACCTGCAGGATCCCACCGGGTACATCCAGAACATCGCCAAACCGCACATCGCGCAAGTGAAGATGGAGGCCCGCATTGCCGAGGCCACCCGCAACCGCGAGGCCGCCGAGAAGGAGGCGGAGGCTGCCGCGCTGATCGCCGACGCGCAGAGCGTCTCGGCGATCAGGCAGTCAGTGGCGCAGGCCAACGCCGAACGCGCCAAAGCCAACGCCGCCCAAGCCGGCCCGCTGGCGGACGCCACGGCCCGGCAACAGGTGGTGGTTCAGGAAACCGAAGTTGCCAAGCTGGAGGCGGACCGGGAAGAGCAGAAGCTGCAGACCAGCATCCGGAAGCCCGCCGACGCGAAAGCCTACGCCAAGCGCACCGACGCGGAAGGCCAGAAGGCTGCCGACATCTCAGCCGCGGAGGCCCTGGCCCGGCGCACCGAGCTTGAGGCCACCGCCAATGCCCGCAGAACCGAGTTGCAGGCCCAGGCCAACGCCAACGCCGCGGCTGCGGCCGCCGGGGCCACCAAGGTCACTGGTGAAGCCGAGGCTGCTGCCACCAGGGCCAAGGGTGACGCAGCAGCCTCGGCCATCAAGGCCAAGGCCCTGGCTGAGGCCGACGGCATCAAGGCGCGGGCCGAGGCGCTGGGAACCAACCAGGACGCCGTGATCTCGCAGCAGCTCGCCGAAAACATGCCCGCGATCATTGCCGCGGCGGCCGAGCCCTTCTCCCATGTGGGCCAGATGACGGTGCTGAACGGCGGCGAAGGGGTCAACCAGATGTTGGGCGGGATCCTGGCACAGGTAGGTGATTACCTGCCGGCCCTGTCCTCCGCGCTCCGGAAGGGCGACGAGGGCAAGCGTACGCCCAAGGCTCCCGGCGCATAGGGACAGCGATGCACAAAGAGGTGGACCGGAGCCTGACAGGCAGGATTGGGCGGGTGACCGGCCGCATCGGGCCGGGCACCATCGGAGAAGTCATGCTGCCGTACCTGGGCGGCATCATGGCTTTCCACGCCTACCCTTATGACAAGACAAGCGGCTTCGCGGTGGGCGAGGAAGTGCTGGTGATCTACTACGAACCGCCGCAGACGGTCTACGTGGACCAGCTGCCCGATGTGCTGAAGCGCCCGGCGTAGATGCCGCCGCTCCGTTCCTAGCGGCCACCCTCCATCTTGCGGCTGCGCTGCTCTTGCGCCATCGGCCCGTACGGGTAGACACCCGTCTGCGGCAGGCTGGCCTCGGTCAGCCGGCTGACTTCATCGGCGCTGAGCCGCAGGTCGGCGGCAGCCATGTTGTCGGCGAGCTGTTCAGTGGTCCGAGCTCCCAGGATCACCGAGGTCACGGCCGGCCGGTCCGCCAGCCAGGCCAGGGCCACCTGGGCCGGGCTTACCCCGTGGCCGGCGGCGATGTCTTCGACGGCGCCAATGACCGTCCACGTGCGGGGGTTGTCATTGCGCGCTTTCCACGCCTCCATGCCGCGTTCGGGGTTCTCCCCTAGGCGGGTCGCACCGGCCGGACGCTGGTCCCGTTTGTATTTGCCGGACAACCAGCCGCCGCCCAAGGGGGACCAAGGCAGCAGCCCGATCCCCGCATCGAGCGCCGCCGGCACGATCTCGAATTCGATGTCCCGGACCAGGAGGCTGTACTGCGGCTGCAGGCTCACGGGCGGGTTCCAGCCCTGGCTGCGCGCCGTGTGGACGGCCTTGGTCAGTTGCCACCCGAGGAAGTTGGAGAAGCCGTAGTAGGCGATTTTTCCGCGGCTCACGGCGTCGTCCAGGAAGCGCAGGGTTTCTTCCAGGGGCGTGATCGGGTCCCAGGCATGCAGCTGGTAGAGGTCGATCTGGTCCACGCCCAGCCGGCGGAGGGAGTCATCCAGCGCGCGGGTCAGCCGGCGACGCGACGTTCCGACGTCGTTCGGCGCCGTTCCCATCGGAAAGCGTCCCTTCGTGGCGATGACCGCCGTGTCACGCAGCGCCGGCCGTTGGGCGAGCCAGCGGCCGATGATCTCCTCCGAGGTGCCGGAACTGTAGACGTCTGCGGTGTCGATAAAGTTGCCCCCCGCGTTAAAGTAGCTGTCCAGGATGGCGTGCGAGTCTTCCTCGGTGGCTTCGGCGCCGAACGTCATGGTTCCCAGCGCGTAGTTGGTCACGACGGCGCCGCTGTGGCCCAGGGTTCTGTACTGCATGGTTGTCCTCGCGTTCAATGGTGGGTTGGTGGAACGTTCAGTCCGGCCGCATCACGGGTGCTGGTGCGGATCCGGTACAGGCTTGTGGTGGCCGTGATGTAGAGGTCCCGGCCGTCGGGGCCGCCGAAGCAGAGGTTGGAGACCGTTTCCGGGACGTCGATGGAAGCCAACAGCTCGAAGGACGGCGAATAGACCCTGACGGCGGGGCCCGCGGAGGTCCAGATCCTGCCCTCGACATCCACCCGGAGTCCGTCGGCGGCCTGGCCGTCGGGCAGTTCCACGACGACCCGCCCTGGCCCGCAGACGGCGTCGCGAACTTCGTAGGCAACGATCCTCAGCGGAACCCCGTAGCCGGGCCCGGCGGTGTCTGCAACGTACAAGAGTGCCTCATCCGGGGAGAACGCCAGCCCGTTCGGGTGGACGAGGTCTGTGATCACGGCAGCCAGGGTTCCGGAGGCGGCGTCCAACCGGAACACGTGGCAGCCTCCGTATTCCTGTTCCCCTTCGTGCCCTTCCCTGGTGCCGGGAAGAATGCCATAGGGCGGGTCCGTAAACCAGATGGAGCCGTCGCGGGCAATAACCACGTCGTTGGGAGAGTTCAGCCGGTGGCCCTGGAAGGAATCCACCAGGCCGGTCACGGTGCCGTCCTTGTCCCGCTCCACCCGGCGTCGGCCGTGGCTGCACTGCACCACGCTGCCGTCGACGTCGAGCGTGCGGCCGTTGGTGAATTCGACGTCTTGCGCGTATTCGCGGGTCGCGCCGGTGCCGGGGTGGAATTCCAGGATGCGGTTGTTGGGGATATCGCTCCAGCGAACGGTCTGAGAGGATGGCACCCACAGGGGCCCCTCGGCCCAGACCGATCCCGTGTAAAGGCACTCCAAGGTGCCGGTCGTCAGTCCATCAGCCATCGTCGCACCTTCGCATAGGCACCACGATATAGCCACGGCACGGGCGCTGCGCCGTTCCCGCGCCGGGGCCGTGGATCTGTCGGGTCCTTGGCTCAGCCGGCTCCGTGACTCAGACAGGAACGCCGGGCAGCACGGACGGCGGCGGGGTCACCAAACGGAGTCGCCGCGCAGGACGGCGTCGCTGCCGCCATCGATGTAGACCACTTGCCCGCACAGGTGGGTGTTCTCCTCGCCGCCGAGCCAGGCCAGCAGGCGGGCGACGGCGATCGGTTCGGCGATGCCGTTCAACGGCATCGGCACCATCTTGAGCAGGGCTTCGCGGCCCTGGGCGGTTTCGATCAGGCCGGCCGTCATGGGGGTGGCGATGACGCCGGGAGCGACGGCGTTGAGGGGAATGCCTGCTCCGGCCCATGTCGCCGTGGGTGCCTGCCTCCGCACCCACCGCGAGAGCGCCAGCTTGGTGGAGCCGTAGATAAGTCCTCCGGTGGTTTCGGGTTCCTTGGCCAGTACACCGGCGCGGGCAAGGGCCGCTTCTTCATCCCCTGCGGTGAGCAGGGAAACCAATTCGGGGTCGCTGGGCATCAGCGCAGCCATCGAGGAAACCAGCACGGCCCGCGGCGCCGGGGATCCGGCCAGGAGCGGGCGCAGGCCATCGAGGGTGGCGATGGTGCCGAAGAAGTTCACGGCGACGGTGGCAGGCGTGGGGGTGGCCAGGCCAGCCACCGCAAACACGGCGTCAACCTGCCCCGCCAGGTCCCGGACTCCCTGCACCAGTGCTGACCGTCCTTCGGGCGTGGAGAGGTCGGCGGTCACGTCGGCGCCGTGGATGTCCACGCCTATGACGCGGCTGTTCCGCTGCTCCAGCAGTTCCTTGGTTGCCTTGCCGATGCCGGAGGCGGCGCCGGTGACGACTGATATCCGGGTCATGTGATCCCCTTGCGCGTTTCGTTGACGTGTGCGATTTCACCGTAGAGGGCGTGGCGGCGGGCAGGACAGGGTCCAACGGCCCCCAGGGTGCGGACCGGTCCGGGCGGCTGCCGGCGCTCCCTTGACCCTGCCGGGGGCCAGGCGTATACCGAAAGAATCATCGTGCTGGCCCCCGCTGGGCCCTGTATGGAGCCGGCTGCCCCTGGTCTTCGACACTAAATATCTGGAGTTGTGATGGGTAGCGAACGTTTCGACGTGCTCCGCGAACAGGTCCGCGGGCAGGTCATCGAAGAGGACGACGCCGAGTATGAGGCCGCGCGCCTCGTCTACAACGGCATGATCAGCCGCCGTCCCGCAGCAGTGTTGCGGGTCTCGCAGGTGGCGGACGTCCTGGCGGCCGTCCGGTTCGCCAGGGGGCTCGGAATTGAGGTTGCCGTGCGCGGCGGCGGCCACAGCGCACCGGGGTTCGGAACGGTCGACGGCGGCCTGGTCCTTGATTTCTCGGCCCGCCGGGGCGTGCGCGTGGATCCTGCGGCACGGCTGGCCCGGGTGGAGCCCGGCGCCACGTGGGCAGACTACAACCACGCCACGCACGCATTCGGGCTGGCAAGCACGGGCGGGATCATCGGTTCGACCGGCGTTGCGGGCCTGACTCTCGGCGGCGGAATCGGCTACCTGTCCCGGAAGTACGGGCTGAGCTGCGACAACCTTGTTTCAGCAGATGTCGTCCTTGCCGACGGTACCTTCGTCACGGCCAGCGATGCGGAGAACGTAGACCTTTTCTGGGCGTTGCGGGGCGGAAGCGGCAATTTTGGCGTGGTCACGTCGATGGAGTTCCGGCTGCACCCGGTGGATATGGTGCACGTGGGGATCATGTTTTTCGATGCCTTGGCCGGGGCCACGGTGGGTGCTGCCTACCGGGAGTGGATTGCCGCCGAACCCGACGAAATGGGTGCGTTCCTGGGGTTCCACCAGGGCCCGCCGGTTCCGTTCCTTCCCGAAGAATGGCACGGGAAGCCGGTGGCCGTGATCGCCGGCATGTGGACGGGCGACCTTGACGCCGGACCGGCACACTGGCAGCCGATGCTCGATGCCGGCACGGTTCTGGGCAGCTTCTTCGCGCCCATGCCCTACCCTGCGCTGAACATCATGTTTGACGGACTCAGCGGCGTGCCAGGGCTGCAGGGCTACTGGAAGGCCGACTTCCTGCGGACCCTCAGCGACGAAGCGCTGCGCACCGCCGTCCACTATGCCCCAGGTATTCCCAGCGTTCACTCCGCCAACCATTTCTATCCGATCGACGGAGCGGTCCAGCGGGTGGCGCCGGAAGCCACCGCATTCGCGTACCGCAATGTTGACTTCGCCCCGGTCATCGCAGCGCAGTGGCCCGATTCCTCCGAGAACGAGCGGAACATCGAATGGGTCCGGGAGTACTGGGCCGCGCTGCACGAGTTCTCCGAGCCCGGTGGCTACCTCAATTTCCAGGACGCCGACGACCAGTCCAGGATCGAGGACACCCTCGGATCGAACTATGCCCGGCTTGCCCGTCTCAAGGCCAAGTACGATCCCGACAACTTCTTCCACGTGAACCAGAACATCAAGCCCGCCCCGGCCGCGGCGACGCCGGCGCCGGAGGCGTCACCTGAGCAGGACGCCGCGCCCCCGGCGGCACATCCGGCCGAAGGCGCCGCAACGACCTGAGGTGCGGCCGGCCCCTGTGGCCGGCACCGGACGATCACGGTCAGGCGGACTTCGACCGGAGCTGCCCCCACACGGCGGACGGATCCACGGAGGTGCCGTCGGCGAACACGAACAGGCCATCCGCACGGAACCCGGCGGCGTACAGTTCCGCCGTGAGTCCGTTCCCGCCCAGTCCGACGACGGCCGCGTAGTCGCCGTCAACTGCCGCACCGGCGGTACCGGCCCACGGAACGGCTATGTGCTCCCCCACCGGGTGCGGTGTGGCCGACAGCCATGTCCCTGCGTCGTCAAGGTCCTGTCCCCAGCTCACGGGAAGGACCACGCTGCTGAGCGTAGACCCGGCGGGCACCGGCCATCCGCCAATCCGCAGCCGCGCGCCCGCGCCGGACGCACCACGCACACGCACCAGGCGCAGTTCGACGGCGCCGCGCGTCACAGATACCACGGTCACCTCCGGACCTGGCGTGGCGGTCCCGGCAGCTCCGCTGCCGTGGTCCGGACCGCCGTCGGGATCGATGGCGATCCAGTGCGTTGCCGCACGGGAGGCCCCCACTTGTACCCCGCCGGCATGGAACTGGCCCAGGAACTCAAACCCGGTGCGGTGCGTCAGCCGCCCTCCGGCATCGGCGAACACCACTGAGTTGTCGAGGGACTCGGACTCCAGGTCCGGGAAGGTGGCCGTGGAGTAGCCCAGGCGGGCGTACAGCGGCGAGTCGGCCACCCGGATTCCGGGGTTCGCGTGGTCGGTTCCATGGTTGCGGACCCGGACCACGCCGTCCGCCGCGGTGCCGTCCACCTGCCAGCCCGGGGCGGCGATGAACAGCCGGGTATCACCGGTCTCCACCGGCAGCGGCTCCTCGACGGCGGTCCACACGGGGTGTTCCGCGGGAAGGGCCAGGCCCAGCATCCCTTTGGCTGCCCAGTAAGGGGAGCCGGGTCCGGAGTAGGACTGCTTCATGCCCGGGAACTCGCCGTGGAAGCCAATAGTGAGCAGGCCGTCGTCGTTCGTGGCCCCGCGGCCCATGAAGTACGCCAGGACGCCGGACGCCGCACGCCGCGAAACCCCGGGGCTCAAGCGGGTATGGCCCAGCAGTTGGCCACTCCAGAACGGGGCCGCCGCCGCAAAGCGGTAGATCAGGCTGCGGCCCTGGACCAGTGGCGCACCGTCGGCCCCCACGAGGTGGACGGCGTCGTCCAGGAAGTCCGCCAGCCGGCCGCCGTCCAGCGCTGCCCGTGCCTGCACCCGGGGATCCCCTGGCGCCATAAGCTGCAGTAACTGCGGATACACTTGGAAGGCCCAGCCCACGTAGTGGTCGTACGCGCGTTCCGGTCCGTCGGCGAACCAGCCGTGGCCGCGGTGCAGCGAGTCGTGGACGGCCAGCCCGGCGTCAATGTCCGCATTCGAGGATCTGCCGCCAACGCCGGCAAGGAACACCTCCACCACGATTTGGAACCAGACCCAGTTGATCGGCGGGTACGGTTCGCCAATGACCGCCTCGAACCAGGCGATCAGCTGTTCCTGGACCCGGCCCGGCAACGTGTCCCAGAGCACGTCGCGGGTCAGGGCCAGCCCCACCGCCAGCGACGCGGCCTCCACCTTGGCCTGGTCCAGCTCCGCCGGCGTGGGCCAGCGGTCGGGGTTGGCAGGGTCGGTGCCGGCGTCGAGCCCCTGTGCGTACCAGTCCGCGAGCCAGCCGGTGCCCTGCGGGTCTCCGGCGATCCGGAAGGACGCGAGCAGGAAGGTCCGGGCGAACGCTTCGAGCGAGTCGCTTCGCCGGCCGTAGGCGCTGGTGGCGCCCGGAAGGAACAGGTTGGCGTGGTCATCGGTGGCGAATCTGTGCGCAGAGCGCAGCAGGTGGTCTGCATAGGCGCACCAGTGGTCGCGGGTGAGCCCGGTGAAGGGTGACAATTCCCGGTCCAGCGGGGGAAGGACACGGGAAACGGGATGTGCAGGGACAGGCATGGGTTCCTAGGTTGGGTTGGCTGCCGGGCAGGGCAGAGGGCGCACGCCGCGGGGCGGCATCATGCTCACAGCGGGTCCAGCAGCGCGCCGGTGGCAGCGCGCGGCGCACCCACCGATGAATCGCGCAGGATCAGGTCGGGATTGAGTTCCACCCGGTGCACCGGCCGCATCCGGCCTTCGGCGAGCCGGGCGGCCATGAGCTGGACCGCCACCTTGCCCACGTATTGCTTGGGCGGGCGGACGGCTGAAATGGCGGGTTCGCCGAGGTAGGCCACCTCGTCGTCGTATCCCACCACTGCGAGGTCCCCCGGCACGGCCAGTCCACGGTCTACGCAGTGCTGGACGAAGGCGACCGCCTGGGTATCCGAATGCACCAGCATGGCGGTGGTACCGGTTGCGGCACACAGTGCCAGGACTTGATCGAAGTGTTGCGCCCGTTCACCGTTGGCCTGTTTGACCGAGTCTTCCAGGACCGAGCCCTGGACCGGAATCTTGAGCGCGGCCATGGCTTGCTGCCAGCCCCGGACAACATGCGGGCTGGTAGGGCTGGAGGAGTCCGTCAGGCAGCCGATCCGCCGGTGACCTTCCTGCCACAGGTGCCGGACGGCCATGCCGGCGCCAAAGGCATGGTCTGTGGCCACCCACTCAAGCCGATGCGCCGGGACCTCAGGCGGCGAGCGCCGCTCGGCCAGCACCACGGGGATGGGCAGCGCGTTGAGCCACCGCAGCAGCTCCTGCCCGTGCTCCCCGCCCATGTCCGGCGCCACGATCAGTCCGTCGATGTTCTGGGTGTCCAGGAGGGCCTGGACCTGGCGCCGGTTGTCTGCCGCGTCATAGGCGGACCCGCGGACCAGGATCCGAAGGTTTTGGGCTTCCGCTTCGGCGCGCGCCCCGCTGATCACCTGCGGCCAGTAGTAGTCCAGCGACGGCACCACCATGCCGATCGAGTAGCTGTGGTTAGCCGGCCGGCCCGCCGCGGAGCGGTCCAAGGGGCTGGGCAGCGTGGCACCGCCGTGCACCCGGGACACCAGCCCTTCATCCGCCAGGGTGTTCACGTCGCGCCGGATGGTCAGCTCACTGACACCGAGTTTCGCTGCAATGTCCCTTACGGTAATGGCGCCGTGGGCGCGCAGCTCCTCCATGAGCCGTTCCCTGCGCTGCAGCGAGAACAACGACTTCCCTTCCGCGCCGGCGGATTGTTCAGGACTCATGGTGTTGCCTCCACAGTGAGGGTGAATGCGCCCGCGGCGCCGGACAGGATTGGCGCGCGGAAGCGCAGGCGGGTGAGTTTCGGTCCCCAGACGGAGGACAGCAGCGGGTCGTCCAAGTGCCATTCGTCCACGAGGACGACGGCGGTTCCCGGCTCCCAGCGCAGGGCGGCTCCCCGCAGGGACGCCGCCGCGCCGCCGGAGTCCGTCCCGGGAAGACCGGCCGGATGGATGTCCGCGATGCCCGCCGGACCGACGCGGACGGTGCCGGCTGCGAGGAAGGTGATGTCGACGTCGGACGCGGGCCTGTGCTTCACGGCAGTGTGCTGGTCTTCGCCGTGCCCGCCGGCCGGGAGGTCCCAGTGGTCGGCAATGGTGACCCGGCCTGTGGCACGGTCCAGGGCGGACGTTCGGATCCACTGGTGCGGCTGCAGACCATAGGCTGCCCCCAGGGCAAGGCGAAGGCAGGGGTGCTCCGCCGTTGGCGCCTCTAGGATTTCGGCGGCGAACCCGCTGCCTGTTCCCTGCTCCATGCCGAAGGGGGCAGGGACGTTGTGCCAGGTGCTCTGCATGGCACGGATGTCGTAGCGGTCCGGTCCAAAGGTCTTGGCGGTGTAGGTGGGCTGGCCGGCGTCAACCAGCAGTGGGGTCCCGTCCACTGCAACCACCACCGAACCGACGTCGCGGTGGTTATGGTGTTCGCCGTTGTGGCCGCCCTTGGCGGCGAGGAGCAGGCCGCGGGTGGTACCTGCTGTTTCCCGGGCGACCATAATCTGGACGGAGGGCAGGTATGTGAACGGTACCAGCGGGAACGTGTCCTTCACGCCCTGAACGCGCTCGGGCGCCGAGGCACCCAGGAACAGTGAGTGCAGGACACGGCCCAGCCCGGCCGCAGCATCCGGCGCCCCGGCGAGCATCGAGGCCGCGTGCCGTGCCGCGTCATCATCCCCGAGGCGCACCGCCCAGCGGTGGAGCATGTCCCATGGAAGTGACGCGGCGGCACGTGCGGGGCCGTCTGCCACGTTCAGGAACCATGGACCGCCGATGTGCATCCGGTGCGGGAAGGCAACCAGCTCCCGGACTACGGGCAAACCGGCGCCGAGGACGCCGCCGGTGGCATCCTCCAGCAGCGCCAGGCCCTCCAAGGCCCGGCCCGCCCCGTTCCACCAGTAGGCGAATCCTTCGTCGATGGCACCGTCTGCGGGGATGGAGGCCAGGAAACGGTCCAGTCCTTCGATGCAGCGGGCCACGACCCGGGCCTGCAGACGGGGATCGTCCAGCAGGAACAGCGCGCCGGCGATGAGGTTCGAATGGATCCACGGATTCCAGTTGTGAACGTCACCGTCAAGGCCCAGCCAGTGCCAGTCGAGCCGGTCCAGGAAGGGCTCGATCACACGCTGGCGGGTTTCCTCGCGCAGGCGCCTCCGCAGGCCCGGCGCCCGGCTGTCGAGGCGGGCGCCCAGGACGTGGTCCAGCCAGGCCAGCTGCGCAGCCACCTCGCCGGCGCCCAGGTCGAGGAACGGCCGTCCCTGGTCCGGAACCACGTCCCCTGAGCGGCGGAACACATCGTCGTGTGCAGCCCAGGACCAGGAACTTTGCTCGCAGAGGAGATAGGCACCGTCCACAACCTCGTCAAGCCAAGGCTCGGCTTCACCGCCGTCAGCAGCAGCCAGGGCCATCACCACGGCGCGGGTGAGCCTCTGCTGCCGGGCGGCCACCAGTCCCTCGTACGCGGTGCGGTTGCCGTCGCGGAAGTAGCGCGCGTAGTGGGAGACCAGGGGCTGCGGCCAGGCGGTTCCGCGTTCTTGGGTTGCCTGACGCTGCAGTGCCGCCAGACGGGTGGCGGCCACACGGCGCCAGGCCGGATGGCCTGCCGGACGGACGGGTATGCGGGACTGGGCGCCATCGAGTGCCCGCCGCAGTTCATTCGGGCGGGCGTGGTTTCCCCATGCCGAGGCAAGGGGTGTGCCGGGCGGCGTTGCCACGGCGGAAGTCATCGGGACTGGCATCAGAAAATCGATTCGGTTGTTCGATCATGATCGTTTTAGAACGATCAAGGTTATCTTGGTTGTTCTGTCTTGTTCATGAGTATGTACTGATTGTTAGATGTGATGCAAGACATGAACAGCGGCCCGATCCGCACTCCAACCAACGACGAAAGGAGGCCCGAATGTCGCGTAAACCTAAGGCCCTGCTGGTCATGAACCAGGGAACATTTGCCGATCAGTTCGATTCCGTGCGGCTCGAACGCCTGGCGGGCCTGGTGGACCTCGGCGAAGCGCCGTGGACCGACTCACTGGAAGACCCGGCGTTCGCCGCCCACCTGGCCGGGGTTGAGATCCTGCTGTCCAGCTGGGGCGTTCCCCGCCTCGATGCACCAGCACTGGCGCGGATGCCCAACCTGCGCGCGGTGTTCCATTGTGCGGGCACGGTACGCAGCTTCGTCACCCCGGAGCTGTGGGAACGCGGCATCCTGGTGACCAACGGCGCGGACGCCAACGCCATCCCGGTGGCCGAGTTCACCTTCGCGTCTATCGTGCTGGCAGGCAAGAAGGCCCACGTGCTGGCGAACGACGCACGGACCCACCGGGAGGACTGGGGCTATGCCACGGCGCGCGGGGAACTGGGCAACATCGGCCGGGTGATCGGCGTGATCGGGTTCTCCCGCATCGGCCGCCGCGTGGTCCGGCTGGTCCAGCAGCTCCAGGACGTGACCTGCCTGGTCAGCGACCCCCACGCGGACCCGGCGGCCGTGGCGGCCGCCGGCGGAAAGCTGGTGTCCCTGCATGAGCTGCTGGAATCCTCGGACATCGTCACGGTCCACGCCCCGGCCCTTCCGGAAACCCGCCATATGATCGGCGCCGCCGAGCTGCAGGCCATGAAAGACCACGCAACCCTGATCAACACTGCCCGCGGGTCACTGGTGGACACCAAGGCCCTCGAAGCCGAGTGCGCCACGGGCCGGATCCAGGCCCTGCTGGATGTCACCGAGCCCGAACCGCTCCCGGCGGACTCGATTCTTTACGACCTTCCCAACGTGGAGATCACCCCGCATATCGCGGGCTCCCTCGGAACCGAAACCCGGCGGATGTCCGATGCCGCCCTGAACGACCTCGAACGCTACCTGACCGGCCAGCAACTCGCGGCGCAAGTGGTCTCCGCGGACCTCTCCCTCAGCGCCTGAACAACCCCATGCCGCACACACGGCAAACAACCAAAACCTCAAAGGAGAACGCAATGAAGCGCAGGACTTTTACCGCCATGGCGCTGGCCGTCACCGCAAGTCTCGGCCTGTCCGGATGCGCCGGTGCCGCAGGCACCGCACCTCAGGCCCAGGACGGCAAGACCACGCTGACCGTATCCGTGTGGAACTACGAAGGAACACCGGAATTCAAGGCACTCTTCGACGGCTACGAAGCCAGCCACCCCAACGTTCTCATCGAACCCGTGGACATCCTGGCGGACGACTACCCTCAGAAAGTCACCACCATGCTGGCGGGCGGGGACACCACCGACGTCCTGACCATGAAGAACGTCATCGACTACGCCCGGTACGCCAACAATGGGCAGCTGCAGGAAATCAACAACGTGGTGGACTCCGTGGGCAAGGAGAAGCTGGCAACCCTGGACGCCTTCGACATCAACGGCAAGTACTACGCAGCCCCCTACCGGCAGGACTTCTGGCTGCTCTACTACAACAAGGATCTCTTCAAGGCCGCCGGCATCGATGACCCCAAGGACCTGACCTGGGACAAGTACGCCGAGATCGCCAAGAAACTCAGTGGCACCTCCCCGGATGGCAAGAAGGTCTACGGCACGTACCAGCACATCTGGCGCTCGGTGGTGGAAGCCGTCTCCGCGGCACAGAACGGCAAGGACCAGAACAGCGGCGACTACAGCTACTTCAAGGACCAATACACCATGGCCCTGGACCTGCAGAAGAGCGGCGCCACCCTGGACTACGCAACAGCCAAGAGCCAGAAAACCAGCTACCGGACCATGTTCGAGAGCGGCCAGGCCGCCATGATGCCCATGGGCACCTGGTACATCGCCGGACTCCTGCAGGCAAAGAAGGACGGCAAGACCAACGTCAACTGGGGCCTGGCACCCATGCCGCAGAAGGACTCCAACGGCAAAGTCACCACTTTCGGTTCCCCCACCGCCTTTGCAGTGAACAAGAACGCCACCCACTCCGACGAGGCAAGGAAGTTCATCGAATGGGCCGCGGGCGCAGAGGGAGCCAAGGCCATCTCCAAGGTGGGCGTGGTCCCGGCCCTGCAGGACGACGCCGTGACGGACGCTTACTTCAAGCTCGACGGCATGCCCACCGACAGCCTGTCCAAGAAGGCCTTCGCACCTGACAGCACCGCCCTGGAGATGCCCGTCAGCGACAAGTCGGCAGCCACGGACAAGATCCTGAACCAGGAGCACGACCTCATCATGGTCGGCGAGAAGTCCGTGGCCGACGGAATCGCCGAGATGGGCAAGCGTGTCAAAAGCGAAGTCCTGGGCCAGTAACAGGCAGCCATGACAACCAAAACCATCACCCCGGCCGCCGCGCCTGCAGCAGCCCCGGCGCCCGGCCGGGGCAACCGGAAACAGGCGCGGCGCAACACCCTGATCGGCTGGACGTTCATCCTCCCGAACTTCCTGGGATTCCTGGCCTTCACCCTCATCCCGGTGCTGGCCGCGTTCGCCCTTTCCTTCATGGAATGGACTTCCTTCAGTGCCCCCAAATGGGTGGGGCTAGCCAACTTCCAGCGGATGCTTGCCAGCGACTCCTTCTGGGTGGCCCTGCGGAACACCGTGGTCTACGCGATAGGACACGTGCCGCTGACCATGGCCCTGGCCCTGCTGCTGGCCATGCTCCTGAACCGCAAGCTCAAAGGCATCGGCTTCTTCAGGGTGGCAATCTTCTTCCCCTACATCACCTCCCTGGTGGCAGTCGCCGTCGTCTGGAACATGCTCTTCAGCCCGGACAACGGACCCATCAACCAGTTCCTGCACACGATCGGCATCGCCAACGCGCCGGGCTGGACCTCCAGCTCAGACTGGGCGCTGCCCGCCGTCATCATCACCAGCGTCTGGCGGGACATGGGCTACTACATGGTGCTGTACCTGGCCGGCCTGCAAGCGATCCCCGCAGAACTCTACGAGGCAGCGGAGGTTGACGGCGCCAGCGCCTGGCAGCGCTTCTGGAACGTCACCATACCGTCACTGCGGCCCACCACGTTCTTCGTCGTGGTCATGCTGACGGTTTCCAGCTTCAAGGTCTTCGACCTGATCGTGGTGATGACCAACGGCGGTCCGGGCCGGGCCACCACGGTCCTGTCCCAGCTCATCTACCAGGAGGGCATCGGCGAAGGGAAGTTCGGCTACTCGTCAGCGATCTCGCTCGTGCTGTTCCTGATTGTGCTGACGGTCACCGTCCTGCAGTTCAAGATCCAACAGCGGAGGGAACGCTGATGACCAACATGGCCGAAGACCTCAAGGCCGGGGCACCGCCGGCCGGCACCGCCCCGGCACCTGCTCCGGACGGCCGCCGTCGTCCGCCGGTTGCCGGAAACGGCAGGCGCTCCAGCCGGGAGCGGAAGAAGCGGACCACGGATTTCATCATCTACGCCGTGCTGGCCGTGCTGGTGTTGGCGCTCATGGTGCCGTTCATCTGGATGGTCTCCTCCTCGCTGAAGGAAAACAACCAGGTCCTCACGGTGCCCATCCAGTGGATTCCCAGCGAATTCGTGTGGAGCAACTACACGGACATCTGGACCCGGATCCCCATGATGGGGTACCTGCAGAACTCGTTGTACCTGGCCGTGATCATCACCTGCCTGCAGGTGCTCACCGGATCGCTGGCAGCCTACGGCTTCTCCAAGGTCTGTTTCCCGGGGCGGGACGTCCTGTTCCTCTGCTACATCGGCACCATCGCCGTACCCTGGCAGGCCTACATGGTGCCGCAGTACATCATGATGCAGAACCTGGGCCTGACCAACAGCTTCAACGCGCTGATCCTGCTCCAGGCGTTCGGTGCGTTCGGCGTGTTCCTGATGCGGCAGTACTACATGACCATCCCGGATGAGCTGTGCGAGGCGGCCCGGATCGATGGCTTGAGCGAATACGGGATCTGGGCCCGGGTGATCCTGCCGCTGTCCAAACCGGCGCTGGCCAGCCTGGCACTGCTGACGTTCGTGAACACCTGGAACGACTACATGGGCCCGTTCATCTACCTCACCTCCAACCGGCTCTGGACCGTGCAGCTGGGGCTCCGTTCCTTCGTGGGCCAGTTCGACGCCGAGTACGCCATGATCATGACCGGGTCCGTCATCTCGGTGATACCCATCCTGGCCATCTTCCTGATCGGGCAGCGGTACTTCATCCAGGGGATCGCCACGAGCGGAATGAAAGGATGACATCCGTGGCACAGCACAACACCCGGCCGGCAGAGCCCGTGCGGCGCGGCCTGGCCGGGCGGATTCCCAGCCCCGGGTTCGACGCGTTTGGCAGCATCTTCGGCTTCATCTACACCTTCCTGGCCGGAAACCTGCTGATGGCCCTGGCCAATGCGCCGCTGGTGCTGTGCCTTGCCCTGGTGGCGGACCCGGCCGCTGCGTGGCCCTTCTTCCTGGCGCTGTCCGTCACGGTCGCGCCGTCGCTCGCCGCACTCTTCGCCTCCTTCCAGGCGTTGCACGACGACGGCGCTGCGGCCAAGCCCGTGGCCTCCTTCCTGCGGGGCTACCGGCGCGGTTTCCGGCGTGCGGCCCCGCTGGGGCTCGCATCCGTGGCGGTGTTGCTGTTCCTGGGCGTGGACCTGGCCATCGTGCAGGCCATGCCGGCTGCCGCACTCCTGGTGCCCGTGATCCTGGTGGCCGCCGCGATGACCGTGAGCGTGGCCGTAATGGCTGTTGCCGGCGTCGTCCTCCTTCCCGGCAACGGGCTGAAAAGCCTGCTCAAGGCGTCCCTTTACCTGTCCGTCCAACGCTGGTACCTGAGCCTGGCCATGCTGGTGCTGCTCGGGATCATTGCGTCCGCGGCCCTGCTGCAGCCGGTCCTGGGCGTGGCCCTGGCACCGGCACCGCTGCTGTTCGTGGCCTGGAGCAATGCCGCCTACGCCTACTCCGCAATCCTGAGCGCTCCCTAGGATTCCCTCAGTACTCCTCCGGTGCGTTCCGGACCAGCGGCGGGCTGGAGCTTGCGGGCTCCTGGACGTGGTGGCCGCGAAAGCAATACAGCCGATCATCCGGCAGGGCCCTTTTTAGAGGATGCGCTGGTACATGCGGTGGTCCTGCCACTGTCCGGCGATCCGCAGGTAGGCCCGGGCGGTGCCGTAGGCCTCGAAGCCGTTCTTTTCCAGAACCCTTTGCGATGCCGTGTTGTGGACGAGCGTGGCAGCCTCGAGCCGGTGCAGCCCGAGCTGGGTCTTGGCAATGATCATGGCCGCGGCCAGCGCCGACGTCATCAGCCCTCCCCCTTGGGCGTCCTGGGCGGTCCAATAGCCAACGTGGGCATTTTGGAAGGCGCCGCGGACGATCGAGCTCAGGTTAAGCAAACCCACTACCGCCTTGCCTCCCACCAGGACCATGGGAAGTGCGGTGCCGTCGTCGAGGTCTTTTAGCCGCCGGGTGAGGACGTCATGTTGGCCTTGGACCGTGTAGAACTCCTCCGGCCTGACCGGTTCCCAGGGTGCCAGATAGGCGCGGTTGGCCTGAAAGGCCGCGGCCAGCGGAGCGGCATCGGACAAGTGGACGGGACGGAGAATGATGCCGTTGGCGAGTTCGCAGGAGAAGTCCACGGGCTCAGACTACCCGCCGCATGCGCTTGGAGGTTTGTCCGGCCAGTCCTGCTGAGTGGTGCCGGGTTACTGTACAGTGCCGGTGTTCGCGGCATAGGCAGTGGCCTGGGCGCGCACCTGCCGGATGTAGGCATCGGACTGGTTGTACGAGTAGATGGCGTCCGTCCATCCCCGGGAAGTGGCCAGGTCGCCGCCGTGGACGCACAGGTAGGTGGCGGCGGAAAGGGCGGCATCGTCCAGGTTGAAGGGGTCCGCCACGCCGTCGCCGTTGCCGTCCAGTCCGGCGATCTTCCACGTTGACGGGATGAACTGCATGGGTCCCACGGCGTGGTCCCAGTGGGCGTCGCCGTCCAGGGCGCCGCCGTCCGTGTCCGGGATGGCGGCGAAGCCTGCGCCATTGAGGCTGGGGCCCACAATGGGCCCGTTGCCCTGGGCCGCGGCGTCCGGGCTCCCGCCGCCGTAGGTACCGTGCTTTGATTCGACGTATCCCACTGCCGCCACCGTGTTCCAGCCGATCCCGCAGCCCGGATGCGATTCGTTGGCGCCGGCGGCAGCCGCAACGTAGGCGCGCAGAGCCGGCGCGGGAATGCCCGTTTTCCCGGCCGCCTGGGCGAGCCAGCCGCCGTCGGGGGTCTTGGTCACGTTCACCGCCGTGGTCATGCCGGCGGACAATGCGTCAAGCTTCACGCCCGCCAGCGGCGGCGGCGAAAAGACCCCGCGGGCGTCGTTACCCGGCTGCAGGATGGCCCAGAACGAAAATGCTGTGATAGCGCACACCAGGACGAGGCAGAGAACCAGGTAGCGTTTGAAACGGAGCACTGACCAATCAAACCATCACTGGCCGCTGCCCGTCGGCAGGCGTGGACCGCCCGCCTCCGGCACCACAGCGCAAGGATCACCAAAGATTAGCGAAGGTTCCCCCAAACACGCGTCCAACAGTGCATGCGCATGAAAGCATCATCCTTCCGGGCTTCCGCGCCGCCAGCTCAGGCCGGGCTGACGAAGGCGGCCCTGCGGTAGTTCTGTTGTCGGAGGGGGAAACGATGTTCGTTCCGGGGGTTGGGGACCCTTATCGCGAGGTTGACCTGCCCGCGCGGATCCGCGCCTTGCGGATGCCGGGCTGGGCGGCGATCGCACTCGGCGCCGGCCTCGTGGTGGTCCCGACGGCGGCCGTGGCCGCCTCGATCCTCATCAACGAGGGCGACCATTCGATCATCCCCTTCTGGGTCGAAGCCCTGATTCTGGCGGGAGCACTCATATCATCGTTTATTGGCACGACATTGTTCTGGCGTGCCGGGGAGTGGGTAACGCTTACGGGCGACGCAGCGATCCTGACCAGGGCATTCGTCCTCCACACCAGTGTCGAACGTGCCCAGCTTGAGGACTTCCACGCCTACCTCCGCCAATATCCGGCGCGCGGAGGTCCTCAGTACCGCATGGTGCCCACCCTGACCAGCAGGGATTGGTACGACCGGCTCCGGGACCTGCCATTGCCGTTCCTGTCCTATTGGAACCCCGTGGGAGGCACAGAAGCTGCGCTCCCGGCGCACGCTGCCTATATTGAGGCCTGGGCCCGTGCAGGCAGCAACCCGTATTCAAGGGCTGCATACTTTCGTACCATGCCCGCCAACGTCTCGATGCACCGGCAAGCCGTCCGGACGGGCCTGCAGCGTCGCTCACGCATATGGGCGATTGCGGTCCCGGTCGCGTCGGTGTCCCTTGGCCTCGGACTCGGCTTCGGGCATGGACCAGTCGCCAAGGTCCTGGGACACACCACGAGCGTCGACGCCCAAACAAACCGCACCGGCGTCCGCGACCTCGACGACGCACTCACTCCCGGCGTCACCGCCTACCAGTGGCGCGCCAAGGTCTACCCCGACACCGGAACGAGGGAATTCACTTTCTTCCCAACAGTGAAATCGCTGCCGCCCGCGCAATATACAGTCCGATATTTCATCCGGGACCCGGCGCAGCATGGTCCCGGCCTCAGTGCCCCCGAGCAGAAGTACGGCCGGATAATCTCGCAGGGCACCATCTCTGCCAGGGATCCCTCGATCGAGTTCACGCTCGATAACAACGACAGCACGTTCACGTTCGAGGTCTATGTCACCGACGAGCAAGGCCACACCACGTTCAATTCCGAGCTCTACCGGAACATTGCGGCCCTTCCGTCGCCCGCCCCCACGTCCTGAGAGAAATCCTTCTCCCCCGCAGCCCCCGCGAAAGGCGGTAGTCTTCGTGGTGCGGACGGCCGGACACGTGCCGGATTACGCCGTGCTCGGCTCGCTCGAGTACGCAGTGTCGGTGCTCCATGTTCCGCTGATCGCAGTACTCGGGCACGACCACTGCGGCGCCGTCACGGCGGCCCAACACGCGATTGAAACCGGGGTTGCGCCGCCGGGCCACATCCGCGACCTCGTCGAAAGGATCACGCCCTCGGTGCTGGCGTCCGCTAACGCCGCCCAGCAGGACATCCACGCCGTGGTGGTGGAGCACGTCAAGCAGACCGTACACCGGCTGCTGGATAATTCTCGGGTGATCTTCGATGCTGTGGACAACTACTCCACCGCCGTCGTCGGACTGGCATACCGGCTCGACGAGGGCAGGGTGCAGCTCGTCTCCACAGCCGGCGTCCTCTGACCGGAGCCGAGCAGCCGGACCAGCTGCCGCGGTGTTCCGGCGGGCCTGCCGGCTACAAGAAATATGCAGCGCGCCCGCGGGCGCGCTGCATATTTATTCGGCGGTCGGGTGTCAGGACCCGTCGGAGGCCGGAGTGCCCGCGGAGGAACTGCCCGGCCGCGGGTGGCCGAGGGCCGAGGAACCGGAAGCCGGTGATAGCCCCAACCGGCGGACGATTTCGGCCGCCTCCTCCGCGGGAGTGCGACCCACGTCGATGACGATGGTGTTCTCCTCCGGTCCCGGGGGTTCCAACGTGGCGATCTGCGAGTCGAGCAGGGTCGGCGGCATGTAGTGGTCCATGCGGGTGGTCAGCCGCCGGGCAATCTGTTCCTTGGAGCCGGACAGGTGCACGAACACGACGTTCTTTTCCCGGAGCCTGTCCCGGTAGACCTTCTTCAACGCCGAGCAGGTAATGATCCCTGGTATCCCGGCCATCGTGTGTTCGATGATCCAGGAGGCGATCGTGTCCAGCCACGGCCAGCGGTCCTCATCGGTCAGCGGGATTCCGGACGCCATCTTTTCGATGTTCTCCGGCGAGTGAAGGTCGTCGCCCTCCTCGAGGTCCCAGCCCAGCTGGCCGGCGAGGATGCCTGCCACCGTGGATTTACCGGATCCGGACACGCCCATGATGACCAGGACGGGCTGCTGCTGGTCCTGCCCCGATGCGGGCGCGCCTTCCTGCGTCGTCATGGAATCACCACGGAGAGAACCATCACCAGGCCGAAGCCGACGAGGGAGATCAGCGTCTCCATCACGGACCAGGTCTTGAATGTCTGGCCCACGGTAAGGCCGAAGAGTTCCTTCACGAGCCAGAACCCGGCGTCGTTGACGTGGGACAGGAACAGCGAGCCTGCACCCACTGCGAGTGCCAGCAGGCCTGCATGCCCCGGGGAAAGGGATGTGGCCAACGGCGCGACGATGCCGGCGGCCGTGACGGTGGCGACGGTGGCCGAACCGGTGGCCAGGCGCATCGCTACGGCGATGAGGAACCCAAGGACCAGCACCGAAATGTTGGCTCCCGTGGCCCATTTCGCGACGGCGTCACCTACCCCGGCGCCGATCAGCGTCTGCTTGAAACCGCCGCCGGCGCCAACGATCAGGATCACTGCGGCGATGGGCCCCACGGAGGCGCCGATCTTGCCGCCGATCTTGTTGCCGGTGAAACCGACGGCGTAGCCGAAGGTCACCAGGGCAAGGAGCACTGCGAGGGTCATCGCGACCAGGGGTTCACCGATGAAGTCGAAAAATACGCGTGCCGCACTCGGGTTCTTTGCGTCGGGGGAAACGATGTCAACGATTGCCTTGAGGAGCATGAGCACGACAGGAAAGACGATGGTCAGCAAGGTGACGAGGAAGGTCGGCTGCCGCTTGGCGTCCGGGTCGGCCTGGGTGTGTTCGGTGTCGACGCCGCCGGCCATCTTGGGTGCGTCCACCGGGACCCAGCGGGCTGCGTAGATCGAGAACAGCGGGCCGCAGATGATGACCGTGGGAATGGCGATGAGGAGGCCAAGGGCCAGCGTGATGCCGAGGGGCGCGTTCAGGCTGGAGATGGCAACCAAGGGGCCGGGGTGCGGCGGAACCAGTCCGTGGAGCACGGAAAGGCCTGCAAGGGCTGGGATGGCGACGCGCATCAGCTTCCCGCCGGAGCGCTGGGCGACCAGCACGACGACGGGCAACAGGAGCACCAGGCCGATCTCGAAGAACATCGGCAGGCCAATGATTACCGCAACCAAGGCCATGGCCCACGGCAGGAGCTTCGGGGAGACCTTGCCAAGCAACGTGTCCACCACGCGGTTTGCGCCGCCGGAATCGGCAAGCAGCTTGCCCAGCATCGCACCGAGGGCGATGAGGAGGCCCACTTCCTTGAGGGTGTTTCCCACGCCGTCTTCGAAGTTGCTGATGACCTTGTCCAGGCCGACGCCGGACGCGAGTCCCACAAAGGCCGAACCGAGTACCAGGGACAGGAAGGGGTGGAGCTTGAATTTGACGATCAGCAGCACGATGAGGGCGATGCCGATGGTGGCGACCACCACGAGCTGGGTGTCGTGGCCGTTCCAGGGCTGCGCTGCCGCAGGAAGGAGGAGGGGTGTCATGGCTTTCCTTGGGTTGGGGCGGAGTCCGGATTTGTTTGTTTTTGACCGGCCCGCCAAATATGCTGTGGATCACCGTACACACTAAATACGATTTATGGAACCCGGCGGCGCTGCCAGAAGTTAGGCGTACCTCCGGGCTGAGGGGGACCCCAAAATGCCTGACCAACCAGGGACGGCCCGACATGTGAGCAGGCACTCCGCGATCGTCGAGCGGCTCGGGAGCGACATCACGTCCGGCAAACTGGCCACCGGCCTGGTGCTCCGGTCCGAAGACATGGAGCAAAAGTACGAGGTCACCCGGTCCGTGCTCCGGGAGGGCCTGCGCGTACTGGAAACACTCGGAATGGTGTCCTCCCGGCGCAGCGTGGGTGTATCCATCCGCCCTCAAGCCGAGTGGAATGTTTTCGATCCACTCGTGGTCCGGTGGCGCCTGAACGGGGCAGGCAGGGCGGCCCAGCTTCGCTCACTGACCGAGCTCCGCTCCGCCGTCGAACCTCTCGCCGCAAAACTGGCTGCCACGCGGATAGCTGCCGAGGACGGGCGCCGGCTCCTTGACCTTGCGGCGGGACTTGAAGTCACTGCCGCAGCAGGCGACCTGGCCGCCTTCCTCCCCCTGGACATCCAATTCCACGCGCTGATCCTGAAAGCATCCGGCAACGAGATGCTGCTGAACCTTGAATCGGCAATTGCAGAGGTCCTGACAGGTCGAACCCAGCACGGGTTGATGCCCGATCGGCCCGAGCCCGAGCCGCTGCGCCTGCACCTCGAGGTCGCGAGGGCCGTTGTCGCCAGCGAACCAGCCGCAGCACACGCGGCCATGCAACGCATCGTGGATATCGCCGGCCAGGAAATGGATGCGATTTTGGGAGAGTAATTCCGCCCCTCCCCTGCCGCGCCTACAAGCCCACTGCCGGTGTTGCCCTGACGGCGTTGGCCGCCCGGTCGGCCAGCACCTGGGTTTCGGTTCCAGAATCAAGAATCGTGTTGCGGACGGAGCCGGCATCGACCTGTACGGCCGTCACGGCGAGGCCGTCGGCGGCGCCCGTGGCCAGCAAAGCGTCCACCTGCGCCTCAAAGCAGGAGTCACTCGATGTGGCGTTGACGTCCAGGGCCACTACGTGGTTTGTGGAGACAAAATTGCCGGCGCCCTCAACCAGCCGGATGATGACCGGGGTGGCACCTTCCGGCCGGATGGATTGCGAGTCGACGACTTCCGAGAAGTGGTTGCCGATGATCGAATTATTGTTTCCGCTGACGCTCAGAAGCCCCTGCAGGTCGTCCTTCCCGTTGTCGATTCCCAGGAAGGGCGTCCACGGTTCGTGGTCGCGCAGGAAATGGTTGGTGGCCACGAGGTTCTCGGAACTGTTGGCAGCGAGGACCACCATGCCGGGATAGAACGAGTGCAGCCGGTTGTTGCTGACACTTGAACGGGTCACACCCTCAAAGTGGACGCTGCTGGCCCCTCGGGGGAACACGTTGTTCGCGGTGACCAGGAGCCCGCCATGGTTCTCGGCGTAGATCGAGTGGCCTTTAAAGCCTGCGCCGATCAGGTTGTCGGTGATCTTCGATGCCTGGCCCCACCCACGCAGTTCGATGCAGTTGCCGCACTCGGCGATGAAGTTGTCGTGGATGGACAGTGCGTCCGCCTTGTGGATGGTCAGTGCGTTCTCGAGGTAGATGAACCCCATGCCGTTGATGCGGAAGGAGTCGTTGGCGCTGGCGGCGTAGATCCCCGTTTTGCCGTTGACGTAGGTGTTTTCCGGGTGGAGGTCCGAACCATCCGGTGCGAAGTGCATCCCGTCGATGCAGAAGTTGGAGAACTCCACGGAACTGATCCGGGGGCTGCCGTCCCGCTCGACATAGAACGCGGCGCCTGCGGGTCCCGCTGCCTGTCCACCGGCAAGGTCCACGAGGATCCGGCTGCCTCCGGGCCACAGCTCGTGCAAGTCCGGCCACTCCTCCTGGGGAACGTTGAACCGGATGCTCGATGATGTGAAGCCGTGTCCTGAACCTTGGATCTTGAGGAAACTGATGTCGATCAGCACCTGGGTACGGAGCCGGTAGTCCCCCGGCGGCAGGTAGATCACCGCACCCGGTTTTCCGCCGTCGTCCACGTTGGTGCCGGACTGCCGTTCCTTGATGTCCGCGATGATGCTGTTGATGACTTCCCCGACGTCTTTGGCCGGGTTGCCGATGTGCCACGCCGTCACGTCGTAATAGTTGTTGCTGGACATAGTTTCTTCCCTTGGTGTTCTCACTGGTGTGCCGGCTGCTGTTCCGGGAGGCCTGACTGCAGTTCATCCAATGTTGGCGGCTGGGCGCCCGGGCGGCCAACCGTGATTGCGGCGGCCTTGGCTGCCATCCGGCCCAGCGCTTCCAGCACTGACGGCGCCAGGCCGTCCGCCCCACGCATGAGGAGTCCGTAAATCAGGGCGGACATGTATGAGTCGCCGGCACCGATGGTGTCCGCCACTGTTGCTGGGACCGAGGGAACCAGCACACAGGTGTCCCTGGTGGTCAGCATGGACCCCTCCGCTCCCCTGGTGATCGCGACCAGACGGGCGCCCAACCCCAGGATGTGGCCTGAAATCTCCTCCAGCGGCCGCCGCGGGTAGAGCCAGTGCGCATCCTCATCACTGAGCTTGACCACCTCGGTGAACGGGATGAGTTCCTCGAAGATCGTCTTCGCCTCAACGTGGCTGCCGAGCAGGGCGGGGCGGATGTTGGGGTCGTACGTGACCATGCAGCGCCGGTGTGACTGTTCGAGGAGCCCGCGTACTGCAGCCGCACCCGGTGCCAGGAAAGTGGCGATCGAGCCGGCGTGCAGGATTTTGGGCAGCATGGCCGGCGCCGTCCGCGGAAGGTCCCACCGGAGGTCGAAGTCGTACCGGGCCGAACCGTCCGAGGCCAGGACGGCGGTGGCGGTAGCGGTTGTACCCTGCCGCCTGGAACCGGGCAGGAGGCGTACGCCCGCGCTTCGAAGGTGGCCTTCGATGGCTGCTGCGTAGTGGTCGTCCCCGATTGACGTCAGCAGTTCGGTCTGGACTCCCAGCCGGCCGAGCCCGTAGGCAACGTTTGCCGGCGATCCGCCCGGGTGCTCCACCGTGCCCCGGGGGGAGACGACAATATCCACCAAGGCTTCGCCGACGACCATCACATCGGTCCCCACCGCGGGGCCATCGGGGAGGTGCTGGGGTGTTGACATTCGGGACCCTTCCTTAGTCAAGTGATGAAACCGTGAGTCGCAGGACGGTTGCCCGACCGCCCTCGGCGGACAGCCAGACCTGCTGGTGCTCAGCGTCAGGAAAGACGAGGTCGGTCAGGACCACGGCGCCGCCCTGGGCAAAGACCTCCACGGAGCAATGGTCGACGACGACCTGCAGCTTGAGGACGCCATCCTCCAGGACCAGCGGGGCTGACTCGACGGAAGCGAACTTTGCGTGAAAGCCGGTGTCACCTGAGCTCCGGCGGTCAAGGCTGAGCTCGGCGCGGGCCGTGTCGTAGCTCAAAACGGCGCCTGCGGCCCCGTCCCTGCCGCCAAAGATCCGCAGGTCGAGCCGGTCAGCGCCGCCCGGGGCAATCTCGGCTTCGATGATCTGTGCGGTGCCGGGGACAGCATCCGGGAGCCGCAGGGCTTCGCCGTTCAGCTCACGCAACCCTGCGCTCACCAGCTGCTTGCCAGGAATGAGCTCTTCTCCTTCGCTGCGCCCTGCCAGGATGGGCTGCTGGACCAGGCGGAGTGCGCCGTGGGCCGCGGTGAGGCGAAGTTCTCGGGCCAGGGTCATGGAGGACCGCCAGGGTGCTGTGGGCAGTTCGTTGGCGTAGTCCCAGTTGTTCATCCAGCCGATGACGATGCGGCGCCCGTCGGGGACGTTGCTGAAAGACACGGAGGCGTAGCAGTCGCGGCCCCAGTCCAGCCATAGGCATTGCCGCAGTGCTGCGGCCGCGGTGGCCGCGTCCAGCGAGCTGACCCCGCCCGGCGCTGCGAGGGACCCTGCGTCCGGAACGAAACGGACGCCGTCGAAATGGCCCACGAAGTACTGGCCGCCGGAGCCCCCCGCCACCGCGCCGGGATTGACGTTCACGATCAGGACCCATTTGGTGTTGCCGGGGTCACCGTCCACCGCGAGCGGAAAGAGGTCGGGGCATTCCCAGTCGCCGGCGTCGGCGTTGGCCGGGCCGAAATCGCTCAGGTACTCCCAGGACTTGAGATCATCCGAACGGTAGAAGACCACCTGCTGGTGATGCGCCTCGACGGCGACCATGACCCAGTAGGCACCCTGATCGCCTTGATAGCGGAACACTTTGGGATCACGGAAGTTTGACGAGTTCCTGGTGAGGACCGGGTTTTCATCGTACTTGTTCCAGGTCAGCCCGGCATCGGCGCTGTAGGCCAGCGACTGGGCCTGCATGCCACTGTGTTCCGACGAACCCTTGTAAGCACTGGTGTAGATGGCCACCAGGGCCGGCGCATCCGCCGTGCCGAAGCCGGACGTGTTGCCGTGGTCCACCACCACGCTGCCGGAGAAGACGTCCTCCACGTCATCGCACGCAATGGCGACAGGATGTTCGGTCCAGTGCACCAGGTCCGGAGAGGTGGCGTGGCCCCACGACATGTTGCCCCAGACGTTGCCGAACGGGTTGTTCTGGAAGAAGAGGTGGTAGATGCCGTTGTGGAACACCAGGCCGTTGGGATCGTTGAGCCAGGTATCCCGTGCCGTGAAATGGATGGCCGGACGGAACCGGGTGGTCCCGGCCGGAGGTGTTTCCGGGCGTGGAGCATCAAGGAAAGTGGACATGGTTGGTGCGGTCCTCTGGGAAGTGGAAGGGTTGGCTGCTCAGTGGCGTGGCGCCGCGATGGAATCGCGGCGCACCAGCGGGCAGCCCAGGATGGTCGGGTGCAGTGCCATGAGGGAAAGGTCCGTTTTCCCCTCGACAGCGTCAATCAGGTGTTCGGTGGCCCACGCGCCCATCTCGTAATGGGGCAGCGCCACTGTGGTGAGGCCAGGGTGGAGGTTGGCGGCGATCAGTTCCTGGTCGTCAAAGCCCACGACGGAAAGATCGGCCGGGATGGAGAGTCCCAGTTCCGCGGCGGCCCGGTAGGCGCCCATCGCCATCCGGTCGTTGTAGCAGAAGAGCCCGGTGGGGCGGTCGCCGCGTGCCAGGATCCGCAGGGCAGCCTCGTAGCCGCCCTGTACCTCGGAGACTGCCGACTCCACAGGTGCCGCACCGCCGTCGAGCCCTGCCTCGGTCAGGGCCGCCCGGAACGCCTGCAGCCGCTGCCGGGTCGCGGGCACATCATCGGTGTTGTTGATGAAGCCCACGCGGGTGTGGCCTGCTTCGAGGAGCGCCTCCACCGCCGCGCGAGCCCCGCCTTCCTCGTCCGGAATCACGGCAGTGATGTTTCCGTCGGTAGCCACCGAGTCCACCAGGATGGAGGGCACGCTGCCCAGGTTGGCCGGCAGCTTCACCGTGCGGTGATACATGGTGGCGTAGAGGATCCCGTCAACCCGGCGCTCCAGGAGGGCTTCGACGTCGGCCTGCCGGGACTCGAGGCTGGCCGAACCCGAGGTGTTGATGATCATGAGGTTGTACCCCCTGGCCTTCGCCGCCTCATCGGCACCGAGGATGATCCGGCCGGCGTGGGGCGTGGTGGCGATGTCCTCGCTGACCAGGCCCAGCATCCCGGTCCTTTGCGTGCGGAGCGCCTGGGCAAGGCGGTTGGGGCCGTACCCCAGCTGCTCCGCCACAGACTTGACCTTGTCCCGGGTTTCAGGGCTGATCCGCGCATAGGAAACCTCATTGAGGACATGGGACACGGTGGTCACGGACACACCGGCGGCGACGGCCACGTCCTTGATTCCGATATTCCTGTTACTCATCTGTGTCCCACGTCCTTATGGTTGGTGATGCCCCTGGGGGTTACCAGTAGGCTACTCGTTGCTTGGTGGCCTAGCCCTTGACGGCGCCGAGCGTCATGCCTGCGACGATCTTGCGCTGCAGCAGCAGGGTCAGGAGGATAACCGGGATGGAATAGACGGCCGCCAGGGCTGTCATGGATCCCCAGTCCAGGCCGAACTGGGTCTGGAAGTTGGCGATGACCACGGGTGTGGTTTGGGACCGGATGGCCGTCATCAAGAGTGCGAACAGGAACTCGTTCCAGGAAGCCAGGAAGGCGAAGATCGCGGTAACCGCGATGCCACCGGACACCACCGGAATCACCACCCGCCACAGGGCCCCCAGCCTGCTGCAACCGTCCACCGTCGCAGCCTCCTCCAGGTCTTTCGGCACGGCCTCAAAGAAGCTGGACATCAGCCAGATCGAAAGGGGCAGCGAGATGGTGGTGTGCGCAATGGACAGGGCAATCGGGGTATCGGCCAGGCCGACGGAGGCCATCATCGACGCCAGCGGGATACCGATGGCCACTGGCGGCACCATGCGGGTGACCAGGGCGGCCATGATGAAGATCCTCCCGCTGCGGGTCTTGTAGCGCGTGATCCCGTAGGCTGCCGGGACAGAGAGCACCAGGGAAAGAAGTGTGCTGATGACCGCCGTCTGGATGCTGTTGATGAACGATGCCGGCACACCGCTGCGGCCCAGTGCGTTGGCGTAATTCTGCAGCGTCCATTCCTTGGGGAGGATAGTGGGCGGGACGGCGATGGTATCGATGGGCGTCTTGAAGGACGTGAAAAGCAGGTACACGAACGGGAATCCGTAAAGGATCAACGAGGCAGCGAGCAGGATCCACAGGATGGTCCTGGTGCTGCGCTTTCCGGCTTCGAGTCCCTCGCGGTGGACGCTCCGGCGCTTTCGGCCGGCACCTGCCGGGGTCGGCGCCGACGCGGACCGCCCGGGTTGGAAGGCTGACCGGCCGGCTACCGCGCTCGCCGGTGCCTGCGCGTTCGAATGTGCCACGCCTGCTGGCAGTGGCGCGGCCGGGCCGATCGGCCTGCCACCGTGGTTGTTGGCTTCTGCGATGCTCATCAGGTGTCCTTTCCCGGCCGCCAGATCGTGGTGACTGCGACGAAGGCTATGGCGAGCATGGCCAACAGGTAGATGGTGCCCATGGCGCTGGCGAGCCCGGGATCACCGAAGCGGATCATGGTCCGGTACACGAGCAGGCTCATGGTTTCAGAGGCAGACTGCGGCCCGCCATTGGTCTGGATAAGGATGGTGTCGAAAGCCCTCGCCGCGTCGATGCCGCGGACCACGAGCGCCACAGCGATGACCGGCCGGAGCAGCGGAAGGATGATGCGGAACAGAAGCGACGGCGCCCGGGCGCCATCGAGCCTGGCCGCTTCAATGAGATCTCCGGGGATGTTCTGCAATCCGGCGAAGAGCACCAGGCACATGAACGAAGTCGTCAGCCAGATGTCCGGGACGGCGACGGAGAACAGGACGATGTCGGGGTTTGAGAGCCAGCCGATCTGATTCGGGTCCTGCAGGATGCCCGCTTGGTGCAGCAAGGTGCCGAGAAGTCCGAAATTGTCGATCATGAGGAACTTCCAGAGCAAACCGGCCACGATCGGCGCGATCATCAAGGGGTACAGGAACAGTGTCCGCCAGACTTGGGATTTCCTGCCCAGGGTGGTGAACAGCAGCGCCATGCCAAGGCCGAGGGCAAACTCAAGAGACACGACCGTCAGGGTGTAGGCGAACGTCCGCCAGCCCGCACTGATGAAGTCCGGGGACGTGAAGGCCCGGACGTAGTTGTCAAAGCCCACAAATTCGCGGGGACCCCCCACAAGAGGGGAAATCTTGAAGAAGCTGTCGGAGATCAGGCGGAACAACGGGTAGGCAACAAAGACTGCTAGGAACAGCGCCGCGGGTGTCATGAGGTACAGGGCAAAGCGGCGATCAGGGATGCGCACAGGAGGTTTCTTCCACTGGTTGGGGCCGCGGCCGGCACCGCGTCTGGTGGCGGTGCCACCTGCTTGATGCCGGCCGCGGAGTCTCTACTTGAGGAGGGCTTGGATCTTGGTCTTGGCGTCGGCGAGCAGGGTGGCACTGTCTCCGCCGGCGACGGCCTTTTGGAGCATCGGCACGAGGACCGTGTCAACAATCTGCTGCCACTTCGCCGTTGCCGGACGTGTTGCCGTCGCAGGCGCGTTGAGTGTTTCGATCAGCGGTTTGAAGCTCTCGTAGCCGGGCTGGTCCTGGTACTTCTGGAAGGCAGATACCCTTGCAGCCAAGCCAAGGCTGGACTGGATGGCCAGGTCGTTGTGGTCGAAGGCGCACTTGACGAACTTCTTCGCAGCATCCGCATTCTTCGTTGCCTTCGGGACCGAGAGGTACCAAGGCCCGGGTACACCGGCCACACCGGCGGAACCGCCGATCATTGGCGCGGTTCCCACCTTGCCGTAGACGGGAGAGTCCTTCGGGATCTGCCGGTACGCATGGGCCCAGAACTGGGTCATCGCCGTCTTGCCCTGGTTGAAGAGGTTCTGGGCCGCGGCCCAGTCCACCTGGGCGGCCCCGGCGGGGGCGTCCTTGACGAGGCTGGTGTAAAAATCCAGCGCTTGTTTATGGGCAGCATTGTCAATGACGACGTTGTTGTTGCTGTCCACAACCATGGGTGAGCCGGCCTGCAGCACGTGGGCAAGGTACTCAGTCTCAACGCCGCCCTTGACGTCTGTGCCATACATGCCGTCCTTGGTGAAGAAGGCGGAGATGTCCTGGTACTGCTGCCAGGTCTTCGGCGCGGCGAGGTCGTAGCCGTATTTCGCCTTGAAGTCCGCCTTGTTCTTGGCGTCTTCAAAGAGATCCTTGCGGTAAAGAACGATCTCGGCGTTGGTCCACGCCGGCATTCCAATGAAGTGGCCATCGACGTTGGCTTCCTTCACCAGCGAAGGGAAGATGTCCTTCTTCGCTTCGTCGGTGAAAAGTTCGTCGATGGGTTGCAGGGCATCCTTGAAGCTTGGCAGCCAGACGGAGTCAAGGGCGGCAACGTCGAAGGAAACCGCGCCGGAGGAAAACTCACTGGAGAGGCGGTTGAACAGCCCGTCGTACGGGAGTTCCACGAAGTTCACGTTGACGCCCGTGTCTTTGGCGCATTGATCGGCGATGGGCTGCAGCTCGGCATGTCCGCCGGCCTCGACCAGAACGTTGATGGAATTGCTGCTGCCGCCGCCTTCAGTGGCTGCCGGGCCGCCGGCGCCACAGCCTGTAGCGGCAAGGGCGACGGCGGTGCAGATACCGCCGATACCCGCGAGTTTGGAGATGGTTTTTCGAGAGGACATCGCTGTCGACTCCCTTTCTCTTGAACGGAGAGACTGGAACGTGGAGGTGCCAAACCGTTTTGCTAAAACGACTTGGCACTCAGATTAGGACTCTGCGGCGAGGTGTGTCAAGGGCTGGATACCGCCGCAGGTTGACAAAATCCGCCGGCGCGATTTTGGCGTTGACATGACTTCCCGGCGCTCAATAGGCTCGGTCAAGTCCGCCGGCAAAACCGTTTTTTCACATTTTGGCTCATGGCCGACTGAAAGATCCCAATGAAGCAATCTTTGACCTGCATGGAGGAAGACAAATGAAGCTGGATCAAGACGACAACCTCAGCGCCACCAGTCCAAGTCGTCGCCGGATGCTCGGTGCCGGCGCCGCAGGCACCCTGGCAGCGGCACTGACGCTGGGGATTTCATCAAGCGCCAACGCCAACGCCAACGCCGACGCCGGAGGCAACGGAGCTCTGTCCGGCTCATCCAACACCTACGATGTCACCGCGTGGAAGATCAAGGGGCATCCGGAGGTCACCGCCATGTCCGACGTAGGCGCGATCATCAATGACATCATCGCCGATATCAAAGGCCGGCAATCACAGCCGGAGGCGAAGCCCGGAGCGGTCATCATCATTCCGCCAGGCGACTATGACCTTCGCACCCAAGTGGTTGTGGACATCAGCTTCCTGACCATTTCCGGCTTTGGCCACGGCTTCTTCTCGCGCAGTATCGCCAACAACGTTGACACCACCGGCTGGCTGGAGCTTCAACCAGGAGGAAGTCACATCCGCGTCCTGACACCGGCGGCCACTCCACAGGCGTTCCTCGTCCGCCGAAGCGGCAGTCCCAGGCTGTCCGGAATCGTGTTCAGGGATTTCTGCCTTGACGGAGTGGACTTTACACCTGACGGGAACAGCTACCGCAACGGCCGGACCGGGATCGAGGTGGCCTCCGATAACGACTCCCTGCACATCACGGGCATGGGATTCGTCTACCTGGAGCACGCCCTCATAGTTCGCGGCGCAGACGCACTGCGCGTACACGACAACATGATCGCGGAGTGCGGAAACTGCGTCGAATTGACGGGCGCCGGCCAAGCAACGGTGGTGAGTGACAATCTCATGGGTGCGGGCCCGGACGGGGTGACACTCCTCGCAGAGAACCACGAGGGCCTGCTCGTCACCGGCAACAACCTCTTCCCCCGCGGCCGCAGCCTCGTCGAGCTCACCGGGTGCAACCGTTGTTCAGTTTCCTCAAACAGGCTCCAGGGCTTCTACCCGGGCATGCTCCGCCTGCTGAACGGCTGCAAGGAGAACCTCATCACGGCCAACCACATTCGCCGGACCAACGAGGGGTTCCCGCCGTTTATCGGGCGCGGCAACGGCTTGGACGATCTCTACGGCGTCGTTCACGTGGCCGGAGACAACAACCTCGTCTCAAACAACCTTTTCGCTTTCAACGTCCCTCCCGCCAACATCGCCCCGGCCGGCGCCCAGCCAACCCAGATCCTCATCGCCGGAGGGGATGCCAACGTGGTCGCCCTCAATCATGTCGTCAGCAACACGGCCTCCCAGCATGTCGTCCTCGACGCGTCGACCACACACTCGAAAGTCCTCGACAGCGGCGCCGCATCCCAGGTCACGTCATACAGCCCTGACACGGCCATCCGGCCGACTCCCTGACAAGTGCACGCGGGCGCGCCTCGAGGCACGGCATCCGCCTCCTCGGGCGCGCTCCCGCAAGGACTCCTGCCGGACAGAGCAGTCATAGGCGGCACCCGCGACCTCGATAGTGGCACCCGCGACCTTGATGTCAGAACATCCGCTTACGACCTGATTCCCAGCTTCCTTCCAGTCTTCGCAGGTACCGTCCCGGAGGCGGAGCGCTCCGCCGTCAACTGACCGAGGAGGATGCGTGGGCCCCATCAAGAGTCTGTGGGCGATGGTCCAGGGAGACCCGGTCTTCATGCGGCGGGTCAACGGCTGGTTGGCCATTATCTGGATCTTGATGATCCCTATTTCACTGCTGATGGGGTGGCTGGATTCAGTGGTCTACGTCTCGGCGCTCTCGCTTTGGGCCTTAGTCTCCGGCCATTGGTCGGCATGGCAGGCAGCCCGCGTCGAGGTCGCGCAGCAGGAGGACGCCAAGCGGCGGGACAAGGAAGATTTAGTCGCCGAAGTGGTTGAGGCACTGCTGGCCCGGACAAACGTCGAGCCCGTGTCTGCCACCCCGAGCACAAGCGCGGAGACTTCGGCCGCATCCTCAGCAACACGGCCACCAAGGCCATGCACTTGGGTCTTTGGCCTTTACTGTTCTGCTGCCAGAGAATTTCGGCGGGCCGGAAGGGCAGATCTGACATAAAGGAGATGTGGGCTGTCCGCATGCGTGACCGACGTACCTGTCCTTACCGAAAGCTGTTGTTCATGAAAAAGTTCATACCCTTTGGTGCAGCACTGGCAGGCATCGCCCTGTCGGCCGCCGCATGCTCCGCCCCAACCTCGGGCAGTGCCGTCTCCACCTCGTCCCCGGCTACCCAGCCTGCTCCGGCTGCCACGGCCTCCGCTCCCGCCCCGTCCGCGGGCTGGGGTCTTGCTGTCCAGGGCGGCGGTGACCGGATCAAAGCCGCCGGACTGGATGTGCTCCGTGCAGAAGGCGCCGCAGAGCACTTCCACGCGCACTTGGATGTGCTCGTGGACGGGAAGCCTGTCACCGTCCCGGCTGACATCGGCTTCAGCTTCAACTCCGCTGGCCAGCCCAACGGAATTTCGGCGCTGCACAGCCACGACGAAACGGGAATTATCCATATTGAAGCGCCCACCGCCGGCGTCACGTACACCCTCGGGCAGTTCCTCACGGAGTGGGGTGTCCTGGACGGCACCGATGCGAACCCCGGCACGGCGCATTCGGCCCAGGACGGCTGGAAGGTAGCCGTGAATGGCGTCCCTCACGACGGGAAAATTTCCGACGTGGTCCTGAAGGCCCACGACGAGATCGTACTCTTCCACGGCGCGGCACCGTCACCTCTGCCAGCCTCATTCACCTTCCCAAGCGGCTTGTAGGCGGTGGCCGGGAGGCTACTACGTACTGCGGCGGGCAGGTTACCCTCCACGTCGTCCTGCAGGGACACCGGTGAAATCTGCCAAGCGGACGGTGCTCCCGGGGTCTCGCTGCCCGATGGTGACTACTCCCCCGCACCGGGCACCATGCCTAAAATTGCCGCATGATGTGTACTCGGCTCTACCGCCATGGACGGCTCGAACGCGAGGATCTCCGGTTGGAAGAACTGGACAACATCCTCAGCGAAGAGGGGGTCACGGTCTGGATCGACTACATGTCCCCTACAGCGGATGATCTGGCAGGTATTGAAAAAGCACTCGGATTGCACCGTCTTGCCGTCGAGGATGCCGTCCATGAACACCAGCGACCCAAGCTGGACCGCTACCCCGGCCACCTCTTTCTGGCCGCCTACCACGCTGAGCTGGCCGGGGAGTCCAATGAGCTGAAGATCGCTGAGGTCAAGGCTTTCATCACTAAAAGAGCCCTGGTCACCGTGCACGGCCCGGAAATGGATCCCGGGCAGCTCACGGCGCACTGGGACGCCGAGCCGGACCTTGCCGTGCACGGCACATCGTTTCTGCTCTGGGGCCTGCTTGATCTAATCGTGGACGGGCACTTCGATACCGTACAGGAACTGGATTCCCGAATTGATTCCCTCGAAGACGTCCTGTTTGTTGATCATGCCCCTGATCATGACCTCCAGCGCAGGTCGTTCGAGCTCAGAAAATCCCTCGTCCGGCTCCGCCGCGCGGTCCTGCCGATGCGGGAGGTCTTGAACACTCTTCTCCGCCGCGACCTGGAAGTCCTCGATCCCGAAATGCAGCCATTCCTGCAGGACGTCTATGACCACGTGCTGCGGGTCTCCGAATGGACGGAGTCTCTCCGCGACCTGGTCACCACCATTCTGGAAACACACATCAGCATCCAGGGCAACCGCATGAACCTGGTCATGAAGAAGGTCACCAGCTGGGCCGCCATTATCGCCGTCCCTACCGCCGTTACAGGGTTCTTCGGCCAAAATGTGCCGTTCCTGGGTTTCCAGTCCCCGCTTGGCCTCACCCTCTCCTTGACACTGATCATCGTTGCCTCTGCAGGGCTGTACCTGAGCTTTAAGAAGAAAGAGTGGATTTGAACAGCAGGAGTAGGCTCTGCAACATGACCGCTAAGAATTCATTCCACGGAATCTCGCGCCCAGGGGGCTGGCTGCCAGAACAGGACGAACTTGAAGACTGGCTTGCCGGTCATCGGGAACGAGTAGAAGCGCGCCCGGAAGATTCGCCACTGCATCCGGTGATCGTCGAATTCCAGGAATTGATCGCCAGCGATCCTGTGGTCCGCCTTTACATGACCGAGATGATCGAACAGGTTCCGAAATCCAAACCGTACCGCAAACGGCACCTCACCAGCGTCGATCAAATGCTGCGGCTTATCAACGAAGTCCTGACAATGGCCCCGGAGTTCAGCGAAGGGGGAATGGTCACTACCCCATTGACGGCAATCCTAGACTGGACCATGGGAACCGAGGCCGGCTTCGCTGCCCACCGCGACCCCCGGATCGTCGCCATGTTCCGCAAGGTCCTGGACGCTTGGTGCACTTTTCTCACCAGTCCGGAGTCGCTGTACGTGCTGAACGATTCCCCGTCCGGATGGATGTCGGAGAAGGCCCAGCAGGCCGTCGGGATAAGTGACTACGAACATGATCCCCATGCCGAGCACTGGGGGTTCACGTCGTGGAACGACTTCTTCTCCCGTCGACTCACCTCGACGTCCAGGCCCGTTGCTGACGCAGACGACGACAAGGTCATCGTCAGTGCCTGCGAATCCACCCCCTACAAGATCAGCTCCGACGTACAACGGCAGAGCCGGTTCTGGGTCAAGAACCAGCCATACTCCCTCGATGACCTGCTCGCCCGCGACGACTCAGTGGATGACTTCGTCGGCGGGACGGTCTATCAGGCCTTCCTGAGCGCACTGAACTACCACCGGTGGCACGCACCTGTCGCAGGGACTATCGTGCGCGCCTACCTCAAGGACGGCACCTACTTTTCCGAGGCGGAGTCGGAGGGTGCCAATGCGGTCGACTCCAGATTCTCACAGGCCTACCTGGCCCACGTGGCCGCCCGGGCGATCATCCTGATCCAGGCCGACGACCCTGCGATCGGCCTGATGGCCTTCGTCCCCGTCGGCATGATCGAAGTCTCCTCGTGCGTCATCGACCCGGACATCGTGCCGGGACACCACGTGAAGAAAGGCGACGAACTGGGCTACTTCCAGTTCGGCGGCTCAACTGAATGCCTCATCTTCCGGCCCGGTGCCATCGACCAGTTCGCCCTGGAAGCAATACCGCAGCCCCAAAACCAAAACGCTCCCCTCGTACGGGTGAGATCGAAGCTGGCTACCGCAAAACGCTGAAAGGCAAGTGCACAACCCTTTCATTCATTTGCCAGCCAGCGAGCACCGTGATCGGGGCGTCTATGCCGGTGCTCCACGTGCATGGTGCTCTTCGCCGCCTGACCTTGGCTATCCTTCGTGAGCATGGATGCCGGATGCTGTAAGGCCTACACCTTGCAGAACCGGGTGCAGGGTCCATCGCTCGAGTTCTTCAGCGTCCTGCTCGATGGTGGATGTTGTGACACGGAAGGTGTGGCTTTCCCCGGGAAGCAGGGAAATGCACTGTTCGGACACTGTGGCGCCGGGGTCCATGCGGTCCGCTTGCAAGACAAGGTCGCGGACAACAGTGTGGGCCGTGACCGTCACAGCCACCCCGTCGTGTGTCTTCACGGCTGAGGCGGCAACTCGCGCAGGTTCAGTGAGGCGGTCCTTGTCCTCGGCATGGAAATGAAGGATGCGGTCCCCGGGCCCTATCCCCTCGCCGCGGATGACGAGGACCTCGGTCAATGGGAAATCACTCCGGCCGACATCGTTTGGCAGGCTGATGTCCGCCGTGGCGCGTGCTTCGACGTCGAAATCGTAGAGATGGGATGCCATCACTTTCAGGCGTTGAGCGGTGACGTCCGTGGCGGCGTCCGTGCTGATCAACTCCAGGCTCAGTGTTCCCCTCCAAGGGTCAGCTGTGTCGTTCACCAGGACAACGACGAGCTCGCTGCCGCGCTGCTGGACCGTCGCCAGCCGTGGCCGGTACGCGTCCCTGATGGCGTACCAGAGCGGCTTGAGCTGTCCATAGCCATCGACGGCGGCCCATGACGTGACGGGCCAGCAGTCGTTGAGTTGCCAGACGATGGACCCGGCGCACACGGGCGACCCGGCGCGGAAGTGTTCAATGCCGAACCGGACGGCGCGGGCCTGGTTGACCTGGGTCAGGAAGTGCCAGTCAACGAAATCCGCTGGGTCGGGCAGGTGCGCGGCAAGTCCGCGCTGCAGTTTCGTGGTCCCGTCCTGGGCCTTTTGGTGGTTGAGGAAGGCTGGGGCGTCGAGGTCCAGGTCGGCGGGCTCCAGTGTCCGGGCCAGGGTGGACCAGTTGGGCGGGCCCTGGAAACCGAATTCGGAAACGAACCTGGCGTTCCACTGTGCGTAGTCCAGGTAGTCTTCCTGGTTCCACACGTCCCAAATGTGCACGGTGCCGTGCTGTGGGTCGTTCGGGTGCAGTTCAGGGTTTCCCGAATAGGGACTACCGGGCCAATAAGGGCGGGTGGGATCCAGCCCGGCAATGAGGTCAGGCAGGAGTTCGGCGTAGTAACGCCATCCCCAGCCGCGCCCGTCCAGCTGGGCTTTCCAGTTCCAGTCCTCGTATCCCCAGATGCATTCATTGTTGCCGTTCCAGATTACGAGGCTTGGATGACTCATCAGCCGGACAACGTTGTCCCGGACCTCACCGGCGACCTCATCGTAGAGTAGACCGTCCTCGGGGTAGCCGGCGCAGGCGAAGAGGAAGTCCTGCCAGACGAGAATGCCCATCCGGTCGCACAGGTCGTAGAAGTCGTCTGACTCATACACCCCACCGCCCCAGACCCGGAGGAGGTTCATATTCGCCCCAATGGCTTGGGAAATGCGCTCCCGCAGGCGGTCCTCAGTGATGCGGGACGGAAAGCAGTCATCGGGGATCCAGTTGGCGCCTTTGACAAAGATGTCGATGCCATTCACGGCAAAGACAAAGGCGGTTCCGTTTTCGTCCCGGTCAGTCTTGAGTTCAAAGTCCCGGAAGCCGACGTCCTTGGACCAGGTGTCGAGGGTCTGGTGTCCCATCTGCAGGGAAACTGCAAGCCGGGAGAGAGGCTGAGCGCCCAAGTCGTGGGGCCACCACAATTCCACCTCGTCCAATTCGAGGACGACGGTAGCGGAGATTGAGTCCGGGATGATGGGGACGGTCCTCGTGGTCCCGTTCACGCCGACGGTCAGTGCGAGCTCGATAGGCAGCCCACTGTGAATGCCCGGGGCCCGGAGCAGATCGACGTTTACCTCGACCCGAGCGCTCCCGTGGGTGGGCGTGGTGCCGACTTGGGCTGGCTTGACTCTGGTGGTGATGGACGGGCGGACCGACTGAAAGCGGGCAGTGGTGTACCGGCGGATGCTGACCGGTTTCCAGGGGCCGGCGGTGACCAGGTTTGGTCCCCAGTCCCACCCGAAGTTGCAAGCGGATTTGCGGACGTATTGGAAGGGTTCTGGATTTTCATTGGGCTGTTCCCCGGCCTCCGCGCGGACCAGCTCGGCATGGGCGCGAACGTCCTTGAATATCAGGGCCAGGGTATTGATGCCGGCTTTGACATGGTCAGTGATGTCGACGGTGTAGCTGCGGTGCTGATTGAAGGTGTGCGCCAGGTCCACGCCGTTGAGGCGGATGACGGCCACGGTGTCCAGTCCTTCGAAGCCCAGCTCGGTAGGGCGGTGCCTGGCCCCGTCGTGCTCGAAAGTAGTTGCGTACTCCCATTCGCTGCGGCCGATCCAGTGTTGGGTGTCCTCGTTTTGACCGGCGTACGGGTCGGGGATGAGCCCATGATCCAGGAGTACGGTGTGAACAACCGAAGGTACGGACGCAGGGAGCCTCCAGGCGGCTGCTCCATCGGGAGCGTCATCGGCCGGGATCGTCGTGCGCAGCACCCATCCGTCAGTGAGACGGGTCGTCTCAATCATGATTTCTGCCTTATCTGGGGATGTTGGCGTGGTGGAGGGGATTACTGGTTGCCGTCGGCACGGTAGAAGTACATCTCCCTGGACCCAGATGGGGCGTCCCACCCCTGGGCAAACATCCAGCTTCCGCTGAATTTGAGCAAGCCGCCCCACGCGAGGGAACCGCCCAGGTAGAGTGCCTTTTGGGTGAAAGGTGCGTTCGTGTCGTAGAGGGCCTGGGCTGCGGCGAATTGTCCATCGGCGTCGCCGTAGAAGAAGTCCAGGACCAGCTTGGATCCGTCGTCTTCGACGATGGCGCAGGCCACTTCGTGGAGGGAGCCGCCCAGCGGGCCGAGGTCCAGGTAGTCCTGGGGCTCGAACGTCCAGTTGACCATGTCCGTGGAACGGCCCACGTGAGTGGTGCCTCCGCATCCTTCGGACAGGTACATCAGGTAGTGTCCGCCGAGCTTGACCGCCTCGCCGCGGGCGTTGCGGGGGATAACAGCCCCTTTGGCCCAGTAGCGGGAGATCTCGTGCGGGACCGCAAGGCCGAGCTTTTCCCAATTGATGAGGTCATCGGAGACGGCCAAATTGATGTCACAGCCAACGTCCCCGAGGGGGTATACATCCGGGTCATCGCCGGTGGCTTGGTCCCCGTTCCGGTCGATGGTCCAGATCCCGTTGTAGAACATGTAGTAGCGCCCGTTGGCCGCGTATATTTTTGGATCTTCGCAACCGAGGATTTCGTTGTCCTGCGTTGGGTAGATGACGGGGTTGGCGGAATTGTCCTGCCACCCTGCCTCCGAATCGTAGACTGCGACCCCGATCCGGCTGGAGATGGATTCCTTGCGCGGTGAGGCCCGGTAGAAAAGGTAGAGCCTGCCGTCTCGAACCATGAGAGACGGGTTGAAGATCGAATCTGAGGTCCAGCCGATTCCTGTCGGGTCGGCCCAGTCCGTCTCCTGCCGGAACGTCAGCGAGTCGTCCTTCTGGAAAGGTCCTACCACCCATTCGGGCCGGTCGGGATATTCGGCCGAGAACTGGTCTGTCGAGATGGTGTCGGTCAGCGGGTTGCTGAACGTGAGCGCTTTTTCATAAGTCTCGCGCAGTGCGGCTGTGGTGATCTTCTGCATGGTGGCGTTGCCTGTCGTTGGGGCAGGCCCGGACGGGGATGGCCGGGCCTGCTGTGAAAGAAGGGTGGGGTGTTGGTCAGTTTTGGTCGATGGAAACCCAGGTGAAGCCCCCTGGCGCGACAGAGACGCGACCTGCGTGATCCGCGCCGTTCTGGTCTGCGGTCGGGGGCAGGGCGCGGCCGCTGGCATCGTAGGCCTGTTGGCTGAGGTGAAAGCCCTGTGGCACGTCAATCTTCCGGTCAACGCTTGTGCTGGCCGCGCTGATGAACAGCGTGCGCTCACCGGACAGGCCCGAAACGCTGACGGAGGAAATCTGTGGCTGCACCAGCACCCCGTCGATGGCGACGTTGCTGCCGGCCGTGGCGAGAACGCTGTCTCGATGGGCTGGCAGGGCCTTGTCGAGGGAAAGCGGGGAGAGCTTTCCGGGGGCCGCCGTGATGCCCTGCTCCCCTGCCCCGCCGTTGGCGGTGGTGCCAAGTACGGTGTCCCCGGAGGTCCAGGACGTTGTCCCGGCAGGGTTCGGGAGCTGGTTGACGATGGGGTAGATGTTCTGTGGCTGGTCGGCTGCCGGCACCGGAATCCGCAACGTACCGCCGGCGTTGAGGGCCACGTAGGCTCCCCCGGACCAGTTGGCCTCGCCGGTCCAGGCGGAGGCAGGTTTGACGACTTGGCCGCCGGTTACGGCCCCTGATTCGGCTTCAGCCACTTTGAGCCCGTCGGTCCCCACGGTGTGGTTGATGCCAAGGGCCTTGGCCTTGAGCTCCGGGTTGGCGTCCAGGGCCAGCCTGGAGAGCAGGGTGTGGATGGTGGACTCCGCCCCGGAGTTGGGATTGACGCGGCCGTCGGTTTCGATGCCGTCAATAGCGGTTCCGGTGGCCGGGTTGTAAGCGGGTTTGCCGCTGCGGTTGGCCCCGAAGTACCAGCCGGCGGTCACGGCTGCGACGTCGAGCAGGCCGGGTGCGTGGGCGGCCCGGGCTGTTGCGACGAGTCCTTCGACCCGGGAGTCCACTCCGTAGGCGATCTGTGCTTCGCCGGGGACCGGGCTCCAAGCATTGTCCGGACCGCCGGCGGCAAGCAGTTGGGGCGTGAACTGGGCGGAGTCCCGCACGGCAGCGGTCAGCAGGTCGGGACGGTTGAGGACGGGTGAGGCGCCCGCGACGGCGGCAGCGGTCATCCCGCCCCAGGCGTGCCACAGGGTCCGTGACTGGTTCCAGGGCAGGATTGCTCCGAAAGGCCATTGCCGCACGGAGCCGGATGACATGGCAGCCACGCCTTCGGTGAGCTCCCGGAGAGCCGTCGCGGCGACTCCGTCGTCCGTGGCAGCCTGGGTGTAGGCGGTGAGTCCCAGCACTGCTTCGGCTGAGGCGTCGGCTCCGCCCGTGATGAGCCAGGCCGGCACCTTGTCACCGTCCGCGATGTCATAGGTTCCGTACTTGGCCAGGGACTGCTTGTTCAAGGACGCCACAGCGAGGTCAAGCCTCGCCTTCAAGAACGCTGCGAACTGTGGATCGGCTACTTTGAACGCCGCGTAGCCCTCCCCCAGGGCCCAAACGGTCCTCGCGAGCCAGTACGACTCTGCCGAGTCGCTGGGATCGGGCAGTTCGGCAGGCTTCGCGCTCGGTGTCAGTGACCCGTCCGGCTGTTGCCAGAGGACGACGTTTCCGGCGTTCGGTCCGGAGGAGGTTTGCAGGTATGTCAGTTCGCGCAGCACCTCGAAGGCATGGTCCCGGCTGGTAGTGTCGCCGGTCTGCTGCCAGTGGCGAAGATAGACGACGGCGGTGCGGGCTATGTCGTCGGCGTTGAAGGCCCCCTGGGTCCAGTAGCCGGTGGCAGCGTCTTTGGTTCCGCCGCCGACCCGGGTGTAGCTGCCGTCGTCGTTCTTGTTGGCATAGGTCCACGGTGCCTGGGCGGTTGGGCGTTCGTCCAGCTGGTAAGTGGTGTGGCCGTCGACGGCGTGCAGCGGGACACTGTCCAGCAGGAAATTCAGGTGGGACAGGTTGGTCAGTGGTGCCTGCGTGCCGACGGTCGGGGGCGCGGACGGGGACGGTGGAGCCGCGCTTGCGGCTCCGGCCCCAGTCAGTAGGAGTGATACTGCTGCAAGAGACGCAACAGGGGCGTATCTGGAACGTTGGCGGGTGCTGGCACGGGTCATCGTGGCTCCTGGAATCCGGGGAGGGGCTTGGTTTTCAGACGCGGTCGAGCCGCGCGACGCCGATCTTTGAGTCAGCCATGCCGTAGAACACGAACAATTGCTCGCCTATTTTTTCGATCGCCGTGGGAAAAACGACGTTGGGGACTATGCCGGACCTTTCATCGTCCGTTTCGGGGGCCAGCAGGGGCTCGTGGCTGCGCGCGATCACTGTCGAGGGGTCCTGCGCGTCCAGGATCATGGCGGCCGCAGCGTAGTTGACGTTCTGTTGGTGGTCGAAGGAAGACTTTTCAATGGTTCCGGTCACCCCGTGGTAGATCAGTAGCCACCCTTCGTCAATTCGGATCGGGGCGGGACCGCCGCCGATCTTGAGGTTCTCGAATGGGAACTCGCTCATGGCCACCAGTTTGTGGTGGCGCAGGTGGACGAGGTTGCGGATGTCCTTTTCGACGTCGGCGGCCGGCACGTAGGAGATCCAGATGCCGAGGCGGCCATCGGTGATCCCGGCAGGGAGGTGTTCGCCTTCACCCTCACGGATCCAGCCCAGGTCCCACATTGGGCGGTGCAAGAGTGCGTAGGACGGGATCCCGTCGGGGTCGTTGACCGGTTCCGGGAAGAACACAGCGTCTTTGTTGGCGAAGAGGTTCAGGTCCATGGACAGGTCGGCCTGGTACTCGAAATGAACCGGTCCGAGCCGGTGCCAGGTGCGCAGGTCCTCGGACCAGGCGAGGGCAAGGCGGGGCCCCAGCGGCCCGTACGCGACGTAGGTCATCAGGTGTTTGCCGAGGGACGGAACCCAGGTGACGCGCGGGTCTTCAGTGCCGGCGTTATTTACGCCGCGTTCCCATCCTTCATCAGGGGCCAGGACGACGCCTTCGCGCTCGACGCCGTCGGGAACGCCGTCATCGCCGATGAGCACCTTGGCCAGTCCCACGCGGGAGACGTTGCCTTTGGCGACGAGACGCGGCAACAGGTACAGCTCGCCGTCGGGTGTTCGGCCGCTGGCGGGGTTCAACACCCCCTCGGCTTCGAACTCGTTGCCTTCTTCGGGAGTCATGATGACCCCGGCGCGGGTGAGTTTGAATGGGACAGTGGGAAGTCGCGATGCTGTGGAAGTCATTGGTTGTTAGCCCTTTACGCTGGAGCCGATATTGGTCGAAATGAATTGGCGTTGGAAGAAGATGAACAGGGCGACGGCGGGTGCTGCCAGGACGCAGGCGCCGGCGAGAATTGCCCCGAAGGGATTGGCCGCCGTGGCGGCGATGTTGGAGATGTAGTTGGCCAGCGACACCGCGAGCGGCTGCATGGCGGCGTCCTTGGTGACCAGGAATGGCCAGAGGAACTCATTCCAAGGGCCGATGAAGGTCAGCAGGATCGCTGTGACAATGGCCGGGCGGACGAGGGGGATGGCGATCTGCCATAGGATCCTCAGTTCGCTGGCTCCGTCGATCCGGGCCGCTTCGAACAGGGTTGAGGGCAACTGCAGGAAGTATTGCCGGAAAACGAACACAGCGGTGGAGTTGATCGCGAACGGCAGGATCATTCCCAGGTAGTTGTCCGAGAGCCCGTAGTCGCGCACGATCATCACGTACAGCGGGATCAGCAGGAGCTGGAACGGGACCATCTGGACCAGCAGCAACATGCCGAAGACGACGCCGCGGCCGCGGAACTGCATCTGGGCCAAGGCATATCCGACGAGGATCCCGAAGAGCACCGTGCCCAAGATGACGCCGCCGGTGAAGATACCGGAGTTGGCCAGGCCGGTGAGCAAGTTAATGGAGCCGTTGATGTTGGCGTAGTTTTCCGGCGTGAGGTTGGCCGGGTTGGGAAAAGCGCCGGCGACAGAGGTATCCGGGCTGGTTTGCAGCGAGCCGATAAACATGTAGTAGAAGGGAAACAGGAAGACGAACGCACCGAGGGCGAGCAGGATGAAGCTGCCGACGCCCAGATGGGCGCGTTTCCCGACGCTTGCCTCGTTTTGCTTGGCCTGGGCTGGCTCTCCGGCCGCGGTGCGCGGGACATTATCAAGTGCCACGTTAATCCTCTTTTCCGCCGACAAGGCGCTTTTGGATCAGGGTGACCAGCAGGACGCCGATTACCAGAACGACGCCGAGTGCCGCAGCGACGTCCGGGTTGCCTTGCAGGATTCCCTTCTGGTACATGAGGAACACCGGCGAGGCGGAGGCTCCGTCGGGACCTCCCCCGCCTGTGAGCAGGTAGGGCTCGGTGAAGAGATTGGCACCGGTGATGGTGGCCAGAAGGGTCACCAGGACACTTGCCGACCGGACGCCGGGAACGGTGATATTCCAGAACTGGATCCACTTGTTGCCGCCGTCCACGGAGGCTGATTCGTAGAGTTCATCCGGGATGTTCTGCAGCGCAGCCAAGTAGAGCAGGATGAAGAAGCCCAGTTGTTTCCATGTCACGTACAACGCGACGGTGGGCATCGCCAGCCACGAGTTCACGAGCCAGGACGGGTTGGGTGCCAGCGGGCCGAGCAGGGAGTTAACCAGGCCGTTCTGCTGGAACAGGAACAACCAGACGCCGACCACGGCGACGCTGGCCGTCACGTAGGGAACGTAATAGCTGACGCGGAAGAATGTCCTAAGTTTCTGCACCCTGTTTAGTGCGTTGGCCAGGACTAGGGAGAGTCCGACCGTCAGGGGGACGTTAATGACCAGGAAGATCCCGATATTAATGAACGACCGCTGCACCTGCGGGTCGGACAGGACTGTCACGTAGTTATCCAAGCCTACGAAGGGCCTGTCTACCTGCACGCCCGGGGCGGTGAAATAGAACTGGTGGAGTGAAATGTAGACGGCATATCCCAAGGGAAATGCCAGCACGCCAAGGACATAGAGCACGTAAGGGGCGCTGAAGAGCAAGCCGAGGGGTTGGGCGCCGAGCAGTGCCGGGCGTTTCCGTTGACCCTTCGGGCCCTTCCCCTCCAGGTTCGAGACCTGGAGGGGAGCGCCTGTTGATCCTGGCCTGGTCATGGCAGCCTACTTTTGCCCGGCCAGTTGGTCGATCTTGTCCGAGGCGCCCTTGAAGGCGTCATCTATGCTCTGGTTGCCGAAAATCACGGACTTGGACCAGGCGTCCCGGAAGGTCTGCCAGATCTGGACTGAGTTGGAAACGTTGGGAACTTCCACGGTCCGGGACGCTTGGTCGGCGAACTGGGTATAGGCGGGGTTCTTTGCGAAGTAATCCGAGTAGGTTGTGGTCAGGTTCTTGCGCATCGGCATCTGGCCCGTCTCGGTCAGCAACTTGCCGTCCTCGTCCTGGCTGGTGGCGAACTTCATCACATCCCACGCTGTGCCTTGGTTTTTGCAGGCAGAGTACATGGCGACGTTCTTGGCGTCGGAGGATGTATAGGACTTGTCCTGCTTCTGCGGACCGGGCACCGGCACGGCACCCCAGTTCACCTTGTCCTTGTAGGCTGCGATCGCCCACGGGCCAGCCAGCGCCATCGCGGATTTGCCTTCCGCGAAGGAATCGCCCTGGTAAGCCTCAGCCGAGGCAAGCTTTTCCTTGTACAGCGTCTGGAACATAGTGGCGACCTGCTTGCCCTGGTCGTCGTTGAAGGTGGACTTGCCGTCCTTCACCAGCTGCGATCCCTGGCTTGATGCGGCATAGAAGGGATAGAAGTCAAACCACGGCTGGTAGAAATCGCTCGAGGGGGAAGGCCAGATCGCCGTTTGGACCGCACCGGATTTGACCAGGCTGCGAGCTGTGTCCAGGACCTCAGACTGGGTGGAGAGCTTCGGGTTCTCCGAATCCAGGCCGGCCTTTTTGAACAGGTCCTTGTTGTAGAACAGGACCACCGGGTTGGACTTCCATGGCAGCTGGTAGGTCTTTCCGTCTGAGGACTTGTACTGATCCGCCAGGTCGCCGGTGCGGTCCTTGATGTACTGTGCACCGTCCGGAAAGGAATCCAGCGGGACCAACCCGCCCTGCTTCTGGAACTGAGGCACTGCGGCCGGGGACGTGTTGAACACCAGGCATGGTGCGTTGCCGGCGGTGATCGCGGCGCCGATAACTTCCTCGCTGCTCTTCCCGGCAGGGATTTCCTGCCCGTCGATCTGTTCGTCGGGGTGGGCGGAGTTCCAGGCGGCGACCATGTCCTTGCCCCACTTCACCTCTGCGGCGTTGTTCGAGTACCAGATCTTAATTGGGCCCTTGGCCGTTGTCGCGGAACCTGCGCCTCCGGTGCCGGTGGCTCCCCCTCCGCCACATGCGGCGAGGGTAGTGCCGAGCACGGCCATGGCGGCTATCGACAGAATCCGGGCATGGTTTTTTCCACGCTTCATTGCGTCTCCTAATACTTGGTTTTAATGAACGAGATTGTGTATGTGGTGCGAAGTGATTTGCTGCCTCACAGGTGGGATCAGCGGTCGGGTGCCGGCCCGGTCGAACCCCGAATGATCAGTTCCGGCGGAGGCAGGCGGACGTCCTGCCCGTCATGGCTGCCGTCAAACAGGGCAAGCATGGCGTGTGCCGCCTCGTGGCCCCAACGCAGCGGATCGGCAGAAATTGTGGTCAGCGGAGGGTTCAGATACCGAACGAACTCGGCATCGTCATAACCGGTGATCGAGAGGTCATCCGGGACGCAGTAACCCCGAGCCTGCGCCACGGACTGGCCTGCCGTAGCCATAAGGTCGTTCGCATAGACGATCGCCGTCGGCCGGTCGTCCATTGCGAGGAGACGTTCGGTGCTGTCGGCGCCGCCTGGGGCCGTGAAGTCAGACTCAATGAAGAGGTCGCTCTTGAGGCCGGCTGCCTGGAGTGCGTCCTTCCATGCGTCGTATCGGCCCCTTCCGTGCACGTAGCGTAAGGGTCCACCGACATGGGCAATGCGGGTATGCCCGAGGGCTACGAGGTGTTCAACCGCCTTTGTGAATCCTTCCGTGCCGTTCATGCTGACGGCCGGGAAGGGAGATTCGATGTCCGGCCGGTTGAGGGTCACGGCTTTGAGTTTGAGTTCCTCCAACAGCCCAATCCTCGGGTCATCGAGGAGCAGGTCCGTGAGGATGAACCCATCCACCCTGCCCGCAGAGAGCTTCCGGTAACTCTTTCGTTCCGCTGTCTCATCCGCGGCGACCGTGAGCACGAGAGTGTACTCGTGCTCCGCCAGGACGGTTTCGATCCCGGCGATGAATCCTGCGAAAAACGGATCAGTACCCAACAGCTTCGGGTCTCGTGCCAGTATCAGGCCGATAGCGTAGGCGCGTGCGGACGCGAGCCCCTTGGCTCGGAGGCTGGGGGTCCATCCGAGAGCCTTCGCTGCAGCGAGGATCCGCTTCCGCGTTTCCTCGCCGACGCCCGGCTGACCGTTCAGGGCAAGCGAAACAGCGCCCTTGCTGACGCCTGCCGCGCTGGCGACGTCGCTGATCGTGGCACCCGCCAAGCCCAACACCTCCTATGATCTGGGTCACTAAACCGGTTCAGTAAAGTAAGACTAAACCGGTTTAGTAATTCGGTCAAGGATTTTCTGCAAAACTTCCTGCACACGGAGCGCTGCCTCGGAGGGCGGTTCCCTTGAACGTAGGTATCCCATCCGCGTTACAGGGAATCAGTTAGTTCTCGGGAAGTTCGGAGCAAAGGGCCATAGGATTCCCGCATGCCATACGCGACGCTGGTCATCCGCGGCGGTCAAGCAAAATTCAAAGAGGAGATTCGCACACGTCCGATGAAGCGCCGGCGCGGGACAGAGCTGGCCCGGCAGGAGCCAGTTCCAGAACCTAAATGGTGTACAAGGCCGAACCCGTCAGAACCGGATACCCAGCGATGGGGCATCGCCGAGCGCCATTCCCTCGGTACAAGCCACGACGGCGCCGCAGCCGAGCCACCCACGCAGTTGCTCGTAGGGAAGTCCATGCCCCGCAGTTCCGAACAATCAGCCAGCCAGCCGACTCGGACGACGGGCCTACCCGGCAAATACTGGTACCCGTTGTAGCCAGTGGAAGAACTAAGGCGAAGTTTTGAGAAACGCAATAATTTTTGTCGGTTCGTGCCTTTTGGCCGTTGGTTGCCTGTTGTTGGGGTGGCAGGTCGGGCCGGCGCGGGCAGACAACTCCCCCGGGGCTCTTCCACCGGTCGCCGCTGCCTCCGGGATAGACATCTCCTGGCCGCAGTGCGGCGCGGAAATGCCGGAACTTCCGGGCTTCGCTGTCGTGGGGGTGAACGGCGGCCTTCCGGACACGACCAACCCCTGTTTAGCCGCACAGCTGGCTTGGGCCACGGGCACCCCCGGAGGCCCGGCCGGCAACCACGTTCCGGTGTACGTAAATACCGCAAATCCGGGCGCCGGCGGATCTTGGTGGCCCACGTCAAACGTCTACAACGGGAACCAGATCAACAATCCGTATGGGGTGTGCGCCGGAACCGCTACTGCGGCCTGCGCGTACGTCTACGGCTATGGGCTGGCCTTTGAGGACGTCATTCATCGTGGTGTCCCGGACCCGGCGCACCGTTTGTGGTGGCTGGATGTAGAAACCTTGAACAGCTGGTCGTCAGACTCCGGGGCGAACGCGGCCGTTCTGGAGGGAATGACGGCCTACTTGGAGGGCATCGGCGCACAGGTTGGAATCTACTCCACCGGTTACCAGTTCGGCGAAATCGCTGGCGTCATTGATGTCGGCAGCAACCTGAACAAACTCGATGACTGGATCGCTGGTGCAGACTCCCCTGCGTCCGCGGAGGCTAACTGCGGGGCTGATCCGCTCACACCCGGTGGGACCGTGACGCAGACCCAGTTCACCACCGCATCCTTTGACTACAACCTCGCCTGCCCAAGCCATACGGCCCTGCAACCCGACGCCCGCACCGGCACCGGCCAGGGGGAGGGTCCCGGAACTGCAGGCCGTGACGAGCGAAATTCCCTTGACTTGGGCGGACTGCTTACCTTCCCCGAGGGGGTGCCGTGGGCACGCAGCCCGTCGGGTCAGTGAGAATAGCCGCGCGATGGTGGGCGGGACTCCTGGTGCAGGACGCAGGAAACGTTCCGGGCCAGTGAATCAGGGAGCCTGGAAGAGGGCGTCTGCCACTGCCGCTGTCACCTGACGGATGATGTCGGTGCGCTCGGGGACGCTGCCTAAGTCTTCACCCTTGGTGTAGACCACCAGGGTGTAGGCGTGTCCGTCCTTGGCCAGGACCGCGGCATCGTGAAGTTCCCCGTCAAGCTCCCCGTACTTGTGGTAAACCGTGACGCCTGCGGGAACTGCGGCCGGGATGAGAGTTTCATCGTTCGTGTTCTGCATGGTGGATAACAACTGTGAGGTGTCCGCGGCATTGAGCAGGCTCCCGGAGTAGAGCCCCGCGAGGATGTGGGCCATGTCCGCGGGGGTGAGCGTGTTGCTTTCCGGGTCGTACTGTACGCCCAAAGAACTGGCGTAGTCGGTCAGCTCCTGGTGGCCGACGGCGTCCATGATCAGCGACCAGGAGTCGTTGTCGCTTTGTTGGATCATTGCCTGCAGCTGAAAGGACGCGGGATAGGCCCCCAGGGGCTCGTTCAGCGATGCTTCGCCGGTTTCAACAAGGTGGTAATACGCTTCGGCTGCCAGGACTTTGGCGGTGCTGGCAGCCTCAAATGGTTCCTCGACACCGTACAGGTGGACTTGATCGCTGGCAGCCCCGGCCGGTATCTCCATGAGCGCCACCCCGATTTGATACTCCGGGTGGGCGTCGATGATGCCGTTAATCGTGGCGTCCAGGGCAGCGTCGATGACGGCGGACGCCCCGGACGCCCCGGACGCAGCTTTCGCTGGTGGAGCCGGCTTCTGGCCCGAAACCGTCGTCGTCGTGCTGCCCGACCCCACGGTGGGTGTTGATCGGGCCTGCGCCGCCACGTGGACGCTGACGGGAACTGCCACGGCAAGAAGAACGGCGCACGCCCCCAGTATGAGCGCACGGCGGCGGCGAAACGCCCTGGATCCGTGGCGGCCGCGGCCGATCCTGGATGACTGTCGGTCAGGCCGCTGGGGTTTTGGTTCGTCCACAGTCGGTAACGATAAACGTGGAACCTATGCCGAAGCTTTGAACCGGCTGTTATCTCGCCGCCGTGCAGAGAGTCGTCCCTGTCATTCCCGGTACGGTCCGGAATTTTTTGCTATTTGCGCAGCTGGTAGACGGTGCTCCCGCCGACCGTTGTGGCCGGGAATGTCGCTTGGACCCATTGGGTGATGGCCGAGGAAGTGCCGCCCGCTCCGGACCGTCCAGCCCCATTATTACCCCCGGCTCCGGCACCCGGGCCGCTGTCCTGCGGCCGGGCGCCCGCTGTTCCTTGAGGCGTTCCGGGGCCCCCGAAAGGCCTGCCGGGGATGAAATAGGCTATCTGTCCTGCGGACACCATTTGTTTGAACTGGTCCAGCGTCGGATAAGGATCAGTGCCACTGAACCCGCCGATGGCCATGACTGACGTATTGGAACCAAGCTCAAGAGCGGCGGCGCTGTTCGCCCCGATGGTAGCGGCGGACCATGTTGTCGATTCCTTTTGCAGCAGTGCATTCAGTGCCGGGTCGCTAGGGGCAGCATCCGCCAAACCTCCGGGTGCTCCCCCCGGTTCGAAGTTGGCCGGGGCACGGAAGTCGGGACGTCCGCGTGCTGCCCCGCCGCGGCCGCCGGCGACGTTCGGGCTGCTGATGCCGGCCAGTCCCATTGTTTGGTTGTTGGCCGCGGAGGCCGGCCCGGAAGAAGGAGAGCCGCCGGTATGGCCGGTTGCCGCCGTCGCGAGAGTCCATGCACCCGTGCCAAGGCCTGCAGAAACGAGAGCCAGCACTGCCGCCGCAACACCGGCGCGCGCGGTCCGGACGGGACCGGCCGCGATGAGGGCCGCGCTGAGTATGCCGACGGCGGGCACGGTCCAACGGAGCCACGGGAGCCAGCCTGGGCTGTTGGAGAGAAGGAGGAAAGACCAGGCTGCCGTGAGCAATAGGGCCGACACCAGGACAGCCCGGACTGCGGCCATGGACCGTTGCCTCCAGAGTTGGACTCCGGCGATACCGATTACGGCAGCCACAGCGGGAGCAAGTTCGACAGTGTAATAGGCATGGATTGTGCCGCTCATGAACGAAAAAACAGCCGCGGTTGTAAGCAGCCAAGTGCCCCACATGATTAGTGCCGCGCGGACAATATCTGTTCTCGCCAGTCGCCGCATAAACCACAGCGTGGCGACGAGAAGGACGATTGCCGCGGGCAGCAGCCATGCCACTTCCGCGCTGAACTCTCCTCCGAACAGGCGGAGGACGCCCGGAGGGCCCCCGAAGGAAAATCCGCCCCCACCCCCGGCTGCGCCGGGGAAGCCGCCCGCGGCCCCGGGATTACCGGCGAAATCCGGTGCCACACCGCCACCGGACCTCCCGGCGCCGCGACCGAGGATGCGGCTGAGTCCGTTGTAGCCGAAGACGAGTTCCCAAAGTGAATTAGTTTGGGAACCGGCCATGTATGGCCGGGCCGAGACCGGGAAGAGCTGGAATACCAGCGCGTAGGCTCCGGTGACAACCGTGATACCGCCGGCGGCGGCGAGCAGGTGCTGAAACCTCTTCTTCAGGGAAACCGGGGCCGCTATCAGGTAGGCGAGTCCGAAAGCGGGGACAGTCATGAATCCTTGGAGCATCTTGCTTAGAAAGGCCATGCCCACAAAGGTTCCTGCCCAGAAGAGCCAGGCGGGGCTGCCCTTTTGGATGGCCGTCGTCGTCATCCAAGCAGCGGCCATCAGGCAGAAAACCATCATGGCGTCGGGGTTGTTAAAGCGGAACATGAGGGCAGCGACGGGTGTAGCGGCGAGTGCGGCTCCAGCGAGAAGACCTGCGGCCGGTCCGGCCGCCCGCTTCACGGCGAGGTAGAGCAGCCCCACGGATGCGATTCCCATAACGGCTTCGGGCAGGAGCATGGTGAGGGAACTGAATCCGAAGATCCTGCCCAACAAGGCCGGGATCCAGAAAGCTGCCGGTGGTTTATCTACAGTGATGGCGTTGGACGGGTCCAGGGATGCGAAAAGCAATGCCGTCCAGTTTTTTGTCCCGGACTGGACGGCTGCTGCGTAGAAGGCATTGGCATAACCCGAGTTCGTCAGATTCCACAAGTAGATGAGCCCTGTCAGCAGGAGCAGCGCCGCGGCGGAGGGCCGCACCCAGCGGGGTTGCCCCTCGCCGAAGGCCAGGCGCTTCCACTGGGCGGCGGACGCGGCCTGCCGGGATGCGTCGCGGGACGGGTCCGGTATGGGGCTGGTGTTGGTGATGGATTCGGTGCTCATGGTGTCTTTCACTTGACTGCGGGCGCATCAGTGGGCCCCGGCGGGGCTGGCGCGGCGGGGTGGCGGCGTGGGTGTTTGAAAACCCAGGACCGGAACAGGATAAATTTCAGCAAGGTGGCCAGGAGGTTGGCGCCGACGACGATCGCCACTTCGACACCCCTGGAGGGTTCGTGTTCGGAGTGAAGCCAGAACAGCGCTCCGGACGTCAGTGCCAGGCCCAAAACAAACACTGCGAGGCCTTGGAATTGATGTCGTAAGGCGCCCGAGCGCCCGGAGACCCCGAAGGTGAACAACCGGTTGGCTGCCGTGTTTGCGACGGCAGTGATGAGCAACGCCACGAAATTCGCAGCCTGGGCATCGGCAATCGTGCGGAGTGTCAAAAAGAGTACAAGGTAGGCCAAGGTTGATAAGGCCCCGATGACACCAAAGCGGACCATTTGCCCCAGGAGAGCTCCGCTGCTTCTGTCCGGGGCGTTGCGGCCCAGGGCGTCGCGCAGCTCGGTGACGGGGATGCGTCCGGTGATCATGTCCCGCCCGATCCGTACGATCCCCTTCAGGTCATCGATGGAAGTTCGCAAAATATCAACCGACGAGTCCGGGTCGTCAGTCCAGTCCACCGGCACTTCGGCCACCCGCAATCCGGCCCGGTCGGCGATGACCAGAAGCTCGGTGTCGAAAAACCATGCGTCATCGACGGTGTATGGCAGGAGGGCCCGGGCGATGTCGGATCGGATAGCTTTGAAGCCGCATTGGGCGTCTGAAAACCGGGCGCCTAAGGAGCCCCGGAGAACCAGGTTGTAGCTTCGGGAAATGAACTCACGCTTGGCCCCCCGGACCACGCGTGAGTTCCGGTTCAGCCTCGTCCCGATGGACAAGTCCGAATGGCCCGACAGCAGGGGTGCGACAAGCGGCCCCAGTGCAGCCAGATCAGTCGACAAATCAACATCCATGTAGGCCACAACTGCAGCCTCAGAGGCAAGCCAAACCGTCCGAAGCGCCCGTCCGCGCCCCTTCCGGTCTAGATGCACGACGCGCACGTCACCGAGCTCAGCGCAAAGACGGTGGGCAATCTCCAGGGTCGAGTCCGTGCTCGCGTTATCCGCAATGGTAATGACAAAGCGGTGCGGAAAACTGTCCTTCAAGTAGGAATGCAGACGCCGGACCGCAGTTTCCAGAGCCGCTTCTTCGTTGTAGACCGGGAGCGCGACATCGAGAACCACGATGCCGTTGGAGGTAGGAACCGGAGCACGCTCGGGCCGGACAGCAGGCACGCGACCGCCCGCGGACACGCCTGCTGGCTCGTGTCCGCCGGGGGGTTCGGCGATCAGGCCCCCGGAGTGGGTAGTAGTCGTACTGGGCATGCGCTTAAGTTAAGCGGCGAAGCTGTGCCCTTCCCGAAGAGATCCTGTAAATCCGCGCTTAGGTATGCCCTGCGATTGGTGAGGTGGTAGACCATGCCGGCACTTACCGCCGTCGGATCAATAAAGCGTAAGTAGGTGTGGACAGCTCCCGAGCTTCGCGGCCGGGTGCTCGGCGTGCACGCCCAGACCTGGCAGCACTGTTTCGCCCTGCTCAGCCCGGAACGGGCATCCGTCCTTCCCGAACTCCAGCGCGCCGTGGGTTGGCTGCATTTCGCCGGTGACTATACGTCGGAAACCGCCGGCACCCATGGGGCGTATTCCGAAGGAGAACGGGTCGCAGCCCAGATTCGCGCTGCCATGAAGCCAACAAGCCAGCCGGCACAACCGTGGATGCCACGGGACGAACTGCAGCAGCAATAATGGTCCCCCGGCGGCTCAGTACTTGTAGAAGCCCTCTCCCGAGGCGACGCCCAGCTTGCCCTGGTCGATGTAGTGCTTCTTCAGGTACTGGGCGAACGCCTGGGAACCGGCATCCGGGGAGGCCGAGGCGATGTTGTACGCGGTGGTGAGGCCAACGACGTCGTAGATCTGGAACGGTCCGCTCGGGGCCCCCGTGGCGGTGCGCCAGGTCCTGTCAATGGTGTGCGGGTCAGCGACACCCTGCAGCAGCAGTCCGGCGGCCGCGTTCAGCAGCGGAACCAGCAGCGAGTTCAGGACGTAGCCGGCCTTCTCCTTCTTGATCTCGATCGGTTCCAGTCCGCTGTTCCGGGCAAAGTCGACGACGGCGGCGTACACCGACGGGTCGGTCTCCGCGGTGCCCATGACCTCGGCGATGTTCTGCGCCCAGATGTTGTTGGCGTAATGGAGCGCGAGGAAGCGGTCCGGGCGTCCGGTGTAGTCTTTCAGGTCACTGGGTAGCAGGGTGGAGGAGTTGGTCGCAAAGATGGCCTTGGCCGGTGCCAGCTCAGCGAGCTTGCGGTAGACGCCGCGTTTGAGTTCCAGCAGTTCGGGAACGGCTTCGATCACGAGGTCCGCGTCGACGACGGCGTCCGCGAGGTCTGCGGTGAGGCGGAGGTTTGCCAGGGCTGCTTCGGTCTTGCCCCCGGACGCGCCCGCTACCTGTGCCCGGTAGATGCCGGCCAGGCGGGTGAAACGGTCCCGCGCCTTGGCAAGCGCGTCCTCGTCGACGTCGTAGGCGGTGACCGCGAAACCGTGGAATGCGGCCTGGAAGGCGATCTGGGAGCCGAGCACTCCGGTGCCGAGCACCGTGAGCGTCTTGATGGAGGGCATTCTGGTTTCCTTTCGGCGCGGGCTTAGCGCCCGCCGGGGTTGTCGGACCCGTAAATACTGCGGATCCAGATGGTTGACAGGACGTCCAGGGCGGCGGTCTCCGCGATGGCGGGACTCTCCCGATTAAGGGCAGCAGTAATGACCCGTTCGTTCATCAGGTTCAGGCTCACCGCGAGGTCGTGCGCGTCGATGCCCGCCGGCGCGGCCCCGCGGGCCTGTTCGGCACGGATGACGTCGCTTGAGAAGTCGACCCAGGACTGCATCGATCTGGACCAGAGTCCGCGCACCTCGTCGTTGCGGGCGCGGGCACCGATGGCGGCGGTCGACACAGCGCGGTGCGAGACAAATACCTCTACGAACATTCCGATGGAACGGGTCCACGCACCCGCGGGGTCGCTCTCGAAATCGCGCGGCAGGTGCCCCACCCGGTGCTCGACCTCGGTGATGACCCGGTCCAGCAGGGCCAGCAGCACGGCGTCTTTCGAGGGGAAGTAAAAGTAGAACGTGGGGCGCGAAATGCCGGCACCCCGGGCCAGGTCCTCGATGGAGACGTCGTCAAAGGCACGGCTGGCCAGGAGGGCCTCCGCGGTCACCAGAATTGCGTCTTGCCGCTCATCCCCCGAAACCCTCGCGCTGCGTCTTCCTCTTTGAACCATGCGTCCCATCCTAGCCTCGGTTATCAACACAGTGTTGACTATCTCAACACTAAGTCGATAGCTTGGCGGCATGAGCGAGCACGTAGATGTGTTGATTGTCGGCGCCGGGCTGAGCGGCGTGGGTTTCGCCAGCCGGCTGAAGCGCGAGGTACCCGGAAAAACCTTCACCGTGTTGGAGTCGCGGAACGCCATCGGGGGGACGTGGGACCTTTTCCGGTACCCCGGGATCCGGTCCGACAGCGACATGTACACGCTCGGCTACTCCTTCCGGCCTTGGGCCGGCGCAAAGGCGATCGCGGACGGCGAGTCCATCCGCGAGTACATCGAGGCAACGGTCGCCGACGAGGGCCTGGCGCCGCGGATCCGGCTGAACACCCGGGTCGTTTCCGCCGCGTGGTCAAGCGAAACCGCGTTGTGGACCGTGACGGCGGTCCGCACCTCCGGCGGCGAGTTCCGGGCCGGCGACACCGCTTCCTCCCCCGAGCCGGTCACTTTCACCTGCTCGTTCCTGTCCGTTTGCTCCGGCTACTACCGCTATGACGAGGGCTTCGCCCCGGCTATCGAGGGGGCCGACACCTTTGCTGGAAGCATCGTCCACCCGCAGCACTGGCCGGCAGACCTCGACTATGCGGGAAAGCAGGTGGTGGTCATCGGCAGCGGCGCTACGGCCGTGACCCTGGTGCCGTCCATGGCAAAGTCGGCGGCCAAGGTGACGATGCTGCAGCGCTCCCCCACCTACATCGCCCCCGTGCCCGCGCGGGACCACCTGGCCGACCGTCTCCGGGGCAAGCTGCCCGCGCAACTGGCGTACGACGTCGTACGCTCCAAGAACATTCTCTTCTCCATGTTCACTTACCAGCTCAGCCGACGGCGGCCCGAGACGATGAAGGCGATCCTGCGCAAGTCGGCAGTAGCCAAACTGCCGGCGGGATTCCCGGTGGACACGCACCTGGCCCCGTCGTACCAGCCGTGGGACCAGCGGGTCTGCGCAATCCCCAACGGGGACCTGTACCGGGCCATCAGTGCCGGCACTGCCGGGATCGTGACCGACACGATCTCCCGGATCACCCCGGACGGGATTGACCTGGCCTCCGGCACATCGCTGCCCGCCGACGTCATTGTCACGGCCACGGGACTGAACTTGCTGGTGATCGGCGGCACGAAGCTCTCCGTCGACGGCGAGCCCGTGGACGTCGGCAGAACCCTCACCTACAAGGGCATGATGCTCGAGGGTGTTCCGAATTTCGCCCTCACCATCGGCTACACCAACGCGTCCTGGACCCTCAAGGCGGACCTGGTCGCCGATTACATCTGCAGGCTGATCAAGCAGCTCGACCGCCGGAACCTCCAGTGGGTGGTGCCCGTTGCGCCCGCGGACGTCGCCAACGGCACGCTGTCCTCGCTGATCGACCTGAAGGCCGGCTACATTTTCCGCGGCGCCGACCAACTCCCCCGGCAGGGCGAAGGCTCACCGTGGCGGCTGCACCAGAACTACTTCCGCGACTTCGCCCTGCTCCGGGCCGGCAGGCTGACCGACCACGTCCGGTTCGGCCGGCGCGGCCAGCCGGTGCGGGCAACCGACCGGCAACCCGCGGCCCCTGCCCGGGATCCCCTCTCGCTGCCGGGAACGGGCTACGCCACCGTCGCGGGGACACGCCTGCGCTACCGGAAGACCGGCAGCGGGGACCCGGTCCTGCTGCTGCACGGCATCGGCCAAAGCCTCGAGGACTGGAACGAACAGCACGAGCGGCTCTCGGACCGACACACGGTCTACAGCGTCGACCTTCCCGGCTTCGCGTATTCCGAACGGCTCCCCGGCACGACGACGCTCGCGAGGCTGGCCGGGATCCTGCCTGGCTTCCTGGACGCCGTAGGGGTTTCCGGGCCGCTGCCCGTGATGGGCAACTCGCTGGGCGGTGCCGTGGCAATGAAGTTGGCCACCGACCATCCGGACCGCGTCTCCGCGCTCGTCCTGGCCAACAGCGCCGGATTCGGCAAGGACGTGGCACTGGTCCTTCGCCTTCTTTCGGTCCGCCCGCTGGCGGCCCTGCTCCTGCGGCCCGACGAGAAAGCATCACGCCGGACCGTCCGAGCGATCTTTTACGACAAAACGCTGGTCACGGAGGACCGCATCGGCCACGCGTTAGCCCTGTCGCAGCGTGAGGCGCATCGCCGGACACTGCTCGACATGGCCCGCGACCTCGGAACGATCTCCGGTGTCCGGCCCGGGTGGCGTACCGCTCTGATCGGGGCGCTCGCCAAGTCCGACGTTCCGGCGTTGGTGGTGTGGGGCGACCACGACCACGTCCTGCCGTTCAGCCACCTTGAAGCGGCCGTGGCGGCACTGCCCCGCGCAGAGTCGCACGTCTTCGCCAAAACCGGACACATGCCGCAGATTGAACGGCCCGACGAGTTCGCGGCCGTAGTGGAGGACTTCCTCACGAGGGTCTCAGCAGACCGTCAGGCGGCAAGCATCTAAAGGCGCTTCTCGACGTCGGCCAGGCTGGGGAACGACCGTCAGGATAGGTTCCAAAAAGGCATTAGTCACACGCCGATGTTGGCGCGGCCAATTTCCAGCCAAAACAAAAGCCCGCATCAAGGATGCGGGCCTTCGTGATGTCGCGGTGGTTAGACCCGGGACCTGCCACGGACGAAGTGGACAATCAGGACGATCACGGCAACCACCAACAGGATGTGAATCAATCCTCCGCCGATATTGGCCAGCAGGCCAAGCAGCCAAAGAACGGCGATGATTATGGCAATCCAAAGCAACATGAGTGTCTCCCTTAGTTGTTACTCGCCGAAATGCAGTCCCGTGGTCCGGGCGCTTGAGTTCGGACAGCTTCAGCTTAATACTAAGCATGCTTAGTGCCAATGGTGTGATTCGTTGGGCTCTATGTTTCGTGTCGACTCCATGGCTTGGAATCCAGCCCGCCGTCCGGTGCTCGTTGGCCGCCCGCACCAGCGCGCGAGGGGGCCGGGACGCGCCTCTGGCATCCCGCTTGGGCAGAGCTCGCGGCCCAGGTGATTCCCGCCGCTCCGACTGTGTGGGCCTGGCGCTTTCGCCAACGCTGCCCAAAGAGCGCGAACAGACCAGCGGCGGATTGTCTGGACGGATACCGACAGCCAAATCCAACGGCCGACCACGTTTGCCTGAAGGAGGGTTTTGGAATCTAAGTCTCAGCGGGACCCTTCGACCGCTCCCCCAGCAGCCGTTCGATTCGGCCCTGGACCTCCAGGGCGGCTGCTGATTCATGGTTGAAGAGAATCCGGTAGATCACCGGGGCGACAACAGCATCGACAATCTCCGATGTCGCCGGCGCTCTTTCGCCTCGGAGTCCGGCCAGCCTGCGGATCTCTTCGACGTGGCCCTGCATGGACTGGAAATAGTCGCGGGTTACTGCGCCGTCCGCGAGCATGTCCCTGAGCACCTGCCGTCCGAGTGGTGATGAGAATTCCTCCACGTAGGGGACGAACCACGCCTCCATATCGCCCCTGAGCGAGCCGGTGTCCTCCACCTGCTCCGGCAGCATCTGGTTCGAGGCAACGGCGGCGAGCAGCCGGGGCAGGTCGCCCCAGCGACGGTAGATGGTGGAGGAGTTCACGCCCGCCCGGTCCGCGACCAGCGGGACGGAGAGGGCGGTCCGGTCGCCGTCATTCTCCGCCAGCAGCGAGCGCACGGCCTGGTGCACGGCCTGCTGGACGCGGGCGCTCCGGCCGCCGGGGCGGGGGGTCGCTGTCGTCATCATCACACCAGCCTAAGGCATACTATCCGCTTTAGCGGGTATAGCCTCTTAATGCACAGATTGTGCGTTTGGATATTTCGAGTAGGCAGGATTAGTTGTGAAGAACACCGGTACCGCGTTCTGGCTTCACGCGGCGCTCCTGACGGTTTTCATCGGCGCTTCGTCGGCGCCCTCGCCGTTGTACGAGTTCTACGCCCGCGAGTGGGGACTCGGCTCCGCGGCCGTCACGGTGATCTTCGCCGTCTACGCCTTGGCCGTGCTGCTGACCCTGCTGGTGGTCGGTTCGCTGGCAAACCACGTGGGCACGCGGCCGGTGCTCCTGGGCGCGGTGGCGCTGCAGATCGGCGCGATGATGACCTTCGCCTTCGCGCCGGGCCCGGAGATGCTGCTGGCCGCCCGGGCGCTGCAGGGTGTTGCCACCGGTGCCGCGATGGGTGCCGCGGGCGCCGCACTGCTGGCGTTTGAAGGCCCGAAGCGCCGCGGCCGCGGGTCCCTGGTCAACAGTGCCGCCTCGCCAATCGGACTCTCAATCGGCGCGCTCGGATCCGCCTCCGTCGTCAGGTTCCTGCCGGAGCCGACCAAGACGGTCTACTTCTTCCTCGCCGTGCTGCTGCTGGTCCTCGGTGTGGCGCTGCTCCGGCTGCCGAGCGCCGGCCAGGTGGCCCCTGGCTGGCTGCGCTCCCTGATACCCGAGGCCCGGATGCCCGGTTCCGCCCGGAAAACCATGGCCGCCACCATGCCGGTGGCCGCGGCCACCTGGGCGCTGGCAGGGTTCTACCTCTCGCTGGGGCCGGCCCTGGCGCACGCCATCACCCGGGGCAACTCGGTGCTGGTGGGCGGCCTGGCCCTCTTTGCCCTCTTCGTTCCCGGCGCCCTGGCCATCCTGGTGGTCCGCCGCCGCTCGGACCGGACCACGCTGCTGACCGGCGTCGTCTCCCTGATCACCGGCATCTCCCTGACCGTGCTGGCCGTCCAGCTCGGATCCGCGCCGCTGTACTTCGCGGGCACCGTGGTGGCCGGCGTCGGCTTCGGCAGCGGGTACTTCGGCGCGATGCGCATGACCCTCCCGCTCTGCGGTCCGCACGAGCGCGTGGGCATGCTCTCCAGCATCTACCTGATCTGCTACCTCGGCTTCAGCGTCCCCGCCGTGGCCGCCGGGCTGCTGGTGGCCGTGGCCGGCATGAAGGGGACCACGCTGATTTACGGCGTGGCCCTCGTGCTCGCCGCCATTCCGGCCCTGCTTCGCACCATCCGGAAAAACCCCGCCCACCGTCCCACCCTGGCTACCGATTCCCCGGCAGCGTCCTGAAAGGAAACGCCATGACCTTTTCCCTCCCCGCCCACACCGCCGTCCGGCCCATCACCGTCATTGGCGGCGGCACCCTGGGCCGCCGCGTGGCCCTGATGCTGTCGCTGCGCGGCGCCGACGTGCGCATCTTCGACCTCAACCCGGCCGTCGGCCAGGCCGCCGTCGACTTCATCGAGGCCGAGCGGCCCGCCGTCGCGGCCGAGCACGGCGGCGCGGCAGCCGGCCGGATCACCGCCGGCGGCGACCTCGCTGCCGCCCTGGACAACGCCTGGCTGGTGGTCGAGGCGGTGCCCGAAATGCTGGAGCTCAAGCGCGGGATCTTCGCGGACCTGGACCGGCTGGCCCCGGCGGACGCGCTGCTGGCCAGCAACTCGTCGTCGTTCGCGTCCTCGGAGTTCATTGGCGGCGTGTCCACCCCGGAGCGGGTCCTGAACATGCACTTCTACATGCCGCCGGCCGTGCGCTCGGTGGAACTCATGTCCTGCGGCCGGACTGACCCGGCTGTCCTGGACCTGCTGATGGCCGAACTGCCCGGCTACGCGCTGGCCCCGCACCTGGTCCGGAAGGAAAGCACCGGCTTCATCTTCAACCGGGTCTGGGCCGCGATCAAGCGCGAGGCACTGCTGGTGGTGGCCGAGGGCGTGGCCGAGCCGGAGGACGTGGACGCCCTGTTCGTGGACGTCTTCAAGGCGGACACGGCACCGTTCCGCTTCATGGACCAGGTGGGCCTGGACGTGGTGCTCGACATCGAGAACCACTACTGCGAACTGGCCGGCATGGAAAACAAGTCCGCCCCGCTGCTGCAGGAATACATCGGCAAGGGCTGGCTGGGAATCAAGTCCGGCCGCGGCTTCTACAACGACTACGCCTAACCTCCACTAGCTATGCGGGGCCCAATTGCAGCCGTCGCGCCCTCGGGCGCCGGCCGCACCTGGCCCCGCGCTGAAGCAGGAGCCCAGCAATATGCCGCTTTATCAACAGTAAAAGGGCAACTGGCCCAGTCGGTATCTATGACCCTGGGGCTGGCGGGTACTGGCTCGCAGACCATGAGGGACCCCCCCCCCCCCCCCCGGGGGGTGTAATTCGGAAGGCGAAATCTTGCATGCCTGGATTCTCTGTGGCTAGGCGATGTCTACCCACGCAGAAGCATTGGCTCTGTCACGTGCGCAGGTAGCTCCGCGAGGCGCGTCACTTTCAGGCAGGAGGCAGTGGCGGATCCTCCTTCGGAATACAGCGAAATATCGGTGTTGTCCGGCTCTGGAAAGATGAGTCCTGTCATGGTGACTTGGCCATTTTGGGCGAAGACTTCCACGGAACAGCGGTCGATGAAGACGGTGAGCGTGTAGGACCCGTCGGAGGCTGGTCTTATTGGGGCTGTGTCTACTGATGCAAAGGCGTCATGGAATTCTGTGTCTCCAGAGCGTGTCCGGTCCGTGATGAGCCGGTTCTCTAAGGGGCGAATGCCGATGCGTGTGCCGTCGGAGCCGTTGCCTCGAATGATGAGTCCGAACTCCTCTGCGGAGTCCGGGGTGAAGGTCACCTCGATGATCCCTACCGCTACTCCCGCGCCCAGATGGTGGATTCCTTCAGCTATCGCAAGACCAGGCCAGGTGTCCACCGATTCTGGGTTGTGGGCTAGATACTCGTCGGCGGCCCGCTGGGCCAGTCGCGGCCGGCCCTGGTCGGTAACGAGGGACATTTCGCGTACAAGGGACATTGGACTGCGCCATGGCCAGGTCGGGATGGCTGCGCCGTATTGCCAGTTGTTCATCCAGCCGACCATGAGACGGCGCCCGTCGGGGGCGTTGTTGAAAGACACCGCCGCGTAGTAGTCACGTCCCCAATCGAGCCATTGGTAGGCGTCGAGATCAGCCCGTTTGCTTATCCCTTGGGTGACGGTTGTTTCGGATGTGAAGGCCACGCCGTTGAAGTGGCCGACGAAGTACTGGCCTCCGGACCCGCCGTTGGGCCCTGCAGGATTGAGGTTCAGGGTGAGAACCCATTTGGTCTGCCCTTCGTCGCCATCCAGGGGCAAAGGGAAAAGGTCAGGGCATTCCCAGACGCCCCCGGTGGCGTTGGCGGGTCCGAAGCTGCTGAGATAGTGCCAGTCCCGAAGGTTCTCGGAGCTATAGATGACTACTTTGTGCTCGTTGGCTTCGACGGCCACCATCACCCAATAGCTGCCCGAAAGCCCGTTGTAGCGGAAAACTTTCGGATCGCGGAAGTCCGCGGAGTTCCTGTCGAGGACGGGGTTGCCTTGGTACTTGGTCCAGGTGTAGCCACCGTCAGAGCTCCAGGCCAAGGACTGGGCCTGTGTGCCGCGTCGGACTGAGCTGTCTTTGTAGGCGCTGGTGTAAATTGCCACCAGCGGGGCGGTCTGCCCGTCGCCCAGGCCGCTGGTGTTGTACTCGTCAATGACGATGCTGCCCGAAAAGATGTCCTCCTCGGCGTCGCAGAGGATGGCGACGGGCTGCTCGTCCCAGTGGAGCAGGTCCGTGGAGGTTGCATGGCCCCAGGACATATTGCCCCACACGCTTCCAAAGGGGTTGTTCTGGTAATAGACGTGGTAAATGCCCTCGTGGTGTACGAGTCCGTTCGGATCGTTCAGCCACGTGTTCTTGGCGCTGTAGTGGAAAACGGGCCGAAAAATGTCATCGTCGTGGACGGAAAGCGCAGTCATGTCGATTGGTGCCTAAGGGTCGTTGATGGTGTTCGCGGGGTGAAGTCGGGGCTGCCGCGTGGCTTCCGGGCAGCAAGAAAGCACAGTCGCCGCTGATGCCGGCTGAATCATGCCGGCCACGAGGGGGAAGTGCCGGTTTCCCGCAGTGTGCGAAATGGCACTATCCCGGGCCGGTGACTGCTCCAGCACGGCCGGTGAGGGATGTATCTATCAGTGACAGCCGCAGGATGCGCGCAGAATCAACTCAGCGGGGAAAATTTTGGTGTTGTTTTCCGGTCCGGGCTTGGGATTTAGGAGTGCGTCAAGGGCGCCCTGTGCCAAGTCTTTCAAGGGTTGGGCGACGGTGCTGAGCCGTGGCCAGGTGTACTCAGATTCGGGCGCGCCATCGAAGGAGAACACGGCCATGTCCTCCGGCAGTCGAAGGCCTCCCTCGTGGAGGGCGCAGAGGAGACCCGCGGACTGCTGGTCGGAGCAGACGAAGACGGCGGTGGGCCGCTCGGTACGGGCCAGCAGTTCCTGCCCGGCCCGGTAGCCGCCCTGACGGGTAAACGGCACCCGAATGATTGGGCCTGGAGTGAGGCCGGCGTCCCGGATGCCTTGCTGCCAGCCGACCTCGCGTGCGTCAAGCTCGCTGTCGGCGTTGCCGCCCATCACCAGTCCGATCCTTTCGTGCCCATGGCCGATAAGGTGCTCCACAGCCAGGCGCCCACCTTCCTGAAAGTCCACTCCGACAGCATTGGCGCCGCGCCCGCCAACACCGCCTTTCAGGACAACATCAGCGGGATGGTTCAGCAGGACGACGGGAATGTCGGCCTGTTCCAAATCCATCAGATCGGGTTCGAACAGCACGCTCGAGAGGAACAGGCCATCCACCCTGCGAGCGGCAAAATTCTTGATGAGACGGCGTTCTGTGCGCAGCGAGTCCTGGGAATCCGCCAAAAGGAGGGTGAAGCCCCGCTCGGCCGCGGCGTTTTCAACTGCGCGGGCGAGCGAGGCGTAGAACGGATTGATGGCGTCGGGGACGATCATGGCCAGCATTTCGCTTGAACCCAGCGCGAGAGCCCTGGCTGCCGAGTTGGGCCGGTAACCCAATGCCTTGACAGCCTGCCGCACCTTGGCCTCGGTCGCAGCGGAAACTGGCCTCGGCCCCCCGTTGACGACATAGCTGACGACGGCGGGGCTGACGCCGGCCCGCCGGGCGACATCGTCGCGTGTGACAGCGGGCCTGGCGTGCGGGGTCGGATGCGGCATGGCAACCATGCTAGCGGCGTTTTACTTGACCGAGTCGCGGAGCGCCGGGCGCGCCAGGCTGGCCGGGACGTCGCCGAAGTCGGGTACGGGCAGACGTTCGCCTCCGCGCAGGGCCGACTGGTGGGCTACGATGCCGGGCAGCGTGTAACGAGCCGCTTCCCAGGCATTGACCGGCGGCAGTGTGCCGGTGTTAATCGCAGTGACGAAGTCATCGACGAGGAAGTGATGACTGCCCTCATGCCCGTTGGGCAGCCCACGGAACTCTTCGGGCAGGCGGCCGGAGTCGTGCACGGCGGACATACCGGAAATAAAGGCGTCGCGAAGCGCAGGAGCCACATCAGCCAGCAAGGGGTCATCCACATCCATGGTGGCCACGGTCTCCAGCTCTCCGCTGATGTCCGTCACGGCTTGCTTGTCCTGCCACACACTTACCAGGGCAAGCTGTTCAAAACTGGCCTCCGTACCGAAGTAGCGGAAGCGGCTTTCGCGCAAGTGGGAGGGGTAGCCCACACGGCGGAACTCGTTGATCCGCATAGACCCGCCACCGGCAAGTTCAAAAAGTGCACTGGCGTTGGAAAAATCGTTGGCGAACATGCTTACGTCGCGGTCGAAGACGCCGTCACCGCGTTCATCCCGGTAGCCAACGCAGCTGACACTGACAGCATGGCCTCCGGTTGCTCCGAGGACCCCGCCAACTGAGTGCGTGGGGTAGAGCATGGGCGGGTAGCTGGCGGTGCTCTTCCAATTTTCCCCGCCGCTGTACTGGTACGCATCGTAAAAGCCAAGGTCCATGTCGTGGACGTAGTCGCCCTCTGCATAGAAGATCCGGCCGAACGCGCCCTCTGCGTTCTTCTTGCGGGCAAAAACTGTTGCCGGGTTGTAGTAACTGGTTTCGCCCATCATGTAGGTCAGGCCGGTTTCGCGGACCGCTTCGATAATGTCGGCGATCTCGGCTTCAGAGATTGCCATTGGCACGGCTGAGTAGACGTGTTTGCCGGCCCGCAGCGCCTGCACCACCAAAGGACCGTGAGTCCATCGTTGGGTAAAGATCGCAACGGCATCAACATCGCTTTCCAGCATTGATTCGAAGCTGTCGAACGTGCCGGCCGCACCGGCGCTGCGGGCCTGGGCCTCAGCCCGCTCTTGAATGAGGTCGGTGAAATAGATGTCGGAGATTCCAGGGTGGGCAGCGAAGAGCTTGCCGAAGACGCCCGCGAACTGTCCGGCGCCAACGATTCCAAGTGAAGAAGTCATGGCAAAGAGTATGCACGCGCAAATCTACGCGCGTCAACCAAATAAATAAGAAGGCCCAAATTGCTAGTTTTTTGAAGAAAAGAGTTGCTCATCCCAACGCAACGCGCGTAGAGTATCCGTCAATTGTTACCTGCCTCACAGGAGAGGGATCAAAGATGACCACCATTACAAAGCACCCACCAGCCACAGCGCGTAAGGCGCCGCGTCGATCAAAGCCAGGCCTGCGGATGGCCAAACTGCGCGACTTCAGGATCGCGCTGCTGTTCATCCTCCCGGCGTTGATCGGCCTCGTCGTCTTCTCGCTCGTCCCGACAATCCGCGGCATCTACCTGAGCTTCACCGAGTACAGCATCCTTGGGGAGCCCACCTGGATCGGCCTCGACAACTACACAGCGGTCTTCAAAGACGACCTTTTCTGGAACGCGATGGCGGTGACCCTCCAGTACGTCGCAATCAACATCGTCTTCCAGACAGTCATCGCCCTCGGTCTGGCGTTGCTGATGCACCGCGTAGCCAAGTCCACGTTCATCCGCGGGGCGTTGCTGCTCCCTTTCCTGGTCGCCAATGTGATCGTCGCTCTGCTGTGGTTCTGGATGCTCGACTACCAGATCGGCATCGTCAACGAATTCATCAGCTGGCTGGGTCTTCCCCGCGTCGCCTTCTTTGGCAGCGAGCAATGGGCCATCCCCACCATCGCCTTCGTCAACGTCTGGCGCCACATGGGCTACACGGCCCTGCTGATCTTCGCCGGGCTACAGGCCATTCCCCGTCACGTCTACGAAGTGGCATCACTTGACGGGGCTTCCCCCACCAGGACGTTCTGGAGCATCACCATGCCGCTCCTCCGTCCGGTCCTGGTATTGGTCCTGGTGGTCACCGTCATCGGATCGTTCCAGGTCTTCGACACCGTCGCCGTCACCACCCAAGGCGGCCCGGTCAACGCCACCCGCGTCATCCAGATGTACATCTACCAAAAAGCCTTCGGCGAATCGGACTTTGGCTACGCCTCCGCCCTGTCCGTCATTCTGTTCGTCATTCTCGCGCTTGTGGCCTTCGTCCAGATGAAGTTCCTCAAGGGCAACGAATCGGACCTGGACTAAGGAACCCAGCCATGACCACTCAAACGCTCCCGACCCGCAAAGCCCTGGACTGGCACCGTATCGGTGCATGGGCTGTCATCGCCGTCGCACTGGCCGTTACCATCTTCCCGTTCCTCTGGATGCTCCGCACGGCCCTCTCCAGCAACCACTCGCTGGCCTCCAACTCTGCCAACCTCCTGCCGGCTGACTTCTCCTGGGGCGCATTCAAGCGTGTCTTTGGAATGCAAACGACAGAGGAGGCCATCGCCGAAGGCGGTTCCGGGGCAGCCATCGACTTCTGGCTGTACCTGCGCAACTCAATACTTTTTTCCACCGTGACTACCGCGGGCCAAGTGTTGTTCAGTGCGATGGCCGCCTACGCTTTTGCCCGGCTCCGCTGGCCCGGCCGTGACGCGGTCTTCTCCGTATTTCTGGCCACCATGATGATCCCGGGGATCTTCACCGCGCTGCCCAACTTCCTCATGGTCAAGAACCTTGGCCTGCTCAACACTTTCGCCGGGCTGACACTGCCATACCTGTTCATGTCCGCGTTCGCCATTTTCTTCCTGCGCCAGTTCTTGCTCAGCATGTCCCGGGAAGTAGAGGAAGCAGCAATGCTCGACGGCGCCAAGCACGGCCGCATCTTCTTCCAGATCGTCCTGCCCAACGCCGCCGCGCCCGTGGCCACCCTCGCGCTGCTGACATTCATTGGCCAATGGAACGAATACTTCTGGCCGCTGCTCGTCGGCAACGACGAAAGTATCCGCGTCCTCACCGTGGGCCTTAGCGTCTTCAAGTCCCAGTCCCCCCAGGGCGCCCCCGACTGGTCCGGACTCATGGCCGCCACCATCGTCGCGGCCGTGCCCATCCTCATCCTCTTCCTCGCCTTCGGCAAGAAAGTGGTCAACTCCATCGGGTTCTCCGGCATCAAATAACGTCCCCTGACCCCAGCTAAGTCCTCCTCAACACCATCCCTGAGGCAACCTCATGCCCAATTCGAAAGGTCCATCATGAAGAAATCCCTCGGCGCCGTTGCTGCCGCCGCAGCCATCGCCATCTCTCTCTCCGCCTGCGGCGGCGGATCCACCTCCACCGAGGCCAAGGGTGAAATCAATTATTGGCTGTGGGATGCCAATCAGTTGCCCGCATACCAGCAGTGCGCGGACGACTTCACCAAAGCCAACCCGGACATCAAGGTCAAAGTAACCCAGCGCGGCTGGGGCGACTACTGGACCACACTCACCAACGGGTTCGTCGCGGGAAACGCCCCGGACGTCTTCGCCGACCACCTGTCCAAATACCCGGAATTGGCCGCCAAGAAGCAGCTGCTGACCCTCGACGACGCCGTAGCCAAGGATCACGTCGATCTTTCGATCTACAACAAGGGCCTCGCCGATCTCTGGGTGGGCCAGGACGGCAAGCGCTACGGCCTTCCCAAGGACTGGGACACCGTAGGCCTCTTCTACAACAAGGCCATGACCGACGCCGCCGGCATCACCCCTGAGCAGATGGCCAAGCTGGACTGGAACCCCCAGGATGGCGGCAGCTACGAAAAGGCCATCGCCCACCTGACCGTGGACAAGAACGGCAAACGCGGCGACGAAGCCGGCTTCGATAAGAACAACGTGGCCGTCTACGGCCTGGGGTTGGAGTCCTCGGGCTCGGGCCAGGGCCAGACCCAGTGGAGCTTCCTGACGGCCACCACCGGCTGGACCCACACGGACAAGAACCCCTGGGGTACCAAATTCAACTACGACGACCCCCGGTTCCAGGACACCATCAACTGGTGGGCAGGGCTGGCGGACAAGGGCTACATGCCCAAACTGGAAACAACGGTAGGCGCCAGCATGCAGGACAACTTTGGCGCCGGGAAGGCCGCGATCAACACCGCGGGAGACTGGACGATCGGTCAATACACCAGCTACAAGGGCATCGAGACCGGCATCGCACCCACCCCGACAGGACCTAACGGCAAGCGCGCTTCCATGTTCAACGGCCTGGCCGACTCCATCTGGGCCGGTACCAAGAACCCGGCAGCATCCGTCAAATGGGTCGAGTACCTCGCCTCCTCAGCCTGCCAGGACGTCGTCGCGGCCAAGGGAGTCGTTTTTCCCGCCATCAAGTCCTCCACCGACAAGGCAGCCGCGGCTTTCAAAGCCAAGGGCGTCGACGTCACCCCCTTCACCCAACAGGTGGAGGACGGAACGACGTTCCTCTTCCCGATCGCGGACAAGGCCGCCAAAGTGGACGGCATCATGAACCCTGCCATGGACGCAGTCGTCTCAGGCAAGGCCCCGGCCAGTTCCCTCACCCAGGCCAACGAAAAGGTCAACGCCCTCTTCAAGTAAGGCCATCCGCCATACCGGCTGCGCGCCGCGGGCATCGTCTTCCCCGCGGCGCGCAGCCCACCCCTTACGTCACCACCCGCAAAGGACGTCATTTATGGACCCGCTCCACCTCCGTTCCGCCGGCACCAGCCTGGTGATCAGCTTCGACAGCGGAGAGGCTGAGATCATCCACTGGGGCGCTGACCTTGGCATCACGCTGCCGGACCTCGCCATCCTCACAGCCGCTATCCCGCCCTCATCCATCGATGCCACCGTACCCACAGGTCTCCTGCCCCAGGCCTCATCCGGTTGGCGCGGCAGGCCTGCCCTCCGCGGGCACCGCATCACCGACGGCGTCTCCGGCCTTGACTTCTCAGCCCGTCTCCGCGTCCTCACTGCCAGCGCCGAAGGCAACTCCGCTGTCATCGTCCAGTCCGACCCCGACGCCGGCCTCACCGTATCCTCCACCCTCGCCATGCACGACGGCGGCCTGCTGGATTTGCGGCACACCGTCACCAACGACGCCAACACGCCATACCAAGTCGACGAACTGGCAACAGTCCTCCCCGTGGCACCCGACGCCGTCGAACTCCTTGACCTGACCGGCCGCTGGTGCCGGGAACGCCACCCGCAGCGCCGCCCGATCCAGCAGGGCACCTGGGTCCGCACCGGCCGGCACGGCCGCACCGGGCACGACTCCTCCCTGCTCTTCGCCGCCGGCACCACCGGTTTCGGCAACAGGCGCGGGCAGGTCTGGGCCACCCATTTGGCCTGGAGTGGCAACCACGAGCAGTTCTCGGACAGCATCGGTGACGGCCGCACCATGATCGGCGGCTCCGAGCTCCTGGGCCCGGCCGAGGTCATCCTTGCACCCGGAGAGAGTTACACCACTCCGGCCCTGTTCGCCGCCTACTCGAACCGCGGCCTGGACGGCATCAGCGAGGCTTTCTACAGCTGGTTCCGCTCCCGCCCCCACCATGTACTGCCGACGGCAAGCGCCGGCCTGCCCGCTGGAAAGCCCCGGCCGGTTGTGCTGAATGTATGGGAAGCGGTCTACTTCGACCACAACCTGGCCACCCTGATCGAACTGGCCGAGTCCGCCGCGGACCTTGGTGTTGAGCGTTTTGTGCTCGACGACGGCTGGTTCCGCGGACGCCGGGACGACCGGGCCGGGCTGGGCGACTGGTACGTCGACGAAACACTCTGGCCCGACGGCCTCACCCCGCTGATCGACGCCGTGACTTCCCGTGGCATGGAGTTTGGCCTCTGGGTGGAACCGGAAATGGTGAACCTCGACTCCGACGTCGTCCGCGCGCATCCCGAATGGATTGTTGGGCCGGCCGTCCGGAGTTACAAGGACGGCGGCCGCCTTCCGCTCGAATGGCGGCAGCAGCATGTCATCGACCTCGTCAACCCCGACGCGTGGCAGTACATCTACGACTGCGTGGATGCGCTGCTGCGCGAAAACAACATCAGCTACCTCAAGTGGGACCAAAACCGCGACCTGCTCGAACACGGGCACGCCGGCCGCTCCTCCGTCCACGAACAGACCCTCGTCGCCTACCGGCTGTTTGATGAACTCCGTAAGGCGCATCCCGGAGTCGAAATTGAAAGCTGCTCCTCAGGGGGCGCCCGCGTGGACCTGGGCATCCTGGAGCGGACCGACCGCATTTGGGCCTCGGACTGCAACGATGCGCTGGAGCGCCAGTCCATCCAGCGTTGGACCGGCGTCGTGGTGCCGCCGGAGCTGGTGGGCAGCCACATCGGCCCAACCACCTCGCACACCACGGCACGCACCCACGACCTGTCATTCCGCGCGATCACCGCCCTGTTCGGGCACTTCGGCATGGAATGGGATGTCCGGAGCGTTGAGGGCGCTGAAAGGGAAGAACTCAAGCGCTTCGTTGCCCTCTACAAAGAGCACCGGAACCTCATCCACTCCGGGCGTATGGTGCGGGCCGACGTCCCCGATGACTCACTGATGCTTCACGGCGTAGTTGCTGGTGACGGTTCCGTTGTCGCGGGTGCGACGGCGGCGCTTCTTGCCCTAGTCAGCACGCGCACCGCCTTCGCGGAACAACCGGGACGGATCTCCATACCCGGCCTCGAGCCGGACCGAGAGTACCGCGTGGAGGCCGTCTTCCCTGTTCCGGGTGACGCGGACTATTCGCACACGTTCACGCAGGTCCGCCCCCCGGCGTGGCTGGCGGACGGCGCCGTAGCCAACGGACGGTTCCTTGCAGAGGTCGGTCTGCCCATGCCCGCCCTCAACCCGGAACACGCACTGCTGCTGAATTTCACCGCACTGTAGCAACGGAAGGGCCTGCCCCGCCGCTCCCCTGCTCTCCGCAGCAGCGGAAGCGGCGGGGCAGCCTGCTCGGTACACAAAGGGAATCCATGAACGTTCTGGTCACTGGCGGCACCGCTTTAGAAGGCTGCCAAAGTTGACGGCGCCATGAAGCGCGCCATGGACGCAGCAGATATCTCGCCGGAATTCTGTAGATCGACATCGCGGAGGTCATGTCGCCCCCGCCCCCCCGGCGCATGAATAGGTATAGGCCAACTCCGGCCTCCCAACAAAACCGGAACGAGGACGCTCATATTGCCAGCTCATCAGTCGGAAGACCCAACAGCCACGGGCTGAGACCCGCTGCTACCGCCCAAACTGGCGGCATATGTGACAGACATGGCATAAGGAAGCGGGGCGTGCTCTATTCACGCCCCGCCTCCATACTTTGACCTGGCAAGATTCAGTTCTGGGGTTCTACTGCGTGGTTGGGGAAGATGGTCTTCTCTTCGGCGGCGTTGTCTTCGTTGTCCTGGATGCCGGCCTTTTTTTGCACCCTCTTTGCCCATGCTGAGGTCACGATCGGGCAGAGCACAGCGGACACGACGACTGATGCTGCCACGAGGACGGTGGCGTGGTCGGCGGCCGGGGCGTAGACGGGGTTGGCTGTGGCGATGATGGCGGGGACGAGGGCTGCGTTGCCGGCCGTGGTTGCTGCAGCGAGGCCGGCGACACCGTCGCCGCCGGTGAGTTTGTCGGCGAGGAGGAGCACTGCTCCGCCGACGAAGACCACGAAAAGGCCGAGGACGATGCCGAGCAGGCCTGCTTCAACGACGGCGTTGAGGTTGATGGTCAGGCCGAGGGCCAGGCCCAGGAACGGCACCATCGCCGGCACCAGTGGCGCGAGGAGATTCCTCATGTTCTTGTCGAGGTTCCCGAGGAGCATCCCCAGGGCCAGGGGCAGGATGGCGCCGACGAGTGCCTGCCAGGGGAAGGCTGACAGGCCGGCGATGCCCAGGGTGACCATGGTCAGGAAGGGGCCTGATTCCAGGGACAGGATGGAGTAGGCGCCGGCGTCGCGTTTGCGCCCGTACTGTCCCATGAGGGAGATGTAAAGTCCGCCGTCGGTGTCGTTCAGCGCAGCGACGAGTGCGAGGGTGGACAGGCCGGCGAGGATTCCGGAGTCGATGGGGGCCTCGCCGAGGAAGCGGCCGGCGATGACGCCGATGAGGATCGCGAAGAGTATTTTGGAGCCGAGGAGCACGCCGCCCTTTTTGAGGATGTAGGGCGTTGATTTGACCTCGAGCGTGGCGCCGAGGCAAACAAAGAACACGGCCAGCAGCGGCGCCAGGCCGGTGAAGAAGGCTCCTGTAAAGGATCCGAAGAACTTGCCTGCGTCCGGGGCCAGGGTGTGAATGACGGCGCCGATGCCGAGTGGCACGAGCATCATGCCGCCAGGGACCTTTTCCAGAGCCTTCTTGATGGGAATCGACATTGATTTCTCCTAGTGAATAGCTGTGTGGTGGGAACTGCTGTTCTGTCCGTCAGTTCCGTAGTTTGTAGGGTTAGCCGAGGCCAGGGATGAGCAGGACTTTGCAGGCGTCGCCGGTGAGGAGCTCCACGGCGTCGTCGATCTCGCTGAGCTTCTTGCGGTGGGTAATGAGCCAGTCGAGCTCGAGCTTTCCGGAGTCCAGCAGCAGCAGGCTCTGTTCCCAGGTTTCCCAGAGCCTGCGGCCGAAGATACCGCGCAGCGTGATGCCCTTTTTGTTGATGTCGGCGGCGATGTCGACCTCTGCTGGGCGGCTGGGGTGGCCGACAGTGATGACGGTGGCTTCGCGGCGGACGGCTTCGAAGAGAGTGGTCAGGTGCCCGGGGCTCCGGAACATTCGAAGGCGACGTCGAATCCGCCGCGGCGGCCGGTGAGTTCGCGGCAGCGTTCAATAATTCCGTCGTTCGGGTGCAGGGCGGTGGCGCCGAGCTTTTCGGCTTGGGCGCGGCGGTAGGGGTTGGGGTCGACGGCGATGACATGGGAGGCTCCCATGAGCAGTGCCAGGTTCACGACGACGAGGCCGACGGGGCCTGCGCCGCTGACGAGTACTGCCCGGCCGGCGATGGAGTAGTTGGCGCGCTGGATGGCGTGCACGGCGACGCCGGCGGCTTCGAGCAGGGCACCGGATTCGAGGGACAGGCCGGTGGGGAGCTTGACGCAGATGTCCTGGGGGACGGCGGCGTATTCGGCGAAGACGCCGTCGATGTGCATGCCGAGGATGCCGGTGCGTTCGCAGGTGTGGGCGTCACCGGTGCGGCAGGGAAAGCACTGACCGCAGGTCAGGTGGCTTTCGAGGGCGACCTGGTCGCCCACCTTCAGACCGGTGACTCCGGGGCCGACCTCAACGATGGTCCCGGCGCCTTCGTGGCCGAGGGTGACCGGGAGGTTGAGGTTGAAGGCCTGGGCGGAGGGGGTCCATTCGTAGAGTTCACGGTCGGTCCCGCACAGGGAGGCTGCGCCGACTTCGATGACGACGGAACCTTCTGTTGCCTTGGGGTCGCCGGCGTCGGTGACGTACTTGACTCCTCGTTCGGCTGCGTTCTTGACTACTGCCCGCATTGGGGCCGCCTTTCGTTGGTTCTGGTGATGCGTGGAGGAAATTGTGTGGAGTGTCAGCTGGGGGTCTGGCCGGCGAAGCGGCGCAGGATGTCGGTGGGTCCTACCTGTCCGCCCTTGAGCAGGAGCCGGCATCCGCCGACCGCGGAAGCACCATCGGCCCGGAGGATGGGGCCGGCGGTGACAAAGTGGTCGGATACCCGGAGCTGCCTTACGCCCATGGCGATGAGTGCGTGGCTGGAGGTATCGCCACCACAGACGGCGAGGTCTCGGGTGAGCCCGGCATCGGCCATACGGGCAGCAATGCCGCCAATCAGGGTCCCGACGTAGCCGGCGTCCACTGGTGTGCTGGCCCCGTAGCGTGGGTCAGCCGCGCCGCGGGTGGTGTGAACGACGACGTTGCGCCCCGACCGGAGGGCCGCTGAGACTTGCTTATCCAGTGCCGCAATCAGGGCTGGGTCATCACGCTGCAGCAGCTCGGCCGGGACCGGGACGTCCTCCCAGCCGTTGGAGGTTGCGTCGTTAATCTGCTCTGCCGTGGTGCTGGAGGCTGAGGCGCTGACGGCCAGCACCGGTCCCGATGGCTTCTGTTGGCCGGGCGTCCGTGCGGGCTGGTCGGAGACGCACCTGGCCAGGGCAGCCATGATGCCGCCGGATCCGACGACGATCGAGGAGCCGTGCCCGTGCTCTTCCCGGGTTAGTGCCTCTGCCACGGCGTCCATGTGGTGTTCGCCGACGGCGTCGATCACTAACGCTTGTGCGCCCGGTTCCCGCCTCCGGTCCGCCCAGGCGTCCTTGAAGGTTCCGTCGTCATAAGCCGGCAGTTGGATGGCCCCCGGTACTATCTCGTCGCCGAGCTGTTCGGCCAGGACCTGGCGCAGGTCCGCTTCAGACATGGGTGTGGAAGGGTGGCGGGACATGACCGGGTGGCGGTCCAACCGGTAGATCTGGCCGGCGTAGGTGGCGTAGTGGTTACTGAAGGCGGTGTAGCGGCCGAATGCGGGTTGGGCCGGGACTACCGGGATAGACCCATGCAGGGGGAACTGCTGGTGGAGCAGTTGGATACCGCGGCCGATGCTCCCGATGGTGGTGGAGCTGTCGAACGTGGAGCAGACCTTGTAGAGCAATACCTCGAGGTTCAGTGCGGCGATGCCTGCCAGGTCGCGGGTGACCAGGTTGTCGAAGGCCGTGCCGGACAGGGAGCGGGCAGGGCCGGCGAACCCGACGACGTCGGTATCCGTGGGCAGTGGGGCGTCCCCGATGACGAGGGCTGCTTCCAGTCCGTAGCGGTGGGCTTGGGCGAGGACATCGGCGGCTCCGGTGAGGTCGTCGGCGACGAAACCAAAGGTTGGCATCTCATGCACCTTTCCCGAATGTCTGGACTGCGTGCAGGAGGTCAGTGTTCCCGGCTATGGCCAGCTTCTCGGCTGCGCTTTGCAGCGGCACTCCGTCTACGGCTGCTTCCCAGGCCTGGCGGAGGCTGCGCACTCCGGCTCCGGGGCCATCCGGGTGTGCGGCGACTCCGCCTCCGGCGAGCATCATCAGATCGGTAGAACCCACTGCGTCAAACGTCGGGTGCGGAGTGGTGACGTTCTGCCCCGAAGACAACACGGGCAGCGGTGAAATAGTCTGGCCCAGCGGTTTGAGCAGGCTGCGGATGTTCGAGGCCACTTCTTCGTCGAGTTCGTAGAACTTGCTGCCCAACCCGCTGGCGTGCAGGTGGTCGGCACCGGCCAGGCGGGCCATCTGCTGCCACACCCGGTAGTCCATGCCCAGGGCTTTGGACCGCATGGATGCTGCGAGGCCTGCCCGGTGGCCGTGGATTGGAACCTCGGCGAAGCTGCGCAACAGCGCGAGGGCCGGCAGTCCCATCACGGGAATGTTCAGCATCACGCAGCGGCCGCCGGCTTCGACGACCAGGTCGTGGCGCTTCTGCAGGCCGGCAATGTCACCGGTGATGTTGAAGGCGTACATGGTGGAGTGCCCTGTGTGCTGTTCGGCGGCGCGGATCTCTTCGGTGGCGACCGCGACCCGGCGTTCCAGCGGCAGATAGGCCGGATCAGTCATGAGTTCATCGTCCTTGATCAGGTCGATGGATGCCATGGCCAGCTCGCGGACAACCAGTCGGAACTCCTCTTCGGACAGCCCGACGTTGGGTTTCACGATGGTGCCAACCATCACGCCTTGGACATCGCTGATGAGCTTGCGGGTCCCCTCGATACCGAAGGCCGGCCCCGGGTGGGCGGCGACAAAGTCCTCCGGCAGCTGGATGTCTTGAAGACGGCAGGCGTAAAGATCGCCCAACTCGAAGAGATTGCCTGCGATGGCGGTCTGCAGCGTTGCCAGGTCGGTGCCGACGTTCTCCATGGGGAAGTCCACGGTCACCAGTGCAGCCCGGACTTTTTCCGGGTTGGCCCGTGATGGCAGGGAGGGGCGGCAAAAGCCGAGTTCCTGGACATCCGAGATCCGGGCCGCGTGCCTCTCCCGGATCCGGGCGGATTCGCCCGGGACCGGCAGGAAGGTGCCGCTTGACTGTTCGCCGGCCATGATAGCGGCGGCCTTCTCCGGGTCAATTTCAGATTCTAGGTAGTAGGTGCAACGCACCGAGCGCGGGTCGCGCATGGAACTCTCCAATGTGGGGGCTTGAAACTTACGTATCCGACTGTCACCTGCAGGTACATTCACTTCGCTCACGCGCCGATGCGGGCTTAAGCAGGTGACTTCGGACTTCGCTTTCGCGGCATCTTCTGTGATTCCGGAATTAGAAGTTGTACGTACCTTTGATACGTACAATAGTAGGTGTCATGGATCACGTCAAGATGGCCGTCCGGTATTGCTCAGCTTCGAAGGGGCGCCCCCAGGGCTAAGATGTGCACAGTGGCGAGGGAGTCAAAGTGAGTTTGGAACCAACAGAAACAGCGGCAGAGCAGGCCGGACGCACCAGCCCTCTGAATCGGGAGGAGGGGGGTCCTCTCCACGCCCAAATCCGGGACATTCTCCACCGGCAAATTGTTGACTTGCGACTCTCCCCGGGCTCTTCGCTCCCTACCGAGGATGAGCTGACGAGGCAGTTCGGCGTCTCCCGCAGCGTCGTCCGCCAGGCATTGTCTGGACTGGCCGATCTGGGCCTGATTCGCCGTCAGCGCGGCCGCGGGAGTGTCGTGGCAGCGATGCCGGTCCTCCGCCGGCACGTGCAGCGCGCGGGCGGTCTGGACGAACAAGCGGCAGCACATGGCCAGCGTCTACGCACCCATGTCCTCACCGTGGAACCATCCGAGCCGCCCAGGGCCGGCGTCGAGGCCCTCAACACCACGAACACCTGGAAGATCGAGCGGGTCCGTTACCTCGACGGCCTTCCCGTAGCCTTCATGCGCACCTGGGTCCCTCGGGATTTCTTCCCGCATTTCACTGCAGAACTGCTGGAAAATGCATCACTCCTGAACCTGATGCGCGACCACGGCTACCACCCCGCCGGCGGACCACGCCAAGTACAGGCAGTCTCATCGGACGCCGACTTGGCCGGGAAGCTCAGCATCGCCACGCGCGAACCTCTGCTCCTGCTCCAAGGAGTTACCCGCGACGCCCTCGGCCACGGCCTCGAGTGGTTCAACGTCTGGCACAGCCCCAACACCGTGTTCGACGTCGACGCACAAGTCACCACGCAGCCCGGAGGCATCTCCCAAGAGCACATCCGCCGCCTTCGGACCCTGACCCAGCAACTGGAATCTGAACTAGCAGATCTTGAGCGAGGGGCACACTAAGGCTGCGATGCCGCCGCACAGAGACACCTCGTGGCGAAAGCGTGTCGCCCCACGACGAGCGGACCCCGCGAAAAAATGCGGCATCCGGAGCAGTTCGTGGGCGGTACGCGGTACTCCCCTACCAAAAGTGTGGATACTGTCCACACCCTCCCCTGGGCAGATTATCCCGAACTCGGTCGGTCGCCTTCTGGTCGAATTCACGCCCCCGGATCACCGCGAAGAGGGCAGTGCACGTTCTATTTGAAGTCCGCGCAATTGCCCTCTGGCTGTCCAACACTAAACGGGTAGGCCTATAGCGCCAGGCGTCCGGGTAGTAGGGGGTCATTCAAGATGGGCCAAGGAGCGCTGTTGGGGGATGCTTCCAGCTCAAGGTCCAATCGTAGACCGCCCACGCACAGCAGTACGGTGAGTCTGCCTTTTATGGTCGGATCCACGACTACCCCCTCGTGGCGTATTTGCCGCCGCGAGGGTCGCAATGACAGAGGTTCCATTGATCACAGATACTGTGCCGTAGCGGGGATTGGAAACGTAGACGGTGTGGGTACGGAGTCCGCCGCTACCGCGAGGGTATGAAGGCGACGCATATAAGATTCGACCCGACCTTTCTTGCAGGTGGTTGTTCCACTTATATCCGGCGGACCCGGCTACCGGGAGGCTCGCGACCCGGTAGCCGCCTTTCCTCCCGGTCTCCGACTCAGTCCTTTTACCTGCCCCTGAATTCCGTGAGGGTTGCGTCGTAGACGTTGGCGACGTACACCTTATGCGGTGTCGGGTCCACGGCCACTGCGACCGGATAATTCCCGGCAGGAACGTCGGCGGTAATACCCGTCCCGCTGATCACCTCGATGAAGTTGCCCGAAGAGGTCCCGGAGACGGTGACGAAGGCACTGTGAGTGGTTGGATCGACCGCGACCGCCCAAGGCATCGGATAGTTCATCGGAATAGAACTTGTGATCGTGTTTCCGTTGATCACCGAAACGCTGTTGCTGTAGGGGAGCCCGTTGTCACTGAGGTTGGTGACGTAGACCGTATGCGTGGTGGGATCGACAGCGACTCCGTAGGGGTCATCTGCTGGAATCGTGGCACTAACAATGTTCCCGTTGATGACCGATGTGTAGCCTTCGGTGTAGGCGTTGGTCACGTACACGGTGTGCGAGCCCGGGTCCACCGCCACACCGACAGGATGGTAGCCGACGCCGATCGTAGCGGTCACGGCGGTCCCGTTAATCACGGACACCGTGTTGCTCGATGTGTTGGTCACATAAATCGTGTGGGTCGTCGGGTCAACGGCGACGCCAGTGGGGCCAGACTCCACGGACACAGTCGCGGTGACCGAGGTCCCGTTGATGATCGAGATGCTGCCGTTGGTCGTCGGGTCGTTGGCAGTGGTCAGGTTCGCGACGTAGACGGTATGGGTCGTGGGATCGACGGCGACGCCGACCGGGTACTGTCCCACGGGGATAGTCGCGATGATTGACGAGCCGTTGATGACGGTTACAGTATTCGACTGTTCGTTGGCCACGTAAACGTTGTGGGTCCCCGGGTCCACAGCCAAACTCATCGGGTACTGCCCGGCGGGGATGTTGTGGGTGACGTACTTTACCGCAGCACTTGCCCTGGCCAGGCCCGCGGGAAATACAAGGCTTGCTGCCAGCAGCAGCACGGCCGAGATACGCTTCATCGTGAGCGCGCAGTGTCGCGTCCGCGCCGTCGGTACGGAGGCAGGGAACGCTGATTTCATGGGAATCTCCTTTTCGGGTGGTGACGTAGTCGACGGCGACCCGGCGTTTTGCCCTGCGTATGTGCGTGCGGAGTCGACCGGGGTTTCCGCGCGCCTCGTCGAGCAGCACGAGGTGTGCGGGTGGTTCTATCCCAGGAAGCAGGCCCTTGTGAGGTCGAAGAGGACAATTGCGTCCTTCGCTGCCGAGCAGGCCAAGCGAGGGCGGAAAGGTCGGGGGCCAATTGGTCCAAGTCGGTGGCTTGGAGAGCAACGCCTGGGCGGCTGTGGGGGCGAACATAGTTGCGAGGATCGTGGGTCCGCCCCGGCGCACGGGGTCGGTGGCCGGGGGCGGAGAGCGCTCAGTGTCGGCTTAGGGGTGGCTGACCCGGGCCCCGGCGAGGCCGGGTGCAGCGGAAGCAAAGTCGGCTTCGATGACCGCGATGCCTGTATTCAGGACGCGCTTAATGACGAGTTACATTATCTACTCCATTTTGGTTTCATGGATTGGGTCTACGAGGTCGGGTCAGAACAGCGGCCATTGGGATACAACGCCGTTGACCTCATTTTCCCGAGGTGAAGAGACACGGTACATACGCTCTTTTACGTACTGCTGTTCCGGCAGCTCCGGGCCAGCTCGCCCATCTGTCAATGGATCCATTACTCGCCCCGTAAACGGCTAAGTGCGTCAATGCGGCTGCTGCAGCCGGGTTTTGCATAGGCGTGCTCCAGGTGCTTTGCCACCGTGCGCGGACTTATCCCAATCAGGTGGCCTACAGCGATTCCCTGTGGCTATGGCGGCCGTACTTGATCCTGCAGCTGGCAACGTATTGACCGTTGCTCGTCGACATATCTCTGACAGCCTCGCTGAGCCGTGAGGCCCAGGCAGTGTTGAATCAGCGCTGAGCCACCCGTATTGCACTGCTTGGTACGAGCCCGGTCGACCTAATTCTCGCCAACTGGGTATTTGGCGCACATGAATATTCGCTCTTGAGGGGTCCATGTGTGGTGCGGGTTAGCGCCAGGGTCCGA
>NZ_JARVSF010000029.1 GCF_030209355.1 Pseudarthrobacter sp. fls2-241-R2A-127
CGAACCCCGGCGCTGAACCGCACGAACAGGTGGCGCTCAAAGCTTCAAATACTCACTGATGATTTGGGTGACTTCTGGCCAGGCCAAGGATTTTCACCTCGGCCTCCGCACGGATGGCGGCGAGTACTTTGGAAGGACGTCGCTGCGGCAAAGGGGGTTGCTCTACGGGCTCCTTTAGCCGAGCGGGGCGAAGCTCCTCCTTGTGATGGCTGGGAGGCAGTCATAGATGGCCCCCTGTTCAAGGCAGCAGCCGCTGATGCCTTCGTTGCCCCTACTGAAGGGGCAATGAGCCAACTGGAGCTTGAGGAATTGATCCCACTATTTGCGGCGCATACAACGACTACGCGGGTGCGGGGAGTGCTTTCCTATATGGATTCTTCAGGCTTCCTCGACGTTCCTGGGGATCCAGACGGCGTCCGCTACGCGTTCAGCTTTGAACTCACCGGCATGGTCACCGATTTGCTGCGTGTTTCCGACCCGAACGACCGCGTCACTCCTGAACTATGGTGGCCCGAGGACCGGGCTTGGCTTGTCTGGAGCGACCACGACCTGATGGGAAGCAAAATCTTTGGAAGCCGGGCGCTTATCCAACAGATAAGGGAACACCCTGACATCGAATCGCTTGACTGGTTTCCCAACTCACACACTGACTTTTCCGCATGACTTCCACCGTCGCCCGCCTGCAGGGCCCGATTTCTGAAATTCGTGAAAAGTGTCGTCGTTGACCAAAGTGCTGATCGTTTCCTACATCGTCATTGTGACTTACGCCGTCGGCTATTCGGGGCAATTCAAACTTCCCATGATCGTTCGTCCGGGCACCCCTATCCACAGATTCCTTGGAACGGTGAACCTTGTCCTCCACGGATGCGCCATAGCGATAGCACTCACATTGCCGTCTCTAACGGATTTCCAGGGCATAGCAATCCTGTCGTACCTCTCCGCGCTTTTCGTGGCGGTATCAGTTGCTATCTACCGCTGGCGTCCCCTAAGCCTCTACGTAATCGTGCTTCGCCCCCAGGGGAAGCACGGCAAGCCAAAGGCGGAACAGGCGCACACCCCTTGGCCGTACGTATGGCTATGCAGCGCCGGCTATATCCTGATGCTGATCTACATCCAGACCATCTTCGGACGCTACTGGTAAATGCATGCTGTTGACCAAGCGTTGAACCACCCGACGCACGGCGTCGGAGGACGACTGGCCAGTGCCCATTAGTCAACCCTCAGCGGGACAGTTCTTGGAGGACAGGCAGTGCGAAAGGGATCCTTCACCGGACGTGTGAAGGCCGGTACTTGGCTGACACGGACGCACTGGTCCTCAGACCGACTAACCTCACGTCCCTTGAGGTTCATCGCGGCCAATGCGATCGAGTGCGTGGTCGTAATTCATCGCCAGGGTCGGCAGCCCCACATCAAGCCGTCGTTGAGCCACATGGATAACCGAAACGCTTGTGTTCCTGCTTATGCGGACTATTGGGGAGCCCTCTTCGATAACTTCCCAGTGGGCTCCCGGAATGGCGTGAGTGAGAACGTCTCCGTAGAACATCCCAATGGCCGCAGTGAGTCCCGTAAGGTCCTTCTTGGCCTCCGGGTCCTCACTCAAGGCATCGATTACGGCGAGGCCCTCGCGCGAGCGGGGAAGAGCCATTCCTTTCCCGCGGACATACTTGAGGAGTTCGTCATAGCCTCCAACATTTGTGGGTGGAGGCGACGGCTCATCGGCACCTGGCTTGTACTCTGCATATCTCCGGGCCATCCCTGGAGGCAGTGATTGAAGCGGCTCTTCGGTTTCGTCCCGGTCAGGCATGCCGTCATGCTACCCGGCTGCGGTCCTGGAGCGGCACCGCCAATTAGGAAGGGATCAACGGGAATTGCCGTGCCCGTTGCGGATCGGCCTACGGACAGGCTGGACCGCGGTGGGAAGCTGTTACCTCTTTAGCCACGACTTCCTCTCAAAGACGCAATTAAAGGTTCCCGGTAGCCGCCAGTCGTTCCACGGCTGAAGTGCGCTCAAGGTTGTTGAGTCCGACTTGGACGGCTACTGGCGGGTTGACGTGTCTGTAGAGCTCGATGGCTGTTCCGTTGACCTTCCAAAGGGCAGACGCGTTGCCGGCTGGTTGGACCGAGTCGTCCAGTGGTTCTCCGAATTCAGCGCGAATCAGGGAGTGTATGGAGTCGAATAGATCAAAAGGTCGCGTGGCGGGACTGCGCGGCTCTTGTTGGAGGAAGAGGCTGATTCCAACCAATTCGCCCTCGTGTGTCATCCAAGCGCCGACTGGAGTGGTCGATGCAGAATCAGTGATCACCCCTCCGACGACTGCCGGTGATGCTCCGTTCTGGGGAGCTCCGGGGAGTGGCCGCAGTCCGAGCATCTGAAAGTAGTTATCTTGCTCGGCTTCCGTGGTGGGCCAGCCGGACGACTCGACCAAGGTGATCAGAGCCAAAACCTGTTCCGGAGTCCGTTCACTGGCTTTGTCCTTGTCTTCCATGCCCACACCATACGTTGCCGCGAGCGGGAAGATGCCGAAGATCTGTCAATGCAATTTGGAGGAGGGCCTGTACGTCCCCCAAATCGGGGCATTTGATCCCGCCTTGGGGCAGGATCACAGCGTTCCGTAAGACGGTCCTTCAACGGACGCGCACAATCGCAGGGCAGGGTGTCTGTTCGCTTAGCTTTCCGGCGGCGTAAGTTACGAGCCACCAACCCTCACCTCATGATGTTCTAAACATCGTGGTGGCAGTGACACGGAATTTAGTAGTTGATGACCAATGACAGCTATGCAGTAGGCTTTGGAAAGCGCTTTCTCATATGAGGTGGCCGCATAGGAAGACAAGAACTGGAATCGGCGGGGGACCTCCGAGAAGCACTTGGAGTCGACTGCCATGTCCAATTCACAGAAGGTACTGACCAGGCCTTTCGCGCAGCTGCTGAGCGCGATGTTTGTCCTGCATCTGGGCACGGCGATTACGACTGTGGCCCTCCCTGTATTCATCGTTCAGAGATACGGATTCTCAGGGGACCTGGCATTCTCCTTGGCCCTTCGGCTCCTTCCCATGGTTTTTGCTGGCGGTGTCGCTGCTTGGGTCTTGGGCCGGGTGGATGCCCGTTGGCTTGCCGCGTTATCAGCGACCGCAACTGGGATAGCAACAGCGCTGATACCTCTGACCTCCAATCTGGTCGAGCTCAATGTCCTTTCCGTCATCAGCGGATTCGCAGGTGTCCTGGGCAGTCCTGCAATGATGATGCTGAGGTCCGGTGTCCTGCAGCAAGACAATGTCATGAAAGGCAACGGGCTGATCGTGGTGGCCGAGAGAGCACCACTCGTGATCGGCCCTGCGATCGCGGCGCCGGTACTTCTAATCTCCGATGTCTCTACGCTCCTTATCGCCGAAGCGTTGGCGACGCTGCTATCAGGCCTCCTTATCGTGGGGCTTCCAGCAGTGCCGCGGGAGGACAAGCCCGCTGAGCCAAAATCCCTGATTTCCCGCGTCAGGGAGAGCGCCCTGGACTACCGGACGCAGGGTTATGCGGTAACCGGGATCTTCTACACGATCGCTGTAAGCGCAGGTCGCATAGTCATGATTGCCCTGGCTACGTTCGTATTTGGAGATAACCCTGCAGCCTTAGCCTGGCTTCTATCCGCCATGGCGCTGGGGGCCGTTGCCGGGGGCATGATCGGAGGACAATTCCCCAAGCGATGGATCGGGCCGATCTACCTGATAGGCAACCTCGTTGAGGGCGGCCTGTGGATCGGCATCGGGGTCAGCGACTGGCTGCCAGCAACCATTGGTCTATTGGTCCTGGCCGGCCTTTTCGAATCGGTCGCTACGACGGCCTTTTTCGCGGACTTACAACTGCGGCTAAGCCCGGCAGGCGTCGGGCGATTCTTTGCGTTCTTCCTTCCGATCGTGAATGCAGCCGCTGTCTTGGGCACACTTGTCGGAAGTTGGCTCGTTCCAGACGGCAACGTCCTCTTCGGTTGCGTGGCGGTAGCGATTCTTATCATTGTGCCGTTCGTCCCCTATCTGAAGGTCTACACCGTCAGAAAAGGTGACGTATCTGATGAGACGGCCAAGAGCAGCAGCGAAAACGTCAAGCCGGCACGGGTGGAATAAGAGGTCCCCAACCAAGGAGAACGGCTGTCACAGGAAAACAGCCGCCTGCACTGTGGAGCGTCCGGTAGAGGATCGGCTTACGGACGCGAGCAAGCCGATCATCGAGCCCAGCGACGGGGGCGATGCACCAAATTCGTGCTGTGCCGCTCCTGACATTGGCCCCGCTGGGAGAGCGGATAAGTCCTATGCGCGGCCGGACCGAGCATGAAGGCTTGATCAAGACCATTGCCGCTCCTGATAGGAAGGTCTAGTGTCGGGACATCATGCGTTCATCGGCAATTCGCCGCGGTCCTGTCAATAGAAAACTCGGGGATGTCAGTGGCAAATAGAAGTCTTGGGTCAAGTAACAGTCCTCTTATCCCACCCGGGACCCGACTGACATGGCAGCAGAAGTACAGCAAGAAAACTACGGACATCTACGTCCGTGGCACAGCCACAGGGATGGTGGGGTTCGGCTTTCTCATCCTTACGCTTCTGACAGGTGTGATTACACGACCGCGATTTAGCGAGGAATATACCGCCCCCTTGGCTGTGGCCGGGGCATTCTTCGCTGCAGCCTTAGCGTGCATCACCATCATGTGCGTCTTATTGGCCCGCTTCTATGCATCCGCCGCTGTGGACCGCCACCGGCGGAATGCTGGGCTGCCAGTCAATCCGGAGCCCGAACACTAATTCGGACACGGGGACGCTTCCCGCTCATGACGGAAATACCAGCGAACGCATTGACCTGTCATTTTCCGAAGCTGACTGCGCACGAGCTTCCGTGGTTCCAGGATTTGCGCAGAGGACGACTAGAGCAGCGGCCGGTCGAGAGCCCCATGCAAAATGGTGCTTTTGTTCGCTACTCCTGTTCAAAAAATCGGGGGCCGCTACGCTCCGGTGTATGCCGTCCAGCTTCGCAAACGCAAGGCCTCCCAGCGCCCGGTAGGGGATCCCTTCGCGGGATTAGGGTTAGCCCGCTGCCATAGACCTAAAGTTCCATGGACCACCAGAGCAATGCGGCACCAACGGCCAGGAGGCCCAGCACTTGAAACAAGAGGCGGTTGCGTTGCGGTTGCCCAACTTTGGTTGTTCGGTACAAAAGAAAGAAGCAGAAAACTGCAACGAGTGCTGCCAGTACGGCCAACAGCAATGAGGTGTCCATGCCAAAGCGTAACCGCTGGAATCAACTGAAGTCTCGAAGACCATTGCCGTAAGCCGCTGGCTCAAAGGGCGTACTGTGCCCGATTGTGGATCGCCTTTCGGGCTACGCCGCCCGATAAGAGTGCGAAAAGACAGTCACCTATCGCCGGGGAGGCCTGTCAGCATGGATCCTTAGCTTGGGGGGTCAGGAGTGTCAGAATCTGGATCCGAGGTAGTAGCCCAAGAAGCCTGCGAAGACTGTCACGCCGACTCGACAGCACGCGGCGATCGGGGGCTTGAACCAAGCTTTTCGTTTTTTCAATTCTTAGCCGCCGTAGCCAGGCTCTCACTGTCTTGGGCGTACTGGCTTTTCTGGAGCAGCAGGATGTTGTTCTCACGGTACGTCTCCCGGAATCCTTTTGAGGCGAGGAATTTCAGCGCGGTGCTTGGGCTGTAGTTTCCGTCTCCACCGCCACCCGTGTTGTCCTGAGTGAGGTCAACGATGGCCCATTGAGCTTGATCGGACTGCCGGCCGATCATTCCGACAGACGTACGGTTGGTCAGGTGTGGCACGAGCCGGTCATCTGCTTCCACGAACGCACCGTCGGGAACCATGCTCACAATGCGTTGCTGGGCATCGATGTGTGTAGTGGCACTTGAGGATAGGGGCATGAACAGCTGGTGAAGCGGAAACAAGGATGGAGCAAGAGCTGTCCCGATGAAGACACCGGCCAGGAACAGGGCAGGAGCGATGGTGCGCAGGCAGTCAATAGCCTCATGGCGCCGGATGAGTTTGGCCAGCACGTCCACTGCAGCCATCACGAGAATTGGGGCTAGCACGGCGTTGTACTGGAATCCGGTGCCCCACGTTCCGGGTCTGTCGCTGAGTAGTCGGCTGAGCAGTATGGGCGCCGCCAGCAGCGCGTAGGCGGATCCGAGGGGCAGAAGGCCTACCGGCGCGAACAGGGCAGCCCACAGGAGCTGTTTCGATTCGTTGTTGAACAGCAGGGCCAAGGTCTTGAGTGGGTGGGCCAGGATGAAGAGTACGGCAGCGCCCAGTGTGGGCCCCAGGTCCGAGTATTGCCAGTAGCCAAAGGTTTGGTGGGCGTTGAAGTGCGGAATGACGACGCCGGTCACCGCCAGATAGGCGGTGAGCCCCAGTGCTGTGAGCACTATTCCAAGTCGCCATTGCCGACGGAGTAGAACAATCAGGGCGACGGCCATGACCATGAACCCCATGTCTTCCCGGACCATCAGCAGAGCCAAACAGATCATAACCACGGTGCGGTATTTTCGTTGGTCCAGTGCATGGATGATCCAGGCCACCAGCGGCACACCAAAGGCGATTTCGTGGAAGTCGAATCCCACTAACCCTTGGATTGGCCACCAAAAAAGGTAGCCAGCGCTCACTAGGAGTCCAGGCAGCCACCCCAGCCGGGAGCGCGTAAAGAAGTAGACCGGAAACACGGAGACGGCCAGCAGCACTGCCATCGCTATACCTAGCATCCGAGGGTCGTCCCACAGCCAATAGAGCGGCGCGAGTGTGGCCAGGATTGGGTGGAAGTGGTCGCCCAGGATGTTGAAGCCAGCGCCCTTGATTTGGCTGTAGGGCGCTGCCAGTTGTGAGTATTGGCGTACTACCTGATCGAAAATGCCCAGGTCGTAGCCGGCTGACTGGAAGCGGGAAAACCTCTGGAACGAGAACGTGGAGTAGAACACGGCGGCTGCGAACGCCAGGACTGTTATCCAGCGCAGATCCGGGGCGAATGGGCGGGAGACCTGGTGCAGCAGTTCTTTCCGGAGTAGCTGAAGTCTTCCGCTCGGGACTTGCCTGGCCGTACTTCGGACGGCTTGTTCACTGACCACTGACATGGTTCCCCCTAGCTATCGCTGTATGTTGTGCCTGTTTTTGGGCAGCACGCATCAACCGGGGCACTCCGGTGCGTGGTGTTGAGAAGAAGAGAAAGCCACCATCCGTGGCGTCCCGCGGAGGCTGGGCCTCCCGGGCATTACATGGGATGAGTCGTTCCGGTTAGCGGCTTTCCGTCATGGGCATCAGCCCAATAAGCGGTGTTCGTAGGCGAAGGCGACGAGCTGGATCCTGGTGCGGACGCGGAGCTTGCCCAGGATGCTGCGGACGTGGGATTTAACGGTGGCTTCCGAAGAAAAAACATTCGCCGCGATTTCGGCGTTGCTCAGTCCTTTGGCTACCAGCAGAAAGACGTTCTTTTCTCGGGCTGTCAGTTCCGCGATGGATTCAAGATCTGGTTCAACTGCAGGGGCCGTGGAGGAGTGTGCGAAGAGCTCGTGGGCGGCGCCGGGGGCGATCACCGCGTGGCCGGAATGGACGGTTCTGATCGCTGCAAGCAGGAACTCCGGCTGGGCACTCTTTAGCAGGAATCCGCTGGCACCGGCCCGGATGGCCTGCACCACGGCCTCGTCGCGGTTGAATGTTGTGAGAGCGATGATCTTTGGCTTCTCGCCTCCGCCGTCCCGAGCCGATGTGACAATGCGTTGCGTTGCCTCGACCCCGTCCATGACGGGCATCCGCAGGTCCATGAGCATGACATCCGGTGCTGAGGACCCTGCAAGGGTCACTGCCTCCTGGCCGTTGCCCGCGCTTCCGCAAAAGACCATGTCAGGTTGGGATCCAATCATCATCTCCATGCCGGCCCTGAAGAGGACCTGGTCATCGACCAGGGCAACTCTGATGGGTGCGGTGCTCTCAAGCTCATCCATGGCTGCTGCTTCCCACTGAGGCCACTTCCTCTGGGACCGGGCCGGCGGTTTCTTCCGCAGCCCCAACATTTTTTAGCAGCGCACCGTAGGGGATGAAGGCGTTGACGAGGAATTCGTTGTGGTCCTGCTCTGCTGTAAGCCAGCCGCCGGCCAGTCGTGCCCGCTCGCGCATTCCAGGGATTCCCCGGCCCATCCCGGCGGCTGGGGGCAGGTCCTGCCGCTGCTGGTTGCCGCGGGTGGAGCTAAAGACCTGGATGGCCAGCCCGGGTCCGCTCCAATCGAAGTGGACTCGCACGTGCGTCCCCCGGCCGCCGTGCTTCAGTGCATTAGTGAGTGATTCCTGCACGATCCTGTAAACGGCGACCTGCTGGCCCTCGGCCAGCACGACAGGGGTGCCCGAAGCGGTCTGGGAAATGTTCAGCTTGTCCGCCAGTTCCTTTATCAAAGCGCCCACATCGCCTACACCTGGTTGCGGCCCGGTGAGTCCTTCATCTCTGCCGCCGTCAATGACCCGTTGGGTGTCCACCAAGGCCTTGCGGGCTGAGTCGGCGACATTTTCCAACGCAGCCCGGACAGGGGCGGGCAAATCCTGGCTAACGTAACGAGAGCCGTCCGCTTGAGCGACGATAACCGCGAGGGAGTGAGCGAGGACATCGTGGAGGTCTCTGGAGATACGGCTGCGTTCCTGCTCAAGAATGAGGTCCACTTCGGCAGCGTGCAGCTTCACCTCGGCCGACCGGCGCTCCCTGGTAAGCAGGGCGCGTTCTTCAAAATTCCGGATTAGGTAGCCGGCCAGCCAACAGGTCAGCATGATGACAAGCAGGAGTGACGCGCCCGCAGCCCAGTAATTAGCCATCGCTTCAGGGTCGGCGAAATTATTGATGAGGACGAAACCCCGCCCCGTGGAGCTGCCTGTATATTGCCGCGAGAGCAGCAAAAAAGACATAACCCCGGCGTAGACGGGTGACAGGCCGAGCGCCGCCCAGCGGACCCACCGCTGGCCGTTATAGGCCACAAAAAATAAGGCGAAAGGGACAGCGAGATTCATTGTCCAGTAATGGGGAAACACGGGGTTCACCCAATGTAGGCCCTGTGCCAGCAGGTAAGCACCCACAGCTGCTAATGCCAGCAGGGGGTAGCGGGCAGAGACCGCGACCACCGCGGTGAAGATGACCAGCGTGTGCGTTACCGGCCAGTCCCAGAAGCGCCCGTACCAGGGAACCAGGCTGAAGTACCAGAAAGCAAAGTAGCCGCCCGCTACAACCAGCGCACCCCAATGCCGTGTAAACCCCCGAAGAACCCTCATAAAGCCACGCTATCCCGGGCAGAACGAAGATAATCCTCAGTTGGAGACCTCGTAGCCCTGCGGCTATCAAGAAATAGCCGCAGGGCTAAGAAAACCCGTCCGAAAGTACAAGGAGACGGAGGCGAGGCATCCCCCCGGATCTACGGCACCAGCAACCGGCCGGGGCTTCCCGCCACGGAGCGGTGACGCCCGGTAGAGGATCCACCACCGGTCACTTCAGTGCCCTGTTGATCCCTCCCAAATTGGCACTCCTGCTCTAAGAACACAGCGGGGTAGCATGACGGCATGCCTGACCGGGACGAAACCGAAGAGCCGCTTCAATCGCTGCCTCCTGGGATGGCTCGGAGATATGCCGAGTACAAGCCTGCCCCTGATACGCCCTCGCCTGCACCAACCAATGTTGGTGGCTATGACGGGCTCCTCAACTACTGCCAGGGGAAAGCGATGGCCCTTCCCCGCTCGCGCGAGGGCCTTGTCGTAATTGATGCCCTGATTGAAGACCCGGAGGCCAAGAGCGACCTAACAGGACTCGCCAGGGCCATTGGCATGTTCTACGGAGACGTGCTTACTCACATCATCCCGGGAGCCCACTGGGAAGTTGTCGAGGAGGGCTTCCCAGTGGTCCGGATAAGCAGGAACACAAGCGTTTCGGTTATCCATGTGGCTCAACGACGGCTTGATATAGGAATGCCGACCCTGGCAATGAATTACGACCACGCAATCGACCTCATTGACGAAGACAGGCTCCAAGGCAGCTGAGGACTGAGGCGCTTTGATGTCTGGGAACACCCGCTGGGCAGCGCGGGCGCACGGCCAGTGGGGCCGGCTATGCGCGTGCGGTGAAGGATCCTTCACCGGGCACTCGACGCTCCATTGAGCCCAGAAAGAGAACGAGTTCGCAGCAATCTCGACCACGACAGCGAGGACCCCGCCATCGCGGTCAAACTGTCGGTAGTGAATTTCCGGATAGAGGCTGTGTCCGCGGGCTGAGGGGCTTGGCCGCCGAGTAGTCACTTCCTTCGGCGGACGACGTACAGCGCGACAAAGACCACGAACAGGGTGACAATGACTGCGACCAAGGCGCCTGGGGTGATTCCCACTGTTGTCATCTCTCCTCAAACAAGTCGCTGAATCTCCCCTGGGTGCGACGAAGACTCTGGTACGTGATGTCCAGCGCCGCGGGGACTTGTTCCTGACGGTACACCGACCCGATCGATTGCGGCTGCTGCCGCATCCGCGCGCGGAGCACGCTTCGAGGCTATCGGTTCACAACCTCACGGGTATGAATCTCAGCCTAAATGGCGGCATTTTATTGCAGCATTGACTGTCACCTCGCCGCGCGTAAGCCGATCCCTCTCCGTGCATTCAACGCTCCATCGAGCTCAGAAAGAGAACGAGTTCGCAGCGATTACGACCACGACAGCGCGGACCCCGCTATCGTGGTCAAACTGTCGGTAGTGAATTCCCGGATAATCAGCTTCCTTAGCTGTTCTTCCCCGTGAGGTTGTGAACGCGGGCTGAGGGGCTTTGGTTGGGTCCCCGTTAGCAGTCCAGCGTCTATGCGATAGCTAATTGGTTTTCTTGCGTCCAGTTCTCCCAGTACCGATTCGGCGTCATGCCATCCAGGGATCCGTGGGGCCGTTCATGATTGTAGATAGCTTTCCATTCCTCGGCCAAATACCTTGCCTCGGCCATGGTGTCCATGATTTCTCCGGTGAGTTGTTCCCTTCTGAACTGGGCGTTGAACGACTCGATAAAGCCGTTCTGCCACGGTGATCCGGGGTCGATGAACGCGGTATCGACCCCGGCGGTGTTGCACCAGCCGACCAGCGCTGCGGCGGTGAATTCCGGCCCGTTGTCGCAGCGGACGTACGTCGGGGCGGTGCCGGTTTCGGCGATGATGTCCTCCAGCACCGCGATGACGTCGGCGGCCTTGAAGGACCGGCGCGGAATGACTGCCAGCGCCGTGCGCGTGTATTCGTCGATGACATTGAAGAACCGGATGTGTCGGCCGCAGGAGGTCACGTCGGACTGGAAATCGAAGCTGACCACGTGCATCGGGTACTGGGCCGTGAGACGCTTCTGTTCCCCGGCGCCGGGGCCGGTGCGCCTCTTCTTCCTCGCCCTGGGTTTGCACGTGAGCCCTTCGTCACGCCAGAGCCGGCGCACCCGCTTCTTGTTCAGTGCCACACCAGCCCATGCCGGCTGGGCCAGCAGATGCCAGCGGGCCTTCCGCCAGCCCCACGCGGGATGCTTCACGGCCACGGCCCTCAGGTCCGCACGCAGCTGCGCCTCCTCGAATCCCATGTCGGGTTTCTTCTTGCGGAACGCGGACCGGTTCTGGCCCAGAAGCGCGCAGGCGAAGCGTTCGGACGCCCCGAACTTCTCCACCGCCATGCGCACGGCACGGCGGCGCGGTTCGGGGCTCAGAATTTTCCCTTCGCCACCTCATTGAGAATGTCGATGGCCAGTTCCTTCTCCGCCAGCAACCGCTTGAGCCGGGCGTTCTCCTTCTCCAGCTCTCTGGTCCGCCTGGAGGCCTCGGCGTTCTTCTCGGAACCGTACTCCTTCAGCCACCGGTACCAGGTCGCCTCGGTGACCTGGAGCTCCTTGATGACCTCGACCATCGGGCGTCCGTCATTGAGCATCTTCTGGCCCTGCCGGACCTTCGCGATGACCTGCTCGGGGGTGTGTCTGCGTGCCATGATTCGTGAAATTCCTCCTGCGTCCATTCTCGGACACGAAACTCACACAAACACTGGACTCCTACCCGGGGACCCAACCAGCTTGGCCGCCGAGTGATCACTTCCTTCGGCGGATGACGTACAGAGCGACAAAGACCACGAACAGGGTGACAAAGACTGCGACCAGGACGCCTGGGGTGATTCCCACTGTCATCTCTCCTCAAACAAGTCGCTGAGTCTCCCCGGGGTGCGACGAAGACTCTGATACCTGATGTCCGGGCGCCGTGGAGACTTGTTCCTGACGGTACACCGACCCTATCGATCGCGGCTGCTGCCGCATCCGCGCGCGGAGCACGTTTCGAGGCTACCGCGTTCACAACCTCAAGGGTATGAATCTCAGCGCTGAATGGCGGCATCTCATTGCAGCGCTGACTGTCGCCTCGCCGCGCGTAAGCCGATCGGTTATGGTGCAGTGTCTCCAGCACCAAGAATTGAGGTATCTATGGATCGCGCCGGTCGGGCTCCGCTTCATTACGCAGCACTCACCAATGATGCCGCGGAGGTGACACGGCTGATTGCAGAAGGCGAGGCTCCCGATTCGTCCGACAGCCAGGGATTCACCCCGCTTCACCTTGCGTCCCAGGAACACGCCCTTGCCGCGGCGACTGCGCTGCTCAACCTCGGCGCGATGGTCGATCCAGCCAACTCCTTCGGTAACACACCGCTGTTTGTCGCAGTCTTCAGCTCGCGCGGCCGGCCGGAGATGATCGATCTGCTGCGATCACGCGGTGCAAATCCACTGCATCCGAACAAGGCAGGGCAGACCCCCGTGGGCCTCGCCAGATTGATCGGCAACTACGACGTGGCACAGTACTTCGAAGATCTGCGCTGAGCTTCGTGCTAGCAACGGACGAATACGGATCCCTAACAGGCCAGTCCTGCCAGGCGCAATTCATAACAGCATCTGACCATTACAGGATCCTCATATCGGTTTCATTGCGGAACAGCTGGACCGATGCTTTGTTTCCGCTGCAGTTCTTGGCCGCGGGTAGGGTAAGGATTTCAAACTGTTTGGGGGAACATTGAAATACCGCTTGCTGACAACTGCCGCCGCAACTGCGGCCCTACTGGCACTGACCGGGTGCTCCAGCTACTCAGGAATCGCTGCCGTCCAAAGGACGGCAGACGCCAGAGACGATCTTCCCACCGAAGTCGGCAGCCTGAATCCAAACATGCCGTCCGGCTTCCGATTCCTTACAGAAGATGCAGGGGTCAAGTACTACGCTGCAGAAAACTCCGACCACACCACTGCCTGCATGGCCGTCTACCCAGTCGACAAGCCCGACCAATGGTTCACAGGCTGTAGCGACGCGATCACAGGTGACCGTGAAATCGTCACCGTCAGCCACATCGGCCAGCCCACTGTGACGCTGGTGACAACTGGATTCGATACCCGATCTCTTGAATCGGAGGGCTGGCGCAAGATTCACGACAATGTTCTGGTCGGCGCAGTGACGCGCCCCTAAGCCGATCCTTTACCGGACATGGCAGCGCCCGTTGATCCCGGTAGCACGTTGCTCGCGCGGCGACCCGGTGCATGTGTCAGGCGTACTCGGGGCGTCCGCCCACTCGGTAGGTGAGGCCCACGATTCCGCTCCCGAAGACGCGAGAGTCCGTGAGCTGGCGGTTGAAATCGAGCCCGTTGTGGGGGAAGACTCGTTCTCCCTCGCCGACGATGACGGGAAACTGGATCAGATTAAGTTCGTCGACCAGTTCGTTCTCGAGCAGCCAGGGTGGTGGAGACGACGTACTTCGGCTTCGAGCTGATTGCCTCTCCAAAGCCGCCGTCGTCGCTGCGGGCACCCCAGTAGGTCTCGAACAGTCTGTAGGTCTTCCGGTGGACAAGCGGAAACCACGATCTGCGTCTGGGGCCAGCTGCATGTTCGCGCCCCCGAGCTCGGATTTGATTTCGCGTTGATCGGTCGAAGGGCCGTCAGTCCTTCTTCAGTTCCTGGGCAAGCATCACGAGGATGCCGCTCGGCCCGCGCAGATACGTGAGCTTGTAGATATCCAAGTATGTCGCTACGCCGCGAATTGGATGGCAGTCGTGCCGCGCTGCGACTTCAAGCGCTGCGTCGATGTCGTCAACAGAGAACGCGACGCGGTGCATGCCAATCTCGTTGGGGAGCGTGGGCTGCGTCTCGATAGCGTCGGGGTGAAGGTACTCGAAGAGCTCGATTTGACCGTGACCATCCGGCGTTTTGAGCACGGCGATCTTGGCGTGGTTGGCGTCGAGTCCGACAGCGGTGTCGGCCCAGTCGCCGCTGATTGTGTCGCGGCCAACGACTTCCAATCCCAGGTCGGTGAAGAACGAGATCGTCGCTTCGATGTCGCGGACCGCGATTCCAACGTTCTCTAATTTGATTGGCATGCTCGCATGCTACCAAGGGGCGCGATGGCCGTCAGGGTAACTTTTTGCGCTGCCCGCAAGACGGTGACCTAACGGGCGCTGCTGCGTTCGATAGGGAATCGGCATACGCCCACATAGATCAGGAGCAGGTCTGGCGGACACCGAGCTGCGTCCCGTAGAGGTTGGTAACACCTGAAGAGCGCAATCCGCTGCGACGCCGGGTTCGTTCCTGTGGCTACGCTCCTATGATTCCGAGCGGCCCCTCCTCGGGCGTCGGCGGCTCGAATCGCCTGAAGTACTCCGTAGCCGTCTGCTCTGTCAGCGGCCAATCGTCCGCTTGCTTGCCATGCCGGTCACCGACGCGGCTCAAGATGGTCTCCAGACTCGTCGCGACGTAAACAGTTTCAGGCACAACGCCCTGCGGCTCAAGCAGTGCACGGAACTCGTCGCGTTGCCGTCGATACCAGAATCCGAAGTCGAGGACGACATCGTTCCCCGCCGCGACATGGCGCAGCAAGCGTGCCTTCAGGTCTGCTGCAACTTCGGCGACAACCTCTGCGGAGGGCATCGTTCTGATTCCCCGATTCCAGTACTCCACCTCAAACGACAAACGCGTCCAGCCCTCGCGCTCCAAACGCTTGGCGAAGGTAGTCTGTCCTGCACCACCCGGCCCGCACATCATCACGACGCGGCACACCCGGATCTTGTTCACTGTACTCAGCCCCGCGCCGGCACGGCCGGACGCCAGGGAGCGTCTTGGTGGGAGAGCCACACTTCGCTCGGATCAAGGCTGCGGATAAGGTGCTGCGCCTCGGTTGCAGGCTGGTCCAGTTCCCCGTAGAACACGGCACTGTCGCCACAGAGCACAGCGGGACGATGGCCTGTCTCAACCACGACGATCTGGGACCCCGCCGAGTGTCCAGCGGCGCGAATGAGACGACCCGGAAGGAGTTCCAGTTCCCCGTCCACCAGCGTGTAAGTGACGCCCGGGGCATCCACCCAGTCCAGGATTGTGTACTCGCCCGCATGCGCTTCGATGTACTCGGCCCGCTGCACATAGATTGGCCGCCCGGGGAAAAGGTGATTGCCTCCCACATGGTCGAAGTGCAGGTGGGTGTTGACGACTATATCGATGCTGTCCGGGTCGAAGCCGGGCAGTTCGTTCAGCGGCTGGATGCGGGGGTCCATATCCTCGACTGCAGGGTGCAGCTGGGTGAGCCCCGTGTCCACCAGGATGCGGGCATCCGGGTGGTCGAGAATGTGCACGTTGATGGGCAGACGCTGGTCGCCGGCCTGCAGATCACCCACCCGGAGGCGGGTGATGGTGGTGTGCGTCGAACGAGCAGAATCGGTCACCATTCCTCCTTCATGGACAGCACCTGGTACCGGTGCATCGTCACACCGGACGAGAACCTCTTTTGCTCCAGCAGGTCCAGGTCGATCGGCCTGTCGTTATCGTCGAACAACGGGCGGCCGAACCCGAGGATGCTGGGGTGGGTGTAGAGCAGTAGCTCATCGAGCAACCCTGCCCGAAGGAGCTGGGACGCCACCGCGGCCCCACCGACGGCGATCCTCCCGTCGGTCTCGGCCTTGAGCCGGGAGAGCTGACCCATGGTGTCGCCTTGGCCGATGATCCGGGTGTGGTAGTCAGCGCTGGTGCGGGTGCTGGACACCAAGACTTTAGGGGTGGCGACCCAGATCCGGCCATACTCCCGCGTAATACGGTGAGCAGACGCATCGTCGGCGGCGTCCGGCCACGCCTTTTCCATAATCTCGTAGAAAACCCGCCCCTGGACAAACATGGCGAGGCGCTTCGCTTCGTCATTGAAATGCTGGTGCAGCTCCTCGTCGATCTTCAGCCACGACCCGGCTCCGTTATCTCCGGGCACTTGCTCGATCAGCAGATCGACAGAGGTATTCATGTTGTAGATGAAGCGGCCCATCGCGCGACCAATCTATAGTGGTTGTAAGTTGCAATCACTATAGATTGTTGAAGTCCAGTGTCAAGGAGGATCCATGGAGAGCACGTCGGACCATATCGCCGATGCGGCAGACATCTTCGGTGACCGGTGGACCCTGCTGATCCTTCGCGACGTGGTCTTCGAGGATCGACGAAACTTCCGTTCCCTCCTGCTCGGCTCCCGCGAGCGGATAGCATCCAACATCCTCGCTGATCGGCTGGTTCGGCTCGTCGAAGCAGGTCTTCTGGTGCGAGGCGAGGGGCGCCGAGGGCAGCGGGCGACGTACAGCCTCACCGAGGCTGGCATCCAGTGCGTGCCGATCCTCTACCAATTGGCCGAGTGGAGCGCCCGGTGGCGGGGAAGCGGGGGATCCGGGCAGCCCCGGATCCCGAACATGGACGAATCGATGCCCACGCTGATTGCGGAGCTAAGGGCTCGCCATATCGGCGAAGATGCATCGTAGCCGGGGGAGCCATTGTGCGGGCCGGAATCGGCAACGCTCGAGCTGAGAGGGAGGTGCCGATCGTGCGTCGGAAACAGGATCTTGGGCAGCCCCATGAGCAGTCATTTTGGTGGGTGTTGAAGCCCGCGGCGGGGCCCCTTCCGCGCCGATCCGCAAGCCGATTGGCTAACGGGAGCTCGTGGATGGCGAGCTGATGTAGGCGGCGCGAGGGCACCGCCAAAACGCGCACGAAGGCGCCGAGCAGGCCGATGTAGCTGCCGGTCATGAAACTGCGGTGAGCTTTGAGTTTCGCTTCGTCGTGTGGCGGCACTGGCGGTCTCGACGCTTCCTCGCTGACAGCGCCTTTCCATCGGCCAAACCCGGGTGAAGGATTGCAGTATGAACACAATTGAGTGGTGGCCCAAGTTAGATTCCGAGGCGCAGACGTGGCTAATTGAGCACAACGGCGAGGTTATTGCCGAGGACGTGGTGAACAAGATCGCGGCGGCCGGCGGAGTTGTAACATCGCACGCCTGGTGGATCGGCGACCAGACACCCGAGGGCATTTACCTCTCCGACGAAGCAGTCGATTGGATCGAGGAAACTGCCAACGGCGAATGAACCTTGGGGGTCCGGCAAGAGGAGCTCAGGTCTTGGTACACACGAACATCACAGTCCGGATCCGCCGCTCGGCGAGGTTGGCCACCTGGTTGGCCGCCATCTGCGCGAAGCCGTCGCCAAGGAAGGCCGCAAAGGTCACCGGCGGTGGCCCCTCCCGCTGGATTTTGGCACGCATGTGCTGGAACCACGAAAGGCTTTCGTCCGAGGAATCAATTTCCGACATGTCGTCCAATCCTGCCGAGGGGAGCAACCGGCGCACGTCCTCCAGGGTCGCGGGAAAGCTTGTAGAGGAGTCAGCGGCCCACGGCACCGGGTAGTGCACTTCACCTCCTTCGCCCTGCAGGACGTCGTAGGCCACAAACCTGCCGCCGGGCCGGAGGACGCGGAACGCTTCGGCATACAGCGCAGGCTTATCCGGGATGTTCATGGCCACGTGCACGGTCATCACCGCATCCACAGACTCATCCGGCAGACCGGTGGCCGTGGCGTCCCCCACCTGGAAGCGGGTGCGGCCGGACAACCCTGTCCACTCGGAGAGCGCCGCTGCTGCCTGGCAGAACTCCGGAGTAAGGTCCACCCCCGTCACCGTGCACCCGGCCACCTCGGCGAGCGTCCGTGCCGGCCCGCCCAATCCACTGCCGAGATCGAGCACCCGGGAATCAGCGGTAACGGCCAATGCTTCGATGATTTCCAGCGTGGCCCTGCGCCCACGGATGTGGAACTCGTCCACAGCAGCCAGGTCCGCCGGCCGCAGCGCCGTACGGTCCACACCGGCCGCGTCCAGGGCAGAACTGATGGCCTCCACAAGTTGCCCGGGGCCGGTGTAGAAGGCCGAAACCTGGTTCATGGCGCCATCCTCACACCGGGCGGGCCCCAGGGTCAACGGGCGGTCCGGGGACAAGCGGGGTCAGCGGGGTCAGGGGGAGACGTTGGCCAGTTCCCGGGCCAGGAAGTCCAGGGCCGGCTGCCCCTCGGGAAGCCCTGCCGTGTGGTTGAGGTGGCCGTGGACTGCGCCCCGGGCCAGGAAGGAGGAAACCGGAACCCCGGCCCGCTCCAAAGAGGAGGCAAAAAGCTCGGTCGAGCCGCGGGCGTCGTCGTACTCGCAGGCCAGGAGCGCTGTGGGCGGAAGCCCGGCAGGATCGGCATACCCGGGCATCGCGTAAGACGGCGCCATGCTGACAGGTCCGCCCACGTAGTTCTCCGCCGTGCGGATGCAGTCCTCCAGGGTGAACCGCAAATGCCGGGGCAGGCCGGCCATGACCGCCTCGTCCAGGCCGCCGGCCGGCGGCGGCAGTTCGGCATGCAGGAAGGGGTAGGCCAGGAGGAGCTTGGCCGGCAGCGGCTTGCCCGCGTCGATCAGGTAGAGCGCGGCGCCCACGGCCAGGTTGCCGCCGGCACCGGCACCTCCCAGGCACAGCAGGTCCGGATCCAGCCCCAGCGATGCGGCGTTCTTCCGCGCCCAGAACCATCCCGTCAGGGCATCGTCATGCGGAATCGGGTAGGAGACCCCGTCCCGTGCCAGCCGGTAGTCGACGGACAGCACCGGCGTCCCCCGGTCCGCAAGCACCCGGGCCAGGTAATCAGACTCGGGAATGTCCACGCTGCCGCTGACGAAGCCACCGCCGTGCAGCCACACCAGGGCAGGGCTGCCGGTTCCGGCGGCTTCGCCGTAGATCCGGAGGGCCACCGGCCCGTGCCGCCCGTCCGCCGTGACCGTGCGGATGGGGACGTCGGGCCCAGGCGTCCGGACGGCGTCGGGGTTCAGGAACCGCGGGCCTTCAGGGCTGGCAAGGTATTCGGCGAAACCGTCGGCGGTTCCCTCCGGGCCGCCGGCCGTGGAAGCCTCCGTGGCAACCGCCGCCGGGTCTTTCCGCGGTGTCATGGCGTGCCCAGCTTCCTGGCGAAGTAGCCGACGGCGGAGTCGAGGATGTCCGCCATCCTGTCCTCCGCGCCGAAGAAGCAATGGTCGGCGCCCTCGACGGTCACCACCTCATGCTCCACGCCCGCCTCGGCGAGCGCGGCGGCCAGCAGGTCGGTCTGCGAATGCGGCACCAGTCCGTCGGAGTCACCGTGGACCAGGAGGAACGGGGCGGCGGCGGCGTCCACGTAGCTGACCGGGCTGGCCGCGGCCAGCAACTCCCGGTCCTCCGAGCCACCCACCAGCATGTGGTTGGGCTGCAGGGACATGCCCGGCGGGACGGCCGCGGTCAACGCCTCCGGGAAGAGCCCCCCGGGCATGGCCATCGGCGGAAGGTCCCCCAGCGAAGTAACACCATAAAAGTCGACGACGGCGCTGACGCTGCTGGGGTGCCCCTGCGCACCGAGGCCGCCTTCCAGGTCGCCGCGGTGGCCCGTGAGCCCCAGGAGCGCCACCAGGTGGCCGCCGGCGGATTCGCCCCACGCTCCGAACCGCTCCGGATCCACGTTGAGCTCTGAGGCGAACTCGCGGAGGTACCTGACGGCGGCCTTGAGATCGTGAAGCTGGGCCGGGAACGGGGCCTCGAGCGAGTGCCGGTAGTCAGCGGTGGCGCAGGCGATCCCGGCCTCGTTGAGCAGCCGGAAAACCGAGCCGGGCGCAAACGTGGGCGGCAGTTCGCGGCGGTCGCCCAGCTGGAACGCGCCGCCATGCACCCAGAGCACCAGGGGCACGCGGCCGGCCGCATGCCGCGGCAGCCAGATGTCCATTTTCAACGGCCGGAAGCCCAGGGCCCGGGCATACGTCACTTCCCGGTGTACCAGGGACACGTCCCCGGCCGGCTCCGGTGTTCCTGGCGAATCAAACACCGGGAACGGCGGCACGTCCCTTCCTTCGGGATGAGAGACGTCCCGGCGGGGTTCGATTACCTCGGTAGCGTCATCCACTGTCATAGTGTGCTCCTCATCAGCTCGGGTGTGGCAGCACTGCCGCGGGTGGCGGCAGCGAAAGTATGGGTCCCAGGCCCGACGACGACGGCCGGCCGCCCGGGCAGCAGCACCTCCGCGGTGGTGCCGGCGGGGAGCGTGGCAGTGAGCGTCAGCCCGGCGTCGTCCTTCAAGCCCCCGGAGGCCGCGTCCGCGGACCGGGCCCAGGCCACCTCGATCAGGCCGCGCGGCCCCAGGTGGGAGGTGGCCGCGGAGGTCAGTCCGGCACCGGGGCGCGGCTCGATGATGATCCGCTCCCAGCCGGCGCTTCCTGCCGCCTGGCGCAGCCCGGCCGTGTACCGGTGCAGGAAGGTCACCACGGCGCCCTTGCTGTAATGGTTGAGTGACTGGTGCGCGGCGCCCTCGGCGTCGATGCCGTTCCACAGTTCCCACACAGTGGTGGCGCCGCGGTCCACCATGGCCAGCCACGAGGGTTCAGTGTCCTGCATCAACAGTTCGTAGGCCAGCTCCAGCTCGCCGCTGTCGGCCAGTACCGGCAGCAGGCAGGGCGTGGCCAGGAAGCCCGTGCCCAGGTGCGTGCCTGTGTCCCTGATCAGCGCCGCCAACTGCGCGGTAACGGAGGCACGGTGTTCGGGACCGACCAGGTTAAAGGCCAGGGCGCGGACGCAGTTGGCCTGACTGGCCCCGGTGACGCGGCCGGCGGCGTCCAGGTATTCCGTTTCCCAAGCGTCCCGGATCCGGGACGAGAGTTCCGCCAGGCCGGCGGCTTCCGCGGCCAGGCCGAGAACCCCGGCGATGCTGGCCATCAGGTCCGTAGTGTGCCGGTAGTAGGCGGTGGCGACGATGCCGTGGTCGGCGTTGCGGGCGGCGAAGAGGTCCGGCTCGGGCCCGTCCGGTTCCATCCATTCGCCGAAGTGGAAGCCGGTGTCCCAGAGGTATTGTTCGTGCGGTGCCGGCCGGGTGCTCCTGGCTGTCCGCGTGGGGTGCCGCCGGCTTTCGGCGGTGGTCTGCACGAATCTTAGCCAGCGCGTCATCGCGTCCCAGTTTTCGGCCAGGATCGACGCGTCCCCGGTGGCCATATAGGCCTCCCACGGCACCATGACGATGGCGTCGCCCCAGCCGGCAGACCCATTGGTGAAGGCCATGAATTCGGCCGCGGTGGCAGCAGGGCCGGGCGACGGTGAAATGTTGGCGATGACCCCGGTGTCCCACTGGTCGGCGCGGACGTCGCGGAGCCATTTCCGGGTGAAGCCGGTGACGTCGTAGAGGTACGCGGCGGTGGGGACGAACAGCTGCCAGTCGCCGGTCCAGCCGGCCTTCTCCCGTTGCGGGCAGTCGGTGGGGACTTCGCAGGAGTTGCCCAGGAAGCTCCACTCCACGATGTCATGGAGCCTGTTCAGCCGTTCGTCGCTGCAGCGGAAGGTGCCGATCCGTTCCAGGTCCGTCCGGACCAGGCAGCCGGTAATGTCCCCGGGGTGCAGGTCCCGGCTGAGGCCCTGCACGGACACGTACTGGAAGCCATGGGTGGTGTGGCGGGGTTCGAAGACCTCGCCGGGCGCGCCGGAGGAGATGACCGTGTCCACCTGGCCGGCGTCGAGGAACGCCCCCGGTGAGCGGAAATCGTGCGGGCGCAGGTGGTCGCGGGTGACCTCGCCGTCTCTCTCCAGGGCCTCGCCGTATTCGAGCGTGAGGGTTTCGCCCGGCGCCGCCAGCCTGGCAAGGCGGACCCAGCCATGGATGTTCTGACCGAAGTCCACCACCTGGTTGCCGCTGGGCAGCCGGACGACGGACGCCGGCGCCAGCTCCCGCGTCACCCGGGTGGGCGGAGCCAGGGGCCCGGCCAGCTGCGTGAACGTGCCGGGCCGGACGACGGCGGGACGCACCCCGGGCGCGGTGCCCGCCAACGGTGCCCTGCCGGCGTCATGCGCCCGGAAGTCAACCCGCTGGCCTGCCATCAGGTCCGCGCCGGTGATCTCCGTGGCGGATACCAGCCAGGAAGCGTCGGTGCCGATCACCTGCCTGCCGGTCCCGGACTCCATCTCGAGCTGTGCCAGGAAAGCCGTGTGCGTGCCGTACATGTCGGCGTCGCGCGTGTACCCGAAGCTGCCACGGTACCAGCCGTCGGTGAGGACGGCCCGGATGGTGTTGGCACCCTCGCGGAGCAGGCCGGTGACGTCATACGCCTGGACCTGGAGGGTGGTGTTGTAGCTGGTGGAGCCAGGGGTGAGCTGCTGGCTGCCCACGCGCCGGCCATTGATAAACAACTCGTAGATGCCCTGCGCGGTGGCGTACGCGCGGGCCTTGTCCGGGGCGGCAGTGAGCGTGAAGTTCCTGGTGAGGGAGTAGCCGGGGCGCCCTCCGGGGGCAGGGACGTCTTCCTCGTCAGGTCCAATCCATTGCGCGCTCCAGTCGGAGGGATGCAGGAGGCCCAACTCCACCGGCATCGGCTCGGACCAGCCGCTGGCTGTTTCGGTGCCGGTGTGGTCCACGTTCCAGGTGCGGACCCGCCACTCGAACCGGCTGCGGGAGTCCAGGGTGGGGCCGCTGTACGGGATGCCGCTGGAGGTGGCTGATTCAACCTTGCCGGTGTCCCAGCCGTTGCCGGCCGTAATTTGGTACGCGGCTTGGCGGACGGTTCCGGCGGGCGGTGTCCAGCTGAGCCGCGGGTCGCGGATGGTCAGGCCCATCGCCTCGGACAGGTGCTCGGCCCGAAGCCGGGTAGGGGCGGTCATGCGGCGGGACTCCTGGGATGCGGATGCTGGGAGTTCCAGCTTCGTGCGCCACCATCCGTCCCCCACAGGGTGCTTTCAATGGTTGGAATAGTATTGTGGTTCAGCTCACTGCGGCCCACCGCAACTATCGACGGCGCTAGGAAAGACTGCCATGACTGCCACCCCGGAAACGGACACCCCGACTGCCCGCGGCAAGCGGCCAAAACAGGGCGAACCGGTCATCGACCGGGCCCTGAGCCTGCTCGCCGTCTTCTCGGACCGGCGCCGGGCACTGACCCTGTCCGAGTTGGCGCGGCACGCGGGTATGCCGGCGCCCACGGCGCTGCGGCTGATTGCCCGGCTGGTGGCGTGGGGTGCGTTGGAACGGCTGGACGACGGCCGCTATGTGGTGGGCGTGCGGCTGTGGGAGGTGGCCTCGCTGTCGCCGCGCGGCCACGGGGTGCGGGAGATCGCGCTCCCCTACCTGGAGGACCTCTTCGAGGTCACGCGGCACCACGTCCTGCTGGCGGTGCGGGACAACGAGCAGGCGGTGCTGATCGAACGGCTGTCCGCGAAGGACGCCACCGAGGTCGCGTACCGGGTGGGCGGCCGGGCGCCGCTGCGGTCCACGGCCATTGGCCTGGTACTGCTGGCAGGAGCGGACCAGCAGTTCCAGGAAACCATCCTGAAGCGGCCGCCGGAGATCGAACCCGGCGTCTCCGAGATGCCGGAGGGTCAGTTGCGTCGCACCTTGTCCGATGTGCGGCGGACCGGCATCGCGATGATCCGGCGCAGCCTGCCGTCACGCACCGTGTCCGTGGCCTCGCCCATCTTCGACGCGCAGGGCGCCGTGGTGGCGTCCCTGTCCATCGTGGTTCCGGACGGTTCCACGCCGCCGAACGTCCTGGCCCCGGCGGTCCGCGCCGCAGCCAGGGCCGTGTCCCGAAACCTTGGCTTCCAGGCCCAGGCCAGCACGGATATCAGAACGCACTCGAACGGCTAGCAGGGAAGGCGGCAGGCTCACCGGGCCGCTCAGGAGGCATGGCGGGTGTCGAAGGCCGCCGCCGATTCACGCAGCAGGCGCGCCACCGTATCCACGGGCAGGCTGCTGCGGCGGCGGCGTCCGCCGACGCGCCGCAGGACGATGCGCCGCGTCCCCAGCCCGGGAACATCCAGGACTTCCACGCCGTCCTGGACCACCCCGGTCAAAGCGAGGGTAGGGACGATCGCGACGCCCTCGCCGGCAGCCACGAGCGCCAGGGCGGTCAGGGTATCCAGGTACTGGTGCACGGTGTCCATTCGGGCTCCGGAGGCGCGGCCCAGCCGCGTAAGCACGGCAACATTGGCCGCTGAGGGTTCCACCCCCAGCCAGGGCAGGGGCAGGCGGCTAAGATCGATGTTCTCGGTGGTGAGCAGGGAGCCGGAGGGAACCACCAGTTTCCACGGCTCGTCCAGGAGCGGCTCCTCAATCAGCCCCGAACCCAGCACACGCTGCTCCGCCGCCGTCGAATCGAGCTCCACCACGACGGCATCGAGCTCGCGCTGGCGCAGCAGGCGCATGAGCACGGGAAAGTCGTCTTCCACGATGTGGATCTGCAGCTGCGGGTACTGGGTGCGCCACTCGGGAAGCCGCGGGATCAGGACTGTCCGAATAAAGCTGGTGAACCCGCCCACCCGCACCGTGCCTGCAACCTTGGCGCCGCCTTCCATCCGGGCCAGGGCCGCGCTGAGGGCGCGTTCGATCTCTTCGCCGGCTTCGGCGATCGCCAGGCCGGCGGGCGTGAGAACGGAGCCCTTGGGGGTGCGCAGGACCAGCGCGTGGCCCGTTTCGTCCTCCAGCTTGGAGAGCTGCTGGGACACCGCCGAGGGGGTGATGCGGAGTTCTTCGGCAGCGGCGAGGACGCCGCCGCTGCGGGCAACCGCCAGAAGTACGCGCACCCGGCGCGGGTCGATATCCATGTTAAGTAGTTCTAAACCACCGCTTCAGAAAAAAGCAATTGAACTAAAGACGCCGCGCGCCCAATAATTGCGAATGGAGCCGGCCCCGCAGCCGGATGCGCCGACGTTGGGAGGCAAGGCATGGACGTCATGATGTGGGAAATTGCCGGCTGGGCCGGCGCGGTCGCGATTCTCAGCGCCTACCTGGCGGTGTCCATGGGATGGCTCAAAGCCGGCAAAGGCTTTCAAACCGCGAACCTTGTGGGCGCCTGCGCGTTCATCGTCAACGGGGTCTTCCACGAAGCGTGGCCGTCAGTGGTCACGAATGTTGCTTGGTTCCTCATTTCCGCCACAGCGCTTGTCCGCATGCAGGCCGCCCGCGGGCCCGCCGTCGCCGAGCCCGCGCCGGTGCAGCTTCCCGGCGTCGCCGACACCACCGGCCAGCTTGCAGTCGTTGAACCGCCGCGGGCTGCCTGCCCGCTGTAGCCGCAGTTTAGTCTTTGCCGGAATAGGACAGGCGGCGGAGCAGGACCTCGCCGTCCACGGCGAAGACACCAAAAGCCCTGCCCGTAAAGGCTTTGGCGGTTTCGAACGCCCAGTGCCTCCCGTCGAGCTCGGCCAGCAGGATGCCTTCCGGGTTGCCGGCCGGACCGGCGGGGCGGACGAGCAGCTGGATCCGGTCACCGCCCACGGCTCCCGCGCTGAAGTCCGACGGCGGCGGGCTGGCTACCACCGTGAGTTCAACGTCTCCGGACGGAACAGTTGCCTCCCAGGTGCGGTCCAGGCCCGCGATGACGGCATGCGCCGTGATCCGGACGGTGTGGCCCTCCGCGGCGGCCTCGATGCCGAACCAGTTGTCCTCGGCATTGCGCACGGCCATGCCGCCGGTACCGGAGCCCACGTCAATCACGGCCCTGAATTCCATTTCGTGATGGCGCTGGCGTTGGGCGAGGAAACAGGGCCGGGGCGAGCCCATGGCATTGCCTTCGCCCCTGAGCAGGAGTCCTTTGGACGTGGGTGCGGAGAACTCCGCCGGAAGCCTGCGGACACCGATCCACCGCGGATCCTCCAGCCCGGCGCCGTTACTGAAGTCGTACTCGCGGTCCTCGGGCATGGCACCTGCCACCCGGGGCAGCTGTGCGTGCGGCCACCCGTCAATCCAGTCCACCGCGGTCAGGAACGTTTCCCGCCCCAAAGGTGAGAACGACTTCCCCAGCCCCAGCGGACGGACGCCCAGCAGCACCATGGCCGTCCCGCCGTCGGGAAGCTCAACGAGGTCCGCGTGCCCGGTGTTCTGGACGGGCGAACCGGTGCCCGCGGCAGTGAGGACGGGATTGTGCGGCGCGGATTCGAACGGGCCGTCCGGCCGGCGCGAGCGCGCGACGGTGACGGCGTGGCCCCTGTCCGTTCCGCCTTCGGCCGCGAGCAGGTACCACCACCCGCCGCGCTGGTAGAGGTGCGGGCCTTCGGGCGAGTAGAGGCCGCTCCCGGACCACAGGGCGCGGGGCTTTTCGAGAGACTGCCCGGTGGCGAGGTCCACGCGGACCTGCTGGATCGCGTCCGGGTGCCGTGCGAAGGTCACGTACGCGGTGCCGTCCTCATCCCAGGCGAGATCGGGGTCGATGCCGTCCACCGCGTCGATGACCGTCCCGTCGCTCCAGGGGCCGGCGGGGTCGGAGGCAGAGAACACGACACAGCCACGGCCGCCGAGGAACACCGTGACGATCAGGTAGAACACCCCGTCCCGGTATCGAAGCGTTGGCGCCCAGACGCCGCCGGGGGTGGTGACGTTGGCCACCTGGACCTGCTCCGCACGCGTGGCCACATGCCCGATGAGGTTCCAGCTTTGCAGGTCGAGGCTGTGATAAACCGGCAGGCCCGGGAGGTACTCGAACGATGACGTCACCACGTAGTAGCCGTCGGGGGTACTGACGATGCTCGGGTCCGGGTTGAAGCCGGGGAGGATGGGGTTGGAGTGCATCCAGCCATCCTGTCGCCTGCCCCTGTCCCCCGGGCGGCCCTATTTCATTCGTTGGAAGGCATTCCCGGGCCGGTGGTCCAGGACGTCAGGCAAAATGGTCGCGGCCGATTCCCAGCTCCGAGCCGCCGCCAAAGGCCACGCTGATCCGGCGCCCATCCCAGGCCACGTCCCGGGTCACGGGCGCCTCCGACCGCAGGACCGCGCCCTGAAGCACCCCGCCGACCCAGTGGAGGTCCACCTCGACCCCGCCCACGGCCCGCAGCCCTGTGACCGATCCTTCCCGCCATGATTCCGGGAGGGCGGGCAGCAGCCGGAGGGCAGCTGAGTCGGACTGGAGCAGCATCTCCGCGATGCCGGCGGTGGCCCCGAAGTTCGCATCGATCTGGAACGGCGGGGGGCGGTGAACAGGTTGGGATAGACCCCGCCGCGTTCATCGAAGCCTTCTCCCGCCACACGGAGGGCAAGGTTCAGGCTCTCCTCCGCCTTTGCCGCGTTGCCCAGCCGCGCCCAAAGGGCAATCCGCCAGGCCATGGCCCAGCCGGTGGACTCCGGACCCCGCAGTTCCAGGGTCCTGGCAGCGGCGGCGGCGAGCGCCGGCGTGGCCTCGGCACTCCACTGCCGCAGCGGGTAGAGGGCTGCCAGGTGGGACGTGTGCCGGTGGTCGGGCGCATGCTCGATGGCAGGGAACGACCATTCCCGGATTTCTCCCCGGCCGCCGACAGCCGGTTGGGGCAGGGAGTGCACTTTGTCCGCGAGTTCCGCCAGCCAGGGCGCGTCTTCCGCCAAGGCTGTTGCGGCGTGCCGGGCTGAATCGAGGAGTCCGCGGAGCAGGGAAACGTCCATGGTGGAGGACCGGCTCACCGAGGCAGGGCCGCCATCCTTGGCGACGTACTGGTTCTCGGGAGAGGTCGACGGCGACGTGTGCGCTCCTGTGCGGGCGTCGCCAATGATCCAGTCCAGGGCGAAGAGGCACGCGCCTTCGATGGCCGGCCAGGAAGCGCGCAGCCGGCCGGCGTCCCCGGTGTAGGCGTAGTGTTCCCACGCTGATTGGACCAGCCATATGCCTCCCATGGCCCAGCTGGCCCACATTGAGTCGCCTTCGCCGGCGCCCACGGCAAAGGGGTGCCCCCAGGGATCCGTATTGTGGTGGGCCGCCCATCCCCGCGCCCCGTACAGGGCAGCCGCGGCCCGGCCGCTGCGGGCAAGCGTATCCACCAGCTGCAGCAGGGGTTCGTGGCATTCGGCAAGATTGGTGGGCAGCGCCGGCCAGTAGTTCATTTCCGTGTTGATGTTCACGGTGTAGTTGCTGCTCCACGGCGGCGGCAGCTCCTCGTTCCAGATGCCCTGGAGGTTGGCCGGAAAACCGCCGGCGCGGGAGGAGGCGATCAGCAGGTACCGGCCGTAGTGGAAGAGGAGGCAGACCAGGGCGGTGTCCGTTTTGTCTTCTTCGAAGGCACGGACGCGCTCATCCGTTGGCGTCAACGGACCGGAGTAGGGCCCGGCCTCCGGGCCGAGTTCCAGCGTGACCCTGCCGTAAAGCCCGGCATGGTCGGCAACATGGCGCTCCAGCACGGCCTCCGCGGAGTCCTGGAGGACCCGCGCCACCCGGCCGGAGAGGAGCACGGCAAGGTCTTCAGGGGAACGCGCAGTGTTTGCGTGGCGGATGGCGTGCGGATTCTCCAGGACTGTTCCGGTGGCAATGGCCAGCCGTACGGAACGGGCACCTGTGACCGTGACGGCTCCCGGGGCGATGTCCACATCCCCATCGGTGGCGATCCCGGCGTGGACCGCGCCGGCGCGGGAGTCGTCGTCGTAATGGATGTGCTCGGCAGTCCGTTCAAAGTCTGGCGCCACGTCACTGGGCAGCAGCACCCGCAGCCGGAGTTCGGTCCCCCACGGCTGCGCCGCGGCGTCCGTCCCAAGGGCCTTGATGCTGTCGGCGTCGATTCCGATCCGGACATCGATGGGAGCGTCAGCGGTGATCTCGTGGATGATGACGGCGTCGGGGTGGGAGGCGAAGGTCCGGTGCCGGACCTCGGCGGCGTCGACCACGTACCGGTGCCCCGCGGTGCCGGTCCGAAGATCGAGCCACCGGGCGGGTCCGTCGTCAACAGCTGCCGCTTTGCCGGCGACGTCCACTGCCAGGGCCGCGAACGGCAGGTACGCCTGCGAGTGCGTGCCCTGGAATGCCAGCAGCAGGGCTTCCGCCCGGCGCACGTCCCCGCCGTCCACCGCCTCCCGGACGGCCTGCAGGGTTGCCGGTCCGGCGGACGGGTCCAGCGCGGGTGCGGACCGGCTCGTTGGCCCGGACCACGCCGAGCCCTCGTTGAGCTGGATGCGCTCGCCGCCCACCAGGCCGCGCACCGTGGCCCCTGCGAGTCCGTTGCCGACCGGCAGGGATTCGACGAAGCGCCCGGCCGGGGCGCGGTACCAAAGCACGTGGCCGGGATCGGGGACCGGCACTCCGATCGGAGCCGATGACCCAACCGGCGCCACGGATCCCGCGCTCAGTACTGGCCCTTGATCACAAAGTAGGAGCCGCGGATGGTGCCGGCCAGTTTCGACTTCTGGCGGGCAAACTTGAAGCTCGCCGCCAGTTCCTCCGGGACCTCCATACCGTCCGAAAGTTTGAAGCCAACCGCCCGCTTGCCGCCGTCTTCGATGGCGTACATGACGTTGATGGACAGCCCGGACTCGTAGAACACGTAGGCCATCCGCAGCCCGTCCACCTCAAAGGAGGACACCTCGAGGGGTTTGGAGGAGATCACCAGGTTGCGCTCGGTGGCGAGGATATTGCGGACGTACTCCACCGTCTCCGGGGCCTCGTCCGCGGGTACCACGGTGAAGTCGTGGTCGTATTTGTTCTTGTAGTAGCGAGCCTCATTGGCGCGCAGCCCGGCCAGCGCATCAACCACCGGCGACGATTCCAGACCAACGGTGGATACGTTCTTGAAATCCACGGTGTACGGCACGGGTCCTCCTTGGGAATGACTTTCCGCCCATCGTTGCAGATCACCGGCCCCTGTTGCACCTCACACCAGGATCCGGACGCTGTCGCGCCCGATCTCCTGTCGGCCCATCAGTGGCTTGCCTGGTAATCCAGCGCAGGTGCCGGCGCGGAGGCGAAGCGGTGCTCCCCGCCTTCAACACGGTGCCGCGCACCGTCCGGAAGGACGACGTCGGCCCCCACCCCGTCAGGGACGGTCGCCTCGAGCCGGAACTCCCCGCCGTCGGACGTCCAGGCAACGCGGACCTCCCCGTGCGGGGTTTTCAGGGAGGCCTTGGCCCAGCTGATCCCCTCTCCCGGCTGCGGCTGGATGAGGAGGCGCGCGTACCCCGGTTCCAGCGGGCGGATACCGCCGATTGCCTTGTGTATCCAGTCCGCCACCGCGCCCAGGGCGTAGTGATTGAAGCTGGTCATCTCGCCGGGGTTGATGGTGCCGTCCGGGAGCATGGAGTCCCAGCGCTCCCACACGGTGGTGGCTCCCATGGTCACCGGGTAGAGCCAGGACGGGCAGCCCTCCTCCAGCAGGAGCCGGTAGGCCTCGTCCACGTGCCCGGTATCCGTCAGCGCGTGGTTGATGAACGGGGTACCGGCGAACCCGGTGGACACCCGGTAGCCGTTGTCCCGCACCAGTTCGGCCAGGCGGTTGCCAGCGAAGTCGCGCAGCTCCGGGGTGGCCAGGATGTCGAACGCGATGGCCAGCGCGTAGACGGTGGTGCAGTCGCTGCGGATGGTGCCGCCGGCGGCCACGTAATGCTCGGCGAAGGCGGCCTGCACCCGGGCGGCGAGCGCGTTGAAGTGGGCTTCGTCGTCGTGCTTTCCCAGGAGGGCGGCGGCCTGTGCGGTGAGGCGCGCGGTGCGGTACATGCAGGCGGTGGCCACGACGCCGGTGTCCGCCTTGGCTGCCCATGGCTGGTCCGGCGCGGCGTCGGGGTCCAGCCAGTCGCCGAACTGGAAGCCGGTGTCCCACAGGCCCGTGGGCGAGAGCAAGCCCTCCACCCGGCGGGTATGGGAAGCCATCGACTCGTACTGGTTTCGCAGGACGCTGAGGTCCCCGTACGCTTCCCAGAGCGCCCAGGGCACCCAGACCGAGGCCTCGCTCCACAGTGCGGAGGATTCAGGTGCCGGGAATTCGGGCGGTTGCGGGCAGTACTTCAGGGCATCGGGCACGGTGATAGGCACCAGGCCATTCGCCGCCTTCTGCTCGGCGGCGAGGTCCAGCAGCCAGTCCTGCAGGAAGCCTTTGACGTCGTATAGAAAGGCGGCAGTGGGGGCGAACACGGCGATGTCGCCGGTCCAGCCCAGGCGCTCGTCGCGCTGCGGGCAATCGGTGGGCAGGTCCAGGAAGTTCCCGCGCAGGCCCCAGACGATGTTGCGGTGCAGCTGGTTCACCAGCTCGTTGGAGCATTCGAAGGTGCCGGTGCGTTCCAGGTCGGAGTGCACCACCACCGCTTCGATGTCGTGTTCGGTCAGGGTGCCGGGCCAGCCGGTGATCTCGGCGTAGCGGAAGCCGTGGAAGGTCTTGGTGGGCTCGAAAGCGTCCTCGCTCCCGGAGAGGATGAACGTATCCGTGGCCTGCGCTGTGCGCAGCGGCCGGACACCCAGCTCGCCGTTTTCCAGCACCTCCGCATGCCGCATGGTGACCTCCTGCCCGGGCTCCCCCTGCACGGTGAACCGAAGCCACCCCACCAGGTTCTGGCCGAAGTCCACCAGCGTCTTCCCGCTTGGTGAGGTGAAAACTTCCACGGGACGCACGACGCCGGCACGCACCACGGGCGGGCCCAGCGGCTCAGCCAGCCTGGCGGCGTCGAACGCCACCTCCCGCACGCCGGTCCAGTCAGTCCCGGGGACGAAGCCGGGCTGCGCCCAGCCCGTCTGAAGCCGGCGGGCGTCGATGGTCTGGCCATCGTAGAGGTCGTTGAAGGTGGTGGCGGAGGGGCCGGCCTGCCAGGTGGCGTCGGTGGCGATGGCCTGGACGTGGCCGTCAGCGAACTCAATGTCCAGCTGGCCCAGGAACCCCAGCTCGCTGCCGTACAGGTTGGACAGTCCGTGCCAGGCCAGCCGGCCGCGATACCAGCCGTTGCCCAGTTCCGCACCGATCACGGTGGCCGGGCCCACCAGCGGCGTGACGTCGTAGCTGCGGTGGCGGAGCCGCCACTCATAGGAGCTCCAGCCCGGGCTCAGCACGTCCTCCCCCACCGGCGAGCCGTTGATGAAGGCCTCATAGATGCCGAGGGCGGTGGCGCGCAGCGTCGCCCGCACCACGTCACCGTGGCCCTCCTCAAGCCGGAATTCCTTGCGGAGGCGCGGGGCGCCGTCGAAGTCCTGCCCGGGCGTGATCATGGCGGCGTGCCAGGGGGTTGAAGTCATGGAAGGAGGGGTCCGTTCTGGAGGTTAGGCAAGGAGGTTCAGGCGTAGTGGCAGGCGACGTCGGCCGTCCCCACCCGGCGCAGCGCCGGCCGCTCGGTGGCGCACAGGTCCGTGGCCAGGGGGCAGCGGAGCCGGAAGGGGCAGCCGCCGGGCGCGGGCACCGCGGCCGCCCCGGTACGGACGCCCAGTGATTCGCGGGCTTCCCGACGCGCCGCCTGTTCCGCAGGCCGGGGTACCGGGGAGGCTGCCACGAGGGCCTGGGTGAACGGGTGCCTCGGATTCTCGGTGACGGCGGCGGCCGGGCCGCTTTCCATCACTTGGCCGCGGTACAACACCACCACGCGCTGGGCCAGGAATTGCACCACGGCGATGTCGTGGGCGATGAACAGGTAGCTCAGGCCCCTCTCGTCGCGGAGGTCGGCCAGCAGGTTGAGCACCTGCGCTTGGGTGGAAAGGTCCAGGGCACTGACGGCCTCGTCGCAGACCACCAGTTGGGGATCGCAGATGAGGGCGCGGGCCACGGAGATGCGCTGGCGCTGGCCGCCGGAGAACTGGCTGGGGTACCGGTCCACGGCGTCCCGCGGCAGGCCCACGCGTTCCAGCATGTCCCCGGCCTTGGCGCGAGCCTCTGCCGCCGACACCCCGCGGAGGCGCAGCGGTTCCGCCAGGGAGGTGCCGATCGTGTTCCGCGGGTTCAGCGAAGAGTTGGGATCCTGGAAGACGGCACGCAGTTCCCCGCCCAGGGCCCGGCGCTGCGCGGCGCCGGCGGAGGTGATGTCGTTCCCCTGGTAGGTGATGGTGCCGCCGGAGACTTTTTGCAGGCCAAGGATTGCCTTGCCGATGGTGGATTTTCCGGATCCGGACTCCCCCACCAGTCCCACGGTCTCCCCGGGTGCGATGCTGAAGCTGACATGGTCGACGGCGGCAGGGGCCGCGGCGGCCTTCCGGCCCCGGCCGTAGCGGACCACCAGGTCCTTGACCTCCAGCATGGGAGTGGCGGCGGAAGGCGGCGGGGAATCGCGGCGTTCGGTGACTGCGGTGCTCATGCCAGGTCCTTTTCGACGATGGTCTGCAAAGTACGCGGATTCTGCGTGGGGGTGATCTCGAAGGCGCGGGCGGCGGGTACGTCCGTGGCCAGCCAGTCCATGCCTTCGACGGCGAGCTGATCCGCTTTGACGCACCGCACCACGCCTGTACCGGCGCCCGAGGACAGCAGCGGGACGGGTTCCAGGCAGGCGGAACCGGCGAACTGGCAGCGGGCGGCGAACCGGCACCCGGTGGGCCAGTCCTTGGGCTGGGGTACTTGCCCTTGAATCGTGGCGAGGCGTTCCGGCATGTCGTTTGCATGGTTGGCGTGTGGGTCTGCGGCCAGCAAGGCCAGGGTGTAGGGGTGCCTGGGATTGTCCAGGATGCTGTCCGTCCTGCCGTTCTCCACCACCTGGCCGGCGTACATGACGGCAACCTGGTCACAGATGTCCGCCACCACGCCGAGGTCGTGCGTCACCATGACCACGGACATGCCGGTGTCCGTCACCAGGGCACGCAGCAGGGACAGGATTTCGGCCTGGACAGTGACGTCCAGGGCGGTGGTTGGTTCGTCAGCCACCAGCAGTTTCGGCTGCCCGGCGAGCGCCAGGGCGATGGCCACGCGCTGGGCCATGCCGCCGCTGATCTGGTGCGGATAGGTCTTCAGGATGCGTGCAGCGTCCACGATCCCCACCTTCTCCAGAAGGTTCCGGGCTTCCTCCCGGGCCTCCGCCTTGCCCATGCCGCGGAGCCGCCGGATGGTGGCGGTGAGCTGGTAGCCCACCGTGAACATGGGATCCAGGGCGCGCATGGGTTCCTGGCTGATCAGGGCGATGTCCCGGCCGCGGACTGTTTCCATGGCTTTGTCGGTGGTGGCGGCAAGGTTCCTGCCGTTCCAGAGGATCTGGCCGCCCGTGACGGAGACACCGGACGGCAGCAGCCCGAGGAGGGACAGCGCGGTCATCGTCTTGCCGCAGCCGGACTCCCCCACCAGGCCCAGGACCGTGCCTTGTTCGACGTCGAAGGAGACGTCGGTGACCAGGCGGACGCCGCTGCCCGCACCGGTGCTGTCGACGCCGACGGACAGGTTGCGGACGCTGAGCGTCCCCTTCGCTGCACCGTCCTGTGTGACGGCGGCGGGGGCTGCTGAAGCGATGGCGGCAACTGCCTTGGCGCGCTGGCGGCGGGCGGCGGCGGAGGGCAGGTGCGGCGCGGCCGTATTGGGTGCCTTGCCCAGGGCATTGCCGATGGCGTTGGCGGACAGGACGGTCAGGGCCAGCACCGCACCGGTGGGCACCATCATCCAGGGTGCGTCATAGACGTGCTGGGAGGCGCCTTGGATCATTCCGCCCCAGCTGGGCTGCGGGATGGGAGGCCCGAATCCGATGAACGCCAGGCCGGCCTGGATGAGCATGCCGACGGCGAAGATGAGCGCCGCCTGGACCACGATGGTGTTGGCAAGGCCGGGCAGGACATGCCGGACGCTGATGCCTAGCGGCCCCACGCCGTCCACTTTTGCCGCATCAACGTACAGCTGGGACTGCAGCGATTTGGCCTGGCCAAGGATCACCCGGTAAATGCCGGCGGACATCAGGATGCCCAGGATGGCCATGACCATGGGGATGTTGGTGCCCACGGCGCCGATAACGGCCAGGATGATCACGGTGCCCGGGAGGGACATCATGACCTCGGTGATCCGGCTGATCGCGGCTTCGGTCCGCTCGCCCGCACCGGCAGCAGCCATGGCGAGGATGGTGCCGAGTCCGACGCCGACAATCACCGTGATCATCGACGTCCCCAGGGTGCCGGCCGCGGCAGCGAAGATGCGGCTGAGGATGTCCCTGCCCAGTTCATCGGTCCCCAGCCAGTGCGCGGCGGTGGGGCCGGACAGGACGGCGGTGAAGTCCTGGTCCTCGGTCTTGAACGGGAGCCAGAGCGGCGCTGTCAGGGACGCGATGACCAGCGCCGCCAGCCACACGAGGCCGGCTACGGCTCCCGGTGACGCGAAGAGACGGTGCTTGGAAAACCTGGCGAGTACCGCCTTGCCGGCACCTGGCACGGGGGCGCCTGCCGCCGTCGTACTTCCTGCCTGGTCCGCGTCTGCGGGGGCCGGGGCAACTGTGGGGATCATGAGGCACGCAACTTCGGGTCGAGGAACTTGGTGGCCAGCTCCAGTACCAGGTTGACGGCGACCACCACCACGGTGGCGATCACCACCACGCCCTGGACGGCGGGGGCGTCGTGGGTGCTGACGGAGGATTGCACGGCCTGGCCCAGGCCAGGCATGGCGAACAGCTGTTCGGCAATGACGGAGCCGCCGAACAGGCCGATGAACTGCAGGGCGATGCCGGCCACGATGGGCAGGCTGGCGTAGCGCAGGGCGTGCACGTAGAGGATCTTCCAGGTGGGGGTGGCCGTGGCCCGCAAGGTGCGGATGTGCTCCTGCTGCAGCGCCTCGAGCATGGACGCCCTGGTCTGCCTTGCGATGAACGCGGCACCGCCGACGGCCAGCGTGATTACCGGCAGCGCCAGCGACATGGCCCAGTCCTGCGGGGACACTTCGAACGGCACGTAGCCGGTGGCGGGGAAAATGGAGGACTGGACGGCGAACAGGTAGACGAAGATGATGCCCACCCAGAACGCAGGGAGTGCGACCAGGAGGCCGACGAACCCGCCGATGGCCTGGTCCAGCAGGCCGCCGCGGACGGCAGCGGTCACGCCCAGGGCGATGCCCAGGATGGCGCTGAGGATGGTGGCGCCGGCCGCGAGCGAGGCGGTGACGGGCAGGCGGCTGGCGAGGTCGGCGCTGACGGAGCGGCCGTCGATCAGCGAATTCCCCAGATTCCCCTGCACGGCGTCCCCCAGCCAGCGGAAGAACTGGGTGAAGAGCGGATCATTCCAGCCCAACTGCTGGTTGAGCTGGCTAATGGCGTCCTGGGAGGCGCCGGCACCGAGGGAAACGGCTCCCGGGCTGCCGGGCATGGCGTGCACCAGCAGGAATGCCAGCACCGCCACCACCAGCACCGTGGCGAGCGCCATCAGCAGGCGCTTGGCAACGAACAATGCCATGGTGACCTCCATTGGTCAGGCCCGGCGCCCCTTTTTAGGAGGGGCGCCGGGCAGGTTGGATCAGTTGGTGGGCGTGTAGGAGGAAAGGAGCGGGTAGGCGTTGGTGCCGGCGAACTTCACCGGGGCTACCTTCTTGGTGTTGTACCCCTGGTTGGTCAGCGCCTCGTACAGCGGGATCATCCAGCCGGACTCCACCAGCCGGGTGTTCAGCTTGGTGGCGGCGGCCTTCACGGCAGCGTCGTCCTTGGCCGCGGCCAGCTCGCCGGTGGCGGCGCTGAGCTGGTCATCGGTGGCCTTCTGCACGTTGGTGAAACCGTTGAGGACGACGCCGTACATGACGCCCACCGGGTTGTCCCAGTTCAGCGGCGCGTACCCCAGGGGCGTGGTGGCGACGGCGGCGAAAGCTTCGTCAGTGGAGGCGGCCATCTTCACGTTCATGGTGATGCCGACGGCGGCGAGGTCTTTTTGGACGGCTTGCAGGTCTGTCTGGGTCTGGGCGCCGGCGATGATGGTGAACTCAAAGCCGTTGGGGTAGCCGGCCTCGGCCAGCAGGCTCTTGGCCTTGTCCGGGTTGTAGGCGAACTTCGTTTCCAGGTCCTTGGTGAACCCGGCGGAGTCCTTGGGCAGCGCATTCCAGGCGGGGTAGTCACCCTTGTGCAGGGCGTCCACCAGCGCCTGGCGGTTGATGGCGTACTGGATGGCCTGGCGGACCTTTTCCTGCGCGAACGCCGGGGCGGTCTTGCCAATCTTGTCGAAGGAGATCATGGTGTTCACGGTGCCGCCGATCTGGGAGACGCCCACCCCTTTGGACTTGGCGAAGTCAACGGTGGAGGAGGTCAGCATCGCGACGTCGGCCTGGCCCGAGACCAGGGCGTTCGCGCGGGCCTGTGGGTCCAGGACGACGCTGAAGACAACCTTCTTGTAGGCGTACTTGGCAGCGTCAGCGCTCTTGTCGTTCTTCACCAGGACGTACTTGTTGCCCTTCACGGTGGACGGGTCAAGGGTGTAGGGGCCGGAACCGTCAGGGGTTGCGGCGAGGCTGGAGGTGTCCGTGACACCGTTCTTGCCCACGATCATTCCGGTGGTGGAGGCCAGGTTCTTTTCGAACCCGGGCTGCGGCTTGGCGAAGGTCAGGGTCACCTGGGTGGGGCTGACCACGTCCACGGACGTGATCTCCTGGGCGCCGCCCTTGGCGACGGCAGAGTAGGCGGTCAGTGCGGGGTCGGACCGGCGGTCCAGGTTGGCTTTGACCAGTGCCGCATCGAGCTTGGAACCGTCGGTAAACGTGATGTCGTCCTTGAGGTTGAGCGTCAGGACGGTGTTGTCCGCGTTGTAGCTGAAGTCCTTGGCCAGGCCGGGCCCGGTGGAGCCGTCCGGCTGGAGGGTCGCCAGGCTGTCGTAGAGGCCTTCGAAGAACTGGCGCTGGGCCGCGGAGACGCGCAGCGGGTCGAAACCGAAGGAGGCCGAGTCACTGTCGATGGCCAGGGTCAGGCTGCTGGTGTCAGCTTTGGCGGCGGCTTGGCTGGAACCGCCGCCGCAGGCCGCCAGGGAACCCATCAGCAGGGCACCGGCCAGAACGGCGGAGCTCGCACGGGCGGTGGAGTTCGGAAGTTTCATGTAGTGCGCCTTTGCATTCTGATGTGATGACGGAGGAACGGTTGTGGGGGCTGGCTGCTCGCCGGCTCCTTTCCAGAATCAGCCGGGGCCCCGGGCACCAAACATGACAATGTCATTGATTGAAAAAGTATTGTGGCGGCGGTCACGCCGGACGACAGGATGGATGAAAGGCAGCGAAGCCTGGGACGCCGGCGCGCGTCCGTCACGAAAGGAACCCCATGACCAACCCGTTTCCCCGCGACTTCCTGTGGGGCGTGGCCACCGCAGGCCACCAGGTGGAAGGCAACAACACCAACAGCGATACCTGGTTCCTGGAGCACCTGCCCGGGACCATCTTCGCGGAGCCCTCCGGGGATGCTGTGGACCACTACCACCGCTACCGTGAGGACATCGCACTCATCGCGGGCCTCGGCTTCACCAGCTACCGGTTCTCCTTGGAATGGGCCCGGATCGAGCCGGAAGAAGGCCATTTCTCGGTGGCTGCCCTGGACCACTACAAGCGGGTTCTGGAGGCCTGCCACGAGCACGGGCTCACGCCGGTGGTCACGTTCCACCACTTCACCTCACCGCTTTGGCTGCTGCGGCGCGGCGGATGGGAAGGCCAGGAGACTCCGGAACTCTTCGCGCGGTATTGCGACCGCGCCATGGCACACCTGGGTGGCCTGATCGGCGTCGCCTGCACGCTGAACGAACCCAATCTTCCCTGGCTGCTGGAATCATTCGGCATCGGCGGCGAGGCGCCGGAGAACCGCGGTTCGGTGCCCATCTGGGCGGCCGCCGCTGAGCGTTTGGGCGTGGATGCCGCCACCATCGCGCCGTTCCAGTTCTGTTCCACGGAAGCCGGTTTCACCGTCAAGCTGGATGCCCACCGGGCTGCCACTGCTGCGATCAAGGCCCGCCGCCCCGATCTTCAGGTGGGCTGGACCCTGGCAAACTCCGATATCCAGGCGCTGCGCGGCGGCGAAGAGGTTGCAGACAAGGTGCGCCGCGGCGTCAACGAACGGTTCCTTGAGGCGTCCCGGGGCGACGACTTCGTGGGCATCCAGACCTACGGCCGCACGGTCTATGGCCCGGACGGCCACGCTCCGGCGCCCGAAGACGTGGCGGTCAACCAGATGGGCGAGGAGATCTACCCGCAGGCCCTGGAGGCTACCATCCGCGAGGCCCACAGGATCGCCGGCATCCCGGTGATCGTTACCGAGAACGGGCTGGCCACCGAGGATGACAGGCAGCGGGTGGCGTACCTGGAGGCCGCGGTGGACGCAGTTGCCAACTGCGTCGCAGACAGCATCGATGTGCGCGGCTACATCGCCTGGACGGCCTTCGACAACTTCGAGTGGATTTTCGGCTACCGGCCCAAGTTCGGCCTGATCGCCGTGGACCGCTCCACCCAGGAACGGGCCCCCAAGGACAGTGCGCGGTGGCTGGGGAACCTGGCCCGGGAGCATGCACGCGCCGACGCACCGCAGCCCGCGTAGGCGGACGGCAAGGGCCCCGGGCTTTCCCTGAAAGCCCGGGGCCTTGTGCTGTGGCGTGGCCGCTACCCCGGCGTTGCCAGCCGTACGGCCAGGTCTGCGACGATGAGCCGCGAATCCACGGAGGTGTAGGTCCGCCGCGCGGGACCGGCGGACGTTTCGACGTACGTGGACGGGACCCCGTCCAGGCCCGTCACTGCCAGGGGCGCACTGTCCCCCAGGCACCACAGAGGTCCGAACCGGATGAAATCCGGCACATCCAGGCTGTTGAAGTGCTCCCACAGCCACCGTCCGGCCGGACCGGCGTTCCGGAAGGCATGGTCCAGTTCCGCCACCGAGGCCACCACCTGCCGGTAGGTTTCCGCCGGGAACTGCCAGATGGCCAGCCGCGGGTTCCCGAAGACGAAGTCCGCGGCCGCCGGGTCGGTGAAATAGTTGTACTCCTCCTCGTTCCGGGCGGCCCCGCCCACCCATGCCAGGGTCAGGGCGGACGCGACGCCGGGATCCAGCAGCAGGGCATCGGCCACGTTCGTCAACGGTCCGGCGCAGACGAGGAACAGGGGCAGGTCCCCACCGGTTGCGGCGGCCTCAACGATGGCCTGCGCGGCTGCATTCCTTCGCGGCTTCCCGGTAAAGGTGGTGTCCGGCCCGGAGTCCACGCCGGCAACGTCCGCCAGGCTCAGGACGCGGAGAAGGCTGCTTGCCAGCTCAGAGCCTCGTTGTGCCATGCCGGCGGCCGGTCCGAACATGGGGTTGGTCAGTGAGCTCGTGACAGCAACGATCCGGTTGGCGGGCGAAACCGCGTGGTGCGCCAAGGCCACCAGTCCGTCCGGGTCACCGGCCCAGTCATTGTCGATAATCACCCTGCAGCGCGGCGCGATGGGGATCATGTCCATCCTGGATCCTTTCTCGTGGGTCCCTGTCAGGCAGGCGTCCGGAATGGGCGCGGTTCCCGGCTCAACGGGTAGTCTCAGAGTCAAGTCTTGCCGCCCGGCGCATGTCAAAGGACGCAGCTTTCATTCACCGGAACGCTGCATCCCGAAAGATTGACGCGGCGCGCAAGCTCCAAGGCCAGGGCGCCCGTGCCGTGTGCCTACTAAAGATTCGGGGGGATCTGTGCCGCGGTCAGGCCAGTGGGGCAGGGCGTACTTTGCTGTTCAGGCTGCCGCCGGGTGTTTCTGGTGGATTGCGGTCTTCCTGTCCCCGCCCGTGCGCCGGGCCACCCTGGGCGGACTGGACCCGGTCCTCGTTGCCGTGTTCGACATTCCACTGTTTGTCCTAGCCTCCGCCGCCGCAGCCTGCGGGGTTCGGCCCGCCGCCGTTGCCGGCGCCCTGTGGACCACCGTTGTTGCCGTCGCCATGGCCGCCTATGCCACGGTGACCACCCAGGCGGGCATCGGGGTGCTGGCCATGGGCGCCGCCACGGCGGGGTCTGTTGCTGCGCTGTGCCTCATGCTGGTTGGCCACATCCCCACCGCGTGGATCATCCGGGGCCCGTTTGCGTTCCGTCCGGCCCGGAAACGCACCGGCCCGGGTTTCCATGTGGCTGCCACGTTCGGACAGATCGTCGTGTTCTGGGGATTCTTCCTGGGGCTGGTACCGGCCTGCGTGGCCGGTCTCGAACAGCGCTGGGGGCTGACCCTGGCCTTCCCCGCGGTTGCCTTGCCGGCCGGCGTCGTCATCCTCATCCTTGCCAGCGCCTTGGGGATCTGGTCTGCCGCCGTGATGTCCACCCTCGGGGGCGGAACGCCGTTGCCATCCGTGATGGCAAACCGCCTGGTGGTTGCCGGGCCCTACCGCTGGATCCGCAACCCGATGGCGGTGGCGGGCATTGTCCAGGGAGCAGCCGTGGGACTCATCCTGCAGTCGTGGCTGGTGGTGGGCTACGCGGTGCTGGGCTCCCTGGTGTGGAACTATGCCGTGAGGCCGCTGGAAGAAGCGGACCTCGCGGAACGCTTTGGCGCGGACTTCCAGTCCTACTGCGAAACGGTCCGGTGCTGGATCCCGGCTCTTCCCGGCACTCGACGCACCGGCCCGGTTAATCGCCGCCCGGTTCGCGGATGACCAGTACCGGGCAGTGCGCATGGTGGATGGTCTGGTGCGAAACGGAACCCAGCATCATTCCGGTGAATCCGCCATGGCCGCGCGAGCCCACCGCTATGAGGTCGGCGTCCCGGGACGCGTCGATGAGCGCCGATGCCGGGTTTCCTTCCACGATGCGGCCGGTGATGGCCACGCCCTGGTCTTTGACGCGTTCCAGCTCCGCCTCCAGGATCGCCTGCGCGTCTTTCTCAAAGATCTCGTAATCCCAGGCGGTGCCGAGGGCATCACTGACGTAGGGGAAGTTCCAGGCGGTCACGGCCTGCACCTCGCCCTGCCGCAGCCTGGACTCCTGCACGGCCCAGTCCATGGCGGCCCGGGACTGCTCCGATCCGTCCACCCCCACCACGATCTTGTATTTTCCGTTACCAGCCACTGCTCCCCGCTTCCCCGCCGGCGTTCCTGGTGCCGGGACAATCAAGTTGACCGCCTCCAGCCATTTCCTGCCTAGGGGCAAAGGTCCTCCAGGCCCTAGAGGTGCCGGAGGTAGCGTTCGGGCGAGTCCAGGAACGCCCGCCAGTTCGCCACCAGCTCCAGGTCGGCCCAGGATCTGGACCGCAACCCCCACGGCCCCACTTCCAGGATGGTGGCGCCGGGCAAGGCAGCCAGCAACGGCGAATGGGTGGACATGATCACCTGGGACCCGCCGCCGGCCAACAGCTCCTTCAGGACGGATAAGAGGCTCAGGCAGCCGCTGAAGGACAGCGCGGATTCCGGTTCGTCCAGGACCCAGAGCCCGGCCCCGGAAAAACGGTCCGCTGCCAGCTGCAGGAAGGATTCGCCATGGGACATGTCATGGAAGGGGATGTCCGGCGCAAACCTTCTGGGGTTCTCCTCCAGATACGTGTACAGCCCGTGCATGGTCTCGGCGCGGAGGAAGTAGCCCCGCCGGGTGGCGCCGGCGTTCCGGACCAGCTGCAGGTGGTCCCCCAGGACTGATTCGGTGGGCCTGGTGGTGTGCCTGGCGCCTGTTGAGCCGCCCTCCGGGGAGAGGCCGTACGCCAGCGCGACAGCCTCCACCACCGTGGATTTTCCCGAGCCGTTCTCTCCCACCAGGATGGTGGCCGGGCCCAGGTCCAGCCCCTGGTTGAGGATCTGGGCCACCGGTGGCAGCGCGGCCGGCCACCGGGAGCGGTCCAGGACGTTTGAGGGGTCCTCTGCCAGCCGCCGGACCGGGTAGGTGCGCAGGGCCATGGGCCCCATTCTTGCAGGAAAAGTTTCTACCCAGCGTCACCCATCCATTTCGGGCTCCGCTCCGAATCGAACGGGAAGAGGTGTACCAAAGGCTAGGACGGGACTATGGATGCCGTGGACCAGCAAGCCCTGACGGGGGCTGTCATTAAGGAGCAAGGGCTGGACATCGGGCAGTTGTGGCTCGAGTTCGTGGGGCTTGGCGGCGACGCCTCAGAACAGCTCATCCGGGCGTACTGCGCCGGCGAGGCGGCCTTGTCCGCGAAGGAGCGGGACGCCCTGGCGTTGGCTGTCAATGAGCACTGCGCAGCCCGGGGCCTTCCGCTCCGGGCGCCCCTGAGCAGTTCCGCCCTGCTCCTCCTGCAAAACCGGAAGGACTCCCAGCCGGGAGGCCTGCACGGCTAAGCAGGGCCCTGACGCCGCCTGGGCTTCGGCCACGACGTAACCTGTCAACCATGACCTTCCTCTCCACCCCCGCCGGTTCCATCCGCGGCGCCTCGCTTGGGGCTGACGGGACCACCGTCCACCGGTTCCTTGGCATCCCGTATGCCGGGCCGCCGTCGGGCGCCAACCGCTTCCGCCCACCCGTACCCGTGGAGCAGTGGGACGGAGTCCTGGACTGCACCGCAGCCGGGCCTGCGGCACCGCAAAACCCGGAATCCCCGGCACCTCCGGGGGCCGTGCCCCGGAGATGGAGCGAGGACGGCTGCCTGAACCTGAACGTCTGGACGCCTGGAACGGGCAGCCCGGCAATGCCGGTGATGGTTTGGATCCACGGCGGCGCCTACCTGCTGGGCGCCAACAGCGACGCCAGGTACGACGGCGCCAGGCTCGCCGCCGCGGCGGGCGCGGTGGTGGTGTCCATCAATTACCGGCTGGGCGCGCTCGGCTTCCTGCACTTGGCGGACCTGCTGGGCGAGGGCTATGAAGACTCGGGAAACCTCGCCCTGCTGGACCAGCTGGAGGCCCTTCGCTGGGTCCGCCGCAACATCGGCGCCTTCGGCGGCGACCCGGAGAACGTGACCATCTTCGGCGAGTCGGCAGGAGCCGCGGCAATTGGCACCCTGCTGGGGATGCCGGCGTCGGAAGGGCTGTTCCGCCGGGCCATCATGCAGAGCGGAACGGCCGAGCGGTACCGCCAACCGGAGGAATCCGCGCGGGTCAGCGCCGCGTTCCTTGAACTGTGCGGGCTGGCCCCTTCATCCGCAGCAGGGCTCCTCACCCTCCCGGTGGAACAGTTGCTGGCGGCACAAAAGGACCTCGAGAAGCGTTTCGCCGCGGCGTCCTATGCCGTCCCGCTGCCCTTCCAACCCACGCTGGGGACGCCGTCATTGCCGGTGCCGCCGCTGGACGCCGTCCGGAGCGGGGTGAACAGCGGTGTCGACCTGCTGATCGGAACCAACCTCAACGAGGGCTCGTTTGCCGTGGAGATGCGCCCACCTTCTCCGGCCGACCCCGGCTACCCGGAGCGCGCCGCCGCAGTCCTGGCCGGGGCAGGGGTAACCGCCACCCATGCCGCCGGCTACACGGCCGCACTCATCCAGGAGCTCCAGCGGGAACCGGACGGCAAGGAACTCCTGGAATCCGCCATCGCCGACTCCCTTTACCGGCAGCCCAGCAACCGGCTCCTGGCTGCCCGCCGCGGAGCCGCGCACGCCGGAGCCGAGGGGAAGAACTTTGCCTACCTGTTCACGTGGCGCAGCCCGGCCATGGGCGGCAAGCTTGGTGCGTGCCATGCGCTGGAGATCCCGTTCGTCTTCCGGCACCTGGACGCGCCGGAAGCCGCCTTCCTCACCCGGGGCCGGGCCCCGGGTGAGCTCGGCGAAGCCATGAGCGGGGCGTGGGCGTCCTTTGCGCGGACAGGATCACCGGGCACGGCACAGCTCGCGTGGCCCGAGTACGGGCAGGAACACAGCACCATGGTGTTCGACGACGAGACGCGCCTTGAGGCCGACCCGCGCGGCGGGATACGCGCGTTCTTTGAGTCCGTCAGCCCGCTGCCAACGCGTTGAGCGTGTCCCGGATGCCGTTCAGCGCGGGGTCGCGCAGTGAATTAAAGGCGGGCTTCAGCAGCGGCTGGATGATCTTGGCGGGTCCGTTGATGCTGAACTCGGCGGTGTAGGTGACCACCGAACCGGCCCCGCCGGGGCTGACGTCGATCGAGTCGTACGAGGTGACGGTCTTGTTTTCGCCCCGGAGCTTGATGTGGTTCTGCGAGAGCTCGATGACCTCGTAGGTCAGGGCCTGGCGTTTGCCGCGGAACTCGGATTCGGCGTGGTACTTGTGCCCCACAGCCACCGGTCCCGGCGTGATCTTGTCCATGACAGGAGTATTGGGGTCCCATGCGCTGGTGTTCTCGAACTCACTGAGGAAGGCGAATGCCTTCTCCGCGGACAGGTTGGTTTCCACACTTCCGGTGACTGTGATCATCACCCCAGTGTAGGAGTACCACGGAGCCAGATGGCGGCCATTTTGCGGTGCGGCCCCGGGTGGTCCCGGCCTGCGGGCCACGCCGGGACCGCCGCCCCGGCTACCGGGCGGCCGCCACCGAAAGATGCTGTGGCTGGCCGGCGACGACCGTGGCGAGTACTCGCCCCATCGCCAGGTCATCGGGTGCCGCCGTCAGCGGGTCAACATCGAAGACCGTGAAATCGGCGCGTTTGCCCACAGCGACGGAGCCGGCGACCTGCCACTCCCCCGCAGCCTTGGCCGCATGGGAGGTGTAGCCCTCCAGTGCCTGCCTGGCGCTGAGGGCCTGGCCCGGCACGATCGGCTGTTCCTGCGGGTGCCCGGACCGGCGTCGCAACTGTGCGTCGGCCAGGATCGGCAGCGGTTCAAACGGCGCCACGGGCCAGTCGGAACCGAGTGCAAGCGATACGCCCGCGGCCCGCAGGTCGGCGCACCGCCAGCCGCGGTCCGCTCGTTCCTTTCCCAGTCGGCGCGACCAGTTGTCGGTCTGGTCCGCGCGCGAATAGTGCGTACAGTGGCTGGGCTGCATGCTCGCGATCAGGCCCGACTCCGCGAACCGCCCGATCAGGGGGTCCGGGACGGTTTCGATGTGTTCAATCCGGTGCGGAGCCCGCGGCAGGCCGGCCGGAAGGGCCTCAAAGGCAGCGAGGACGGCCGCCACGCCGGCGTCGCCGATGGCATGGGTGGCCGTGGGAATCCCCCGGCCGGCAAAGAACCGGATGGCCCGTGCGTACTCCGCCGGGCTCGGCCAAAAGGGTGCCGTGGACTGTCCCTGGCTGTCCGGTTCGAACAGCCAGGCAGTGCCGTTGTCCACGGTACCGTCAACAAACAGTTTGATGCCGGCCACTTCCCACCGGTTCCCGCGCACCGTCCCCACCTGTGCTGCGAGGCGCCGCCAGTCCTCCTCGCGGCTGCCGGGCATGCACCAGGGTGAAATGCGCACGCGCAGCGGCAGTCCACCGTCATCCTGTCCGCTTTCGAGTGCGGCCAGGAGCTCCAGGGTTTCCCCGCCGCAGTCCATGATGTGGATGCCCGTCAGGCCTGCCCTGGAAAACCCCGCAAAGACCTCGGCCAGCCGCTGCTTCCGCTCCTCGAACGTTTCCGCGGGCATGTGCGCCAGGACAAGGTCGAGTGCGGCGGCCTCGAGCAGCAGGCCGGTGGGCTTGCCGCTGCCGTCGCAGACCACTTCGGCGGCCTGGTCGAATTCGCGCGGCCCGGTGACGCCGGCAATGTCCAGTGCCGCGCTGCTGGCGAGCGCCGAGTGGGCATCGAACAGCCGCAGCAGGGCCGGCCGGCCGCCCACTACGTCGTCGATCAGTTCACGGTGGGGCTGTGCTGAGCCAAAGGCGTTCGGGTCAAGGCCCCAGGCACGGACCCATTCCCCGGCCGGGGTTGCGACCGTTTCCGCCCGCAGCAGGGCGCGGACGGTGGCGAGATCGGCCACACCCGAAAGATCGCAGCCCCGGGTCATGTCCAGCCCCATGACGGGGTGGACATGGCAGTCCACCAGGCCCGGGGTAAGCACGGCGTCCCCGAAATCGATGAGGTTCACGGCCTTTCCCCAGCCTTCCGCTTCCTTCCGGGTCCCGATGGCTTCAATCAGGCCGCCCCGTATGGCCACGGCCTGCGGGGCCGGCCCGGCGGAGTCTTCCGGGTCCATGGTGTGGATGGTGCCGGCAAGGATGATGAGGTCAGGATTCATGGGTTTCAAAGCTTCCAATGCGGTTGAAGGTGCCGGGGCGGCGGCGGCGCAGCCAGCGGGCGGCCAGCAGTCCGCCGGCGAAGACCACAGGCGTGACGAGGATCAAGATTGTGTTGGTCAAGGCGTCGGCCGCGGTGAGGAGCTCGATGTTCAGTGCGATGAGCAGGACGACGCCGAAAAGCAGGACGGCCGAGACGAGGCTGAGCGGGGCCAGGAGTTTATTGGCGGCCGCGAGCGGGTTCCGGCGAAGGTACAGGAATGCTGCCACCGAAACCAGGCCTTGGAGGGCCACGATGCCGAAGATGCCGGGGGTGTTCACCCAGATGAGGAGCTGCTGGTAGGGATCCGCATTCAGGAGGGCGCAGATGGTGATCACGGCAGCCGCCAGCAGGCTCTGCAGCTGCCCGGCCCGGTGCGGGGACCGGAAACGGGAGTGGGTGCGGCCCAGGAAAGCGGGCAGGACGCCGTCTTTGGCGAGCATGTAGACGTAGCGGTTGATGGCGTTGTGGAAGGCCAGTTGGGACGCGTAGACGCTGGTCACGATCAGGACGTACATCGCGGTCTCGGCCCAGGGCCCCACGTACTGCCCAATGGTCTGGAAGAACATTCCGCCGGACAGCTCCCCGGCGGCGGCAACCACCTGGTCCTCGCCGAAGGCCTGGATGACGGTCCAGACAATGAAGGCGTAGAAGGCGGACATGAACCCCACTGCGATGTACATGGCCCGCGGCACGGACTTGTCCGGGTTGCGGGCCTCGGCGCGGTAAAGCACGGTGGACTCAAATCCCATGAAGGCGGCAAAGCAGATGCCCAGGATCGCCAGGACACCGGGGCCGAAGGCCTGCTCCGGGCTGAAGGAGCCAAAGCTTATTCCGTGCGCCCCACCGCTGCCAAGGATGCCTGCGCCCATCACACCCAGGATGCCGGTCTCGGCGACAAGCAGGACGCCGAGCACTTTGGCGCCGACGTCGATCCCGCGGTACCCGAGGAACCAGACCGCCGCGACGGCTGCCAGGGCCACGGCGGGCCACGGGACATCGAGGCCAAAGAGGACTTGCAGCATGTCGTGGGTCTGTACGGCGAAGAGCCCGTATACGCCGATCTGGAGGCAGTTGTAGGAAATGATCGCCAGGATGGCCGAGGCCAGGCCCACGGTCTTGCCCAGGGAAATCGAAATGTACGTGTAGAAGCCACCGGAGGCTTTGACGTGCCGCGTCATGGCCATGAACCCAATGGCGAAGAGGGTCAGCACGATGCCGGCCAGGAGGTAGCCGGCCGGGGCGCCGATGCCCGCTACTCCGATCGCCACCGGGGCTACGCCCGCCATCACTGTCAGGGGTGCTGCCGCCGAGATCACCAGGAAGGCGATGCCTCCGGTTCCCAGGGCATTGCGTTTGAGCGCGCCGTCCGCGGACGGCGTCTTTGGCTTGGTTTTGGTCTCGGACAAAGCTCGGTCCTTTCTTGGAAGCCCACTTAAACGAAAGGCTTTCGTTTAGTATGAAACCAAGTGGCCTGGAGCACAACAGTTTTTTTGGCTGCGGCAGATATGTGACGGGGCAGTAGGCTGGAGCGGATGTCCGAACGCAGTCAGGAGAACCGATGGGACGCCCCCTCCTCCCCTTGATTTCAGTGGAGGCCATCACCACGGCCGCACTGGAACTGGTCGATGAGAGCGGGGATTTCAGCTTCCCCAAGCTTGCCAAGCGGATCGGCGTCAGCCAGTCCTCGATCTACAACCACGTCAGCGGCCGGGACCAGATCCTGGAACTGCTGAGGCACCGGATCATCACCGAGGAGCCGTATCCGCCGGTCGACCACCAGGACTGGGAAGCTGCCCTGCGGACACTGATCCGCACATACCGGGACGCGTTTGCCCGCCATCCGCGGCTGGCACCCCTGATGGTGCTGCAGTCCATCACCGATGCCGATGTCATCGGGCTGTATGAGGACCTTGCGCTGGCACTGGAAGCAGCCGGCTTCAAGGGGCGGGAGGTGGTGTCGGCCATTTCGACCATCGACAGCTTCGCCCTCGGGGCGGCGCTGGACCTCGCCGCCCCGGACGTTGTGTGGGATCCGCCGGAGGAGGGCTACCCCGCGCTCAAGCGCGCCCTGGGGTTCGCCGGGCCGCCCGCGGACCGCGGAAACCACGCCTTCGATTTTGGGCTGGACGTGATCATCGGCGGGCTGCGCGCGAAGCTGGGCGGCTGAACTCAGTCCAGCTTCGAAGCCGGGGCTGCTTAGCAGCCCTCGAAGTCGGTGAGGACCTTGACCTTGCCCGCGGAGGCCGACGCCGGATCGAACGTGTAGCCGATCCATTCCCTGGCGAGGCGGCGGGCGAGTTCGATGCCCACCACGCGCTGGCCCATGGTGAGGACCTGGCAGTCATTGGAGAGGATGGACCGCTCCACCGAGAAGGAATCGTGGGCTGCGGTGGCGCGGATGCCGTCCACTTTGTTGGCGGCGATGGCAACGCCGATTCCGGTACCGCAGAACAGGATGGCCCGGTCAGCGGCGCCGTCCCGGATCATTTCCCCGGCAGTGATGCCCACGTACGGGTAGGGCCTGGTGAAGTCCTCCGGCGCATCGCTCCGGTTGACGCCGATGTCGATGACTTCGCTGACGCGCGGATCGTTCCGCAGGTCAGCCAGGACCTTGTCCTTATAGTCCACGCCCGCTTCATCGGCGCCCACAATGAGCCGCAGCCCCATGGTGTTTCCTTCCGTTGTCATTGCCTGGCTCCCGCCGGAGCGGTGCTGGTGGTGGTGAAATGCGGTCCCATGACGGCGAAGACCATGGCGAGGGACGTGGCGCCGGGATCGGCCGTGCCCAGGCTCTTCTCCGCCAGCGGACGGGCGCGGCCCTTGAGGGGCAGCAGGTCGGAGGTTGCCTCCGCCGCGGCAGCGGCTTCGCGGGCAGCGTCCTGCCAGGCCAGGCCCGGCTCGGCGCCGTTGGCCACCGCGCGGCTGAACGTGGAAGCGAACGGCAGCAGCGCGTCCACCATGGTCTTGTCGCCGATTTCGGCCTTGCCCAGTTGCACGATGCGGTCCGCGAACGCCGTCACGGCGGCCGTGAGGACGGCAGCCTCGGGTGCGGAGGCGTTTCCTACCGTCTCGCCGAAGGAGCGGAGGCCGGCGCCCCAGAGGACTCCGGAGGTGCCGCCGGCTTTGTCGGCCCAGGCGTCCCCGGCCGCAGCCAGTACGTCGCCGGCACCTGCCCCGGCGGCCAACGCGGCGGATGCTGCGGCAGTGGCTGCATCCACTCCGCGGACCATGCCGCGGCCATGGTCGCCATCGCCGGCGATGGCATCCATCCGGCCCAGCCGATCCTCTGCCTCGTGCAGCAGGGAACGCGCCGCACCAATGGCCTCGACGCAGGCCACGGCGTATGCACGGGAGGCGTCCGTGGCGACGTACGCGGCCTGGTCGGCGCCGTCGTCGTCCACTTCCCGGGCGCCCAAAGCGCCCGTTTCCCGGGCAGCGGTGCCCCGACGGTACGCGGGGGTCTCCGCGGGGGCTGCCCACAGTGGTTCCAGTTCCTCATCAAGCCAGGTGACGGTCAGCGAGACGCCGGCCATGTCCAGGCTGGTGACCAGCTCTCCGACCTCAGGCATCACGATCGTGTAGCCGGCGGCGCGCAGCAGCGGCGCCACGGTTCCCCAGAGGACGAAGAGTTCCTCGTGCTTGGTCGAGCCGAGCCCGTTGAGGATCACGGCGATCCGCTTCCCGGCGGTGGGCGGTGTTTCGGCGAGGACCCGGGCCACCAGTTCGTGCCCGAGGTCCTTGGCGGAGGGCAGGTCGGTGTCGTGCAGGCCCGGTTCGCCGTGGATGCCCAAGCCCAGGCCCATCTGGCCCTCGGAAAGGGTGAACAAGGGTGATTGGGCGCCCGGGAAGGTGCACCCGGCAAAGGCACTGCCGATGGTGCGGGTGAGCTCGTTGGCCTTGCGGCCCAGGCGGACCACCTCGGCCAGGTCCGCGCCGCCCTCGGCAGCCGCGCCCATAACCTTGAAGACCGTGAAATCACCGGCGATGCCGCGGCGTTTGGCGGATTCCGACGGCGCGGCGCTGGCGATGTCGTCAGTCACCAGGACGTTCTCCACGGCGATGCCCTCGGCGGCCAGCCGTTCGCTGGCCATGCCGAAGTTCATCACGTCTCCGGCGTAGTTGCCGTAGGTGAAGACGACGCCGGCACCGGACTCGGCGGCCTTGGCGACGGCGTAGGCCTGCTGGGCCGAGGGTGAGGTGAAGATGTTGCCCACCACCGCACCGTCGGCGAAGCCCGCTCCGATCAGTCCGGCGAAGGCCGGGTAGTGCCCGGAGCCGCCGCCAGCGAGGACGGCAACCTTGGGCTTTGCCGGCCGGAAACGGCGGACGGCGCCGCCGGGAACCTGCCGGACCAGGTCAGAGTGCACATCGCAGAATCCGGCGAGGGCTTCCTCGGCGAAGTCTGATGGGTCGTTGAAGATCTTTGTCATGGTGGGGCTTTCTGGCGCTGCCGGGACGACTGCTAGTGGATGTGGCTGCCGCCGTTGATGTCGACGGTGGTGCCGGTGAGGTAGGCCGAGTCCTCGGAGGACAGGAAGGCAATCACCGAGGCCACTTCCTCGGTGGTGGCGTTGCGGCCCAGCGGGATGCCGGCGTTGATGGCTGCCTCCTGCTCCTCGGTGCTGCCCACGCGGATGTTGGTGTCCACGGCGCCGGGGGTAATGGCGTTGACGGTGACGCCGGTGGTGCCGAGTTCACGGGCCAGGGCCTTGGTGAAGCCCAGGATGGCTGCCTTGGCAGCGGAGTAGGGCACCTTGCCGAAGACGCCGCCGCCGCGCTGGGCGGACACGGAGGACATGTTGACGATCCGGCCCCAGCCGTTGTCGATCATGTCCGGCAGGAAGGCCTTGGTTACCAGGTAAGTGCCGGTGGCGTTGACGTCCATGACCTTGTGCCACAACTCAAGAGTGGTCTCCAGGAACGGGATGGGCGAGGTGATGCCGGCGATGTTGGCCAGGGCGCCGACGGGCGGGAGGTTGCCGGCGGCCACTTCGGCGGCGACGGCGGCCTGGGCGGCGGTGACGGAGGCCTCGTTGGCGACGTCGACCTCGTGGCCGAAGGCGGGGACATTGAATTCGTTGCCGATTTCGGCGGCGACCTTGGCGGACTTCTCGCCGTCGAGGTCCAGGATGACGATGCCCCAGCCGTCGCGGGCGTAGCGGCGGGCGGTGGTGATGCCGATGCCGCGGTCCGAGGTTGCCCCGGTGAGGACGGCGGTGCGCTGGATGGTGGTCATGGTGGTGCTCCTTGTAATTGTTCTTGTGTCGATTGCTCCGTATTTGTCGTTTTGAGGCGTCAAAACGACAAGTACGGAGCAATCGATGGAGGTGGGGCTCAGATGAGGTCGGTGATGAAGCTTGCTGCCTTGGCGGCGGCTGCCGGGCGTTCGTCATTGGTGACGTCCCGGGTTTCCAGTTCGAGCGAGAAGTGGCCGGTGTACCCGTCGGCGGCCAGGCGTTTCAGGCCACCGGCGAAGTCGGCGTCCCCGTTGCCGATGCTGAGGTTGATGTTCCCCGGCACGGCGTCCCTGAGGTGGACGTGGCTGATGCGGCCCTGGTGCCGGTCCAGGTAGGCCTGGATGTCCTCGCCGGCGGCCACAATGTGGCTGAAGTCCATGACGATTCCGACGCCGGAGCCCGCGAGGCGGTCCGCCAGGAGTCCCGCGCGCTCCAGGTTCCAGGAGAACCGCAGGAAGTGCAGGGATTCGGTCCAAAGTTCGACGCCGGACTCCGCCGCCCGCCGTCCCGCACCGATGAGCTGGGCGGCTACGAGGTCCAGGTCCTCCTCGACGCTCCGGACCGGGGTGTGGTCCAGGGCGCCACAGGGAAGCACCAATGCCTTCGCACCGATCTTGGCGGTGAGCGTAAGCAGGGCGTCAAGGTGGCGGTCCCGCGCAGCCTGGCCTTCGGCGTCGAGCACTCTGTTCAGGTCCCCGATGTCGCCGTTCACGGAGCGGACCCGCAGGCCGGACGCGTTGACTTCAGCGGAGACTGAGTCGACCGCCGCAGGGCTGAGCTCGTACGGCACATGGTCGCAAACGCCGGGCAGGGCGCCCAAGTCGATCTCGTCGAACCCCAACCCCTTCATGGTGTGCAGGGCGCTGCCCAGCTCCTGGTGCCGGAAGCTGATGGAGGAGCACCCGAGTCTGGAATGGAACATCATTGATCCTCTGGTTCGTGCCGAGCTTTAGTGATGGAGACCACAATAGCTTCGGTAACTGTCAACAGTCAACTCCGAAAGTTGACTGTTGACAGTGAAAATGATCTGGGTCACACTGGGGTCGTATCATTTGTTAACAGTCGACAGCGGCGGAACTCCTCCAGCCGCTTTTCGAAAGGGAACCACCATGAGCAAAGATGCTCTGACCATGCGCGGGCCGGTCCACGGCACCAAGGACGCCCGGCGAGTTGCCATCGGATCCGGCGTGGGGGCCGTCATCGAGACGTATGACTTCATCGGCTTCGGCACCGCTGCCGCACTGTACTTCGGCACCGCATTCTTCCCAGGAACCGATCCCGTGACGGGCACCCTCGCTTCCTTCGCCACCCTCGGTGTCGGCTTCGCTGCGCGCCCTCTCGGCGGCATCATCGGCGGGCACCTCGGTGACAAGGTGGGCCGCAAGCCCGTCCTGGTTGCCTCGCTGATCCTGATGGGCCTGGCCACGTTCGCCATTGGCCTGCTCCCCACCTACGCGGCGGTTGGCCTGCTGGCCCCTGCACTGCTGGTGTTCGTCCGCATCGTCCAGGGCCTGGCCTTCGGCGCGGAGTGGGGCGGCGCCATCCTCATGAGCTACGAGCACGCCCCCTGGAAGGCCAAGGGCAAGTACACCGGCATTGTCCAGGCCGGCTTCCCGGTGGGCCTGCTGCTGGCCAACCTGGTCTTCCTCTTCAGCGTCCAGCTCGGTAACGAACTGGCCTGGCGGATTCCGTTCCTCGCCAGCATCCTGCTGGTCATAGTGGGTCTGGTCATCCGTTCCAAGGTCCCCGAGTCCCCGGTCTTCGACGAGGTGAAGGACAGCGGCGCCATCGTCAAGGCCCCCATCGTCGAGGTCATCAAGACCGACTGGCGCAACATCGTCAAGGGCATCGGCCTGCGCATCGCCGAGACGGCCGGCTACGCAGTATCCATCACGTACATGATTTCCTACCTCAACAGCCAGCACCTGGCGGACAAGACCCAGACGCTGATCGCACTCTGCATCGCCTCCGCCATCGGCATCTTCGCCACGCAGGCCTGGGCAGCACTGACGGACCGCATCGGACGCCGTCCCCTCTACGTGTGGTCCACGGCGTTCGCAGCCCTGTTCGCCATCCCGATGTTCCTGCTGGTCAACACCGGCCTTTTCATCGCCATCATCCTCACCATCGTGATCTCCTACGCCGTGTGCCAGAACTCGCTGGCCGGCGCCCAGGGCGCCTGGTTCCCGGAGCTCTTCCAAGCCAAGACCCGTGCGTCCGGCGCCAGCCTGGCCTACCAGATCTCGGCCATGGTCTCCGGTTTCACCCCCTTCATCACCACCCTGCTGTTCGTCAGCTTCGGCTGGATGGGCCCCGCGCTGCTCTTCGGCGCCTACGCCTTGATCGGACTCTGGGCCGCCGTCGCCACCCGGGAAACCTGGGGCAAGCGGGAACGCGAACTGGCTGACGAGGCCACCAAAAGCACCCCGAACACCGTCAACGCCTGAATGACCACCACGCACAAAACGACCACGGAGCCAGCAATGCCTACAGACACCGTCCAGGACGCCCCGCAGGGACAAACACTGCAGGGCCAACCACTGCAGAATGCGGTAACTCCAGAACGGCTGGAGAAGATCAGCGCCGCCGCGTACCGGATCCGGCACCACGCCCTTAACATGGGCGAGGTGCAGGGTCAGGGGTATGTGGGCCAGGCCCTGGGAGCCGCGGACATGCTCGCCACGGTGTACGGGGACCAGTTGCGGTTCCGCGCCGAAGATCCGCACTGGGAGGCCCGCGACCGGTTCCTGCTCTCCACCGGCCACTACGCCATTGGCCACTACGCGGCGCTGGCCGAGGCCGGGATCGTCCCGGTGGAGGAACTGGAAACCTACGGCTCGGATGACTCCCGGCTGCCGATGTCCGGGATGTCCACCTACACGCCCGGCATGGAAATTTCCGGCGGTTCGCTGGGCCACGGCCTGACCATCGCCGTCGGGATGGCGCTGGGCCTGCGCTACCAGGGCTCATCCGCCCGGGTGTTCAACTTCCTCTCCGACGGCGAGCTGGACGAAGGCTCCACCTGGGAGGCGGCGATGGGCGCGCACCACCACCAGCTGGGCAACCTGACCGCCATGGTGGACATCAACGCCCTGCAGGCGGACGGCAAGACCGACACGGTGCTGCGCACCGAGCCCGTCACCGAGAAGTGGGAATCGTTCGGCTGGTACACCCAGCGGGTGGACGGGAACGACGTCGGCGCGCTGCTGGCAGCGTTCGACAACGCAGCTGCCCAGGCCGCCGCCGTCGGACGTCCGTCCGTGATCCTGTGCGACACCAAGGTGGGCCGCGGCGTTCCGCTGCTGGAAGACCGCGAGAAGGCGCACTTCATGCGCATCGAAGAGAACGAATGGCAGATCTGCCGCGAGCAGCTCACTGCCGGCTACGAAGGAAAGGCTTCAGCATGAGCACCACCACGACGACGGCCACACCCGCCAAGCCCAAGCTGAAGACCTCGGCGATGATCGCCTCGTTCGCCGACCCCGGCCAGAAGACCTCCAACGCCCCGTTCGGGCATGCCCTGGTCAAGGCCGCCCAGGAAAACGACAAGATCGTTGGCCTGACCGCGGACCTGGGCAAGTACACGGACATGCACATCTTCGCCAAAGCCTTCCCGGAGCGGTTCTTCCAGATGGGCATGGCCGAGCAGCTGCTCTTCGGTGCAGCCGCGGGCCTGGCCGAGAGCGGGCTGGTGCCGTTCGCGTCCACCTACTCGGTGTTCGCCGCCCGCCGCGCCTACGACTTCCTTTGCCTGGACGCTGCCGAGCCGAACCTGAACGTCAACATCGTGGGCGGACTGCCCGGCCTGACCACCGGGTACGGCCCCAGCCACCAAGCCACCGAGGACATGGCGATCTTCCGCGGCATGCCCAACCTGACCATCGTGGACCCCTGCGACTCGGTGGACATCGAGCAGGCCATCCCGCAGCTCGCGGCGTCGGCAGGCCCCACCTACCTGCGGCTGCTGCGTGGCAACGTGCCCACCGTCCTGGACGAGTACGGCTACACGTTTGAACTCGGCAAGGCCAAGGTCCTCCGCGGGGGCAGTGACGTTGTGTTCATTTCCTCCGGCCTGATGACCATGCGCGCCCTGCAGGCAGCCAAGGCGCTGGCGGCACACAACGTGGAAGTCGCCGTCGTGCACACCCCCACCATCAAGCCGTTCGACGCCGAAACCGTCCTCAAGGAGGTCAACACCGACCGCTTGGCCGTCACCCTGGAAAACCACTCCGTGGTGGGCGGCCTGTTCGAAACCGTCGCCTCCGCCGTCGTCACCGCGGGCGTGGGCAAACGCGTGGTACCAATCGCCCTGCCGGACCAGTTCCTGGACGCCGGCGCCCTGCCTACGCTGCACGACCGCTACGGCCTGGCCGTGGACAGGATCGTGGCCAAGGTCCTCGCCGAGCTCGGCTAAAGGCACGCGGATGGAGAAAGCACGGCACCGGTCCTGCGCCGGCGCCGTGCTTTCTGCCGTACTATCGAAATCACTACCGACTGTAAACAGTCGACTTATGACATTGAGGACAGAAGCCATGGCCGGACTCACCGCCCCGCTGCTGGGACTGGAAAAGAAAAGCCTGCGCGAGCAGGCGCTCTCGGCACTGAGGACCGCCATCACCAGCGGTGAGCTGGAACCCGGCCGGCACCTCGTGGAGACCGAACTGTCCGAGATGCTGCAGATCAGCCGCGGCACCCTGCGCGAAGCCCTCCGCCAGCTGGAGCAGGAGGGCCTGCTGTCCGCCGGTCCCCGCGGCCGCCTCTCCGTCAGGCACCTGGACGAAAAGGAAATCCGGGACATCTACTCGGTCCGTGCAGCCCTGGAGTCACTGGCTGCCCGGACCCTGTGCGAGCTCCCGGACCGCCAGCATGTCACCGAGTCGCTGCACCAGGCCATCGACGCCATGACTGCGGCAACCGGCGGGACCCTTGAAGAACGCATCGAATCCGATCTCGAGTTCCACCGCACCCTCTGCCGGCTCACCGGCAACGAAACCCTCCTCCACTCCTGGGAATCCCTGGAGGGCTCCATCCGCATGTCCATCATGTTCGCGGGCCTCGAAAAGGGCGTCAGCAACATGAGCGTGGACCGCCACAAGGACATCGTGGCCGCCATCGACACCGGTGACGCCACCCTGGCGCGGAAGACCATCCTGGAACACATGGACACCGCCGCCGCCAACCTGGTGGCGTGACACCCCGCGGCGGCACCAATCGCGCCGTGCATGCGCTTATTTGGGAATCCTCAAAAGCTCCCGGCCGTTAACCTACTGTGCGGTAGAGTGCCGCAGCGTTAACGAGGGACGGTATGACCGCAAAGTTTGTCTCAGTTGAGGACGACGCCGGGAAGGTCACCCGGTATGCCCGCCACGACAATGGCGGTGGCCTCATTGCTCCCGGAGCCAAGGTGGCGGACAGCGCCCGGATTGGCCCCATGACCTACATCGAACACGGCGCCCAGGTGGGCGCAGGCTGCCTGATTGGCCATGGCAGCTGGATCGACCGGGATGCCATCATCGGCGACCGGACCGTTATTGGCGACGGCGTGCACGTCGGCCGGGGCACCGTCATCGGCTACCGGGTCCATATTGGCAGCCACTCAAGGATCGGCTCGAGCGTCCTGATCGAGCACGGCGTCCACCTCGATACCGACAGCACCGTGCCGGACGGCAGTGAGGTGCTGGCCGGGGTCCACTCACGCCTGGCGCGGGCAAAGCGCCGGCCGCACCGCAAGGCAAAAGGCGGCCTGGCTGCCTGAACCGCCCCTGATGCCCGGTCGAAAGCCAGGGGTCAGCCGGCCGTGCTTCCGCGAACCACCAGTTCGGCCGGGTAAATCACCGGTTCCAGCTGCTGCCCGGGGTTCCCAATGGCGCCGATCAGCAACTGCGCTGCTGCAGCGGCCATGTCCGTCATCGGGTGGGCAACCGTGGTGAGCCCCAGACCGTTCGCGGCAAGGATGGCACGGTTGTCGAACCCCACCACAGCAATGTCCTCCGGCACCCGCCGCTTCATGCTCCGGACCAGGTCCACAACGCCAAGCGCCATCAGGTCAGAGGCAGCAAAAACACCGTCCAGCTCCGGTGACCGGGCCAGGAGGCTCTTTGCCGCGTCCGCGCCGCCCGCCGTCGTGAAGTCCCCGTAGGCGACAGGTCCGGGCGGCAGGCCGGCCTCTTTGAGCCCCTGCCTCCAGCCTTCCAACCGGTCGACGGCGGCCGTCATGTCGCTGGGGCCGGCAACAGTTCCGAGATGGGTGCGGCCGAGGCCGGCCAGGTGCCGGGCAGCCAGCCGGCCGCCCTCGAAATTGTCCACGTCAACAAAGGGAAGTTCCGACTTCCTGTCCCACGGCCTGCCGATGAAGACGGTGGGCACCCCTGTGGAACCCAGGGTTTCCACCCAGTCATCCGAGCGGTGGTGGGACACGACGATGGCCCCGTCAACATGGCCTCCGCCCAGGTAGCGGAGGGTCCGGGAAGAATCATCCCCGGTCCGCGACATCAACAGCACCAGCTGCAGATCGGTATCGCGCAGGGCCTGGTTGACTCCGGTAACCACGGCCGCGAAGTACGGGTCCATCATGACGCGGGCATCCGGTTCCGGGATGACCAGCGCCACCGATCCCGCCCGCCGGGTGACCAGTGTCCGTGCTGCGCGGTTGGGGGTGTAGCCCAACTCCAGGATCGCAGCGTCGACGGCGGCCTGCGCCTCCGGGCTCACCCTGGATCCACCGTTGATGGCCCGGGAGGCCGTGGAGCGGGACACCCCGGCAGCCCTGGCCAGGTCCTCGAGCGTCGGAAGCGGCCGCGTCGCCCTGGCCGCTGCAGGCTGAATGGTCTTTTGGTTCACTCCACAGACATTACGACACCCGGAGGGCATGGGAGCGCTTCCGTCAACCCTTGATGGGCCGGAAGGGCGGTGCTAGTCTTCCCGGATGGGAGCGCTCCCACCATCCGATCCATAGCTGCCCGCTGCAGCTGACGGGATCGTCCAGCTCACCGAATGACAGGACCAGCAATGCCGCTAGCCCCTTGCCCTGATCCATCCCGACCCGCCCCGGCACAACGCCGGCACCACCCCGGTACTGTTGCCGCCGGCGGGACCGCTCCTGCCATGGCAGCGCCGTCAGCGCCGTCTGCAGCATCGGCGCAGCAGGCTCCCTCCTCGCCTCAAGCTCCGCCCCAGGCCGCCCAAAACCCCTTCGGGCCCAAGGTCTACGTCTTCGATCCCAGCATGCCGGTGGCGCAGATCCAGGCCACCGTGGACTCCATCGCCGCCCAGCAGGTGGACGACGAAATGGGGACCAAGCGGTACTCCCTGCTGTTCAAACCCGGTACCTACGGCACTGCCGCGGAACCCCTGATCGTCCAGGTTGGCTACTCCACCGAGGTGGCGGGACTTGGCGCCGCACCCACCGACGTCACCATCAACGGCCATGTGGACGTCTACAACCGCTGCCTCACCGCGGACAACTGCATCGCCCTGGACAACTTCTGGCGGTCCCTGTCCAACCTCACCATCAACGTCACGGGCCTTGAAGGCTGCCGCAGCTCCGCCAATTTCTGGGCGGCGTCGCAGGCCTCCCCCATGCGGCGGGTCAACATCACCGGCGGCAACCTCTCCCTGATGGACTACTGCACGGCAGGCCCGCAGTATGCCAGTGGCGGCTTCATTGCGGACTCCAAAACGGGAGCGATGATCAACGGCTCCCAGCAGCAGTACCTGGTCGGCGACAGCAGCATTGGGAGCTGGTCCAACGGCGTCTGGAACCAGGTGTTCTCGGGCGTGAGCGGCGCACCAGCAGACTCCTTCCCGAACCCGCCGTACACCACGTTGGCCAAAACCCCCATCAGCCGCGAGAAGCCCTACCTGACCGTGGACCCGGCCGGCACCTCCTGCTGACCCCTGGCGTCTACGACGTTGACCAAAGCATCGACGTCAAGCGGGCCAACACGGTTGTCCTTGGCCTGGGCATGACAACACTCACCGCCGTCAACGGATCTGTTCCGCTGACTGTGGCAGATGTCCCTGGAGTGGATATCGCCGCGGTCACCGTGGATGCCGGCGACGTGAACTCGCCGGCCCTCATGCAAATCGGCAAGGCACGCACGGGCGGAGGCGAAGGGCCGGCCAACTCGGCCGTGCACAGCGATCCGGCCAACCCCACCACGCTCCACGACGTCTTCTTCCGCGTCGGCGGCCCCCACGTTGGCAAAGCTTCGGTCAGCCTGGAAGTCAACAGCGACAACGTCCTCCTGGACCACATCTGGGCCTGGCGCGCCGACCACGGCAATGGCGTGGGCTGGACCACCAATACCGGCCGGAACGGCGTGATCGTCAACGGCAACAACGTCACCGCCACGGGCTTGTTCGTGGAGCATTACCAGCAGTACAACGTCATCTGGAATGGCGAACGCGGCAAGACGGTCTTCTTCCAGAACGAGCTGCCCTACGACGCCCCCAACCAGGCCGCGTGGCAGCATGACGGGGTCCTGGGATGGGCCGGATACAAGGTTTCGGATTCCGTGAAGAACCATGAACTCTGGGGCGCCGGGAGCTACGTTTACACCAATGTGGATCCCACCATCCACGCCACCAGGGGTTTCGAAGTGCCGGTGACGCCGGGCGTGAAGCTGCACAGCCTCCTGACGGTGAACCTCGGTGCCGGGACGCTCGACCACGTCGTCAACAACACGGGAGCACCGGTGTCCACTGACGCCGTCGGCGTTCCCAGCTATGTGGCGGACTTCGGCTAGGACCCAGGGAGTCTCAATGATGCAGGGCGCGGTTCCGGCAGTGGATGCCGGCACCGCGCCCTGTCACTTGCCGCGGAGCGCCTTCCCCCTGCAACGCCACCCCGCCCCACACCGCAAGGAGCAGCGCCACCAGCAGCAGGCCGGCGTCGCCCAGGTCAATGGACGCCAGCCATTCAGTGACCGGGTCGTGCATGGCAAGGGCCGTGCGGACGAACCCGCCCAGCGTGATCACGGCGATGAACAAAGCGGACACCGCGGAGATGCCGGTGACAGCAACATTGAAGCCAAGCTTGCGCCTCGGATCATCCAGGGCCGAGCGGTACATCCGCATCATGGCCATGCCGTTCACAGAATCGCACAGCGTCATTGCGGCAGCGAAGGCCAACGGCAACGCGAGCAGGGCAAACGCCGGCACCCCGGCCAGGGACGCCGCCGTCGTCATCATCAGCAGTCCGATCGTGGTGGCGGTATCGAAACCCAGGCCAAACAGGAAGCCGATCATGTAGATGTTGCGCGGCCGCCGGACCTTGGACAACGGACGCGCCAGGAGCCGTGCCACCAGTCCTTGCGGCTCCAGGTCCCGCGCTGTGACGGCGGCGCCGTTCCGGGAGCGGCGCAAGGCAGCGGCCGCACGGGCAAAGGCGGAGCCGTTGAACAGCCCCATGGCCAGCAGGAACAGGCCGGAAACGCCGCTGCCGATCAGCCCCAAAACCAGGTTTCCGGCGGAACCGTCCTGCATCAGGCCGCCGGCCATGGAGGCGCCGGCGATCACCAGGACGCCTGCGAGCGTCACCACCGAGCTGTGCCCCAGGCTGAACGCGAAGCCCACGCTGACAGGGTCCTGCCGCTGGGCCACGAACTTGCGGGTCGAGTTGTCGATCGCTGCCAGGTGGTCCCAGTCGTAGCTGTGCTTCACGCCGGCCAGGTAGGCGGTGAGGACCAGGCCCCACGTGAGCGCCTGCGGTCCGTTGGCCCCCGTGTTGCCTGCGAGCAGGAGGACGACGGCGGCAGCGTGCAGCGCCGCCACCGCACCGAACGTGCACAGCACCCGGGTCCGCAGCGGCAGGGCATCCCGGTCCCGGTAGAGGGCGCCGATGCTGGTCATCAATGCTTCCTCAGGTCCAGCGGCCCTTGGCCATACCAGCGTCCGCGCAGCAGGTCGGTGCATGATCGGAGCAGGCGGTTCAGTTCGTCCGTGCTGTGGGAGAGGCTCCGCAGCACCAGGCCGGCGACTCCCGCAGCAGGGCGGGTCAGCGAGATCCCGGTCAGCGCGTCGAAGCCGGCGGTGAGCCCGTGCAGTTCGTCGGCGAGTTCCTGGTCCACTCTTGCGTCCACCACCACCAGCGAGCCCAGGTGGCTGTACCCATCCATGAATCCAAGCCCTCCGACGTCGCCGAGCGGCGGCCGGATCAGCAGGTTGTCCAAAGCCAGCAGCTGGCTGCCGCCGTCAGTTTCAACCCGGATGTCGTTCCGCAGCCGCACCTCCTCGTACCGGAAGGCGGCTCCGTCGGGCGACCAGCCGGGAGTCACAACCTCGGTCATGACCAGCGACGACGACGGCCGCAGGGTCACCGAGGTCCGTTGCCGGTAGCTGGCTTCCCGGTACGCGATGAGCTGGTCCGGCATCAGTTCCAGCCGCGCCCCCTCCCCCAGACGCACGGCCATCCGCTGCTCGGCAAAAGACCCCGGAGTCCGGTAAACCTTCGTAGCGGACTGCGTCGTCAAAAGAAGAGAGGCAGACTCCTGGACTTCGATATCCAGTAGAACGAGATCCGCCCCAAGATAAGCCCCGCCAGGATTGACGACGACATAACAAACCTGCCCTGAGTCATCGAGATAATGCGGCCGCAGAACCCTCAAGGCACCCCGGTGGTACTGGTGTTCGGCAAAGGACCGCTGCCCACGCACGGCAACCCGAAGCTCAAGCTCCCCCATTGGTGACTTTCCGTGGCTGGGTCCGGCGGCTTCACCGGATTTGGGGCCGTGCCCGCTTCGCGGTGCCCGCCACGCCGCGGCCCCAAAATCCGGCCTCGCCGCCTCAGCACATAGGTCACCTTCGTGGAGGTCCGGTGCAGCCATGTCTACTGCGCCAAATCGAGCATCAGGACGTCGTGCCGGATCCATTCGATGACGTTCTCGAGTCCCTCGTCAGTCTTGAGGTTGGTGAAGCAAAATGGACGATCGCCCCTGAACTCCCGTGAATCCTTCTCCATTACTGACAAATCCGCTCCGACGTGGGGCGCCAGGTCGGTTTTGTTGATGATGAAGAGATCGGACTTGATCATGCCTTGGCCGGCTTTGCGGGGGATTTTCTCGCCTTGGGCCACGTCGATGATGTAGATGGAGAAGTCGACGAGTTCGGGGCTGAAGGTGGCGGAAAGGTTGTCGCCGCCGGATTCGACGAAGATGACTTGGAGGTCCGGGTGCCGGGCTTTGAGTTCCTCGATGGCGGCGGTGTTCATGGAGGTGTCTTCGCGGATGGCGGTGTGGGGGCAGCCGCCGGTTTCGACTCCGATGATCCGGTCCACGGGGAGGATGCCGTTGGCGGCGAGGATTTTGGCGTCCTCGATGGTGTAGATGTCGTTAGTGATGGCGGCCATCGAGATGTCCCCGCTCATGTGCCGGGTGAGCCGCTCCACGAGCTGGGTCTTGCCGGCGCCGACGGGCCCGCCGATGCCGATTTTGATGGGCTCTGCCATGGTGTTCCTCCTGTAGGTCAAAGACTTGGTTAGCTCATGAACATGCGGGCACGTTGGCGTTCGTGCCGCATTTGCGAAATTTCCAGTCCGGGGCTGACGGCCCCAAGGTCGTCCGGCGTAAGGCGGCCGATCGTGTCGATGGCGGCAGCGACGTCGTCGTGCGCTGCCCGGAGCACCCGCTGCCCGGCATTCTGGCCGAGCGGAATGGCGCGGACGGCGTTCTGGGTGAGTGAGGTGACGGTGGCGAAGAGGTAGGCGGCGAGCGCCTCCTGCAGCGGCACCCCAAGGGAGCGGGCGACGACGGCGAACGCCAGCGGCTGGTGCCCGGCGGCCCGGCCGGCGGCCACGAGGCCCCGGTACAGATCCAGCGCCGGCGAGGGAAACACCTCAGCCCCAATCTCCAGCAACCGGCCGCCCATCTTCACGCTGGCCTCCCGGACCTGCCGCGGCAAAAGCGAAGCAGACAGCAGACCATCCAGCTCCCCCAGCTCAACACCCTCATACAGAAGCCGAACAGCCAACCCATCGGAATAGGTCAGCGACTGCGCCACAAAAGCGGACAACCACAGTCCAAAACCAGCCTCATCAGCAACAACACCGGCGTCGACATACGTCTCAAACCCAAGGGAGTGAGCAAAAGCCCCAGTAGGAAGCGCAGAATCAGTGAGCTGCTGAAGAGCAAGCTGAAAACTGCTCACCAAGCGCCTCCCAAAGGCGCGAAACCCGAGCGCCGCGAGGGATATGGGGCCGCGGCGTGGCGGGCACCGCGAAGCGGGCACGGCCCCATATCCCTCGCGGCGTCCCAAGTGGACGCACCCGCAAGAGCGCGCAGCGCGTGATAGTTAGTGGCTGTGTTCAGCATGGCGGAAAGGCACAGGCATGACGCGTTCCTGGCGGGTGTAGGGCACTGAGTTGTGGCGGAGGTAGTCCTCGACGGTGTGGTCGTAGGCGCACACCATGACGTCGGCCCCATATTCCGAGGACGAGTCAAAGAACTGTGCCTGGAGGTGCCGGTTGCCGAGGGAGTGTGCGGTGACGCCCATTTCGTGGATGCTGCGGGGTGCGATGACCAGGACGTCGGTGGGCAACACGGACACCACGATCATGTTGGTTGCTTCGAGGTGGAGGATGTCGCCGTCGCGGAGGTCGCCGGAGCCTGGGGGGAGGCGGATGCCGATTTCCTTGCCGTGGTCGGTGGTGGCGCGCTGGATGCGTTTGACCAGTTGGGCGCTGGGCAGGACTACTTTTTCCTGGTGCAGGCCGGCGTAGGCGTCGGGGTCCGGCAGTTCGTGCAGGTTGCCGAGGACTTTGTCGATGATCACGTGGGTTCTTTCGGGGTTTGGAATGCGCGGCTCTAGAACAGGAAGTAGCGCTGCGCCATGGGCAGGACGTCGGACGGCTCGCAGGTGACGTCCTCGCCGTCGACTGTCACCTGGTAGGTTTCCGGGTCCACCTGGATGTCGGGGGTGGCGTCGTTGTATTTGAGGTCGGCTTTGGTGAGGTTGCGGATGCCGGAGACGGGCCGGATGACCTTCTGGAGCCCCAATTCTTCGGGTACCCCGGCGTCGATGGCCGCCTGGGACAGGAAGGTGATGGAGGACTGCTGCATGGCCTTGCCGAAGGTGGCGAACATGGGCCGCATGGTGCGCGGCTGCGGGGTGGGGATGGATCCGTTGGAGTCGCCCATCAGTGCGTAGGCGATCTGGCCGCCCTTGAGCACCAGTTCGGGTTTGACGCCGAAGAAGGCCGGGTGCCAGAGCACCAGGTCGGCGAACTTGCCCACCTCCACGGACCCAACGGAGTCTGCGATGCCCTGGGCGATGGCCGGGTTGATGGTGTACTTGGCCACGTACCGTTTGAGCCGGAAGTTGTCACTGCCGGCGGTGCCGTGCGCACCGGCAGTTCCGTCCCCGGTGGGATCTTCCAGCATCCCGCGCTGCTTCTTCATCTTGTCCGCCACCTGCCAGGTTCGGATGATCACCTCACCCACCCGGCCCATGGCCTGGGAGTCCGAGGAGGTGATGGAGAAGATGCCCAGGTCCTGCAGGACGTCCTCGGCGGCGATGGTTTCGGCGCGGATCCGGGAGTCTGCGAAGGCCACGTCCTCGGGGATGTCCGGGTTGAGGTGGTGGCAGACCATCAGCATGTCCAGGTGCTCTTCGATGGTGTTGCGGGTGTACGGGAGCGTGGGGTTGGTGGAGGCGGGCAGGACGTTGGGCATTCCGGCGATCTTGATGATGTCCGGTGCGTGTCCGCCGCCGGCGCCTTCGGTGTGGAAGGTGTGGATCACCCGGCCATTGATCGCGCGGATGGTGTCTTCCACGAACCCGCACTCGTTCAGGGTGTCGGTGTGGATGGCCACCTGGACGTCGTATTCGTCGGCGACCGTGAGGGAGGTGTCGATCGAGGAGGTGGTGGCGCCCCAGTCCTCGTGGACCTTCAGTCCGATGGCGCCGGCGCGGATCTGCTCGGCGAGGGGTTCGACGGCGGACGCATGTCCTTTGCCGAACAGGCCGATATTCATGGGTAGCCCTTCGGCCGCCTGCAGCATCCGCTGGATGTGCCACTTTCCGGGGGTCACCGTGGTGGCCTTGGTCCCTTCGGCCGGGCCTGTTCCGCCGCCGATCATGGTGGTGACGCCGCTGGCCAGGGCGGTGGGCACCTGGTCCGGGGAGATGAAGTGGATGTGGGTGTCGATGCCGCCGGCGGTAAGGATCTTCCGCTCGCCGGCGATAATCTCGGTGCTGGCGCCGATCACAATGTCCACGTCGTCGGTGATCTGCGGGTTGCCCGCTTTGCCGATGCGGAAGATGTGGCCGTCCTTGAGCGCTATGTCGGCTTTGTAGATGCCGGTGTAGTCAAGGATGACGGCGTTGGTGATGACGGTGTCCGGGATGTCCTGGTCACGGGTGGCCTGGCCGTTCTGTCCCATGCCGTCGCGGATCACCTTGCCGCCGCCGAACACCACTTCCTCGCCGTAGGCGGTGAAGTCTTTTTCGATTTCGAGGAACAGGTCGGTGTCCGCCAGGCGGATCTTGTCCCCGGCGGTGGGCCCGTACAGGTCGGCGTACTGCCGGCGTGGAATCTCGAAGCTCACTGGTTTTTCCCTTCCGTGGCCGACGCACCCGGGCCGGTGCCGCCGTCGAGCTTTCCGTTGACGGCGTTGCTGAGTCCGTACACCTCGCGCGCGCCGGCCAGCTCGATCAGCCGCACGTTGCGGGAGTCGCCGGGTTCAAACCGGGCGGCTGTTCCGGCCGGAATGTCCAGGCGCCGGCCGTAAGCCGCCTCCCGGTCGAAGGACAGCGCGGCGTTGGCCTCGGCGAAGTGGAAGTGGGAGCCCACCTGGACGGGCCGGTCGCCGGTGTTGGTCACGGCAACGTCGATGGCCTCCCGGCCGGGGTTCGCCGTCACGGGTTCAGGCCGGAGGATGTACTCGCCTGGGATCATCGCGGCGCTCCTTAGCGGATCGGGTTGTGGACGGTGACCAGCTTGGTGCCGTCAGGGAAGGTGGCCTCGATCTGCACGTCATGGATCATTTCCGGCACGCCTTCCATGACGTCGTCACGGCCCAGCAGCGTGGTGCCGTAGCTCATGAGGTCGGCCACGGTCCTGCCGTCCCGGGCACCCTCGATCAGTTCGTAGCTGATGATGGCCACGGCCTCAGGGTAGTTGAGCTTGAGTCCCCTCCCCTGGCGGCGGCGGGCGAGGTCGGCGGCCACCACGATCAGGAGCTTTTCCTGCTCACGCGGCATCAGATGCATGGGGTTCCCTTCGACGGCCTGGGGCGTGCTGACAGCCTAGGCCGGTCACGTTTCCGCCACGTTTCAGGTCCATCATCCGGACAGATCCTAAGGTGCGGATTCCCGGATCTTCAGCTCGAACCGGGATTCCGCGTGCACGCCCTGCCCGGATGTTTCGCGCCCGCTGATCCGGTCCAGGAGCAGGCTGATCGAACGCTCGGCGATCTCGTCCATGCCCGGGGAGATGGTGGTCAGGGAAGGGGACGCGAAACGGGCCTCGTCAATGTCGTCGAAGCCTCCAACAGCCACGTCTCCGGGCACGTTGACGCCCCTGATCAACAGTTCGTGCATGGCCCCCAGGGCCAGGACGTCGTTCAGGCCAAAGACGGCGTCGAACTGCACCCCCGATGCCATCAGGGCTGCCACGGCGCCGGCCCCTGCGTCGCGGCGCCATTCAGCCGGGGCCACAAGACCGGCGTCGAACGGGACGCCCGCCTCTTCCAGCGCCTTCCGGTATCCGTTCAACCGCAGGCCCGCGGTCCCGGTGGACTCTCCGGGGTGGGCGCCGATCACGGCAATACGACGGCGGCCGCCCTGCAGCAGGTGCGTGGTCAGTGCAGCCGCGGCTTCCTCGTTCTTCATGGTGACCAGGTCGAAGCGGGGATCCATGATGTGTTCGCCGAGCATCACCAAAGGTTTGGTGCCGGCACGGGCGGCGATGGAGTCCGCGTCCAGCACCAGCGGTGTGAACAGCAGCCCGTCGGTGAGCTGACGGAACGTCCCGTGCAGGGCGCTGAGTTCAACGGACGCATCAGCGCCGGACTGTTCCACCAGCACCCGGTAGCCGCGGCGTGATGCGGCCTTCATCAACTTGGACGCCAGCTCCGCGTAATAGGGCGCCGAGAGGTCGGAGAACACCAGGCCCAGCATGGACGTCTTGCCTGAGCGCAGGCTGCGGGCGGTGAGGTTGGCCTCGTACCCCAGCTCGGCAATGGCGTCCTGGACACGCTGCTTGGTGGACGGGCGGATGAACTCGTAGTCGTTCAGGACGTTCGAGACCGTTTTGAGCGAAACGCCGGCTGCGCGGGCGACGTCGTTCATGGTGACTGCCATTAACGCTCTTTTCCTGCCTTCGCCGCCGCCTTTGCCGCCTGCTTGCTGGCCCGCACCTTGGCCAGGGATTCCGGGTCCACGATGTCCGCCACGGACAGGTAGGAGCCGTCGTCCCCGTAGTGGCCTGCCGCTTCCCGCCACCCGGGCGCCTGCAGGCCGCGCTGCTTGCCCAGCAGGGCCAGGAAGATCTTTGCTTTCTGCTCACCGAAGCCGGGGAGTGCCTTCAGCCGCTTCAAGACTTCTGCGCCGTCGGGCGAGCCCTCGGTCCAGATGGCTGCGGCGTCGCCGTCCCAATCGTTCCGGACCGCTTCGGCGAGCGCCTGCACCCTGCCGGCCATGGATCCGGGAAAGCGGTGGACGGCGGGCCGTTCTTTGAAGATCTCAACGAACTCCGCCGGATCGTGCCCGGCAATGGCCTCGGGCGTCAGGGTGCCCATCCGGCTCCTGATCTTTTCCGGTCCGGCGAAAGCCGATTCCATGGTGACCTGCTGGTCCAGCAGCATGCCGGTCAGCAGGGCGAAGGCGTCCTCACTCAACAACTTGTCCGCGGCGGGATCGCCCGTGATGTGCAGTTCCATGCCGTCCATCCTCCCACCTGCGGGCCGTCGTCGTCATAAGTGCGCCGCCGCCCTTGCGAGCGGCCCGGTCAGGCCTCCACGGAGAGCCGGATCATGGACCAGGACACGGCCGGAAGCTCGGCCGTGAGGCGTCCGCCGTCGGCCTTGACCGTGACGTTCTCCGCCGGCAGGACGGAGCTGGAATCATCCGCGCCGGCCTGCCAGTACGGGTCCTTGTTGGAGTAGGTCAGCGCCTCGATGACCCGGACATTCCCCAGGCCGGCGACGGCGGCGTCGAGGGCGAGTGCCCCGGCGGCCGAGCGGTTGACGGCGAACACCACGGCCTCGCCCTTTGCGGCGTCATAGGTGGCGACCGCGGACAGTGCGGCAAAGTCGGCGGTCGTGCCGCCGCTGACCAAGGGGGATTCGACGGCGAGCTGCAGGACCGTGCCGGACGCGTGCCGTGAAGTCAGGGCGAAGGGGTGGAAGGTGGTCTGCTTCCAGGACCGGCCGCCGGGTTCGGTCATGATGGGGGCGATGACGTTCACCAGTTGCGCGAGGCTTGCCGAGTGGACGCGGTCCGTGTTCCGGAGCAGTGTGACCAGGAGGTCCCCCACCACCACGGCGTCGGCCACCGTGTAGGTGTCCTCCAGCAGGACCGGAGCTACCGGCCAGTCGTTGCCGCCGGGGACCTTCGATTCGCCACGGCTCATGTGCCAGACGTTCCACTCGTCAAAGGAGATGTTCACCTGTTTGGTGGACTTCTTAACCGACTTCACATGGTCGATGTGGCTGACGATGTCGCGGATGAAGGCTTCCATCTTGTGTCCGGCGGCGAGGTGTTCCTGGAGGTCGCCGAAGTCTTCGAAGTACTGGTGCGCGGAAACCAGGTCCACCACGTCGTAGGTTTCGGTCAGGACCACGCGCTCCCATTCGCCGAACGTAGGCATGGTGGGCCCTGAACTGCCGCAGGCCACGAGCTCCAGGCCCGGATCGATCATGCGCATTCCGCGGGCGGTGTCCGCGGCCAGCCGGCCGTACTCCTGGGCGTTCTTGTGCCCGATCTGCCAGGGGCCGTCCATTTCGTTGCCCAGGCACCACATCCTGATGCCGTAGCCGTTGGGGGCACCGTTGGCGCGGCGCTGCTCGGAGAGGGCGGTGCCGCAGTCGATGTTGCAGTACTCCAGCAGGTCAAGGGCTTCCTGGACGCCGCGGGTGCCCAGGTTGACTGCCATCATGGGTTCCACGCCGGCCTTGGCGGACCACTTGGCAAACTCATCCACGCCCACGGAGTTGGGATCGGTGGAGTGCCAGGCCAGGTCCAGCCGGATGGGCCGCTGGTCCACCGGCCCCACGCCGTCCTCCCAGCGGTATCCGGAGACGAAGTTGCCGCCGGGGTACCGCACCGTGGAGACCCCCAGTTCACGGGTCAGCTCCAGGACGTCCTTTCGGAAGCCGTCCTCGTCGGCATCGGGGTGTTCCGGCTCGAAGATCCCGGTGTACACGCAACGCCCAAGGTGTTCAACGAAAGCGCCAAAGGTGCGGCGCCGGACCGGGCCTACGGTGAAGGCGGGATCGATGGTGATCGTCGCCGGGGTGGATTCTGCTGGGGTCACGAAAACATCCTTGTCTCAGATTTTTACAACGTTATAGAAGTATTCTTTGGGGTTCCGCCGGGCGAGTCAAGGGATGGCCACCGCCGCGGGCTGCCGGGTCCGTCGCGGCCGGGCCGGATTCCACCTGCGGCAATGCACCCAGGGGTGCCGCCGGAGAGGATTCCAAGTAATCCCCAATCCTAAAAACAGGTATCAACTACGCATTCACCGGGGCCCGCCTGGCCACTAGGTTTTTCCCAGAGGCAATACCAGTTCTCGCTTTCGGTATTTGGCTCACTAGGGGGGTGTGGGACTGGCAATGAATGCTCCACACGCAGGCACAGATTTCCCGGTCCACAGCGCCCGGGTACTAAACGGGGCCGGCGACGAGGAGCCCTTTGAGACCAAGGGCTCTCCCCCAGCCGTCGCCGGCCCTCCAGCCCCATCGGGCGCGCGCAGGGGCAGTTCACTCATCTCTGCCCCTGCGGGCGCCCGGGCAAAACCACGGCTCGAAGACCGCCGGAATCCGGCCCTGCTGCTGGACCTGGTCAGCGGCACGCAAACTCTCTCCGACTCCCTCGATCTGCTGGCGGCAGCGTCAGCCGGGCATATTTGCAGAACCGCGGGGATCGAGGTGGGCTGCGGAGCAGTGCTGCGCCAGCCCAAGCGGAGTCCGGCAATTTGCGGCACCACCGACGAGGTCCGCAGCCTGCTCGGCTGGGAACTCGAGGCATCGGAGGGGCCCGTAACCGATGTACTGGCCGGAGGCCACCCGGTGGCGGTCCTTCAACGGAACGGCGACTTCCGCTGGCGGCGGTACTCCAGCCGGCTGCAGTCAGCCGGGTTCGGCAGTGCGCTGGCGGTGCGGTTCCAGCTGGACCCGGGGCTTTCGACCCCGGGGGCGGACGCTACGGAGGGGGCCGGCCCCGGCGGGATCATTGCGGCCCTTGCTTTCTTTGCGCAGGACACGAAAGCATTTCCGCTCCAGGTGATCGCCGAAGCCCGCGGTTACGCCGCACTGGCGGCCAGGAGCCTCCAAATGGCCATCAACCTGCACACCGCCCGTTCCCTCGCAACGGACCTCCACTCGGCCTTGGACAGCAGGACGTCCATCAACGTTGCCTGCGGCGTCATCATGGCCCAGAACAGGTGTTCCTATGAGGAGGCGTTCGCTATCCTCGCCAAGGCGTCGAGCCACCGGAACATCAAGGTCCGCAAGGTGGCTGAGGACATCCTGGAGCGCCTGCCCAAAGGCGCTCCGCCGCCGCATTTCGGCCACTAGGTGTACTGAGTACAACTAGGAGGGGCCTCGCCGAAGCCCGCCGCGGCGCGGGGGCCGGGGTCGGAAGGCAAAAGCCAACCGCAGTCCCTACGCCGGAGCCGCGGTGCTGGCACGCAAAACCAGCTCTGCGGGGACCACGGTGGAACTCACGGGGGCACCGGATTCGATTTCCTTGAGCATGATGTCCATGCAGCGCCGCCCCAGTTCTTCGAAGTCCTGCCGGATGGTGGTCAGCGGCGGGGTGAAGTACCCCGCTTCCGGCTGGTCATCGAAGCCCACCACGGAGACGTCGTCGGGCACTTTGACCCCCGCTTCCGTGAACGCACGCAGCAGGCCCAAGGCCATCTGGTCGTTGCCCACGAAGATCGCCGTCGCCGTCATGCCGGACGCCAGCCGGCGGCCGATGGCGTAGCCGCTTCCGGCGCTCCAATCCCCCTCCACCAGCAGGGAAACGTCCAGCCCGGCGTCCCGGAGCGCTGCCCGCCACCCCTCGGCGCGCTGGGCGGCGTCCGTCCAGCCGGACGGCCCGGCCACATGGCCAATCAGCCGGTGGCCCTCCTTGATGAGATGTTCGACGGCGAGCCTGGCCCCGGCGCGCTGGTCCACCATGGCGCCGCTGACGGCAGCGCTTCCGGCGGATCCAACCGCAACCACAGGCACGGGAAGGTCCATCTGCTCAAGGACGGCCAGGGTTTCCGAATGGGGCACCAGCACGGCGATCCCGTCCACCGCCTGGTCCATGAAGTGGCTCACGGCATTGGCGAGCGAATCCGGGCCCACCTCGCGCAAGGCGGCGATGCTGACGAAGTAGCCGGCTTCCCGGGCCGCTTGTTCCACCCCCAGCAGGGTGTTGGCGGGGCCGTACTGGGAGAGCTCGCTGGCCAGGACGCCGATGGTCTGCGAGCGCCGGGTGACCAGGCTGCGCGCGGCAGTATTGCGCCGGTATCCCAGCTCGGCGATGGCCGCCTCCACCTTTTCACGGGTGCCCTTGCTGACGTTGGGGTGGTTGTTGACCACCCGGGAAACCGTCTGGTGGGAGACGCCGGCCAGCTCGGCCACGTCTTCCAGGCGCGGCATCCGGCCCTTGCTGGTTTTTGCCATGTGCCTATTCTGCCTGCTGGTGCCGCTGCGCCTGCCGTGCCGCGTTGCGGATCCCGCCGGCGTCGGCCCCGGATGGTTGCGCTGCCCCTGCCGGCTGGCAAGGATAAGGGGATTCCCCTCTGCACCGAAGGAGCCGGCACCGTGACCAAGTATCTGATTTCGTTTCCCAGCGGCGCCATGGACATTCCCGACGGCGGCCTGCAGCAGGTTGCCGATGCCGCCCACGCAGTGGTCCAGGAGGCAAAAGAGGCAGGCGTATGGGTTTTCGGCGGCGGAATTGACGAAAGTGTCCCGCCGGTCATGGTGGATGCCGGCGGAACCGTCACGCCGGGCACGTACCCGCAGACGGCACGGATCGAAGGAGGCTACACGGTGCTGGAACTGCCCGGCCGTGACTCCGCACTGCACTGGGCTGCGAAGATCGCCGCCGCCTGCCGCTGCGCCCAGGAAGTGCGGGCCTTCCAGGACGACCCCACCAGCTGACGCGCCGGCCAACCTGTCCGGCGGGTCAGTACCAGTTGTTGGACACCTCGTGGTCCCAGGCTCCGCAGGGGGAACCATAGCGGGACGCGATGTAGCCGAGCCCCCAATTGATCTGGGTCCGGTAGCTGGTCAGCCAGTCGGCTCCGGTGGAGGCGTATTTTTCCGGCGGCAGGGCCTGCGCGACGCCGTAGGCCCCGCTGGAGGGGTTCGTGGCGTTGGTCATCCAGCTCGATTCCTGGTTCCACAGCTTCAGCAGGCAACCCATCTGGTCGCCTCCCCAGCCGTGCCCACCGAGCTGGCTGGAAGCGTACGCCTGTGCGCCCGCGGGGTCGTTGACGGCCCCGCCGGGGACGTTGGGCTGCAGCACATCCTGCTGGGCTTGGACCGGCGCCGCCGGCGCTGCTGACGCGGCGGCCTGGGCCGCCGCCGCCGCGGCCGCTGCCGCTGCCGCTGCCGCTGCCGCTTCAGCTGCGCGCCGTCGGGCCTCCTGCTGCGCCTCGTAGGCAGCCTGGGCTTCGACGCCGGCCCGGTAGTTCTGTTCGACGGCGGCGCTGGTGTCTTTCAGGTCCGCGAGTTGCGCCGTGAGCGTGTCACTGTACTTGGCTTCCTCGGACACCTTTTGCTGTGCGTCCCGCTGGGCGTCCTGCGCGGCACCGAGCTTGGCCTTGGCGTCGTCGGCGAGCCGCTGGTTCTCCGCCGCCACCACCGCCTGCTGTGCGTCCAGGGATGAGGCGGTGGCTTCCGCGGCCCGCGACATGTTGTAAAGGTCCGTGGTCCGCTGGGTGACGATCTGGACGACGTCCAGCTTCTGCAGCCCGTCATCGCTTTGCAGGGTGTCCATCATCGACACGGCCCCCAGGTCGTTGCCACCGGTGATGTAGGCCTGGGCGGCAAGGGCTCCGGTTTGTTTCTTCAGTTTCGCTGCGGCGGCGTGGGCCTCGGCGGTCTTGTCCCGCAGGCTGGTGAGCTTGGCCGTGGAGGCATCCAGCGCACCGTTTGCCAGGGCGTAGGCCTGCCCGGCTTTGACGGCGTCGGCGCCGCGGGCCGTGGCCTCCTGCTGCAGCCCGTCCAGCAGCGTGTTGATTTTCTGGATCTCGGCGTTCTTGGCATCGACGTTGCCCTTGGCAGCCTGCACATCGGCCCACGATGGGTAGCCGGACGGCGGGGCATCGTCGGCGCTGGCCATCGGCACCACTGCCATCACCATCAGGGCGGCAGCCGTCAACGCCGCGCAGATTTTGCTGGCGCGTACGGTGAGTGGGAGTGTAAACCGGCTCATGACCCTTCGAGCCTACTTGCTGGGGCCCGGACATCCGGGACAGTTGAGGGGGTGTTGCGGCATACCGGGCGCTGCATCGCTGGCAGCGTGGTTCTTTTGCAGGTCACCGCGGCTGCTTTCCCGCGGCGACTGGACGCAGTGTGCCCTGGCGGACCACCGGTTTGGTGCGCACTGGGTTAAGCCGCCCGGGCGGCTTAAAGCAAAGGGGTCCGCCGGTACTTGCGGCGGACCCTCATGGTCTCTCTGGGTGGGCCCTGTGGGGCTCGAACCCACGACCCACGGATTAAAAGTCCGATGCTCTACCAACTGAGCTAAAGGCCCCTGCCGGCTGGTCAGACACACTGTGTCATTCCGTCCGGCCCAATCCATTTCTGGACGTTAATACTCTAACCCATGGTTCCGCCGTCTTCGCACACGGCCCGGCCGCCGCCGTCGGCCGCTTTCCGGCCCGCCCAAGGGCCGTCCGGGCGCCCCTGCCGGGCGCCCCTGCCGGGCGCCGCCCATGCTCGATTTACACCGTGGCACAGGAGTAGCGTGGGGGCATGAGCGAGCAAGCAGGAACCAGCCCCTACGGCGGCAGCAACCGGCACCACAAGCCAAAGCCGTTCGCCCCGATGGATTTCGAGCCGTTCGCCGGCGGCGCCGATCCCGCCCGCGTCTCGGAGGCCGCCCACCTTGCCGCCCAGGCGCTGGTCCGCCATGGCCGCGACAGCGACGATCCCGTGATCACCGAACGCCTGGTGAAGCTGGCCGACGAACAGGGCCTGGATGCCATCGCCGAGATGTGGGCTGAAAGTCCGGCCCGTTCCCTGCCCGGCGCGCTCTGGCGGCTCTACGCGCTCCGCGCCGCCACGGTCCGTGACCCTGAACGGATCTCGGTCTACTTCCGGGCCGGCCGGGACACGGCACAGGTGTCCAACGTGGTGGCCGGCGCCGCCGAGCCGCCGGGCGCCGATGAAATGCGCACCATGGCCGACGCCATCCTCTCGGGCGCGTTCGACGGCGATTTCGACGTCGCGCTGGAACGTTCGGCCGCCTTCTGCCGGGTGGTCGCGCTCGGCCAGGCCACGCTGGCGGACGGCGCCGAGCACGCCAACGAGGCCCACGCCAGCAAGCTGACCCGCAATTCCCACCAGCTGGTCAAGACGGCCGAGGACCTGGAACACGCCGCCAACGCGTGGCGCCTGGGCGAACTCGATTGACCGCTGTCCCGCAGTTTTCCTGACCAACCACGGGCCTGCTGTCAAGATTGACTTGGACGGGGCGAAGTAGAAGACTGAAACCGGTGCCGAGCCGCGAAACCCCCGGGCTTCAACAATTAGCCGCCTAGAGCGGCCTACCGCCGAGAGGCGTATCCGGTTCGGCACCATTTTTCTGCCCTCTTCCCGGCGGCCAATTCAAGGCACGCTCCAACGGGCCGGTAGAGTAGGCGACAGTTGTGCGTCGGCGTCAAGTCACACGGCAGCAACGCCCGCCTTGAACAGTCCCGGAGACCGGTAAACACGTGAAGCTGCGCCTTTTTCCCCAGGAGCCCGCAGGGCTGAACCTCCTATCGCAGATGGCACACCAGATCGTGCTGGCCAGTGCAACCCTGGCCGAAATCCTTGGCGTACCCGCGGCGGAGCACGGCAAGCTCGTGGAGGACATGCACAACCTCGAGGCCAAGTCCGCGGAATTGCATTTCGCGCTGCTGACGCACATGCGCACCAGCTTCGTGAACCCCCTCCCCCGCGAGGACATGTACGCACTGTCCCGCTACCTCAACGAGGCCATGGAGAAGATGGACGCGGCGGCGGAACTGGTGGCCCTGTACAAGCTGGACCGCCTGCCCAAGCGGGCGGCGGACCAGCTGGAGATCATCAGCCGGCAGGCGGAGCTGACAGTCGATGCCATGCGCCGGCTCAATGACCTCGATGACCTCGAGGATTACTGGATCGAGATCCTGCGCCTTGCCAAGCGGGCCGAGCGGACCCACCGGGTGTGGGTTGCGGACATGATCGCAGACATGAAATGGGCGCAGTACTCGCGCAACCGGGATATTGCCAACCAGCTGGTGGAGGTCACCAAGGACATGCGGCGGGTGGCCACCCAGGTAGGCAGCATCATCGTCAAGGAATCCTGACGTGGCGGCAGCCATCTTCGCTGCGGTGGTCCTGCTGGCCGCAGCATTTGCCTTCCTGAACGGCTTCCGTGATGCATCCACCTCGGTGGCCCTTGCGGTGCGGAACCGGGCCCTCACGCCGAGCGTGGCCGTGCTCCTCGCCGCGTTCTTCAACTTCGTGGGCGCCCTGCTGAGCGCGATGCTCGCGGTCGCCGCCAGCCGGACCTGGATCAACCTTCCGGCAGGACCGGGCGGCCTCGCCATCCTGCTGGCCGGCTTGGCCAGCGCCTGCGCCTGGGGCCTGCTGATGTGGCGCCGCGGCATCCCGGCCTCCTCCACCCACGCATTGGTGGGGGGACTTGCCGGGGCCGGACTGGCCAGCCTGGCAGTCGGCGGCCCCGGGGTGGCCGGCGTGGACCAGTCGCTGCTGTTCCAGGTGGTCCTGCCGCTGGTGCTTTCCCCGCTGGTGGCCTACAGCGGGTCGTTCATGCTGGTGTACCCGGCCACGTGGGGGGCGCGTTACACCCAACCCAACGTGGTGAACCAGCGGTTCCGCAGGGGGCAGGCCATCGCTGCCGGTGCGGTTGCCTTCGGTCACGGCCTGCAGGACGGGCAGCGGGTCAGCGCCGTGCTGTTGCTGGCCCTGCTGGCGGCAGGGTATTCCGACGGCGGGATCCCCGTCTGGGTTGCCTTGCTGTCCGCGGTGATGATGACCGCAGGGACCCTGTTCGGCGGGTGGCGGATCTCGTACACCATCGGCTACAAGATCACCAGGATCGATCCGCTGCGCGGCTCCGTGGCCCAGACTTTCAGCGCGCTGATGCTGTTTGTGGGTGCCATCGGGCTGCACTGGCCGCTGTCCACCACCCACACCGTTACGGCCGGCACCTTGGGCGCGGGCGAGAACCAGCACTTCTCGGTGACCAACCGGAAGCTGGTCATCAGGATCATCTGGCTTTGGGTCCTGACGCCGGTGGCCACCTGCGCCCTGGCGTTCGTGCTGGCGCTGGCATTGTCGCCGCTGGCGGCGTAGCCGGGGCCCGAAAGTTGCGGTCCTAGATGATGGCGGGCGCTGCGTCCGGGGCCGGCAGGATCGCGGCCAGTTCTTCGGCAGACAGGTTCGCCGCCGTGCAGAGCTCATCCTGGGCGACTCCCGCGGAGGACGCTTTCTGGACTGCCTGGCGCAGCGCCTCCAAAGCGCTGTCCAGCTCCCACTGCTTGCTTTCAAGGTAGGAGCTGGTGCGCCACACCTCCGAGAGCACGTCCTCCGGGCCTCCGGCCGCCGCAACGGCTTCCGGGTCGATTTGCGGGACGAGCGGCCCGCCGCCAAGGGTGGCGGCCAGCCCGGCAGCTGCATCGAAGTCCTGCACGTGCGCGGCGGGCAGCGCGGATGCGGCCGCAGCGGGCAGGGAAACCGTAAGCTGGGGACCGGGATTGCTGGCCGTCTGCGTCATGGCAAAACTCCTAAGCTTGCTTACTGCTAGATTCGAAAGTATCTAGTTCAGCGTACTAAATGCCGTCGGGGTTCGCCAACAGGACCGGCCGGCCGTTTATCCGAAACGCCCGGAGACGTAGTCCTCAGTGGCCTTCTGCACCGGGTTGCTGAAGATGGTGTGCGTGTCACCGTATTCGATCAGCTTGCCCGGCTTGCCCGTGCCCGCAATGTTGAAGAAGGCCGTCTTGTCAGAGACACGGGCAGCCTGCTGCATGTTGTGGGTCACGATCACCACGGTGTACTGGTCCTTGAGCTCATTGATGAGGTCTTCGATGGCCAGGGTGGAAATCGGGTCCAGGGCGGAGCAGGGCTCGTCCATCAGGATCACCTGCGGCTCCACGGCGATGGCGCGGGCAATGCAGAGCCGCTGCTGCTGTCCGCCGGAGAGGCCGGATCCGGGCTTCTCCAGCCGGTCCTTGACCTCGTTCCACAGGTTGGCGCCCTTGAGCGAACGCTCCACGAGGACATCGGCCTCGCCCTTGGAGATCTTCTTGTTATTCAGCTTGACCCCGGCCAGCACGTTGTCCCGGATGGACATGGTGGGGAACGGGTTGGGGCGCTGGAAGACCATGCCGATCTGGGAACGGACCGTCACGGGATCCACGCCCGGGCCGTAAAGGTTGTCTCCGTCCAGCAGCACCTCGCCTTCCACGCGGGCACCGGGGATGACCTCGTGCATGCGGTTCAGGGTCCGCAGGAACGTGGACTTGCCGCAGCCGGACGGGCCGATGAACGCGGTGACGGACTTGGCCTCGATGTTGATGCTGACGTCCTCAACGGCGAGGAAGTCGCCGTAGTACACGTTCAGGTCCTTGACGTCGATGCGCTTAGACATGGTGTTCCTTCACTTGCTGGTATGGATTGAAGTCTAGGATCCGCCGGGGTTCGGCGGAAGGTGCGGGAGGCTTGGTCAGCGGCCCGTCTTGGGGGCGAAGATCCTGGCGATCAGGCGCGCCACCAGGTTCAGGACCATCACCAGGATGATCAGCACCAGCGCCGCTCCCCAGGCCCGCTGCGAGGACGGGTCCGGGTTGGACGGTGAGGTGGGGTTCAGGATCTGGGTGTAGATGAAGGTGGGCAGCGAGGCCATCCAGCCGCCGAACACGTTTGAGTTGATGCTCGTGGCAAAGCCTGCGGTGACCAGGATGGGCGCCGTCTCGCCGATGACGCGCGCAATAGCCAGGGTGACGCCGGACGCGATGCCCGAGATCGCCGTCGGGATAACCACCTTGAGGATGGTCCGCCACTTGCGCACGCCCAGGGCGTAGGCGGCCTCGCGCAGCTCATTGGGAACAATCTTGAGCATTTCCTCGCTGGAGCGGACCACCACGGGGATCATCAGGACCGAAAGGGCGACGGCGGCCACCGCGCCGGTCTTGGTACCCGGACCCACCACCACGAAGAAGAATGCGGCGGCGAAGAGGCCGGCCACGATGGAGGGGATGCCGGTCATGACGTCCACGAAGAACGTGATGGCCTTGGCCAGGCGGCCGTCGTGGCCATACTCCACCAGGTAGATGGCCGTGAGCAGGCCTACGGGCACCGAGATCACGGTGGCCAGCAGCGTGATCTGAACCGTGCCCAGGATGGCGTGGTAGATGCCGCCCATTACCGGGCCGCCGCTCTCCACGGCCTTGTTGTCGAACGCGCCCGTGACGCCGTTCATGGAGGTGGTGAGGAATCCGGGGTCCATAAGACCCGGAATGCCGTTCACCAGCACCGTCCAGATCACCGAAACGAGCGGCAGGAGGGCCACCAGGAACGAGCCAACCACCAGGCAGGTGGCCAGCTTGTCCTTGGCCCTGCGGGAGCCTTCCACCATGGCGCTCCAGGAGACCAGGCCGATGGCGAAGAGCAGTGCCGAGACCAGTCCCCAGCCAAACGCATTGAAGCCGATCAGGGCAAGGATGGCTGCCCCGACGATCAACGCGGCAGCCAGGACGGCGTAGGGTGCGTACTTGGGCAGCTGGCCCTTGGTGAGCGCCGACCGCTTGCTGCGGACCGGGGTAAGCGTGGAGGTCATTTAGTTGGCTCCCGAGAATTCTTTGTGCCGGGTGATGACCCAGCGGGCGATCATGTTCACGGCCAGGGTGATGACGAACAGGACCAGGCCGGCGGCGATCAGGGTGCTGACCTTGATGCCGCTGGCTTCGGGGAAGTTCAGGGCGATCTCGGCTGCGATGGTCTGGTTGCCGGACTGGATCAGGCTGGCGGTCAGGGCGCCGGAGGACAGGACCAGGGCAACAGCCATGGTTTCGCCCAGTGCACGGCCCAACCCCAGCATGATTGCGCTGATGATGCCCGGGCGGCCGAAGGGCAGCACTGCCATCTTGATCATTTCCCAGCGGGTGGCACCGAGCGCCAGCGCCGCCTCCTCATGCAGCTTGGGGGTCTGCAGGAAGATCTCGCGGGAGAGCGAGGTGATGATGGGCAGGACCATGACCGCCAGGACGATGCCCGCGGTGAGGATGGTCTTGCCGGTGGTGGAGGCGGGGCCCTGGAAGATGGGGAGCCAGCCCATGTTCTCCGCAAGCCACCCGTAGGCGGGCGAGATTTGCTTGGCCAGGAACGCTGCGCCCCACGCTCCGTAGACAACGGAGGGGATGGCGGCGAGCAGGTCAACGACGTAACCGAGCCCGGAGGCGAGGCGGCGCGGCGCGAAGTGCGAGATGAAGAGCGCCACTCCGATGGCCACCGGGGTGGCGATCACCAGAGCGATGACGGCGGCGATGAGGGTGCCGATGACAATGGGCCAGATGTAGGCGAAGAAGCCTTGTCCGCCCTGGATCTTGTCGGCCGGTGCGGTCAGCGCGGGAATTGCCTGGACCACCAGGAAGAGTGCGACGCCGAAGAGGACGGCGAGGATCAGGCAGCCGGCGGCCAGTGCGGCTCCGGAGAAGACTTTGTCCCCGGTGCGGCCGGCGCCCTGTGTACTGGTCAGGGAGGTGGCGGTCATTCGACGGCCCTTCGATTCGTTGCGGTATAAGGAAACGGGGTGCAATGCCAAGTTCCCCGCACTGCCTTCCGGCAGGCGGGGAACCTGGTTTTTGCGGCGATTACTAGGACTTGACCTTGATCGAGTCGATGGCCTTGGCGGCCTTGGCTGCGAGGTCGGAAGACAGCGGAGCCGACTTGGCCGAGTCCGCAGCAGCCTTCTGGCCGTCAGCGGAGACTACGTAGTGCTCGAAGGCCTTGACCAGGTCAACCGTTTCCTGCTTGTCGTAGGTGGTGCACAGGACGTGAAAGGACACCAGGACGATCGGGTAGGCGCCGGCGATGGTGGTCTTGCGGTCCAGCTTGATGGAGAGGTCGTTGGCGGCGCGGCCGTCAACGGGCTTGCCGGCGTCAACTGCCTTGGCGGCGGCATCGGCGGAGATCTTGGTGAAGGAGTCGCCCACCTTGATCTGTGCCACACCCAGCTTGCCGCTCACGGCGGAGTCGTCAGCGTAGGTCACGGCACCGGGGGTGTCCGTCACGGTCTTGACCACACCGGAGGTGCCCTTGGCGTTCTCGCCCTGCAGGCTGGCAGGCCAGACACCGGCGGCCTTGTCGGTCCAGACATCGGAGGCTGCGGCGGACAGGTAGTCCGTGAAGTTCTGCGTGGTGCCGGAGTCATCGGAGCGGTTCACCGGGGTGACCTTGAGGTCCGGCAGGGACACGCCGGCATTGAGGGCAGCGATCGCGGGGTCGTTCCACTTGGCGATCTGGCCGCGGAAGATCTTGGCAACGGTGGCGGCATCCAGCTTCAGGTCGGTGACGCCGGGAACGTTGAAGGCCACTGCGATCGGGGAGATGTACACCGGAACGTTGATGGCGCCGTCGGGACCGCACTTGTCCTTGGAGGAAGCGAACTCGGCATCGGTCAGGTAGGCATCCGAGCCGGCAAACTGTGCCGAGCCGTCGAGGATTGCCTTGCGGCCGGCACCGGAGCCGTCCGGGGAGTACTGCACGCTGGCGCCGGAGTTGGCGGAGGCGAAGTTCGTCTTCCATGCATCCATGGCCGCACCCTGGGCGGAGGAGCCGATGCCGGTCAGCGTGCCGGTGACCTTGGTGCCGGAGGAAGCCTGGTTGCCTGCAGGCGCGGTGCCCGTGGCGTTGTCTGAACCGCAGGCGGACAGCGCGAGTGCGCCCGCAGCGATAACAGCGATAGCCGCGTGGCGGCCGAAGCGAATTGCCTTCACTAGATGTACCCCTTCCAGGGTTATTCAGGTGCGGGACAGGGACGGAGAACCCTGCTGCGCGATGCGTACGTTGTGTACCTTCAAGTAAGTTATGGGCCGCAGGTAACGGGATGGGCTGTCCAAAGTGAACGGATGATTAACGACGGCGGGATATTGGCTGACATATGCCGGGTCACCATTGCGCAGATCACACGTCCAGCCGTAGTGGACCCGTACCCGGCAGTGGACGGGCACTGAATAGACTTGACCGCATGGCCATCCCAGCAGGACTCTCAGCAAGCCGGCGGTTCCTGCGCACCCGCATCCGGACCGGGCTGATCCGCAGCCGCAACTCCTTCGTGCCCGCCATCCAGATGACCGTCTGCGCGGTGGGGGCCTACGCTTTCGCGCAGTACGTCCTGGGCCATTCGGGCCCCTTGTTCGCCGCCACCTCATCGCTGATCGCGCTCGGATTCTCGCGTGAGCCGCGGCTGCGCAGGGTCATGGAGGTGGGGCTTGGCTGCACCATCGGCATCGCGGTGGGCGACCTGCTCCTGCACTGGCTGGGCGGCGAAATCTGGGTGGCCGCCGTCGTGCTTCTCTTCTCCATCCTGCTGGCCCGGTTCCTGGACAGCGGAAATATCTTTACCACCCAGTTGGCGCTGCAATCGCTGCTGGTGGTGCTGTTGCCCGCGCCGTCAGGCGGCCCGTTCACCCGAAGTATCGACGCCGTGGTGGGTGGCTTCTGCGCACTGCTGGTGACCATCCTGGCGCCCAAAGACCCCCGCCGGGAGCCACGCCGCGACGTCCAGAAGCTGCTGCATGAACTGGCCGAGGTCCTGCGTGAATGCGCCGGTGCGCTGGTGAACAGCGATTCCACCCAGGCCTGGCACGCGCTGATCCGCGGCAGGAACTGCCAGCCCCTGGTGGATGCCATGCGCCAGTCCCTCCGGGCGTCCGGGGAGGTGGCCACGCTGGCACCGGCCTACCGTCGGCACCGGGACGAGCTGGACCGGCTGAACCAGTCGCTGGACTTTATTGACCTGGCGCTGCGGAACAGCCGCGTCTTCGCGCGGCGGCTGACCAGCGCCATCAACCACACGGCCCTCTCGGACGAGGCCACGGACAGCATCGCCGGGGTGCTCCAGGAGACCGCTGCCGCCATTGATGAGCTCTCGCTGGGCCTGGCGGAAACGCACGACGGCGTCCGGCGCGCCCACCTGCGCACGGCCAGGCGCGACCTGAGCGAGATAGCGCTGCGGTTGCACCCGAAGCTGTTGGAGGTGCAGCGGCTGGAGGGCGAAACAGTGGTGATGCTGTTCCGCCCCCTCATGGTGGACCTGCTGGAAGCAACGGGCATGGACGCGGCCGAGGCCAGGGATGTGCTGCCCGCACTGTAGTGTCTGTGCCCGCCAGTAGGGTTGACCCCATGGCAACAAAGACTTCCCGGGCATCCAAAGCGCCCGCCTATAAATGCGCCGAATGCGGCTGGACCACCGCCAAGTGGGTGGGCCGCTGCGGCGAGTGCCAGGCGTGGGGCACGGTTGAGGAAACTGGCGCAGCGGTGGCACGGACCACGGCCGCCACGACGGTGGTGGAGCCGGCGCGCCGGATCGCGGATGTGGACGCCACCACGGCGGCGTTCCTTCCTACCGGTGTGGACGAACTGGACCGCGTCCTGGGCGGCGGCCTGGTTCCCGGTGCGGTCATCCTGCTGGCGGGTGAGCCCGGCGTGGGCAAGTCCACGCTGCTGCTGGACGTGGCCGCAAAGTTCGCCCGAACCGCGCAGGACGTCCTCTACGTCACCGGGGAGGAGTCGGCCGCACAGGTGAAGCTGCGCGCCGAACGGATCGACGCCGTCGCCGAATCCCTGTACCTGTCAGCGGAGACGGACCTGGGCCAGGCGCTGGGCCAAGTGGAGAAGATTGAACCGCGGCTGCTGATAGTGGACTCCGTGCAAACCCTCAGCAGCGCGGACGTGGACGGCAGCGCCGGCGGCGTATCCCAGGTGCGTGAAGTAGCAGCATCCATCATTGCCGCAGCAAAGCGGCGGAACATGACCACGCTGCTGGTGGGGCATGTCACCAAGGACGGCTCCATCGCCGGGCCTCGGCTGCTGGAGCACCTGGTGGACGTAGTGTGCCAGTTCGAGGGCGAGCGGCACTCCCGGCTGCGGTTGCTGCGTGCCGTGAAAAACCGGTACGGGCCCACCGACGACGTGGGCTGCTTCGACCTCAACGAGAACGGGATCGAGGGCCTCGCTGATCCCAGCGGCCTGTTCGTCAGCCGCACCAAGGACCCGGTTTCGGGCACCTGCATCACCGTCACCATGGAGGGGCGCCGCCCCCTGCTCGCGGAAGTGCAGTCGCTCCTGGCCGAAAGTCCCAACGCGCAGCCCCGGCGGGCAACCAGCGGCCTGGACAGTTCACGGGTGTCCATGCTGCTTGCTGTCCTGCAGCAGCGCGCCGGAACCATGCTGCACAAGGACGACTCCTACGTTGCCACCGTAGGCGGCGTGAAGCTCAGCGAACCGGCCACGGACCTCGCGGTGGCCCTTGCCGTGGCCTCGGCGAAGGCCCGCAAACCGCTGCCCATCCGGCTGATTGCCTTCGGCGAGGTAGGCCTGGCGGGCGAGGTCCGTCCGGTGCCGGGGATCAACCAGCGCATCCAGGAGGCCCACCGGCTCGGGTTTACGCACGCAGTGGTTCCGGCCAGCCACACCGGGCCCGGTCCGGTCCCTGCCGGATTCTCGGTGCGGGAAGTGGAGCACCTGACGGAGGCGCTGAGCCTTCTGATCGGATAGCCCGTGGCCATAACCAGGCGCCAACCGTGAGATCCGCCGCCTGCGCGGGTACTGTGGCTGCAGGACCTTCATGCAAACGGAGGCAAGATATTTCTGCTCTGGGGCAGCGTGGTAACCCGTGAACAGCAACGCAGCAACGAGATGCCCGGCCGGGCGCACGCAACGCAGCGTGAACCGCTCGTGTCCAGCCGCCTGGACGGGCTTTTCGGCAGCCTCAGCGCCCGCAGGCGGGTGATGGCAAGCCAACTTCCCGTCACCCTGACCGTGGCACTGGTGGTCGTGGCCGCGGCCATCTACAGCCCCTGGACACTGGCAGACAGCAGGTTCCTGGCTGCGCTGCTGTTCCATTTGGCTATCGCCGCTGCCTGCGTCGCCGTGCCCTGGGGCCGGCTGCCGTCCTGGGCATTCGCCGTGATTCCGCTTCTTGACTGCCTGGCCATCGGATTGACCCGCGAGGCAGGCGGGCCGTCCTTCAGCGTCCTGAGCCTGACCCTGGTGTTCCCCGTTATCTGGCTCTCCGCGCAGGTGCGGCCTTACATGCCGGCCCTGGCTATCGCCGGTACCATCCTCAGCACCGTGATCCCCACCGCAGTGCTGGGGTCGCAGCCGGCCGCCGGCTCGATGATCCGCGTCCTGATCCTGCCCCTGGTCATGTCCGTCATGGCCGTAACCGCGCACGTGGTGGCCACCACCATCCGCCGGCACCGCATCAAGCTGATGGACAGCGAAGATCGTCTCGGCCGGACACTGGACGAAAGCGTCCGGCGCCAAAACCTGCTCGACGCCGTCCTCGGCGCCGTGGGCGTAGGCGTCTGGGTGGTGGACCGCAGCGGCAACACGGTGCTGGCCAACAAAACCCTAAAATCCGACCCCGCCCTGGCCGGCCTCATTAAACCAGGTGCCGGAAATACCCAATTGCTGGCCGCAGACCGGATCACGCGTGTTCCGGGCGGTTCACTGCCCGCTGAGCGCGCGGCCGCCGGGGAAGCGTTCATGGACGAGCTCTACTGGGCCGGGCCGGCGGATGGCCAGCGCGCCTATTCGGTGAGCTCGCACGGCTTTCCCGCCGCCGGCGGCCAGGACGCCGGCGGCGTCATCACCTTCGCGGATGTCACCGACCTGATCAGCGCCCTGGCAGCCAAGGACGACTTCGTGGCCACGGTCTCGCACGAGCTGCGGACTCCCCTGACATCAATCCTTGGCTACCTGGAACTGGTCCTCGACGAGCCTGGCCACGACGACATCCGTGCGGAGCTCCTGGTGGTCCGGCGCAACGCCGACCATTTGATGGGCTTGGTCAACGACCTCATTGCCGTGGCGTCAGAGCGCGTGGAACTGTCCCTGGAGGAGACGGATCTCGCCCAGTTGGTGACCCGCGCAGTGGACGCCGCCCTCCACCGGGCGGCCGGGAATGGCCTGCACGTGAAGCTCGAAGTGGAACGGCCCCTGCCTGTCCGGGCAGATCCGGCCAGGATCAGCCAGGTCCTGGACAACCTGCTGTCCAACGCCGTCAAATACTCCCCGGGCGGTGGGCTCATTACCGCCACCGCTGCCCGGACCGAGGCTGGACTGGTCTGTTCCATCACGGACACCGGCCTCGGCATGAGTGAAGAAGAGCAGGAGCAGGCGTTTACAAAGTTTTTCCGCTCCGCGCGTTCACGGTCCACCGCCATCCCGGGGGCGGGCCTGGGATTGCCGGTCAGCAAAACGATTGTGGAGGGCCACGGTGGATCAATCAGCCTGGCCAGCGCACCCGGCGCAGGCACCAGTGCCACCTTCATCCTGCCGGGAGCCTGAGCAGCCCGGCAGGAGTTCAGGAATCGGAGCCGGTCAACCAGCTGGAAACGTCACTGCGCAGCACCATCAGCGGGCCGCCTGTGGCGCTGACGTTGCCGTTGGCAACGTAATAGCCGCGGCCCGATCCTGTTCCTCCGGCGGCGCGGTCCAGCGCCTCCACCAAGTGCCGCGGCAGGTGGCCCTGCGGGCCAAGGCTGCGAAGTTCAGCAACTTCCTCCGGCGTAAGCCGTCCCAAAACCTCAGCAATATGAGCCATGACCGGGTCCCTTCGAGCAGAGTGCCTGAAGGAATAACCTAAAGCAGCGCCGTGAATTCAACGTTAACGGCGGACGGCAATTAAGGGTCATCAACAGCAGGCGGGAAGGAAACCAATGCCGGTTCGAAGTGCGGGGATCCTGCTGTACCAGTGGCCACCGGGACAGGCAGCGGGCGCCACCGATGGGCTGCAGGTGTGGATCGCGCATATGGGCGGCCCGTTCTGGAGCCACAAGGACGCCCACTCCTGGTCCATCCCCAAAGGGGAGTATTCCGACGACGAAGACGCCCTGGCCGCGGCGCGGCGCGAATTCGCCGAGGAAATGGGCGTTCCCGCCCCTGACGCCGACTACCGCCTGCTAGGCGAATTCCGGCAGGCATCGGGAAAAATCATTGCTGTTTTCGCGGCCCGGGCCGGGTTTGCACCGGACGCCATCCGCAGCAACACCTTCCCCCTTGAATGGCCCAGGGGGTCGGGAAAGATCCAGCACTACCCCGAGATCGACGACGCCCGGTGGTTCACGGTGGACGAGGCCCGGCTCAAACTCGTGAAGGGCCAGCTGCCCGTCCTGGAGGCGCTGCTCCAGGACCTGTCGCCGGCCTAGGTGTACTGAGTCAGGACGTTGGTTACATCGTGAATAGGTGAAGACCTCTTAGGTTGGTGGTTACCACACACAGCCAACGACTAAGAGGTCTTCATGTCCCACCGTAATGCCCGGCTGACTCCGAACGGTAGGCGGATCGTTATCGAGCGCGTCCTCGCAGGCCAGCCAGTGGCCCACGTAGCCAAAGAGATGGGTATCTCCAGGACCTGTGCGCACCGTTGGATCAGCAGGTACCGCGCGGATGGGTGGGCTGGTTTGGAAGACCGCAGCTCCCGCCCAAAGTCATGCCCGCACGCCACCTCCGCGGAAGTCATTGCGGATGTTCTCACCCAGCGCGTCGAGCACCGGGAAGGGCCAGCGGACCTGGCCGTGCGCTGCGGCACGAGCGCCCG
>NZ_JARVSF010000007.1 GCF_030209355.1 Pseudarthrobacter sp. fls2-241-R2A-127
CAGCTGGTTAGTCAACCCGCTGAGGATATGGGAGGTCTCTTCTCCTGCAGCCACGTCCAACCTCTCTTTGCGCGCATGAATCGGCGCACTCAGGCCAGGCAGGGTGACTGCCCGGCGTATATACGCCGTGTGCGACGTATCGGTTACAACAGCCCGGTCATGTGTGCCGGGCAGCTTCCTAGCGCTCCTAAGCCTGCCCGGAGTCACAGGGGTGCAGTCCGGTGGGCATAGTTGTCATCAGCCACTCTAGCCCTGACGGCAACACGATGCGTAGCTGCGGTCCGGGCGCTGCAGTTGTATTTCGTTCGTCATACTGGTTGTGTGGCCAAAAGCCCTTGCCTGGGCGCCGCCGCAACGGGATGTGACGCAGAATATGCGCGATCCAGGGGGCGGCAGCTTGAAGCGCAGGCACAAAGGGTGTTGGCTTGGGAGTAATGGAAATCACTATGCACAACGCATGTATGACGTATTGGAGGAACACGTGAGCGAGGCCGACGCCGCCACTTCGGTAAATGTGGCGGAAAAATTGGGTTTCAAAAATGGGGATCTGATTCAGGAGTTCGGTTACGACGACGACGTCGATTTCGACTTGCGTGACGATATTGAAGACCTCACCGGCTCAGAGCTGCTGGATGAGGACGACCACGATGTGGCCGACGCTGTCATCCTTTGGTGGCGTGACGGCGACGGTGACCTGGTGGACAGCTTGATGGATTCGCTCACCACCCTGAGCGAAAACGGGGTCGTCTGGGTCCTGACCCCCAAGTCGGGCCGGGACGGTTACGTTTCGCCGGCGGACATCCAGGAAGCAGCGCCGACTGCCGGCCTGCATGTCACCACCTCTGCCGGTGTCTCCAAGGACTGGAGCGCAGTGCGCCTGGTCAGCAGGAAGAACAAATGACGGCAGCGGTTGAGGCCGCTTCCGCAGTTGTCCCCGCTGTGGGCGCACTCGCGCCCGACTTTGAGCTGGCCAACCAGTACGGTGAGCCGGTTCGCCTCGCGTCCTTCCGCGGACAGAACGTAGCCTTGGTGTTCTACCCGTTCGCGTTCTCCGGAATCTGCACCGGCGAGCTTTGCGAGATACGTGACAACCTGGCCACGTTCGAGGATTCGAATGCCGTGGTCCTGGCCGTGTCCGTTGACAGCAAGTTCAGCCTCCGCGCCTACGCTGCCCAGGAAGGGTATGGCTTCGACCTGTTGGCAGATTTCTGGCCTCACGGGGCCGTGGCGAACGCCTATGGCGTGTTCGACGCCGGCAGCGGCATGGCCAAGCGGGCCACTTTCATCATCGATGCCGGCGGCAAGATCAGGTACAGCGTGGTGAACCCGCGGGGGCAAGCCCGCGACTTCGGTGCTTACCGTGCAGCTTTGGCGGATTTGAAGAGGGCCTGAGGCGGCATGGCTGAACAGCGGCGGGGGACAGGCCTGACAGGCTTTGCCAGCATGCCGCCGGTGGCCCCGGCCCCGCCCTCCGGCGAGGACCTTGAGGTTCTGGTCCGGATCCGTGACCTCCTGGCGGGCGAACCCTTTGCCCTGCTGACTGGTGCCGGGCTCAGCACGGATTCCGGGATCCCCGACTACCGCGGCCCGGACTCACCGCCCCGTTCACCCATGACCTACCAGGAGTTTGTCCGCGACGCCGCCAACCGGCGCCGCTACTGGGCCAGGAACCACATTGGCTGGTCCCATATGCGGCATGCGGATCCAAATCAGGGCCACTATTCCGCAGCCCAGCTCGAACGGCGCGGTTACCTCACCGGGCTGATTACGCAGAATGTCGACCGGCTGCATCAGGGCGCGGGCAGTTCAAACGTCGTCGATCTCCACGGCCGGTACGACCAAGTGATCTGCCTGGACTGCGGGCGGACCTACTCCCGGCGCCTTTTGGCCGGTGTCTTCGAAGAACTCAACCCAGGCTTCCTGGAGCGGGCGGCAGCTTCCGGGCTGGTGGAAATGGCGCCGGACGCGGACGCCACAGTTGAGGACCAGGCGCTCATCCACAGCTTCGTGGTGGCTCTGTGTCCTGCCTGCGGCGGGACCTTGAAGCCCGACTTTGTCTACTTCGGTGAGAACGTCCCCAAGGACCGGGTGGAGCGGTCCTACGCGATGGTGGACGAAGCTGCCGCCCTCGTGGTGGCCGGGTCTTCCCTGACGGTCATGAGCGGCCTGCGGTTCGTGCGGCACGCCGCCAAGCAGTCAAAACCGGTGGTCATCATCAACCGGGGTGCGACCCGCGGCGATGACAAGGCAACCATCAAGCTTGAAGCCGGAGTCAGCCAGGCATTGGCGTACTTGGCATCTGAACTCCCTGAGCTCTAGGGTGGGGCGTTCCCGGCGGGGGCCGATTCGCGTTTGCGGTCCAACGTCGGGTAGAGTTTATGTTCGTTGGTTGCGGCGTTACGGCCGGAAACCGCGTGATTTGGGTCTTTAGCTCAGCTGGTAGAGCGCCACGTTTACACCGTGGATGTCATCGGTTCGATCCCGGTAGGACCCACCACTATGAAACCCCGTTGCCCCGCCCCTCCGGCGGGACGGCGGGGTTTTTTCGTGCTTCGGCACTCCCACGCCCAATGTCAGTGCCCTGCCATAGCTTGCAGGAATGGAACACGTCATAGTTCACACAGACAACGAGGGAATGCCGACGACGGTGCTGAGCCGGGGCAGAGAATGGGCGGTGGGTGCCGAGCCGGTGAGGTGGTTCGAGCGCATCAATTGGTGGGAGACCAACCGCCGGATGCCCAAGGGCAACAGCGGCGTGGATGTCGAGGTCCTGCAGTTGCAGGTGAGGCTGGGAAGCAACAGCCGGTCTGCGCTGACCACCATGTATCTTCAGCGCGACGGACTTGGCGGCGGATGGCGGCTCAGGGAGTCGGAAGCGGGTGCGGCCTGACGGGCCCCGTTCCGTCCGCCGGCATCAGGGCATTGGAAAACCCTCCACCGCGACTATTGGGGGATGCCGCGGTGGAGGGCCTGGGATGAATATACCGTGAACTCCCGGAAACAAAAAGTCCTGTTGCGGGTGCCTTGTCCGGCAAACGGCGGCCGGGACCCCCGGCCGCCTCGGTAAGCCACTATGATGGTTTCTGTTCAGCTGAATGGACACCTGACGAGCGCACGCGCCTACTGAAGGAGAATCATGGCCGATTCCCGCACCTCACGTTCCTCCGACGGGCCCGCAAGCGCGTCGCCGGCGCCGGCCGTCACCCGAGCTGCCGCCGTCCTGGAAGCACTTGCCGCGTCCGCGGGGGGACGGTTGACCCTCAGTGATCTTGCCCGCGAGCTGGGAATCCCGAAATCCTCCACCTCCAACCTGCTCTTGGCGCTCGAAGATGCCCGCCTTATCAACAGAAAGGGCTCGGAATTCACCCTGGGCCGCAAACTGGTTGAACTTGGCGCGGCCTATCTCAGCCGCATGGACGAGGTCCAGGAGTTCTACCGGTACTGCGAGCAGGCGCCTACCCTTTCCGGTGAGACGGTGCGGATTGCCATGCTGGACGGGACCAATGTCATCTATCTGGCACGGTATGAGGGGCATCCGGCCGTCCGCCTCACCTCCAATATCGGCGACAAAATGCCGGTCTCGCTCTGCGCCGTGGGCAAGGTCTTGATCGCCCGGCTTCACGACCACGACATCGAAGCCTTGTTCCCCGATGACGCCGAGCTGCCAGTCCTTACGCCGAAGTCCCTGCGGACCGGGCGGGAGCTGAAGGGCCAGCTGCGGTCCATCCGGGAACAGGGCTACGCCTTCGAGGACGAGGAATCCACCACGGGCGTGGTCTGCCTCGGGGTAGCCGTTCCCACCAGGGGGTCCCACGGTCCAAGCCTTGGATTGTCCGTTACGGCGCTGAAGGCGACGTATACCGCGGAGCAGGGAGCGCAGATGGTCAAAGAACTGCAGGAACTCGCCCGGTCGCTGGGCAATCCCATGAGCTAGGACGGCGCCCCACAAGGGCCCGTACCCATACTTGTCCATAAACCCTTGCCTACCGTCCAACTTGCTGTACTCTGTTCAACATAGTGATCAGCACTTTTGGTGCTGTTGCTGACCCGCCAGGCCAACGGGGGCCTGGCGCGTGATGAGGGAGTTCTTGTGACAACTCGTACTAATGCACCGCAGGCCGCGGACGGCACCGTCGTTGACGCGGACCAGCTGCGAAGGGCAACTTTGGCAAGTTCAGTGGGTTCCGCACTGGAGTACTACGACTTCTATATCTACGGCCTGGCGTCCGCCCTGATCTTCGGCCCGCTCTTCTTCGCCCCGCTGGGTGAGAGCGGCGCCGTCATCGCCTCCTTCGCCACTTATGGTGTGGGCTTTGCGGCCCGGCCCTTCGGCGGAGTCGTCTTCGGCCACATCGGTGACCGATTCGGGCGCAAGATGGTCCTCATCCTCACCATCGGCATCATGGGAATGGCCAGCTTCGCCATTGGACTCCTCCCCACCTTCGACCAGGCCGGAATGCTCGGCGCCGTTCTGCTGGTAACCCTCCGCATCATCCAGGGCCTCGGGGCCGGCGCTGAACAGGCAGGTGCCACCACGCTCATCTCCGAGGTGGCGCCGCGCCGCCGTCGTGGTTTCTTTGCCTCCCTGCCCTTCGTTGGCATCCAGCTGGGCACCCTCCTCGGTGCCGGAACATTCGCCCTGATGGCCCTTGCGGACAAATCCGTCCTGCAGGGCTGGCTGTGGCGGGTGCCGTTCCTTGCCAGCATCATCCTGATCGCCATTGCGGTGTTTATCCGCCTCCGCCTCAAAGAGACGCCCGTATTCCAGGAACTTGAGAAGCACAAGGCTGTGGTGAAGAACCCGGTCTCCCAAATCTGGCGGCACTCCAAGAAGAATGTCCTGGTGGGCATCGGCCTGCGCATGGGTGAAAACGGAAACTCCTCCATCTACTCGGCCCTGCTGGTTTCGTTTATCAGCATGCCCGCGGGTGTCTTCCCCGGTGACAAGTTCATCGGCCCCACCGGACTGCTGATCGCGGCCGGCTTCGCCGCCGTCATGGTGGTCGCTTTCGGTGCCCTGTCCGACCGCGTGGGTCGCGTCCCCGTGTACCGCTATGGTGCCCTCTTCCAGGCGGTCATCGCGCTTCCGGCTTTCTACCTGGTGACGCTTGGCAACGTCACGCTCGTTTGGGTGGTCATGGTGGTTGGCATCGCCCTGGGCGTCCAGGCCATGCTCGGGCCGCAATGCGCCCTGCTGCCCGAGCTGTTCGGTTCCCAGCACCGCTTTACCGGCGTTGCACTGAGCCGCGAACTGTCTGCTGTACTTGCCGGCGGCTTCGCCCCGATGATCGGCGTTGCGCTGCTGGCGGCCACCAACCATTCCTGGCTGGTTCCTGCCCTGTACTCCCTCGTCCTGGCATTGATCTCCTTCGTCACCACTTTCTTCACGCCGGAAACCGGCGGACGCGACCTGGTCCTCGTCGAAGACGCCAGCTGACGCAGCCTGGACGCCCCGGCCCGGATTATCCGGGCCTGGGCGTTTTTGCATCTGCGGGAGAAGGTGCGGCCCGGATCGTTGAAGCCTGGGGGCCCGGGCTGTCAGTACAGGGATCGCCCGCACGCAGGGGGTGCCGGGCACAAAAAAGTACGGCCGCCGCCCCTGACGCAGGGGGCGGCGGCCGTACTGTGGTGCCGGGTCAGTAAAAGTGGATCGTGTCCACGAGGTGGGGGAGTTCGCCGCCGTCGAGGAAGATGCGCAGGTTGCTGCAGAAGCGGTCTGCGATCAGCCTGTTTTCGGCTGCGCTCAAGGCGGACGTATGCGGCGAGACCAGGACTCGCGGGTGGCTCCACAGCGGGCTTTCGAGGGGGAGCGGCTCCACAGCGAAGACGTCGAGGCAGGCGTAGGAGAGCTGGCCGTTGTCCAGTGCTTCAAGCAGCGCTTCCTCATCCACCACAGTGCCCCGACCGACGTTGACGAAGACGCTGCCGGGCTTCATGGCAGCAAATACGTCCCGGTTGAAGAGCTTCTCCGTGTACGGGGTGCCTGGGAGGGTGTTCACCACGGCATCGGCGGTGGCGAGGAGGCCTGTGAGGCCGTCGTTTCCCGTCACCTGGTCGATGCCGTCCAGGGGCTCCGGGGTCCTCTTGGTGCCGCTGACAGTCATCCCAAGGGCGCGTGCCAGCCGGGCCGTCTCAAGGCCGATCTCGCCGAGCCCGGTAATAACCAGCCTGGAACCGCTGACCAGCCGCGTGGGGGTGCGGAGTGAAGGCCAGTTCCTGGCCTGCTGGTCCTGTGCCAGCTCGGCGGTGCGCTTGAACCCGTTCAGGATGCCCATGGTCGCAAACTCCGCCAGTGGAAGTGCGTGCACGCCGGCGGACGTGGTGACTTTGAACTTTTGCAGAACCTGCTGGTCCAGGCCGGATGTCTTTACCGCCCCGCCTGCGCCTGCTGCCATGGCGTGCACCCATTGCAGGTGCCCGTTCTCGGTGGCGACCCGGGCCAGCCCGGAGGGGCTTTCGTTGGGGAACCCGTAGAGGACCTGTGCGCTGTTCAGCATCGACCAATAGCGTTCGTCCTGTTCCGGTGTCCGCCGGAAGTCCGGATCTCCGGCGTGGTCGGCCGGAAAACGCTCCGGCGGTAGGAGGTCCGGCTCGTACAGGACAGTGACGGACGGGTCAACGGCCCTGATGCGATCCACCAGCTCAGCTTCGAGCGGCACGGCAATGGCCACGGTAGTTATGGAAGTCATAGTGTTCATCATACTGAATTATGGCTAGGATATTGAACAATTCTTTTTAGACACGACGACGTGAGGCTGGGTCATGGAGGACAAGCGCGCAGGCTTTGCAGGCCTGGGGTTGATGGGCGGACTCATGGCGGCGAACGCCGTCCGGAACGGCTGGCAGCTCACGGGCTGGAACAGGTCTCCGGAGCCGGCGGCCCGGATGAAGGCTCTAGGCGGAACAGTTGCCCCAAGGGTGGAAGACCTGGGCCATCTACCCATCATCGTGTTCATGCTCCCGGACCTGCCGCATATCGAGGACGCCACAGCGGGGCTGCTTGCCGGCTGGACCAAAGAGCCGCCAGCGCCCAACACCGTCCTGCTGGTCATGAGCAGTGTCTCGCCCACCGCCGTCCAGGCCTTTGGACGCCGCGTCGCCGAACTCACCGGCGGGCGCGCCCAGGTTGTTGACGCCCCGGTCAGCGGCGGCACCAAGGGTGCCGCGGACGGCACCCTCGCCATCATGGCCGGCGGCGAGGAGTCCGCGTTCCGCGAGGTGGAGCCACTCCTGCACGCCATGGGCACCACCATTCGCCACCTCGGTCCCCTGGGCGCAGGGTCGCTCGCCAAGGCGTGCAACCAGTTGGTGGTGGGGACGACGACGGCGGCGCTCGCCGAAGCCGCTGAACTGGCGGAGCGTTCCGGGCTGGACCCGGCGTCCCTTTTCGACGTCCTGTCCGGCGGCCTGGCCGGCAGCAGGGTGCTGGATATCGTCGGCCCGCGCCTGGTCAGCAAGGACTACACCCCCACGGGCCCGGCAAAATTCATGCACAAGGACCTTTCCTTCGTGCTGGACGCAGCCCGCGCAGCGGGCACGGCAACACCCATCGCCACGGCCGCCATCGAACTTTACGCCGAACTGAAGCGCCAGGGCCTCGGCGACCGGGACCTCGCAGTAGTGCGCCAAACCATCTCCCACCTCAGCCACAGTGCCGCAGCTGCGGCGGAAGGAACAGTTGCACAATGAGTTCTCTTTTTGATTTGTCGGGCCGGGTTGCGTTGGTGACGGGGTCGAGCCGGGGGATCGGCAACGCGTTGGCCCGGGCTCTGGCCGACGCCGGCGCCACCGTGGTGCTCAACGGCGTCAACCCTGAGCGGTTGAAGGAAGCGGAAGCGGAGCTCGCGGCGGATTACCCGCCCGGCCGCATCCATGGCGTGGCCTTTGACGTCACCGACGGAGAAGCCGCTGCCCGCAGCATCGCCTGGATCGAGGAGAACGTGGGTCCGTTGGTGATCCTGGTGAATAATGCCGGGATCCAGCACCGGGTGCCGATGCTGGATCTGGACGTGGCGGACTGGGACCGGGTGCTGTCGACGGACCTGACGAGCGCGTTCCTGGTGGGGCGGGAGGCTGCCCGGCACATGATCGGCCGGGGACGCGGCAAGATCATCAATATTTGTTCGGTACAGACCGATCTGGCCCGGCCCACGATTGCCCCGTATGTGGCGGCGAAGGGCGGGCTGCGGAACCTGACGCGGGCGATGACGGCGGAGTGGGCCGGGTCCGGGCTGCAGATCAACGGGATCGCCCCGGGATATATCCACACGGAGATGACTCAGAACCTGGTCGATGATGAGCAGTTCAACTCCTGGATCCTGGGGAGGACCCCGGCCCACCGCTGGGGGACGGTGCAGGATCTGGCCGGACCGGTGGTGTGGCTGGCCTCGAACGGGTCGGACTTCGTGAACGGGCAGACCATCTTCATCGATGGCGGAATGACGGTGGTGGTCTGATGGCGTCGGCAGCAATCACGGAAAATCTGCCGGTCTCGGGGCCGGCGCTGGTGGCCCATGCCGCCGGTGACCTGCGGATCGATGAGGTCCCGCTGCCCCAGCCGGCGGAGGACGAAGCGGTGGTGGAGGTCGCGTTCGGCGGGATTTGCGGGTCAGACCTGCATTACTGGCTGCATGGTGCGGCGGGGGAGTCGATCCTCAAGGCGCCGCTGGTCCTGGGCCACGAGATTTCCGGGACGGTGGTCCGGGCCGCAGCCAACGGAGCCGGCCCGGTGACGGGGACCGCCGTCGCCGTGCACCCGGCCACTCCGGGCCCCGGCGCCGCGCGCTACCCGGCAGACCGGCCCAACCTGTCCCCGGGATGCACGTATCTTGGCAGCGCCGCCCGCTTCCCGCACACGGACGGGGCGTTCAGCCGGTACGTGAACCTCCCCACCCGGATGCTCCGGGCGCTGCCGGATGGCCTTGACCTGCGCACCGCGGCCCTGATCGAACCGGCGTCCGTAGCCTGGCACGCCGTGTCCCGTGCCGGGGACGTCCGCGGAAAAACAGCGCTTGTCATCGGATCCGGGCCCATCGGTGCCTTCGCTGTTGCGGTCCTCAAACGCGCAGGCGCCGCGCGGATCACCGCCGTGGACCTGCACCCCAAACCTTTGGACATCGCCCGCGCGGTCGGGGCCGATGAGGTGATTAACGCCGCCGACACTGCCGCGATCGCGGCCGTGGAGGCCGACGTCGTGATCGAATCCTCCGGCAACCACCACGGACTGGCCTCAGCCATTTCCGGCGCGGTCCGAGGTGGGACGGTGGTGATGGTGGGCCTGCTGCCCACCGGCGCGCAGCCGGTGCCCATCTCCCTGGCCATCACCCGCGAACTGGACCTCAAAGGATCCTTCCGCTTCAACGACGAAATCGACCAGGTGATCGACGCCCTCGCCGACGGTTCACTGCACATCGGCCCCGTCATCACGCACCAGTTCCCGCTCGCTGACGCCCTCCACGCCTTTGAAGTAGCCAAGGACTCCACCAGCTCCGGCAAAGTCCTCCTCAGCTTCGGCGCGGAAGGAAGCAGCTGAGCGTCAGTGCCGGACGGGGATGAACACCCGCGGCTGCTCCGTCCACGTTTCGGCCATCTGGGACATGGTCCGGCGCATGATCCGGTCGGAGGCCTCGCGGGCAGCCGGGGCGTCCCCCTTGGCGATGGCTTCCGCTACGTCTTCGTGCCACTGAAGGGCGGCCTGGTGGGGATGGTCCGGCATCAGGCCGTGCACTGTCCGGCCGGTCAGTGTTTCTGCCACCTGCCCCATGAGGTTGGCGAACATTTCGTTGCCGGAGCCGGAGAGCAGCAGCGAATGGAAGCGGATGTCCAGTTCCAGGAACCGGGCAACTTCGCCCTTGTTCCCCGCATCCCGCATGGCACGGGCAACGTCGACGAGTTCCAGGCGCAGCGGCGCCGGTGCGTTCTCTGCCGCCAGCTCGGCTGCTGCAGGTTCCACCGCGGCGCGGAGTTCGGCCAGGGAGCGCAGCTGGGCGCCGCGCGCGTCGCTGGCCAGCCGCCACCGGATAACCTGCGGATCAAAGGGGTTCCAGCGGCTTGAAGGCAGCACCCGGATGCCAACCCGCTTGGTGGTTTCCACCAGCCCCAGGGACTGCAGGACGCGCACCGCTTCGCGGATTACCGAGCGGGATACCTTCAGTTCGTCCTCCAGCTGCTCGGCGAGCATGACGTGTCCCGCGGGGAGATCCCCTGAGATGATCCGGGTGCCCAGGTTCTCGATGGCACGGTGGTGGAGGCTGCTGGTCATGCTGCTAAGCCTAGTTGCTGGCGAATGGTGGATCGCCGGGCGCCCGGGAACGCCGGGACAGGTGGGCGCCGCAGTCCTAGACTGGCACCGACACAATCGGGTTTCATGACGCGGACGTTACTTTCGCGTCACCGCCGGAATATATATGCTTTATTCCGACCCCCTGATATACCCCGGCAGCCAACCCGCACCGGAACCCTGGATCCGGGGCAAACAATGAATTGGAGTTATTGATGTCTGCACACATCGGTGTCACCGGCCTCGCAGTGATGGGCGCCAACCTTGCCCGCAACCTCGCCCGCAACGGGTTCACGGTTGCCCTTCACAACCGGTCGGTGGAGAAGACCGACGCGCTCCTGGAGAAGCACGGCGCGGAAGGCGATTTCATCCGCACCGAATCCCTGCAGGAACTGGTCGATTCCCTGGAGAAGCCGCGCCGGGTACTGATCATGGTCAAGGCCGGAAAGCCGGTGGATTCGGTCATCGAGCAGCTGGAGCCGCTGCTGGAACCGGGCGACATCATCATCGACGCCGGCAACTCGCACTACGAGGACACCCGCCGCCGCGAAGCCGCTCTGGCCAAGAAGGACCTGCACTTTGTGGGCGTCGGCGTATCCGGCGGCGAAGAAGGCGCACTGAACGGCCCGTCCATCATGCCCGGCGGCTCCAAGGAGTCCTACAAGGCCCTCGGCCCGCTGCTGGAGAAGATTTCCGCAAAGGTGGACGGAGAGCCCTGCTGCGCATGGATTGGCACCGACGGCGCCGGCCACTTCGTCAAGATGGTCCACAACGGCATTGAATACGCCGACATGCAGGTCATCGGTGAAGCCTTCGACCTCCTGCGCTCGGGAGCCGGCATTGAGCCCGCCGAGCAGGCGAAGATCTTCTCCGAGTGGAACAAGGGTGACCTTTCGTCCTTCCTCATCGAGATCTCGGCCGAGGTCCTGGGCCATGTTGACGCCAAGACGGGCAAGCCGTTCGTCGACGTCGTGGTTGACGCCGCCGGCCAGAAGGGCACGGGCCGCTGGACCGTCATCTCTGCCCTGGAACTGGGCTCGCCGGTATCCGGCATCGCCGAATCCGTCTTCGCCCGCGCACTGTCCTCGCAGGCAGCACAGCGCAAGCTGGGCCAGGAACTGCTGGCCGGCAACGAGGCCACGGTGGAAATCCCGGAGACGTTCGTCGAGGACGTCCGCCAGGCGCTGTACGCCTCCAAGCTGGTCTCCTACGCGCAGGGCCTGGACATGCTCACCTCCGCAGCCAAGGAATACGGGTGGGACCTGAAGCTGGACGAAATCGCCTCCCTGTGGCGTGCCGGCTGCATCATCCGCGCAGAACTCCTCAAGGACATCACCAAGGCGTACGCCGCGGACGAGAAGCCGGCCAACCTGCTGTTCGCCCCGGCGTTCACCAAGGCCATCGGCGACGCACTCCCGGCGTGGCGCCGCGTTGTTGCCACCGCTGTGCAGCTCGGCATCCCGGTGCCGGTGTTCTCCTCCTCGCTGGCGTACTACGACGGCCTGCGCCGCAAGCGCGTTGCCGCCGCCCTCATCCAGGGCCAGCGCGACCTCTTCGGCGCCCACACCTATGGCCGCGTTGACACCGAGGGTACGTTCCACACCCTCTGGGGCGAGGACAAGTCCGAGGTCTCGGCCGTCGACACGCACTAGTCCACGCCGCTTCCGGCCCGGCGGCCGGCGCTTCCCGATACTCTGGGGGCGCCGGCCGTTGGTGTTTCCGGCCGTAGCTGTCCTTTCATCCGTGCAGGCCGCCCTCCCGGTGCGCCGTCCCAAGGAGTCCCGCCATGAACCAGCCCGTCGCTTTTGTCACCGGTGCGTCCACTGGAATCGGCTTTGAAGCTGCCCGGAAGCTCGCCGCGCACGGATTCACGGTGTACGCCGGCGCCCGCCGGGTGGAGAAAATGGAGCCGCTCAGGGCCGACGGCGTCCGTATCCTGGCGCTCGACGTGACGGATGAGGCGTCACTGGAGGCCGCCGTCGGGGAAGTCCTCGCGGCCCACGGCCGGATTGACGTGCTGGTCAACAACGCCGGCTACGGATCCTATGGCTCCCTCGAGGAGGTGGAGCCGGCCGAGGGGCGCCGGCAGTTTGCTGTCAATCTCTTCGGCCTGGCGCGGATGACGCAACTCGTGCTGCCGGGCATGCGGTCCGCCGGCAGGGGGCGGATCATCAACATCTCCTCGATCGGCGGCAAGATGTACGAGCCGCTGGGCGCCTGGTACCACGCCACGAAGTTCGCGGTAGAGGGCCTTAGCGATTCGCTCCGTGTGGAGCTCAAACCGCACGGCATCGACGTGTCCATCATCGAACCGGGTGGCACCCAGTCCGAGTGGGGCGCTATCGCCGCTGAGGGCCTGTTGGCCAATTCGGGCGCCGGACCGTACGCCGCCCAAGCCAAGGTGGTGGCGGCAGCGCTGGCTTCAACCGACGGTTCGGCGCTGTCCTCGCACCCTGCCGTGATTGCGGACGCGATCGTTCACGCCGCAACTTCGCCGAAGCCCAAGACCCGTTACCCGGTGGGCAAGGGCGCGGGGGCCATCCTGCTGCTGCGCCGGCTGCTTCCGGACCGCGCGTTCGACGCCGTGTTGTGGAACATCTACAAGCGCTTCCCCGGCCAGCAGGGCCCGCGGCCAGGTCAGGGAACGAACTAGATCCGGTACTCGATATCGTATTCGGCCGGATCCACCGCGGGCTTGGTTTCCCGCTGGGCATCCCGGTGGCGCCACTTTGCAGGAACGCCGGTCACGATCGACTCCGGCGGCGCGTCCTTGACCACCACGGCGTTGGCACCAACGGCGCTGTCCCGGCCGATGGTGATGGGCCCCAGGATTTTGGCTCCGGCCCCGATCGTCACGCGGTCCCCGATGGTGGGGTGCCGTTTGATCCGCGCCAGCGAGCGGCCGCCCAGCGTGACGCCGTGGTAGATCATCACGTCCTCGCCAATTTCTGCGGTTTCGCCAATCACCACCCCCATGCCGTGATCGATGAAGAAGCGGCGGCCGACCGTGGCACCCGGATGGATCTCGATGCCGGTGGCGAACCTCCCCAGCTGCGACAGCAGCCGCGCCGGGAAGCGCAGCGAAGGGTTCTGCCACATCCGGTGCGTCAGCCGGTGGATCCAGATGGCGTGCAGGCCGGAATAGGCGAAAAAGTTCTCAAAAGAACCTCGAGCCGCCGGGTCGTGGGACCGGGCGGCCTCGAGGTCTTCTTTAAGTCTTGCGAAAAAGCCCACAAAGTTCTTTCTACACGAAACGGGCGGGCAGCTGAGTCTGCTTAGCCCCGGATGTCGTCATACAGCACGGTGGAGATGTAACGCTCACCGAAGTCGCAGACCACGGCCACGATCAGTTTGCCGGCGTTTTCGGGTCGCTTGGCCAGTTCCAGCGCTGCCCAGACGATGGCGCCCGAAGAGATGCCGCCCAGGATGCCTTCCTTGATGCCCAGCTCGCGGGCAACGCGGACCGAGTCCTCCAGCGTTGCGTCGATGACCTCATCGTAGACATTGGTGTCCAGCAGTTCCGGAACAAAGTTGGCGCCGAGGCCCTGGATCTTGTGCGGGCCTGGAGCGCCGCCGTTCAGGATGGGGGAGTCCTTGGGTTCCACGGCCACGATCTGGACGCCGGGCTTGCGCTCCTTAAGGACCTGTCCGACGCCGGTAATGGTTCCGCCGGTGCCGACGCCCGCCACGAAGATATCAACGGCACCGTCGGTGTCCTCCCAGACTTCCTCTGCCGTGGTCTTCCGGTGGATCTCCGGGTTGGCTTCGTTGGCAAACTGCTGTGCCCAGATGGAGTTCTCGGTGTTGGCCACGATCTCCTGGGCCTTTTCCACGGCACCGCGCATGCCCTCGGAGCCCGGGGTCAGAACGATCTCGGCGCCGAAGGCACGGAGCATGACGCGGCGTTCGGTGGACATGGTCTCCGGCATGGTGAGGATGACCTTGTACCCGCGGGCTGCACCCACCATGGCGAGGGCGATGCCCGTGTTGCCGGAGGTGCCCTCGACGATGGTGCCGCCGGGCTTCAGTGCACCCGACTTTTCCGCGGCATCGATGATGGCGACGCCGATACGGTCCTTGACGCTGTTGGCCGGGTTGTAGAACTCCAGCTTGACCGCAACGGTGGCGTCCAGTCCCTCGCTGAGCCGGTTCAACCGAACCAGCGGGGTCCCGCCGACCAGTTGCGTTACATCGTCATAGATCCGTGCCATGTACATACGCCTATCTCTAAGGGGTGAATACTGAGGTCAGCCTAACGAGGCCGCGTAACGCTGGCTAAGCGTTAAGCCATGCAGAGTAATATTTCCTGGCCTTGGCCAGCTTGGGGTTGATGATCACCTGGCAGTACCCCTGTTCGGGGTGCTTGGCGAAGTAGTCCTGGTGGAATTCCTCCGCCACGTGGAACCGGGGCAGGCGGCTGACTTCGGTGACGATGGGATGCTTCCACAACGTCTGGTTGCGTTCGATCGCTTCCTCGAACAGGATCTTCTCCTCCGTGGTCTCGTAAAACATGGAGGATCTGTACTGGGTGCCGACGTCGTACCCTTGGCGGTTCAAGGTGGTGGGATCGTGCAGGGCGAAGAACATGTCCAGGATGACCTCGGCCGGAATGATCTCCTCGTCGAAGGTCACGGCCACAACCTCCGCGTGCCCCGTGGTTCCGCTGCACACCGAGTAGTAGTCGGGCTGGGGATCGTGGCCGCCGGTGTAGCCGGACACCACCGATGTGACGCCCCTGGTCTTCTGGTAGACAGCGTCGAGGCACCAGAAGCAGCCCCCGCCAAGAACAAAAGTTTTCATGACCTCTTCAATGGTTGACGGCCCCGGATGATTCCCGCCGGCTCTTCCCGGCACCGCAACATGCGGCGCCGGGAAGGCGATGGGGTAAAACTAAGACTATGGAACCTGTGGACACCGACGTTACCGGCCAGGCAGATCACGACGGCGAAGCCTCCTCCGACGCGCTGGCCCACGACAGTGCCGCCGAGGCGCCAACCCTGGCCGAATTGTTGCTTGCCGTTGAGGAGCTGTGGCCTGAATCGTTGGCGGAGAGCTGGGACGAGGTAGGGCTCGTGGCAGGCCACCCGTCTGCTCCCGTCAGCAAGGTGATGTTCGCGGTGGACCCCACCCTTGACGTCATCGAAGAAGCCATTGAATGGGGTGCCGGCCTCCTCATTACCCACCACCCGCTGCTGCTGAAGGGTGTCACGTCGGTAGCCGCAACCACGGCAAAGGGCCGGGCTGTCCACCGGCTGATCGAGTCGGGGACGGCACTGCTGACCGTACACACCAATGGCGACTCCGCCGTCGGGGGCGTTTCCGACGTTCTGGCCGATGCGCTGGGACTGCAGGACGTCGCGCCGCTTACCGCCGCAGCCAACGGGCTGCCGGAGGAAGGCATTGGGCGGGTCGGCGACCTGGCGGACGCCATGAGCCTGGGTGATTTCGCTGCACGGGTGTTCGGCATCCTTCCCTCAGTGGCCGGGGGTGTTCGCGTTTCCGGGGACAAGGACGGCGTGGTGCGGCGGATCGCCGTGTGCGGAGGCGCCGGCGATTCCCTGTTTAACGAGGTCAGGGCCAGCAACGCGGACGTGTACGTCACCGCAGACCTTCGCCACCACACCGCTTCCGAGGCCCGGGAGGCTGCCCGCAATGGCCGGCCCTACTTGGTGGACGTCTCGCACTTTGCCAGTGAATGGCTGTGGTTGCCGGCCGCCGCCGCAGCCCTCGGCAATGTCCTGGCGGACCAGGGGCATGACCTGGAGATCCGGGTCAGCACCACCAACAGTGATCCGTGGGACTTCATCCTTACCCCGGGCTGAGCCCGGCAGCGAGGCAACGGTGCAGGCCAGGCGATAGAGTCTAGGAAGCGCCGGTAGGGTGCCCGGCCCGAGGCCGGATGGGATCAAGCGGAGGTAACAGTGGCGAAGGCAGCACCGGCGGAACAGTTGAAGTTGCTCGAACTGCAAGGACTGGACGCCAGGCTGACCGGCCTCGCCAACCGCCGGCGGACGCTCGAAAATGATCCCCGAATCAAGGACCTCGAAGCGGCGTTGTCCGTGGCCAATGGAGAACTGGGTGCTGCCAAGGTGGCGGTGCATGACGCCGAGTCCGCGCTCAAGCGGGCGGAAGCCGACGTCGAACAGGTTGCCTCGCGCATCGAACGCGACGAAGCCCGGCTCAACAGCGGCACCGGGCTTTCCAAGGACCTGGTGGCCTTGCAGAAGGATATTGAGTCGCTGAACAAGCGGCGCTCAGACCTCGAAGACGTGGAACTGGAAATCCTGGAGCGGCTGGACACGTTGCGGGAGCGGCAGGCCGCCCAGCAGGCGATCGTCGATGACATCCAGGGCTCGTTCGGCGCCATCCGGGCCGAGCTCGACGCAGCCCTCGCTGAAGTGGCCGCCGAGGCCGAAGAGCTCGTGGCCCGGCGCGCCGAATTCGCCGCAGGGCTGGATGCAGGCATGCTGGCCGTCTACGAAAAAACCCTCGCCAAGCGGGGCGTTGGCGCCGCGCGGCTCTTCCACGGGACGTCGGAGGCTTCGGGAATGAAGCTCAGCCCCGGCGACCTCGCCGAGATCAAGGCCGCCGCTGCCGACGACATCGTGTTCTGCCCCGACTCCGGCGCCATCCTGGTCCGCTCGGACGAGTGGGCCTGACAACAGGCGACCGGCCCGGCCGCAGGCTTACCCCGGCAGGATGATGTTCAGGGCGTGCGGCTTGCGGACGGTGCCGGGCACCAGTTCCGCGTGCCACTTTTCGCGGGCGGCCTTCAGGAGGTCCGACGGCGTGGCCGGGGCTTTTCCGCGGCGTACCAGCAGATGCCGGGCCAGTTCGCCCCGGGTGTGCTTGGCGAAGTGGCTCACCACCTTGCGGACTCCCGCGGTCTCCGTAAAGACGTTCACGGCGACTGTCTGTTCCGGCGGCGGGGCCCAGGCGGCGGCGTAGGTGCTGGACCGGCAGTCAACCAGCAGATGCCCCTGCGCCGTTGCCCCCAGGGTGTCGCCCAGCTGGGCCTTCCAAAAGGGAGCCAGCCGGCCGACGTCGGGCAATGCCGTGCCCATCGACAGCCGGTAGGCGGGAACACTGTCGCCAAAGCGCAGTGCCCCCCACAACGCGGAAATCACCAGGACGGACTCATCGGCCTTGCGGCGCTGCACTGGCGTCAGGGTCCGGTAACCCAGGGCGTCGTACAGGACGCCGGAGTAGATGCTGTGTGCCGGCGCGGCGGGCTCGGCGTGCAGGCGGGTATTGCGTTCGACGTCGTCCCGCAGCGAAGCTCCGACGCCCAGCAAAGCGAGAGCGTCCTGGTGCGCACTGACCGTGCCCAGTGCCTCAAGGACTTTGGCCCGGTACGGGTTGAGGTCCGGGAAGCCCAGGGAGGACCAGTCGACGGCGGGACCGCGCAGCGCGGGCGTCTTGCCTTCAGACGGGGGAAGCAGAATCAGCACCGTCCGATCCTACCGGCGACGAAAGCGGTCGGGAGCGCCGGTAGACTGGACCCGGATGGGACAGCCAGACGGCCGCGCGCCACGCAAGTGGCTCGAGGAACGTCCGGGCTCCGCAGGGCAGGGTGGTGGGTAACGCCCACTCGGGGTAACCCGCAGGCCAGTGCCACAGAAAACAGACCGCCTGCATGTCCGGCCTTGGCCGGAGAGGGCAGGTAAGGGTGAAACGGTGGTGTAAGAGACCACCAGCTTCCCGGGTGACCGGGAAGGCTAGGTAAACCCCACCCGGAGCAAGGCTAGACAGGACACGTTCGAGGGCTGCCCGCCCGAGTGTCCGGGTAAGCCGCTGGAGGGTGCCGGCAACGGTACTCGTAGATGGATGGCCGTCGCTCCCTTTCCGGCAACGGCAGGGGAGAACAGAACCCGGCGTACCGGCTGTCCCATCCTCAAAACCGGGTTTGACCTTGGGCGCTGTGTTGGGGATGCTTGACCGTGCCCGTTATTACTGATCTCCGGCCGGCCGCCGGAACGGCTGGAAACTTATCCGGCCTGCGCTCCCAAATTACCGCCCTCGCCGGGTTCCTTGGGCTGTCGGCCGCGGCCTGTGTGCTTGCCTCGATCCCCATCATCCTCAATTCCACGGGCTGGTACGCCGGCTCGGTCAAGGCGCCGTGGATGCCGCCCTCACTGATGTTCCGGATCACCTGGATGGTGCTGTATGTCGTAGTGGCCGCCGCGGCCTGGCTGGTCTGGCGCAAAGGCGGACTGACCGGTCCGGCCCTGGCCGGCTACGGCGTCCAACTCCTGCTGAACGCCGCGTGGCCGGTGACGTTCTTCGGGATGTACCCCATGGCCGGCGCGGCGGCCCTCTGGGCGGCGTTCCTGGTCATCTGCTGCCTGGCTGCAACCCTGGCCTTCCTGATCCTCCGGTTCGGTCCGGTCGACGCCACCGCCGGGCTGCTGGTGTTGCCGTACTTTTCCTGGGTCGTCTTTTCCGCCAGCCTGAACCTGTACGCCGCCGCCCACAACTGAGCGCGCAGCCCATGTGAGTGATTTCACGCAGCACTGGCGTGTTCGGGGGGCTGCGCCAAATTAGAATGGATCCCGGACGCAGGAGTTCTACCGCCGAAAAGTTGCGTTCGCAGCCGGCGGTTTTTCTTTGCACGCGATCCAGGTGCCTGAGGGTCGACCCCTGCAGGTGCCGGTGCCCCTGGACATCATCAGGTGGCCTACATCTGTGTACGAGGACGTACACGGCTGACCCGAGGAAGGTATTTCTGTGAGCCAGACGTCTGATTCTTGTCTTGATACGTGGATGGGCCGGGAGGCCCTCGCCGAGGCCATGATCCCGGTGATTGGCAGGCTGTACCGCGACAACAACGTGGTGACCAGCATCCACGGCCGGAGCCTGATCAACAAGTCCACCATGAACATCCTCAAGGCACACCGCTTCGCGCGCCGGATGAGCAAGGACGAACTGCTCCTGGAGGACACGGCGCCGCTGCTGAACACGTTGGCCGGCCTGGACTTGGGCGCTGCCGCGATCGACATCGCCCGCCTGAACCAGAAATTCAAGGAAGAAGGCAACGGAGCCACCCTTGAAGAGTTCCTTCGCGCCGAACTCGCCGAGATCGTTGGCAAGCGTGGTGCCGACGAGCGCACCAGCACCGACGTGGTGCTCTACGGCTTCGGCCGTATCGGGCGGCTCCTGGCACGCCTCCTGATCGAAAAGGCCGGTGGTGGCCACGGCCTGCGCCTGCGCGCCATCGTGGTGCGCCGCGGATCCGACAACGACCTTTCCAAGCGGGCCAGCCTGCTCCGCCGGGACTCCGTCCATGGCTCCTTCGAGGGCACCATCCGCATCGACGAAGAAGCCAACACCATCACCGCCAACGGCGTGCGCATCCAGGTGATCTACTCGAACGACCCCGCCACCATCGACTACACCGCCTACGGAATCAAGGATGCCCTGGTGGTGGACAACACGGGCCGCTGGCGCGATGCCGAGGGGCTGTCCCAGCACCTTCAGAGCAAGGGTGTTGCACGCGTGCTGCTGACGGCTCCGGGCAAGGGTGAGCTGAAGAACATCGTCCACGGCATCAACCACCGGGACATCAACGATTCCGACCGGATCGTGTCCGCCGCCTCGTGCACCACCAACGCCATCACCCCGGTCCTGAAGGCCATCAACGACAAGTTCGGTGTGATCCACGGGCACGTGGAAACCGTCCACTCCTTCACCAACGACCAGAACCTGATCGACAACTTCCACAAGGGCGACCGCCGGGGGCGTTCCGCCGCGCTCAACATGGTCATCACCGAAACCGGCGCCGCCAAGGCGGTTGCCAAGGCCCTGCCCGAGCTCCTGGGCAAGCTGACCGGCAGCTCCATCCGCGTTCCCACCCCGGACGTCTCCCTGGCCATCCTGAACCTCAGCCTGGAGAAGGGCACCACCAAGGATGAGGTGAACAACTACCTGCGCGAGATGTCGCTGCACTCGGACCTGCGCAAGCAGATCGACTACATCGACTCGCCCGAGGTTGTCTCCACCGACTTCGTGGGCTCCCGACGTGCAGGCATTGTTGACGGCCTGGCCACGGTTTCCACGGACAAGAACCTGGTCCTCTACGTCTGGTACGACAACGAATTCGGCTACAGCTGCCAGGTGGTACGGGTCATGGAAGAAATGGCCGGCGTGAACCCGCCTGCGTTCCCCGCCAAGGAAAGCGCGGCCGCCCTGGCCGCAATCGCCGTCTGACCAAAAGCGACACGTCCGGCCAATTCCCGGCTGGTTCACTGGAATCAGCCGGGAAACCGGACCAAACTGGTGGCATGGACAAAGAATCGACTCTTCAGCACGAAACCACCCTCGAACACGCACTCGACGTGGCGAAGGCCAACCACAAGGAAGCCCTGAGGCTCCTTGAGGGCGCCCGCGCCGCGCACCAGGCAGGAGACGCCAGCGAAGAGCGCGTCCGGCAGCTCGAGGAACTCCTGGCTACCGCGGAGGAGGATCTCCGAAGGGTCACGCGCGAGCAATAGATGAGGGCGGCGTGTGATCCATCACTCGTCCTCCACAGTGTGGATATAGGCGGCCGGCTGCGTCCCCTGTCCTAGGCTCTTGGAGTGCCTACCTTTAGCGATCGGGTCTCAGGGCCGTGACTGTCAGCTGGTCCGCCTACCGCCGTGCGCGCCGCCGTTCCCGGCAGGCCTGGGGGCTGCTGGCAGCGGTCGCCGTCTCTGTCATAGCCGGGCTGTTCTGGTTCTTTACTGCCGGACAGTTCGCCGCGGCTGGCCCGGCGCCCGCCGGACCAGCCGAGGCACCGGTGTTCGATGCCGCCTTTATGAAACCGGTGGCCGAGCCCAACCCCGTACCCGCGGGCGCCGCTCTCGCCGCCCTTGACGGCCTGGCCGTGAAAGGCAGGGCACCGAATACCGGCTACAGCCGGGAAGCCTTTGGCCAGGCGTGGCTCGATGTGGACCGGAACGGTTGCGATACCCGCAACGACATCCTGCGGCGCGATCTTGCCGGAGTGGTATTCACCGAAGGTTCCGCGTGCAAGGTAACGGGCGGCCATTTCCAGGAACCGTACACCGGACAGGCCATCGAATTCCGTCGCGGCGCCGAGACCAGCAGCGCGGTGCAGATCGACCATGTGGTGCCCTTGGGTGACGCCTGGCAAAAGGGTGCGCAGGGACTGGCGCCCAAGGAACGCCAGAGCCTGGCCAATGATCCCCTGAACCTGATCGCCGCCGACGGTCAGTCGAACCAGAAAAAGAGCGCCGGGGACGCGGCAACGTGGCTGCCGAAAAACACCGCGATCCGCTGCCATTACGTGGCCCGGCAGATCTCCGTCAAGGCTGCTTACGGCCTGTGGGTGACGGCTGCCGAGAAGGATGCCATGAAACAGGTTTTGGCATCCTGCCCCGGGCAGCAGACGATTGCCGCCCGTTGAGCGGTAAGCGGCAGGCGCTTAGTGGCCGAACGGGTCGGGATCGACGCCGGGCATCCAGATCAGCCCTGGAACGCCCCACCCGTTCTTCTTGGCCTGCTTGAGGGCCTTGCGGGAGTAGCGGTCCATTAGCCGGTTGACATACAGCTTGCCGTCCAGATGGTCGAATTCATGCTGGATGACCCTGGCAAACCAGCCCGTGGCCTCAAATTTCACCGGCTCGCCAAAACCGTCGAAGCCTTCCACCCGGGCCCACTCGGCCCGCTTGAGCGGGTACTGCTCGCCCGGGAAGGACAGGCAACCCTCTTCCTCCTCGTCCGGGTCCGGGGTGGCGCCGGAGACCTTGGAGAGGGTCAGGACAGGGTTCACCAGCACACCGCTCGGGGGAGCGCCGTCGTCGTTGGCGTACTTGTAGACAAAGATCCGCTTGCCGACGCCGACTTGCGGTGCCGCGAGGCCCACACCGTTGGCGGCGTCATTGGTCTCGAACATGTCGGCAATCAGGGTCCGCAGTTCGTCGTCGAAAACCTCGACTTCCGCTGCCCGGCGGTGCAGGACGGGCTCGCCCCAGATGGTGATCGGCAGAACGGTCATAGTATTAGTCCTTCGGCTTCGAGGCCGGCGCCGCCGGCATCACTGCACGTACCTTGGTGGGACACAACAAGGGAGGCCGCACCGGATATTCCGGTGCGGCCTCCCTTGTTGACGGCTGCAAGTGCCGCCCCGTGAGGGTGAGCGACGGGGGTTGAACCCGCGACCTCCTGGACCACAACCAGGCGCTCTGCCAACTGAGCTACGCCCACCATGAGCTTCAAGGGCTTTCCGTGTTACCGGCTCCCTGGAAACGCAACTCAAATAGCTTACCTGCTCGGAAGGGGTGCTTCGTCCACTTTCGGCGATTTCCGCGAAATTTCATCCAAACGTGGCGCAGATTACTCTCCGGCCAGGCCGGCCGCATCGTCGCTGGTGATGCGCCGGGCAATCTTCTGGGCCGTGGTGCTGTCGGGCCCGGGCGCCGGCACGAACACCGCTTCGCGGTAGTAACGGAGTTCGTCGATGGAGTCCTTGATGTCACCCAGTGCGCGGTGGCCGCCCTTCTTGGCCGGTGACTGGAAGTACGCCCGCGCGAACCAGCGGCGGGAGAGTTCCTTGATGGTGCTGACGTCGATCACCCGGTAATGCAGGTGCTCCACGACGGCGGGCATGTCGCGGGAGAGGAACACCCGGTCGGTGCCCACGGAGTTGCCGCCAAGCGGAGCCTTCCTCGGATCCGGAACCCAGGCCGAGATGTACTCCATGACGGCGGCCTCGGCCTCCGCCATGGTCTTGCCGTGGGGGAGTTCCGCGAGGAGCCCGGACTTGGTGTGCATGTCCCGGACGAAATCGGACATCTGGGCGACAGCGGCATCCTCGGGCTTGATGACCACGTCCACACCGTCCCCGAGGATGTTCAGTTCCGAATCGGTGACCAGGGCTGCCACCTCGATGAGGGCGTCGTTCTTGATGTCCAGGCCGGTCATTTCGCAGTCGATCCAGACGATTCGTTCGTTAGATATAGGCACCGGACCAGCCTACCGTTACACTCCCGGACGCCCGGCCGATGCTAGGATTTCGCATACGCGGCGGGGCGACCCGCCGCCCTCGAGTACGTCCCCGGCCGCCCTCGCGGTCCGCCGGGCCACAGCGGAAACGCAAGAAGATTGGACATTCCTGAGATGACGGCGGCCGGTACTGCCCCGGGCGGCGGTGCAGAAGTGGACAATCCCCGCTCGCCCCTGCTTGCCGGGTTCCTCGGATCGATGTTCATGATGATCGGTTCGGCCGGCGTGGGCTGGCTCGCGCCGGTCTCCGAACTCCGCCGTATGCCGCTGTTCATTTGGATGCGCACCGAAGCGCCGGGCGTGGCACTGTCCATCGTCCTGGTCGCCGCAGGGGGCATGCTGCTGGTGCGTGCCTGGCTGCGGCTCGGCCAAAAAGTGCGGGTATGGGGCGACCAGGCCCGGCGTGCCACCTTGGCGGCGGTGGTGGCGTGGGGACTCCCCATGATGTTCAGCGTGCCGTTGTTCAGCCGCGACGTCTATGCCTACATCGGCCAGGGGCGGCTCATGGTGGAAGGGTTCAACCCCTACGAACACGGCATATCCGCACTGTCCAACTACTTCCAGTTGGGGGCTGACAAGCAGTGGACCGAAGCCCCCGTTCCGTACGGCCAGCTGTTCCTCTGGATCGAGCAGTTCGTCGTGTGGGTAACCAGCGTCCAGCCGGAAACCTGCATCATGCTTTTCCGGCTTGTTTCCCTGGCCGGCGTGGCGCTCTGCGTGATCTATGTGCCCCGCCTGGCAGCGTTGCACGGCATCAATCCGCACCGGGCCCTGTGGCTCACCGCTGCCAACCCGCTCTTCCTGACCAACTTCATCGCCAGCGTGCACAATGACTCGCTCATGATCGGGCTGGCACTTGCCGGGCTCTACTACTCCGCGACCCGCCGCGAGGTCCGGGGAATTGTCCTGGTCACGCTGTCCATCGCCGTCAAGCCCATCACCATCGTCTTCCTCCCGTTCATCGGCCTCCTCTGGGCGGGGAGGAACGCTGGGTGGCTGCGGAAGTTCGCGTTCTGGGCCCTCACAGCTGGCCTGAGCCTGGCATTGCTGGCCCTCATGAGCATGGTCAACGGCTTCGGCTTTGGCTGGATCAACGGGCTCTCCGCCCCCGGAAGCATCTCCATCTGGTATGCCCCGGTGGGCCTGATTGGCATGGTGGTGGGTTCCCTTTCCAACGCCTTCGGGCTGGACGGCTCAGTCCCGGCGGGTTGGGTTTTCGACGCCGGCAAGCTGCTGGCCGTGGCCATCCTCGCCTGGCAGATCCTCAAGGGCGACCATGACCGCCTGATGCGCCGGCTCACGCTCGGCCTGGCCGCAGTGGTCCTGCTGGCGCCCATCATCCAGTCCTGGTACGTGGTATGGCTGATCCCGTTGTTTGCCGTGACCGGCATCCGCAACGACTGGCAAGTCAAGGCCCTGTACTTCGTGGTGTCGTTCTTCATGATCTACGCCATTTCGGACCAGCTGGACGTGTTCCCCTACTTGCAGACCCAGGACCTGGGCTTCGCCCTCCTGCTGGCCCGGATCGCCGCGGCCCTGACCGCACTCCTCTTTGGGCTTTACCTGATCTTCTGGGATCCCGGCACCCGCCGGCTCTTCCGCAAGACGCACGAGCCCGTCGTCGAACGCCCGGTGATCTAGCGGTACTCAGCACCGCCTGCGGCGCCGAGGCTAGGACTTGCCGGTGCCGGCGCCGATCCTGCGCAGGGCCTCCCTGCGCGACAACGGACTCAGCTCCTGCCCATGCCGGGCGACGAAATCGGCTACCCATTCCGGTGACGTTTTGGCGAACTCGCGCAGCGCCCAGCCAATCGCCTTGCGGATGAAGAATTCCTGGTCCGCCATGTTCGGCTCAATGACGTCGGCGAGCAGCGCCCTGTCGGTGGCCTGCTTCGCCCGGAGCTGCGACGTAATGGACGCGCGCCGGATCCAGAAGTCCGGATCCCGGCTCCATGTCCTGAGGACAGCGGACATCTCGGCAGGGTGCACCAACAGCAGCCCGCAGATCCGGCCGGACACGCCGTCCACAAAGTCCCACCAGGCGCCGGTGCGGATGATTTCCTCGTACACCGGCAGCATCTCCAAGTCGTTGGCAAGCAGCCGGTTGGCGGTCAGGTCGATGGCTGCATAGCGCTCTTCCCGGAACGCGGCCGTGCGCCACAGTTCCAGGACTGTGGCGCGCAGCCCGGCGGCCGATGCGGGGGGAAACTCTGACGTGGCCTGCGCCGCGATCCGGCGGACATTCGGGACACGGACCCCCAGGGACGGCACCGAAGATTTCATGTAAGCCTGCGCACCGGCGGCACGCGCGGGATCGGACAGCTCCCACAGTGCGCTCTTGACTGCAGCGATAAGGTGCTGGTCGGGTCCCGCTTCCATGTGGCAACTCTAACCAGCCGGGATCCGGCCGGATAACGTATTCTGTTTAGCGCTAACAAAACTTACTGTGAAGGACGCCATGCCCGGAACCGAAGTCCACCTGGCCCACGGACCCTACACCGCCGTCGTGACCACCCGCGGCGGCGCCCTCCGAGAGCTGCGCTGCGGTGACCGGAACCTGGTGGTGGGCTTTGGCCCGGGAGGCGCTGTGCCCGACTACCGGGGCGTCATCTGCGCGCCGTGGCCCAACCGGCTTGCGGACGGCACCTATCCCTATGCCGGCACGTCATATGCTGCAGCCGTCAATGAGCCCGAACGCGGCTCCGCCCTGCACGGGCTGGCGATCCACCGCGCGTGGGCGGTCCAGGAGGCTGGCGCGGACAGGGCGGTCCTGCGCTGCCGTATCCCGTCCGGCCCGGATTATCCCGGCGACCTTGAGCTCACGGTCACGTACTCCCTTTCGGACGACGGCCTCCAGGGAACAGTGCAGGCGGTCAACGCCGGCACCCGGCTGGCGCCGTACGGGGTGTGCCCGCATCCCTATCTGGTGGCCGGTCCTTCCCCCTTGGATGACTGGTCGCTGGAATTTGCCGCCGGCACCTACCTGGAGGTCACGCCGGACCGGCTGCTGCCCGTGGGCCTGCGTCCGGTCGAGGGAGGCGACTTCGACTTCCGCTCGTCCCGGCTCCTTGGCCAGGTCAAGATAGACCACGCTTTCAAGGACATATCCCGCGACGCTGCCGGGCTGGCACGCGTCCGGGTCCTTGATCCATCGGGAACCGGCGTTGAACTGGAATGGGGGCCGGAGTGGCCCTGGGTCCAGGTGCATACGGGGGATAAGCCTGTTGGACCGGACCGCCTGGGCCTGGCGGTTGAGCCCATGACGTGCCCGCCGGACGCCTTCAATTCCGGAACAGACCTGATCCATCTCGAGCCGGGCGGGTCCCACTCAGCAAGCTGGACCATCCGCGCCGTGGACCAGCGGGACTAACGGGAGCCGGCTGCCGCGGCTCGGGTTGTTGCGGCCGCGCAGTCCGCCCAGCCGGCACGCTCCAGCCATGACGCACACAGCCCCGTCCACTGTCCGGGGCCGGGGTCCCCAACCGCCAGGCCCAGGCCGTGGCGCCCCGCAGGGAAGACGTGCAGTTCGGCGGGAACGCCGGCGGCTATCAGGGCCTTGGCGTAGTTCAGGCTGTTGGCCACCGGGACGGCGTCGTCGTCCGCGGTGTGCCAGAGGAAAGCCGGCGGGGTCCGGGCCGTCACGTTCAGCTCGGCGGACAGCGCCACGAGGAGGTCCGACGGCGGCAGGTCGCCCAGGAGGTTGTCCACCGACCCCTGGTGCATGTCCTGGACCATGGACACCACCGGGTAGCAAAGGATCGAGAGGTCAGGGACGGCGGCGTCGACGTCGAGGTCCCGGTTGCCGGTGATGGTTGCGGTGGAGAGCGTGGCCGCCAGATGGCCGCCGGCCGAGAATCCCAGGACCCCCACGCGCTTGTGGTCCACGTCGAGCCCGTGCGGTCCGCTCCGGATGAAGAGCATGGCCTCCTTGGCGTCTTCGAGGGGCGCGGGGTGGCGGTCCGGGGCCACACGGTAGCGCAGGACAAAAGCGTGGATCCCCAGCGAAGCGAGCCATTCCGCCACCGGTTCCGCTTCGTGGTCCGCCTGGCGTGCGTAGCCGCCGCCCGGCAGGACAAGGATGGCCGGGTGGGGGCCGGCAGCATCCGTGCGCGCCGGAATTGCGGTGATCCTGTGCGGCCTCATACGGCGGCTGCCTCGGTGCTGCGCCGCAGCGTGACCTCCCCGGTAACGGCCTCGGCAGGGGCGGCGTCCTGGTCCTCGCCGGCAGGCCGGGGGCGGGTGGCGCGGGTGGCCAGGCGACCAATATCTTCGAGCGGCAGGCGCACGGTGGACAAGGCCGGCCGGAAGTCCCGCAGCGTTTCGATGTCGTCGAAACCTGCGATTGAGGCGTCGCGGGGAATCCTCAGGCCCTCGGACCGGAGGGCTGCTGCGGCACCTATGGCCATCACGTCGTTGACAGCGAAAATGCACATCTTCGGCGCGGCGGCGTCCCCGGCGGCTGCCGCTTTGATCCGTGCAGCCAATTGCAGGCCAGCCTCGTAGCCGCCCGAACGGTTGAAGGCGCTCCTAAGCACCTCTGCCGGCCCGTGCCCGGCCCGGGCCAGGCCTTCCTGGAAGCCCCGGATCCGGTCATCAGAGGTGTACAGGCCTTCCGGGCCGCCAATAATGACGAAGTCGCCGTCGCGCCCGGCAGCAAGGTCAGCAGCCAGCCGGCCGGCAAGCTCCTGGTTGGGTACTTCAATGACGTGGTAGCCCTCCAAGGCGGTGGCGCCCACCACAGGATGGCCCACCACGGCCACCCTGCCGCCGTTGCGGCAATACCGGTCAAGTTCGGCAGCCAGCTGTGCGTTCCCTTCCTGGTCTTCGGCGCGGCAGGAGCGCGAACCGGCGATCACGATGGAGTCGGCACGGCGGGCGGCGAAGGCGGCCACGGCGTCCTTTTCTTCCGCTGGGCCGCCCCCGGTGGTGGCAAGGAGCACCATTTTCCGCTGTTCCCGAGCGGCGTCCTGGACGCCGCGGGCAATGGCAGCGAAATACGGGTCGGCGATGTCGTGGACTATCAGGCCGATAAGTCCCGAGCTGGATTTGGCAAGGCCCTGGGCCTGGGCGTTGGGGATGTAACCCAGTGAATCGGCCGCCTGGCGGACGCGCTCGGCAATGTCCTTGCCGGGAGTCCGGGCCGAGCCGTTCAGCACGCGGGACGCCGTGGCGGGCGAGACGCCGGCGAGGCGGGCAACCTCGGTAAGGGTACTAGCAGCCACAGCATCTCCTGGTGGTCGGGGCGGCCTCGAAGGCTAAGGACATTATGACAGTTCAAACTACTTCCGGAAAGCGCTTGCCAAGCGGAACGGCGCGGTGCATCATGGAAACAGAGGGAATGCGCTTTCCCAATTCGTCTTGAGTACACCTTGCTCACTCACCGTGGAGGACACATGGGCTTCGAAACTAAAACGATCCGTATTGCCATGAACGGCATCACCGGCCGCATGGGCTACCGCCAGCACCTGCTGCGGTCCATCCTGCCCATCCGCGATGCCGGCGGCTTCACCCTGGAAGACGGCACCCGCGTCCAGGTTGAGCCCATCCTGGTGGGGCGCAACGAGGCCAAAATCCGTGAACTGGCGGAGAAGCACAAGGTATCCGAATGGACCACCGACCTGGATGCCGTGATCAACGACCCCACCGTGGATATCGTCTTCGACGCTTCCATGACCAGCCTGCGTGCAGCCACCCTCAAGAAGGCGATGCTGGCGGGCAAGCACGTCTTCACAGAGAAGCCGACGGCAGAAACCCTGGAGGAGGCCATTGAACTTGCCCGCATCGGCAAGGAATCCGGCGTCACGGCGGGCGTTGTCCACGACAAGCTGTACCTCCCCGGCCTGGTCAAGCTCCGCCGGCTGGTGGACGAAGGCTTCTTCGGCCGCATCCTGTCCATCCGCGGCGAGTTCGGCTACTGGGTCTTCGAAGGCGACATCCAGGCAGCCCAGCGCCCGTCCTGGAACTACCGCAAGGAAGACGGCGGCGGAATGACCACCGACATGTTCTGCCACTGGAACTACGTGCTTGAAGGCATCATCGGCAAGGTCAAGAGCGTCAACGCCAAGACCGCCACCCATATCCCGGCCCGCTGGGACGAAGCCGGCAAAGAGTACAAGGCCACTGCCGACGACGCTTCCTACGGCATCTTCGAGCTCGAAACTCCGGCCGGGGACGACGTCATCGGGCAGATCAACTCCTCCTGGGCTGTCCGGGTCTACCGCGACGAACTGGTCGAATTCCAGGTGGACGGCACCCACGGCTCGGCTGTGGCCGGCCTGAACAAGTGCGTCGCCCAGCAGCGCGCCCATACCCCCAAGCCCGTCTGGAACCCGGACCTTCCCGTCACCGAATCATTCCGCGACCAGTGGCAGGAAGTACCGGCCAACGCCGAACTGGATAACGGCTTCAAGCTGCAGTGGGAGGAATTCCTCCGTGACGTCGTCGCCGGCCGTGAGCACCGCTTCGGCCTGCTCTCCGCCGCCCGGGGTGTCCAGCTCGCCGAGCTGGGCCTGCGGTCCAACGACGAACGCCGCACCATCGACATCCCGGAGATCACCCTCTAATGACTTCACTCATCCTTCCCTCCGAAGACGGCGGCACCAGGGAGTACCGGCTGCAGGGCGGCGCCACCTGGGTCCGCCCCACGGCGCCCCTGACCGCACGCCGGGCCTACGCCGCCGCCCATGTCATCCCCGAAGTGCTCGCCGACAACACCCCGGGTGCCCCCGCGCGGCTGGACTGGGACGCCACCATGGCGTACCGGCACGAACTGTGGTCCTACGGCCTCGGCGTAGCCGATGCCATGGATACCGCCCAGCGCGGCATGGGCCTGGACTGGTCCGCCACGCAGCAGCTCATCAAGCGCACAGGCGTGGAAGCTGCCTCCGTCGCCTCGGCCGGCAATGCGGCAACTGCCGGAAAGTCCGTCCGCGACCTCGTCTCCTGCGGCGCCGGAACCGACCAGCTCGACGTCGATGCCCTGCCTTCCGGCGAGGCCGGCATCAAAGCCGTCCTCGAGGCCTACCGCGAGCAAATCGCCGTCGTCAGCGAGGCCGGACCCAAGGTCATCCTCATGGCCTCCCGCGCCCTGGCGAAGGTTGCCAAGGGCCCCGAAGACTACCTGAAGGTGTACTCCACCCTCCTGCAGGAAGTGGACCAGCCGGTCATCCTGCACTGGCTGGGCACCATGTTCGATCCCGCCCTCGCCGGCTACTGGGGATCGGACGACGTCGCCACGGCCACAGAGACGTTCCTCGGCCTCATCAAGGACAACGCCGCCAAGGTGGACGGTGTCAAGGTCTCGCTGCTCGACGCCGGCCACGAGGTGGCCCTGCGGGCGTCCCTGCCCGACGGCGTCCGGCTCTACACCGGCGACGACTTCAACTACCCGGAACTCATCGACGGCGATGGCAGCCACCACTCCGATGCCCTGCTGGGAATCTTCGCGGCAATCTACCCCGCAGCATCGGTTGCCCTGCAGAACTACGAGTCCGGAAACGCCGCCAAGGCCCGCGAAATCCTCGACTCCACCCGGGAACTGGGCAAGCACATCTTCAGCGCCCCCACGTTCTACTACAAGACCGGCATCGCTTTCATGTCCTGGCTCAACGGCAAGCAGCCAGGCTTCCAGATGGTGGGCGGCCTGCATTCCGGCCGCTCGGTCTGCCACCTCGCCAGGACCTTTGAACTGGCGGACCAGGCCGGACTGCTGAGGGATCCCGCCTTGGCGGCCTTCCGGATGTCCGACTACCTGCGCATCAACGGGGTAGGGGTATGAGCAACTTCGCGCGCCTTTCCATCAACAGCGCCACCACCAAGAAATGGACGCTCGCCCAGGTCGTTGAGGGGTGCGTCAACGCCGGCATTCCCGCCATCGGGCCCTGGCGGGACCGCGTTGAGGAAGCGGGCCTGGACAAAGCGGCCCGCCTGATCAAGGACGCCGGCCTGCGCGTGTCCTCGCTGTGCCGCGGCGGGTTCCTCACCGCGGCCGACGCCGACGGCCAGGCGGCCGCGCTCGCGGACAACCGCGCAGCGATCCTTGAAGCGGTCGCCCTGGACACCCGGGAACTGTTCCTGGTGGTCGGCGGCCTTGCGCCGGGGGAGAAGGACGTCGTAGCGGCGCGGCAGCGGGTTGCCGACCGGCTCGCGGACCTGGTTCCCTTTGCCGCCGAACATGGCGTCCGCCTGGTCCTGGAGCCGCTGCACCCGATGTATGCGGCCGACCGTGCGCTGATCTCCACCCTTGGGCAGGCGCTGGACCTCGCAGCACCGTTCGATGCCTCAACAGTGGGCGTCGCCGTGGATACCTTCCACGTTTGGTGGGACCCGGAACTGAAAGCGCAAATCCAACGAGCCGGCAGGGAGAACCGCATCGCCTCCTACCAGGTGTGCGACTTCAACATGCCCATCGAAGCCGATCCGCTGCTGTCCCGTGGATACATGGGCGACGGCGTGGTGGACTTCGCCACGATCGGCACCTGGGTACGGGACGCCGGTTACACCGGCGACATCGAGGTGGAGATTTTCAACCAGGAGATCTGGGACACGGACGGCAACACCGTCCTGGCCACCGTCAAGGAGCGGTACGCAGAGCTCGTCCTCCCGTTCGCCTGACCTGGCCCGGAAGGCCGCACAGACCGCGGGCTCCTGCTACGTCACGGCAGGAGCCTGCGCCCCGCATGGAAGGACCCGGACCGCTGCAGAGCGGTCCGGGTCCTTCGTGGTTTCCCGGACTGTCCTAGGCGTACGCCGAGGCGAGCCGGCGGTACCGTGCCAGCACGCCGGCGTCGTCCGTTTTCCCGGGGAGGTCGACGGCGTCAGCGGCCCACGCGGGGAAATGTCCGGTGAGTGCCGCGGCGGCCTGGCGGGCCGCTCCGTCGGCGACGTACTCGCCTGGGCGGGGAACCGTGACGCGGGTTCCCAGCAGGCGCGCCGCGACGTCCTGAACTGCGCCGGACTGTGCGCCGCCGCCCACCAGGAGGATCCGGCGCGCGGCCACGCCCTGGTCCTGCAGCGCTGCCAGTCCATCGGCCAGGGAACAGACCACGCCTTCGACGGCGGCACGCGCCAGGTTGCCGGGGGTGTAGTTGGCCCGTGTGATGCCATGCAGCGAGCCGGTGGCATCCGGCAGGTTGGGGGTCCGCTCCCCATCGAAATACGGGACCAGGGTCAGCCCTCCGGCGCCCGGTTCGGCGGACAGCGCCAGCCTGTTGAACTCGGCCAGGTCCACGCCCAGCAGGGCTGCGGTGGCATCGAAAACGCGGGTGGCGTTCAAGGTGCACACCAGCGGAAGGTAGTGCCCGGCCGCGTCCGCGAATCCGGCCACCAGCCCCGATGCATCTGCCGGTGCTGTGTCCGAGACGGCAAAAACGGTTCCCGAGGTGCCGAGCGACATGACGACATCGCCCAGTTCCGCTCCTGCCCCGAGCGCGGCCGCCGCGTTGTCCCCGGCGCCGGCCCCGAGCAGGGCGCCCGCGGCGGTCCTGCCCGCCGGTTCCAACGGTCCCAGCACCTTCGGGAGGGCCGGGACGTGCCCCAGTGCGGATCCCAGGACGTCCGGCAGGTACCGGCCCTCCGCCGTCGAGTAGTACCCGGTGCCCGAGGCATCAGAGCGGTCCGTTGCCAAAGCGGCCAGGCCTTCCGTGCCGCTGCCCGGCCCGTAACCGGCGAGCCGCCAGGTCAGCCAGTCGTGCGGGAGGCACACGGCAGCGACCTTGGCGGCGTTGTCCGGTTCGTTCTCCGCAAGCCAGCGCAGCTTGGTCACTGTCAGTGAGGCCACGGGGACCGTGCCGGTGGCCCCGGCCCAGTACCGTGCGCCGGCAATGGGGTCTCCGTTGCCGGCGCTGTTGATGAGCTCCACGGCTGCCCCGGCGCTGCGGGTGTCGTTCCACAGCAGGGCAGGGCGGACTACCTCACCGTCCGCGTCGAGGCAGACCATGCCGTGCTGTTGCCCGCCGACGGAGATGGCGGCCACGTCATCCAGCCCACCCGCTTCGGCAACGGCTTTCTGCAGTGCCGTCCACCAGTGGTCCGGATGGACCTCTGTGCCGTCGGGGTGGCCGGCGCGGCCCTGGCGGACCAGTTCGCCGGTGTCCGCGTCGCGGACCACTACTTTGCAGGACTGGGTTGAACTGTCGATCCCTGCGACGAGTGCCATGGCCTAGCGGGCGCCCAGGAGGTGCTCGATGGCGAGCTGGTTGAGGCGGACGAACGCGAAGGAGCGCTCGCCAGCCTTGTCGGCATCGAAGTCCTCGAAGGATGCTGCGTCAGCGAGCAGGTCCGCGGTGCTTTCGCCGGCCTTGAGCGTGGGTTCGCCGAGTTCGAACACGCCGGAGGCCTGGAGCGCTGCCTGGACGTCGGGGTCGGCGCGGAAGGCGAGGGCGCGTTCCTTGAGCAGCAGGTACATGGACATGTTGGCCTTGGCGGATTCCCAGACGCCGTCGTAGCCGTCGGTGCGGGAGGGCTTGTAGTCGAAGTGGCGGGGGCCTTCGTACTTCGGTCCGCCGCCCGGGAAGCCGTTTTCGAGCAGGTCCACGGTGAAGAAGGCGCTGGTGAGGTCGCCGTGGCCGAACACCAGGTCCTGGTCGTATTTAATGCCGCGCTGGCCGTTGAGGTCGATGTGGAAGAGTTTCCCGGCCCAGAGCGCCTGGGCGATCCCGTGGGTGAAGTTCAGCCCGGCCATCTGCTCGTGGCCGGTTTCCGGGTTCAAGCCCACGATGTCGCCGTGTTCGAGCTGGGCGATGAAGGCCAGGCCATGTCCGACGGTAGGCAGGAAGATGTCGCCGCGGGGCTCGTTCGGCTTGGGTTCCAGCGCGATCCGCAGGTTGTAGCCCTTGTCCTTGATGTAGCCCGCTGCCGTGTCCACGCCTTCCTTCATCCGGTCCAGCGCGGCGGCAAGGTCCTTGGATCCGTCATATTCGCTGCCTTCGCGGCCGCCCCACATGACGAAGGTTTCGGCGCCGAGTTCTGCGGCGAGGTCGATGTTGCGCAGGACCTTGGAGAGAGCGAAGCGGCGGATGGAGCGGTCGTTGGAGGTGAAGCCGCCATCCTTGAAGACCGGGTGGCTGAACAGGTTGGTGGTGACCATCGGAACCTTCAGCCCGGTTTCGGCCAGGGCTGCGCGGAAGTTCTTCAGGATCAGCTCCCGCTCGGAGGCTGTGGCGTCGAACGGCACCAGGTCGTTGTCGTGGAACGTGATGCCGTAGGCGCCCAGTTCGCTGAGCCGGTGGACGGCTTCCACCGGATCGAGGGCGGCGCGGGTGGCCACACCGAATGGGTCAGCGCCGGTCCAGCCGACGGTCCAGAGGCCGAAGGTGAACTTGTCAGCGGGCGTGGGGGAAAGTGTCATGATGCGTCCTTGCGATCGGGTTTCCGCGGGATTGCGAAGCTTTAGTTCATTGCTTGAACTATATGAGCGGACGTAGGGTGGGGTCAAGGGTCCGGAGAGCCGCAACGGCGGGGCCCATCTGATGACTGAGGAGCTTTGTGATGGTGATGCCGGCGCCTGCGGTGGCGGGGCCCGGGGGGACGGCCCCTGGAAGCGTGGGTGACGTCCGGCGCAGCAACCTGGCCTTGGTCCTGGGAGCCATCGCCGATTTCCCGCCGGGAGCCCACCCCAGCCGTGCCCAGCTGGCAGCGGTCACAGGCCTGACCAAGGCATCCGTGTCCAGCCTGGTGCTGGATCTCCTGGACGCCGGCATCGTCCGCGAAATTGGCCTCAACCCGCAGGGGCGCGGGCGTCCGGGTGTCGGACTGGAACTCAACCCGGGCCGCGCAGTCATGGGGATGGAGGTCAACGTGGACTACATCGCCGCCGCAGTGGTTGACCTGGCAGGAGGCGTGCTGGTCCGCGAGGTGCAGGATCGGGATAACCGCAAGAGCGTGGACGGTCCTGTCATGGCGGCGCTCGGCGTCCTGGCCGCCCGGGTACGGAGTCTCGCAGGGGAGAAGGGAGTCGAGGTCCTGGGCGGCGGACTCGCCGTGCCCGGGCTGGTGGACCCTTCCACCGGGAGGGTGCTGACGGCACCCAACCTGGGCTGGGCCGGCGTCGACCTTGACCTTGCTGCCCTGCTGCCCGAAGCGCCGCTGGGAGTGGCCCTTTTCAACGAAGCGAACGCTGCCGCCCTGGCCGAGCTGCGGCACCGGCCGGATGGTGCATCGGATTTCCTCTTTGTCTCCGGCGAGGTGGGCGTGGGTGGCGGCCTGGTGATCGGGTCTGAACTCTTCACGGGCCCCGGCGGCCATGCCGGCGAAGTGGGGCACATCGTAGTGGACCCCGACGGCGGCCGATGCTCGTGCGGCGGGACGGGCTGCCTGGAAACGGTGGCAGGCCAGGACGCCATGTTCGAGGCGGCCGGGATCGGATCCGGCGGAAATTCACGCTCGGCTGCCATGGCCAAGCTCCTCCAGGCGCTGGACGCAGGGCAGCCGGGGGCGCTGGCCGCCGTCGAACGCGCGGGGCGCTGCCTGGGCATAGCGCTCGCGTCAACGGCGCGGGTGGTCAACATCGCCTCCGTCGTCCTGGGCGGCCACTTCGCCGTCCTCGAACCGTGGCTGCGCGGTCCGCTGCTGGAGAGCCTCCAGACGTACGCGCCGGGCATGTACGCAGCCGGCCAGGTCTCGGTCTCGGCCGTGGGGGAGTCGGGGGCGCTGCTGGGTGCCGCCGGCAGTGTCATCCGGTCGCTTGTCGAAGCGCCGCACAGGCTGCAGGCATAGCGGGGTAAACCGGAAGCGCACCGGTCCGAAGACCGGTGCGACGGCTGTGTGCCCGGGTCGCTGCGGGACTACAGCGGCTGGGAATCCATGGTCCGGCTCAGGCTGCGCAGTGGCGCCCGGCAGTCGGGTTCCTCAGGATCTGCCAAGGCTTGCCCAAGCATCTCCACAGATCTGCGCTTCCCTCCGTGGCGCGCTGGCAGACTTGTGCCGTCTCCCGGTATTACCGCCCGGCCCCAACCGAGGTACTCATGAAATTCTCTTCTTCACGCATGTCCGCGATCATCCTCGGACTGATTGTCACGATGGGCTGCGGCCTCCTGTCCCCAGCCGCTTCCGTCGCCGCTCCGGTCCCGGCGTTGGTCCCGGCCACGACCATCTCCGACTCGTTCACCAAACAGACCTTCGACCTGATTAACGCCGAACGCGCCAAGGTCGGGGCGCCGCCCTTCGTCTGGAACCAGAAGATCGCCGATGTATCCCAGGATTGGGCCAACCACCTGGGCGTCGCCACGATGGACCCGAACTTCGACTTCGCCACCATCCACCGCGCGGACGCCGGCGGCAACGAAATCCCCGCCGGCGCCACCTGGTACCGGGAAAACATCGGGTTTAACTTCAGCCCCGCGCAGCTGGTCGACTGGTGGATGAACTCTCCCGGCCACAAGGCAGCCATGCTTGACCCTCGGGGGACGGACGCCGGCATCGGCTACGTGGTTCCATCGAGCGGGCCCTACGCCGGCTGGCACCTGATGGTCTCCAATATGGCGGCCTACTCGACTACCCTGATCCCGTCATCCCCAACTTCGGCCACTGCCCCAACGGGGTCTTCCTATGCGGGGCATGTGCAAAACATTGGTTGGCAGTCCAGCGTCTCGAACGGCGAAACCGCAGGCACTGTAGGGCAAGGGCTGAGGCTGGAAGCGCTCCGCTTTCCTACGTCAGGACAAACGGTTCGAGCGCATGTCCAGAACATCGGCTGGCAAAATTACAGCACTGGGGCGACGACAATTGGTACTACCGGGTTGGGGCTTCGCATGGAAGCAATACAAATCAAATCCACAATTGCCGGTGAGGCAATCCGATGCCAAGCGCACGTCCAAAATATTGGGTGGATGCCCGAGGTCGGTGATGGTGAGGTTTGCGGAACCACCGGTCAGGGACTTCGCCTTGAAGCAGTGCGCTTCCGGGTAGTGGGACAGTAAAGACCTAATTGCCGAGCGAAAGCAAAAGCGGTCTGATCTACGTTTCCGTAGGTCAGACCGCTTTTCTATGTGCCCCAGGAGGGAATCGAACCCCCGACCGGCGGATTAGAAGGCCGCTGCTCTATCCCCTGAGCTACTGAGGCATCGGCTTCCGGCCTGTACGCCGGCGCCTCGAAAAGTTTACCTTGCCGGAGTTGCCGGCGCTGTCATATCGAACCAACTGTCCCTCCACAGCGGCCCCTGAACCCGCGTTGTCCACATACGCCGGTTCACCCCTCTTCTACTTCCGCTGTCCGGCGCAATGCTGGTCTTGCCTGCACAGGGCGCCACCATTGAGACAGGACGAACAGATGAGCGAAACGATCACCATCCGGGGCTTCGTGGCCACCGAAATCACGAGTTCCACCACGCCGGGGGGAGTGGCTACGGCCTCTTTCCGCCTCGGTTCCACCAACCGCCGTTTCGACCGGGAATCCAAAACCTGGCAGGACGGCCACACCAACTGGTTCACCGTCCAGGGGTACCGCCAACTCGCGGGGACCCTTGGATGCAGCATCAGGAAAGGCCAGCCGGTCATCGTCGTTGGCAAACTGAAGATCCGTACCTGGGAGAAGGACGGGCGCGTCTACCACTCCACCATCATCGATGCCGACACCGTCGGGCATGACCTGTCCCTGGGCTCGGCCAACTTCATCCGGACATCGTCACGGCCGGCGCTCTCGCTCGTGGAACCACCCCCGGCCTCTGATCCCGGCCCCCACGCCGGCTTGGACCAACTCCAGGATGAGCCCGAGGACACGGACGACGAACATCCGGACGATGAGGGCCATGCATCAATGGTCGTCCAGGACAACGACGGCGCCATGGCCTCACTCGACCTCGAAACGGGGGAACTCGCAGAAGTCTAGGAACCACGCAACAATCTTCAGCGCTTCCCGTCCGGACCCGGGCGGGCGGAACGGCGGCACCCCCCGGCCGACCACCGCCCGTCCGCCAACAGGACCATGGCAGAATGGCACCATGCGGCACACCCTTTCCCACCGGCAGAACAACCGGGCCGGTGCAGCGCTGGCGTGCGCCGTCCTGGCCACACTCTTGACAGGGTGCGTTGCCGGTCCGGCATCGAACCAGCCAACCATGAACCAGACCGGCACCCCGGCGTCATCGGCTGCCGCCCCGGCCACTCAGGGACAGTCCGCCCGGCCCCAGGCTTCCGCCCCCACCGGAGACGGCAGCGGCGGGGCGCTCGCGGACACCTCCGGAGCGTCGCCGGCCACCGACGCCGCAGCCACCGAGGCAGTGAAACGGACTGTCACCGACGCCCTGACCAAATTGGCCGCCGGTGCCCCCAAACCTGCCACCGGCCAGGTCAGCGACGCCCTGACGGGGGCGGGCATTGCCCCCGGCGTGCTCCAGGTCTCGCAAAGCCGTACGCCTACGGGGCTGGAAGCGGACGCCATTGAGGCGGCGGTGCTTCAAGGCAAGGACTGCGTGATCGGCCAGGTCCGGGAAGGGGCGGTGACTGTCACGGTCCTGCCTGTCCTCGCCAGCGGGAAGTGTTTTGTGGGGTCTTGATCGGGCCGCCGGACCACGGTAAATGTGAGATCTGCCCGCCGACCCACTAGATTTGAAACCATGGCGGAATTTATCTACACAATGACCAAGGCCCGAAAGGCCGTTGGCGAAAAGCTCATCCTTGATGACGTAAGCATGTCCTTCTTCCCGGGCGCCAAGATTGGTGTTGTGGGCCCCAACGGTGCCGGTAAGTCCACCATCCTCAAGATCATGGCCGGGCTGGACACGCCCTCCAACGGTGAAGCCAGGCTCAGCCCCGGTTACAGCGTGGGCATCCTGCTCCAGGAGCCGCCGCTGAACGAGGAAAAGACCGTCCTGGGCAACGTCCAGGAAGGTGTTGGCGAGATCTACGGCAAGATCCAGCGCTTCAACGAGATCTCCGAGGAAATGGCCAGCCCGGACGCTGACTACGACACCCTCCTCGACGAGATGGGCAAGCTGCAGGAAGCCATCGACGCCGCCGACGCGTGGGACCTCGATTCCCAGCTCGAACAGGCCATGGACGCCCTCCGCTGCCCGCCGGCGGACGCCGATGTCACCAACCTTTCCGGTGGTGAGCGCCGCCGGGTGGCCCTCTGCAAGCTCCTGCTGCAGAAGCCGGACCTGCTGCTCCTCGACGAGCCCACCAACCACCTGGACGCCGAAAGCGTCCTGTGGCTCGAACAGCACCTGTCGAGCTACCCGGGCGCCGTCCTCGCCGTCACCCACGACCGCTACTTCCTGGACCACGTTGCGGAATGGATCGCAGAGGTGGACCGCGGCCACCTGTACCCCTACGAGGGCAACTACTCCACCTACCTGGAGAAGAAGCGGGCCCGCCTTGAAATCCAGGGCAAGAAGGATGCCAAGCAGGCCAAGCGCCTCGCGGAGGAACTCGACTGGGTCCGCTCCAACGCCAAGGGCCGCCAGACCAAGTCGAAGGCACGCCTTGCCCGGTACGAGGAAATGGCCGCGGAAGCTGACCGCACCCGCAAGCTTGACTTCGAAGAGATCCAGATCCCGCCGGGACCCCGCCTCGGTGGCGTGGTGCTGGAGGCCAAGAACCTGCAGAAGGGCTTCGAGGACCGGACCCTGATCGACGGGCTGTCCTTCAGCCTGCCGCGGAACGGCATCGTGGGCGTTATCGGCCCCAACGGCGTAGGCAAGACCACGCTTTTCAAGACCATCGTGGGTCTGGAACCGCTCGACGGCGGCGACCTGAAGATCGGCGAATCGGTCAAGATCTCCTACGCGGACCAGAGCCGCGGGGGCATCGACCCCAACAAGACCCTGTGGGAGGTTGTCTCCGACGGGCTGGACTTCATCCAGGTCGGCAACGTGGAGATGCCGTCCCGTGCCTACGTTGCAGCTTTCGGCTTCAAGGGCCCGGACCAGCAGAAGAAAGCCGGCGTCCTGTCCGGTGGTGAGCGGAACCGGTTGAACCTGGCCCTGACCCTGAAGCAGGGCGGGAACCTGCTGCTCCTTGACGAGCCCACCAACGACCTCGACGTCGAAACCCTCAGCAGCCTTGAAAACGCCCTGTTGGAGTTCCCTGGCTGTGCTGTCGTTGTCTCTCACGACCGGTGGTTCCTTGACCGGGTGGCCACCCACATCCTCGCCTACGAAGGTGACGAGGAAAACCCCTCCAAGTGGTACTGGTTCGAGGGCAACTTCGAATCCTACGAGGAGAACAAGGTGGAGCGCCTGGGACCTGACGCGGCCAAGCCGCACCGTGTGACCCACCGCCGCCTGACCCGCGACTAACAGCGCGGACGCCGCAGCCAGGCAGAATGCAGAAGGCCGGCACCCTGACAAGTTCAGGGTGCCGGCCTTCTGTGTGCCTCCGGAGCTATGGCCCATCCGGGGTGGTGGGGACCCGCACCATACCCTCCTGGGCCACGGAGGCGACGTGCTGGCCTTCCCGGTTGAAGATTTTGCCGGTGGCCAGGCCGCGGGCACCCTGGGCACTGGGGGACTCCTGGACGTAGAGCAGCCAGTCGTCCACCCGGGCGGGCCGGTGCCACCACATGGCGTGGTCCAGGCTGGCAACGTTCATCCCGGGGGTGATCCAGCTCAGCCCGTGCCTCCGGAGGATCGATTCGAGCAGGGTGTAGTCGCTGGCGTAGGCCAGGGCTGCGCGGTGCAGGTTGGGATTGTCCGGCACTGGCCCCAGGGTTTTCATCCAGACGGCGTTGCGCGCCTCGCGGGGGCCGCTTGCCGAGACGTACAAGGCAGGGTCTACGTGCCGGATGTCGAAGGGCCGTTCGTACGCCCAGTGCCGGGCCACCGGATGGTCAAACTTTCCCAGCAGGTCCGCCGTGCTGGGAAGGGACTCCGGGTCCGGGATCCCGGCAGGCATTGCGGCGGAGTGGTCGATGCCCTCGGCTTCGACCTGGAAGGAAGCAATCATGGACAGGATGGGCACCCCGTCCTGGTAGGCATGGACACGCCGGGCGGAAAATGACCTGCCGTCCCGCAGCCGCTCCACGCCGAACGTGATGGGCTTGTTGGCGTCGCCGGGCCGCAGGAAGTAGCCGTGCATCGAATGGACCAGCCGGTCCGGATCAACCGTCCTGGTGGAGGCGACGAGCGACTGCGCCAGCACTTGGCCGCCGAAAACTCTGTGGTGCGGCTGCCGCTGGGAGGGGCCAAGGAAGATGTCCTCATCCGTCCGCGCGCCTTCCAGGTCGCCAAGGTCCAGCAGTTCGATCAGCGATGAGGTGGGATCGCCGCTGGGGGGCACCAGCAGTCCGGCTTCGGCTTCAGTCATGGTCCGACTCTAGACGGCGCCCGCCGGACCACTCAACCGGCGCGCAGCCGGTAGTGTTCTTGGTGTGTCTGATCTCCTCACTTCGTCCTTCCGCTTCGCCGATCCCAGGGACCTTGCGGACCTGAAGACGTTCGCCACCCGCGCCAAAGCAATTGACGACGGCGCCATCCGGCTCCAGGCCGCCGGTTCCGTCCTGGCGGCCTATGTGTGCGTCCTGCGGCCCCGGCTGCTTGGGGAATCGACACCCACCATCCTGGGCCTGCGCACCATGGCGTTGTCGGATCCGTCGGCAACAGACGTCACGGTGCCCCTGGCGGCCGTCCTGGACCGGCTTGCCCGCGCCGGCGCGTCCGACGTCGAGCTCCCGGTTCCGCCCACCACCGTCACCGAATCCTGGACCGGGGTGGGCGCGCCCCGGGCCGGATGGGAGTCGCTGGGCTCCCTCAGCGACGGGCGCCTGCGGGAGGCCGCCGAGGCCGGCATCGCCGAAGTGGCGGGCATTGTGCCGGATAAGCCCGGCGCCCTGATTGTGAATAACGCCCGGGCTGCCGTGTGGGGACGCGAACTGGACCAGTCCGGCCTGCCCGCGGGTGCCGCCTTCGCGGCGCTCACCCTAGGCTTCCTTGCGGACGGCGAGCAGGCGCTCTACCGTGCCGGCCGCTGGTTCAGGCTCAGCGGTCCGCGCGGGCACGTCCTGGCGCGCACCGGCAGCGGCCTCCTGTAACTTCAGGACTCCTGACGGGCCGGCGTCACGCGCCGGACGGACTATTCACCATGGACAGCGCCGCCCGCTCCATGTATTCCCACAGCGTTCCCTCGTACAGCGGCGGCAGCTCCAAGGCATCCACTGCCGCGCGCATGTGGAACAGCCACCGGTCTTTTGCCTCCGGTGTGACCTTGAAGGGCATGTGCCGCATCCGCAGGCGCGGATGCCCGCGCTCCTCACCGTAGGTTGTGGGCCCGCCCCAATACTGCTCAAGGAACATCAGGAACCGTCGCTTTGCCGGAGCCAGGTCCTCCTCCGGGTACATCGGCCGCAGCAGCGGATCCGTGGCGACGCCATCGTAGAAAACGTCGATGAGCTTCACGAACGTCGCGTGCCCACCCACGGCGTCGTAGAAGCTGTCGGTGTACGCCGGCTGGCTGAAGGGGTCGTTCTGCATCAGTTGGGGACGTTGCGGCTCGATGGGAATCGTCATGCTACTCGCCGGCTTTCTGGTCGGTCTTCTTGGTCTCCACGTGAGCCGAGGCCTGGTCTGTCGTGCCGTCGTCGGACTCATTAATCGGAAGGTAACGGCCCTGCGACCGGTTCCCCACGCGCAGGATCTCACCGTTGCGCAGGTACCAGATGGCGCCGTCGTCGGAGCGGACCCGGGTGATCCGGAGCCCCATGGACTCCACCACGCCCACCACCTCACTGGTTTCGATGACATCGCCGATGCCGTACTGGTCCTCGATGGTGATAAAGATTCCGGCCAGGAAGTCGCGGATCAGCTGCTGGGCGCCGAAGCCGATGGCCACGCCCAGGATTCCCACGCTGGTCAGCAGGGGAGCGATGTTGATGTCCAGGTTCTGCAGGACATACATGCCGGTGATGACTGCCACGAGGACGCCGACGATGCTGTTCAGCAGCGAGCCGATGGTCTCCGCCCGCTGGACGCGCCGTTCGTGGTCCAGGGCCCTGAGGGCAGGCGCCACCCACTTAAACGTAGGTTTCTTGAAGAAGTTGCTTCCCGACGCCACCCTCTTGGTAATGCGGGAGATGATGAAGGTGGCGACAAGCCAGATGCCGACACCGACGCCGAGGCTGATCACGATGCCCGGGATGCTGACGCCGACGGGCTGGCTGGAGGCTGGGGGAAGGATGGACAACATACTGACCATGGGGGGAAATAGCTCCTTGGGGGATTGCGCTGTTCTCCTTCAACCCTAGCGCCGGAGCGTGAAGCAACCCGCATCCTCATCCCGGGTGGTACAGCCCTCCGCTCCTAGGAAATTTCCTGCCCGGCCACCGTCACCGGCTGGTGCAGCACCGGGAAATTCACGCTGCGGGCAATGAAGCAGACCTGGTTCGCCTCATGGTGCAGCCCGGCCGCCAGGTCCACCTGGCCGGCGTCGGCCACGGTGACCCTGGGGTGCAGTGTCACCTGTTCGAACTGGCCGCTGCCGTCGCGGTTGAGCCGCATCAGCCCGGATGCCTCGTCCCGGTAGTCAGTGACCACCACGCCATGCTTCACGGCCACATGCAGGTAGGACAGCATGTGGCACTGCGCCAGGGCCGCCAGGAGGAGCTGTTCGGGGTTGTACCGCTCCCGGTCCCCATGGAACGTCGGGTCCGCTGAGCCCTTCAGGACCGGAAGGCCCGGGATGAGCACGTCATGGTCACGGGAGTAGCTCCGGTACGACGACGTGCCCCCACCCCGGTTGCCGGTCCACTGGACTGTCAGCGCGTACGTGTGTTCGCTGAGGCTCATCCGTCGCTGCCGTCCGGGAGCACGTCGGCGGCACGCGCGCGCAGGGCACGGGCCACGCCGTCGCGGTTTTCCAGCATCATCCGCCGCAGCGCGGCGCTTTCCGCAGGCAGTGACGCCAGGAAGGTGTCCGTCTGGTCGATGGTAGCCTGCGTGGTCAGCAGCGCTGGGTAGAGGCCGACGACGATCTGCTGGGCGAGTGCGTGGGTCCGGGTTGCCACGATGGCCGGCACCGCTGCGAAATACTTCTCCGCGTAGGGCTCCAGGAGCGACCGGTCACGGACCCGCATGAAGCCTGCCACGGCCGATCCTTGCAGCGCGTTGGACAGTTCGCCCTTGACCACGATCGACTCCCAGGCGGCCGCTTTTGCCTCAGCCGTGGGAAGCGCGGCCTTGGCCAAGGCGGCGGCATTCTGCCCGCTGGCGGTGTTGTCCCGCGCCAACTCGGCGTCGATGCCGTCCTGGCCCATCCGGCCGCCGGCCACCAGCGACGCCACAAGTTCCCAGCGGAGGTCCTGGTCAATGGCCAGCCCGTCCAGGGCGGCCGAGCCGTCCAGCAGGCCCGCCACCCGGTCCAGCTGTGACGCACTGCGGGCCAGGAGTGCAAAGGACTTCACGAACTGCAGCTGCGCGTCGGAACCCCCGGGAACCTCCGACGCCAGGTCCCACAGCCGGTCTACGGCTGATACGGCGGTGGCTTCGCGGTGTTCCTCGGCCACATAGAAGTTCAGGGTGGTGGCCAGCTGGCGCAGCTGGACCAGGATCACCGAGGAGTCCGTCTCTGCGGCGATGTTGGCCAGGATCAGCTCCACGTACGTCCGGGCCGGAGCCTGGCCGTCCCGGGCCGCGTCCCACGCCGAATTCCAGACGAGGGTCCGGGGCAGGCTGTCCTCAAAGTCCTTGAGGTGTGCGGTGGCGGTAGCCAGGGACTTCGGGTCCAGCCGGACCTTGGCGTAGGCGAGATCGTCGTCGTTGACGAGGATCAGGTCCGGCTGCGCCAAGCCGGCGACGCCCGGCACGTCCGTGCGTTCGCCGTCGACATCCAGCTCCTCGCGGTGCACCCGCTCCAGCTTCCCGGCGTCGGAGAGGTTGTAGAAGCCCACGGCAAGGCGGTGCGGCCGGATGGTGGGCCACTCCGGAACCGCGGACTGCACGATCGCCAGTGACTTCAGTGTCCCGTCCGCGTCCACGTCCAGCTCGGGGGTGAGGGTGTTGACGCCCGCCGTCTCCAGCCACTGCCGGCCCCAGCCGTCAAGGTCGCGTCCGCTCGCCTTCTCCAGCTCCACCAGCAGGTCGCGCAGTTCGGTGTTCTGCCAGGAATGCTTGGCGAAGTACTCCCGGACGCCGGCCATGAACTGTTCAGGACCCACCCAGGCAACCAGCTGCCGGAGCACCGAGGCGCCCTTGGCGTAGGTGATGCCGTCGAAGTTGACCTCGACGTCCTGCAGGTCGTTGATCTCCGCGAAGATGGGGTGGGTGGTGGGGAGCTGGTCCTGGCGGTAGGCCCAGGACTTCTCCACCGAAGCGAACGTGGTCCAGGCGCTGGTGAAGGACGTGGCCTCCACTGCCGCCAGGTGGGACATGTACTCCGCAAAGGACTCGTTGAGCCAGAGGTCGTTCCACCACCGCATGGTCACCAGGTCCCCGAACCACATGTGCGCCAGCTCGTGCAGCACCGTGATGGCGCGCCGCTCGATCTGGGCGCCGGTGACCTTGCTGCGGAAGACGTAGCCCTCCAGGATGGTCACCGCGCCGGCGTTCTCCATGGCGCCGGCATTGAACTCCGGCACGAAAAGCTGATCGTACTTTTCGAACGGGTACGGGCAGCCGAACTGTGCTTCGAAGAACCCGAAGCCCTGCCGCGTGAGCTCGAAGATGTTCTCCGCGTCCAGGTACTGCATGAGCGACTTCCGCGCGAACACCCCCAGCGGGATGACGCGTCCGTCCGAGCTGGTCACCTCGCTGCGGACCGACTGGTACGGTCCGGCGATCAGGGCGGTGACGTAGGAGGAGAGTCGCGGGGTGGGCGCAAAGGCCCAAACCGACCTGGCTCCGCCGTCCTCCGCGGGCGGGGCCTGCACCGGCTCCGGGGTGGGGGAATTGGAGATCACATCCCAGTGCGAGGGGGCCGTGACCGTGAACGCGAACGTTGCCTTCAGGTCGGGCTGTTCGAAGACGGCGAACATCCGGCGCGAATCCGGAACCTCGAACTGCGTGTACAGGTAGACCTCGTTGTCCACCGGATCCACGAACCGGTGCAGGCCCTCGCCGGTGTTCATGTAAGGCATCTCCGCCACGACGGTCAGTTCGTTGTGTTCCTCCAGCCCGGGCAACTGGATCCGCACGCCGTCGGACACGGCGGCGGGGTCGAGGACGCGGCCGTTCAGGGTCACGCTGTGCACGGTCCGGGTTACGGCATCAATAAAGCTGGACGATCCCGGCACAGCCGTGAATTTCACGGTGGTGGTGCTGCCGAAGACCTCTCCGCCCCGGGTCAGGTCCAGGCTGACATCGTAGGACTCGGCGGTGATCAGTTCTGCGCGCTCACGGGCTTCGGCGCGCGTCAGGTTCATACCTGGCAAAGGAGGGCCTCCAGAGAAGTTTCGGTTGCCGGCCGGTGGTCCCGGGTGCGGCACTCTGCTGCATTCTTTCATCCTTGCAGTCCTTGGCAAGTTGCCCGGGTCACAGCGCGCCGCACCCTCCGGCCGTGTGGTTTCCGGAGCCGGGCGCAGGGGTAGCGTTGGATGCATGGGAAAGCTGCTGGATTCCGTGGATGCCAAGGCGCTGCGCTTTGCCATCGGGTTCCCCGTCGCGCTCGCCGCCGCCTTCGCCTTCTGCGCCTGGCTGCTCCGCCCCGACCTTCCGGACCCGCTCGCGGTGCGCTGGACGGACGACGGCGGTGCCGCCTTTGCCCCGTTCGGCGCCTACGTGGGTACAGGGGCGGGGGCGATTGTCATTGCCGGCTGGCTGGTCCTGCTGCAGGCGGTTCCCCTGGGCAGGCCCGTGCTGATGCGCCGGATCATGATGGGTACCGGATTCTTCCTCAGCCTCTTCATCACCTCGGCCCTCGCGGCGGGCCTCATCGGCCAGGTGGGTCTCGCTGACGCCCGGCAGTCACGCGTGGACATGACCGTGCTGGCGCTCGGGAGCGGCGCTGCGGTGTCCCTGGGCGTCACCATGGCCATGGTCTACAAGGCTGACCGGCAGTGGTCCCATGACGACGACCGGGCCCTGCAAACAGCCATCGCCAAGGAGACAGATCCGGATCTCGCCCTGGACACGATCCGCTTGTGGGTGCATGCCCGTAGCTCGGTCTTCGTCATGATCGGCATCGCATCACTCTTCCCGGCGGCGCTCCTGGCCCTTGTGGTGCCGTGGCTGGGGATACTGCTGGTCCTCCTGGCCGCCGGCAGCGCGGCATTCCTGTTCGCCCGCGTCAAGGCCGACCGCAGTGGCCTGCGGGTCCTGTTGGCCGGAGTGGTACCGGTTATGGATGTTCCCGCCGGAGCCATCTCCGCCGCCAGCGCAGCAGAGGTGAGGGCCGCGGATTACGGCGGATGGGGCTACCGGCACCACCGCGGCACCGCGGCCATGCTGGTCAGCAGCGGGCCCGCCGTCGTGGTGCGCAAGACGGACGGACAGCGTTTGGCCGTGAGCGGCGGCAGCCAGGCTTCGGCGGCGCGGCTGGCCGATGTCCTGACCCGGGTGGCGGCCAGGGCACGGCGCGGGGGCGGCCCGCCGGCGCCCACGGGGCAGCCCGAATCCTGACGCCGGGGCAGTCCGAGTATCCTTATCGGTGTTGTTCCGGCCCCCGGGCCGGCCTGCCAGCCCACCGAACCGAACGGATTTTGCTCGTGACAACTTCCCCTGCCTTCCCGCGGGTCCACATCGCCACCGACCACGCCGGCATGGAGCTCAGCGCCCACCTGGTGTCCCATCTGACAGGCAAGGGTTACGAGGTGGTGGACCACGGGCCCAAAGTCTACGACGCCCAGGACGATTACCCGTCGTTCTGCATCAACGCCGCCCTCGCCGTAGTCGCAGACCAGCAGGCAGGCGTGCATGCGCTGGGCATCGTGCTGGGCGGTTCCGGCAACGGCGAGCAGATTGCGGCGAACAAGGTCAAGGGTGTTCGGGCCGCCCTGGCATGGAACCTTTCCACTGCCACCCTGGCCCGCGAGCACAACGACGCGAATGTCGTCGCTGTGGGCGGACGCCAGCACTCAGTGGAGGAAGCCACCGAACTGATCGAGGCATTCTTGGCCGAGCCGTTCAGCAACGACGAGCGCCATGTCCGCCGGATCGGCAAGATCGCAGCCTACGAGGCCACGGGCGAGGTCATCGAGTAGTGCCTGAGGGACATTCGGTCCGCAGGCTCGCCCGGCAGTTCGGCGACGTCTTCCTCGGTGAAACCCTCGCCATCTCCAGTCCCCAGGGCCGGTTCAGCGGGGGAGCGGCCCTGCTGGACGGCCACACGCTGGTCTCTGCGGAGGCGCACGGCAAGCACCTCTTCCTGCACTTCGACCACTCGCTGGTGCTGCATGTCCACCTGGGTCTGTACGGCGCCTGGAGCTTCGGCGGCGACAGTACCTTCGCCGGCGCGTCCAGCATTGGGGCGCCGCGTCGGGTGGGGGAGCGGGAAGCTTTCGCTGACGGGGACGACGACGGCGGCGCAGCGTACGAAGGTCCGCCGCCACCGGTGGGGGCAGTCCGCGTCCGGCTGGCCGGGAGCCACGGCTGGGCGGACCTGCGCGGGGCAACCACGTGCGAAACCATCACCGCCGAGGAGACCGATGCCGTCCTTGCCCGGCTCGGGCCGGATCCGCTGCGGAACCTTCGCGGGGACGCAGGCCGGTTCGCTGCTAACCTTCGCGCCCGGAAGACGCCGCTGGCAGCGATGCTCATGGACCAGAAGATCATTGCCGGGGTTGGCAACGTCTACCGCGCCGAAGTGCTGTTCCGGCGCCGGCTGGATCCGTGGCTTCCCGGCGCGGCGCTCCCGGACAGCGATGCCCGGAAGCTGTGGCGCGACGTCGTCACCGTCATGGCCGACGGCGTCACCGACGGGCGGATCATCACCACGCCGCCAAAGTACTGGACCCTCAACGGCACCACAGCGGCCAAGACCGCCGCAGCGGGGAATCCTGTGCCGCCCAAGGGGGCACACTTCCCTGCCCGCGAGGACGTCCACTTCGTCTACAAGCGGCAGGGCCTTCCCTGCCGGGTGTGCCGGACCATCGTGCTCGTCACCGACCTCGTGGGCCGGAACCTCTACTGGTGCCCTTCCTGCCAGCAGCCGCAGGCATAGGAGGCAAACGCAAAAGGACCCCTCAACTGAGGGGTCCTTTTGTTTGGAGGGGACGACGGGAATCGAACCCGCGTAATCAGTTTGGAAGACTGAGGCTTTACCATTAAGCTACGTCCCCGAAGGAAGATCCGTTTTTCGCGGAAACTCCGGGCTGGCTGTTGAAGCCGGATACAACTAAACCTAATCCATGGCCTACGTGTCAAATGTGCATTCGCGACGTGTATCACCGTAGACTTGCCTGTGCACTTACGGGGTGTAGCTCAGCTTGGCTAGAGCGCCTGCTTTGGGAGCAGGAAGTCGCAGGTTCAAATCCTGTCACCCCGACTCTGCGGCCAGGACCAGCAGGCCTGGACATCCATTGCGTTTGCAGAAACCCATCCCACAACCCAGGAGTACTTAGACCGTGAAGAGCGCTGTCGAGAACCTCACCCCCACGCGGGTCAAGCTCAATGTTGAGGTCCCCTTTGAGGAACTGAAGCCCAGCATCGACTCGGCTTACAAGACCGTTGCGTCGCAGATCCAGGTCCCCGGGTTCCGCAAGGGCAAGGTTCCCGCCAAGCTCATCGACCAGCGCGTCGGCCGCGGCTACGTCCTGGAGACCGCCATCAACGACGGCCTTAACGGCTGGTACCAGGCTGCCGTGCAGGAATCCGGCATCCGCCCCCTGAGCCGTCCCGAGGTGGAGATCACCGAGGTGCCCGATCCCTCCGCAACCGACGGCGGCCTCAAGTTCGCCGCCGAGGTTGACGTGCGCCCCGAGATTGAACTCCCGGACTACGCCGGCATCGAGGTCCAGGTGGCCGCTGCGGAATCCTCCGAGGCTGACGTTGACAAGGCACTGGACGAGCTTCGCGGCCGCTTCGGTACGCTCAAGTCCGTTGACCGCCCCGCTGCCGACGGCGACTTCCTGACCATCGACATCACCGCCACGATCGACGGCGAAGAAGTCGACTCCGCTGCGGGCCTGTCCTACCAGGTGGGTGCCGGCACCATGCTCGAGGGCATGGACGAGGCCGTGACCGGCCTCAGCGCCGACGAAGACGCCATCTTCGACACCACCCTGGTTGGCGGCGACCACGCCGGCGAAGCCGCCCAGGTCAAGGTCGTCGTGAAGGCTGTCAAGGAACGCGAACTGCCCGAGGCGAACGATGACTTCGCCCAGCTGGCCTCCGAATTCGACACCCTCGCCGAGCTCCGCGAGGACCTCGCCAAGCAGGCTGCCGACTCCAAGATCGTCGAGCAGGGCGTCGAAGCCCGCGACAAGGTCCTGGACAAGCTCGTCGAGCTGGTTGAGGTTCCCGTTCCGGACTCTGTGGTCGAAGAGCAGCTCGAAGCCCACTTCCAGGAGGGCAACGGCCACGGAGACGGTGAGCACGACACCGAAGAGCACCGCGAAGAGGTCCGCGCCAACACGGCCCGCGCCTTCCAGAACGAAATCATCCTTGACGCCATCGCGGAGAAGGAAGAAGTCAACGTCAGCCAGAACGAGCTGATCGACTACATCGTCACCACCGCCAGCCAGTACGGCATGGACCCCAACCAGTTCGCCCAGATCATTGATCAGAGCGGCCAGGTCCCCATGATGGTTTCCGAGGTCCGCCGCCGCAAGGCACTGGCCGTCGTCCTCGGCCAGGCCACGGTTACCGACACCGACGGCAAGGCTGTCGACCTGAGCGACTTCGTCCGCCCCGGCGGCGAGGAAGCTCCGGCTGCGGAAGCCGCTGACGCTGACGCCACCGAAGCGGTCGAGGGCGAAGCTGCCGAGGCAGAGGAAACCACCGCCGAGGCCAAGGCATAGTCCTTCCCTTTCGCAGCGAACGGCCCCTGGATCCTTGAGATCCGGGGGCCGTTCGCGTTGGGCCGAAAAGTGGGGCGTGCGCGCGCTGTTCGCGGATCGTGCGCCGTCAGCGAACAGCAGTGAGTGCGCGAACAAATCATCCGTGAAACCGGTTAGTGTCCAAGTAGTGATTTTCAGTGATGTCACCGTCACCAGTGAGAGGTAAATAAACATGTCACAGCACTCAGAGGCACCCCGGATGGCGACCGTCGATCCTGCAGCCCAGGACAACTACATTTACAACCGCCTCCTCAAGGAGCGGATCATCTGGCTGGGCTCGGAGGTGCGTGACGACAACGCCAACGCCATCTGCTCGCAGCTGCTGCTGTTGTCCGCCGAGAATCCTGAAAAGGACGTCTACCTCTACATCAACTCGCCCGGCGGTTCCGTCACGGCAGGCATGGCCATCTACGACACCATGCAGTTCATCCCCAACGACGTCGTCACCGTGGCCACCGGCCTGGCAGCCTCCATGGGCCAGTTCCTGCTGTCCTCCGGCACCAAGGGCAAGCGCTACGCCACCCCGAACGCACGCGTCCTCATGCACCAGCCCTCCGGCGGCATCGGCGGCACGGCCTCGGACATCAAGATCCAGGCCGAGCTCATCCTGCACATGAAGAAGGTCATGGCGGAACTGACGGCCGAGCAGACCGGCCAGACCGTAGAGACCATCCTCAAGGACAACGACCGCGACAAGTGGTTCACCGCCACCGAAGCCCTCGAATACGGCTTCTTCGACAAGATCGCCGCACACGCCGGCTCGGTCTCCGGCGGCGGCGGAACGTCCAACTCCTCCTCCGGCGAATCAGCCTCGCAGAACTAACCGGCATCCAGAACCCCTTCGATCAGGAGCAAACACAATGAACTACAACTTTGGGTGGTCCGCCGGGAATCTTCCGTCCAGCCGCTACGTCCTGCCTCAGTTCGAGGAACGCACACCCTACGGCTTCAAGCGCCAGGACCCGTACACCAAGCTCTTCGAGGACCGCATCATCTTCCTCGGCGTGCAGGTGGACGACGCGTCCGCTGACGACATCATGGCCCAGCTGCTGGTCCTGGAGTCCACCGACCCGGACCGCGACATCACCCTGTACATCAACTCTCCCGGCGGCTCGTTCACGGCCATGACGGCCATCTACGACACCATGCAGTACATCCGCCCCGAGATTCAGACGGTCTGCCTGGGCCAGGCCGCCAGCGCCGCCGCCGTGCTGCTGGCAGCCGGTACCCCCGGCAAGCGGCTCGCCCTGCCCAACGCCCGCGTCCTGATCCACCAGCCGGCGCTGTCCGGCGGCCAGGGTGGCCAGGCGTCCGACCTGGAGATCCAGGCTGCAGAGGTCATGCGGATGCGCTCCTGGCTGGAGGACACCCTCGCCCACCACTCCGGACGCACGTCGGAGCAGGTCAACAACGACATCGAGCGCGACAAGATCCTCACGGCAGGTGAAGCGCAGGCCTACGGCCTCATCGACCAGGTGCTTGATTCCCGCAAGATCAAACCCCAGGCGATCACTCGGTAACAGTCCGGAAAGCCGGTGCAGGCCATGTTCATTTGGCCGCACCGGCCTTTTCATTCCACCCTTGGCGTCGAATGTGACCTAGAGTGGAAGATGTCACAAACCGGTCCCCGCTGGCCGGGAACGATTTTTCAGCAATGGCGCAGGGCTGCCTGGCAGCAGGATACTAAGGGGTTCACATATGGCTCGGATTGGCGAGAGCACTGATCTGCTGAAGTGCTCTTTCTGCGGAAAGAGCCAGAAGCAGGTCCGCAAGCTCATTGCCGGGCCCGGTGTCTACATCTGCGATGAATGCATCGAGTTGTGCAACGAAATCATTGAAGAGGAACTCGCCGAGGTCGCGGACCTCGGCAGCTTCGAACTTCCCAAGCCGCGGGAGATCTTCGACTTCCTGCAGGAATACGTCATTGGCCAGGAGCCCGCCAAGCGTTCCCTCGCCGTCGCGGTCTACAACCACTACAAGCGCATCCAGGCAGGCCATGCGCCCAAGTCAGGCAGCCTTGGTGACGCCGGGCACCATGACGACGTCGAAATCGCCAAATCGAACATCCTCCTTATCGGGCCCACCGGCTGCGGCAAGACCTACCTTGCGCAGACACTGGCCCGGCGCCTGAACGTCCCGTTCGCCGTGGCGGACGCCACCGCGCTCACCGAGGCCGGCTATGTCGGCGAAGACGTGGAAAACATCCTCCTTAAGCTGATCCAGGCTGCGGACTACGACGTCAAGAAGGCTGAGCAGGGCATCATCTATATCGACGAGATCGACAAAATCTCGCGTAAGAGCGAAAACCCTTCCATTACCCGGGACGTGTCCGGCGAAGGAGTCCAGCAGGCCCTCCTGAAAATCCTGGAGGGCACGGTGGCATCGGTGCCGCCGCAGGGCGGCCGGAAGCATCCGCACCAGGAGTTCATCCAGATCGACACCACGAACGTCCTGTTCATCGTGGCCGGTGCGTTTGCCGGGCTGGAAGAGATCATCGGCTCCCGTTCAGGGCGCAAGGGCATTGGTTTCGGTGCCCCGCTCAACGAGGCCAGCAAGAAGGTTGACTCCTATGGGGAGGTCATGCCGGAGGACCTGCTGAAGTTCGGCCTGATCCCCGAATTCATCGGCAGGCTTCCCGTGATCACCACGGTCTCCAACCTGGACCGGGACGCCCTGATCCAGATCCTTTCCACCCCGAAGAACGCCCTGGTGAAGCAATACCAGAAGATGTTCCAGATCGATGGCGTGGAGCTGGTGTTCGACGACACCGCCCTGGACGCCATCGCCGAGCAGGCCCTTGAGCGCGGGACCGGTGCCCGCGGCCTGCGCGCCATCCTGGAGGAAGTCCTTCTTCCGGTGATGTTCGATCTGCCCAGCCGTGAGGATGTCGCCAGCGTGGTCATCACCGAAGACGTGGTGCTGCGGGGCGCTGAACCCACCCTGATTCCGCACGCTGCCAAGCGCCGCAAGTCTGCCTGACCGAGAGGACCCCGTGACTGCACCCGTCAAGAACAAAGCCGATTTCTGGTTCGACCCCCTGTGCCCCTTCGCGTGGGTTACGTCCCGATGGATCGGTGAGGTGGAAGCCGTCCGTAATATCGAGACCGAATGGCACGTGATGAGCCTGGCCGTCCTGAACGAGGGCCGCGATCTTGATCCGGCTTACCGGGAGTCCATGGACAACGCCTGGGGCATGGTCCGTGTGATTATTGCCGCCCGTGAAGAGCATGGCCCCCAGGTCATCAAGCCGCTGTACGACGCCATGGGAACCCTGATTCACGACCGTGGCGAGAAGGACCGGCCGGCAGTCATTGCCAAGGCACTCGCCGAGTGCGGGCTCCCGGAGTCCCTGGCTGACGCCGCAAACACTGATGCTTATGATGCCCAGCTGCGGGCCAGCCATGAGGAAGGCATTTCCCTGGTGGGCCAGGACGTCGGCACCCCGGTGGTCGCCTTCAACGGAACAGCGTTTTTCGGACCCGTCCTGACCCGTATTCCCCGTGGCGAGGTGGCCGGGACGCTGTGGGACGCTACCACCGCGATCGCCGGCTACCCGCACTTCTTCGAGTTGAAGCGCAGCCGGACGGAAAGCCCCGAGTTCGACTAAGGGCTTGCCTGCTGCACACCAAGGGCCCTGGGGGAACTACATCACAGTAGTTCCCCCGGGGCCCTTGCACTTGGACCGGTGCGGGAGAACAATAGTTTTTACCCACTTCGAAAGAGGCGGGACGCAGGAACCAAAGATTCAGTGATATGCAATTTCGACGCAGCCATCGGCGAAGTCGAATGCAAGCTACCAGTGACGGTGTAGTAAGACCTGGAAACTCAGCGGATCCTGCCAGACCATTGGAAACGTCACCAGATGGCCGAAAAAGTCGAAGCCCCACCAACGGCAAAACGCTGATGGGGCTTCCCCTTTGCCCTGGAACGGGCCGGACGTCAGGCCTTGGCGGGCTCGTCGCTTGCGGCCAGGGCTACGTCGGTGACCGCAAGGTCCCCGCCACCCACCACCAAGGTAATTTCCCGGGCGTTTGATGCAGCCTTCAGATCCGCCAGTCCGGCCTGCAGCTGCGCCGTGACGGCCTCCCCGGCGGTAATCGTGGCGGACAGCACCTCCGTGCGCTGCTTGACCTTCGCCTCGGATTTGGCCTTGCGGACACCACTGAGGGCAATCCCCACGGTTGAAAGCATGGTGGTGTCACCGCCTGGGATCTCCAGCGCCGAAGGCCAAGCGGCACGGTGCACGGACCCGGTCCGCCACCAGCTCCAGACTTCCTCGGTGGCGAACGGGAGGAAGGGAGCAAAGAGCCGGAGCAGGGCGTCCAGCGTGGTGGCCAAGGCGGCCAGTACCGATGCCTGCTCCGCTTCACCGGCTGCACCGTAGGCGCGGTCCTTGATCAGTTCCACGTAGTCGTCCGTGAACTGCCAAAAGAATGATTCCGTGAGCTGCAGGGCGCGGGCGTAGTCGTAGTTCTCGAACGCCTTGGTGGACTGGGCAACGACGTCGGCCAGCTGGGCCAGCAGTGCCCGGTCCAGGGGGTTGGTAAGGACGGACAAGTCGCCGGAGAGCACGGAGTTCTCGGTGGCTCCGAGGTTCAGCACGAACTTGGAGGCGTTCAGCAGCTTGATGGCCAGCCGCCGGCCGATCTTCATCTGCGCGATCTCGTAGGCGGTGTCGGCCCCGAGCCGCGCCGAAGCAGCCCAGTAACGGACGGCATCCGAGCCGTACTCATTGAGCACATCGGTGGGTACCACCACGTTGCCCTTGGACTTGGACATCTTCTTGCGGTCCGGGTCCAGGATCCAGCCGGAAATGGCCGCGTGCTTCCACGGCGCACTCTTCTGGAGGGCGTCGGCGCGGACCGCGGAGGAGAAGAGCCAGGTGCGGATGATGTCGTGGCCCTGGGGGCGGAGGTCGAACGGGTACACCTTCGCGAAGAGGTCCTCGTCCCGGCTCCAGCCACCCACGATCTGCGGGGTCAGGGATGACGTGGCCCACGTGTCCAGGACGTCGGCATCCCCGGTGAATCCGTTGGGCTGGTCGCGCTGCGTTTCCTCGAAGCCGGGGGCGGCGTCCGCCGCCGGGTCGACGGGGAGCATCCCGTCGGAGGGGATGATGGGGTTGTCGTAGTCGGGGTTGCCGTGGCCGTCCAGCGGGTACCAGACGGGGATGGGCACGCCGAAGAAGCGCTGCCGGGAGACCAGCCAGTCGCCGTTCAGGCCGGCGATCCAGTTCTCGTAGCGGGAGCGCATGAAGGACGGGTGGAAATCGATCTCCTTGCCGCGGCCGATCAGGCGTTCGCGGCGGTCCTCATCCCGGCCGCCGTTGCGGATGTACCACTGGCGGGAGGTCACCACTTCCAGCGGCTTGTCGCCCTTTTCGAAGAAGTTCACCGGGTGGGTGATCTTCTTCGGTTCGCCGTCCAGCAGGTCGGCGTCCTTGAGCAGTTCCACCACGGCTTCCTTCGCGGAGAAAGCGGTCTTGCCGGCAATGGCGGCGTACGCTTCCTTGCCGGCCTCGCTGGTGATCCACTCGGGGGTCTCGGCGATGATGCGGCCGTCACGGCCCATGATGGCGCGGGTGGGCAGCTGCAGTTCGCGCCACCACGTGACGTCGGTCAGGTCGCCGAAGGTACACACCATGGCGATACCCGAGCCCTTGTCAGCCTTGGCCAGCGGGTGGGCTTTGACTTCCAGCTCGACGCCGAACAGCGGCGACGTCACGGTCTTGCCGAACAGCGGCTGGTACCGCTCGTCGTCGGGATTTGCCACGAGGGCGGCGCAAGCAGCCAGCAGTTCCGGACGGGTGGTCTCGATGAAGATCTTTTCACCGTCTTCGGTGAAGAAGGGGTAGCGGTAGTACGCCCCCGGTACCTCGCGGTCTTCCAGTTCCGCCTGGGCCACGGCCGTGCGGAACGTCACGTCCCAGAGAGTGGGGGCTTCGGCCATGTAAGCATCCCCGGCGGCGAGGTTGGCCAGGAAGGCGCGCTGCGACACGGCGCGGGAGGTGTCATCGATGGTGCGGTAGGTCAGGTCCCAGTCGACAGACAAGCCCAGGGTCTGGAACAGGTTCTCGAAGACCTTCTCGTCCTCCACGGCGAGCTCTTCGCAGAGCTCGATGAAGTTCTGGCGGGACACGACGTCGAAATCGCGCTGGTTCTTGGCGGGCTGGGCCGGCGGCCGGTAGTCGGCGTTGTAAGGGATGGCAGGGTCGCACCGCACGCCGTAGTAGTTCTGCACGCGGCGCTCGGTGGGCAGGCCGTTGTCGTCCCAACCCATGGGGTAGAAGACATTTTTGCCCGTCATGCGCATGTACCGGGCCTGCACGTCCGTCTGGGTGAAGGAGAACATATGCCCCACATGCAGGGACCCCGACGCGGTGGGCGGGGGAGTGTCGATCGAGTAGACCTGCTCCCGGGTGGTGTCGGGGTTGAATTTGTAGGTTCCTTCGGACAACCAGCGCTGGGTGAGCGCGGCTTCGAGGCCTTCGAGGGCCGGCTTGTCCGGAACGTTGATGGGGGCGGTGGTGGGCGTGTCTGTACCCTGCGTGTCTTCAGCCATTGGGCAATTCTTTCATGCCCGCTTCGATCCCACCCAACCAGCCTGGGGCTGCCCGGCCGGCACCGTTCTCCGGGGCCGCTCCCGGACGTGCGGAACCGCGCCCCTGGCCCTGCTTAGAGTACGTTCGGGGACGTCCTGCCGCCCTGTCCCGTTAGGGTTGTGCCATGACTGAGGACTTGCAGAAAAAGGCAGCACTGGTGACCGGCGCGAGCAGCGGAATCGGGGAAGCGGCTGTCCGCGCCCTGCGCGAGGACGGCTGGACGGTTTTCGCCGTCGCCCGCCGGGCAGACCGGCTCGCCACCCTGGCAGGGGAGACGGGCGCCGTCGCGATCGCTGCCGATATCGCAGAGGACGACGACGTGTCCCGGCTTCTGGCCCAGGTCACCGAAGCAGGCGGCATCGACACGCTCATCAACATTGCCGGTGGCGCCCGCGGAGCGGACAAGGTGGGAGACGCCAGCACGGCCGACTGGGAGTGGATGTTCCGGGTCAACGTCCTGGGAACGATGAAGCTCACCCGCGCCTTCCTGCCGATGCTCCGTGCCACCGGGCACGGAACCGTGCTGAACCTGACGTCCACGGCCGGGCTGGATGCCTATGAGGGCGGCGGCGGCTACAACGCCGCCAAGTTCGGCCAGCACGCCCTGACAAATGCCCTCCGCCTGGAGGAAGCGGAACACAACCTCCGCGTCATCGAGGTTGCGCCTGGCTTGGTGCAAACGGAGGAATTCGCGCTGAACCGCCTCGGCGATGCGCAGGCCGCCGGGAAGGTCTACCAAGGGGTGGAGAAGCCGCTGACTGCCGCGGATGTGGCAGATGTGGTCCGTTACGCCGTCTCCGCCCCGCACCACGTCAACCTGGACCAGATCGTTATCCGGCCCGTGGCGCAGGCCGCAACGCACAAATTGATCAGGAAGGGCTAGGAGCCCCTGATGTGCAGGGTTGCCACCACCGCCGCGTGGTCGGTGCCCGGAACCCGTTCGACTGAATAGTTCGAGCCCCTGATGTCGGGGCTGGTCACCAGGTGGTCCAGGGTGACCCCGGGCAGCCGGTAGTCGCGCATCGGCCACGTGGGAACGAGCCTCATTCCAAGGGAGGCGGCGACGTCCACGAGGCTGCGGGTGCCATCGGTCCCGGCCAGCAGCGAGCGGAATTCGTGATGGTCATAAGTCGCGTTGAAGTCTCCGGCCAGCAGCAGGGGACCGGTGCCGTTGTCCACCCTTCCTGCGGCCGCGAGGTCCACGCGCCACTGCTGGACGGCGTCGCCCACGGGTGCCAAGGTATGGACGGCCACCACCTGCACGTCAGTTCCGCTGCCACCGCCCAGCATGAGGCGGGCCACGGGCATGGTGAATTGCGTGCCGCGGAGCACGCCGGTTTCCCGGAGCTTATAGGAGGAGTAGATGGCCGCGCCACCTGCGCCCTCCCTGGCATGGGCAACCCGGTGGGGGAGCAACTGGTCCAGTCCAGCCTCGGTAAGCTTCCTTTCCAGCGCCGGTGTGTATTCCTCCACGGCCAGCAGGTCCACGCGCCGGTCCCGGACCATCCCCACGATGCTGGCTGCGTCCGCACCGCCCAACTCCGCGTTAATGGTCATGGCAACCAGCGGGACCGCCGTGGCTTCGGCGGCAGGTTCCCTGACGTCCAGCGGAAAAATCCACAGCAGCTGGCATCCCAGCAGGACGGCTGCCACAACCTGCTGCCAGCGGCGCCGGCCCGCGAAGGCCAGGGCAAGTGCGGCAACGCCCGGGGCCGCGAGCCAAGGTGTGAAGGCCACCAGCTGCACCGCAAGCACCGGCCAGTCGGCGGGCACGGCACGGACAGCTGAAACCGCGGCCACCGGCAGGGCCACGGGAAGGAACAGCCACCGGCACACCGCAGCCGCGCGTGCGGCCGGGGACGGACGCTTCGTTGCTGCCATGGGGCGAGTCTAGGCAATCCGTCCGCCGCGGTCAGCCCTCCGGGGGCAGTTCCTGCGGTGGGGCGCACGCAGCGTGCCTTCGCCCCCGGTTCCGGAATGGCACTGGACGCGCCGGAAATAGTAGACTGGCCACTGGCTATGACCCGGCAATCACCGGTGAGCTTCCGGAAGAACCCGCGGCTGCCCGTCCAGGGCGGCTGCGTCAGTAGAACCGGACGGGTAAGCCCGTCACAGCAGTTAACGAGAGGCCGGTGCGGCGCCCGTTCCGCGAGGGACACGCAGTGCCGGTAAGTGAGGTGGTACCGCGGTGAGCGTGCAGTCCCAGGGCGGCACGGACGCCGTCCTCGCATCCTGAACGGAACAGCCGGCCCGCGCCGGAGGTTCACCGCGCCCAACCCAGGATGTCGAACATGACGTTTTACCCCAAGGCCTCAGCTTCCAGCACCCCAGCCAGCGGCAATGCCGGCGTTTCCGCCTCCGTGAAGTTCCCGGAGATCGAAGAGCGCATCCTGAAATACTGGGACCAGGACGGAACTTTCCAGGCCAGCATCGACCAGCGCAGCGCCGACGCCCCCGGCGGCGAGCCCGGCAGCAACGAATTCGTGTTCTACGACGGCCCGCCGTTCGCCAACGGCCTGCCCCACTACGGCCACCTCCTCACCGGGTACGCCAAGGACCTGGTGGGCCGCTACCAGACCCAGCGCGGCAAGCGCGTCGAGCGCCGGTTCGGCTGGGATACCCACGGCCTGCCGGCTGAGCTCGAAGCCATGAAGCAGTTGGGCATGACGGACAAGACCCAGATCGAAGCCATGGGCATCGACAAGTTCAACGACGCCTGCCGGGCCTCCGTCATGAAGTACGCCGATGAATGGCGCAGTTACGTCACCCGCCAGGCACGCTGGGTTGACTTCGACAACGACTACAAGACCCTGAACGTCGAGTACATGGAGTCGGTCCTCTGGGCCTTCAAGCAGCTGCACGACAAGGGGCTGACCTACAACGGCTACCGCGTCCTGCCGTATTGCTGGAAGGACGAGACGCCGCTGTCCAACCACGAGCTGCGCATGGACGACGACGTCTACAAGAACCGCCAGGACCAGACGGTCACCGTCACTTTCCCCATCCTCGCCGGCGAATCCGACCTGTCCCGGCAGCTCGACGGCGTCCAGGCCCTCGCCTGGACCACCACGCCCTGGACGCTGCCCACCAACGCCGCGCTCGCCGTCGGCCCCTCGATCACCTACGCGGTGCTGCCGACCGGACCCAACGGCGTCAAGGCCGCCTCGGCCGACGCCCCGGTAGCGGGCAGCTTCCTGCTGGCGGCCGACCTGCTGGGCAACTACGCGAAGGACCTCGGATACGACAGCTTCGAGGACGCTGAAGCTGCAGTCGTGTCCACCCACCTCGGCGCTGAACTGGAGGGCCTCGCGTACCGGCGGCTCTGGGATGACTTCGCCGACAACGAAAAATACGGCATGGAGAATGCCTGGCGGTTCCTGGTGGCCGATTACGTCACCACAACGGACGGTACCGGCATCGTGCACCAGGCTCCGGCCTACGGCGAAGATGACCAGAAGGTCTGCGAGGAAGCCGGCATCCCGGTGGTGCTCTCCGTCGACGAGGGCGCAAAGTTCCTGCCCCTGTTCAAGCACGGCGACCTCCACGACATCGCCGGGCTGCAGGTCTTCGAGGCCAACAAGCCCATCACGCAGGTGCTCCGCGCCCAGGGCCGGCTGGTCCGCCAGGCAAGCTACGAGCACAGTTACCCGCACTGCTGGCGCTGCCGCAACCCGCTGATATACCGCGCCGTGTCCTCCTGGTACGTCGAGGTCACCAAGTTCAAGGACCGGATGTCCGAACTGAACCAGGAGATCAACTGGATCCCCGGCAACGTCAAGGACGGCCAGTTCGGCAAGTGGCTGGACAACGCCCGCGACTGGTCCATCAGCCGCAACCGCTTCTGGGGCAGCCCCATCCCGGTGTGGCAGTCCACGGATCCCGAATACCCGCGCACCGACGTGTACGGATCCCTTGCCGAACTGGAAGCTGACTTTGGCCGGCTGCCGCTGAACAAGGATGGCCAGGTGGACCTCCACCGGCCGTTCATCGACGAACTCACCCGGCCGAACCCGGACGACCCCCGCACCCCGGAAGAGGGCCAGTCCGTGATGCGCCGCGTCGAAGACGTCCTGGACGTCTGGTTCGACTCCGGCTCCATGCCCTACGGCCAGGTCCACTACCCGTTCGAGAACGAAGCCTGGTTCAACACGCACAACCCGGCTGACTTCATCGTGGAGTACATCGGCCAGACCCGCGGCTGGTTCTACATGCTGCACATCCTTTCCACCGCGCTGTTTGACCGCCCGGCGTTCCGGAACGTCATCAGCCACGGCATCGTGCTGGGCTCCGACGGGCAGAAGATGTCCAAGAGCCTGCGTAACTACCCGGACGTCTCCGAGGTCCTGGACCGCGATGGCTCCGACGCCATGCGCTGGTTCCTGATGTCCAGCCCCATCCTCCGCGGCGGCAACCTGATCGTCACCGAACAAGGCATCCGCGACGGCGTCCGCCAGGTCATCCTGCCGCTCTGGAACGTCTACAGCTTCTTCACCCTGTACACCAACGCCGCAAACGGGGGTGAAGGCTACGACGCGCAACTCCGCTACGACGGCTACGCCGACACCCTGGACCAGTACCTGCTGGCCAACACCGGCGACCTGGTCCGGAACATGACCGCGCAGCTGGACTCGTACGACATCTCCGGTGCCTGCGACTCGCTGCGCAGCTACCTGGACATGCTCACCAACTGGTACGTACGCCGCAGCCGGCAACGGTTCTTTGATGAGGACAAGGACGCCTTCGATGCCCTGTACACGGCCCTTGAGACGGTCACCCGGGCGGCGGCGTCGCTGCTGCCGCTGGTGTCCGAGGAGATCTGGCGCGGCCTGACCGGCGGCCGGTCCGTGCACCTGGCCGACTGGCCGGACGCGGGCCTCTTCCCCGCAAACCCCTCCCTCGTCGAAGCCATGGACCGCGTCCAGCAGATCTGCTCCACCGGTTCCTCGCTCCGCAAGGCGGCCAACCTGCGTGTCCGGCTGCCCCTGCAGGAGCTCACCGTGGTGGCACCCGGTGCCGGCGCGCTGGACGGCTTCGCCGCCGTCGTCGCCGATGAACTCAACCTGCGTTCAGTCCGCCTGCTCGACGCCGAAAGCGCCTCCCCGGAGGAATTCGGCATCCAGCAGAAACTGGTGGTCAACGCCCGCGCCGCGGGTCCGCGGCTGGGCAAGAACGTCCAGGCTGCCATCAAGGGCGCCAAATCCGGCGACTGGTCGGTTGACGACGACGGAGTGGTGACCGCTGGCGGCCTGCCGCTGGAGCCCCAGGAGTACACCCTGGAGACCGTCGTGGCGGATTCCGACGGCGGTGTCGGCGGCTCCAAGGCCGTGGCCGTCCTCCCCGGCGGCGGCTTCGTGGTGCTCAACACCAAGGTAACGCCCGAACTCGAGGCTGAAGGTCTGGCCCGCGACATGGTCCGCGCCATCCAGCAGGCCCGCAAGGACGCCGGGCTCAACGTCAGCGATCGGATCCGCACCACGGTCACCGCCGCGCAGAACGTCGTGGCCGCCCTGCTGGCGAACGCTGAACTGGTCAAGGGCGAGACCCTGACCGTAGACCTGGCTGCTGAACCGGCAGACGTGGACGAACCCGCCGTCGTGGTGGAAAAAGTGGAGGCCTAGGACATGACCGACGAATTTTCGGTGGAAAGCGTCTACGCCGAGCTGCTGGGCAGGGCACCGGAAAACAAGATGGAGCCGCGCCTGGCTCCGCTGTTCCGCGCCATGGACGTGCTCGGCGAACCCAACAAAGCGTTCCCGATCATCCACGTGACGGGAACCAACGGCAAGACCTCCACGTCAAGGATGATCGAGTCCGTGCTCCGTGCCCACGGCCTGAGTACGGGACGTTACACCAGCCCGCACCTGTCCAAGGTCACCGAGCGGATCAGCATCGACGGCCATCCCGTGCCTGATGAAACCTTTGTGAGGATCTGGGACGAGATCCGGCCCTACCTGCAGATCGTGGATTCGGAACTCGAAGCCGAGGGCCAGCCGCGGCTGACGTACTTCGAATGCCTCACCATCCTGGGCTTTGCCATCTTCGCTGACCAGCCCGTCAACGTTGCCGTCATCGAGGTGGGACTGGGCGGCATCACCGATGCCACGAACGTCGGGGACGGGCAGGTCTCGGTAGTTACCCCGATCTCCCTGGACCACACCGACCTGCTCGGTGACACCACGGAGGACATCGCCCGCGAAAAGGCGGGCATCATCAAGCCAGGCGGCTACCTCATCAGCGCCGCGCAGCCTATCGATGCTGCCCAAGTGCTGCTGGAGAAGGCCAAGGAAGTGGACGTGCCCTTCCGCTTCGAGGGCGTGGAGTTCGGCGTCGAGTCACGCACGGTGGCCGTGGGCGGCCAGATGGTCACCATCCAGGGCATCGCCGGGCGCTACCCGGACCTGCTGGTACCGCTGCACGGGTCCCACCAGGCCCAAAACGCCGCCGTGGCGGTCGCCGCGCTGGAGGCGTTCTTTGGCGGCGGGAAAGAACTCGACTTCGAGGTCCTGCAGGAAGGCTTCGCGGCAGTGACCTCCCCCGGCCGCCTGGAAGTAGTGCGCACTGCGCCCACCATCATCGTGGACGCCGCACACAACCCGGACGGCATCAAGGCTTCCGCCGCCGCCTTGCAGGAAGCATTCACCTTCACCAAGCTGGTTCCGGTGGTGGGCGTGCTCAAGGAGAAGGACGCCGAGGAGATCCTGCGCGAACTCAAGGAGTCCCTGGGCGGCCTGGCGGACGAGTACTGCTTCACCCAGTCCAACTCGCCGCGCGCCGTGCCGGCAACCGAACTCGCCGAGCTCGCCATTGACCTTGGCTTCGGCGAAGACAAGGTGCACATCGCCGAGAAACTGGACGACGCACTGGAGTGGGCCGTGGAGCGGGCCGAAGCCAACGACGACCTCTCCGGCGCCGTCCTGGTCACGGGCTCCATCACCCTGGTGGCCGAGGCCCGGATCCTGCTCGGGAAGACTGAGGCGTAGTCCATGGCCAGGCTTACAAAAGCTCAGCGCGAGTGGCGCCCCGGGATGCCAAAGAAGCGCCGCTCCACCAAGGTCATGTTTGCCTCCACGGTGCTGCTGCTCGAAGCGTTCGTCATCTTCTTCGCCACCTTGGTGGTGTTCGGCCTGCGCCGCGGCGAGTTCCCGCCCGCCCTCATCCTGGGCGTGGGCCTTGCCCTCAGCGCCGTCATGGTGGTGGCCTGTGCGGTCCTCAACAGGCCATGGGGCGTGGCGCTCGGGTGGATCCTGCAGGTCATCCTGGTCTTGACCGGCATTTTTGAACCGGCCATGTTCCTGGTGGGGGCCTTGTTCGCCATCGCCTGGTGGTACGGGATCCGCACCGGCATCCGGCTTGACCGGGAAGCCGGGCAGCGCGCGCGTGAGCAAGCTGAATGGGAAGCCTCCCACCCGGACCAGGCCGCCGGGCCCGCCCAGCCATAGTCCCCGTAGACTTGACCCGAAACCCCACCCAACCCATTGGAGCAGTTGTGACTACAGAGCGCACCCTCGTCCTGATCAAGCCCGACGGCGTCGCCCGTAACCTGACCGGCGCCATCCTGGCCCGGATCGAAGCCAAAGGCTACAGCCTTGTTGAGCTGAAAAAGGTTGACGCCACCCGCGAACTGCTGGAGCAGCACTACGAAGAGCATGTGGGCAAGCCGTTCTACGAGCCGCTGGTGGAATTCATGCTCAGCGGCCCGGTCGTGGCGGCCATCTTTGAAGGCCACCGCGTCATCGAGGGCTTCCGCTCACTGGCCGGCACCACCGATCCCACGACGGCGGCGCCGGGCACCATCCGCGGCGACTTCGGCCGTGACTGGGGCCTGAAGGTCCAGCAGAACCTGGTGCACGGCTCGGACTCCACCGAATCCGCCGAGCGCGAGATCAAGATCTGGTTCCAGGGCTGACACGTCCCTGAACAGCAAGAAGCCCTTGGTTCCTTTGAACCAAGGGCTTCTGTTGTCTGCGGCCTAGAAGCCGGAGGTACCCGCGAACACCTGGATAAACGCGAAGAAAATCGTTGCGATAACGGCAACATAAAGCAACACCGTGATGATCCAGCCGGAGTCACCCAGGATGCGGGCCGCCCGTGCAGGCACGGGAATGACGCCTGCCGTGATGTTCCTGATGGTGGTCCAGACGAACAGCGGAATCATGGCCGACCACACGATCATGCACAACGGGCAGAGGATGTGGATGGAGTAGAGGGCCTGGGACCACAGCCACACCACAAACGCGAACCCAAGGGTGACGCCCGCCTGCAGGCCAACCCAGTACCAGCGCGCGAAAGTGGCACCGGACAGCAGTGCCATGCCGACCGTAATGATGATGGCGAACGCCACGATGCCGATGAACATGTTGGGGAAGCCGAACAGGGAGCTCTGCCAGGTTTGCATCACCTGGCCACACGAGATCCAGGGATTCACATCGCACACGGTGGTGTGGTTGGGGTCCTTGAGTACTTCGAGCTTCTCCAAAACGAGGGTTCCGGAGGCGAGCCACCCCACGATTCCGGTGATGACCAGCAGCCAGCCAAAGGGCCGGTTCCGGGTCATCAGGGGAAGGTTGTCGGCAGCACTGGTGTGCGGCTCGACGGCGCGGTCACTGCCGCGGGCGCTGACGGGGGAGATGCTGGGCATGGGTGTGGCGTCCTTTTCATCCGGTGCTCCTGTGCCTGATTCTAACGCCGGTGGCTGGTCCCGCCATCCAGGAAAGGCAACGGGAGTGTGGGCTTCCGCGGCGATCCAGCCCGGGTGTGAGAGAATGGACGTGGCTGGAAGCCGATCCACATTCGGACTCCGGTCCGGTGGTTTGTTCCCAAGACCGCCAATGATGAGCAGGGCAGGCTTCGGAATTCTCCGGCACTCCCGCGACTCCATTGAGCGGCACCTGGTTGTGGCACGCAGAACAACGGGTTTCAGAACATCCACCGGCTCCTGTGGGCTGCCGCACCCCAATGCCGGTGCGAACCTGGGAGCATCCACTTGACTTCTGTCAACGCCTGCGGGTTTTGACAATATGTGCCCCAATGGGTGCCGGATGTGGCGGTACGTCAGGGGCAGGAGTGTTGCCACATATGGACAATGATCGAGAACTGGCCGTTAACGACGAAGCTGTGGCCACGGAGGCCGCTGCTGCACCGAAGAGGGCCCCGCGCACCCGGCGCAAGGCGGCACCCAAAGCTGCCGAAGCCGTGAGTACGGAGGAGGCCACAGCGCCGGAAGCACCCGCGGATGCCCCGGTGGAAGAAGCCGCCGCCGAGAAGAAGGCCCCGGCCCGCCGCACCCGCGCCCGGAAGAAGGCCGACGCGGCCGAACCCCTGCCGGCGTTCGCCGATGACCTTGGATCCGCCGCCGTCGGCGACGTTCCCGTTGTTGAGCTGTCCGCAGCGGCGCCGGCTGAGGAGGCCCTGCCGGCCGACCCCGCGCCGGACACTGCGGCGGACGTCGAAACAAAGCCTGTGCGCCGCCGTCGGGTAGCCACCCGCAAAGCTGCTTCCCCCACCCCGGCCCCGGAAACGGCAGCGCCGGCCGACCCTGCCGCCGCTCCGGCAGGGCAGGACGCGGTTGAAGAGGCCGTAACCGAAGAAACCCCCGTTCCGGCCACGGAAACAGCCGCTGGCCCGGGCGCAGTCCAGGAGGTCCCGCAGGAGGCGGCGCAGGCACAGGAGCCCGCCGCCGCAGCTGCACCTCCCGAGGCCGAAAGCGACGCCGCGTCCGCCGCGGCAGCAAGCCCCTTTGGTTCGCTGTTCCTGGAACCCGGCTCCGCCACGTCTGTCCTCTTCCAGGCGCCGGACCTGAGCACTGTGGTCCGCCCGGCGACGCCCGCCGCGGAAGAAACCGATGAGGAAGAAGCCGACGAAGCGGACGACTCCGCCAGCCGCCGCCGGCGCCGCAGCCGTGGCCGCCGCGGCCGCAGCCGCATTGGTGACCGGACGGACGAGGATGCCGAGGGCGGCAGCGGTGACGAGGACGCCGGGGACGAAGCGGACGACGACGCCACTGGGCCGCTGGAAGACGGCGTGACCTCGCGCCGTCGCCGTCGCCGCCGCCGCGGTGACCAGGACCTTGAGCTGACCGGCGGCGGGGATGACGATCCGCCCAATACTGTGACCCGTGTCCGTGCGCCGCGTACGGTCACCGAAGCGCCGGTGAACAACCGCGTCACCAGTGTTAAGGGCTCCACCCGCCTTGAGGCCAAGAAGCAGCGCCGCCGCGAGTCCCGCGACACGGGCCGCCGCCGCACCGTGATCACCGAAGCCGAGTTCCTGGCCCGCCGTGAGTCCGTGGACCGGCAGATGATCGTCCGGCAGCGTGACGACAGAATCCAGATCGGCGTCCTCGAAGACGGCGTGCTGGCCGAGCATTTCGTGTCCAAAACCCAGCAGGACTCGCTGATCGGCAACGTGTACCTGGGCAAGGTCCAGAACGTGCTGCCGTCCATGGAAGCGGCGTTCGTCGACATCGGGCGCGGCCGCAACGCCGTGCTGTATGCCGGCGAGGTTAATTGGGAAGCCGTCAACCTCGAAGGCAAGCAGCGCCGCATCGAAAACGCGCTCAAGTCCGGCGACACCGTCCTGGTCCAGGTCACCAAGGACCCCGTGGGCCACAAGGGCGCACGCCTCACCAGCCAGATCTCCCTGCCCGGACGCTACCTTGTGTACGTGCCCGGCGGTTCCATGACGGGCATCTCCCGCAAGCTGCCCGACGTCGAACGCAACCGCCTCAAGCGCATCCTCAAGGACCGCCTCCCCGAACACGCCGGTGTCATTGTCCGCACCGCGGCCGAGGGCGCGTCCGAGGAAGAACTGACCCACGACATCAACCGCCTCCGTGCGCAATGGGAAGGCATCGAGAGCCAGTCCAGCTCCACCAAGGTCCTTGCTCCCGAACTGCTGTACGGCGAACCGGACCTGACCATCAAGGTGGTCCGCGACGTCTTCAACGAGGACTTCTCCAAGCTCATCGTCTCCGGCGAGGAAGCCTGGGACACCATCGAGGCTTACGTCACCTACGTGGCCCCGGACTTGGTGGGACGCCTCGAGAAGTGGACCAAGGACCAGGACATCTTCTCCGCCTGGCGCATTGATGAGCAGATCCACAAGGCGCTCGAGCGCAAGGTGTTCCTGCCCTCGGGCGGCTCCCTGGTCATCGACCGCACCGAAGCCATGACCGTGGTGGACGTCAACACGGGCAAGTTCACCGGCAGCGGCGGCAACCTCGAGGAAACCGTCACCAAGAACAACCTCGAAGCTGCCGAGGAAGTGGTGCGCCAGCTGAGGCTGCGCGACATCGGCGGCATCATCGTGATCGACTTCATCGACATGGTGCTCGAATCCAACCGCGACCTCGTCCTGCGCCGGCTCGTCGAGTGCCTGGGCCGCGACCGGACCAAGCACCAGGTTGCCGAGGTCACGTCCCTGGGCCTGGTCCAGATGACCCGAAAGCGCATGGGCACCGGCTTGCTGGAAGTCTTCGGCGAGCAGTGCGAGGCGTGCGCCGGACGAGGCGTGGTGACCCACGACGATCCCGTGGAGCACCGCCGCGCCAACATCGTGGCCGCCGAACACCACGTCCAGCGGGCCGACAACCGCCCCGACACCCGCGTGGAGGTCCGTGGAGATGCCAACCGCCCCGAAGGGCAGCGGGCAGACGCCGGACAGCCAGGCGTGCGCCCCGAGCGGAAGCGCCGCCGGGGACGCGGCGGCCAGCAGGCCGAGACGGTAGCGGCACCGGCAGTGCATGTGCACACCGTCCAGCCGGATGCCGCCGACGCCGAGCGGCACGCCAAGGCCGAGGCCACCCGGCTTGCCCTGGCGAACATCGCTGCAGCCGCCCACGCGGCGCACCTGCACGACGACGAGCTGGCAGCCGCCCGGCACGCGCCGGCAGAGCAGGCTACGGCCCAGCCGGCGCCGGTCCAGCCCGCTCCGGACGCTGACGCTGAGGGGGAGAAGCACGACGCCGATACGCACGGGCGTCCCGCAGCAGTCCTGACGTTCGGTGGCGAGAAAGTCCCGCTCCCGTTCGTGGAGCACGCGGAGGAGCAGCACCCCCAGCCCGCCCTGACCCTGGACCGGCTCGCGGAAGCATTCGCGCACCTCGGCCAGCCGGCATCCGCCGTCCAGGCCGCGCCGGTGAACGCCGCAGCCGCCGAGCCGGCCACGGAACAGGCCGCGCAGGAGCGCCGGCCGCAGGGCGGCGAAGCCCGGGCACACGCAGGGGAAGCACCGGCTGAGAAGGACTACTCCGATCACACGCTGGAGCAGACCAGGCAGCGCAGGCCGCGCCGCCACCGGGCGGCCAGCCGTGCCCAGGGTGCCGCGAACGAAACCGCCGTCGAGCACCATGAGAACGTCCAGGCCGCCACCACCGGGCACTCGCACGCTGCCAAGGCCCCTAAACCCGCGCAGCAGCAGACGGCAGTGCCGGCTGATGCCGGCAAGCGGTCAGAGGGACCGATCATCCTGGGTGTCGGGGTGCCGGCTTCGGAGCTTTAAGACGCCACGAAGGTTGCCAGGGAAGTCCCCGCCGCGTGGACCATTCCCCCTTGTATGTCGGGGGGAACAGTCCATACGGCGGGGACTTCCTGCATTCGGCGGCTGTCACCTTTACCGTGGCCGCACGCCACCGGCTAGGCTGGGAAACCGACACGGGGTGCCGCGCAGAAGGCCGGCTGAGATCCACACCCGTTGAACCTGTCCGGCTAGTACCGGCGAAGGGATGTCTGTTGTCTTCGACCCTCTCCATGCCCCTGCCAGCTGCTTCCACTGCTACGTCCGGGATCCCGGCGGGGCGGGAGGTACCACGCGTCCTCTCCATCGCGGGCTCCGATCCATCCGGCGGCGCAGGAATCCAGGCGGACCTCAAAAGCATTGCAGCGCACGGCGGCTACGGCATGGCCGCCATCACCGCACTCACCGCCCAGAACACCCGCGGCGTTGTGGCCGTCCACGTTCCGCCGGCTGCATTCCTGGCCCAGCAGCTTGACGCCGTCAGCGACGACATCACCATCGACGCCGTCAAGATCGGGATGCTCGGTGACGAAGCGGTGATCCGCACCGTCCGCCAATGGCTCGAGAAGGTGCGTCCCGCCGTCGTGGTCCTGGACCCGGTAATGGTGGCCACCAGCGGCGACCGGCTGCTGAAGGAATCCGCCGAAGCCGCCCTGCGCGAGCTGCTGCCCCTTGCCCACCTCATCACCCCCAACCTGCCGGAACTGGCCATGCTGGTGGGCGAAGAGCCTGCGGGGGACTGGGGCGCCGCCCTGGAGCAGGGCAGGCGCCTGGCGGATGCCACCGGGGCCACGGTCCTGGTCAAGGGCGGACACCTGTCAGGCGAGGGCTGCCCGGACGCGCTTGTGAACACCGTCGGCGTGCTGGCCCGTGACGTCGTCGAAGTGCCTGGCACCCGCATCAACACCCGGAACAGCCACGGCACGGGCTGTTCGCTGTCTTCCGCCATGGCAACGGTCCAGGCCCGGCTGGGCGACTGGGAGGCGTCACTGCGGACGGTCAAGCCGTGGCTGGCCGGAGCGCTTGAGGAGTCCGGCAAGCTCGAGGTTGGCCAGGGGAGCGGACCCGTACACCACTTCCACCATGTTCGGCCCCAGTTCCGGGAAGGCGGCTTCGCTGCCCGGCTTTGGGCCGAAGCCCGGCAGGACCTGGCTGACATCTACGCCCTGGACTTCATTCACGGTCTGGTCTCGGGCGAACTGGCCGAGAAAGACTTTGCCTACTACCTCGCCCAGGACGCCCAGTACCTCAACGGCTACTCACGGGTCCTCGCCCGGGCCAGCGCCCTGGCCCCCACCGAGGCGGAGCAGCTGTTCTGGGCAGGGTCGGCACGGCAGTGCCTGGAAGTGGAGTCGGAACTGCACCGCTCATGGCTCAGCACCCGGCCGTCACAGACGGGCCTCGGACCCGTGACCAAGTCCTACGTTGACCACCTCACTGCCGTGTCGGCGTCGGGCAGCTATGCGGTCCTTGCCGCCGCCGTCCTGCCCTGCTTCTGGCTCTACGCCGAGGTTGGCCGGACACTGCACGCCCAGTTCCTCGCCGCGGGCGAACCGGACGGGCACGCCTACGCTGCCTGGCTCCGCACCTACGCCGACGAGGGCTTCGCAGAGGCCACCCGGCAGGCCATCGCCATCGTGGACACGGCCGGCCGGAAGGCCTCCGACCACGAACAGGCCGCCATGCTGACGGCGTTTAAACAGTCCTGCCGGCTTGAAGTGGAATTCTTCGACGCGCCGCGCATCCACTCCTGACGTCCTGCGGCGGCGACGCGGCTACAATGGATACGCACGGTTGCGGCGCTGCATGCCGGGTTGTGGTTACTATCACAGCCGGCCCGCCGGAACCAGCCTCATTTGCGGCTGGAGACGGATTTAGCGTATTCTGGATCTTCGGTGCTTACGCCAACACTTGGGTTATGACCCCACGGCGTTGAGGCACAGCGAGAAACCAGGCTTTTAGTGAGTCGGTTCCGCACGCAAATTTTGTTATAAACGTCGAGAGAAGTGAGTTCCCAAGTGGTGTACGCGATTGTCCGCGCAGGCGGCCGCCAAGAGAAGGTTTCCGTTGGAGACTTCGTTACCCTGAACCGCGTCGCCGGTGGAGCCGGCAGCACCATTGAGCTGCCCGCACTGCTCCTGGTTGACGGTGACAAGGTCACCTCCGCAGCGAAGGACCTGGCCAAGGTAACTGTTACGGCTGAAATCCTCCAGGACCTGCGTGGTCCTAAGATTGTCATCCAGAAGTTCAAGAACAAGACCGGTTACAAGAAGCGCCAGGGTCACCGCCAGGAATTGACCAAGGTCAAGATCACCGGCATCAAGTAACCACCGGTTACTGTTCAGGTATTTCAACAGATTCCCCAGAATTTAGAGGCAGGCATTTCAGATGGCACATAAAAAGGGCGCGAGCTCCACTCGCAACGGCCGCGATTCCAACGCTCAGTACCTCGGCGTCAAGCGCTTCGGCGGCCAGGTCGTTTCGGCAGGCGAGATCATCGTCCGCCAGCGTGGCACCCACTTCCACCCGGGCGCCGGCGTAGGCCGCGGCGGTGACGACACCCTGTTCGCACTGACCCCGGGCGCCGTTGAATTCGGTACCCGCCGCGGACGTCGCGTGGTCAACATCGTTGCTGCTGCAGCCGCAGAGTAACAACCAGTCTTGAAGCGGTGGAGCGGGCCTGAGGGCCCGCTCCACTGTTCTTTTAACCGCATTACAATCGTTGTGGCGTCCCCGGGCGCCGCGTAAACAGCATTCTGAGGAGATCCCCGTGGCCAGCTTTGTAGACCGGGTAGTACTGCACGTATCCGGCGGAACCGGCGGCCATGGATGCGTTTCCGTCCACCGTGAGAAGTTCAAGCCCCTCGGCGGCCCCGACGGCGGCAACGGTGGCAACGGCGGCGACGTGATCCTCCGGGTGGACCACCAGACCACCACCCTCCTCGATTACCACCACGCCCCGCACCGGCACGCCAGCAACGGAGGCCCCGGCATGGGCGACTGGCGCGGCGGCAAGAACGGCGAAACCCTGGTCCTTCCCGTTCCGGACGGCACCGTCGTCAAGTCAAAGGACGGCACCGTGCTGGCGGACCTCGTAGGGGAGGGCACCGAGTACATTGCCGCAGCCGGCGGACTGGGCGGCCTGGGCAACGCTGCGTTGTCCTCGCAGAAGCGGCGCGCACCGGGCTTCGCCCTGCTGGGAATCGAAGGCGACTCCCGCGATGTGGTCCTGGAACTGAAATCCATCGCGGACATCGCCCTGGTGGGCTTCCCGTCCGCGGGCAAGTCCAGCCTGATTGCCGCAATGTCAGCGGCCCGGCCCAAGATTGCCGATTACCCCTTCACTACCTTGATCCCCAACTTGGGCGTGGTGCAGGCAGGCGATGTCCGCTTCACCATCGCCGACGTCCCCGGCCTGATCGAAGGCGCCAGCGAAGGCAAGGGCCTGGGCCACAACTTCCTGCGCCACGTTGAGCGCTGCGCCGCCCTGGTCCATGTGCTTGACTGCGGCACCCTCGAATCCGACCGCGATCCGCTTTCGGACCTCGCCATCATCGAGGGCGAACTCGAAAAGTACGCGGTGGACATGAGCTATGCGGGTTCCGACGGCCAGGTGGTTCCGCTCAACCATCGCCCCCGCCTTGTCGCCCTAAACAAAGTGGACCTGCCCGATGGCAAGGATATGGCCGAATTCGTGCGCCCGGAACTGGAATCGCGCGGATACCGTGTCTTCGAGGTCTCCGCCACCAGCCACGAGGGCCTCCGCCAGCTCGGCTTCGCCATGGCGGAGATCGTCCAAGCCGCGCGCGACGCCGTTGCCGCCGAGCCGCCCAAGGTCCAGCCCGTCGTGCTGCGGCCGCGTGCCGTCAACGAAACCGGCTTCAAGATCCGCCGTGAGGAAAAGAACCTGGAGCCGCTGTTCCGGGTCCTCGGCGAGAAGCCCGAGCGCTGGGTCAAGCAGACGGACTTCACCAACGAGGAAGCCATCGGCTACCTTGCCGACAGGCTGGCCAAGCTCGGCGTGGAAACAGAACTGTTCAAGCAGGGCGCCAAGCCGGGGGACACCGTGGTCATTGGCGGGGACGACGGCGTCGTCTTCGACTGGGAGCCCACCATGATGGCGGGCGCCGAACTCCTGGCCTCGCCCCGTGGCACGGACGTCAGGTTCGCTGATATTGGCGACCGGCCCACGCGCGGCCAGAAGCGTGAGGAGCAGCAGGAACGCCGCGACGCCAAGGCTGCCGCCCGCGCCGAACTCGAGGCCGAACGCAAGGCCGGTATTTGGACCGAGTCCGTCAGCGCACGCCGTGCTGCCCAGTCCGTCAAGGACAGCGGAATGGAAGCGGACGATGACCTCTAGGGTCGTGGACGCGGCGCCCGTTGCGGGCTCCGCGGACAGAAGCCTGCTGGCAGGTGCCCGCCGCATCGTGGTGAAAGTGGGGTCCTCCTCACTCACCAGCATCAAGGGCGGCATTTCCGAGGAGTCGCTCACCGCACTGGCCGATGCCCTGGCCGCCAAGCGCAACGCGGGAGCCGAGATCATCCTGGTCTCCTCCGGCGCCATCGCCGCCGGGCTGGCCCCGCTGGGACTGGCCAAGCGTCCCCGCGACCTGGCCACCCAGCAGGCCGCGGCCAGCGTTGGCCAAGGCCTCCTCATGGCCCGGTACACGCAGGCGTTCGGCGCCCATGGCGTCACCGTCAGCCAGGTCCTGCTCACGGCAGAGGACCTGATGCGGCGCAGCCAGCACACCAACGCCCTCCGCGCCATGGACCGGCTGCTCAGCCTCGGGGTGGTGCCCGTCGTCAACGAGAACGACACCGTGGCCACACACGAAATCCGCTTCGGCGACAATGACCGGCTCGCCGCCCTGGTGGCGCACCTGGTGCGCGCCGACGCGCTCGTGCTGCTGTCCGACGTCGACGCCCTCTACGACGGGCCGCCCGCCCACGGTGCCAAGCGCATCCCCCTGGTCACGGGCGCACACGACCTCGAGGGTGTGTCCATCGGCAAAGCAGGCAAGGCCGGAGTGGGCACCGGCGGAATGATGACCAAGGTGGAAGCGGCCGGCATGGCCGCAAGCTCGGGAATCCACGCCCTGGTGACCTCCACGCCCAACGCGGCCGCGGCCCTGAACGGCGAAGACGTCGGCACCTGGTTCTCCGTGAACGGCTCGCGCAAGCCCGTGCGCCTGCTGTGGCTGGCCCACGTCGCTTCCGTCCAGGGCCGCCTGGTCCTGGACGACGGCGCAGTACGGGCGGTACGCCACCACCACACCTCGCTGCTGCCGGCGGGCATCTCCGCCGTGCACGGCGACTTCGAAGCGGGCGACGCCGTCGAACTGGCCGGCGCCGATGGCACCGTTGTTGCCAGGGGACTGGTCAACTACTCATCCCACGAGCTGCCGAACATGCTCGGACGCTCCACCCGGGAGCTGGGCGAGGAACTCGGCAGCGGCTATGACCGCGAAGTTGTTCATGTAGATGACCTGGTGCTGGTCTAAGCAGCCGGCTCGCCTAAACTTGGACCATGACTGAAGCCCTGACCCACGCCGCTGAAACTACCGGAACCACTGCTGCCCATGCGCAGCCGGGTCCGGCGGCAGGACAGGCAGCAGGCGTGCCGGCCTCCGCAACAGATGTTGAAAGTGCAGTCCACGCCATCGCGGACCGCTCCCGCCGCGCCGCCCGCAGCATGGCCACCGCCAACCGGGCATGGAAGGACCGCGGCCTCCGCGCTGTTGGCGAGGCCCTGCGGGAGAATGCGCAGGCCATCCTGGCCGCCAACGCCATGGACGTCCGGCGCGGCAAGGACAATGGCACCTCCAAGGCGCTCCTGGACCGGCTCACCCTCACCGAAAGCCGCATTGACGGCCTGGTCGCTGCGCTCGAGAACCTGGCCAACCTCCCGGACCCCGTAGGCAACGTGGTGCGCGGCCAAACCCTTCCCAACGGACTGCGCCTGCGCCAGGTCAACGTGCCCATGGGCGTGGTGGCAGCGATCTACGAGGCACGCCCCAACGTCACCGTGGACATCGCCGGGCTGGCGCTCAAGAGCGGCAACGCCGTGATCCTGCGCGGCGGCAGTGCAGCAGAAGCCACCAACCAGGTCCTGGTGCGGGTACTGCGCGAAGCCCTCGAATCGGTGGGCCTGCCGGCCGACGCCGTCCAGACTGTCGACCAGTTCGGCCGCGCCGGCGCCAACGTCCTGATGAAGGCCCGCGGCAGGGTCGATGTCCTGATTCCCCGCGGCGGCCGGGACCTTATCCAGACGGTCGTGACCAATTCTGCAGTACCGGTCATCGAGACGGGTGAGGGAAACGTCCATATCTTCCTGGACGAATCCGCGGACGAGTCCATGGCGGTGGAGATCCTGCTCAACGCCAAGACCCAGCGGCCAAGCGTCTGCAACACCGTGGAAACCCTGCTGGTCCACTCCGGCACCACCGTGTTCCCCGCCGTTGCAACGGCCCTTCGAAACGCGGGGGTCCGACTGCACGTTGACCAGCGGATCAGCGCTGCGTTGCCCGCCGGGCTCGAGGCGGAGCCGGCCACAGATGCGGACTGGGCCACGGAATACATGGACCTGGACCTTGCCGTGGCCATGGTGGACAGCCTTGACGAAGCCATCCAGCACATCCGCACGTGGTCCACGGGGCACACGGAAGCGATCCTCACCAACAGCCTTGCCAACGCGGAGCGTTTCATCGCGGAGGTGGATTCAGCGGCGGTAATCGTCAACGCCTCCACCCGCTTTACCGACGGCGGCGAACTCGGCCTCGGTGCGGAAGTGGGGATCTCCACTCAGAAGCTGCACGCCCGCGGTCCTATGGGCCTGACCGAGCTGACCACCACGAAGTGGATTGTCCAAGGCGAAGGCCAAGTCCGCGGGTAGCAACGCGGTAACATAGACCAGAACCTTAGAAAGCGGCGGAAGGTTCCGCTGCCTGAAAATCCTTGAACATAGGGGAGAAAATGCTGCTCCAGCAGATCGTCACGTCCATCGCCGCCGCAGGCGACGCAGCCCATGAAGAGCCTGCACCGCTGCTGGCACAGCCGTGGGTCTTCGGAGTGTCAATGTTCGCCCTCCTGGTGGTCCTGCTGTTCGTCGCCTGGTCCTACAACAACTTGGGCAACCGGCACGCAGCTACCGACGAGCACGCGGATCCGCATCGCCAGCACCCGAACAAGCACGATCGCGGGCAGGGCCACTAACATTCCGCGCAACCTGCACCGCAATGGTGCCCGGGGAAGGCTGCGGCTTGGTGTCATGGGCGGGACATTCGATCCAATCCACCATGGGCACTTGGTGGCAGCCAGCGAAGTCGCGGCCGAATTCGACCTCGACGAGGTTGTCTTCGTCCCCACCGGGCAGCCATGGCAAAAGTCCCAGAAACAGGTCAGTGAGCCTGAACACCGCTACCTGATGACCGTGATCGCCACGGCCTCCAATCCGCGCTTTACCGTCAGCAGGGTTGACGTGGACCGGCCAGGTCCCACGTACACCATCGACACCCTGCGCGATCTTCGGGCCCAGCGGCCGGATGCCGACTTGTTCTTCATCACGGGTGCTGACGCCCTGGCGCAGATCCTGTCCTGGAAGGACATTGACGAGCTCTGGTCGCTGGCACACTTCGTGGGAGTTACCCGCCCGGGACACGTCCTTGACGGGATGGGCCGCAAGGACGTCAGCCTCCTGGAAGTCCCTGCCATGGCAATCTCGTCCACCGATTGCCGGGCCCGCGTGGCAGCGAACCATCCGGTCTGGTACCTGGTCCCGGACGGGGTGGTGCAATACATCGCCAAGTACGATCTTTACGCCGATCCGCCGGCAGGCGCGGACGAACCACTTTCCGAAGCACGCGAACCAGCCAGTACTGAATGAGTTCTCAATGAGTCAGGAACAGCCTCCTATCCGCAGCCGCCGGGAACTCCGGAAGGCCAGGGACGCCCAACAGGGAACCCCGGCCACCACGGAACAAGTCCCGCCTGCCGCGAATCGGCCGGCCGCCGGGGCACCCGAACCTGCCAGCCAGGAACCTGCCACCCAGGATCCTGTACCCAGCCCTGCCTTGCCCTCAACTGCCGAGACCGCCGCGCGTCCGCAGTCCGTACCAGGCCAGGGCGCCCCCCAGCGCTCATCGCAGATCCGTGCCCGCGACCGCGCCGCCCTCCGCACCATCAAGGAGCTCGAGGAGAAGGAAGGGCAGCTGTCCGCCGGCGGGCCGCCCACCCGACGACAATTGCGGCTGCAGCAGCTCAAGGAGCAGGCCCTGACGCAGGCGAACCCGGTGGTTCCACCCGCAGCAGGCCCAAGCGCCCCGCCGGCCACCCGGACTCCCGCGCCCGCGGCCAAGCCCGACGCCGGAAAGGACGCCGCGACGGCGGACACCACCACCCCTGGGACTACGGGAAGCCCGAACCAGGCGCCGGACGGTATGACGGTGGAGCAGGCTCTGGAAGCGCGCGCGCTCATCGCCGCGCAGGCGCGGAACCAGATCGCCAAAATGGAGCACATTGCCTCCCAGGACCCCGAAGCAGTGGATCCGGCAATCCTGGCCGAACAGATCGCGTTGGCCGAGCGGGCTGCGGTCATGAACCGGCGGGCGATGGCCCGGCAGAAACTCGCCGAACAGGCGGGGGGCCAGGCCGCGGTCCCCGCACCTCCCGCACCGGACGCGGGCTCCCGGGACAACGCCGGCCCGTCCACCGCCAGCAACCTTGCCATGGTCACGCCGCTTGAGTTCGTCCAGGTGCCCGGCGTCGAGCGCCCGGTGATGAAAGCGCCGGCAACTTCGCATGTCCCGGTCACCACCCGGCCCGGCACCAAGGTCCAGGGTCCCGGCAAACGCCGCCCCGCAGCGCGCACCAAAACAGCCCCCGCCGATTCCGGTACCGGCCGGTCCCAGGTAATCGCGAGGGCCGAAGCGGCCGCCAAGGCGGCCAGCCGGCCCAAACCGGCAACGGGTGCCGAAGCCCAGTCTGAAGACCTGTTCGAGGACCTTCCCCGGGTGCCGGCCAGGTCCGCCTATGGCCTTGATCCACTGGACGCCGCAACGGCGGGGCTCACCAGGGCGCGGCGTAACCGCGTCCTCCAGTTCTGCGTCCTCGCGTTCGGGATCCTGGCACTCGTTGCCGGCATCATCCTGATCGTCACCGGCATGTCCCGCTGACCCAAACAGCGGCATCGAACACTTAACCCAAACAAGGAGTCCCGTGACTGCAACAGAATCGTCCATCGCCATGGCCCGTACGGCCGCCAAGGCTGCCGCTGACAAGATAGCCCACGACATCGTGGCCCTGGACGTGAGCGAACGGCTGGCCCTGGCCGACGTCTTCCTCATTGCCTCCGCGCCCAGCGAACGCCAGGTCAACGCCATTGTTGACGGCATCGAGGAAGAACTCGCCAAGCAGGACCTCCGCCCGGTGCGCCGTGAGGGCCGGTCCGGCGGCCGGTGGGTACTCCTGGATTACTCGGACATCGTCATCCACGTCCAGCACGAGGAAGACCGCGTGTTCTACGCCCTCGAACGGCTCTGGAAGGACTGCCCTGTGGTGGACTTGCAGCTGGCCGAGGACGTCCCGGCCCAGGCCGGCGCGGTGTCCGACGGCGAGTAGCCGCACCCGGCTCCGCGAATATTCCCGATTTGGAATTTTCGGAATTGCTGTTCTAAGATATTTGAGTTGCTTCGGGGGAGACCCGGAAGGAAGCTTCTCGGAGCGGCAACATTCCGGGGCTGTGGCGCAGCTGGTAGCGCACCTGCATGGCATGCAGGGGGTCAGGGGTTCGAGTCCCCTCAGCTCCACCGGTAGATCCGCCGGAACCATCATGGTTCCGGCGGATTTTTTGTTTGCGCTGCGTTCGCGGCCGTGCACTGGCGCAGGTTCCGGCGGCAGCCGGTGGAGGCCAGCGGGACCGTAGACACCCGATTGGCGTCCAGCGCAAAAGTGCATTACTCTGGTCAGGTTGCTCCGGGGAATTTGGCCGGAAGGAACACTTCGTACGGGGCTGTGGCGCAGCTGGTAGCGCACCTGCATGGCATGCAGGGGGTCAGGGGTTCGAGTCCCCTCAGCTCCACCGTGCAAAGCTTGGAAAAGGGGAACCATCACTTGGTGATGGTTCCCCTTTTTCGTTGCGTCCGGAATCGGAGCAGACCCCATGCCAAACTCTTCCCGCGCAGGTCAAACGGGGGTACAACTGTTCATGGAGGGCACACGGTCCCGCCGCTGGGCCGGACTAACCCGGAGCTCAGCTTCGGGACGTCGCTGACGAGGAGGTCGCAGATGTCCCATGCAGGTGATTCCGGCTACGGCGCGAATGGTGAAGCGTTTCCCCACGGAACGCCACTTTCCCGTGATACGGCCATCCGCGGGCCGGCCCGGCCGGCCCCGTACATTGGTGCGGGCGTACTGCTGGCGGCCGCGATTCTGCTCCCGCTGATGCCGCAGCTGTACTCATTCGATGCCCCCCGGCTGGGCGGCATGCCGTTCTTCTACTGGTACCAGCTGGCCTGGGTCCCGGTTTCAGCGGTGCTGACCGGCACAGCCTACTGGCTGGTCAACAGGGAAGACCGACGACGCCGTGCCGAGGCACGAGCGGGCGGCGCCCCGAAGGTGGGCGGCACCTCCGCCGGGGCCGGGCTGGGAGGGGACCGGCCATGAACGGACGCGAAATCAACTGGACCGCCCTGATCATTGTGGTGTTGCTGTTTGTGGTCGTGGCGGTGATGGGGTTCCTCGCCGCCAAGTGGCGGCGTGGATCCGAGGTGGAGGGCCTGCACAGCCTCGACGAGTGGGGACTGGGCGGTCGCGGCTTCGGAACCTGGATCACCTGGTTCCTGCTGGGCGGAGACCTCTACACCGCCTACACCTTCGTAGCAGTCCCGGCGGCGATGTGGGCCACGGGCGCGGTCAGCGGCTTCTTCGCCGTCCCCTACACCATCGTCCTCTACCCGATCATTTTCATCATCATGAGCCGGCTGTGGTCGGTCTCCCACCGCCACGGCTATGTCACCTCCGCGGACTTCGTGGGCGGCCGGTACGGCAGCCGCTGGCTCTCCCTGGCCGTGGCCGTGACCGGAATCGTAGCCACCATGCCCTACATCGCACTGCAGCTGGTCGGTATCAAGGCGGTCCTGACGGTCTTGGGCCTGGGAAGCTCCGGCAACGTACTGTTGACCGACCTGCCGCTGATCCTGGCCTTCGTGGTCCTCGCCGCGTACACGTACACCTCGGGCCTGCGGGCACCGGCCATGATCGCGGTGGTGAAGGACCTGCTGATCTACCTCGCCGTCATCGTGGCAGTCATCTACCTGCCCATCAAGTTCGGCGGCTGGGACACGATCTTCAACTCCGCGCAGGCCAAGCTGGGCACTGTCAGCCAGGCCACGGGCAAGCCGGCCGGCGCCTTCATCCCCGGCGCCGCCAACTACTCCGCGTACTGGTCACTGGCGCTTGGGTCGGCCATGGCACTGTTCATGTACCCGCACTCGGTGACGGCCGTGCTTGCCTCGAAGGCGCGGAACACCATCCGCCGCAACGCCGCGATCCTGCCGCTGTACTCGCTGATGCTCGGTTTCCTGGCGCTGCTGGGATTCGTTGCCATCCAGGCCGGCACCAAGCCCATCGACCTGGATGGATCGGTCAACCCGCAACTGGTGGTTCCACAGCTTTTCCTTGACCACTTCCCGGCCTGGTTCGCCGGAATCGCGCTGGCCGCCATCGCCATTGGCGCCCTGGTGCCGGCAGCAATCATGTCCATCGCGGCCGCGAACATGTTCACGCGCAACATCTACCGCGACTTCATCCGGCCCGACGTCGATGCCAGGACCGAGGCGAAAGTATCCAAGATCGTCTCCCTGGTGGTGAAGGTGGGCGCCCTGGTTTTTGTCATCGCGATGGACCAGTCCGCTGCCATCAACATGCAGCTGCTGGGCGGCATCTGGATCCTGCAGACGTTCCCGGCCGTGGTGGCCGGCCTGTACACCCGCTGGTTTGACCGGTGGGCCCTGCTGGCCGGCTGGGCGGTGGGCATCGTCTTCGGAACCGTTTCCGCCTACAACGTGGTCAATCCGGTCACGAAGGCGCATTTTGGCGGCTCGGTGGCCGCCATCCCGGGGACGGACTTCAGCGTGTACATCGCCGTGTCAGCGTTCGCGCTCAACCTGGTGGTCGCCGTCGTCCTGACCGTGGTGTTGCGGGCGCTGAAGGTCCGGACAGGGGAGGACCTGACCCGGCCGACGGACTACGCCGCGGACGAAACGGATCCGAAAGTGGTACAGATCGAGCAAACCCAGCATTACACCCAGCCGGGCGGCCCTTCGCCGGTCGCCTAGCTGTACTGAGTCAGGACGTTGGTTACATCGTGAATAGGTGAAGACCTCTTAGGTTG
>NZ_JARVSF010000014.1 GCF_030209355.1 Pseudarthrobacter sp. fls2-241-R2A-127
CTGAAGCAGGCCATCTAAACAAGGGACGCCGGCCCCCCTTCCAGCAGGCAAAGCCGAAGAGCCGATAATGGCGATTCTGTCAGCCTGATGAAGGCCGGAAACCGACAAAGGAATCGAGAAGAAAGAGTTGCATCTCCGTGCCAACGGACCACGATGAGCTGTGCACTGACCTCAAGGAATCCCACGAGAACTCCCTGGAGGCCCTGAAATCCGGCAAGGCCCAGATACGAAGGCTGTCGTTCTTTAGCTGGACGAGGCTGATGTCCTCGACGGGCTGAACCCTGTTGGGGAGTTCATCGCCTAAGAGCTCGTGGTCCGGGTCATCCCCCGGCTGACGACGAGTTCACCTGCTAGTCCTGTTCGTGGGCCCCACTTGACCGGAACTGGGAGCCTTCGAGGACCTGGACTTTGACCTGAGAGCCTAGGAGTCCGTTATTCGGGCATGTCCAAGGTTCTTGGCGACCGTTCGACTGTTCGGACCGCGTCGCGGTCTGCCTTGCCGCCAGCCCAGCATGACTTTGTTCAATTGTGATTTCTTGGCCGGGATGAGTTTCCCGGCTCCGTAGTCGATGCGTTGGGCGTGCAGCCACACGCTGAGGGTGTGTTCTTTCTGGTCCTGGGCCTTGTTCGGGAGAAACATCAAGAAATGAGGGCGAAAACAGCTTGCTGGTTCCTGATATTCATCAGGCCATGGTTCCAGCAGTGCTAAATTCCGGCGGCGTTGGCGTAGAACTGCTGGTCTTCGCGCCACCCGCCCATTCCCATTCCGATGTCCTTGACGTCGGTGACGAATTCGATGCCCTGGATCCATTTGATCATTTTGTATCCGAGTTGAGTCTCAAGCCTGAGCCGCAGGGGTGCTCCGTGTTCGATGGGCAGTGGTGCCCCGTTCATCTCCAGGGCTAGGAGTGCTTGTGGCTGCGAAGCTAGGTATATAGGGATGGATGCGTAGTAGAAGCCGTACCGGCCTTCCCCTTCGGTCAGGCCTTTGTCGTCCATGCCGTAGAACACCACATGCTTGGCGTCGGGGTGGGGTTTGACTTTTTGCATGATGTCGGACAGGGGAATCCCTGCCCATTCAGCAATGGCTGTCCATCCTTGAATGCAGTTGTGCTTGGTGATCTGCCGTTGATCGCCGAGCTCCCGCAATTCCTGCAGCGAGAATGATATGGGTTCTGCAACCAGGCCGCCGACGGCCAGGCGGTAGTCACGGAAATCGTTGGTTGCCATCTGCTCATAGGCCTTGCTGGGCGGTGGGTAACCGTTGACACGGAAATAGGGGGAGATGTCGCTTCGAGAGAAACGCTGGCGTGAAGTGCCGGCCCGGGATATGACCCGTTCAAATGGATTGACTATCCTGCCCAGAAGTCGTTGCGTGCGGCGGCGGTAACGCAGCGAGAACCAGGTGATGACCACATGGAAAATCACGATTGCCAGGAGCCCGGCGAGTCCGATGCCCGTGGCCAGCCGGCGGTCGCCATTGGGGTTTCCGAGAACGATGGCGGCGAATCCCTGCGGAAGGCCATGGATGATGACCATGAACACGTGTACGACGGTGAACGCCGCGAAAGCACACATGATCAGGAAGTGGAGGCTGCGTGCTCCCTGCTTGCCGCCGAACAGCTTGCCGTAGCGGGGGAAGCGGGCAAGCACGGAAGGTGACATTGCTGCACCGGTCAGGATCTGCAGTGGTGCCAGAATGAAGATCACCACGAAGTAGGCAAGTTTTTGGGCCGGTTCGAACGGTTGACCGGGGATCTTGGCTGGAAACTCGAATTGCAGGTAGGTTCCGACTGCCTTCAGCGAATCGGGGATGATCGACCAATGGGTGGGAACGATGTACTGCCAATAGCCGGTGGCAAACATGGTGGCGACATACACGATGCCGGTGAGTATCCAGAATTCGACGGTCATGAAGTGCCAGTGCCGGCCCAGACCGAGGTTTTTTCTGCCCGGCAGGGCAACCACCGGTGACCAGGACTCCTCCTCGTCCAGAGACGTCCATGGTTTACGCGAGTCGGCCCCGAAACTTTTCTTCGACAACCGCAGCCATTGACGTCCGGGCGGGCAGTCATCATGCCAGTACAACTTGGGGAAGGCTGACAGAACCTCTATGCCGGACCGGAAGAGCATCAACATCAAGGCAAGATTCAAAAAATGGGTTATCACCACCCACGCGGGAAAAAATTCAGGCATACGTCCTCCTCAATACCCGGCGATGACAATTGGACGCCCCGCCGCTGCGATTCAATGTTTGGAAGGCCTGCCCTCGCGGACTCCACTGGCCGAAAAGAAGGACACGGAGCACACTGTTGGGTATGGCCAGTTACGGCACCGACACAGTCCAACAAGAACTTGCCCGCATGCGCGCCGCGCTTCTGGATGGACGGGGCCCGGGCGCGAGCCCCGGCGAAATTAGCCGGCACACCCGGGACCGCCAGTGGCTCGGGAAACTCCCAACCCCGGTAGCGTTGGAATCCGTGGCGGATCAGGCACACCAGGCACGAACCGAGATGGAGTTCAGTTCATCCCGCAGCCTGGAACACCTGGGCGGACTTTCCATCGCTATTGCTGCGGCCGGTGGTTTGGCTCTCCTGGCGAACTGGTTGCTCCGCAAGACACGGAGTCGGAGGAGGCCCGGGCCCGGTGCGCCGTAGCTGTCCAGACCGAGACGCTGAATAAACACCCAGGGGTGACGTCCGCATCAGATGGTCCCCTCACCGGTGGCTTTGTTCGTCCCGGGCCAGTGAGTCGATCTTGTCCAGCTTGAGGTAGCGGAACTGCCGGATGAGGCGCAGCGTCGGCTTAAGGGCGAAACAAATGGACCCGATGAGGAAGCACCAGAGCGCCGGGTCCGTGGCATCCGGAGAAAAGAACAGGATGCTGCCGATGATAAAAAGGCCGGCAGCGGCGAAATCGACCACGGTGTAGGTGAGCTCGATAGCGGCATACAACTGTTCGTGCGCCGAGGATCTCTGGCTTGCCCGAGGGTCAAACAAGTGGTGCATGCCGTCCTCTTTCTGCTGGTCATTCCAGCCTCGGGTAGTGGGTAAGTCTCAGGGGCTTCCTTCAAAGGGACCAAAAGTGCCGGCTGGCGTCATTGGGGGAGCAGGGGTTAGTCCCGGGGGAGTCCTTCGCCATCAGGTCGGACTGGATGTTTTCCAAGGACCGGTCCTTTGTCTCCGGAACCTTCTTCAGGAAAAACAGGAACGCGAGGACACCAAGGCCGGCATAGAGGTAGAACGTACCCTGGCGGGTGATCACCTGGCCGAGGCTCAGGAAAGTGGCGGCAACCAGGAAGTTGGCGCCCCAGTTCACCAGGGTTGCCACGGACATGGCCTTGCTGCGGATGCCCGTGGGGTATATCTCGGAGATCATTAGCCAGAAGACCGGGCCCAGTCCAATGGCGAAAGAAGCGATGTAAAGCAGCAGACCCACCAGGGCGAGGTAGCCGGCGTGTTGCTGGAGGGCACCGGAGCTGAAGTAGACGCCCAACAGTACCAAGGACAACGTAAGCCCCACCGTCCCGGTGAGCAGCAGTTTGCGCCGGCCCAGTCGGTCGATCAGAAGCACTGCGATAACAGTGAATATCAGGTTGGTCAGTCCGACGAACAGGGTCTGTGTGATGGAGGTGCTCTTTGTCAGTCCGGTGTCGGAGAGGATTGTCGGAGCATAGTAAATAACCGTGTTGATGCCGACGAACTGCTGGAAAACGGCTAAACCTAGACCGATCAACAGCAGCGGACGTATTTCGGGCCTCAGCAGGTCCCGAACCTTCGTTGCGGATTCAGCGTCGTTGGCCTCTTTTATGTCTTGGATTTCCTGTTCCACCTGCGCACCTTTAACACCCTCGCGCAAGCGCTCCAGTACCTTGTGCGCCTCATCTCCACGTCCCTGCTGCACAAGCCAGCGAGGGGTGTGGGGGACGGTCAGCATACCGATGGCCAGCACGGCGCCGGGGATGACACCGAAGCCGAGCATCCAGCGCCAATTGTTAGTGAAGCCCTGGAACACGAAGTTCACTATGTAGGCCAGCAGGATTCCTGCGGTGACCGCGAGTTGGTTGAAGGACACCAGCCCACCCCGGACGCGTGGCGGACTTACCTCGGAAATGTATAACGGCGCCACAAAGGATGCCGTGCCCACTGATACCCCCAGCAGGAACCTGAAGCCGATCAGCATGGGAACGCTAATCGAAAGGGCGCATCCCAAAGCGCCGACGACATAGAGGGAGCCGGAAATCACCTTGGTCCATTTCCGGCTGATCTTGTCCGCGAGATACCCGGAGATCAGGGCACCAAGCATGGCACCAAGCAACAGGGAGGACACAATCCATTCCTGGGCGACTGCACTGGCGTTCAGATCGCTTTTGATGAAGAGCAGCGCCCCCGAAATTACCCCCGTATCGTAACCGAACAGTAAGCCGCCTACTGCCGCGATAACCGAGGCACGCAGCAGCAGGCCGTTGCCGCTCCGGCGCATCTCGCCTACAAACCCAGCCATCGCCAGTCCCTCCCTTTAATCCTGTCTTCGTTTGGCGTCGGATCAATGGAAAGTGAACCGTGCCGGGCTAGCCGCCGCGAGGAGTTGACGTGCGGCGGTTTCTTCCATTCCGGCTCTTCCAGTTCCTGGCCGGGCTAGAACTCCCGCATCTAATTGCACATAACGTATCATTGCGCCCCCGCAATTGAAAGAGGGAATTTTTCCACCTGTGGGTCTTGGGGCAGGAGAAGAACCCATGGGTGCAGGTGACGCATCCACCGTGCTATCAAGGCCTTGAAGGGAAAGCGGTGGACCTCGGTGTGCGGCTGGCCAATCTGCGGTTTTCCATTGCGCTTAGGCAACTATTACCTCTAGACTCGGTGGTATGTTCGACGCCTTGGCAGACTTTCCCCCACATGTGTTGCGGGAGTATGCGATGGTTGCTGACGGTGCCCGGGCTGCTTTGATAGGTCCCCGGGGGGACGTGGTGTGGATGTGCGCGCCGCGCTGGCATGACGATGCCGTTTTCTCGGGTCTTCTGGGTGGTCCGGGAGCGTTCGCCGTAAGTCCGACTGATCCGCGTTATGTATGGGGCGGACAGTATGAGGACGGAACACTGATTTGGGTGAGCCGTTGGGTAACGGGGGCGGGGATCATCGAATGCCGGGAAGCGCTGGCATATCCCGGGGACCCAACCCGGGCGGTGCTGCTGCGCCGGATTTCTGCTGTTCTGGGTCCCGCGTCGGTGCGGATGATTCTGGACGCACGGGCGAACTTCGGCAAGCACAAGATGGCGCGGCTTTCCTGCCACGACGGTGTTTGGACAGCGAGCTCCGGGAATCTCAAAGTGCGTCTGGTCGGTGCGTCAGGGGCGAAGTCCGGAGAACATGGTCTTGAAGCGGTTTTTGAGCTGGCGGAAGGCGACTATCACGATCTGGTGCTGGAAATCTCCGATCACCAACTGCCCGTGGAGCCGGTGGAGCCGGGGCCGGCCTGGAGCGCAACAGAAAATGCCTGGCATTCGGTGGTTCCCCAGTTTGATAACACGATATCTGCCGACGACTGCAGACAGTCGTATGCGGTTCTGCGCGGAATGACGGGGGTGGGGGGAGCGATGGTGGCCGCGTCCACCATGGGCTTGCCTGAGCGGGCCGAGCAAAAGAGGAATTACGACTACCGGTACGCGTGGATCCGGGACCAGTGTTATGTCGGCCAGGCAGTCGCGGCTTGCAAGATGTTTCCACTTCTGGATGATGCGGTGGGTTTTGTTGCCTCCAGACTGCTCACTGACGGACCGGGCATGCGCCCGGCTTACACCACCGAGGGCGGGAAGGTCCCGGATGAATGGGACGTTGGGCTGCCCGGGTACCCGGGTGGGGCCGGCCGGGCCGGCAACTGGGTCAATGACCAATTCCAGTTGGACGCGTTCGGGGAGTCCCTGCTGCTGTTCGCCGCCGCTGCCGAGAATGACCGGCTGGACCTTGAGCACTGGAAGGCGGCAGAAATCTGCGCGGATGCGATCATGGCGCGGTGGCAGGAACCTGACGCGGGCATGTGGGAACTCGACAACCGCAAGTGGGCCCACTCCCGCCTCATCTGCGCTGCAGGCCTGCGAGCCATTGGCCGTAATGCACCGCCGCAGCAGGGAGCGAAGTGGACCTCCCAGGCTGACACCCTGATTACTGACGTGGCCAACGACTGCCTGCACCCCAGCGGGCGGTGGCAACGCGCACCGGATGATGACCGCGTCGACGCGTCCCTGCTTCTTCCGGTGATCCGGGGTGCTCTTCCGCCCGATGACCCCCGGTCGGTAGCCACTCTCAAGACGGTGCAAGACACCCTGGCCCGTGATAGATACCTGTATCGCTTCCGCCAGGACGGACGGGCTCTGGCCAAGTCGGAGGGAGCTTTCCTGCTGTGCGGCTTCGACATGGCCATGGCCCTCCATCAAAGCGGAGAGACCACCGAAGCGGCCCGCTGGTTCGAAAGAAACCGGGCTGCCTGCGGCTCTCCCGGCCTCTTTACGGAGGAGTATGACGTCGAGCAACGCCAACTCCGGGGGAATTTCCCACAGGCCTTTGTACACGCCGCCATGCTCGAGACCTCGCGCCGGCTGGCGGATCCTCCGCCCCCGTGGCGGGGACTGAATTCCTAGCAGCGGGCACTACCGATCAGCTATTTGGCGAAGTAACCGAGGCACGACGAGGAGCACGCATGAACACCTTCAAAGACAGGACAGTCGTTGTAACGGGCGCGAGCGGTGGTATCGGCCGGGCCACGGCTGTCGGCTTCGGCCAGCAAGGGGCCTCAGTCGCCCTGCTCGCCCGCGGTGAAGCAGGGCTGGCCGGTGCCGCAAGGGAAGTGGAAGCGGCAGGGGGACGGGCACTGACGGTCGCGGTGGACACCGCCGACCATGATGCCCTCGACAAGGCCGCCACGCGGGTCGAGCGGGAACTGGGCCCAATCGACATCTGGGTCAACGTAGCTTTCACCTCAGTCTTCGCCCCCTTTGACCAGATTAAACCCGAGGAATACAAGCGGGTCACGGAGGTCAGCTATCTTGGCTACGTCTACGGAACAATGATCGCTCTGGACCGGATGAAGAAGCAGGGGCAGGGCACCATTGTCCAGGTAGGCTCGGCTCTTGCCTATCGGGGAATCCCGCTCCAGTCCGCCTACTGCGGTGCAAAGCACGCCATCCAGGGCTTCAACGAATCCCTTCGGTGCGAACTGCTTCACGATCGAAGCCCGATCAGGACCACCATGGTGCAGATGCCGGCTGTCAACACCCCACAGTTCAGCTGGGTGCTTTCCCGCCTGCCGAACAAAGCCCAGCCGGTGCCGCCCATCTACCAGCCCGAAGTCGCAGCGCGTGGCGTCCTTTACGCCGCCGCGCACCCGCAGCGCCGGGAGTACTGGGTGGGCGGAAGCACCATGGGCACCCTGGTGGCCAATGCCGTCGCCCCCGGACTGCTCGACAGGTACCTTGCCCGGACAGGATTCAAATCCCAGCAAAGGCCACAACCGCGCGACCCCGAACAACCCGTCAACCTGTGGAAACCGACCGACGAAGAGCGGGACTTCGGCACCCACGGCGCATTCGATGCCCGCTCAGCAGACCGAAGCGTCCAATTGTGGGCATCCCAGCACCACGGCGCCCTTCTCGCCGTGAGCGGAGCAGCGGCCGCATTGTTGACGTTGTTCCCTATGCTGCTGGGAAAGAGGCGGCAGTGATGAGGGCCCTGGAGATCACCCGGGGAGCTTACGGCCTATGCCAGGTGGCGTTCCCGGCGCCGGTTTACCGTGTTGCGGTAGGCCAACAACCGGATGCACGTGTCCGGGCCGTAATGCGGATTCTGGGTGCCAGACACCTCATTCAAGCCATAGCCGTCGGGGCAGCCCCAGCCTCAGGTACGGTCCGCGTGGGTGCCGGCGTGGTGGACTCACTGCATTCCGTCAGCATGATTGCCCTGGCCATCGCCGACCGTCGGCGCCGCAGGCCAGCCGCCCTGGACGCCGTGATCGCCGGCTTGTTCGCAGGCATGGAATTCGCGGCCGCCGGACGGCGCCAAAGGGGCTCTCCCGCTCCGGCGCCACGCTGGCGCGGATGACGCCACGTTGGCGCGGATGACGCCGCGTTGGCGCGGATGATGCAGTGCCGAGTGGGCCACAAGGGATCAGCGCCAGGTTTGTAGCACAGGAACAATTTGCGGAATAAAAGAAGCAGCGTGAGAACGGGGAGCGGAATGAAAACACCAGTTCCAACCAAGGCAACCATTCACGGGATAGACCGCATGATCCGGAATGTGGAAACCGGCCGATTTGAGCGATCACTTTCCGGCCTCACTGCGGCCGGGGCCCTGGTTACCGCGGCGGAAATATACTTTGAACACGACAAGGCAAGCTTCGGCAACAAACTCATGTGGCTCCCGGTCGCCCTCGGTCCGGTCGGAGCGGCTGCCGGGATCGCCGGAATCTTTAGCAAGAGGATGGCTAAGACAGCGCTTCCCCTGGCTTCCGCGGCCATCATCGCCAACGGCTTGCAGGGAACGTACCTGCACGCGCGGGGCATCGCCCAAAAACCCGGAGGATTCTCCAACCTGACCTACAACATGGAGATGGGACCACCGTTACTGGCACCGCTCCTGGTGACGCTGGTCGGTGGGATGGGCTTGCTTGCCGCAGTACTGAGGAGGGAAAAGTGACAGTACTCCCGCTTGACCCCAAAGACGGCGGCGGCCGCTTTCCCGGCATCGACGTGCAAGGACAATCCCCGCATTGGGACCGGGTGACCCAGGGCGTGGTGCTGGCCCGCCTGGGACGGCCCACAGACCTGCGGTTTTTTACCGTAGCGGAAGAGGCGGCCGCGAGGGCCCTGTTTGATCAGTTGCTTGACCAGCGCCAAGAGCCCCGGGTTCCAGTGGTGAACATGGTCGATACCCGCCTCGCTGAGGACCAGACCGACGGCTGGCACTACGACGACATGGAGCCGGACCCGGCTGCCTGGCGCAGCACCCTGGCTGAGCTGGACGCCGAGGCCCGTGAACGCCACGAAAGGGCATTCGCCGAGCTTTCCTGGGAAAAACAAGCACTGCTCCTGACCGACATTCAGGCAGCGGAAATGTGGCGGGGCCGACAGACGTCGAGGGTCTGGAGCCTGTGGACGCGGTACGCATGCACGGCCTTCTACTCGCACCCCCTGGCCTGGGATGAGATAGGTTTCGCCGGGCCCGCCTATCCCCGGGGATACAAAAATCTCGGTCTCAACGCCCGCGAACCTTTCGAGGTGGCAGACGCGCGCCCGGCCCAGGATCCTGCAGCACATACGGCCAAGTCCCAAACAGGAAGACAACGCTGATGGCTTCGGTAAAAGACCGCAACGCCTCCGCCTGGTTGCTGCCTCCCGTGCCCGGAACAAATCGTGCCATGCGTACCGACATGGCCCAGTTTCGCGACGAGGAAGAGGTCGACATAGCGATCGTCGGCTGTGGTGCCGGCGGCTCAACCCTGCTGCAGCGCCTGGCCCGCGCAGGCTGGAAGGCTGTGGCCTTGGACGCGGGCCCGTTTTGGGACCCCGAACGTGACTGGGTGAGCGACGAAGCAGGCTCGCATCATCTGTACTGGACCGAACCCCGGATCATTTCCGGAGACGACCCGGTACCGCTCGGTTCGAATAACTCCGGGAGGGGAGTGGGCGGCTCCATGGTGCACTACGCCGGCTACACGCCCAGGTTCCATCCCAGCGACTTTCATACCTACAGCGCCGATGGCGTGGGCGCCGACTGGCCGTTGGAGTATGGGGACCTCAAGTCCTACTACGAGGACATCGAGGGAGAACTGCCCGTAGCCGGCGAGCACTGGCCGTGGGGCGACCCCCACTCATATCCCCACAGCCCGCACCCCGTTTCGGGCAACGGCGAATTGTTCCTGCGGGGTGCGCTGGCCTCCGGCATAACGGCCAAGGTCGGCCCGGTCGCGATCTCCAATGGCCGCTTCGGCAACCGGCCGCACTGCATTTACCGTGGGTTCTGCCTTCAGGGTTGCAAGGTCAACGCCAAAGCATCACCCCTGATCACCCATATCCCCGACGCCCTGCACCATGGTGCGGAAGTTCGGGCCGACTCGATGGTCACCAGGATCGAAATAGACGACAAAACAGGCAAGGCCACCGGAGTGCACTACATCCGGCACGGACGGGCCCGCTTCCAACGCGCCCGGATCGTCGCCGTCGCCGGTTATTCAATCGAGACCCCACGCCTGCTGCTCAACTCCGCCTGCAAACGATTCCCCGAGGGGCTATGCAATGACTTCGACCAGGTGGGGCGGTACCTAATGGTCCAGGGGGCACCCCAGACGGCCGGCAGATTCGAATCAGAGGTACGCATGTGGAAGGCCCCACCGCCGGAAGTCAGCTCTGAGGACTTCTACGAAACTGATCCGTCCAAGCCGTACAAGCGCGGGTTCTCCATACAGACGGTATCGCCGCTGCCCATCACCTGGGCAGAGCACGTCGCTGCCCAGGGTCATTGGGGGGGAAAGCTGCGTGAATACATGACCGACTACGTGCACTGGGCCTGTCTGGGAGCGCTCTGCGAGTTCTTGCCGCAAGCCGAAAACCGCGTAACTCTTGCTTCGGAAAAGGACAGAAATTCAATGCCAGTAGCCCACTTCCACTACTCCCAATGCGACAATGACCGCCAGCTGATGCAGGCGGCCCAGGGAGCCATGGAGAAGATCCTGCACGGGGCGGGCGCCGAGGAAGTCATCACCATTAGACGCTTTGCCCACCTTGTCGGCGGAGCGCGAATGGCCGCGGACGAACAGCACGGCGTTGTCGACGCGGATTGCCGCAGCTTCGCCGTACCCAACCTCTACATCACAGACGGAAGCGTATTGCCGACCCAGGGAAGTGCCAACCCGGCACTAACCATCATGGCCGTCGCAGCCCGCGCCGCGGATCGATTGATCGCCGGCGGTGCCAGCAAACCCACCTGACCCGCACAGCCCGCACACGTCCAGCCTTCCCGGCTTTTGACTCCAGCCACCGCTTATGAAAAGGCACAAGGGATCCGGACGTCCGCTACTTCCTTTGAAGAGGTCGCAAAGGAGCTGCGGGGAAGCCTCCAGTAGTTGGTGCTAACGGCTGAAGGGGGAGCCAAAGCAGAAGTGCAGAAACCCTCACAAACAAGAAAGGCTGACCATGCCCGCCACGCGAACTACATCAGATCCGGCCCTCACCGGTCTGGACGTCGGCACGTACACAATCCCCACCGATAGCCCGGAGGCAGACGGCACATTCGCCTGGGATTCCACCACGGTTGTGGTGGTCCGTGCCCGGGCCGCCGACTGCGAAGGGATCGGCTGGACGTATGCACCTGCCTCCTGCTCAAAGCTGATCACAGAACTGCTCGAACCGGCAATTTCCGGTCGGTGTGCCTGGGACACCACAGGCGCAGCCCTATCGATGCTGAGGGCCGTTCGCAACACCGGTCGGAGCGGGCTCGCCGGCTACGCCATCTCCGCGGTGGACTGTGCCTTATGGGATCTGAAGGCACGCTTGCTTGGCCTTCCCCTGGACCGCCTCCTGGGAGCGGCGCGCGACACGGTCAACATTTACGGCAGCGGCGGGTTCACCACCTACTCCCGTCAACAGCTGGAGGACCAGCTTGCCGGCTGGGTCCACGGCCAGCAGATCCCCCGGGTGAAAATAAAGATCGGTCAGGACAACGGAAATGACATCCCACGGGACCTGCAGCGCATTCATGAGGCACGCACCATCATTGGGGATGGCGCAGAACTTTTCGTCGACGCCAACGGCGCCTACACGGCAAAACAAGCCATAAGGGTTTTCGAAGCGGCTCGGGAATCCCGGCTTGCGTGGTTTGAAGAGCCCGTGTCCTCCGACCACCTGCTCGGACTGCGGACCGTCAAGGAGGCAATAACTGCCGACGTTGCCGCGGGGGAATACGGTACCGACTTGTTCTACTTCCAGCGGTTATGCCAAGCCGAAGCTGTGGACTGCGTGCAACTGGACGTCTCACGCTGCGGCGGCATCACCCAGTGGCTGCGGATAGCAGCTGCGGTGGCCGCATATGGACTTCAGGTGTCCGGCCACTGCGCACCGAACCTGAGCGCTCCCGCCGCCGCCGCGACAGAAAACTTTCGCCATCTGGAGTGGTTCCACGACCACGTCCGGATCGAACGGACATTCTTTGAAGGGACCCTGGATCCCAGCGGCGGCACGATCGCACCCAATTCAGACTCCCCAGGCAACGGGCTGTCCCTTCGCAGCTCCGCCGTCGACAAGTACCGGGTGGCTTAGACAAACCCGGCAGACACGTGCCGACCGCAGGTACTTACTCAGCGGCGCCCACGGTGACCGGTTAGACGGATAACTCCATGCCTCACGAAAGGCCCGTGCGGATCTGTCGGTGGTACCAGTCAGCGTGTCAGCAGCTTTCAGGGCGGCTCCCCTCGGAGGCGAGCCTGACAGTGCTTCACGGTGTGTGTGGCCGATCAAATCCAGGCGTACGTCATCGGAGAGGTAACGACAAATTGCCGTCTTCCCCGCGCTGTGGTTTGACCGGAACACCCAGGCAGCCCCTGGGAAGCTCATCCTCCCGAACGGTCGTCAATCGCTCTCAGATCACCGGCCAAACGACGGCCGGTGATCTGAGCGCCCAGAAGGTCGAATAACATTGCACCTCCGCTCAGGCGTGAGCGAGGGCCCCTACTCTCAAGGAGTCTTCTTCATAGGCTTCTGGGCGTCCGGCCTGCGGGAATGATCCTTAGGAAGCCGGCCATGCACCGGCCTGTCACCGCCACGCCGGAGAGTCAGCATCACCAGGCCGGCAGCCAGCAAACATGCCGCCAGGAAGAAGGATGTGGCGAGGAAGCTGCCGTGCGTCACGTCCTGCAGGTAACCACCCACGTAGGGTCCGACGAATCCGCCGAGGTTGCCAACTGCGTTGATCAACCCCATCGCGGTGCCGGCGACGGCCACCGGCATGGCACGGGACGCCGAGGCCCAGAAGGGGCCATCGTAAGCCAGGGCCCCGGCGACCGCGATGCTGATGAGGGTGACGGCCAGGAACGGAAGGTTATCCCCGGTTGCCACCGAGATGACCAGGGCAACAGCACCGATGGCCATGGACAGCAGCACGTGGGTGGAGTAGCGGCCGGAACGGTCGGCTGCCTTGGCGTTGTACCAAAGGCCGAACATCGCCAACACGTACGGGATCGCGGTGACAAAGCCGACCTCGAGGGAAGATCCGGAGGTGATCGTCTTGATCACATGGGGCAACCAAATGTTGATGCCGTAGAAGCCAATCTGGATGAGGAAGTACACCAGGGTCAGCCGCCACACCACTGCGTTGGACAGGACATGGCGCAGGCCGAGCTTTTCCTGCTGGGGATGGGCCGCGGCATCAGCAGCAAGGCCCTTTTCGATGTATTCACGCTCCTGGACGGAGCACCACTTGGCCTCCCGGGGGTGGTCGGCGATCAGGGCCCACCACAGGGGCGCGGCGATGACGAACGGGAAGATGCCTTCGATGATGAACAGCCACCGCCAGTCCGAGAAGGAGAGGATCCAGCCGGAGAGGGGCGCAGTGATGATGGAAGCGATGGCAATGTTCATCATCCAGAACGCGTATGCCCGGGCGCGTTCGGCCGCGGGGAACCAGTGGCTGATCAGAACAAGGATGGCAGGCCAGATCCCGGCTTCGGCGACGCCGAGGAAGAAGCGCACCACGAGCAGTTGGGTGAAGTCCTGGATGAATCCGGAGAGGACGGCCAACACGCCCCAAATGAGTACCATGATGCCAACGAATTTCTTCGCACTCCAGTGCTCGGCAAGATGGCCCCCGGGGATCTGCAGGACGAGATACCCAATGAAGAAGATGCCGGCCGCCAGTCCCTGCTGGGCGGCGTCGATGCCCAGGTCCTGGTGGAGTCCGTTGAGGGCGAACCCGATATTGGTTCTGTCCATGAACGAGATGATGTAGACAATGATTGCGACGGGAATCAGCCGCTTCCACCGCGCATTACCCACTGCCGGTGATGCCGTTACTTTCTGTGCCATCGGAAATGCTCCTTCGCAATATGGCCGATGAGACCGCGCCCCAGTACGCCGATTGCTCTCCCGTGGACCCGTAGGCCACTTTCCGCCCGACCGGCGGAACGAGCAGGACTCTTAACATGTGGAGCCGCGAACACTGGAACACACCCCCAGCCGACTGAGAGGTAGGCACCACCCGCGAACCCTAACTCTTATTTTCACGCAATTGTTGCTTCATCGCAAGATGAAATGCCTCGCCTTTTGAGTGTCCTTGACCTTCATCGGCCAGCCTGGATTGAAGCCTGCGGTAATCCCACGCGTTTCGGCCACAACGCCTGAGCGATGAAAGGTCATAAATGGTCCGACTAGAGCGGTTCTCCAACTCCCGGCCTTCGTTGGTGCTCCTGTTAGTGTTCTTTGTCGTCGTGGTCCTGGCCAAGATGCAGTTTTCCCTTGACGCGTCCAATTCCTTCGGTGAGGAGGGCTTTGGCGGAGTCGCGTACGACATCGACCCCGTCAGGGTCTTTCTTGAGCAGCGCTTCTGCGGTGTGCTTGGCGAACTCGAGGGTGATGTGCGGGGGGAGGGGCGGTACGTTTTTGCTGGTGTAGGCGTCAATGAGGGTGATTCCCTGGTGCGCGAATGCCGTGTCCCAAGCGGCGGCGACCTCGTCGTCGGTCTTGACACGGATTCCGGTGAAGCCGAGCAATTCCGCCCATCCGGCGTAGTCAATCGACTGAACGTCCTGGGAGGTGGACCAAACGGGGTTTGCGTCCTCGGTGCGCATCTCCCAGGACACTTGCGTGAGGTCGTTGTTGTGCAGAACCATGATGATCAGCTGCGGGTTCTCCCATTCCTGCAGGTATTTCTTGATGGTTATCAGTTCGTTCATGCCGAGCATCTGGAAGGCGCCGTCGCCGATGGTGCAGATAACTGACCGGTCGGAGTAGGCGAACTTGGCTGCTGTCGCGTACGGCATGGCGGCGAGCATGCTGGCCAGGCGTCCGGAAAGGTCCCCGAGCATGCCGCGGCGGAGCCTGATGTGGTGTCCGTACCAGTCCGCCGTGGAGCCGGCGTCCGCGGTGACTATGGCGCGTGGGGGCAGGCGTTTGTTCAATTCGTGGTAGACCCGGCGGGGGTTGACGCCGTCTTCGTAGGACAGCATTGCCTGTGCGTCCATCTCCCTTTCCCATTCCAGCATCTCCTCGGCGACCGTATTCTGCCAGGAGAGGTCGGTTTTCGAGTCCAGATGCGGGATAAGCGCGGTGAGGGTTGCTCTCACGTCTCCCCACAGGTTGAGTTCGGTGGGGTAGCGCAGCCCCATCTGCTCGGGTTTGAGATCGATCTGGATGGCCCGCGCCTGCCCGCTTTTGGGCAGGAATTGGCTGTAGGGGTAGTTCGTCCCGAGCAATACCAGAGTGTCGCAACCGCTCATTTGGTGCGCGCTGGGCAGGGAACCCAGGAGTCCGAGCTGCTGGGAATGGTGCGGCACGTCGGAGGGAACTACCTGTTTCGCGCGTAAGGCCGTAATCAGGCCGGCCCCGCAGAGTTCTGCGGCTCTAAGGACCTCATCCGTGGCCCCGTTCGCCCCGTGGCCGACGATGAACGTGACTTTACTGCCCGCGTTGATGATTGCTGCTGCCTTCTCGATCTCGCTTTGTAAGGGGACGATTGAGATGGACGGGGCGACGGCGCTGGAGCGCGATACCCAGTTCTGGGGCGAAAGCTCGGGCATCTTCATTCCCTGCACGTCGTGAGGAAAGATGATCACGGCCGGTCCCAGCCGGACTTTGGCGGTACGGAAAGCTGTGTCAACGACGGCCTGGGCCTGTTCAGGGGAGACGATCGTCTGGACATAGACGGCGACGTCCGCAAGGGTGCGTTCGAGGTTGCTCTCCTGCTGCGTGAAGGTGCCCAGCGCGTTGAGCCCCTGCTGGCCCACGATAGCTACGACTGGCTGGTTGTCCATCTGGGCGTCATAGAGTCCGTTGAGCATGTGGAAAGCACCCGGGCTGGAGGTCGCGACGCACACGCCGACTTCACCGGTAAACTTGGCGTGCGCCGTGGCCATCAGCGAGCAGATCTCCTCATGTGTGGGGCGCACATACTTCAGGCCCACGTCAGCGCGTTGGGCTTTCTCCAAAGCACCGTCGAATTCGCCGATGCCGTCGCCGGGAAAAGCGAAGATGCGGCTGACCCCCCAATCCCTCACGCGTTGGACCACAAAGTCGCTGACAGTTGCCATGGTTCTTCCTCCTGGTATTGGTGTTGGCTGAACGGGAATCGTGACCACTCGGGGCCTCGCTGAGGACCACCGGCGCGCAACCGGGCGTTGTTCAGCTGCCGCTCCGGACAGCGGCTGCTGCGAGGATAAAGCCGGTGAGAACAGAAGCGGCGCACAGGATCCAGAGCACGCCTATCTGTCCGCTTTTCTGCCGAACGACCCCAGCGGTGGAAGCCACACCGGCCCGAACCAGTGCGGCGACAGCGCTGATGACCGCAACTATCCAGCACAACCACTGGATTAAGGCTGTTGAACCTTGATTCATGATCTTCCCTTTCCTGAAAGGCGGCATTTTGCCGGCATGTTGCAGGGTTTGGGGTTCCTTGCCACTACGCTACCATTGCGGGAACGCAAAGGAAATGTTTTGTACTGTCCCCTTACCGCCGGCAGCCGAGCGCTCTGCTGTTCCCTCTTCCAGGTTTCAGGGAGCGCAGTAGGCCAAGAACCGCAGCTGGCAATCACGAGGACAAGCGTCCGGGCGATGAACTGCCGCCGCTGGTGCGCATCCAGGTCTTCAACACGCCAACTTGCCCGGTACCAGTGCCTGCTTACCCGGCGGCTACGTCCGGTACGTCAGTTCCGGTGAGGACAGTCCAAATTCTCGTTTAAGGGCGGACTGGGCGGCGTACCACCCGCACAGGCCATGGACCGAGGGTCCCGGTGGCGTTGAGGATGAACACAGGTAGACACCTTTTGCCGGTGTCCGCCAAGGGTCGGATGAGATAACCGGCCGTTTGAGCAGTTGGCGGGCCGACAGTGCACCTGCGGAGAAGTCGCCTCCAACGTAGTTCGGGTTGTACTCGCTGTATTGGTGGGCTGTGATCGAGTGCGTAGCGAGGATGACGTCCCGGAAGCCCGGCGCGAATTGTTCGACCCGTCGGATGATCGTTTCTGTCGAGTCCACGCTTGACCCCGCAGGGACGTGGGTGTAGGTCCACAGGATGTGGTTTCCGGAGGGGGCACGGCCGCTGTCCAGGGTCGATGGTTGGCAGGCAAGGACAAAGGGCCGTCGGGGATACCCTCCGGACGCTACCTCAGCCTCCGCCCGCGACATCTCTGCCCTGCTTCCGCCCAAGTGGACGGTGGGGGCTGCGCCAAGGGAAGGATTGGCCCACGGTACGGGCCCTGAGAGAGCGAAATCGACCTTGCTGACCGCGTTCCCATACCGGAAGGAGGCAAGTTTGCGCAGGTAGCTTGTGGGGAGTTCGGCTCCGGCGACTTGGGCAAGCCCCGCTGCAGAGAGGTCCAAAAGGATGGCCGCTGGCCGCGAAACGTCGCGGACATCAGCCAAGTCGGTGATCGGAGAGCCGAGGACTATCTCACCGCCATGGTTCAGCAGGTCCTCCGCCATGGCATTGGCGATCGATTGGGATCCGCCGACGGGGACCGGCCAGCCGCCGGCATGGGCCAGCGCGCCCAACAACATCGCCGTGCCGCTGGTCGCCAGCCCGGGCAGTGACCCGATGCAGTGGGCGCTGACACCAGTGACCATGGCGGGCGCGATGTCTCCTTTGAACCGTGCGTTCCACCAGGGCCCGCCCTGTTCAAGGGTCCTGGCCGCGTAGAGGAGCGATCCGAGGCGGTCCCGGGGGATACGCAGCAGTTGGTGCATGGTGAGATCAGTAATCCCGTCGACCCGTTCAACGAGGGGTTGGAACAGCCGGAGGTACCGTTCCCCGTCAGGGCCCAGGTCCTCAGCGGTTCGGGCGAGGCTGCGGTATGCGATCCCGGCTGTGGCTACGTCCACTGCATGGGCGTAGGAGATTTCCGGCACGCGCAGCTCAATGCGCTTTTCAAGTTCAAAGGCCCGGAAAAAAGGGCTGGCAAGGGCCATGGGGTGGACAGCTGAACAAACGTCATGGCGGAACCCGGGCAACGTCAGCTCTGTCGTCCGGGCTCCACCCCCGACCGTCTGTGCTCCCTCAATCACCCTTACCTTTAGCCCGGCCCGCGCCAAGGTTACGGCAGCAGCGAGCCCGTTGGGTCCGGCCCCCACCACTACGGCGTCAGCCTTCACGTTGCCCTTCCACTGAGGGAGTCTTCGTGCCCGTAGGGCCGGCCGTGGTCGCCGTTGTGGGGCTCCGCAGCGGCGTGTCGCTCTGCCTGGCACTCCCCTGGTGCAGTTGCAGGGCGCAGTGGATGAGGGGGAAGTGGCTGAATGCCTGTGGGGTGTTGCCCAGTTGGCGCTGGTTCCTGGGGTCCCATTCTTCGCTGAGCAGGCCGACGTCGTTGCGGAGGCTAAGGAGGCGCTCGAAAAGTTCCTCGGCCTCGCGGCGCCGGTTGATCCCCAGTAGGGCGTCGACAAGCCAGAAGGAGCAGGCGAGGAAGACGCCTTCGGTTCCCGGCAGGCCGTCGTTGCTGGCTTGTGGGTGGTAGCGGAGGACGAAGCCGTCATCGGTGAGGTGCTGCTGGATGGCGTCCACGGTACCGATGACGCGGGGATGGTCGTGGGGCAGGAACCCGACGCGCGGGATTAGCAGGAGGCTCGCGTCCAGTTCCTTGGTTCCGTAGGACTGGACGAAGGTGTTGCGGTCGGTGTCGAAGCCGTGGGTCATGACGTCAGCGTGGATGGTATCCCGCAAGGCGGCCCAGCGGTCTTCGGGGCCGGGAAGCCCGGATTGCCGGATGCCTTTGACCATGCGGTCTGCGGCGACCCAGGCCATGACTTTTGAGTGGGTGTTCTGGCGCCGGGGGCCGCGCATCTCCCAGAGCCCGTTGTCTGGTTTGTCCCATGCCCCTTCGAGGTATTCCATGAGTGCTACCTGGATGTCCCAGGAATCATCAACCGTATCCGGAAAGGCCGCACGGGTCAGGGAGAGACCATCCAGAACCTCGCCCCATACATCCAGCTGCAGCTGGGGAGCGGCAGCGTTTCCTATCCGGACAGGTTTGGAGTTTTCGAATCCTGACAGCCAGGGCAGTTCCGTCTCGGGGAGGCGGCGGGTGCCGTCGATTCCGTACATGATTTGCAGGTCGGCGGGGTCGCCGGCGACGGCGCGGAGCAGCCATTCCCGCCAGGCGGCAGCTTCGTCGGTGTAGCCCCCGGCGAGCAGTGACTGCAACGTCAGGGTCGCATCGCGAAGCCAGCAGAACCTGTAGTCCCAGTTCCTGGATCCACCCGGGTCCTCCGGCAGGGAAGTGGTGGGAGCTGCGACGATGCCACCCGTTGGAGCGTAAATGAGCCCTTTGAGGGTGATCAAGGAACGTTCTACAGCGTCCTTGTACTTTCCCTCCATCTTGCTCCGGCTGATCCAGTCCTGCCAGAAGTCCTCCGTTACCCTGAGCGCACTGCCGGGGTCTGTTTGGCGCGGGGCTGGTTTGCTGCTGGGGACCCAGGACAGCACGAAGGGCACCTTTTCGCCGGCCCGCACCGTGAATTCACTGATCGTGCGCATGTCCCGTCCTTCGAGTGGGGCCTCGGTGGTCAGGTAAGCGGCGTCCGGGCCCGCGACAGCGCTGAGGCCGCGGTCTTTGCGCCGCACCCACGGCACGATGTGGCCGTAATCGAAGCGCAGGCAGAGTTCCCCGTACATCTGTACGGCGCCGCTGAGCCCTTCGACGATCCGAACCAGGTCGGCGGCGTCGTCGCGGACCGGCATGAAATCGGTAACCCGGACGCTTCCATCGGGAGTCTCCCATTCGGTTTCGAGGATGAGTGTGCCGGGGCGGTACCGGCGGCGGGTGCACTTTTCTTCCCCGGCAGGTGCCAGGAGCCAGCGCCCAGCGGCAGGGGTATCCAGCAAGGCAGCGAAGCAGGCGGGGGAGTCGAAGTTGGGCAGGCACATCCAGTCGATTGACCCGCTGGTGCTGATCAACGCGGCCGTGTGCAGGTCACCGACAATCGCGTAATCACTGATTTCAGGCATTGTTATCCTTCCAGCCCGCACCCTCGAGTGCTTGGAGCGGCAGCGCTGGGGCGTGTTTGGGCTCCCGAACAGCCCGGATGGCCAGAAGCACCGCCATTACCGCCCCGACAGCCGCCAGGACCATACGGGTCCCTCTTGCTGACCGGGAGATGGTAATCGGGTGGACGTGCCCGGACCTGCGGTGGTGGGTGATCTCGTTGGCCGGTACATCCCAGGAGGTTGGGGAGGGGAAGGTCCCCGCCGGTAGCTTCTCCTGCCGCAGCCGGCGTCGGATTGCAAGCCTGCGACGCACATCTGTGCTTGGGGCGGGCAGGGTATTGTCGGCCGCCACAGCCGCGGGGAGGTCGATAATGTAGGGCTCACCGTAGAACGCCGAGGAAGCCACGGACTCAAGCCAGGTGCCCGGCGGTGTCTGAACGCCGTGGGCTGCGAAGGCGGACCGCAGCCTTTCCAGGATCTCTTGCAGGCTTTTGCCCTGGGCGTCCCTGGTGACGTCGAAGATGGCCAGCTGGAGTTGCAGTTTGGCATCCGCGGCTGGGTCTGTGGCGCTGGGGTCCTGGCCAGTGGGGTCAGGATTCAGCGGCTCAGGGATGGCGCGGGCGGCCTTGTCTGGATTGGAGCTCATGGGTTTTCTTTCAGTCATGGTTCAGCCGCCGACCTGGTCAACGGTGAATGCGGCCAGGAATCCGACGGCGGCGATGAGGCCGGTGAGCAGGTGGTGTTCTTCGAAGGCTTCCGGGATCATCGTGTCGGCGAGCATGGCAAGGATCGCTCCGGCGGCCACGGCCGTGATGAAGGCGACAACTTCCGCGGGTGCGTCCTGCAGGACCAGGAAGCCAACCAAGGCTGCCAGGCCCGAAATGACAGCAATTCCCACCCACACCCCAAACACATATTTGGCACTCCGGCCGGCCTTTTTCATGCCCGCAGTGCTGGAGAGGCCCTCGGGGACGTTGGAGATGAACACGGCCGCCAGCATGGCCGGGCTGACTGCACCGGCGGTCACCAAACCCACGCCCAGGACGACCGACTCCGGGATACCGTCCAGGAGGGCCCCGATCGCGATGGCGGTCCCGCTGCCCGGCTTTTGCTGCTCCGAGGGTTGTTTCCCGCCTGACCGCTTCCGGTGCTTGGCCCCTTTGCTGGCCAGCAGGGCGTTGGCGGCCACGTAGACCACAGCGCCGGTGGCGAAGCCTCCGACCGTCGGCCACAGCCCACCGCCGTTCACTGCCTCCTGAACCAGCCCAAACGCGAGGGCCGATATCAGTACGCCGGCGCCAAAGGACATCACCGATGACACGACCTTGGACGGGATTTTCCACTTCCACGCCAAGCCGCACCCCACGACTAGTGCGCCGCCGGCGATGGTGCCCCACATCCATGCCAGCAACCATGCGGGCATTACACTACCCCCGCCAGGAGGCAAGGTGTCGGTTCGGTAAGCAGGTTTTTCACAGGATGAGTCCTTTCCATTGATGTCAGCATGTGGCGAGCCCGATATTTGTCGACCTCCAAAGGAAGCACTGTTCTTGGCCGTGCGGAGGCAGGGCTTCCGCCACCGCCGCGCACTGCTCCGATAGGGCCGGGGGCCACCAGTGGCCGCACCCCCTTATTGCTTTGTGATGCCCAAGGAAAATCTCCACGGCGGTCAGTGCCGAAAGGGACCGCTCAAACTCGCCGGTTTGAATCTTCCTGATGAGCGGGTCGATCCCATCGACGGTTTCCGCCAAGGCTCCTTTTGCCTGGTGTGTTCCCACAATTTCTCCTTATCCGGCGGGGATGTCCCGTACTGCTGCTCTGGAATCTTCAAACTTTGCGGGAAAGCAACTATCGGAGGAAACTGGTACTCATGGATACAGCTGGTGGATCTGAATTAGTCCCGGAACCTTCGAGCCGGGAAGTTGAAGCGGTAATGCGTGCCGCGGATACCCTTTTGCGCGTCGTGTCCCGCTCCGTTGCCGAGGTGGAGGACGTGGTGAACACTCCGCAACTGCGGGTCCTGGTCCTCATCCACACCCGGGGACCGCAAAATTTGGGCGGCGTGGCCGCGGAACTGGGTGTGCATGCCTCCAACGCCACGCGCATCTGCGACCGGCTGGTCGCTGCTGACCTGCTCGAGCGGCGGGAAGACCCGGCAGACCGGCGATACATCCGGCTCGAACTGACCACAAAAGGGAAAGCTCTGGTGAACTCCGTGCTCGAGCACCGGCGGCAAGCCATCGCGGAGGTCATTCTGAGGATGCCATTGGGTCGACGCCCGGCCCTGGCTGCGGCCCTGGAGGCTTTTGCGGCCGCCGCCGGTGTCCAAGGCACCACTGACGGCCGCTTTACCCTGGGAGCCAACACGTGAAGTGACGAAGTCCTGGTGCCGCAAGCCATGTCTTCATTCAACCTCAATGTTTGCGTTTACGCAATAGTTGGCACTCTGCTGGCGCCAATTCTCTCTACGCTGCGCGGACACAGCAGTCCGGTCAGAGCGGCGTGATCCCCCACTCGCCGCTGTGGGATTGCCCGGGTTCAAGGGTTATCAAGCCCTCGCCGGAGTTAAAGGCGTCCGGGGCACACGTCATTGGTTCAACCCCCAGCCCGCTCCGCTGCCGGTCCGGCTGGGGGAGTGTGTCACCGGTGAAGATTTCCAGGTACGGATAGGACCCGTCCACCCACAGCTCAACCCCTCCGGAATCATCCGGGCGCAGGAGTTTCACCCGGGCCCGCCCGTCAGCGTCACGGACCAGGTCAGTGTAGGCGACGTCGATGTGCCGCCCGCCAAGTTGTTGGAGTTCCCGCAGGTCGTACCCGGTGCCCTCAACCCCCTTATGTCCGGTGGGTATGCCACGCTCGTCCACGGGCAGGAAGGTGCGCCCTGGCACCTGGACCAACGCGGCATTGATGGCCCCGGGAGTGTTGACTCCGGTGCTGAGGTAAGGATGCGCCCCCGTCCCGTAGGGGCACCGTGACGCACTTCGGTTCATCGCCGTGGTCCGCACGGTCAGCCCTCCCGGGCCCAGATGGTAGTCAAGGCGGCAGTCGAGCACCCACGGCCAGCCCTGGCAAGAGTGGAGCGTGTAGGTGAAGGAAATGGAGTCCTCAGTGTGTTCCACAGCCGGGGTCCCCCAGTTCCGCCACCGCGTGAGCCCGTGGATGGCCCCGCCCTTGTCCGGCTCGCTCAGGTCAAGCTGCAGCCGCTGGCCTTCCCACTCGTAGCTGCCGCCCTGGATGCGGTTGGGCCATGGAATCAGGGATTGGCCCCGGGCGCCCGTGCACATCTCCTCGGGCCCATAACCGTCCAGCAGGGGCCGGCCGTCCAGCAGGTAATCCCGCAAGGCGCCCCCGACTTCGGTCACCACGGCTGTTTGTCGTTCAAAAGAGATTTCATACTGACGTCCCGAGGGGAGGCAATGGCCGGTCCCGCCGTCCCACGGGGTCCTGTCACTCATGGCTGGGGTTTCCGTCCGTGCCACGGGTGACATCGAGGACGACTTTGACATCGTCGGTCTGGCGTTTGAAGGCCTCAGCAAAGTTAGCCAGCGGGAGCCGGCGGTTGATGAGGCGGCGCAGCCAGTCACGGTCCGCCTTGGCCAGCGCCTGTGCGCCGGCGTCGTAGTGGCGGCGGTTGGCGTTGACGCTGCCAAAAACCACACCGTTCATGAGCACCTCCTCGCGGTTCAGTGCGCCCACGTCCACCTTTGTCTGTTTTCCGGTTCCGGAAACCCCGGTCAGGCAGGTGACGGCGTCCTGGGCCCGGCACTTGAGCGCGTCCAGGACCACGGGGGTGACACCGGTGCATTCGACCAGGATATTGGGCTTGATGCCTGACTCCGGCAGGGGCTCACTGTGGTAAGTCGCGCCCAGGTCATGGACAAGGTCCGGCTTGGGCCCGTCCGTGACGATGTCGAAGACGTGCACGTCCAGGCCTTGCTGTACTCCCAGCAGCGCCGCAAGCAGGCCAACGGGGCCCGCGCCGGTCACGACGGCGGTGTGGGGGTCGAAAAATGCCCGCTGCCCGATCCGGTTGATCTGCTCCCAGGCTTTGGCCACGATGGTGGTGGGCTCCAGCAGGACACCCACATCCTCCAGACCGGGGTCCACTTTCACCATCGCCTCACCGTCTGCCCGCCAGCGTTCCCTGGCGAAGCCGTCGAGGCCTTTGATGCCATGTTCGGTGTAGTTCCCGTTGAGGCACATGTCCCATTCCCCGGCGGCGCAGGCTTTGCATGGCTCAGGGTCGGGCCTGCGGACGATGCCCACCACCAGGTCACCCTTGGCCAAGCCGGAAGCCGGCGCCGCGTCCAACACCCGGCCCAGGTTCTCGTGCCCCAGCACCAGGTAATCCTGGCCCGGCGGTGCTTCCCCGTACTCGGCGCCGATGATTTCGCTGTCGGTCCCACACAGGCCCACGGCCAGGGCCTCCACCAGCACCTCGCCCTCCCCGGTGGCCGGCTCCGGAACATCGCGCAGTTTAAGTGAATCTTTTTCCCCGGGAGTAACTGTCAACGCACGCATTACTTCTTCTCCTCAAATCAAAAACGGTTCATTGCTAAGCTTCCCGCACTAGTTGCGCTTGTGCAACAGTATGGGATATGAAGGGGCCAGCTGATTCCCGGGATGGGGCATTGGACAGTCAAGCCGCTGGCCTAGGTGACGGACCAATTTGCTGCAGCAGGCTCACTTTCCGCCACGTACAGCCCTTATGCCGGCTCATCCCCGTTGCGGCTTCCCGGCCGGGCCCGAGCCTGGCGGATAAGAATATGAAGAAGTCCCGCCGTAGGTGGGATTCTGCTCAACAAGGAGATACGGGCATGGCTTTAGATGACGCTTCCGAATCCCGTGCCGCTACGGTGCGGCATGCTCCGGCACCCGATGACGGCCGTAAACCGGAGAGGCCCGGGGATGTCACCAAGCCGTTCTGGAAATACATCGCGAGGAGGACTTTGCGGGAGTTCAGCCGGGATCAATGCCCCGACCTCGCTGCCGGACTGACCTACTACGCTGTGCTGTCTCTTTTCCCGGCGCTGCTTGCCATGGTTTCTCTGCTGGGTATCGTCGGTCAGGCAGATGGGACCACTCCGGCGCTTCTCGATATTCTGCGCGGCATTGCCCCCGGCTCCACAGTGAACGTGATTCGCGGGCCGATTGAGGAACTGACAACATCACAGACCGCAGGCTTCACCCTCGCGATCGGCACCGCAGGGGCCTTCTGGACCGCTTCGGGCTACGTGAGCGCTTTCGCTCGTGCCATGAACCGGATCTATGAAGTCGACGAGGGCAGGGGCTTGATCAGGTTCCGGGCCACGATGCTGGGCGTAACGATTCTTGCCGTGGTTATCGTTGCGATGCTCGCGGCCCCGCTCGTTCTCAGTGGCCCTGTAGCCGAGGCCGCGGGCCGTCTGCTGGGTCTTGGCGGCCTGTTCCTGGCCATGTGGAATATTGCTCAGTGGCCAGTCATTATCTTGCTGGCTATCGTCATCGTCGCGGTGCTTTACTACGTCACCCCAAACGTGCGCCAGCCTCGGTTCCGCTGGTTGAGCACGGGGTCCTTCATCGCGCTGGTGGCCTTCGTGCTGGCCTACATCGCCAACTTCGGCAATTACAACAAGACCTATGGCGCCATCGGAGGCGTAGTCATCATGCTGCTGTGGCTGTGGATTCTGAATGTTTCACTGCTTTTCGGAGCCGAGTTCGATGCCGAGACAGAGCGGGGCAGGGAATTGCAAGGCGGCTTCAAGGCCCAAGTAACTATCCAGTTGCCGCCGAGGGACACAAAGAAGAGCGACAAACTGCGCGGCAGGAGGAAGAAGAAATCCGGCGCGGACGCCGATCTCCGGGGAATATACAGCTTCCGGGAGGGCCCTGCCGTAGACAGGACCTAAGCAGGTCTGGGCTCCCCAAGCACTTCAGTTGGGGCAGTGGGAGTTCCGGGAAGGCTTGTTGTCGGCCCGGCACCTTCACCTGTTTCCACTGACAAACTGCATTTCGCCCCGCCGCAGCGTTCTCCCGGTCCCTGAGATCCTGTGCCACCCGGCGAGGCTCCTTGTCCAGGCAGCCGAGAAGCGCTCGGAACCACAGGACCGTCCGGGTCACCTCCCGTAGGCGTTCCGGCGGCCGGTAAGTGTGGATTAGCGCCCAGGGAGAGTTCACTCTGTGGGTTCGGGACCTGGCCGCACACCCTGGGTAACGTCCAGCAGGATCACGACTGCGAGGAGAACGGTGGAGAGGGAAGCGGAGGCTACCGTGTCGGTGAACTAGTGGTAGCCAAGGTAGATACGGCTTGCTGCCTCCACTGTCAGGCCAACGGCAGCGGCACCGAAAGCAGCGATCAGGGCGGTTCTGCGGGAGGAACGTGAGAAGACCAGATAGGCCCCGACGAGCAGGAAATTCGAGGCACCCACGACGTGTCCGGAGGGAAAGGATGATGTGGCGTCGGCGCCGAGCATCATATATTCGGCCGGGGGCCGGGGGCGTCCCACCATGTGGGCGATGACCTCCGTGAGGACCACCCCGGTGATCATCGCCCCGGCCAGCAATATAGGGCGCCACAGACGACGGGTCACCAAGGCCCACGCAACGACGGCTACTAAAGTGATCACGGGAAGCGCCGCGGGTCCGAAAACGAAAGCGAATCCGGCCAGCACAAGTGTGGCTGTACCCGTGCGGTGATGGATAAACCAGTCAGTCAGAGGTCCGTCGACGCTGGCGAGCCCGCTGCCGTTCAGCACGTCCCCAAGGGTCAGTACAAACGAGGACATACCGGCCAGGAAAAGGCTTAGCGACACCGCATGAAGAACCAGGAACCGGCCTGTGGATACCCTTTTGCCATCGCCTAAGTGGAAACGTTTTCGTCCGCTCTGCTCGACAGGCCCATGACCGCCGCTCATTGGACGGATTGATCAAGCTGCTGGGGTGGCAGGCCCAGGCCCCCGAAGGTCCCATGGCTGTGGTCAGGTGCTCTCAGGACCGTCACTGCTTCATCCCTCGCATTCAATGCAGTAGACGTGTCCGTCTTTCTCCTTGGCCAGCCGGGACCGGTGGTGGACCAGGAAGCAGGAGGAGCAGACGAATTCATCCTTCTTTTGGGGGACGACTTCCACGATGAGCTCTTCGGCGATGAAGTCGCCGGGCAGGTCGACTCCGTCGACGGTGTCGGCCTCGTCGAGTTCCCTCACGACGCTGCGTGCGTCAGGGGTGCTTTCTGTCCGGAGCGCCTCCAAGGAACTTTCCTGGGACTCTTTTACCTCAGGGCGGACTTCGTCGTAATCGCTGGCCATGGCGGGTACTCATTTCTTCTCGTTTTTGTTCTCCTGGTTGACGTGCCGCTCTTCTTTGCCGGGCGGCTCTTCGGATTGTGCTTCGATGTGCTTGCGCTGACGCTCGATTTCGTCTTCGCCCTCGTCTTCAGCTTCGTAGAGTTTGGAGTTGGTGACCCGAAGCTCGTGCATTATGGCATCAAGTTTGAGGTGCAACGCCGCGGAGTCCCGGTTCTGCGTGTTCTGGATGATGAACACCATCAAAAACGTCACGATCGTCGTGCCCGTGTTGATCACCAGCTGCCAGGTATTGGAGAAACCCAGCAGTGGCCCGGTGCAGGCCCACAGCACCAGAACAGCGACGGCCGCAGCGAAGATCCAGGCGTGGCCCAGAACCTTTGCCGTCCTGGAGGTGAACCTGGTGAAGAAGCCGCCCCCTTCGCCACTGCTTGGATCAGTAGTCATGGTCCCATCCTTGTATGACTCGCGCCGCTGACCGGCGCATCTACTCGATCGTCGCCCGCCGCCTGCCCGGTAATGCCGGCGCGGTGCCCGTCTAGCTGCGGACGGCGTCTGGGGGTCCCTGATCGAAGTTCCCCGGCGGCGAACGCCAAGGCGATGCACGCATTGGCGACCGCGGCGTGCCGCCGTCGCCGGTCTACCGCGGCCAGGCCCAACATCGTCAAGGCATGAAGGGCATCGGCCCCGGCACTGATCCAGTGCAGGGGAGCCCCACCGCCGAAGATGGCAGTGGCGGTGGCCTGCAACAGGTGCCGTTCCCCCAGGACACGGATGAACGTGCGGCCGTGGGCATCGGGGGCGCGTGCGATGAAAAAGCATTCCGCCGCTCCAGGAGCCAGAAGCTCCGCGGTACCATATGCTGCCCTGACCACTTCCAAAGGTCTCACGGTGCATCCTTTCGACTCAGGGCCGCCGCAGCGCCGCATTCGGGCAAGTCCTCCCTTACCCCTGGCCAGGAATGCAACAGGGTCACTGCCGCCCAAAGGCGCGCTGTTTTCACCTGTATCTCTCCTCGGGCTTTCAGCGGACGTGATAGGAAGTGTAGCGCAACAGTTGCCGGTCCGCAATGACCCGACTGTCTCCCGCAACCCCTCTCTCCGGGAAAAATTCCGATAATGGGCTGTCGGGGCAGGGTTTCGCAACCCGCGCAAGCGCGTTGACTTCTAAAGTTTGCCGTATCCAACGCGACTCAAGTTGTCAGCTGCAGTGGATGGGGAAAGCAAGTCTAGTTAGGAGCTTGCTTGCGTTTACACAAATATCACGGTTCTATGAAGGAATGGATACCCATCGCAGTGAACTAACTTCCGAAACTGTTGTCGGCGGCGGTTTGGCGGGGCTGGTCGCTACGGCCGCGATGAGCGCTCTGCTCGTTGCCGCCGACGTCACCGGCGTGATGAATTACGAGCCTCCACGGAAGATCATCGATAAGTTCTTTCCCCGGTTTCCGCTTCCGCTCAGGGATGCCGCTGCTGTCCTTGCCCATTTTGGGTATGGAGTGGCCGGTGGATGTCTTTATGCCGTGGCACGCAGGAAGCAGTCCACCCGGGCCGCGGGCATAGCCTACGGTGTATTTGTGTGGGTGGTGGGGTACGAGGGTTGGCTGCCGGCGATGGGAATACTGCCCCCTGCACACCGGGACAAGACCGGCAGGGCGCTGACGATGTTGGCCGCCCATCTGCTCTACGGCGCTGTCCTGGGCAACGTCCTTGGCAGGCGGGCCCTGGCGGAGCGTGTCCCTGCTAAGCCTGGTGACGTGTCCGGGCCTTCAGGCAATGTGGACCGCCATGATCTTCTGTCCCGGCTGCCGGAATCGTACGTCGCGTACCTATCCGACAAGGATCCTGCCTTCACCGCGACAGTATCGCCGGTGCTGGAACAATCGGCAGCCACGCAGGAACATGGCGTTCACGTGCGTTTCGTCCCCGGAGGGGTGCAGGCACTCGTGGATCCCGCCGTTCCCTATCCTCAGGTCACCGAAGGCGTTGACTAGGACCTTTTCGCCGGGCCCTGTCGCCCCAGTCGTTCTGGGTGCTGCCCACATCAGGCTTCAGCGCAACATTGATGGCGGCGGTGCAGGGAACCGGTGCCCCGGGTATTGCGGGGCTGCCGCGTTCATCAGGTGGGCCCATTGCGTGCCGGCGATGTTAGCCCCGTCCAGTCCGGTGTAGTACGTTCCGTTGATGGTGATGTTCTCGTTCGCCCACTTTGGTCCGAATCCCTTGTAGCTGCCGAACCAGGAGGCGGTCGAGATGCCCGTGGTAGCCCCTACCGTCCATGTCTGGGTGTGGCCATCGGTGGTCCCGGTTTTGGCGAAGATATCCTGTTCCTTGCCCACGGGAATGTTGTAGCCGGAGCCCTTGGTGAGCACGGGTTTGAGGGCATAGGTGACGCCTGCGGCGACGTCCGACTCGATGGTCCGCCGGCAGTCGGCTGCCGGCATCGGATAGTCGCGGCCGTCGGGGCCGGTGGCCGATTCCAGTGCTATCGGGTTGCAGTGGACTCCATTTGCGGCGAACGTGGCATAAGCGTTCGCCATGTCCAGTGGTGCGACGTCCTGGGTACCGATAAGGCTCGCGATGCTGGAGAGGTCGTAGGGCTTGTTGGTGTGGCCGTTCTTGATTCCGGCCGTCGTGGTCATTTTTTGGATGTTGCAGAAGTCCAACCGGGCCGCCGACTGGAACGTGATGGTGTTGATTGAGTGGTACAGGCCCTGAAGTACACTCATTCGGTAGTAGTGGTAGGGGTCGTCGTTGGGCAGGGGAGTTTGGCCCAGGGCTGGATCGTAGGAGCCCGTTGTCGTGCCGCAGCTGTTTTTCCACGGATAGTCGGCTTTGTAGATGCGGACCGAGCCGTCCAGTTTTGTAGCCATGGACCGGCCGGAGTTGAGCCACTCAGCGAACACGAACGGTTTCATGGTGGAGCCGATCTGGAAGCCGCCCGCTCCGTGAAGCGGATTGCCGTTGCTGTCCTTTTCGGGAAGGGTGAGGTTGCCCGTGTAGTGTCCAGGTCCTGGGGTCGGGTCGTAGATGGTGTTTTGGGCCATGGTCAGGATTTTGCCGGTGCCGGGCTCAACGCTGACAAGGGCGGCGCCGCGTTGCAGGGGGTCTGTTGCCGGCAGTGAGGCATTTACCTGTTCCTGGGCGGTCTTTTGCAGGTCCGGGTCCAGCGTGGTGCGGATGGTCAGTCCGCCTTGGTAGAGGAGCTTGTGCCGGGCTGCCTCGTCTGTACCGAAGGCGGGATCGTTGAGGATCAGCCGTTGGATGTAGTCACAGAAATAGGGTGCGGTCGCAGCGGCGCAGCCCTGTGGGGTGTGCTGGACGTCCAGGGCCAAGGGTGATGCCGTAGCCTCGTCGTGCTGCGTGGGGGAGATATATCCCTGCTGAAGCATTTTGTCCAGAACTTCATTCCGGCGGGCCACCACATGGTCTGGCTGTGTGAGGGGATCGTAGTAAGCCGGCCTGTTCACCACCCCTGCCAGTGCTGCCGCCTGGGAAAGGGTCAGCGCGTTGGCGGGCACTCCGAAATATGATTTCGCTGCCGCCTGAACGCCGTAGGCCCCGTTGCCAAAATAGACGAGGTTCAGGTAACCCTGCAGGATCTGGTCTTTGGAGTATTTCTCCTCAAGCCCGATGGCAAGCTTCATTTCCCGAAGCTTGTCGCCGATGCTTCGGGAGGCGTCGGTCGTGGCGACGTCTGGGCTGCTGCCGCCGGTTGCTGGTGACAGGATGAGGACGTTCTTGATGTACTGCTGGGTGATTGTCGATGCGCCCTGCCTTCCGCCCCGGGCGTTCACGTAGAGCGCGCGGAGGATACCGGCGGGGTCGACCCCGCCGTGGTCGTAGAAACGGGCGTCCTCGATCGCCACGATCCCGTCGCGGATGAACGGTGACATCTGTTCCAGGTTCACCGGAGCCCGGTTCTGGGCGTAAAAAGTGGCGATGACCGACCCGTCTTTCGCCAGGACCTGGGATGTCCTGGACGGCGGCTCCAGGTCCAGGTTCGAGGGGAGTTGATCAAAGAACCTAATAGATGCCCCTGCCGCCGTCGAACTCAACGCCGCGGCCGGGGCCAGGAGCCTGGCGACCAGGAAGCCGCCAATAACGCCGGCGGCGATGAAGGCCGCGGCGTTTCTCCACAGAGTCTCTTTGATCAGCATGCAGGACTTCCTTCGTTCGTGCCGCACGCCAGAGGTAAGCCTATTAAGCCCTGCCCGGGCATGCCAGGAGGCGGTCGAAACGCCGCCGCGGTTGAGGATGACACTTTTCGAATAGTTACCAATTAGCAAATAACTTTATCGCCCCGTTCCTAGTGCCGATGCCGTGCACGGTTACAGGAGCGCAACAATCCTGCAGAGGAGTGATCAGGGCTCTGACAGTTCATTGCTTGTTCGCAAGTGATGCGTCAGACTGACGTGAAGGCCCCTTCACTAGGGAACAGACTTTTCAGGACCAGTCGAAAAGGCTGCGGCCTGTCGGGATGACGGGCGATACGCGGCTTGCAGGGAGACAGACGTGGATTGCGACTCATTATTGAAACCACCGGGCGGTACCTGGACTTCGCCGGAGTGGCGGTCATGGTCGTCGGCGCCGTGGTCTCGGTGCCGCTGGCCATACGCCGCCGAAACCTCGGAGAAGGCAGCCGTCCCCCAAACCGGTCGCTCTACCGGGAATACCGGCAGTTGCTCGGACGGTCCATCCTTCTTGGCCTTGAACTCCTCGTCGCCGCTGACATCATCCGCACCGTGGCCGTGACGTCCACTTTTACCAGTGTCGGAGTCCTGGCCGTGATCGTTGTCATCCGGACATTCCTAAGCTTCTCCCTGGAGTTGGAAATCACCGGCCGGTGGCCCTGGCAAAAATCCACCGAGCCGGTTCCCGCCACGAGCGCAGCCTGAGATGAGACCGGTGCCGAATCTGCAGCCATACCTTTTGGGTTAGGGACCATGAGCACAGAGAACCACGACGACGACTTCCATCGGCTGTACGGGCTGGTCACGGAATCATCAGCAGGCATCAAACACTATTTGGATGCCATGACGGGCGCTGGCATCTCGAGGACGAGACAGCTGACCGGAGAACGGGCGAGCCCGTGCTTTCCCCCAGGCGTAATTAGACGATCGACTGCTTGACAGGCCAGGCTCTACCGGTCAATGAGGGGCGGCACCCACCACCGACACCTCACGAAGAGAGACCACTATGAATACAAAATTCACTACCGGCGACGAGATCAAAACAGGCCGTGAGGAGTCATGAAACAACGCCGGGTGCCGGAAGGCGTCAAAGCAATGTCCACCGATCCACAGCTTCTACGGATGCTCACAACACACACCCACTGCGGTGAGCCAATGACGACCTCGCGCCAGGGACCCCTTGGGGAAAGCCACACCAGCCCCGTCCACGACGTTGTCATCACCTACAGTTGCGCCTGCGGCTTCAGGTTTGATCAGCCGATCAATTCACAGCACCACGATAAGGACCTCCCATGAAACCCGCCCATAGCATCACAAAGTCCTTCCACTTGATCCCGGCCCTGGCGATATCAGCGGCTGTGTTGACCGGCTGCTACAACCCCTCTGAAGGAGACCGCGACCCGATTGCCCTCGGCGCGGACCTAAATTTCTCGGGACTGCAATTGCGGAGCGTCCTGATCGTGACGTCCGGCCAAAACGAACCCGGACGCGTCCTGGGAACGATCTTCAACACCACCGCTACAGACATACAAATGGTCCTTGCCGACTCCGATGAACAACATCCAGTCAAGATCCCCGCTCTGGGACACGTCGAGTTTGACCAGTCACCTCTGATCTTCAACAGCACGCAGGAGCCGCCCGGCGCCCGCACCGATCTACAGGTAACAGTGAAAGGGCAACAGGCCACAATCAACGTGCCCATCCAGAACGGAACCTTTGACCAGTACCGGCCATACATTCCATCACCAAGCCCATCCAGCTAACCCTAAAGGCCTGTACCAGTCAGCCCATAAAGGACTCATCGACCGCGGCGCCGCGGAGCGCCGAGCACCCCCCCAACAAGCACTCACCAAGATGCGAACCACAGAAAAGCAACTTCCACCGCCTTGCGAGCGGGGAGATTTCATCCTGGGGGTTAGACGGGTGACCGTTGCGTTTACGCAATTAGTGCGGTTGAATAAAACCACGGTGCGATAGTTGTTCCCGGCCACCCGGAAAAGCGAGGCGGACGGGGCAGGAACGCTTCTCACCAGCTCACCAGTCAGGACGGTGCGGGGCGGAACAGTTTCAGAGGCGCAAGGGCCCCGCTTCCTTGGGGGCTTTCAAAAAGGAGTAACCCCATGAAATACTTCAGGATGTACCCGGCAGCTGCAGTCACGGCAGCAGCACTCGCTCTGGCTGGGTGCACCGGGAATCCCGCGCCAACATCCAGTCCCCCCGCAGCATCACCGACGGTTTCCGCTTCGGTGGCTGCCCCGGTCGTAGGTGGGGGACTGCCAGCGGTTCCGGGCGTGGTCAAGGAAGTCGAACCGTCAGTCGTGACGATCCGCACAAATATAGGCCTCGGCAGCGGAGTCATCTACCACAGCGACGGATCCATCGTCACCGACGCCCACGTCGTTGAGAACGAGCAAAAACAGCCCTTCAAGAACGTTCAGGTCCAGTTCGCCGACGGCTCCCAGTCCCAAGGTACCGTCCTAGGCGTGGACGACGTCACGGACGTTGGCGTAATCAAGGTCGACCGTAATGGCCTTCCGGCAGCCAAATTCGCTTCTTCCGATCCGGAAGTGGGCTCTATGACCGTCGTGATCGGAAGCCCCTTAGGGTTGGAGGAAACAGTCACCGCAGGAATCGTATCCAGCCTGCACCGGAATATGCCGCCTTCCAAGGAATCACCGCACGGCGCCATCGACCTACTGCAAACCGATGCCCCCATTTCTCCCGGTAACTCCGGCGGCGCAGTAGCAGACTCAACCGGACAGGTCATCGGACTGTCCGAGGCGTACCTGCCACCCAGCTCCGGAGCAGTTGCCATCGGGTTTGTGACGCCATCGTCCACGGTTACCAGCGTTGCCGACCAACTCCTGGCCAGCGGAGCGGTGAAACACGCAGCACTCGGTGTCGTCCCCACCGACATCACACCGCAACTAGCTCAACGGTTCTCTCTGCCCGCCACTGCCGGAGCATTGATCGTCAACGTTTCCCAAGGCAGCCCAGCGGACAATGCCGGCATGAAAGCAGGCGACATCATCACCAAATTCGCCCAAACGCAGATCGGAAACGTTACAGACCTGCTCGTGGCACTCAGGAAACAGGACCCCGGACAGCAGGTCGACATCGTGGTGCAGCGCGGATCAACACCGCAGACCCTGCACGTCACCCTCGGAAACCTGGCCGCAGCACCTTGAGAAGCGCCCGCACACGTGGCAGCGGGAGCAGAATCCACAACTACCCGAGCAAATAAGCCGGGACGCCGGAACTTCCGCCCGACTGACAGCGTCGCAAAGAGACAACCAGAACACCTAGGAGATCCACCGGGCCTTAGGGCAGGGTGAGGCCATTGGGTCACACGGTCAAAAATAGTTTGGCTTTCGCGAGAGGGGACGGTATTAGCAAGCTGGACATCAAGGGCAAAGGCACGATGGAGTTGTCCGGTGGAATCCTTCACTTGCGCTGGAAGCAAGGAGCTTACGTCGGCATTGACGTAGCCAACGCAGCCCTTGAAGCCATCTCCACCATGGGCCAAGGCGCCAGGTTGCCGATGCTGGTCGAAATTCAGGGTGTGACCCACTCGGCTGCCGCTCGAAAAGTCTTTCCCGATCCATCCAGCATCTCGCGTATGGCACTCTTGGGTTCCTCGCCCGTTGATCACGTGATCGCTATGTTCCGCCTGCCCCTATTTCGCCAGCTCCACTCCTGCGCGGAACTAACCGGGGTACTGCTCGAGGAACATCTGCGGCGACCAGACGTCACTTGAACGGGAACCCAGCTCACCCCCCGGTGCTGGACGTTTCGTCACCTGGGGGAGCGGAATCCAAACGCCGCAAGTTGAACTTTCGTCAACCTAAAGCTGCGACGCAGGAGTATCTCGTTCACGCTTATGGCCCGGTTCAATGAAGCTTTGCCACGCGTAGCGGACCGACGACGGAAACTGGGCCGCTGACGTGGGGGACGCCAGCCGGCCGTCCGTCGCCGGCCGAGTTCAACTTTACGCCGATACAGGAAGAGGTGGTTTGCCTGGGTTTCACATTTTCCGTAGCCGGCGCGGCAAAGCCCGGTGATGAATGGCGTCGCCAACGGTGCGCTCGGTTCCAGACGATGACCGGCAAGACGGGTGCCGCCGGCCTAGACTCCGGGGAGAGGCACAGTTTTCCCGCAGCATTCGATCAAGTCCTGATCAACCTCAGCGCAGGACCTTTACGATCAGGCATGTGCCGCCCGGCGCATCTGGCCGACAGCAAACGTTGCTGCCATGACGATTCTGGGGAACGATCGCCGTGTTGAAATCCATAAAGACATACCTGACCGCCATTGCGGCAGGTCTGGGTCTGGCGCTGGCCATGACGGTGGTCCAGCCCGCGGCCGCGCAGGCGGCCACCGCGCAGATTACCCTGAGCCCGGCGACGGGGCCGGCCGGCTCCTCGATCACGGTGACCGGCAGCGGCTTCAAAGCCTCCACCACGGGAACACTGATCGTAGGGTCCGCTACGTTTGCCTTGAAAACGACGGCATCCGGGGCGTTCAGCGCCCCGGCCACCATCCCCGCAACCGCTACCGGCAAAGTCACGGTGACCGCGAAAACCTCGTCCGTGCAGGCTTCGGCAGCGTTCACGGTCGCCGCTCCGGCGGCACCTGCGGTGCCGGGCGTCAGTACGGCCAGGCTCCGTTTCGGGGTCGCGACCCCCGGTGGTCCACTGGCCAGTACCGAGTTGGATGATGTCTCCGTGCTGGCCGGGGAGGCCCCCTCGAGCGTGTTGTTCTATGAGGACTTCCTCCAGCCCACGCCCATTGCCGAGATGAACGCGATCCGTGCCCGTGGAGCCGTTCCTCTGGTCACCTGGGAGCCCTGGGCTTGGGGCGGGGACGCCAATCAACCCGCGTACGCGCTGAACAGAATCACCGCAGGGGACTTCGATGCGCACATTATCCAATGGGGGCAGGCACTGGCGTCCTGGGGTTACCCTGTCCAGTTGCGGTTCGCCCACGAAATGAACGGTGACTGGTACCCGTGGGCCGAAAGCGTCAACGGCAACCAGCCCGGAGACTATGTCAGGGCGTGGCGGCATGTTCACGACCTGGTCTCGGCGCAGGGCGCGACCAACGTGTCCTGGGTATGGAGCCCGAACGTCCCGTATTACGGATCGACGGACCTCGCCGGTCTCTATCCGGGGGCCGGTTATGTCGACGTCGTCGCTTTGGACGGCTACAACTGGGGAACCTCCGCTTCCTGGAGCACATGGATTTCGCCGCAGGATCTCTTCGCACCGGGAATCGCCCAGCTTCGTTCCCTGGCACCGGGGCTTCCCATCCTCATCGCCGAGACCGCATCCAGTGAAGCTGGCGGGGACAAGGCGGCGTGGAACACGCAACTGATCTCCTACCTGGCCGCGCAACCTGATGTGATGGGCTTCGTCTGGTTCCATATACAGAAGGAAACTGACTGGCGGATCAACAGCAGCGCCGCCTCGGCCGCAGCATTCAAGTCCGCACTGCAAGCCCGGCGCACGCCCTGAAGAAAAACGGACGCCGAGGTTGAAACCGCGTGCTAGCCAGCGGCCCACCCCCGCGAATCGGCCCGTGGTGGTTCCGTGAGGGAGTAGGACATGAGCCAGTTGAGGGTGTGTCTGCCGCAGTCACTGATCGGCCCAAGGAAGATATCGGCCGCACGGAGCAGTGTCACTGCGGGGTCCGGTCTTGCGTTCACGTGGATCCGGGATTCCAGGTCCACGGCCAGGCCGGCCAGCTGCGTCGCGCCGACCATCAGGCTGGAGGATTTAAGGCTGAGGACCGCGTCCACGGCATCGTCAAAGTTCCCCGTGACCAGCGCTGCCCGCAGCCGCTGGATCCGCCGTGGAAGGTACAGAGCATAATCGGCGATGAACGCAGTGACCAGGCCCGTGTCATTGTCCAGATCCTCCCGCAACCGGTCCAATACGGATTTGTCCACCAGAGGTCGGCCGGCATTCCCGCGCTGCGGCGGGACAGGCATCTCCGCGGGGACGGTAAGCCGGTATGGTGTGCTGCTGATCTCGTTCATATTTCCCTTGAGGTTTCGTGGCTGGGACTTGGTGCAGCAGGTGCTTCGCGACAGGTCCGCCAGCATGCAGAATCAAAAACCTGCGGACTGACAACGGCAGCTGAGGGGGCGTTACAGCAGCGTCTCTCTGCTGCAACGCGCCACCGGACTCATGGCGTCTGCCCCAGCTCTATGGGCGTACCTTGCCGCCGCGGCGGACCAGGGCAAGCAGTGCCACGCCGATCAGCATGATGCCCAGGGCGGTGAGCAGTCCGGCGCCGACGTTCAAGCCGGTGTAGGCCAGGGCGGCGCCGCTGGCCGGGACTGCTGTGTTCATTCCGTACATGATCAGTTGATTTCCTCTGCTGTGTATTGGGCTTCCCAACGGTCAACACGCCGCCGGGTGACTTTGCTGGCGGCAACGGCCCACCAGGAGGCAAGGAACCACCCGGAGCGCAGCCACATAAAAAGTTCCTGCGGAAAGAAGGTCGCAGCGAGAGCGACGTCCTTCCAGTCGCGGTGCGGGATCCGCAGCGCGCGTTTGATGTCCAGGGTCACGAACAGGATCGGGACCAGCCACCAGAAGAGCACGACGTGGAAGACCCCCAAAGACAAGGCGCCGACGATCACGGCGAGCCACAACAGCTTCAGGAAAACCCCGAGCAGGCCCATCGCCTGCTGCCCCCAGTCACGCAGAGTTAGCCGGTTCAGCCCCAGATCTAAGAGATCCTCGACGGTGCCAACCTGCCACTTCATCCGCTGACCCCACAGGGCCTTGAGCGTCTTCATCGAATCCGTGTAGGCGCGCACGTCAGGGGAGACCTGGCAGATGTAACCCTGTTCCCGGATCCGGTAGGTCAGCTCAAAGTCCTCCACCTGGGAGGTGTAGACCCACGGTCCTTCCCGGTCGTCCCGGGACGCGATCTGCCGCAGGACGGCGTTGTTGATCGCGCAGCCAGTCCCGGCCAGGACGCTGGTGCGGCCCCGCCGCAAAGATGTATCCGTCCAAGTCGCGAACTCGGCTTTCTGCAGCCGGCTCAGCAATCCGGGGTCCTGCATGGTGAATTTCGACGACGACCCGCCCAGCCGGGCACCGCGCCGACCTTGGAATTCGCGCTCCCACGCTGCCAGGGCATTGGGCGGAAGAACAGTGTCCGCGTCCAGACAGACCACCACGTCGGCGTCGTACGCGAATTCGCGCCACGCCCGGTTCAACGCCTCAGACTTGCGGTGCTCCAAGCGGGGGAGTTCCAGCACGGTGACCGGGAACTGCCGGGCCCGCTCCGCGGTCCCGTCGCTGCAGCCGTTGGGGATCACCACGACAAGATCCGCCGGACGGGACTGACCCATGACGCCCTCTAGGGTCGCGCCAATGGATCCTTCCTCGTTGTAGGCCGGAACCAGCACCACAATCTTTAACGCAGGCAGTGCCGCGGGCGCCATGTCTTCCTTCCAGAGTCATCCACCGGCCCCGAATGGGAGCCGCGGACTCATCCTCGAAGGCACACATCAAGGTGCACGGGGACAAACCATTAAGATTGGCTCAATATTTACAAATGCCACCCCGGTCGTGGGAAGGGTCAAATAGGGGAAAGGTCCCCATTCACTGTCAGCCCACAGGAGCCTGCGCTTCCACCCCGTGGTGGGATCCATTTGCCTCCGCGGAGGCTCCATATCCAGCCCGCAAGGGCACCGCACCCGGAGGTACATCGTACGAAATATGCATGTTGCTGAAGAGGGTACTCAGCGGTAACCTGATTGAGGCCGAGTACGGCACCTATTACCGGTGTCTGGAGAAGCCAGCAAGACCCCGAGCCACCCCCCAAGGACTCGGGGTCTTCTGCTTGTCAGATCCGTTGGTTAAGATGAGCCAGGAACTGCCCTTGCAGTGGGTGTTTCTGCGCGGCAGAGGGACCTATTTGGGGGCCTCTGCCGCTTTAGCGTGTCCGCTCCACAGCAGCCGAGCTCCCGCCGCTACGCAGAATCCACGGGGTAGTACTGCTGCTGCCGTGGCGACTGTCGAACTCATCGGCAACGGACACGGCCTCCTCGGTGTCAGCTGCATCAAGCTCTTTACCTCAGCGCCGTTCGTTTATGCCAGCCGACAGGTCTCCATGCGTCAAGAATAGAGCGGCCGGCTACTCCTGGTGGTCCCGTGCCCTAAAGGCGCCATACGGAAACGGCCCCTGGTAATAAAGGCACGTGGGGCAGCTGCACCGGTGTGGAACCTCCACGAGTTCGAGCCCCTCATCCACGGTGTGCTTCTCTAGGGTCCTGGTGATGACCGGCGCGCCGCACGCCGGGCAGTAAGCCTCTCTCACGGCACCTGCCTCCGATACGCGGCGGGCAGGTTGAACAGTATGGAATGCACGATTCCAACGTCCACCTGGCGCGGCGCTTCACGTTAGAGCCGAAAGACCCGGAATGTTACTCCGCAGTAGGAACTGACTCAACGTTGCTTCCGGCAGCCCGAGTCGCCAGCCTGGGCCAATCAGTGGACTCCGGCTCACAACGGATCAGTGCTGGAGAATCCACGAGTGCCACGGATGCCGACATACGGCAGAAGCCGCTCGTCACGAACCTCAAGGGCAGCCCAGAAAGCCTTGAACCAACACTCCCCCAGCCAATTTCAAGAGCCGATAGTGGATATTTCGTCAAGTCGTGGTGGCGCAGATAGGGGAGAGGCGCTGTTCATCCATTCGGGGTCAGACTGACCGTCTGGAACGCGCTCTTGGACTGCTGATCTCCTTGATCGGATGAAGTCTTCTCTGCTTCAACCTCAGCGATGAAGAGGCCTCCGTCCCGCCGTTCAAACGGTGACACCGTGCCCGCGGGTAGTAAGGCGATGCCGGCGTTGGCCGAAGGCCCTGGAATTGGCGAAACTCCGGCCAAATAGCGGTTGGCCGAAGTTCCATGAACAACCCTGCAGGGTAAACCTTGGGGTTGGCTGGAAACGCGGGGAGTGGAGGGTGTTACTTCAACGCTGCTTGACGGAGGTACTGGTAGACCGTTTCCCTGCTGATTCCGTAATCGCGGGCCAAGCCGCAGTGTGAGGGAGGGTGACATGCGTTGCGAAGTCGCCGCCTCACTTCAGATACCAGCCGATTGCACAGTCAACCCGATTTTCTGGTCACCGACACAGAATCGTATTACGATTATCTGCATGGAACGCAAGATGAACGGACGGACGGTCTCTGAAGCCGAAATTGACGGGTGGGTCGAGGAAGCCGAAGCCGGTTACGACCTTGAAGAGCTGAAGGCGCGGATGGGGCGCCCTGCCCGGGGCGCGGAAGCGTCTCAAGTCATTCCCGTACGCCTGACGGTTGACGAGCTTGCGGCGGTGATGGCGCGGGCCGAGCGCGAGCACCTCAACCGTTCCGAAGCGATCCGCGCCGCCCTGGCCGCTTGGTCGCACGCGGCGTGATCGTCCGCCGCTCCGCACAAAAGCACGGGATCAACTCCGCTGACATAATCGAGGCAGCAACGTGGCCGCTGATATCAGTCCCCTTGGACGATGACGACCCGCGCAGATTCCTCCGCCTCGGTTTTGACACCCATAGCCGGCTGCTGGAGCTCGTGGTGCTGGTCTGGGACGATGGACGCGAGGAAATCATCCATGCAATGAAATGTCGACCCAAGTATCTTGGGCTGCTCGGCTAGCACCATCGCACCGAAACGTCAGAACTCACTAAGCCCAGCCCTGACGCATCCACCGCCTAGGAAATGGGCCTTTCAAACAAAGCTTTCGTCAAGTTAACGGCCGAGGCTGGGGAAGGGGTCCTGCCTTTTACAGGCGGGGCCGTGGGGCCTGTAAAAATGGGGGCCATGGACAAATTTGAGACCGGGACGGGTATGGGACAGGACTTCGTCCTGGAGGTTCGTGTGGCGCTGGTCGACAGTGTGCCTGAGATTTGGCGTCGATTCGAGCTCCGGGGCTCCCTGACTTTAGGTCAGGTACATCAGGTCCTGCAGGCAGCATTTGGCTGGGAGGACGCGCACCTGCACAGGTTTGTAACAAGCGACCCGTTCGCGCCGCTGCAGCCGGTCGACGGCGACTTCCCGGAAGTCCCGCAGTGGCTTCCAAGGCAGCAGTGTGAAGAACCCGGCGACAGGCCTGAGGAGGATTGCTCCCTGGATCAGCTGCTCGCGCTGGGGTCGGGCGAGGCGTTCTACGAGTACGACTTCGGTGACAGCTGGCTTCACCGGCTCGAGCTCGTTTCCCGCCGGCCCGCAGACGGAAACAGTCCATCGGCCCGCCTGATCGACGGCGCCCGGCGCGGCCCGCTGGAAGACTCCGGAGGTTTGCCGGGTTACGAGGACATCATGGATGCCTTGGCCGATCCATCGCATCCTGATCACGCCGAACACGCTGCATGGGTGGCCGACATAACCGGATCTGCCGAACCATTCGACCCGGCCCTTCTGGACATCCCGGCCGTGAACCGGGCGCTGGCTAAGCAGTTCTGACTTCCCGTGTCTGTCGGGAAAACGTCACGCACTATGCCGGGAAACAGCCCCTTCTACCGGCCCTCCCCCGCCCATTCTTGACTGGTAGCGGGACGTCTTGATGTGGGACGAGTTGCCTTTTGGGTTTTGTAGGGTTTCCATGCTGACGGAATCATGAGTCACTATCCGTATGGATTGGGACGAAGCGGGTAGAAGAGCGGACCTCAAGCTGTGGAGGGCCTTCTTTTGGATTGGTCTTGTCCTGCTGGTCCTGGCCGTTGCCAACGTTCTTTTCGTTCTGTCTGATCCTCCGAAAAACTGGTGGCAGTACTTATCCCCTTTATTCAACGTTCTGGTTGGCGTTGCAATGGTGATCTATAGCCGCCGCAGATATCGGTCATGATGTGACCGTTTGCTCTAGCGTGCACTCACCTTGCGAAGAGTCTCTATGTATTCCATGTAGTTTGCCGAGGATGCCAGGGCATGGCGATCGATTGTTGCCGGGGAGTAGCCGAGGGCTTCGGCGATGATTGCCACGGGGGCGAGTTTGGTGAGTTCGTGGAGGGTTCCGAGCCTGGCCGCCCGACTGCTGAAGGCAGTGCTCAGCCGTTGAGTGAGGGTTGATGCTTGGATGTGCCGGCCGGGTGAGCCGCCGCGAAATACCCAGTTGCTGTTGGGATGCGCTGCTGTCTGGTGATGGGTTGGCGCGGCTACGAGTTCGCGCCAAGGCTCATCGATCGGCGACGTAAGTGCGATTTCGACGGTTCCGAGGGTGATGGTGACGAGTTCCTCCGTCACGGTGACTTTGTCCCAGGTTAGTTGGACGATGTCGGAGACTTGCTGGCCGAAGACCAGGACGAGGATCGCTGCTGCGCGGTCTCTCGGGTTGATCTCGGCCCTCTGGCTGAGGTTGGCAACGAGCTCGGACTGAGCTGCGGCGTCGAGCCGCCGACTGGTGCCGCGGCGGTGGGGCTGCAGTTTCAGGGACGGGTCGATGAGGTTGGTCCTGATTGCCCAGTCGAGGAACCGTGAGGCGATGCTTCGTGTCGTCGGGCCTTCTGCCTGCCATCGGTCCAGGTGCGCCTGGTTCACTTCGGCGAGTTCGGTTCCTTGATCGCTAAGCCAGTTCTGCAGTTCGATGGCGACGGTAACTGCCTGTTTGGCCCGCAGGAACGTTCCTCGGGTAACTTCGTCCATCTGGTTCATGCGGCGCTGGTGGTGCCAACGGATGTATCGGCGGGTGATTTCGCGGTGGCTCGGGCTGGTGATCCGGTCGAGGGCTTGCTCGGCCCAGTCGCTGAACCTAGCGCTGAGTTCATCGCGTCGCGGTAGTGCATTGTGTTCAACGAGTAGTCCGCGGACATATTCGCGGGTGCGCGATGCCGGTAGTTCGTCAAGGCGGGCGTGGGTGATCACAGGCTCGGTGGCGAGTTGTTGGAGGAACTCGGTGACGTGTGGCTGCTGGATCCAGGTGAGGCCGCTGTTGGCGCGTTTCATGGACTTCAGAGCGGTGCCGACTGCCTGGAGTTCGGGGGAGGGCGGCTGGTTGTCCGGCGGGCTGAGGATCCGGTCAACGGTCAGGGCAAGGATGCATGACCAGCACCGGCTGCCGGAATGGAGTTCGTCTTCTTTGCCGCATCCGATGCAGTCGACGTTGAGGCGGACGCCGGAGCATCTCCGGCACGCCGGCAGGCTGTCGACGCGGCCAGGTAGCACGCCTTCGTGGCCGCAGGCGCAGGTGCCGCGGGTTCGTTTGGCTTGCTGGTAGCAGTAGCCGCAGATTCCGCCGTCGGGCCAACGGACCGCGATCTTGTGGTGTTCGGCGCAGCGCCCACAGGCTTCCGGCCATTTTTGGGAGTCGCCGGCTTTACGGGGTCTAGTCATCTTCGTCCGGCGGCAGCACTCGGATCCGGCGGGCGATCGGCGCTCCGGGTGTGATGCCGAGGTCTTCTGGCCGCTTCGGGGCATTGGCGGTCTTGGCGGCGCGCATCTGCACGAAGGGTTCAAATAGGTCGTTAGGCGTGCATTCGAGGATGTCGCAGAGTGCTGCGAAGGTCTGGGCGGGAATGCGCTCGGGTGTTCCGGTGACGAGGCGGTGGACCTGGGCGTTGGAGAGGTTGATGCCCCGGGCCTTGAGCAGGGGCAGCAGCTCGGTAGTCTTCCAGAGGTTTCGTTGGGCCATCAGCTGCCGGAGGTTCCAGCGGTAGCCGATCCGTCGCTGTTCAGCCATGGCTGTTCCCCTCGCCGTCGCCCTTGCGTAGCCGCTGGGCGATCATTTTCTGGATAGTCTTCTGTTTAAAGTCCGCCGACACGGAAGTATAGAGGGCCGTGGTGGAGGAGTAGCTGTGCCCGACCTGCTGCTGGATGAACAGGGGGTCGTAGCCGGCCTCGATCAGATGCGTGACATACGAGTGCCTCAGCGTGTGCAGGGTCAGTTCTTCCGGGAGCCCGGCGATTTTCCGCACCCGCTGGAAAGAACGGTCGAAGTTGCGGTGAACAGTCGAGCCGGAGCGCTCCGATGGCCAGAGGCTGGCGGACCGGTCAGCGGTAGGGAATCGTTTGCGGCCGTCAGGGGAGAGCCAGTCCTCAAGGAGCCCCACTACCCAGTCGAATTCCGGGACGGTCAGAACGGTGCGGCGGCGGGGGCCTGAGCCCTTGGTTCCCTTGGCCCAGCGCACCTGGAGCGCCCCGAAGCGGCCGAACTGTTCGACGTGCGGGTTGGGGCCGAAATCGACGTACTCGAGCATTACCAGTTCCCGCCGACGCAGTCCGTAGGCGTAGGCGACCTTGAATGCCGTCGAGTCCCTCAGTGCCGGCAGCCAGCGCTTTGAACCCTTGGCGAATTCGGCGTCGACCAGGTCGTCGGCGGCGTCAAAGAACGACTGCAGTTCCGTCCGCGTGAACGCCCGGCGCCGTGCCGGCACGGCATCGTCCGTCGTGTGCCGGGGTGAGTTCCACTCAAAGACGACCTGCACCGGGATGTCGGAAAAGACCCGTTCGCAGAACGACGCCCAGCCGTAGCGTCCGTCCGTCAGGTAGGAGCAGAACGCCCTGATGGCTCCGGAATTGGCCCTCAGGGTTGATAACGCCAAGCCTTTCTCCGAGCTGCGCCGGTCCGCGAGGAATTCGTCCACGTGATGCGCCGACCACCTCCACGGATACTCGTTGGCGTGCTCCTGGAACCGCTGGACCGTCCCGCAGGAGCTCTTGATGTACGACGTCGACAGGCCGCGCGCCAGCATCTGCGCACGCCAGCCATCCAGCATCGCCTCGAAAACGCGATCCTCGGCCCGCAGCAGCCCGACATTCACGTTGGTCAGAAAGGCCGGAATCCGCCCAGGTTCGATACTCACAGACCAAACTGTACGCGAAATCTCTCATCTAATGAGAGACTACGTTGCTGCGTCGCAGCATCCTGCACATCGACTCATTCATGTTGATCGGCGCGGATGTCGCACTGCACCCGTTTGACCTGCACAAACAGCCGAAGGCACTGCGGGACCAGTTCTCTCATCTACTTCTACTCGTCCCACTCAAAAGCCGATAATAAAGATTCTGTAAAGCTGGGCGCCTGCCTCATCGGAGGCAGCTGATGCCCGAAGCTACTGTTCATACGGGTTGTAGCTCGGGATAGTCGGTCGGGGCGAGGTTCAGTTGTTGGTGCTGTCCAGGGCTTCTTGGGCGACGAGGAGCAAGTCGTCGCGGTTACTGAGTTGCATTGAGTGCTCACCGTAAAGCTCAACGGCTATGTCTACCGCCGCTTCGGCGGTGCGAATGTCCAGTGCGCGGCAGAGCACCGCGATATCGGGGATGTCACGGTCCCGCCCGGCCGCGAGCTTCATGGCTAGGAGGAACCGTGGTGAGGCGACGCGCAGCACGAGGTTGTCGGCGATCGTCACTTCGGCCGCTTCCGTGTCCTGTCCGTCCGGGATGTAGGCCCGGGCGGCGTTGTTCAGCCACCGCGGGTCCAAGCCCATTTCTTGTGCCATGTCCGTGGCTACGTCCTGCACCGTCTGCTCCGGTTGGTACACGGCATCGATGTCTGTTGTAGAGCGTCGGGAGTCGAACTCGATGGCGATCGCCGCACCGCCGACGAGATAGATATCGGCGCCCGCGCCCCCGGCATGGAGTCGGCGGGACAGTTCTACGAGAAGCTCCCGGATGTCATCCGACCCGTAAAATGCGCGGCGTCCTGCTCTCATGCTGCGGCCAGGTTCGCGGCATCGAAGACGATGTTCGCTTCGGCGAATTCAACGGGTGTCCGTTCTGCCATTCGTTGCTTCCAGGCAGGGGAGACGTGCTTGCGGGGGGTGGCATACCATTTAGACTCCAGCGGGGGAGTACTTGTCCAGTCCGGCTCTTTCAGTCCGTGCTGGTGGCACTTGTAGGCGAAAGTCCTGGCCAGCAGGGCATCCCAGCGCTTGCGACCGGTCGACGCGGGCCGGGCGCGAAGGAACTGCCGGCGGTCAGTGGAATTGAGATGGTCGAAATAGCTGGCGGCCATGGACAGTACCCGCATGGCGAAATCCGGATCGCCGTTGCGCAGCTCCCGTCTGATCTCACGGGCTGCGGTTTCCGCGGTCCAGTAAAGTTGCGGATCCCGGGGGGCCTCCTCAATGGCCAGCCCGGTTCCCAGCTGCGCGAGAACCTTCAGCGCAGTGCTGATGGAGACGTTCCTGCCCTGCTCGAGATCAATGAGGGTTGAACGGCTGATACCGGTGGTACGGGCAAGTATTTCCTGTGACAGGCCGGCATGGAGCCGGTGACTTTTCACCTGCTCGCCAAGTTCCTGCGCGTCCTGGATTCTCTTCACGTCAATCACACTTCCATGTCGGATAAATCCATCATAGTGCGCTACTGACGTGTGGGCTCCAGGGAAGCCCACTCATACCAATAGTGTCTTCCGCACTCGGAAATCTGGGGGCTAACTGCCGCGAAGATACCTCCTCCGAGGAATTCCCACAGATTGTTCCCGAGGCTGGAGTAGGGTCCGCCATCCGCGTGCGGAGGCGACCTTGACGCGGAGTCGCCTTAAGCAGGGAATAGCGCCGGGCTCGGTAGAGCAGACCAAAAATGGACCACCCAGAGTTAGAGCATGAGGCCTCTGACGGACCGTTCGGTCGCGTCGGCGCCATCCTGCAGCGCCTGAGGCATGAGATGTCCGTACACCTGCTCGGTAGTCCGAACGGATGCATGACCCAAACGTCTTGATAAGGCGAAAAGGGAAATCCCACCGTCTTGGATAAGCCAGGAGGCATGGGTGTGCCGCAAGTCGTGGATTCGCGGGGACTTCGCCAGGCCCTGCGCTTGTGCAGCGTCGACAGCTGGCACCCAGTGGTGTTGCCAGAAGGGTTTGTGAGCGATTCGCTGGCCGTCCGGCGTTGTGAACAGCAGCTCGCTGCCCGGCCGGTCTGCCACTAAAGGAATGAGCAGGTCTACCAGGGCGGGATTGAGCCCGGCACTGCGCTTTCCTGCCCTGGTTTTGGTCGGGCCCAGGTAATAGCGGGATTGCCCGTCGCGTTTCCACGCTTTGTTGATGCGAGCGGTCGGCGGTTTAGAGAGCAGATCGATATCGGCGACCTTGAGTGCGGTTGCCTCCCCGAACCTGGCCCCCGTCATGACCAGGAATTGCACCAAAGTCTTGTACTGAGCGTGCATGCATCCAGCGAGCAAGCTGAACTCGGCATGGGAGAGGAACAGAGCATCGTCCTCTGCCCTTTCAACTGTAGGGAGGGGGACGCCCCGGCAGGGATTCCGGGAGATGTACCCGAGCAACTGGGCGGTCTTCATTGCAGCCGAGAGCAGCCCATGCATGTTCTTGATGCTTTTCGGTGCGACACCGTCGACGGCAAGGCCTTTGACCCAACGCGTGACGTCCCGGTACCCGAACTCGTCAACCGGTATCTGACCGATCGTGTTCCGAATTCGCAGGTCGAGAATCCGCTGATACGTGCCGATAGTCCCGGGGGAGGGACGCACCAGCAAGTCGATATGTTCCTGAACAACTTCCGCGACGGTGGGACCGCCCTGTTTCCCCAGCGGGCCCGCAGGCTCAGATGACTTCGGCATCTGCCCGTTGTCATTCAGGTAGCGCAGAAGGTCGAGGGCTTCCTGCTCCGACCTCACGGTCAGACGGCGTTGATGACCGGACCTGTAGTCCCGCCACCGCACCGAGAAAGCAGGAGTCCCATCCCAACGGACGCGGGTAATGATGCTGGCCACGAGGACAGGCTACGCCCCCGCGAACCCGTAGTCAGCAGAGAGGCTGACCTACCATTAGGTATGGCCACGAAGAGACCAGATCCGGCACGCGAGGGCCCGGATCACTCACGGCAAAACCCCGGCAAAGAGTACCGCCAGGACAACGAACCGGGCCCCGGAAGTCAGAACGTATCGCGGCGTCGAACTATCGACGAGGGGCTCAAATACGTCCTGGTCCACGACGCTGAACTTCTGGCCCGCCTCGCCGACGCCTGACGACAGCCCCTCGCATCCGATTTCCCCGTCAAAGCACACCTAGCATTCGAGTTCCTACTTCGCGGAATGGCGTCAGAATGATGATGATTTCCGCATTATTGACACCTGCTCGTGAGCTTCTCAGACCCCACCCTGACAGTCAGAGGGAGACGAAACCAAGGTGCGTGCCTTGAGATACGTCGACATAATCCAAGGAACCTGGACCGATTGAGGTCTGCTTGGGGTGTGCGGTGGTGATGTCATCTGTTGTGACTCGCGGGCTCCGTAGAACAAGTCTTAAGCCCCCGGCCTAGGCGACGTCTGCCCTTATCAGACGCCTTGACGTCAGGTTCGGGTGTACCTCATCTGATCGCTCGGAACTCCCGTTCGGCATTACCTTTTACACGGTTACGGCAAGTCCTCGCGTACGGCTTCTTGGCCACGGGTAGGGCGACCGCGACGAATCATGCCGGCAGGTACGCCCGGCCAACTCCGTCCCCCGTTGTACTTCTGTTGCAATCGCTTGACTTCCTCCATAGTCGCCGCCACCACTAAATCAGACAGGGAGACATAACCCTCCCCCGGACCAACGGCCTGAAGTGCGGCACGAATTTGGGCCGCCTGATCTGGAGTGAAGTATGGGTTGATGTGCGCAATCGATTTCGCCTTGGTAGGTCGCCGCTTTGCTTCCCCCGTCGTAGCCGCAGTATCGCGTTTGCGACGGCTCGTCCCCTGCTTCGACTTAGAGAGAGGTGTCACCTGAGGACTCGGCGAATATTCCAAGGCCCGGATGGCGTCCCACACCTTCAGGCGGGTGTGGGGAGCGACAATGTCCGGATTGCGGAGAACGTTGGAAACGGTCGCCACCGAGACGTATGCTGCGGCAGCGACATCTGTCATGCGAGCTGTATTTTGCAACGAGTCTCCAGGATAAATACTTGATTCAGACTGCCGTCGCTGTTCGTTGACCAGCTAGTCAGGCTTCCTTGCGTGAGCTTGCCGAGCACACCAAGACACAGCAGCGTGTAGCTCGGTCCTGGTTTCTCGTCGGCAATCCATGTGGTTCAACCGGACGACACACCACTACCGTCCGGCCCTCGAGCTGGAGGGAAACCACCCTAGGTTCCGGACGGAGCAGCAGCGGCGACCCGGTTGCGCGGACGGGTCCGGGCGGGAACCCGGGTCACGGCCTCGCGCCGGGCGCCCACCGTGTTCTCGATGGTTCCGATCCCTTCCACTGTCATCTTCACCACGTCTCCGGTTTTCAGCGGCGGGGGAGTCTGGGCGCCGTTGCGTCCCCAGAGTTCGGCCAGGCAGCCGCTGCCGCAGGTGCCGGAGCCCAGCACGTCTCCTGGCCGCACCACCGAGTCCTGCGAGGCATAGGCCACCAGCTCTGCGAACGGCCAGCCCATGTTGGAGAGCAGGTCCTGGCCGATCGCTTCCCCGTTGACTTCGACAGCCATCGAGATCGGCAGGAACCCCTCGGCGTCATGCCGGTCCTCGAACTCGTCCGCCGTGACAATCCACGGGCCCAGCGTATTGGCGAAATCCTTGCCCTTGCACGGGCCCAGGCTGACCTTCATCTCCCGGCGCTGCAGGTCCCGCGCCGACCAGTCATTGAGCACCGTGTAGCCGAAGATGTGCCGGTGAGCCTCCTCCGCGCCCAGGTTCCGCCCGTCGCTGCCGGGAACACGTCCGACGACGGCAGCCATCTCCGTTTCAAAGTCCAGGTCCACGCAAGCCGCCGGAATCCCGATCACCTCACCGGTGCCCGTCACCGTATGCGGGTTAGTGAAATAGAAGGTGGGCGCCTCGTACCATTCCGGCACCACGCCCGCCACACCGTCGATGCTCTTCCGCACGCCTTCGACGTGTTCCTCGAACGCCACGAAGTCCCGGATGGTAGCGGGCACCAGCGGGGCGAGCAGGCGCACACCCCCCAACGGAACGGCAACAGCGGAACCAATGACCTCACCGGCAAGTGCCAGCGTCTCCTCGAGTCCGGCATCAAGCAGCGTCTGGACGGACTGCCCTGCCGGCAGGGCAAAGCAGTTTCCGCCGTCCACAAAGCCGGACAGCGTCCCGCCGTCGCGATTCCACCGGGCAATCTTGACCATGTACGTGTTCCTTAAGCGTTGCGTCGGGCAGCCAGGGCGGCTGCCGCGGTGATACCCAGCGTGCGGGCGTTGCCGCCCAAAACCCGGGTTTCGTCGTCGGCCGGGAGCCCGGCGGCCTGCACCTCGTCCACCGGGAGGTCCGAGCCCATGTCGAACGGGTAGTCCGAGCCGAGCATCACCTGCTCCGGACCAGCGGCGGCCACGAGAGCCTGCAGTTCAGCGGGGCTGTGGACGAGCGAGTCGAAATAGAGCTTCTTCAGGTAGGACGACGGCGGCTGGGCGCAGCCGTGTGCCTCGGGCCGGACCTTCCACGCGTGGTCCGAGCGGCCCAGGGTGGTGGGAAGATAGCCGCCGCCGTGCGCTGCCACAACCTTGAGCTCCGGGTGGCGGTCCAGGACGCCGCTGAAGATCAGGTGGGACAGGGCCACCGCATTTTCGGCGGGCTGGGAAACGGTGTTGGCTAGGTAGAAGCGGTCCAGCCGCTCGTCCAGCGAGCAGCCGAACGGGTGCAGGAACACCAGGGCGCCCAGTTCCTCGGCGCGGCCCCAGAACGGTTCCAGCCGGGGATCGGACAGTTCCACGGTGCTGCGCCCGGGATCCCCGGGGGTGGCGGCGAACGAGCCGATTTCGACGCCGAGCAGTCCGCATTCCAGCACGGCGTGCTCCAGGGTTTCCACCATCAGGGCGGGGTGCTGGAGCGGGACCAGGCCCAGGCCGTTGAGCCGCTCCGGCGCGCGGTCCACAAACTCCCGCACCGCTTGGTTGGCGGCCTTCGCCAGTTTGAGGGCCAGCTCTTCCCCTGCGAAGTAGTAGAAGTGCGACGGCGACGGGGAGACCAGCTGAACGTCCACCCCTTGGGCGTCCATGTCTGCGAGCCGGCGATCCAGGTCCGTCAGCTGGGGCCAGCGTTCCTTGATCATCCTGCCCGACGCTGCCATGGACTCCGGCCCGTTGCGCCGCAGTTCCAGGGCCTGCTGGGCGCCGAAGCCGTCGGGATCCGCCTCGGCCACGAGCTGCTGCAGGGCCGGAAGCAGGATGTGGGCGTGGACGTCAACGGTGGCGACGTGAACAGAATCGATGCTCATGCTGGCTCCTTCATCGGACGGCGATCGGGTTGACGGGTGATCCGACTGCCCCGGTGATCGGGAGCGGGGCTGCGGTGAGCAGGAAGTCGTACCTGCCGTCCGCCGCGCATGCCTCGGCCAGCCCGTCCGGGTCCCACATCTCGCCCAGGAACAGGCCAAGGTTGGGGATCGCGATCTGGTGCAGGGGCTGGAAGGCGGCGTCGAATTCGTTCGGACGGACCTCGAAACCCCAGGTGTCGGTGGCGATTCCGGCGATTTCGTTGCGGTGCAGCCAGGGTGCAGTAGTGAAGGACAGCCCCGGGGCCGACCCGCCGGCGTAGTCTCCCCAGCCGTCGCGGCGGACCCGCGTGTACTGGCCGGTGCGGATTATCACGATGTCACCGCGGCCCACTATTGAGCTGGGGCCCTGGAGGTCGATGGTCCGCTGGAGGTGTTCCGGGGTGATGGCGAATCCGTCCGGCAGTTCGCCGTCGTTCCTTCCCAGTTCGGGGCCGAGCGCCCGGCCGACGTCGAGCAGCACGCCGCGCGTGACGATCTTGGCGGCGGCGGTCTCGATGCCGGTCACCAGGTCGCCCTCCGAGGTGACCACGTCGCCGGCGGCGCGGCCGTTCCAGGCCTTGCCCTGGTCGAAGATGTGGCCCAGGCCGTCCCACTGGGTGGAGCACTGCAGTGGCATGGCGATGAAGTCGTCCGCGCCTCCGATGCCGTGCGGGAAGCCCTGGTTGCCGCGTTCGGCGTCCACCCCGGTGTCCGTCATGGTGTGGACGGGGTTGGTGCGGCGGCGCCAGCCCTTCTGCGGGCCGTTGGTGTCGAACGGCTGGGACAGCGAGAACGCCTCGCCCGTCTTCACCAGTGCCGCGGCTTCAATTCGCTTGCCGGCGTCGATGTAGTTCAGGGTGCCCAGGACGTCGTCCTGGCCCCAGCGGCCCCAGTTGTTGTGTGCCTGCGCCATGGCCCGGATGCTGCCGAGCGGGTCTTCACGCCGGATGACCGGGGAATCAGTTGATTCCCCGGTGCCGGTGGTCAATGCAGTGTCCTGGGTGGTCACCGGACGCCTTCTCTTGTGGTTTCGTCCTTGCAGTGGATGAGTTGGGTGCCCAGGCCCGTGATGGTGCCCTCCATAACGTCCCCGTCCTGGAGCAGGCGGCCCCAGTGCTGGCCGTTGCCTGCAGGGCTGCCGGTGAGCACCAGGTCGCCGGGGCGCAGGGGCATGATCTGCGACGCTTCGCTGACCAGCTTGGCCACACCGAAGATCATGTCCTGCGTGGACTCGTCCTGCATGGACTGGCCGTTGAGCTTCAGGGTGACCTGGACGTCCTGCGGGTCGCCGAAGAACTTGGCGGGCACCAGCAGCGGCCCGGTGGGCAGGAAGCCCGGGGCGTTCTTGGCGCGGTACCAGTCCGAACCGATGGCGGGCATATCCTTGCGGAAAACGTATTCGCGGGTGGTGATGTCATTGACCATGGTGTAGCCGAAGACGTACTCCAGGGCCTCCTCCGGGGTGACCCGGAACGCCGTCTTTCCGATCACCGCCGCCAGTTCCAGCTCCCAGTCATGGGACGTGGAGTAGGACGGCAGGGTGAGGTCGTCCGTGGCGGAGGCGATCACCGTCGGAAGGCCGATGAAGAAGTACGGCGTGCCCTGACCTGCGCGCTTGTCCATCATGGCGGCGGTCTTGGCGCGCACTTCCTCCTCGTCCTCGCCGGGTTCGCGGTGGGCTGCGGCAAGATCGATCACGTGCTTGCGGTAGTTCGCCCCGGTCTGCAGGACCTGCGCGGGCTCCACCGGAGCAAGGATCTCGACGGCGGCACGCGCCAGGCCGGTGTCCTCGCCCGCCGAGGCGGCCAGGCTGTCCAGTTGGGGTTCGGTGGTGTCCCAGTGCTCGATCAGGGAGTTGATGTCCCCGTCCAGCGGCAGGACCCGGTCCTCGACCAGCAGGCCCGCGTGGGCCTTGCTGTCGCCGGCTTCCTGGAAGCGGACCAGTGCGTAGTGCGTCTCGGCCATGGTGTCCTCAGCCCCGGCCCTGCTTGGCGTACGGGTTCAGGAGCGCTTCCTTCATTTCCGGTGATGCGCCTTCTTCGGTGGCGGTGAAGCCCTCGGCGGGCGGGAAGGATTCGGTCATGGAGTGCGGCATGGCGCCGTTCTTGTAGAAGTTGTTCGAACCTTCGGACGGCTTCCAGGTGTTGGCTTCCCAGTCCGGGACGTAGTTCCGGTAGCCGCCGGAGTTGAGCTCCACGCGCAGGCCGGAGGGGTCGCGGAAGTAGAGGAAGTTCTGCTCGCCGATGCCGTGGATGGAGGGGCCGTATTCCATCGGGGTCCCGTTTTCCATGAGCACATCCGCGGTGCGGAGCAGATCCTCGTGCGAATCTACCCAGAAGGCGATGTGGTTGACGCGGCCGGCGCGCTTGGAGGTGTCCAGGACAACGCCGAGGTCGTGGGACTTTTCGTTGGTGGTGAGGACGGAGAACACGGTGATGGGTGCTTCGTCCAGGTCGGTGAAGGCCATGACGCGGAAGCCCAGGGCTTCGTTGTACCACTTGGCGAAGCCGCGGACGTCGGAGGACGCTACGGTGACGTGGTCCAGGAAGCGGGGGGCGGCGGCGTGGCTGCTGCGGCGTTCCGGGCGGTCCGGGTAGGTGGATTCGAAGCCGGGTTCGGCCACGAATTTTTCCACGTCGTAGAAGAGGCGCATGTGGTGGCCGTAGGGGCCGGTGAATTCGTAGGCCTTGCCGTAGCCGTGGCCGCCGGCGGTCCAGGTGCCCTGCACGCCGGTCGTTTCAACGCGCTGGGCTGCGGCTTCGAGGGCTGCCTGGGAGTTGGTGCGCCAGGCCATCCGGCCCAGGGACGCTTCGGGGCCTTCGGTGATTACCAGGCTGTAGCGGTAGTAGTCGCCCCAGCAGCGCAGGTAGACGTTGCCGTCCACTCGGTCGATGATGCGCATGCCGAACTTTTCCTCGTAGAACCGTGCCGACGCTTCGACGTCCGGGGTGGTGATCTCGAGGTGGGCAAGATGGGAGAGGGGAGTTTCCACGGTGAAGTCCTTTTGGTTACTGGCTGCGGTCTGATTGGTGCAGGTCCTGTAACCACAGTGCGACACCTCAGATATCCAGGGGAAGACGACTTTTTCTATAGCGGCCATACGCGCCGTGGATGGTAAAGGCAGTCGTTCGCGATGGACTGAGATGCAAGGATCCTCATTGTTGATTCAGATTTTGGAACCCAGAACGGGTCTCTCCACGTTTCATTGCCTGGTTGTGCACACCGGCGGAGAACTCGTTTTTATTCGTCGCAACCCTGGTTCGGAGAGATTTCCCAGCCGCAACCACGTTCGCACAGCGGCACCGTTCCGGCCGCTCCGCCAGGAAACGCCGCGAGGCTCTCGAACACCAGCGTTTTTAGGCCAAGCCGCCTCACGTGCAGGGGACGTTCTGGTCTGAAAGTGCTGACACACACGTACCCGATACGTGGTCCCCACCGGCGACGCAACCCTCGTCCTGCCAGCCTGAGTACCAGGCTTCTCTCCAAAGAAAAGGTCAGCACGAGTTGACCGGCCGTCTTGTATGGGCATGCCCTGCCGGGACGACTTTCTGGCGGCGATCAAAGTTTTTGCCGTCAACTAGCCCGATTCGACGATGGCCCTCGATGAGATCTCTGGCGAAGGCGGCTACGGGAAGGCACGGGTGGAGCATAGGCCTCTGCCCGGCCTGCTATCGAGCCATCCTTGCGTCAGGGGACTGCTATGGTCACTACCGCTGGAGCGGTGGGCGGATCGCTTGTGAGGAGATTTTTCGAGGTAACGGCGCGGGAAACGCAGCAGGCCATCTTCGTAGTGGCGGTCTGCTGGCGAGTGCTGTAGAAGACGTCCCGGTGGTCTATGGTGCCGTCAAGCTCGAGGATCCGGACCTCGCAGAGTCCGCATTCGCCCTTGCGGCAGCCGAACATCATGTCCGCACCGGCATCCTCTAAGGCTTCAAGCATGGAGTTGTCCTGTCCCACTCTGATTTCCAGTCCTAATGTGGGGACCTTGACGATGAATTCTTCAGGCTGGTACCAGCCGCTGTTGCCGAAGGTTTCATAGCGCAGGTTGGGGTAGTTGAGTCTGGCTTCGGTCCAGGCACGGCGGACGGCGTCCATAAGCCGGATCGGGCCGCACATGTACAGCTCAGTGTCGGTCGTGGCGCTGGCGACGAGCTGCCTTACATTCAGGGGTGTTCCCTCATCGTCGACATGAACAACCAGATTCTCACCATGGAGTTGCTGCAGCTCGTCCAAATACGCCATCGCGGCACGGCTGCGGCCAGCGTATACAAGGGTGTAGTCCAGACGCAGGTTTTTCAGGATCCTTGCCATGTTAATCATGGCGGTGATGCCAATACCTCCGGCCAGCAGGATGTACCGCGCAGCTCCTACCCGAAGTGGGAAGTTTTGCAACGGTTGTGTGATCTCCAGTTGGTCCCCGGGCTGAAGGGTGTGCATAAAAATCGAGCCGCCGCGGGACAGAGGCGTCTTCAGGACGCTGATAGCGAGGCGCCTGCCACCCTCGTTTGACTCCACGACCGAGTAGGATCGCCTGTCTTCACGGCCGTCGATGCGGACCCTCACGTCGATATGTGAACCAGGTTCCGCGTTTACAGGGAGCTCCGGCGCGAGCACAATCCGCTGGATGTTGGTAGCGACGCTGCCCACCTCAACAACCGTCCCGTATTGCCAGACCTCTGTGTTTGTTGCTGCCATGTCTATTTCACCTGTTCAATTCTTGCCTGCCTCGCGTTAGGCGAGGGGGACGAGACGGCCTTCGGATTCGAGCTGGCGCTCGATCAGGCGGCGAACCCACATGCCGCCTGCGTCGATGTTCAGGTTGTAGAACTCGTAGTCGGGGTTGGCATCGATGGCAGCCTGTTGGGCCGTGAGCATTGCTTCATCCTCCCCGAACACGCCATGGACGCCCTGCCGCAGCTGAGTGGTAATCAGCTGGCTGTCCAGGCGGTAGTTCCGCATGAAAGCCCAGAAGTAGTGGCAGGACTTATCGCTTTCCGGTGTGATGGCATTCATGACGAATCCGTTGACTCCCTGGCTTCTGTCGCCCTCAAAGGCTCCTGTGCCGGCTTTGGCCACTCCTACGTCGATGTTGATAACTGATGGGGATCGATAGGTGATGATTTGCCAGCGATCCACCTTCCCTTCGAAACCCGGAAATTTGTCCCGCATGTTCTTAAGCCAGAACGGCGGTGCGTCGATGTTGAACATCCAGCGTGTGACGGTGACGGTGTGGTCGTCGTGTGTAACCACGAATTCAGACTCGCTCAGCTCATCCTGTCCGATGGAAGAGGAGTGGATGAATTCCTCGTGCGTGAGGTCCATAAGGTTGTCCAGCACCAGCTGGAAGTTGCACGGTGCGTAGATCGTTTCACCGTCCCCTGCCCACTGAGGAGAATCCAGCTGGTGCATGTCGGGAACCAGGTCAGGGTCAGCCAATGTTGGGTCCCCGAGCCAGACCCAGACGTAGCGGTAGCGCTCCACCACGGGAAAGGATGGAACAGTAGCGCTTGGGTTGATGGTTTCCTGGGCCGGCATGGAGACGCAGCGTCCGGCTGAGTTGTACACGATGCCGTGGTACGGACACTGGATGCCATCCTTGCCGACCGTCTTGCCGAGGGATAGCGGTGCGAGCCTGTGCCAGCAGGCGTCGGCAAGTGCCGCGGCCTTGCCGTCCTCAGTGCGGTAAAGCGCCAGGGGGCGGCCGGCGACTTTACGCGACAGGGGGTTGCGTGTGACTTCCTTGTCCCATGCGGCGACGTACCAGACATTCAGGGGGTAACCGAGGACCTTATTCGTTGTGGAACTTTGGGCGCTGACAGCCGTCATGGTTTTCCTTAGATGTAAAAGGGCTTCAGCTGCACTACCGCAAACCGGGCAGAGGAGACAGCAAGCCGAAATAACTATCACGATAGTTAGTATTGTGGGTCACAGAATATCTATCGATATAGTTATTGGCAACAGTCGGAGTGAAAGAGGTTGTGTGAGTCTTCGGTATGCGTTGCTGGCGCTGTTGACAGTGGAACCCATGACGGGCTATGACCTGTCCAAACGCTTTGAATCTTCCGTCGCCTATGTATGGCATGCACCTGATTCGCAGATTTACCCCGAGTTGAGGCGGATGGAGAGGGACGGGCTTCTAACCGGGGAGGAAATACCTTGGGGCCCGAACAGCAGGAAGACGCAGTATCGGATAACTGCAGCAGGCATCGCAGCACTCCGCGAGTGGATGAACACCCCGCTGGAATACTCCCGGGAGCGGGATCCGGTGCATCTGAAGGCGGCGTACCTCGAGCTGGCCGACCCGAAGGCTGCGCGGGCACACATGCAGGCCCACATCGACTACCACACCCTCCGCCGGGAGCAGTGGGCGGCCATGATCAACGAACTGCGGACCGGCACCAATGTGATGCTAAGTAAGCGCCTCGCCAAGACGCCGGAGTCGGACCGGCAGCGCACTACCGCTTACAAGATCTTCACTTATGAGGGCTTGATCGCCCGCGCGCAGACGGAAATAGAGTGGGCACAGCGCGGTCTGAAACTGATCGATTCACTAGACGAAGCTCCTTGACGAGGAGCCACGCCACGGACCGCTTCTATGCCCGGAAAGTGGAATGATCCACACCTGCTTTCCCCATCCGGACGCTTCACAGAACCTGTTGGTCCTCGCATATGCTCCCGCATTGTCCCGGGCCGGCGGGCGGTAACCGGTCCCGGACAACCCTGTGCGGATGAAGAACATGGCCTGAAACTGCTGCCTGACTTCAGCGCCGCCATGTCTTCCGCGCGAGATGTACTAACAGAGAAGGTTGTGGTGACAACCCCGGCTCCGAAATCCGGGACGATCTCCGGGGGGACTGGCTTCAAGGCACGGACCGGTAGCCAAGGGCCGAGGGCATCATTCCGTCGGCCCTTTCCACACGTCCGTGTGGTGGAGGCTGGTCCGCCGGCTACCTCGCTTGCGGGGCATCCCAAATCAATGAAGAAGGGCCATTCTTATGCACCGTAGTGAAGGGTCATCCAGCGGCTGTGGCAGCAGCGGCACGGGAACACCGCCCCTGGATGCGGTCGGTGGCATAAGTCCGGCTCCCAGGCCTGGCTCATCGGGCCCGAGGCCTATTTCTTTGCAAACACGGTTGCGGTGGGGCATTGCCGGGACGGGCGGGATTTCTCAGCAGGTCGCCGCGGACCTCTCCTTGGTCAGCAACGCAACCATCGCCGCTGTCTCCAGCCGCCATGCGGAAACTGCCCAAAAATTTGCCCGGACTTTCAGCATCCCCGCTCATGGTGATGACTACCTCAGCATGCTCGACTCTGACATTGATGCTGTTTACATCGGCACGCCACAGGTAACCCATTTTGAGTATGCCCGCGAGGCCCTCTCCCGGGGCCGCCACGTCTTGTGCGAGAAACCGATGGGATTGAACGCGGTTGAGGTCAGGGAACTTGCCGGAATCGCCGCGAAGTCGGGAGTTTTTTTGATGGAGGCGATGTGGATGAAATTCAATCCCCTCTACCTCCGGCTTCAGGAAGTCATCGGTGGCGGAGCGATCGGCGAGGTCCGGGGTATTAGGGCTTCCTTCGGCGCGCCATTCCCTGAAGATGACTCAAGCCGCTGGAAGCCCGGGGGTAGCTCATTGCTGGACCAGGGCATCTACCCCGTAACCCTTAGTCACATGTTCCTTGGTACCCCGTCAACGATCACGGCAGCCGGCCTAAGGCGCGAAAACGGGATTGATGTGAGTGCAAACTTCACGCTCGACTATCGCAGTGGAACTTTCGCCCATGGCGCCAGTTCCATGGTTAACTTCCTGGACCAGTCAGCATCTCTGTCGGGAACTACGGGTTGGATCACGATGGACGCAGGGTTCTGGTTCGCATCGCAGTTCACGGTGCACCGTTTCAGTATCGAAACGGGTGAGACGACTGAGACCTTTCAGACCAAGCGGGAGGGGAACGCCTACGTACCAATGCTCCGCGAGGTGACTGCGGCAATCCTTGATGGTAAACGCGAACACGCTCTCCACAGCCTGGACGAGACTGCACGGATCTTTGACACGCTGGATGAAATTCGTCGTCAAATCAAAACTTATTAGGTGAACCAGCAATAAGCAGCAGAGACCACACTGAGAATTAACGCCCCCGGCATACGGCGCTTCACGGTAGTTTGCGCACCACCGCTCTTAGGCTACGAGTCCGCTGGTTCCCCGGAGTCTGTCTCGATGTGGGCCCGTACATGCGTGCCGTCATCACTGAGCCAGCCCTTTCCGGCGGCGTACACAAGCATGTTGGCAAAGCGATAGTTCCAGCCCATGCCGATGCGGCCGGTGCACTCACTCCTGATCCAGTCGACTGAGACGAGGACGTCCTCGTGGTCGAGCTTTCCGGCCGAAGCAGTCTGGAGGAGGGCGGGCAGGTTTGTTCGGGCTTCCTTCGCCAACAACAGCTTGAAGCTGCTGCAGTCATCCGGCTCGTCCAACGCTACTGACCCCGGACTGACCCGTACCTGCATCTCTTGATCTCCTACGAACTCGTGCCACGCTTTGCTGGTTCAACTATGCCCAGAGTCGGCACCTGCCGGAAGGCGAGTTTGTTGATAGGCGGTATCGACGGTATGGATGGCGAGTAAGAGATCAGTTGGATTGTTGCAGGGAAGCGTGGAGGTATGAGGCCACCATACCCGCCAGATTCGCTGCTATTTCTGGCCAGGGCAGGTTGCCGCTGCCTTCGACGGTGCTGCCCAAACCGAGCCGGCGGGCGACGACGCTGTAGACAACGTTGAAGCACCAGTCGATGTCCGCCTGCTCTAGATCTTCTCCTGGCCATTGTCGCAGAACCGTGGTGAAGTGATCGGCAAGTGCACCATAGGAAGCGGTACCGCGCTGGGAGAGTGTTTCGTCGTTGGATCCACGCAGCATGAAGGGCCGGAGGATGTCTGCGTAGCGGCACAGAACCTCGATGATCTGATCTATGGCCTCCCGGGCAACGGAGCGAAGGCCTGCCTCAGGATGCCGGGGCAATGACTTGAACAAATGCTCGGTGACGGCGTCGATGTCGTCCATCTTCCGCCCGTGAGCCACCCGGAGCAGTTCGTCCTTGCCTTCGAAACGTGCGTAGATGGAACCGATCGAAACTCCTGCCCGGGTGCTGACATCGGCGAGGGTAAATTCATCGCTGCCGTATTCCTGGAGCAGTGCCAGGGCCGCCTCGATCGTTTTCTCAAACGATTGACGGCTCCTGGCCTGCTTCGGCTCCCGATGCGTGGTTTCTGCTGGCGTCACAACCTGATCCTACAAAGGATGCCAGGATCAGCGGCATGGCGGGCGACGCGCAGCTCCCAATCCCCCTTGGGCACCGTCCAGGATGAGGTTGCGGTGTTCCAGCGGCGGAATCCGAATGGATCAACTGCAATCTGGACTTCCCGCTGTTGTCCGGGTTCGAGGTGCACGGCAGCGAATCCCATGAGCCGCGATTCCGGCTCTCCGTCAGCCCTGCCGTAGATTTGCACCACGTCCCGGCCTGGGGTGTCACCGCTGTTGCTCAGTATCACGTGGGCCGCGACGCCACTGACGCCCTCCTCGGGCCCACTAACCCTGGGATCCGCGGCAGCAACGGCGGCTTCGAGCACTTCGAACCGGGAGTATCCAAGTCCGTAGCCGAAGGGGTAACGAGGCGCCTGCCGGGATGCCTGGAAATGCCGGTACCCGATGGGTTCGCCTGCGGAATAGTCCAATGTCAGGTCGGCGTCCAGGCTTGTTCCCCAGCCAGGAATGTCCTCGTTCCGTTGGGGGAACGTCACAGGGAGCCTCCCCGTGGGTGCCGCGTTACCGGTGAGTACGGATGCAAGGGCCCGCCCGAATTCCTGGCCTGGGAACCAGGCCATCAGCAGGGCTTTGACTTTGTCGGCCCATGGAAGCAGTACCGCCCGTGATGCATTCACCACCACGACAGTCTCCGGATTGACGTTAGCCACTGCTTCAACCAGCCGGTCGGCCGATGGTTCAAGTGCCGCGGTCGTCCGGTCAGCGCTTTCCCTTGACGAGCTCTGCTCGTCCCCGACGATCACCACAACGGCATCAGCACGTGCAGCCAGGTCTACGGCTTTTTCCAGAGGGTCGTGCGTGCTTTCGGGAGCTGCAACAGCGGTGATGGCCTGGACCCTGCCCGGTTCGAAGGCCATTTCGACGACCACCTCGATGTCGCCGGCCGGCAGGTCAAGGACGACCTGTTGGGTTTCGGCGCGGGCTACGACGCCCATCACGTCATCAGGGGCCGGCGGTGGAACGTCCAGGACCCCTTTCCCGTCGACGCGAAGGGATGTCAAACCGGTACCGCCGGCGCCCAGCTGCCACCGCCCGGCAGCAGACAGCCGCAGCCGGGCGGTGATCCTGGCCCGGCCGGGGACGCCGGCGCCGAGGCCGGGAACAGGACCAAACCATACGAACGAGGAGGCCTGCCTGACCTCACGGTAGAGAATTTCCTCGGTTTCGGCCGAGGCGGGAGGAAGAATCTCCAAGAGAACACCTGGTGTGCCGTCTGGGGTGGTGGATCCGATTTCTGTCAGCGGCTGCGGCGATGAGCTTCTGGTTCCAGGCTCGTAGAGAACCTCAACATCTGGACCAAAGGCACTCCGGAGGGCTTCCAGTGGTGTCACCAGTTCCCCTTCCGGTCGGACGGTGGCAAACGTCCCGCCTTGGAAGCAGGGTTTGGTTGCATTCGGGCCCACGATGGCCAGTGTCCGGAGCGTTGAAGGGTTCAGGGGAAGCACCTCGTCCCTGTTCTCCAGGAGCACGAAGGATTCAGCCGCGGCCCGTGCCAGCAGGTCCCGCTGCTCGCTTGGGGTGCGGAGGCGGGCAGGGACAGGGGCATGCCAACCGGTGCGCCGTCCCGTTCGTTCGGCAAGCCGGGTAACGCGTTTCACCGCGTCGTGCAGCCGTGATTCGGGGACAGTACCTTCGGCAACAGCATCAGCGAAACGGGTGCCGAGGAACGTTGCAGGTCCCGGCATTTCCAGATCCAGCCCGGCGCGGGCGGCAGCTACGGTACTGTCCACGCCGTACCAGTCAGACACGACGACCCCGTCGTACTTCCATTCGTCCTTGAGGATGCCGATCAGTTCTCCGTGCTGGGAACAGTGCGTTCCGTTCACCCGGTTGTATGCCATCATCAGCATCCATGGATTCGCCTGGCGGACAGTGGCTTCGAAGGGGCGCAGGTATGTTTCGCGCAGCGACACGGGGTCGACTTTGGAGTTCATCCGCCGTCGTTCCGTCTCTGTGTCATTCGCGACGACGTGCTTCGTGCAGGAACCAACGCCCTGGGATTGCAGCCCGTTGACCCAGGCTGCACCGAGTACACCTGTCAGGTAGGGGTCTTCAGAAAACATCTCGAAGCCGCGCCCGGTCAGTGGTGAACGGGGCAGGTTCAGGTTTGGTCCCAAGATCGCCGATACGCCTCGTTCCAGCCCCTGTTGTCCGATCAGCTCACCAATCTCGGTTACCAGGTCGAGGTTCCAGGTGGCCCCGAGTGCGGTGCCGGAGGGCATCATGAGGGAGGTGTCCCGCTCGTCCATGGCTTTACTGACGATTCCCAGGGGACCGTCGAGCAGAACCATCTCCGCAACCCCGAGGTCCGGGCTCGCCGTGGTGCTCCAGCCATTGAGCCCTCCAGTCAGCTCCGCCCCGGAAAACTCGGTACTGCCGACTTCCTCTCCGGCCGTGGAAGCCTCCGCTGCCGGGCCCCTCGTCACAGTACTGCCGCCTTTTCGGCTTCTGCGGTTTCACCCGCGGCTGCCATCAGGGGGAGGACCCGTTCAGAAAACAACTGCATGGATTGCCGGGTGAAGCGGCGGCGCTCTTCAGTCAGTGGACCGCCCATGAAGGCCATGAGCACATTGCCGATGCCGAGGTCCGCGTATTTCTGCAATTCAGCTGCGACTGTTTCGGGGCTGCCGTAAAGGCACCACGTCCCTTTGTAGCCCTCTGTCCGCGCATCCGGTGTGGGGCGAAGATCCACACCACTGATGGCTTCGGCAGCCTTGTTAGCCGCGTACTCATGTTCGACGGTTTCCTGGTATTGCTCCAAAATGATGTCCATTTCGGCGGCTGCCTGCTCGTCTGTTTCGGCGATGTGAACGTGCTGGTAGGAGTGTGTGGTCCATTCCAAGGCCGCTGCAACTGTTTCGTCTGAATGGCCGGCGGCCTCCAGGGCGGTGCGGTAGGTGGCGAAATTCTTTTTCACCTGCTCATATGCGTTTCCGCTGTCAATCACTGGCGGGGTGAAGCCGAGGATGAAAGCCGGCTGGGCCTTCTTGGCCGCCCGCTCCACGCTGGTGGGTCGGGCGGCGACGGACATGACCCGTGGTTCGGGCCTGGTGTAGGGCGTCGGAACGATCCGTGAGACCACCGCGCCGCTGTAGTGGCCGTTGTCGAAGATGACCGGCTCGTCGCCCGGCTTTTTCGCCCACAGCCTTTCGGCGATTTCGAGGTTTTCGTTGGCGAGGCGGGAACTGTCCTGGTATTTGACGCCGAAGCCAATCATTTCTTCCGGGGTGGTGCCGCTGCCCACGCCCACGAGGAGTTTGCCGTCAGTCAGCTGGTCCAGCAGGGCCAGCCGCTCTGCAAACCGCACCGGGTGGTGCAGGGCGAGGGTCTGGACCGAGAAACCGAAGTGCATCCGCTCCAGCCTGCCGGCGAGGTATGCGGCGAACACGAAGGGATCACTGGCCGGTGGTGCATAGCCGGTGAAGTGGTGGTCGGGGAGGAAGACGGCGTCGAAGCCTTTTTGCTCGGCATCTGTGGCGTGCTCGACCATGGCTTCCATGACCGGGCGGTCTTCTTCCGGGCCGCGGGAACGGGAAGTGAGGAACAGGGAAAAATGCATGAAAACTCCTGGGATGGGTTGGTGCGGAACCGGTTCGGCCGCGTCAGCTTGTGGCAGCGTGGGTTCCGGTTCAGTTGGTGTGAAGAAGGGTTCGTTGAATATCTGGTTCGAGCTGGGCTGCCGCCTTGGCGACGAGGCGGCGGAACCACTGGTGCCCTGGATCCGCGGACTTGGACGGGTGCCACCAGGCACACTCCACGAGGGTGGGTAGGTTGATCGGCAGCTGCATGATGCGGACCCCTGCGACATCGGCGAATTTGCGGGCCAGGCGTTCCTGTACAAGGGCCAGCCTGTCCGTCCCGGCAACGGCGAAGGGGAGCATGACGAACGTGTCGACAATGACGTCTGTCCGTTCGCCGAGCTGAAGGTCATTGACCTTGCGGTCCGCCAGCGTTGAATCCGATTCGGCTCCGAAAAGCCGTACCCAGCGTGCGGCCCTCAATTCTTCGATCGTCAGATCCCGCTGTGGCGAGTCAGCTCCGCTGACGCATACCCAGTTGTCCGTGAACAGCTCGGTGTGCGGAAAGCCAGAGAAATGCCCCTTGGGGATGAGCATGAGATCCGAGGCCTGAAGCGTGTCCTTGATGCGCTCCACCGCCGGCGGGGTAACCGCATCAAAGTGAACCTGCACCGAGGGAGCTTCCTCCTGCAGCATGGACATCAGCGTCTGTGAGAGCACCGTCAGGCAGTAGTCGGAAGTGACTACGCGGAAGCTCCTCGTGGAGGAAGCCGGATCAAAAACTGCCTGCGCGTCGAAGGTGCGTTCCACCAGGCGCAGGATATCCGCCACGTCATCTTTGAGGACCTGTCCCAGCGGAGTCAGCTCGTAAACCGAACCTACCCGCGTCAATAAATCGTCGTCGAACTGTCGGCGGAGCCGCTGCAGGGAAGAACTCATGGCGGGCTGACTGATCCCGATCCGGGCTCCTGCCCTTGTCACGTTGCGCTCGGCAAGCAGGGCGTCCAATGCCACCAGCAAATTGAGATCGGCTGTCAACAAGTTGACCATGAGTCGCCTCCAGAGTCGTCGGATGCAGACTCCCGAAGGCGCCATCGACCCGAACACGAATTAGAATACTGATCCTAATTATGGGCCAGATCACAGTCGGGGTCAACATGCTGCTTGGCCGCGTCCTCTGGCTAGATGGGGGAGTGACCTCCTATTTCCTTGGTGATCGCGCGAGCGGCCGCCAACAAGCGGTCCCGGCAATCAGCAATGTGTAGTGCAGTCTCGGAACCCGAGAAGCCGTTGAGAGTCAGGGTTACTGCCACACGTCCTTCCGGGTCGAAAACGGGCGCGTGGAGCGAAGTGACTCCTGACGGGTCATCGATGGAAGGAGGGCCTGATGCGGCCATGTGCGCGAGCAGCTTGGGAAGAACCCCGCTGAGGTCCGGGGCGGCCGTATCACTGGGGACCTGCACCATCCGTTCAAACTCCGCGGCTGCCCCCACGTCCACGGAAACCGCGTAACCTGCCCGCCGGACGTTGGCAAGTTCAGCGTGGGCAAGATCCGGATCAATATCTCCGACCACTTCCCGAGCGTTGGCGATCCAGCGCGCTTCGGCCCCTTCTCCGGCCCAGGCAACATGAAGGGGAGCCAGAGGGGCGGCGAGGCCAAAGGACACGCCGACCCGGGACGGTGAACCGCCCGGAGAGCTGTCAACACCTGCCGCGGTCAGCACCACAACGGAATCATCCACCACGCCACTGACGAGGACCTCGAGCCTGAGCTCCTGAGCGAGAGACTCAATCTCCGGGCGCGCGGCGTCGGCAGCTTTTACGTGTCGGGTGAGCGCAGTGGCCGGGGAAAAAATCGACGGAATGCTGAAGGAGCCGTAGCCTCCGCGGAGAAACAGCAGTGGAAGTTCCTTCGATGAACCGACGCCCAAGGCGTTGACCCTGCCGATCACAATGTCATGATCGCCGGCGCGGATTACATCCACAATCTCGCAGTCCACCCAGGCGGCGGCTCCGTCCAGTCGAGGGCTGCCCGAAGGGGTGTCTGCCCAACTGTTGGCGGTAAAGCGGTCTGCGGCCTTTCTGGAGAACGCCCTGCAGACATCCTGCTGACCGGCAGTCAGAATGTTGGCGCAGAATGATCCGGCCGCGCGGATCTTGGGCCAACTGGTGGAACGCACATCGGGCATAAAGGACACCAGCGGGGGGTCCAGGGACACCGAACTAAAGGTTCCCACCACCATTCCTACCGGGTCATCACCACCATCGGGGGTTGCGGTGATGAGCGTGACGCCTGTGGGGTATTGGCCCAGGACGTACCGGAACCATGCCGCGTTGTCAGGACGTGTTTCCTGCGATTGATCAGTGGAAGCAGGGATGATCTGTGCCATCGGGAGCTCTCCTCTTCGTTGAGTTTTGTCCAGTAAACGGTGTTTTCGGAGCTCGATGGAAATAGTTCTGCGGTATGTGGCTCATCGGTATTTACGATGCCCCTTACGTTGACCCCGGGCGTTTCCGCAGTGGTAGCGTCATGGGGACGCTGGGGCTTTAAAGGGCCCGTCGTGCGGGGTGGACGTTCCCCCGGACGCGCACCTGGCCGGTGTCGAGCCGGTCTTCCGGCTCTGCCTAAGCGAGGTCGCGGTGCGCCGTTCAAACTTGTTCCAAACTGATATTCCCCACGTCCAGGATGCTTCCAACGGATCTGGAAAGAACGCCGCGGGTTTCCCGGCCGTCCGCATCGGCCGTACATACGCTGCGCTGCTGATTATTGTGTTGCTGGGCGCCTTGGACCATACGATCGTTGCCACGGCGCTGCCCGCGGTGGTGGGGGAGCTTGACGGAGCCAGCCACATGGCATGGATCGTCACCGCCTACACCCTGGCCATGACCATCGGCATGCCGGTCTACGGCCGGCTGGGCGACCGGTTCGGACGGGCGCCCATGATGATGGTCGCGCTGGTGGTGTTCCTCGGCGCCTCCATCCTGTGCGGTTTCGCCCAGGACATGGTCCAGCTCTCGATCTTCCGCGCTGTCCAGGGTCTTGGCGGGGCAGGGCTTGCCGTGCTGCCCGCAGCCATCATCGCCGACCTGGTGCCGCCGAGGCAAAGACCGAAGTACCTGGGACCGCTTGGTTCGGTCTTTGGCATCGCTACCGTTGTCAGTCCTTTGGTTGGCGGTGCGATCACCGACACCGTGGGCTGGCGTTGGGTGTTTTGGATCAACCTTCCCGTTGGCCTGCTGGCGCTGGCTATGGCGTTCTCGCTACGACGCCTGCGTACGGTCCGCGGCAGCGGTGGCATTGACTGGCCCGGCGCCGTGCTGATGGTCATCTTCACGTGTTCGTTGGTGGCACTTGTTTCCCTATCGACCGAAACGGGCGCGCAGTCGGAGCTGCTCCTGGTTTTCGGAGCCGTCACAGCTGTGTCCGCTGTTTTCTTTGTGGTGGTTGAAGTGCGTTCCAGGCATCCATTGATACCGATGGGAATGTTTCGGCGCTGGCCGGTAGTCAATGCTGCAGGCTTGGGCCTCGTCGTCGGTGCCGGACTCTTCAGCGTGGTGGCTTACCTGCCCAGCTACGTCCAGATGGTTTACGCGACGTCGGCCTCGGCGGCAGGGCTCATCCTGCTTCCCTTGGTGCTGGGCTTGATGGCATCGAGCAACCTCAGTGGGTTGCTTGTTACCCGCACAGGCCGGTACAAGGTATTCCCGCTCGCCGGTTCGGCCCTGGCGGGGGCTGTGGCCGTCTGCCTTCGTTTGCTGCATCCGGACACCCCTTTGGTGGTCGTGGGAGTCCTGCTGGCAGTTTTGGGTCTGGCCGTGGGCAGCTTTATGCAACTGACAGTGGTCGCTGCACAGAACGCCATGCCGCAGTCGATGGTGGGCGGAGTGACTGCATCCTTGGGCTACCTGCGCGAACTCGGGGTGACAGTGGGCACCGCTGTTTTCGGCGGTCTTTTCGCCGCGCAACTGGCCCAGGGCGCTTCTGCCAACCAGCTCAACCTCCCGGTTACAGCCATCACTGATCCTGTAACAGTCGCCGGCTTGCCGGCAGAACTGCAGGCTGGTGTTTCAGTCATTTACTCAAACGCATTCCTTCCCGTCTTCGCCCTCCTGGCCTGCATCTTCGGAGCCGGCGTTTTGTTGTCCGTCTTTATGCCCGAGCAGCGGCTGTCCGAGGCGGACCCGACAAAGTAACCGGCTGGAATTTCCCCCCTACCGGGCCCTCGGACGATGGCTGCAAGGCGCTTTTGGGCACAGGGAGACTGCGCCTTCCCAGCAGCAGGGGAAGACCGGGCCCGCAATCCAGGGCCAGCCTGTGGTGACCGCAGACCGCCAGGGAATACAGGCGGCTGCCACCCGTGCGCCGGCTCATAGCCAGCATCCATTCGAAGTCCGGATGAGGTGCATTCACTTTGCTGATCATGCAGGCACTGCCAGTGTCTTGCTGCTGCCGGTAGGTTGGATTTGCGCCGGCCGTCACTGGCGCCGGATACCTGGTAACGCGTGGCGACTCGACCTCCTTTCTTAATAGAACCGGCAGGGGAGACCAGCCATGGTGCCAAGCTGCTGTGCTGCACTTGTCCACCCTGGCACGCCCTACCGGCAGCACGAATTTTTGTGTAGGAAACAACGCAGGAGGAATGAATGGCTACGGGTTCAAAGACAGCGGAACGGGACGACGACGTCGAATCCCGCGAAGCAGTCGTCGAAAGGCTCCTCGCATCCATGACCTGGGAGCAGAAGCTCGCCCAGCTCCAGATCGGCTACCGCCCGCGGCTTGAAGAGGCCAAGGAACTGGTGCGCGCGGGCATCGGAGGTGTTTTTTGGCCCCGGAGCGCCGCCGCCGCCAACGAACTCCAACGCGCGGCCGTGGAGGAGACGCCGCATGGTATTCCGCTGCTCATCGGATTGGACGTGATCCATGGCCAACGCACCACCTTCCCGGTGCCGCTGGCGCAGGCTGCGAGCTTTGAACCCGGTATAGCCGAGACGGACGCCCGGATTTCGGCAATGGAAGCCGCCTCCGGCGGCGTCAACTGGACCTTCTCCCCGATGATCGACGTCTCGCGCGACCCCCGGTGGGGCCGCGTTGTGGAAGGATTTGGGGAGGATACCCGGCTGAACAGCGTCTTCGGGGCCGCAAAGATCCGCGGCTATCAAGGGGACTCACTTGCCGACGACAATTCCATTCTTGCCTGTGCCAAACATTTTGTGGCCTACGGCCAGGCTGAGGGTGGACGGGATTACAACACCGTGGATGTGTCCGTCCAGCGGCTCCGAAACGTATATCTGGAACCCTTCCGGGCCGCAGTAGATGCGGGCGCGGCGAGTGTTATGGCGGCCTTCAACACAGTTTCCGGGAGGCCGGCACACGTGAACGAAGACCTGTTGACGAAGATCCTGAAAGAAGAATGGGGCTTTGAAGGTGTGGTGGTCGGGGATGCCGATGGCGTCCAAAACCTCATGGCCCACGGGGTGGCAACTGATATTGCCGACGGCCTCGGCCAATCCTTCCGCGCTGGACTCGACGTCGAAATGGGCGGCAACGTTGTCGACGCTGATGGCAACACACCACTCAGTCCCGCTGAGGTTCCCCTTCAACGAGTCGACGATGCTGTGCGCAGGGTCCTACGACTTAAGCACTCACTTGGCTTGTTCAGCAATCCATATCGCGACGAGGCGTTGGAAATTTTCGCCCCGTCCGGTCAAAGCAGGGCAGCCGCCCGCCACGCTGCCGAAAAAAGCATCGTGCTGCTCAAAAACGAGGATGCGCTGCTTCCCCTGGATCCGGCACCGAAACGCGTCCTCCTCGTCGGCCCCTATGCGGCGAGCTCGGACCATCTGGGAGCATGGGTGCAGTCATTCGCCGAGCCTGCCGGAACCCTTGCAGAGGCTATCCGCGCTGAGTGCCCCGACTGGTCGGTAACGGTGATGGAGGGCAGTCCCTTCTTCCAATCGGATCCGGCCCTCCTCGACGCGGCAGTTGCAGCAGCAGCCGAGCACGATGTCGTGATCGTTGCTGCCGGTGAACCCAGCGCCCTGACGGGGGAGGCAAGCTCCCGCAGCGACCTAAGGCTCCCTGGAGGACAGGAAGCACTCATCGCCGCGATCGCCGGCACCGGCAAGCCCTTCGCTGTCATACTGTTCAACGGCCGACCCCTGGTCACCAGCGCCTGGATCGACCTGGCACCCTCTGTCTTGGAAGCCTGGCATCTCGGTCTGGAAGGGCCCGCTGCCGTAGCCAGGACTCTCACCGGAGCAGCAAACCCCGGTGGCCGCCTTCCCATGAGCTTCCCGCGGTCATCGGGTCAGGTCCCCATTTACTACGACCACGAAAATACCGGGCGCCCCGCAAGCATTTCGGCGACCCTCGATGAGGGCGACATTGATGTGGGGCTGATGGGGCCGGACAACTTGGGTGACGTCTTCACGTCGAAGTACAAAGACCTTCCGCTCGGGCCGCAGTTTTCCTTTGGCCACGGCCTGAGCTACACAACCTTCAGCTACGGCCAGCTCCAGCTGGCCACGGACGAGCTACCCCTGGAGGCTCTGCACAGCGGGAAGAAGGTATCGCTGAAAATCCAGCTGACCAACACCGGCAACCGAACCGGAGACGAAGTTACACTCCTCTTCATCCATGACCGAACTGCATCGCTGGCCCAGCCGGTACGGCGGCTGCGGGCGTTCACCCGCACCAGCCTCGACCCCGGCCAGACCAAGACCCTCGAGTTCTCCCTGGGCTGGGAAGACCTGGGATTCTGGGACAACGAAGGCTCATACCTCGTCGAGGCCGGCGAATTCGATATTTACGTCGGCGGTGGACTGGACGACACCGCCCACCACGTCCTGCGGCTAACCCAATGACAAATGGGTGCCCTTACCCCACACGCCACGACACAACTGAGGAACATCCATGCCGCTTCACCCCGACATTGAATCCAGGCTCCCGCTTCTAGCCGGAATACCATCCCTGGACGACGCCATCTCAAACCCCGAAATGCGGGCCAAACTGGAGGAGTTCGGGGCCTACCCCGATGCGTCACTGCCCCCCATGGTTCCGACCAGGGACGTGCTGCTTCCCGGACCCCACGGCACTATTCCGGTACGCATTTACTCCCACCCTGGCGAACCGGGGCAGAAGCGGCGCGCATTTGTCTGGATGCACGGCGGTGCCTTCATGTTTGGTGATTTGGACATGCATGAAGCGGACTGGACCGCCCGCGAGCTTGCCCACCGTGCATCCGCTGTAATTATCAGCGTCGACTATCGCCTGGCAGGGAACGGCATCAGTTACCCGGTTCCCCTGGACGACGTGACGGCAGCCGTACGCTGGGTCAGGGCAAATGCTGAGGATTTGGGCATTGATGCTGTCTCAATCGGCGGCGCGAGTGCAGGTGCCAACCTGGCCACCGGCGCAACCTTGCGTCTCCAAGACGAGGACGGCTGGACTCCGGAGAATCTGGTTCTGGCCTACCCCTTCATGCACCCGGATCTCCCTGCCCCTTCCGCGTCACTTACCCGTGCACTGAGGGAGATCGTTCCAGCCATGCGCCCCTCAGGGCAGATGTTCGAATCAGCCTGGGACCACTATCTGGGGGCTGTCAGGTCAAACCCGCCAGGCTATGCAACCCCAGGCGCAGCAGCGTTGGACCGGCTGGGTCCAACACTTGTGCTGAACGCAGAATACGACGATCTGCGGGCCTCCGGTGAGGCTTTCAGCGCCTCCCTCGCGGCCGCCGGTGTTGACGTCGAACAGGTCATGATCCGGGGAGTTTTCCACGGGTTCTTGAATCTGCCAAAAGCACTGGCACCGGTTGATGAGGCCTTGAACCGGATAGCATCCCGGCTCAACCCCCTCGGGTAACACCTCCCCCTTGGGCGGTGGCAGCGGGAGAAAGGCCCCGGCAGCGGGGCGCGGGACACCGAGCCGAGCCAAGGAACTACCCTCCGGGCCACCCCGTTCCCATACCGGACCCAAAGTCTGTGGGTACCCAGGAGTTCCTGAAACAACGACTTCGTCGCCGGCAGCACCATTGAGACCGAACTGTTCAGCCCGCGCCACCGGTCCCTCCGATCAGCCGTGTCAAGGCCTGTCGAGGGAGCGAATTCCGCTCAACGGGATGTTGTCCGCTTCGACGTAGGCAGCAAAGGGCGCCGTCGTAGTCCCGCGAACGCTGATGATAAGGCCCGTGGGGCTCCGGCTCCCGGCCTTCTGATCGAGGACGGCCTCACCATGAGTTCTGGCCGAGCCGTCCCATCATTTCCGTCAATGAGGACCATAAGCAAAGTCGCGTGGACGGGCCCGGCGATCTTGGGTCTACTTGGATTTACTAGAAAAGCGCTCCATCGAAACGAGCTGCTGAACCACAGAGGGCTTGCGTTTCCGCGAGGTCGCCCCTCGACAACGATGTCTTGAAAGGTTACCCATGTCATTCGTGTCCAACTCCCCGCGGGGATGGCTCGCAGTCGGAGCGACGGCCGTCGCAGCAACCATTGTCTTGTCCGGCTGTGGAAGTTCGAGCCAAACAGCTTCCCCGGAGAACGAACCCCAGACAATCAAATTTGCCTTTTCCCAGATCAACCCCACGGACACCTTCTTCCAGGATGCTGCTGCAAACTTCGAGAAAGCCAACCCGGGAACCAAAATTGAACTGGTCAAGCTGCCCACGGAGACCGCGCCGCAGACAATCACGACCCAGCTGCAAGGCGGAAGCGCGGCTGATGTCCTGAGCATATTCTCGGGACAAGGCCAAACCGGATCCATGACCGGCTTCGCGAAAGCAAACCTCCTTCTGGAGCTCAACGACCCCGAGTTCAGCACAACGCTTCCAAAAAGCATTGAGAAGCTCTTCAAATACAACGACAAAGTGTATGCAGTTCCCGTTGCCAACATGCCGGCCGGCCTGATTTTCAATCAAGCCAAGGCACAAGAAATCGGCGTGAAGCTGGATGCGACGTCCTCCTTCGATGATTTACTGAAACAGTGCACTGTCGCCCGTGATAAGGGCGTGACTCTCACGGCACTGGCGGGCACCGTCCCCGGAAACCCTGGAATCCTCACCATGGCACTCGCCTCGTCAACGGTCTACGGCCCCAACCCTGAGTGGAATGCTGACCGTATCGCGGGAAAGACAACGTTCGCGGGGGACAAAGGTTGGCAGCAAGCTGTCGGAGGCGTCAAGCAGATGTTTGATGCGGGATGCTTCCAGGAGGGTGCAGCCGGGGCAGGTTTCGATGCCTTGAACAGCGGGATGGGCCAGGGCAAGGCGCTCGGATTCTTCGCACCAGGCGCGGCCACCACGGCTATCGCCAACGCCACAAAGGGTGCCGTAAATCCTGTGATCCTTCCCATGCCGGCCCCGGGTGCATCACAGACATACCTGGGCACCACGTCCGAGCTTGCCCTGGCGGGCAACGCCAAGACCAAGAGCCCGAACCTCGTGAAAAAGTTCCTCAAGTCCCTGACGACAAAAGAAGGCGCTGAAGGCTTGGCGAAGGGTCTGGGCGCGATTCCCGTCAACCTCGGCGACTACCAGCTGCCATCAGGTTACGCGCCAATTGCCGACTTCTATAAGCAAGACACCGTCCGCCCGCTGGGGTACAACGAGTGGCCTTCCGGAAAGGTTTACGACAGCCTCGGGAAGGGCATCACGGCCATGATTACCGGACAGAAATCGCCGGACGACGTGTTGAAGGACATGGACGCAGCCTGGGGCAACTAACGGACAGGTGCCGGCCAAGATCATTTGGCCGGCACCTCCCACCTCACGCAAGAACAAGGAAGATAAGACAGTGACTATTACCAACGGAACACTAAAACCCCCTGAAACCAACGCTGACGAACCCATCGCAGCCAAGCGGACGGGTACGGCCGGGGTCGGTTTCGGCCGCTGGTGGTGGGCACTTCCAGCCGTCGCCCTGACGCTCGTCGTCACCTACCTGACGACGGCGGTGGGAGCGTTCTACGCCTTTACCGACTGGACCGGACTGGGCGATTTCAACTTTGTTGGGTTCGACAACTTCATCCACGTGTTCCGCGACCAGGCACTCCTGGGCTCCGTGCGCAATACGTTGTTGTTGGCCGCAGGTTTTGTGGTCTTCACCAACCTCCTCGGGTTATCGTTCGCCTTGGCGCTGAACCGCACGCTGAAGTGCCGCTACTTTCTGCGCGCCCTGATTTTTATGCCCGTGGTCCTAAGTTCAGTCGCTGTCTCGTTCATCTGGAAATTTATCTTCGCTTACGACGGACCGCTCAACCAATTTCTGAACTCCATGGGGTTGGGAAGTCTGAAGCAGGACTGGCTGGCCAACCCCGCCCTGGCGCTGTGGTGTATTTTGGCCGTCATGGTGTGGCGGAGCATCGGATTTGTCATGGTGATCTATTTGGCCGGTCTCGCCACGGTACCGGTGGAATTGGAAGAAGCCGCAGCCCTGGACGGAGCTGGAATATGGCAAACGTTCAGAAACATCACGCTTCCCACCATCCAGCCATCGGTAACCATCGCAACGGTACTGACCCTCATCCAAGGGCTCACCGTTTTCGACGAGGTCTTGACCTTGACCGGCGGTGGGCCAGGGGATGCGACCCAGACACTGGCGACCCAGGTGTATTCACAGACATTTATCTATGGAGGATTCGGTTTAGGCGCAGCCGCGGCACTCGTCCTGACGGTCTTTATCCTGATTCTCGCCCTCATCCAGCAATTCGTCGCGCGTGACCGTGCAGTTAGGGAAGACTAAAATGCATCGCTATACTAAATGGTCGCTCTTCAGAGAAGTCCTCGTAGTTTGTGCTGCCATTATTCTCCTGCTTCCCTTCTGGATTTTGATCAGCACCGCTCTGAAAACGACTGACCAAGTCGTTACCACGTCGGCTTTTTCCTTTCCCCCGGCCCCGACACTCGACAATTTCATCCAGCTCCTCTCACCCGCCGGCAGCCAGTCCGGCAATGTGTACCAGGGTTTGTTCAGCAGCCTGGTTATTACCACCGGCACCGTACTCCTGCTCATCGCGCTCTCTTCTGCCGCAGCATACGTCTTCGCCCGCAGCACCCGGAAGCTCTCCGACAGGATCTTCAGAATTTTCCTTATTGCGATCGTCCTGCCAACCCAGCTCGGGATCCTCCCGCTCTATATCGGAGCACGCAGCCTGGGACTCGTCGGCAGCCCCTGGGGAATGATCGTCATTTACACGGCCATGACCATGCCTTTTTCCGTGTTCCTCTACTCCGGGTTCTTCCGCCGGCTGCCAAGAGACTACGAGGAGGCTGCCACGCTGGACGGCGCCAGCCGCTTCCAGATCTTCACGCGGGTAATTTTCCCTCTCATGGGCCCTGCCACCGGCACGGTTGCCATACTGTCCGGGCTCCTTGTCTGGAATGACTTTTTCACAGCCGTCATCTTCCTCAACGGTTCCCCCTACATGACCTTGCCGGTGGTCGTCTATAACTTCGTGGGCAGCCTCGTCTCACAGTGGAACCTCAGCTTCGCAGTGGTGCTGATCGCCATGGCACCCGTGCTGGCCTTCTACGCCTTTGCGCAGAAGAAGCTGATGCAGGGATACGCCGGTGGCATCAAGAGCTGACGCACTTGGAATCCCCGTAACGCCCAATCTGATGGATGGAAACACCCCCTGGCAACCGGCTGACGACTGGACCCGGCTTGAGGGCTTGGTCGTCGACATTTACGACAGGGACAAGCTCTTCGCCCGGGGAACTGTTGACGCCACGACCACCGACGGTGACGTTCTTTGGTTACGACAGGACGGGGTCCAGCTTCGACAGTGCGTGGAGAAGACAGATGGCCGACATGTTCGAATAAGTTCCACCCCGCCCTCCTACGGAGACGGCGGCCCTCAGGGGTTCCGATCCCCAGAAAGTCAAATGTAGCCCTATGCAGGCAGCACAAATTTTTCAAGACCACATGGTATTGCAACGCCGTCGTCCGCTCCTCATCTGGGGGACCGGCCAGCCCAGTGCCAACGTAGTCGCTACCCTTGGCGCTCTCACCTCCGGCAGCACCAAAACGGACCGGGACGGTAATTGGGTGCTCCGGCTGGACGGCCAAGAGGCAGCCCGAGGCCTGACCCTTACCCTGTCCGACGGCATGGAGAGCCTAGAGATCCATGACGTCGCGATCGGCGAGGTATGGGTCGCAGGAGGACAGTCGAACATGGAATTCAATCTTGAGTTCGACGCGGACCGCGAACAGGTGTTTACGGGCCCAATGAACCCGGACATCCGATTCTTCGACGTTCCCAAACTCTCCTATGCGGGACAGGAAAACGAGCACGACTACAAACTTTTCGGTAAGTGGCGGACCTGCACACCGGAGGACCTTCGCTACTTTTCTGCCGTGGGCTACTACTTCGCAGAACAACTGCAGAAAGCACTCCAGGTACCCGTTGGCATCGTGGGCTGCAATTGGGGTGGTACACCCGCCTGCACGTGGACAGATCCGGAGAAACTTGCGGAAGGCCCCGGATCAGCATGGATAGAGGACTATGAACGCGGCCTCACGCAGTTTGATCCAGACGAGGAGGCCGAGCTTTTCCGGGCCCACAAGATGAGCGACAGGACCGACCCCTTCGCGGACGCCGTGTTGTACCGCGTTATGCGCGATGGGATGAGCGAAGAAGAAGAGCGGGAGCTGATTCCCGTCTTCATTGCCAAGCAGATGCCCACGATGGGTACGCTGCACCCCAACCGGCCAGGCGGGCTGTTCGGAACGATGGTGAGCCGGATCGCCCCCTACCCCGTCCAAGGGGTGATCTGGTATCAAGGCGAGTCCGACAAACCCCACCCCGACCTCTATTCAGCCGTCTTGGCGAGCACGATCGATAGCTGGCGGGAGGCGTGGGAAACACCGGATCTTCCCTTTCTGATAACCCAGCTCGCACCCTTCGGCGGCTCGCCCTACGGTGACGCCAACCACGTGCCCGTTATCCGTGAGCAGCAAGCAAAAGTCGCGGACACAATAGATCAGGTCTGGATGGCCAGCACGTCGGACGCCGGTGCCGAACGCGACATCCACCCCAAAAATAAGAAACCGGTAGGGACCCGCCTCGCCTTGCTCGCACAGCGCCATGTCTATGGACAAACAGTCACTGCTGACGCTCCCGCCCTCGACAGTGCCAAACGAACCGACACCGGCGTAGAAATCACGTTCCATAATGTAGAAGAACTCACCTGGGGCGGGAATCCCCTCCCATTGGAGATTCGATCACCTCAGGGGGAAAACATACCGGTCCACGAAGTGGCAGTATCCTCCAACCGGCTGCTACTCACCGCCCCCGTACCTCCCGGGTCAGAACTGAGCTTTGCATGGACTAGCTACTATCAGGTCGACCTCTGCAACGAAGCCGGCATCCCGGCGTTGCCATTCAAGACGCAACTGCCGTGATCCGGTTCGGGCGGAACCAGTGCCGCTGCGGGACATACGAAATTCTGCGGCCTTAAGCCCGCTGACGAAAGGAAATTGAGTGCCTTTTCACCCGGAGATCGCCTCCCGTCTCCCGCTGCTGAACGGGATCCCCTCAATAGCGCAGGCCTTGGAAGACCCCGAATTGCTCGCCCGTTTGCATGCGTTCGATGCATATCCTGATGCCACGCAGCCGCCCCAGGTGGCTACTGATGAGGTAAGCATTCCGGGGCCGCATGGCCCGGTCCCGGTCCGGATCTACTGGCCTGACGATGAGCCATCGGCGCGTCGCACAGGGTTTGTGTGGGTCCACGGGGGCGCTTTCAAGTTCGGCGACCTCGACATGAACGAAGCGGACTGGACGGCCAGGGAATTAGCCGCCCGTGCAGGAGCAGTGGTGGTGAGCGTGGACTACAGGCTCGCCGTTGACGGGATCACTTACCCCATCCCCCTGGACGATGTGGTCGCGGCTGTTCACTGGGTCCGAAACAATCTGGAGTATCTGGGCATTCGTTCCGTCTCTCTGGGAGGCGCCAGCGCCGGCGGCCACCTGGCCGCATCCGCGGCATTGCGCCTCCGGGACGAAGATGACTGGCTGCCCGAGCACCTAATACTGGTATATCCAAACGTGCACTTTGACCTCCCGGCCCCGTCGAAATCGCTCCAGGCTGCACGCGCGGAGTTGCCGCCTTGCCTGAAAATACCTCCGGAATTTCACCGCTCCACGAGGGAGAACTATTTGGGTGATACGGGCCCGCAAGATTCCCCGTACGCCATGCCCGGGGGTGCCGACCTAACAGGGTTGGGGCCAACACTGGTACTCAATGCAGAATACGACGACTTACGTGCGTCCGGTGAGGCGTTCAGCGCCTCGCTTGCCGCCGCCGGCGTCGACATCAAGCAGATCATGGTGCGCGGAGTCCTCCATGGCTTCCTGAACCTCTCCAAAGATTTTGCGCCTGTAAACGAAGCCCTGACGCTTATGGCGCGGCGACTCCGATCAGATAACCGCTGTTGATGTGACTCGCCGCCTACCAGAGGACGCTGCCCGGGGGAGGTGTCATGGCAGCCAGAGGAATGGTGTCGGCGGCAGAACCTGTCGCAACCGACCTTGGACGAGACGAGACTGCACTTTTCAAGAAAATATTTGGCAAAAGGAAAGGCCACCGTATGAGCACCGAATTAAAAGCCACGAGCACCGTCAGGTCGGCAAGGGGGATTGAGGGCCAGCGCAAAGCCGATCTTGGCAACGGGACATTTATCAACCCTGTCTTCGCCGGAGACCATCCAGACCCGGCAATTCTGCGAGACGGAAACGACTACTACCTGACGTTCTCCTCCTTCGAATCGACACCCGGCCTCATCATCTGGCACTCGCGGGACCTGCTCAACTGGAAACCGCTGGGCCCCGCCCTGCCGGAACCCATCGGAAACGTCTTTGCAGTTGACATGTGCAAAGTCGACGGCCGGTACTTTATCTACGTCCCGATCATTCCGACAGCCGTTTCCCCGGATCCATCAGCACCACCGCAGATCTACGTCATCCATGCCGAAAGCATGCAGGGCCCATGGAGTGAACCAATCAACCTTGGGATAGCCGGGCATATTGATCCCGGACATGTCGTGGGCGAGGACGGGCACCGCTACCTATTCCTCAGTGGCGTCAGCCGTGTACGGTTGAGCGCCGACGGTCTCGCCACGGACGGTCCAGTGGAGCATGTGTACGACGGCTGGCGTTACCCCGATGACTGGGTTACGGAAGCCTATGCCCTCGAGGGACCCAAACTCACCCGCCGAGCAGATTGGTTCTACCTCACGACGGCAGTCGGCGGCACTGCGGGTCCTCCAACAGGGCACATGGTCACCGTCGCCCGCTCACGATCAGTCCACGGACCGTGGGAGGATTGCCCGGCCAACCCGATCATCCGCACCTGGGACGCCAGCGAGCCATGGTGGAGCAAGGGCCACGCCACCTTGTTTGAAGGGCCAAACGGACAGTGGTGGAGCATCTACCACGGATACGAAAACGGCTTCACGACCCTGGGCCGGCAGACGCTCCTGGAGCCCATCGAATGGGACGACGACGGCTGGCCCCGGGCAGCCGGAAGCGACCTCTCAAGGCCCTTGCCTGCGCCTACTGAACCATCAGGGGAGCGGTCCCACGGAATCCCTCTATCCGACGACTTCACGGAGGAGCGCTTCGGTATCCAGTGGTCCTTCCACGCACCATCAAAGGACGAGTATCTCCGTGCCTCGCTGGACGATGGGCTCGTTCTCCAGGCCCGCGGAACCAGCCCATCGGACAGCTCACCCCTGACCTGCATCGTCGGCGACCGGCGCTATGAAATCAGCGTCGAGATGGAACTACTAGGCGGCGCACAGGCCGGCTTACTGCTCTACTACAGCGACCGCCTGTTCTGCGGCATGGGCCACGACGGTGACCGCATGACAAGCTACCGGGCAGGCCGGCCAGTTCCCTATTGGCAGGAACCCGCACCATCCACGAATGTCGTTCATCTCCGTATCGTGAACGACGAACACATCGTGACCCAGTACTACAGCACCGACGGAACCACATGGACCAGACACGGCCTCCGTTACGACGTGACCGGATTCAACACGAACACAGCCGACGAGCTCCTCAGCCTTCGACCAGCCCTGTACGTGGCTGGCACAGGGCACGCGCGCTTCCGCAACTTCCAATACCGCTCTCTAGATGACTGACGTTCTCCTCGGAGGTGAACCCAAGCCCGACTGCCCCCGGCACTCCTGGGTAATGGCAGAACGTGTGCGCGCTCGGCTTGGCCCAGCGGCGTGCCAGCTCAATGGCGCGCTTCTGCACGATCGGCACTTCCTCCAGCGGAAGCTCCACACCGAGGTCGCCACGGGCCACCATGATGGCATCGAACGCGTCGATGATCTCGGGCAGCTGCTCGACAGCCTGCGGCTTTTCGATCTTGGCGATGACCGGCACGCGGCGGCCTTCCTCGTCCATGATCTCGTGCACGCGCTTGATGTCGGACGCGTCGCGGACGAAGGAGAGGGCCACCAGGTCCACGCCGCGGCGCATCGCCCAGCGGAGGTCGTCCTCATCCTTTTCGCTCAGGGCGGGAACGTTGATGGCGACGCCGGGAAGGTTGATGCCCTTGTTGTTGGACACCATGCCGCCGACGGTCACCTCGGTAACCACCTTGACGTTGTCAACCTCAATGGCGCGCAGTGCCACCTTGCCGTCGTCGATCAGCAGCGCGTCCCCTACCTTGACGTCCTCGGTGAGGCTCTTCAGGGTGGTGGAGCAGATTTCCTGGGTGCCGGGAACGTCCTCGGTGGTGATGGTGAAGATGTCGCCCACGGCCAAGGCGTGCGGACCGTCAACGAACCGGCCCAGGCGGATCTTGGACCCTGCAGGTCAGCCATGATGGCCACAGCCCTGGTCAGCTCGGCTGCTGCCTTCCGAACGTTCTCGTAGGTGTCGTCGTGCACGGTGTAGTCGCCTGGCTCATGTTCATGCGGGCGACGTCTACACCGGCTTCCAGCACAGCCAGGGTGTTTTCATAGCTGGAAATTGCCGGGCCAAACGTAGCCACAATTTTTGCGCGTCTCATATACCTACCCTTGTATTCTTTGCATGGATTACGGGGCACAGAAACACCCGCCGGCGTTAGCGGGGCGGGTGTTCCTGTTTCCGCAGTATGTGGAGTTCAGCTACAGAAGACTTGTTCCGATTTCTCTGC
>NZ_JARVSF010000031.1 GCF_030209355.1 Pseudarthrobacter sp. fls2-241-R2A-127
CTCGCCTTTTTACTTCAGGCCACGCTCACAATCTCCGTGGGAAGAACACCTAGGCGGTCTGGCCTGGAGCCTGTGCCCGCTGGGCGTGGTAGGCAAGGATCTGGAGTTCGGTGGCCATGTCCACCTTGCGGAGGTTCACACCTTCCGGGACCTGCAGCATCACGGGTGCAAAGCTCAGTACGCTGTGCACCCCGGCGGCCACCACGCGGTCGCAGATGCCTTGGGCCACCGCCGCCGGGAGCGCCAGCACCACCATGTTGGCCCCGGTGCGGTGCAGGACGGTTTCAAGATCCGCCACGTCACTGACCCGCAGCCAGCCCACCTCGTTGCCCACCACCATCTGGTCGGCATCGAAGATTGCGACGACGTCGAACCCGCGGGATTCGAAGCCGCCGTACCGGGCCAGAGCCTTACCCAGGTTTCCGGCGCCAACGATGGCCACCTTCCAGTCGTGCGTGAGGCCCAGGGCAGCTGCGATGTGGCGGCTGAGGTACTGCACTTCGTAGCCCACTCCCCTGGTGCCGTATGACCCGACATGGGACAGGTCCTTGCGCAGGGTTGAGGAACTGACGCCGGAGGCCTCCGCCAGTGATTCGGAAGAGACCCGCTCCACTCCCTCGCCCAGCAAGGTGTTCAGGGCACGGAGGTACAGCGTCAGCCGGGCCACCGCCGCGGGCGGGATCTGTTTGGCGGGCGTCCCGGTGGCGCCCGGAAGGTCCGGGACAGGCTGGGACGTTGGTTCCAAGGACGTCATTGGCCTCCCCCTACCGGGCCATGGCGCGCTGCAACACGCGTTCCAGCCGGGATTCGTCAATCTTCCAAAAGTCGCGCTGCACCCCGTCCACCAGGACCACCGGGATTTCCTCCGCGTAGCGTTCGCGCAGGTCGGGCTGGTTGTCCACCGACTCTTCGCTCCAGGTAAGGCCCAACGAGGCAGTGACCCGGCCGACGGCGTCGCGCGCCTCTTCGCAAAGGTGGCAGTCAGCTTTGGTGACCAGGACGACGCGGGGGGTAGCCATGGCTTAACGGTATCGCCGTTCGCGCCGTGCGGGTGACGCCGACGGCGGCCAGCGGGTGGATTGACTAGACTCAAGTCCATGCCCGAGGAGAAATACGTCGCCGTCGTCACACGGCCGGTTGCTGCGCCGCAGCCCGGTGAGGCGGCGTTTTTCGACGTGGACAACACCTTGATGCGCGGGGCCAGCCTTTTCCACGTGGCGCGGAAGATGCACCAGCGGGGAGCATTCACCCTGAGGCAGGCGGCCGGCATGGCCTGGAAACAGTTCAAGTTCGTGGCCCGCGGTGAAAACATGGATGATGTCCACGCCGTCCGGGACTCGGCCCTGAACCTGGCAGTGGGCATCAGCGTCGACGACATCAAGGCCCTGGGCGAAGAGGTCTATGACGAGATGATCGCCTCGCGGATCTGGCCGGGCGCCAAGGCGCTGGCCGAGCAGCATCTCCGCGTAGGCCGCCGGGTCTGGCTGGTGACGGCCACGCCCATCGAAGTTGCCACCGTCATCTCCACCCGCCTTGGCCTGACCGGCGCCCGCGGGACCGTAGGGGAGGTCTCCGACGGGATGTACACCGGCCGGCTGGTGGGCGATATCCTGCACGGCTCGGCCAAAGCCGTGGCCGTCCAGGCCATCGCCGACGAGGAGGACCTGGACCTGAAGCGCTGCTGGGCGTACAGCGACTCCTACAACGACGTTCCACTGCTGTCATTGGTGGGCCACCCGGTGGCGATCAACCCCGACGCGAAGCTCCGCCGGCACGCCCGCGACCGCAACTGGCCGGTCTACGATTTCCGCGCCGGCCGGCGCGCCGCCACTTTCGGACTCAAAGTGGCAACCTTCGGCGGCGCCATCTACGGGCTGTGGAAGGGTTTCGCCCGGATCCGCGGCCCGCGCGCCTAGCTTCCCGGGATCGGTACGTCACCGCACCATCCACTCCTGCGCACGAAAAAACGCCCGCCACCTTTGCAGGCGACGGGCGTTCTCCACGCTGTTCGAAGTATTGCTACTTCTTGTTGCGGCGCTGGTGACGGGTCTTGCGAAGCAGCTTGCGGTGCTTCTTCTTGGCCATACGCTTGCGACGCTTCTTGATAACTGAACCCACGAAAGTTCCTTACAAACTAGATGCAGTACCTGTCTGATGGAAATGGTCCGTGGACAGAGCTACGAACTGAACAACTGACAGATTCTTACAATGACGTAAAACGTTCCTTAACAGGGTACCGCCTATCGGGGGCGGCTTGGGACAAGCTGACTTAGGCTGTCTCGGTGTGACCGTCCACCACAGCACCCTTGAGGTACTGCTCCACGGCATTCTCAGGTACCCGGTAGGAGCGGCCGAACCGCACTGCCGGCATTTCGCCGGAGTGGACCAGCCGGTAAACAGTCATTTTGGAGACGCGCATGACCTCGGCCACTTCAGCCACGGTCAGGAACTTCGCGTTGGAGAAGTTCTGTTCTGCCGACATTTCCCTATTTTCCTTTGCTGACGGATGGACAACATGACCCCAGGTACGTGCCAATGCGGTGTTCCGATGCTGAGCCATCCACCAATCACCTAAAAAGATACTCTAGATGTTCATGTGGCAGATGTGAAAGTAGGTAAAGGCACTATTTCGCCTGCCGGCGCTTCCGTGCCGAGGCCGCGAGCTGCTCCAGCACTGAGGCGGAAACGTCCCAGTCCATGCAGGCGTCGGTGACGCTCTGGCCGTACACCAGTGCGGACCGGCCGGCCGCATGCTCCTCAACGTCCAGGTTTTGCGCACCGCCCACCAGGAAGCTCTCCAGCATGACCCCGGCGATGGCCTGCGCAGCGGCGCCACCGTCTTCCAGCTGGGCACCGATCTCCAGCGCCACCTCGGCCTGGCGGTGGTGGCTCTTGCCGCTGTTGGCGTGGCTGGCGTCAACCACCAGGCGCGGGTTCAGGCCCTTACCGGCCAGCTCCCCGGACGCCTGTTCGACGTCGGCGGCTGAGTAGTTGGGGCCCTTGCGGCCGCCACGGAGGATCACGTGGGTGTCCGGGTTCCCGGCCGTTGCCACCAGCGCAGCCCGGCCGTCGCCGTCGATCCCCAGGAAGGCCTGGGCCGCCGCCGCGGCGCCGCACGCGTCGACCGCCACCTGCAGGGCGCCGTCGGTCCCGTTCTTGAAGCCGATGGGCATGGAGAGGCCGGAGGCCAGCTGCCGGTGGATCTGACTTTCGGTGGTGCGGGCACCGATGGCGCCCCAGGAGATCAGGTCGGCCATGTACTGGGGGCTGATCGGTTCCAGGAATTCCGTGGCGGTGGGCAGTCCCAGCGCGGTCACCTGCTGCAGGAACTGCCTGGCGGTTCGCAGGCCGGTCACCATGTCGTGGCTGCCGTCCAGGCGGGGATCGTTGATCAGGCCCTTCCAGCCCACAGTGGTGCGGGGCTTTTCGAAGTAGGTCCGCATGACCACCAGCAGGTCTTCCTTGTGCTTTTCCGCCTGGCTGACCAGCCGGCGGGCGTATTCCAGCCCGGCCTTGGGATCGTGGATGGAGCAGGGCCCAACGATCACCAGCAGCCGGTCATCCACGCCGTCCATGATGGCGCGGACCTGGTCGCGGCCGCGTTCGACGACGTCAGCCGCCCGGGCGTCCAGGGGCAGCTCGGCGAGGAGTTCGGAAGGGGTGGGCAGCGCGGTGAATTCGCTGACGCGCAGGTTTGAGGTGGATGTGCTGCCGGCGTTGGGGGCTGCTGCTGTTGCGGTGCTCATGTTCGGGTCCTGTTCCAGATGGGAAGCGGGCCCGGATTTCAGAACCCGCCGGAGAAACGGCGAAGGGCAGAGAATAATCTCTGCCCTGTTGGCTCTGAAGGAATGCTGGATGCGTGTCAGTTAGACGCGGGCCCCTCCAGAGCCAACGAAAAATACGCATACCAACGGTTAGTCATGGCAAAGACCATAAGCCCGGCCGGCCGCCGCAGCAAAATCAGCGTCCGTCACATTCCGTCGCCTGCCTACCCCAGGAGCTTGCGCAGATATTGCAGCTGACGGATCCAGTGGTGTTCCTGGCCGCCTTCATGGTTGTTGAACCGGTAAACCTCGATCTCCTTGGTGGCCCCGGTGGAAGATGCCCCCGATGTCCCGGAGCCGTAGGCGTTGAAGCTGGCGAAGACCGTGGACGGCGGGCAGATATCGTCCATCTGCGCCACCGAGTACAGCGCCGGCGCAGTGGCGTACCGGGCCAGGTTGACGCCGTCGAAGTAGTTCAGGACATCGAGCGCGGGCTGGTACCGGTCCCGGTGGCGCGCCAGGAACTGGGCGATCTCCGGGTAGGGGCCCCGCGGGGTGATGTCGATGGCGCGGGGGAAGTCCTGCAGGAAGGGGACGTCGGGCAGCGCGGCGATGACGCCGTCGAGCCGTCCGGCGGTGAGGCCTGCCGTGGCCACCACGATGCCGCCGCCCTGGCTGACGCCGGCGAGCACCACTTTGGCGGGGTCGACGCCGGGATGTGACTGGGCTGCCTCCACGGCGCGGAAGGCGTCCACGTAGACGCGGCGGTAGTAGTAGTCCTCGCGGCTTGCGAGGCCCCTGGTCATCAGGCCCGCGTGGGCCACGTCCCCGGCGGAGGGGTGCGGGTCCGGGGTGTCGCCGACCAGGCCGCCGTAGCCCTGGCCCCGGGTGTCCATGATGAAGTGCGCATAGCCCGCCTGGGCCCAGCGGGTGTCCTGGTTAACCAGGCCGCGGCCGCCGGAATAGCCCACATAGTTGACCACCACGGGCAGCCTGGTGCCGTCCTCGCGGGCGGCGGGCAGGTGCAGCCAGCCCTTGACCGGCGCCCCGCCGAAGCCGGAAAACGTGACGTCGAAAGTGTCGATCACCGTCAGGTGGTTCTCCACCGGTTCGAAGGTTGCATTCAGCGGGAAGGCCCTGGCTTCTTCGAGGGTGGCGTCCCAAAACGCCCCCAGGTCCTCCGGCGGCGTGACGTCTGAAGAGTAGCTGCGCAGTTGGGCCAGGGGGAGGTCGAAGAGGGGCATCGAAAGTCCGTTCTGTCAGTGGCGTTTGGCGGCCTGGTTGCAGCCTACTTCACGCGGCGGAAAGTGCGATTTGCATGGGTTCAATTCCTGGAAGCGTTCACGGGAAGGTCCGAGGGCTCGTAGCGGCGAAGGCTGCCCGCGGCCCCAATGATGCTGCTCAACTGCCGCAGCCCGCCCGGTGCCGCCCCGGCTGCCCGGGCCTGGACCAGGACATTGCCCAGGGCGGTTGCTTCCACCGGGCCGGCGATGACGGGGTGTCCGGTGGCGTCGGCGGTGAGCTGGCAGAGCAGGGCGTTTTGCGAACCGCCGCCCACCACGTGCACCACGTCCACCGCACGGCCGGCGAGGCGTTCTGCGGCGGTGAGGGTCCGGGCGTAGCCGGCGGCGAGGCTGTCCATGATGCAGCGTGTGATGGCCGCGGGATCGTCTGGCAGGACCTCGCCGGTGCGCCGTGCTGCCGCCCGGATGCGCTCGGGCATGTTGTCGGGGGCGATGAAGTAGGGGTCGTCGGGGTTCACTTGCGGACCACCCGGGGGAAGCGCCGCAGCGGCCTCGAGCAGCGCGGTCAGTTCCGGGCGGAAACCCTCACCGGCCCAGGTGCGCTGGCATTCGCTGAGCAGCCAGAGCCCACCCATGTTGCGCAGGTACCGGATGGTGCCGTCCACGCCGCGTTCGTTGGTGAAGTTGGCTTCGCGGCTGGCCTCGGTGAGGACAGGGTGCGTGAGCTCCAGTCCCACCAGCGACCACGTGCCGGAGGAGATGTAGGCGAAGTCTTCCTTGTTTGCGGGGACAGCGGCGACGGCGGAGGCGGTGTCGTGCGAGCCGACGGCCACTACCTTCGTTTCCTGTGGCAGGCCCGCAGCTGCTGCGATCTCCGGCAGCAGCGTGCCGACGGTTTCGCCCGGCTGGATCAGCGGCGGGAACAGGTCCTTCCGCAGGCCCAGGGGAGCAAAGAACTCGGTGGCCCACTCCCCTGCCACGGCGTCGAACAACCCGGTGGTGGAGGCATTGGTGGCTTCGGTCCGGCGGACGCCCGTGAGCAGGAAGGCGATCAGGTCCGGGATCAGCAGTGCTTGCAGCCCGTCCAGGTCCTGTTCCGCGGCCAGCTGGTAGATCGTGTTGAACTGCAGGAACTGCAGCCCCGTGGTGGCATAGAGGCGCGCGGGGTCCAGCTTGGCGTGGACCGGGGCCACCGCGGCCCGGCTTCGGTCGTCGCGGTAGCTGAACGGCTGCGCCACCAATCGACCGGCCTTGGTGACCAGGCCGTAGTCCACGGCCCAGGTGTCGATCCCAATGCTGGCGATCCTTTCGCCCTGGACGGCGGCCACCGTGGCAGCTGCCTTGAGTCCCGCAAGGACTTCGGCAAACAAGGAGTCGAAGTCCCAGCGGAGGCCGCCGTCGATCTCCACCACGCCGTTGGGAAACCGGTGGACGGTCTCCAGCGACACCCCCGCGCCGGGAGCGACGCGGCCCAGAATGACCCGGCCGGAGGAGGCGCCGATGTCCACGGCGGCAAACACGGCGCCGCCGACTGTTGAAACGTCCCCGCTCATCGCAGGAAGGCTGCGGCCACTCCGGCGTCCACGGGGATGTGCAGGCCGGTGGTGTGGGACAGTTCATTGCTGGTGAGGACGGCGGCGGCGTTGGCCACGTGCTCGGGCAGGACTTCGCGCTTGAGCAGGGTGCGCTGGGCGTAGTACTCGCCCAGCTTCTCCTCGTCCACGCCGTAGACGGCGGCGCGTTTGGCGCCCCAGCCGCCGGCGAAGATCCCGGAGCCGCGGACCACGCCGTCCGGGTTGATGCCGTTGACGCGGATGCCGTGCTCGCCCAGTTCCGCGGCGAGCAGCCGCACCTGGTGGGCCTGGTCTGCCTTGGTGGCGGAGTAGGCGATGTTGTTGGGGCCTGCGAACACGGAGTTCTTCGAGGAGATGTAGATGATGTCCCCACCCATGCCCTGGGCGATCATGACCTTCGCGGCGGCCTTGGCCACCAGGAAGGAACCCTTGGCCATGACGTTGTGCTGCAGGTCCCAGTCCTTCTCGGTGGTTTCCAGCAGTGGCTTGGAAATGGACAGGCCGGCGTTGTTGACCACCAGGTCCACGCCGCCGAAGGCCAGCACGGCGGCGTCGATCGCCGCGGCGACCTGGGCTTCGTCGGTGACGTCGGCCTGGACGCCGACGGCGACATCCGGGCCGCCGAGTTCCTCGGCTACCTTTTGGGCGTTCTCAAGGTTGAGGTCGGCGATGACCACGCAGGCGCCTTCCGCGGCGAGGCGGGTGGCGATGGCCTTGCCGATGCCGGAGGCCGCACCGGTCACCAGGGCAATGCGGGTGGCGTGCGACTTGGGCTTGGGCATCCGGGCGAGCTTGGCTTCCTCCAGCGCCCAGTACTCGATCCGGAACTTCTCGGATTCCTCGATCGGCGCGTAGGTGGAGATGGCCTCGGCGCCGCGCATCACGTTGATGGCGTTGATGTAGAACTCGCCGGCGACCCGGGCGGTCTGCTTGTTCGCACCATAGGAGAACATCCCCACGCCGGGGACCAGCACGATGGCCGGGTCAGCGCCGCGCAGCGCCGGGCTGTCCGCTTCCTTGTGCCGGTCGTAGTAGGCCTGGTAGTCCTCGCGGTAGTCGGCGTGGAGCTCCTGGAGCCGGGAGATGGAGTCCTCAATCGAGGCGTCTGCCGGAAGGTCCAGGATCAGCGGTTTGACCTTGGTGCGCAGGAAGTGGTCCGGGCAGGAGGTCCCCAGGGCGCCCAGCCTCGGGTGCTCGGCGGCTTCGAGGAAGTCCAGGACGACGGCGTCGTCGCTGAAGTGCCCCAGGACCGGCTTGTCCGTGGAAGCGAGGCCGCGGATCACGGGTGCCAGGGCGGCGGCCTTGGCACGGCGCTCCGCCTCCGGCAAGGCTGCATATCCGGGCAGCTTGGCGCCGAAGGGCTGGGCCGTGCCGTTGTCCTTGATGTATTTTTCGGCCTGGTCGATGATCCAGAGGGAGTTGGCTTCGGCTTCGTCGCTGGTGGCGCCCCAGGCGGTGATGCCGTGGCCGCCCAGGATGGTGCCGATGGCCTGCGGGTTGGCGTCCTTGATGGCGGCGATGTCCAGGCCGAGCTGGAAACCGGGACGGCGCCAGGGCACCCACACCACCTTGTCACCGAAGATCTTGGTGGTCAGGGCTTCTCCGTCCGCAGCGGTGGCGATGGCGATGCCGGAGTCCGGGTGCAGGTGGTCCACGTGCGCGGCGTCCACCAGGCCGTGCATGGCAGTGTCGATCGAGGGGGCGGCGCCGCCCTTGCCATGCAGGCAGTAGTCGAACGCGGCCACCATCTCGTCTTCGCGCTCAACACCCGGGTAGACGTTCTTCAACGCATTCAGCCGGTCCAGCCGGAGGACGGCGAGGTTCTGTGCCTTCAGCGTGCCCAGGTCACCGCCGGAGCCCTTGACCCACAGCAGCTGGACGTCCTCGCCCGTGACCGGGTCCTTGTCCGTGCCCTTGGCCGAGGTGTTGCCGCCGGCGAAGTTGGTGTTCCGTTTGTCCGCGCCCAGGCGGTTGGAACGGGAAATCAGGTCTTCAACAGTCTTGGCTGCGTTCTGCATGTTCATGCCCTTTATGCGCCCCATCCGGCTTGCTGGCCGCCTGCGCGGTCCTCGTTGATCTGTTTCTGGTAGCCGCTGGCCTTGTAGGCGGCCATCGGGTCCGCGGGCAGGCCGCGGGATTCACGCCATTCGGCCAGGAGGGGCCGGACGTCGGTGTAGAACGCATCGTTGAAGATGCCGTTGGCGGCCAGGACGTTCCCGGCGCGCTGGGCCTCGGTGAGGGCCGCGGTGTCGATCAGCAGGGCGCGTGCCGTCATTTCCTGGACGTTCAGGACCGAGCGGATCTGTCCCGGGATCTTCTCTTCCAGGTTGTGGCACTGGTCCAGCATGAGGGCCACGCCGGAGTCCTTGCCGAAGCCGCCGCCACGGATCACCTCGTGCATGATCCGGAAGAGCTGGAACGGATCGGCGGCACCCACGATCAGGTCGTCGTCGGCATAGAAGCGCGAGTTGAAATCGAAGGATCCCAGCTTGCCCAGGCGAAGCAGCTGCATCACGATGAACTCGATATTGGTCCCGGGCGCATGGTGGCCGGTGTCCAGGCAGACGAACGCCTTCTCCCCCAAAGCCAGCGTCTGGGCGTAGGAGGTGCCCCAGTCCGGAACATCGGTGTGGTAGAAAGCCGGTTCGAAGAACTTGTATTCCAGCACCAGCCGCTGCTCATCCCCCAGGGCGGCATAGATCTCCTGCAAGGATTCGGCCAGCCGGTCCTGGCGGCCGCGGATGTCGTCCTGGCCCGGGTAGTTGGTGCCGTCCGCCAGCCAGATCTTCAGGTCACGTGACCCGGTAGCGTGCATGATGTCGATGCAGTCCAGGTGGTGGTCGATGGCCCGGCGCCGGACCGACTCGTTGGAGGAGGTCAGGGAACCGAACTTGAACTCGTCATCCTGGAAGGTATTGGAGTTGATGGTCCCCAGCCCCACGCCCAAGCCTGCCGCGTAGTCCTTCAGTGCCGCGTAATCGTCCACCTTGTCCCACGGAATATGCAGCGCCACCGTGGGCGCCAGGCCTGTCAGCTCGTGGACCTTCGCGGCATCCGCCAGTTTTTCCTGGACCGTGCGCGGCGTGCCGGGCGTGCCGAACACCTTGAACCGCGTACCCGAATTCCCATAGGCCCACGAAGGGACCTCGATGGCAAGCTCTTCCAGCCTGCCCAGCGCCGTTGCTACGTCGTTCATGATGTTCTTTCCGGTGTCTGGTTCGTATGGTCTGATGCCCCGCTGCTGGAGCTGTACTGCTGGTTTCTGGTATTGCGGACGTTTTGCGGGCAGTCAGCCTGCGGCGGGCAGGGCCGCCAATTGGTTGTCGAGGTTGAAGACTTCCTCCAGCACCTGGAACCCCTCATCGGGAGCCTGGCCGGAGTCTTCAAAGAGTGCCGCCATTTCTGCCTGCCAGCGGGCGTTGACGTCCGTCAGGGCCATCCGGGCGCGGACGGCGTCAAAGTTGTCACACTCCACGTACCCCACCAGGAGCCCGTCCTCCGCCAGGAACAGGGAATAGTTGTGCCAGCCGGCCTCTTTGAGGGCGAGCAGCATCTCCGGCCACACCGCCGCGTGCCGGCGCCGGTATTCATCGATGAGCGCCGGCTGGACCGAGGAACGGAAACAAACCCTCATTGGTACCCCTGTTCAAACTCGCGATTTTTTGAATCGTTTCATTGTTACGATTCAAAGTACAGTTGAACCGGAGCAGGTGTCAAGCAATGGCAAAAACTTTTGATCGCCCGCGCGGAACACCCCTGCCGCGGACAGACCAGCACGGAGATTCGATGAACCGGACAGCCAGTATCAAGGACGTCGCCACCCACGCGAGCGTGGCCGTGGGAACGGTCTCGAACGTCCTGAATTACCCGGACCGGGTGTCGGAACGGACCAAGGAACGGGTCCTGCGGGCCATCGACGAGCTGGGCTTTGTCCGCAATGATGCCGCCCGCCAGCTCCGGATTGGCCACAGCCGCACCATCGGCCTCATCGTCCTTGACGTGGGCAACCCCTTCTTCACTTCAGTGGTCCGCTCGGCGGAAGACGCAGCCGCCCTCCAGGGAAGCGCCGTTCTGCTCGGGGACAGCGGCCACGACGCCGGCCGGGAAGCGAATTACATCGATCTCTTCCAGGAGCAGCGCGTCCAAGGCCTGCTGATTTCCCCCGTGGGCGATGTCACGGACCGGCTGGACCTCCTCCGCGAGCGCGGCGTACCCACCGTCCTGGTGGACCGACTGGCTGACGAATCCAAGTTCAGTTCCGTGGCAGTGGATGACGACGCCGGCGGGTACCTCGCGGCGAAGCACCTGCTCGATACCGGCCGCCGCAGGCTGGCTTTCGTGGGCGGCCCCGCCTCCATCCGTCAGGTGGCGGACCGCCTCGAGGGGGCCCGGCGGGCCGTCAAGGAGGAACCGGACGCCACCCTGGAAGTGCTGGACTCGGACGGGCAGACAGTCCTTGCCGGCCGAGGAGTGGGCGACATGCTGGTGCAGCGGGGCCGCGCGGAGCTGCCGGACGGCATCTTCTGCGCCAACGACCTCCTGGCCCTGGGCGTCATGCAGTCCCTCACCATGACGCACACCTTCCGCATTCCGGAGGATGTGGCCTTGATTGGTTACGACGACATCGATTTTGCGGCCTCCGCAGTGGTGCCGCTCTCCTCCATCCGCCAGCCCACCGAGCTGCTGGGGCGGACCGCCATCGAGCTGTTGTCCGAGGAAGTGGAATCCCAAAACCCGGTACACCGGGCGGTCGTGTTCACGCCCGAGCTGGTGGTCAGGCAAAGCACAGCCGCAGCCGGCTGAGCCGCTACTTTCCCGCCTGCAGCAGCCACTTCATGGACTCATCCCGCGACGTAAAGAAGCGGGTGGGGCAGGGCGGGATATGGACGCCCAGGAAGAAATTGGCGATGATCCGGTCCACCGGGCTTGATCCCAGCAGGGCAATGCGGTTGGCCGCACAGGGAATGGAGAAGACCGAGCGCGCCTGGATGCTGACGTTCTCGGTGGTGGCCATATCCACCAGCATGGGATAGGTGCCGTCACCGGCTATGCGGTTCACGGCAGCCATGGCAGCCTTCGCGTCCTCGGCTTCAATCCGGACCTTTGATTCCCAGACGAGGTGGATGATGCCGTCCGGGCCCAGTTCCACGGTTCCCTTGCCGCCGTCGACCAATACGGGTTCCATGTCCCGCCTCCCTCCAGTGGGCAGATGTACGCCTCCTATCTTGCCCCAGTGCGGAAGCGACCTAAACCTTCTCCACCACCAGGTTTCGGTAGGCAGCCCGCAGCGGGGCCATCTGGCGGAAGCCGATGCGACCGCCGCCAAGCACGTTCTCCGATGGATCGCGCCAGGCAAAAAGCTGCAGGCCGTTGATGGAAAACGCCACCCGTGGGCCGTCTTTCACCACCTCCAACCGGTAGAAATCCGTGGCGTCTTCAGCAGGCGGCAGCGGGTCCGCGCCCTGGGCCACCAGTTCGAACCCTGCGCTCTTACGCAGGTTGCAGGTGCGGAACGCGCGCTCGGACTGGTATTTGTGCCGGAAGTACGAGACGTGCAAGGTATCGATGTCCCCCGAGTGGTACTGCGGATAGTACCCGGTGCGGGGTACGAGGGCAGCACTGAAGAGGTCCCGGCCGCCCTGGCCGGCGGCGGCGAAGAACAGCATGGCCAAGCCGGGTTCGGCGAGGGGCAGGAAGTCCCAGCTGATGCGGATGCCGTCGGGGAACTCCTCGGGGCACCAGAAGGTCCAGTGTGCATGGTCGCCGAACTCCCGGTCATCCACGGCGCCGGACAGTTCCAGGGCCTCTTTATGGTTTCCCATGCCCACCGGCCCCTCCGCCACCCAGCCGGCAACATCGCCAGGTCCTGCCAGCGGGTTGCTGTAGAGGATGCCCGTTGCCAGGCCGGGGACACCCATCTAGCCCTGTCCCGTCGTCGTACTTAATACAGGCTCCAGCGCACCGTACCCCAAGCGGCCCAACTGCCGGGCCACCTCCCCTGCCACCAGCATGGCTCCTTGCTGCGAAAAGTGGGTGTTGTCCGCCAGGCCGTCGGGCCAGCGCGCGTGATCGCCAGGCTCGAAGTGGCAAAAGAGCGCTCGTGAGCCCTCGGGGCCCAGCCGGAGGTACAGGTCCCGGGTCCAGGCGTTGAGGTCCAACACCGGGACACCCAGTTCCAGCCCAAGTTCGCGGACCACGTCCGGATAGTCCTCCAGGGACTCTTCGAGGACGTCCGACGACGGCGAGGCCAGGAAGTGCCGCCGCTCCACGGAGGTGCAAAGTACCGGAGCGGCTCCCAGGGCGAGCACCTCTGCCACCATGGTGCGCAGGTTGGCCGCGTAGCCGGTCCGTGCGGCGAGGTGCTGCTTCTTCTGGTCGTTGTGGCCGAACTGGATGAGCACCGCGTCGCCGGGCCCGGCTTGGGCCAACAGGTCCGCCCAGAGCCCCTCGTCACGGAAGGATTCGGTGCTTGCCCCGCCTTTGGCGAAGTTGTGCACCGAGCCCCACCGGCAGGTGTGCGGCGGAAGCTGCGCTCCCCAGCCGCTCATGGGGAACTCTTGGGTCGGGCAGTCGGCCACGGTGGAGTCGCCGGCCAGCAGGATTTTCATGGTGTGCTTCCTCGAGTAGGGGGTCAGCCTTTGACGGAGCCGATGAGCATGCCCTTGGCAAAGTGCTTTTGCAGGAACGGATAGAAGATGAGGATGGGCAGGGTGGCCACCACGATCACCGCGAACTTGATGCCCTGCTCCGGCGGAATGTAATTGGGGTCAACGTTGCCGGTGCCCAGGAGGTCGGAAGCGGCAGTGACCTGGCGGAGGTACATCTGCAGTGTCCACTTGGAGTTGTCGCTCAGGTACAGCAGCGGGGACATGAAGTCGTTCCAGATCCCTACCGCGTAAAACAGCGCAAACGTTGCCAGCACCGGCTTGGACAGCGGCAGCAGGATCCGCCAGAGGATCCCGATCTCGGTGGCGCCGTCCATCTTGGCAGATTCCTCAAGTTCCGCAGGGAGTTCCTGGAAGAAGTTCTTGATGATGATCAGGCTGAACGGGTTGATGGCCGCCGGCAGGATCAGGGCCCAGTACGAGTTGAGCAGGCCCAGGTCCTTGACCAGCAGGAACGTGGGGATCATGCCGCCGGAAAACACCATGGCGAAGACCACCAGCGACAGGATGACGTTCCTGCCGCGCAGGCTCTTCTTGGCCAGCGGGTAGGCCATGGTCACGGTGAAGGCCAGCTGGACCAGGGTGCCCACGGCGGTGACCAGGATGGTGGTGACCAGGGCGCGGGTGAACGCCGGGGTGGCGAAGATGTACTCGTAGGAGCCCAGGGTGAACTGCTCAGGCCAGACGAAGAACGCCCGGCGGGTGATCTCCGCTTCGGTGGCGAAGGACCCTGCGAAGACGTAGACGAACGGCAGCAGGGTGATGATGCCGATCAGGGCGAGGAACACGTAGTTGACGGCGTCGAAAACCCGGCCGCCGCGGGTGTTGTGGATTTTCATGGCTAGAACAGTCCGCTCTGGTTGAATCGTTTGGCCAGCCAGTTGGTGCCGAAGATCAGCACGATGCCTACCAGGGATTTGAACAGGCCCACCGCCGTGGAGTAGCTGTAGGCGCCCTGGGTGATGCCCACGAAGTAGACGTAGGTGTCAAAGACGTCCGCCACCTCGCGGTTGAGGGCGTTGGTCATCAGGTAGATCTGTTCGAAGCCGGTATTGAGCATCTGCCCGATGGCCAGGATCAGCATCACGATGATGGTGGACCGGATCGCGGGAAGCGTGATGTGCCAGACCCGGCGGAACCGGCCGGCGCCGTCGATGATTGCGGCCTCGTACTGGTCCTGGTCCACCGTGGCCAGGGCGGCCAGGAAGATGATGGTGCCCCAGCCGGTGTTCTTCCAGATGTCCTGCAGCACGATCAGGGGCCGGAACCAGGCCGGATCCGACAGGAAATCGATGTTCGTGCCCATGACGTTGTTCAGGAACTGGAACAGCGGGCCGATGTCCAGGGCGAACAGCAGGAAGCTCAAGGACGCCACGATGGTCCAGGACAGGAAGTGCGGGATGTACACCAGGGTCTGGACCGTGCGCTTGAGCACGGACAGGCGTACCTCATTGAGCAGCAACGCCAGGACGATGGTCAGCGGGAATGCGATGCCCAGGTTCAGGAAAGCCAGGATCAGGGTGTTGCCCAACAGCCGGGGAAAATCCGGGTTGGCAAAGAAATCCGTGAAGTTCTGCACTCCCACCCAGGGGCTGCCGTTCACCCCCAGGAACGGGACGTAATCCTTGAACGCGATGGATACGCCGTACATGGGGCCGTACCGGAACACCGCGAAGTACACCACGCCGGGCAGCAGCAGCAGGTACAGCCACTTGTAGTGCGCGAAATGGACGGAGAACCTGCCGTTCTTCCGTTCCCGCACGGGCGGCCGGTTCGCCGCCCGTGCCTCAGCCTCGACGACGGGGGCTGCCATTTACTTGTTGTCCTGCCAGAGCTTGTTGATCTCTTCCTTGACCTTGTCGCCGCCGCTGGTGTCCCACAGCTTGATGGCGTCCTTCAGCCCCTGCTCATCGATCTGGCCGGCCAGGTATTTGATCCGGGCGTCGGCCACGATGTTGTCCAGCTGGGCTCCCTTGGCGACGTAGGTGGCGGAAACGTAGGGCGCTGCCGGGTTGTAGACGGCGCTCTTGAGGTCGGCCGCCATCACGTCGGTGCGCTTGTCGAAGACCTGCTGCTCGTAGTCGGTGGGCTGCTTGACCGGGTAGAACTGGTTGCCGGCAACGTTCATGCCCAGCTGGGCGTAGCTCTTGATGTCTGTGGTGACGGCCTTGCTGGCGTCCGTCTCCGGCTTGACCGGCGCGGCCTTGCCGTCCACCACCGTAAAGTTGACGCCCTCAATGCCGTTGTTCAGGAGGATGCCGGCGTCCTTGCCGTTCAGGGTGTTCAGGAATTCCAGGACCTTGTCCAGTTCGGCTTCCGTCCGGACACTGGCTTTCGGGACGGCCAGGAAGCCGGAGTAGCCGTCGGTGGGGTGGGCGTGCAGCTTGCCGTCGGGGCCCTCGAGGTTGCCCACGAAGCCCACTTTGTTCTGGAAGTTGTTGGGATCTGCCTGCTTGAAGAGGTTGATGAGGACGCTGACCCGGGAATCGACGTCCACGATGATGCCGCCCTTGCCGTTGAAGAACGGCTCATTCCATTTGGTGCTGTCGAACGTTGCGAAGTCGGGGTTAATGAGCTTCTCATCCACCATCTTCTTGATGAAGCGGTCCGCTTGGAGGAACTCGTCGGTTTCGAAGCTGGGTACCAGCTTTCCGTCCCGCTCGGTCCAGCGGTTGCCGGCCCCGAACCATTCCTCGATGACGTCGTAGGGGCTGTTGCTTCCCAGTGCGCCCCACTTGGGGATGGTGATCCCGTAAGTGTCATTCTTGCCGTTGCCGTCCGGATCCTGCTCCGTGAACGCCTTGGCCACCTTGTAGAGGTCCTCCACGGTCTTGGGCGGCTGCAGGCCAAGTTTGTCCAGCCAGTCCTGCCGGAACATGACCGCGGTCCGCATCGGGGCGCGGCCGCGGAAGATGCCGTAGACCTTGCCGTTGACGCTGGCGTTCTGCTGGATGTCCGGGTAGGTGGTCTTGAGGTTGGGGTACTTGTCCAGCTTGCCGGTGAGGTCCCAGAAGGCGCCGGCCTGGGCGTTCTTGACGAACCCGGGGCTCTTGCCCTGGATCACCATGACCTGCGGGATGTCCGATCCCGCCAGGGTGATATTGGTCTTGTCCTCGTAGGAGGCGTTGGGAGCCCAGTTGATCTTTACCTGCTTGCCGGTGATCTCCTCCAGCTTCTTTTGCACTGCGCCGTCCGCGCCGGGCGGCTGCGCCTCGAGGAAGGGCGCCATGATGGACACCGAGGTGAGGTCGGCGGCCGGGGCGTCACCTCCGCTGCAGGCCGTGAGGGACAGGGCCGCGGCGGTGACGACGGCGGCGGCCAGGGAAAGTTTCCTGCGGATCATATTTTTCCTATCCCACTTCATTGGGGTTCATTGGGCCTTGAGGCCAGCATTGATACGTTTCATTAGTTGGGCCGGGCATGGCGGAGCCACACCCGGCGGAAGGGTGGTCAGGCGGTGGACGCCCCCTGCAGCGCAGGCAGGCCGTCTGGATCAGCCGCGTGGGCTTGGGCCACAGATTCGTCATTCGCGGTGAAGAAGCGGTCACAGAGCCAGCCGGTCAGGAAGAGCCAGGCTCCGATGCTGAAGAATGGAATCAGGCCCGGGAGCGCGGTGCTGGCGTACACCGCGGCGGCGGAGACAAAGAGCAGGATGACTGTTCCCGCGAGATGCCGCACGGCAAACCGCGACGACGTCAGCAGATACTGGAGGAGCGGCAGTTCGTAGCGGGCGTACAGGGGAAAGACGTAGCAGGCTGCTCCGGCCAGGAAGATCGCCGCAACGAAGATGCCGGCCGCCATGAGTTGCGGGAAGAGCCCATGGCCGGCTGAAAAATAGTTCCAGTTCACGGCAAGCGCCACGGATACGGCCATGACAGGCAGCGCAAGGATGTTTGCCCGGCCAAAATTCCTGGTGTATCCGGCAGCAAATCCACGCACCAGGGGCGCCGCCTCCCCGCGGGACCTCTTGCGTACCAGGATTTGCGCCGCTGCCGTGGCCGGCCCGGCGCCAAAGACGCCGCCGCCCAACAGGGTGAAGGCGATCCACAGCAGGTTCAGGCCCGCAATCCATGCGAGCGTGTCAAAGAATGCGTAGGCCCGCGCACTGAAGGTCCCGGACAGCATGGCAGGGCTCCCTTCTGTTCTCCATCGTTGCAGAGGCGAAGCGGAAAGTGTCCCGCATCACGCTGGTAATCGGTTTCTCGAAAATCTAGACCCGCACCCGCGCTGGGGTCAAGTGAAATTTTGAATCGTTACATAGCTCGACTGGCAACGCCCCCATGCCGCACACTGAAAGCTGGAAAGCGCTTGCTGGATTTCTGCGGGCGCCACGCGCTGGTGCCCGGGCGGGCAGGATGGAGAACCATGGGAACGGCAACGCAGGCCGCCGGCAAGGATGCCGGAACCCCCAGGAAGCCTGCGGCGCGGGCCGCGCTGGTGGGGGTGCACGGCTTTGGCACCCACCACCTCCGGAACCTGGAACGGCTGCAGGCGGCAGGCGCCGTCGAACTGGTTGCCGTTGCCGATCCGCAGCCCCCGGCACCCGGTGCAGTGCCGCCGTCGGCTGCCATCCACTCCGGGCTCGACGAGCTCCTCCAGGCGGCCCCGGACCTTGACCTGGTCATCGTGGCCACCCCCATCCAGACGCACGCCCCGCTGGCCCTGGCTGCCCTCGCCACGGACGCCGAGCTCTACCTTGAAAAACCTCCCGTCGCGTCCCTTGCCGATTTCAGCCGGCTGTGCGCTGCCGCGGCGGCGTCCGGCCACGGAGTCCAGGTCGGCTTCCAAAGCCTCGGCTCGCACGCCCTGCTGGCCATAGAAGAACTGCTCGCCGCCGGAACCATCGGAACACTGGAGGGCATCTCAGCCACCGGCCGGTGGGTCCGGGACCGGGCCTACTACAAACGCTCCCGCTGGGCCGGAAAACGCAGCATCAACGGCGTTGACGTAGTGGACGGCGTCGCCACCAACCCGCTGGCCCACGCCGTGGCAACCGCCCTCCGGATCGCCGGGGCGCGTACCACCGCGGACGTGGCCTCCGTGGAGACCGAGCTGTACCGGGCCAATGACATCGAATCGGATGACACCTCCGTGATCCGGATCCGCACCACGCGGGGCCTCCCCATCACCTGTGCCCTGACCATCTGCGCGACCGAGTCCGTTGAGCCCTACGTGACCCTCCAGGGCTCGGCAGGCACCGCCGTGTTCCACTACACCGAGGACCGGCTCAGCGTTGAAACCGCGGCCGGCCGCACCGAGCAGACATACGGCCGCGACGACCTCACCGAGAACCTGCTGGCCCACCGCGCCACGGGCGTACCGCTCACCAGCAGCCTGCAGGACAGCGGAGCGTTCATGCTGGTACTGGAAGCCATCCGGACGGCGCCGCCGCCCTCCCCCATCGACCCCGCCCACGTCCGGTGGGAAGGCGACGGCGACTCAGCCCACGCCGTCGTGGCAGGCATCGAGGACGCGCTGGAACGCGCCGGCCGCCAGCACGCCACCTTCAGCGAACTGGGACTCCCCTGGGCCGCCTCCGCCCCGGCCACCTTCGATATACCAGCCTCCTGATGGGCGGCCTGGACCCGGGCGCCGGGCACCTCCACGCCTCCACCCTCCTGACGGACGGACTGTCCCCCTGCCTGACCGCTTCGCCGGCCCCCGGCTTCAGCTGGCAGCTGGGCCAGGCCGACGGCGACGATCCCGCCCTGGCACGGCAGACCGGCTATGAGCTTGAAGTCCGGGACACCCGGGGCACGCTGGTATGGGGTTCAGGGGAGGTGGCTTCCGCGTCCCAGCGCGGCGTTCCCTATGGCGGTCCCGCACTGCCGGACGACTCCGACTTCGCCTGGCGCGTCCGCATCCTTGACGCGGCCGGCAACCCGGGCCCATGGTCTTCCCCACAGCCTTTCAGCACCGGCCTCACGGATGCCTCCTGGCAGGCCCACTGGATCAGCCGGGCACCTGGCGGACGCGCCCCGCTGGAAATCCACCACCACGCCCTCCGCGTGGCCGGCTCCCCTTTCCTGCCGATTCCGTGCCCCGTGCCCCGCAACGTCCGGATCGAGGCCCGGCTCCGGCCCGTCATGGGCAAGGCCGGCATCATCCTGCGGAGCAACGGGCCGGGGACCGGCCTGCTGCTCGAACTGGGGGCAACCGGAGACGTGGTGCTCCGCCGCACGCCCCCCTGGGAGATCCCCTCCCCCGCCGCTCCGGATTCCCAGGTACTGGGCAGCGCCGCCCCCGCAGGAGGCCGGCAACCGGATCCCGGATCATGGCAGGACCTGGCCGTCAGCGACGACCGGCACACCATCCGGGTATCGCTGGGCGGAAAGGAACTGCTGGCGGTCGAAGAACCGGCCTCCGCGGACAGCGGCGGAACAGCCGCCCTGCATCAGGGGCCCCGGAGCCAGGCGGAGTACGCCCGGCTCCGCATCGTCGAAACGATTCCCGGCCGGCCCCGGGAGGTCCTGCTGGACCACCGCTATGATGCCGGCGAGGGAGACGCGCTGGCCTTCCTGGCGCAGTGGGACCGCACCACCGGACACCGGCAGCCCGACGAGTGGACCTTGTTCCGGGGCACCATGGCGCTGGACGGGATGGTCCGGCGGGCCAGGCTCTTCGTGGCGGCCCACCACCACGCGCAGGTGTCGGTAGCCGGCACCCCCTGCCTCAGCACCACGTCGTTCGGCTATCCCGGCGAGGGGTACTACGACGCCGCCGACGTCACCGCGGTCCTGGCGGCACATCCGGCGGGTACGCCCGTGCCGGTGACCGCGCTCCTCCACTGGTACGGTCCAGGCCAGGGCCGCGCCGCAGGCGTTCCCGGCCTGATGGTCCGGCTGAGTGTTGACTACGACGACGGACGGCGCGACGTCCTTGCCTCCGGCCCTGGCTGGATTGCCGGCGAGGCGCCGTACCGCCAATCGGGCTACCGCAATGACGAGGGCGACCCCGTGGAGCACTTTGATGGCGAGGCCGCGGCGTCCCTGGACATCGCCGAAGGCTTTCCGGCCGCCGTCAGCCGTGGCCGGCACCCGTCGTCGGACTTTCCGCGGCTGCACGCCCGCCGGACGTTCCTGGCCGGTGAGTTCGTGGCGCTCCGGCAGTTCCTGGCCGCGGAGGACGGCACGTTGGTGGCGGACTTCGGCCGGGTCATCCCGGCGCGGCCCGAGGTGGACTTCCTTGCCGGCGTTCCGGGGCGCACGGTCATGCTCCGCGCGGGCTACGTCCTCCGCCCGGACGGAAGGGTGGACGCAGGGAAGACCGCCAGCCAGAACACGGACATGTCCTTCCCGTACACCCAGACGGGCGGACCCCAGCAATTCCGGGCCACGGTGCACCTGGGCTTCCGCTACCTTGAACTGCCGGGCGTCGCGGCCGCGGACGTGTCCCGCGTTGGTGCCGCGACCGTCTACGGCCGGCACCCCGGCGAGGGCAGCTTCAACAGCTCCGACCCCACCCTGGACGCCGTGGTGGGGCTGCTGCGCGACTCTGCGCTCTACGGTGTCCAGGAACAGTTCGTGGACACGCCCACGCGGGAAAAAGGCCAGTTCCTTGCCGACGCCGCCAATATTTCCTACGCCACCATGGCGCTCTTCGGCGAACACGCCTACACGGCACAGGCGCTGCGGGAATTCGCCTGGTCAGCCCGCCGCTACTGGCACACCGGGGCGGACAAGGGCCGGTACAACGCCGTCTATCCCAATGGCGACGGCAAGCGTGACATTCCGGATTTCTCCCTGATGCTGCCCGAGTGGGCGGAGGAGTACCACCTGCGCTCCGGAGACCTGGCCTTGGTCCGCGAACTGCTCCCCCACCTGTGCGACACGGCTGACTACGCACTGCGGTACATTCCCGCGGAAGGCCCGACGGCGGGGCTGGTCACCAGGCTGGGCGGCGGCTCCGGTCCCTACCTGCACGGCATCGTCGACTGGCCCGCACCGGGCCGGTTCGGCTATGACATGGAGTGCGCGGCCAAGACCACCGTCAACGCCCAGGCCTACTCGGCGCTGGTGTCAACGGCGCGGCTCTGCAGCGCGGCCGGCGACGAGGACGCAGCCGTCCGCTACGCCACGGCCGCCCGCGCGCTGGCCGGTTCCATCCGCACCCGCCTGCGCGTTGGCGAGGTGATGGTGGACGGGCTCCACGAGGACGGAACACCCAGTTCCCACGCTTCCCAGCACGCCACGTCCTTCCCGCTGTCCCTGGGCATCACGGACCCCGGCCACGCGGGACCGGATGCCGCCCGGATCGCAGGAATGGGCATGCGTCAGGGCCCCATGACGGTACACCGGCTGGTCCGGGCCTTGGTGAACCAGGGCCGCATGGACGCCGTCCTGGACCTCCTCACCGCCAAGGACCAGCCGGGTTGGGCACAGCTCCTGGACCGCGGAGCCACCTTCACCTGGGAGGCCTGGGACCTGGCCGAGGGGACCGATTACAGCCAGTCGCACGCCTGGTCCGCGTCCGTACTCAAGGAGATCCTTGAGCACCTGCTGGGCATCCGGTACGCGGTCCCGGGCGGCACCGCGGTGGTGATCGAGCCGCCCCTGTGCCGGTTGGAGCATGCCCGCGGCAGTGTTCCGGTGGACAACGGCTACGTGCACTCGGGTTGGCGCCGGCGGGGTGGTTCGGTGGAACTGGAGTGCACGGTTCCGCCGGGAACCACGGCCACCGTGCGGCTGCCCGCCGGCACATACGGGGTCAAGGGGCCCACTGCGGATGCCGCCGTCGTAAATTCCACCCCGGCCGGCGCCGCGGCCGGCGCCACCAGGGACTTCCGTGTGCACACGGGTGCCTGGACGTTTACGCCCCGGTAGATGGCGTTGCGGGCCGGGTGCGCTGCCCGTGCCGCCAGAGCAGGAAGCCGATGACCAGGGCAGACAGCATGCCCAGGCTGCCGGTGACCACCAAGCCCTCCCGGACCCCGAACTGTTCGGTCAGCCAGCCTGCGAGGAGGCCGCCCAGCGCGTGTCCGCCCAGCAGGAGCGGCAGGTACAGGGCCATGACGCGGCCACGGATGGCGGGACCTGCCTCAAGCTGGACGGCCGTGGCGGCGCTGGTGAGGAAGAGCAGCGTCATCATGCCCACCACCACCAGCATGGCGGTGAAGAGGCCAAGGGTGGGCATGAGGGCGGCCAGCAGCTGGGACAAGCCGAATAGGCCCGCCGCGGCAACAATGCCTTTCCGGCCCATGGTGCCAAGCCGGGCGGCCAGGAGCGCCCCGGCGAGGGCACCGACGGCGCTGACGGTGTTGAACAGGCCGAAGCCTTCCACCCCGTTGTGCCACACGCGCGCGGCGAACGCGGCCAGGACCACCGGCCCGTTCATCCCGAAGGCACCCAGGAGGCCGGCGAGCAGGATCAGGAGGAGCAGCCGTGGCCGCTCCCGGACGTAGTGGAGGCCGGCGAGCAACTGTCCCCGGCCGCTCTGGGCGCGCGGGCCAGGATGCAGGTCGCTGGTCCGGATGGCCGCGATGAGGCCCAGGACAACCACGCCGATCAGCGCATTGGCGGCAAAAGCCGCCGCCGGACCGGCCTGGGCGATGAGCACCCCGCTCAACGCCGGGCCGGCCATGCCACCCAGTTGGGACAGCGCATTGTTCAGTCCGATGGCCGGCCGCAGCGCGGCGTCGCCCACCACTTCGTTGACGAAGACCTGCCGCGTGGGCTGGTCCACCGCCGCGGTGATGCCCAGGGCGATGCAGCCGGCGTAGACGACCCACACGGTCAGGGTGCCGCTCGCCGCCCACGCGGCAAGGCCAACGGCCAGCAGCACGATGACGGACTGGCACGCCATCATGATCCGGCGCTTCGGGAAGAGATCCACCACCAGCCCCGCCAGCGGGCCCACCACCAGCATGGGCAGGAACTGCAGGGCGACGGCGGCCCCTACCGCTGCTGGACTTCCGGTGAGCTGCAGCACCAGCCAGTCCTGGGCCAGGCGCTGCATCCACACGCCCAGGCTGCCGGCGAGCTGCATGCCCAGGAACAGCCGGTAGTTGTGGTGCTTGAGCGGGTGGTACCAGCGGGGCTGGCCGGGCCGGGGGCGGACGCTTTGTTCGGTGCGGACTCGGCGGAACGGCACAGCTAGCGTCGGGGCCGGCCGGAGCGAAGTTTTACTGCAGCCGCGGCCAGGATCAGGGTGCCGGGGACCACCACGAAGAGCGCCGCGAGCATCCAGACGAACACCACGGCACAGAACAGGGCGGCTGCGAGCAGCAGTGAACCGGTCCAGTCACGCGGCGAGATTGCCTGGCCGGCGTGGAGGGCCGCACGCCAGGAATCCACGGCGGAGGTGCCTTGGCCGGTTGTATCGGTCCAGGCCGAGGCGGTGCGCAGCAGCAGGATCGCCGCCCCGGCGGCCAGGGCCAGGGTAGCGGGCAGCACCACACCACGGCCGGGCAGTTGCCCCACCCAGGCGAGCAAAAGGTTCAGGACAATCACGACGGCGGCTGCCGCCGTAGCGATTCCCAGCTTCCAGCTGCCGGGCAGGGCAGCCTTGAACAGGCTCCAGAGTCCGCGGACGGAATCATCCCTGCCGGCCAGGTGCCGTTCCAGGTGGGCGGTCCCGGCCGCGTAGGCGGCCGGGATGGTCACCAGCGGGATGGACAGCACCAGCACCAGCAGTCCTGCCAGGAGGGTTTCGGAGAACAGGGCAAACCGGTTCACCGGGATGGGCTCGTGGCCGGAGGCGGGTGTGGTGCTGTCCATGGCGCTCATATTTCTCTCCGTTGACCGTTAGCCTTTGAGGCCCTGGGTGGACACGCCCTCGACGATGTACCGCTGGAAGATCAGGAAGAAGATCAGCACGGGGAGCAGGGCCAGGACGGACATGGCGATCATCGCGCCGTAGTCCGAGGATTGGGTTTGGTCCACGAACAGGCGCAGGGCCAGGGGCAGCGGGTACTTGTCGGGGGTGTTCAGGTAGAGCAATGGGCCCAGGAAGTCGTTCCAGCTCCAGATGAAGGAGAAGATCGAGGTGGAGATCAGGGCCGGTTTCATCAGGGGCAGCATGATGGAGGTGAAGATCCGGACGTGTCCTGCGCCGTCGATCCGGGCTGCTTCGTCAAGTTCGGCCGGCAGGTTGCGCATGAACTGGACCATAAGGAATACGAAGAACGCGTCTCCGGCGAGGAACTTGCCGATGAGCAGCGGAACGTAGGTATCCACCAGGCCGAGCTGCTGGAAGATGATGTACTGCGGGATGATCACCACGTGGAAGGGCAGCAGCAGGGTGGCGATCATCATGCCGAAGAACAGGCTGCGGCCGGGGAATTTGATCCGGGCGAACGCGTAGGCGGACACACTCGCGGAGAGGATGGTGCCCACGACCGCGCCGATGGCCAGGATCAGCGAGTTGGTGAAGAACTGCAGGGTTGAGACCCCGCCGATGCCTTCCATCGCGGTGGCGAAGTTGTCAAAGCTGAAGTTGTTGGACCACAGCGAGGTGTTCTGGCCGCCGATTTCGGAGTTGGGCTTGAACGCGGAGGCGACCATCCACACTGCCGGGTAGAGCACCACGCAGGTCAGCACGAGCGCTGCGGCGTGGAAGATGGCGCTCTTGGCGCGTTTGGCGGTGGTGGATTCCGATTTCGGGTTGTAGGCCGGGGCGGTGGCGCCCGGGGCCGGCTGGATGGGGGTTGCCGTTGTCGTCATTTTGCATCACCGCTGTAGTGGACCCAGGACTTGGAGGTGCGGAAGAAGATCAGCGTGATGATGCCGACCACGATCACCAGGAGCCAGGCCATGGCTGAGGCGTAGCCCATCCGGAAGTCGCTGAAGCCGCGCAGGTACAGGTAGAGGGTGTAGAAGAGGGTGGAGCCGGCGGGGCCGCCGTCACCGTTGGAGATGATGTAGGCCGACGCGAAGATCTGGAACGCGTGGATGGTTTCCATCAACAGGTTGAAGAAGATCACCGGGGAGAGCATGGGCCAGGTGATGTTGAAGAATTTCCGGACCGGACCGGCCCCGTCCATCGAGGCCGCCTCGTAGAGCTCGCCCGGGATTTGCTTCAGGCCGGCCAGGAAGATCACCATCGGGGCGCCGAACTGCCACACGGTCAGCAGGATCATCATGGGCATGGTCATGGCCGGATTCCCCACCCAGCCGCCGATGTTGATTCCGAAGAAGGACAGGCCCTGGTCCACCGGGCCGGAATCGCCGAACATCGCTTTCCAGACGATCGCGATGGACACCGAAGCCCCGATCAGGGACGGGGCATAGAACGCCGACCGGTAGAAGCCCTGGCCGCGGCGCTTGCTGTTCAGCAGCATCGCCACCGCCAGTGCCGCGGCGAGCTTGAGCGGGGTACCGAAGACCACGTAGGACAGGGTCACCCCCACGGACTGCAGGAAGCGTTCGTCCTGGAAGAGGGTGGCGTAGTTGTCGAACCCGATCCACTTGGGCGGTTCGAACAGGTTGTAGTTGGTGAAGGACAGATACAGCGATGAGATCATCGGCCCCACCGTCAGGGCGATGAATCCCAGCAGCCAGGGCAGCAGGAAGGTGTAACCGGCGCGGGCATCCGCCCCGCGCTGCCGCGACTTGCGCGGCAGCGCGGTACCGGAATGCCCCCGGCGCCTGCTCAGGGTTGGGCTTTGAGTCACGAGTTCAATCCGTCAGTCGTGAACACTCGATCAGGCACTGGCCGGATCAGGCGTTCTGCTTGATGAGGTCTTCGGCTTCCTTGAACCACGCGTCGACGGCACCGTCAACGGTGAGCTTGCCGTAGTTGAGGTCGGAGGCAATCCGGCCGAACGATGCTTCCAGCGTGCCGAAACCGACAATGGGCGGTTCGGGTGCGTCCTTCAGGTACTGCTCGATGGACTTCTCGTAATCCACCACCAGCTTGTCGGCGCCGTCGAACGTGGTGCCGTCGCGCTGGGTTTTGGAGGCCGGAACGCCGCGGGAGGTCTTGAAGATCTGGCCTACCTCGGGATCATTGACCATGAAATCGATGAAGCGGGCGGCAGCATCCTTGAACTTGGTCTTGGCGCTGGCCACCATCAGCATGGAGGGCTTCAGGAACAGGCCCAGGTTGTTCGGGTCATCCGAAGGGACCGGTACCAGCTTGAGTTGCTTGGCGCCACTGTCAGCCAGGTAGCCGGCCATGAAGTTGTCCCAGGTAACCTCGGCAGCACTGACGTTGGAGCCGAACGGCGACTTGGGCTTGAGCTGGGTCACCCTGTCTTCCGGCACGATGGCCTGGGTGCCGCGCAGCTTCGCGTTGAGGTTCCACCAGGTCTTCAGGTCGTCCTTGCTGAATCCCAGCTTCCCGTCGCTGTTGAACGCCTGGATGTTCTTCTGGCGGAGCCAGATGTTGAACTGCCACCACACACCCGTGAAGTCCGTGGAACCGTACAGGGTGCCGTTGCCCTTGTCGCCAACTTCCTTCAGGAATGCCTGGAATTCGGACCAGGTCCACTTGCCCGTGGGCTCGGCGATGCCCAGGGAAGCCAGTTTGGCGGGATCGTAGTAGACCGCGAAGGCGTTGGTGCTGGTGGGGATGCCGTAGGTCTTGCCCTTGATCTGCCCGGACGGCAGGAGTGATTTCTCGAACGCGGAGGTATCGATCTTCACGGTGCCCAGGTCCAGGAGCTGGTTGCGCTGGCCGTAATCGCGCAGGTAGGACAGGTCCCACTGCATCACGTCCGGCAGGCCGCCGCCGGCCGCTTCGGTGGCGCGCTTCTGCCAGTAGCCGGCGAAGTCCGTGAAGTTGCCGTTGACCTTGATGTCCGGGTTCTTGGATTCGAAGAGGGCGATGGCCTTGCGGGTGCGCTCGGCGCGGTCGTCGTTGCCCCACCAGGTGTAGTTGATGGTCACGGGATTGTCAGCGGATCCGGTCTGGCCGGAAGAGCTGGATCCGTTCCCACAGGCTGCCAGGGCTGCGGCAGATGCGGTGCCGATGGCCACGGTAGTGAGGAAATGCCTTCTGTTGATCACGGGAGCCTCCTTGCTCAATGGGTGCCTGCCTCGCTCTACAACGTAAGTAGTGAGCTGGCTAACACGGCTTCTGAAACGATACAATAGCTGCATTCCGAGTAATGGGCAAGCGTTTTCCAACCCGTCTGGGCAAGCGTTTTCCAAGAAAACGCTTCCTCACAGCAACCCAGCCCTTCAGTTGACAAAGGAGTCCGATGACACAGCAGGAAAGCACAGGTCCGGCCAGCGTTTGGCGCAACGTTGGGGGCATCGCATTCGGCGGCGACTACAACCCCGAGCAATGGCCCGCGGACGTCCGGCTGGAGGATCTCGGCCTCATGCAGGAAGCGGGGGTGAATTTCCTCAGCGTCGGCATCTTCTCCTGGGCCCTGCTGGAACCGGCCGAAGGGCACTACGAGTTCGGCTGGCTGGACGAGGTGATGGACAACCTCGCCGGGATCGGGGTGAAGGTGGCCCTGGCCACCGCCACGGCCGCTCCCCCGGCATGGCTGGTCCGCAAGCACCCGGAAATCCTGCCGGTCACGGCTGACGGGACCATACTGGGACCCGGCTCACGGCGGCATTACACGCCGTCGTCGGCCGTCTATCGCCGCTACGCCGCCGGGATCACGCGCGTACTCGCCGAACGCTACAAGGACCACCCCGCGCTGGCGCTGTGGCACGTGGACAACGAACTGGGCTGCCACGTTTCAGAGTTCTACGGGGAGGAGGACGCCGCCGCCTTCCGCGCCTGGCTGGAACGCCGGTACGGCAGCATCGAGGCCCTGAACGCCTCCTGGGGCACCGCATTCTGGTCCCAGAACTACGCCTCCTTCGATGAAATCGTGCCGCCCGCCGTCGCCCCGTCAACCCTGAACCCCGGCCAGCAACTGGACTTCCAGCGGTTCAACTCGTGGGCCCTGATGGACTACTACCGTGAGTTGGTGGCCGTCCTGCGCGAGGTCACCCCGGGCGTCCCCTGCACCACCAACCTGATGGCCTCAAGCGCCACAAAATCCATGGACTACTTCAGCTGGGCCAAGGACCTGGACGTCATCGCCAACGACCACTACCTTGTGGCGGCGGACCCGGAACGGCACATCGAACTCGCGTTCAGCGCGGACCTCACGCGCGGCATTGCCGGCGGTGACCCGTGGATCCTCATGGAGCATTCGACGTCGGCCGTCAACTGGCAGCCGCGCAACCAGCCCAAGATGCCAGGCGAGATGCTGCGCAATTCGCTGGCCCATGTGGCCCGCGGAGCCGACGCCGTGATGTTCTTCCAGTGGCGGCAAAGCTTTGCGGGGTCGGAGAAGTTCCATTCCGCCATGGTGCCGCACGGCGGACGGGACACGCGGGTGTGGCGTGAGGTGGTGGAGCTCGGCGCGGCCCTCAAGCGCCTCGAAGCCGTGCGCGGATCCCGGGTCCAGTCGCGGACCGCCATCGTCTTCGACTACGAGGCATGGTGGGCCAGCGAAATCGATTCCAAGCCCAGCGTCGACGTGAAGTACCTGGACCTGTTGAGGGCGTTCCACCGGTCCCTGGTGCTGCGCGGAGTCTCCGTTGATGTGGTGCACCCGTCCGCGTCGCTGGATGCTTACGACCTGGTGCTGGTGTGCACGCTGTACGCCGTGTCCGATGACTCCGCCGCCAATATCGCTGCTGCCGCCGCTGCCGGCGCAACGGTCCTGGTCAGTTATTTCAGCGGGATCGCGGACCTGCAGGACCACATCCGGCTGGGTGGCTACCCCGGCGCGTTCCGCGACCTCCTGGGCGTTCGCGTGGAGGAATTCCACCCTGTGCTGGCCGGGGTCCAGCTGACGTTGAGCGACGGCACCACCTCGTCAATCTGGAGCGAGCACGTCCGCCTTGCCGGCGCGGAGGCCGTACAGGCGTTTACCGGTTACCCGCTGGAGGGCGTGCCTTCCCTGACCCGGCGGGATGTTGGATCCGGGACGGCGTGGTACCTGGCCACCTTCCCCGACGCCGACGGCATTGAAGCCCTGGTGGACACGCTGCTCGCCGAATCAGGCGTGTCTCCCGTTGCCGCTGCCGACCGCGGGGTGGAGCTGACGCGGCGACTGGCCGCGGACGGGCGCAGCTTCGTGTTCGCGATCAACCACACCAGGACGGATGCCGCCGTCTCCGCCACCGGCGAGGACCTGCTGACCGGCGCGCCGTTCCCCGGCACTGTCCCGGCCGGCGGCGTCGCGGTGGTGGCGGAAACTAGCTAGCCCCGTCCGTCAAGGACTTACGACGGCGGCGCCTCCATGGGGCGCCGCCGGTGGGCAATGAGGGGCGAGGGGCAGTTAAACAGCTACTCCCCGGAAGGAACCGTTGGTTCCCGCCGGGGCGTAGCTGCCACCCGCCGTCGGACGCCTGGAATGGGGAGGCATCCACCCATAGCGTCCGGAGCCGTGTTGGCGGTGAATCAGTTGCTGATGGCCGATTTCATCTCGTCGGTTGCCTTCTTGCCCGCATCGGCCGGTGACAGCCGATCGAACAGGACTTCCGACGTGTACCGTTTGATGATTTCCTGGATCGCGCCCGCACCCTTCGGCGGCGGTGCCGGAGCTTCGCCGAGCTCACCCTTGATCTGGTCGATGAAGTTGACCACCTTGACATCGGCCGGTGTCAGTTTGGGCTGGATGGCGGCCCGGACATCCGAGTTGGGGTAGACGCCGCGGTCCGCCAGGAGCGCTTCACCGGCCTTGACGTTGTTGGTCAGGAAGTTGATGAACTTGGCAGTTTCCTGCGGGTGCTTGGTGCGCGAGGACGCGGACCAGAACTGCGAGGCCTTGTACCAAAGCTCCGCGTCGGCAGCCGAGCCCGTCTTGGTGGGGAACCGCAGGATCTTGAGGTCTCCGCCGCTCGCTTTCTCCAGGGCCGGCGCCTGGTTGGACCACCAGAACGCCATTGCATTCTTGCCGGTGGCCAGTCCGCTCTGGTCAAGCGGAGCGGCTTCAGCCTCAACTACCTCGGATGCTGAGGGCACGGCCTTCTTCTGGCTCAGCTCCTTCAGGAACGCCCACCAGTCCGCGATGTCACCGGACTCAAAGCCCAGCTTGCCGTCGGACGTGTAGAGGGACTTGCCGTCCTGCCGGAGCCAGACTCCCAGGGAGGCCTCGTCCGTTCCGTAGGCTGCCGCGCCGTAGGTGCCCTTGGGCGATTTGGCGGTGATTTCGGCGGCGATCCGGCCAAAGTCGTCCCAGGTCCATTTGGTGTCATCCGGCAGCGGAACGCCGGCGGCCTGGAAAACAGCGGGATTGGCCAGGATGGTGGCGGCGTTGATACCGGCCGCGATGCCCGTCAGGCCCTTCTGGCCCTTGCCGGCATTCAGGGCCGCCTCATCCAGCTTGGAGGTGTCGATGTCGTACTTGGACAGGTCCAGGAGCGCGCCGCGGCTGGAGTACTCCGTGATGTATTTCTCGTCCATTTGGATGATGTCCGGGGCGTCATTGGCGGCCACCTGGGTGGCGAGCTTGTCCCAGTATCCGCTCCAGTCGCCGAACTCGGGTTTGATCTTGATCTTGGGATTTTCGGCTTCGAACTGCTTGATGGCTTCTTGCGTGAGTTGGGCGCGCTTGTCGCCGCCCCACCAGGAGAAGCGAAGCTCGACGGTTCCGTCAGCGCTCTGCGGCGTGGCTCCCCCGCCGCAGGCACTGAGGGCCATGACGGCGGCGACTGCGGCTGCAACCGCGCCTGCTTTACGGGTTCGGCGCGATACGCGCGAAGGGGGTGCCCCTGCCGGCTGCTTGGCAGCTGATGCAGGACGGGGAAAAAGCGGCACTGTGTAACTCCGATCTTCTTTGATCCAGGTGCGGTGACGTTGGGGTTGGCAGGTGCCGCAGCCTTCGAGGTTTCGAAGGCCCGCCTTGCCGCGAAAGCGCTTTCTGCATCTAAGGCTACAAGTTAGCTACTTGTACAAGATGCGCTGCGAAATGCTCCCGCCCCGGGACGCGCGAACGGCCCGTCGCTGGCGACGGGCCGTTCAAGGGGTGGTGCAGGGTAATGCGTGACGCCGGGTGACGCGTCCGCTATTTGATGCCGGTGGTGGCGATGCCCTTGATGAGGAACCGCTGGCCGAAGAGGAATACCAGGAAGACGGGCAGCAGCGAGACGATGGACATGGCGAACAGGGATCCCCAGCTGGTGGCTGACTGCGAGTCGACGAAAGCACGCAGCGCTACGGGAACCGTGAACATATCCGGGTCCGTGAGGTAGATCAGGGCGCCGAAGAAGTCGTTCCAGGTCCAGATGAACGTGAAGATCGTGGTGGTGGCCAGGGCCGGCACCATCAGCGGCAGGATCACGCGCAGGAAGATGCGCGGGTGGCCTGCCCCATCGATCCTGGCGGCTTCATCGAGCTCCTTGGGGATGCCCCGGATGAACTGCACCATGAGGAAGACGAAGAACGCGTCCGTGGCGAGGAGCTTGGGAACGATCAGCGGCCAGAAGGTGTTCACCCAGCCGATCTGCGAGAACAGGATGTATTGCGGAACGATCACCACGTGGAAGGGGAGCATGATGGTCAGCAGCATGATGCCGAAGAACAGCTTTTTGGCGGTGAACTGCAGCCGCGCGAATGCGTAGGCTGCCATCGAGCATGAGACCAGGTTGCCCAGGATCGAGCCGATCACCACGATCGCTGAGTTGATCATGTAGTGGCCGAACGGGTGGGTCAGCGCCGACCATCCGGAGGTGTAGTTGCTCATTTCCAGGCTGTTCAGCCACAAGCCCGGTTCCCGGAAGATCAAATCGTTCGGCCGCAGCGAGGAGACCACCATCCACAGGAGCGGGTAGATCATCAACCCGCCGGCCAGGATCAGGATGGCGTGCTTCATCAGCGATTTACCACGCTGGGCCCTGCTGAAGGCCAGTGTTCCGCGTGACTCGCGGACCCTGGGCTTGCGGTTCGTAGGCTTGCCGGCGCCCCCGGACTTCTTCTCCGGGGTGGGCAGCGTCTCAAGCTTAGTCGTCATAGAAAACCCAATACTTAGAAGCGATGAAGTTGATGGCGGTGAAGACGCCGATGATGAGCAGCAGCACCCATGCCATGGCTGAGGCGTAGCCCATGTCGAACTGGCCGAAGCCCTTTTGGTAGAGGTACAAGGTGAAGAACATCGTTGAGTCGGAGGGTCCGCCGTTGCCGCCGGAGACGATGAACGCCTGGGTGAAGGACTGGAACGAACCGATGATCTGCAGAACCAGGTTGAAGAAGATGATCGGGCTCAGCATGGGCATGGTGATCCGCCAGAACTGCTGGAGCGTGGTGGCGCCATCCACCCTGGCCGCCTCGTAGTACATATTGGGGATCTGGCGCAGGCCCGCGAGGAAGATGATCATCGGAGCGCCGAAAGTCCAGACGTGCAGCAGGATGATCGACCCCAAGGCCGTACTGGGGTCCGAGATCCAGCCCGGACCCTGGATGCCGAACATGGCCAGGACCTGGTTGACCAGGCCAGTGGTGCCGAAGATCTGCTTCCACAAGATCGCGACGGCCACCGAACCGCCCAGCAACGAGGGCAAGTAGAACACCGAACGGTAGAACGGAAGGCCACGGAGCCCCTTATCCAGGACGAGCGCGATCAGCAGCGCAACAGCCAGCTGCAGCGGAACACCGACCAGTACGTAGGTAAACGTGACCCGCAACGAATTGTGCAGCCGGGCATCGCTGAGCATCCGGGTGAAGTTGTCCAGCCCAGTCCACTCAGGCGGCTGGAGCAGGTTGTAGTCCGTGAAGGACAAGTACAGGGACATCAGCATCGGGCCGATGGTGATGGCCACCAGGCCCACCAGCCACGGGAGCAGGAAGATGTAGGCGGCCTTGTTGTCCCGCCTGTTGGCCTTCTTCTCCTCCGCGGTGGCCTTGCCCTTCCGCCGGCTTAACGAAGACAGTTCGCTGATGGCGCTCACGGCTGCTGCTCCGTCACGGACAGCAGGTACGCTGCGGCCGGCAACTGGGCCGGCCCGAGCGTCCTGGGAATATGCTTTGCGGCCATGTGGTCTCCTTTGGTCATCGTGGCCTCCACGTTTCGGTCATCGCCAGGCGATGGGGGGATCGGGCGCTCCGGTCTCGGGCCCGCTCCATGCCTGCCAGGGCTGGAGCGGTTCCGCCGCCGGGAGCGTCGTTGAGAAAGCGGCTCCGTACCAAAGTAAACGGTTTCTTGACTCCTGTACAGCCCTTTGTTAGTTTTTGAGAAAACGTTTTCTGTTACATGTCGCAGAGGCGCGACCACCAAAAATGAGGGGGACAACAATGAGGTTTGGTCTCAGGAAATCCGCTATGGGAATCGCCGGCGCAGCCACGGCACTGGCCATGGTCCTTACCGGCTGCGGCAGCAGCCCGCAGGCCGGGAAAGTAGGGACCGCGGAGGATCCCGTGACGATCCGGTTTGCCTGGTGGGGCAACGACTCCAGGGCGAAGACCACCATGGAGGTCATCAAGGCCTTCGAAGCCGCCAACCCCACTATCAAGGTCCAGGGCGAGAATACGGAATTCAGTTCCTATTGGGACAAGATGGCCACCCAGATCGCCGGTGGGACCACTCCGGACGTGATCGCCATGAGCGGGGCCTACCCCAGCGAATATTCCAGCCGCGGGGTCCTCCTGGACCTGGCCAAGGTCAAGGACCAGATCGACACTTCGAAGTTTGCCGACGGGACCGTTGACCTGGGCAAGATCAACGGAAAGCAGTACACCATCACGGCGGGCGTCAACTCAATGTCCATGGTGCTGGACCCCAAGGTCTTCGAGGCCGCCGGCGTTCCGATGCCGGACGACGAAACCTGGACGTGGGACGACTATGCACGGATTGCCGCGGAACTCACCAAGAAGTCGCCGGCCGGCACCTTCGGCACCACCCCGATGGCCAACGACTCATTCCTCGCCGTCTGGGCGCGGCAGAACGGCCAGGAGCTCTACACGGACGACGGCAAGAAAATGGGCATCAGCGAGGACACGCTGGCCTCGTGGTTTGAGCTCAACAAGAAGCTGATGGATACCGGGGGCGCCCCTTCAGCCTCCCAGACCGTCGAGGACGGCTCCGCCCAGCCCGAGATGACCCTGATGGGGCAGGGAAAGCAAGGAATGAAGATTTCCTGGAGCAACCAGATGACCTCCTACTCCGGCGCCCCGCTGGTCATGATGAAACTGCCCGGCGAAGGCAAGACCCCGGGAGCCTGGCTGCGTTCCTCGATGGAATACGCCATCTCGTCCAAATCGCCCCAGCCCAAGGAAGCGGCCCTGTTCATCAACTACCTCGTCAACAACATGGACGCGGCCACCAAGATCAAGAGCGACCGCGGCATGCCCGCCAACACCGAGCTGAAGGCGGGCATCACTCCCCTGCTGAAGGAAACCCAGCAGAAGGAAGCCACCTACCTGGACCGGATTGCGGCCATGAAGATCCCGGCACCCAAGCCCTTCCCGGCAGGATCATCAGCCACACTGGAAGTTTTGAACCGTTACAACACGGATGTACTCTTCGGGAAGATCTCGCCCCGTGACGCCGCCAAGGGCATGATTTCAGAAGTGAACCAAAACCTCGCCTGACCCTGCAGCGGCGGGCGGGTGCACATCCAACAACCCACGAAAGGAGGCAGGCACATGATCACGACGACACGGCCCAGCGCCATCGCCGGCTACGACGATTGGCCTGCCTACGTCCGGGCCCATCCCCGCCACCGGGCATCCACCGCCGCGGCCCAGGAGCTGTCAGACGCCTTGGGCGTCCCCGCTGCGCCCGCGCCGTTGAAAGTACGGGTGCACTGGGAAGAAACGTACGACGACGCCACCACCACCGAGCTGAGCTGGCAGCTGGGCTTCGGGCCGCGCACCACGGGCTGGCTGGTCAGGCCGGCCGGACATTCCGCGCCGCTGCCAGGCGTCCTGGCCCTGCACTGCCACGGCGGAAACAAGTTCGGCGGCGCGGACCGGCTGGTGGAACTCCCCGGAAACCATCCGTCGGCAGCTGCTGCCCGTGCAGCACACTACGACGGCCGGGCCCTTGCCACCGGCATCGCCCGCGGGGGCTTCGCCGTCCTGGCCCATGACACCTTTGCCTGGGGCAGCCGCAGGTTTGACCTCTTCACCCCGCCCTGGCGGACCGGCGCAGCCGTCGGCGCACGGCAGGCGCAATGGCGGGCGGAGGGCGTCGTGCCTTCCGAGGCGGAGGAATACAACGCCGCTGCCGGCTACCACGAGGACACCGTGGCCAAAGCGGCCGGGCTGCTCGGAACCAGCCTGGCCGGCATGGTAGCCCACGACGACCTTGCCGCCCTCGACGTCCTGGCCGCCCTGCCCGGCGTCGATGCGGACAATCTCGGGTGCGTCGGTTTCTCCGGCGGTGGCGGCCGTTCCCTCACGCTCGCCGCCCTGAGCCCCCGTATCCGGGCCGCCGTGGTCACCTGCATGATGACCACCTTTGAGTCCCTCTTCCCCGCCTACCTCGACGCACATTCGTGGCTGCTGCAAACTCCGGGGCTCTGGCACCTGGGCGATTGGCCAGAGCTCACCGCACGCTCAAGCGCCGCCCGGTTCCTGGTGCAGTACGCCGTGGCGGATGAGCTCTTCCCTGAAGAAGGGATGCGCCAGGCCCACCGGTTGCTCGAATCCCTGCACCGCGGCACGGACAGGTATGCCGGCAGCTTCTGGCCCGGCGGCCACGTCTTCACCGCTGCCATGCAGGACGAGGCCCTCGACTTCCTGGCGGAAACGCTGACCTCCTGACCCCCACCCAGCACCACTCCCAAGGACCACGTGATGATTCAGCAAACCGCCTCCACCGAACCCGGGCGCGAGGATGCGCCCAAACCCCCTGTCGCCGTCCCGCGCATTGCCCTGGTGGGCGTGCACGGCTTCGGTGAACGACACCTTGCCAACCTGGCCCGGCTCGAACAGGCCGGCGCCCTGGAGCTGGTGGCCGTCGCCGATCCCAATCCACCGCAGGCGGGCACGCTGGCGGACACGGTGGCAGTGTTCCCCGACCTGGACGCCCTGCTCGCCGCGCAGCCCGGTGCCGACGTCGTCATACTTGCCACTCCCATCCAGACCCATGCGCCGCTGGCCATCGCGGCGCTGTCCGCCGGGATGGACGTCTATGTCGAAAAGCCGCCGGTGGCATCCCTGGCACAGTTCGAGCAGGTCCTTGCCACGGCCAAGGATCACGGCCGCCTGGTCCAGGTAGGCTTCCAGAGCCTTGGCTCCCAAGCCCTGCCCGCCATCCGGGACCTGGTGGAGGCGGGTGAAATCGGCACCGTCCTGGGGCTTAGCGCCACCGGCCAATGGCTGCGGACCAAGGCCTACTACAACCGCTCGCGCTGGGCCGGGAAGCGCAGCCTCGACGGCACGGACGTGGTGGACGGGGTGGCCACAAACGCCCTGGCCCACGCCGTTGCCACTGGACTGCACCTTGCGGGCGCACACACCCTCGCGGACGTCACCACGGTGGAAACGGACCTCTACCGGGCCAACAGCACCCAAAGCGATGACACCTCGATTCTTCGGGTCCGTACCGCAGGCGGAAACACGCTGCTCTGCGCCCTCACCCTCTGTGCCCCCGAACAGCTCAACCCCACCGTCACCGTCCACGGAACCCTGGGCGAGATCACGCTCTCCTACACCGAGGACGAAGTTGTCATCCTCACCCCGGCCGGAGAGCGCCGGGAATTCTTCGGCCGGACAGACCTGCTCGAAAACCTGCTGGATGCCCGTGCCAACGGGACGCCGCTGCTGTCTGGGCTGGAGGACACCGGAGCCTTCACCACCGTCCTGGAAGCCATCCGCACCGCGCCGGCACCCGCTCCGATCGGTGCCGGATTCATCACCTGGGAAGGCGAAGGCGACGACGCCCATCCGGTGGTGCGGGGCATCTCCGAACTGATGGAGCGCGCAGTGCTGGCACAGGCGACCTTCGCCGAGCTGGGTGTTCCCTGGGCCCGTCCCCTTCCGCCGGTCCGGACGCTGGCTGTTGGGGGCCGCCCGGTGGCGGACTACCAGGACGGCAGCCATATCAGGGCTGTGTCTTCCCCGCGCCCCTACCTGCATCCGGTGCGCACTTTGAACGGCACCGTGGTGACCGACCACCAGCCCTTGGACCACGTGTGGCACCTGGGTGCCGGCGTCGCCCTGCAGGACGTGGACGGGGTGAATTTCTGGGGCGGCCGCACCTACACCAGGGAAGCCGGCCAGTACGTTTGGCGCCCGGACCACGGCAGCATTGCCACCACCGGCACCGGATCGTTCCGGGACGACGCCGGCGCGGACCTGCCCGGCATCCTGGAGGAAGCGCTGGCCTGGAACGGGCCGGACGGCTCCCCTGTGCTCCGTGAGGAACGCACCTGGGCGTGGTCCGGCGTCGCACCCTCCACCTGGCGGCTGTCACTGGACTTTGCGCTGTCACCTGCCGGGAGCACGCCGGTCAGCCTGGGCAGCCCGGGCTCCAACGGCCGGTTCGAGGGCGGCTACGGCGGCTTCTTTTGGCGGCTGCCCGAATGCGCGGACGCAGCCGTCTGGACGCCGGCCGGAGCCGGTGAGGCGCAGACCCACGGCAGCATCACGCCGTGGCTCGCCTGGTCAGGAACGTTCGACGGCGGCCCGGCCACCCTGGTGTTCGTGGCCGCCGCTGATTGCACGGATCCCTGGTTTGTCCGGGTGGAAGGCTACCCGGGCGTCGGCCAGTCGCTGGCGTGGGATTCGCCCGTCATCGCCGAACCCGGCACACCGGTGCGGCGGCACATCACCGTTTTCGTGGCCGACGGACTCCTGGCCACCGCCGACATCGAAGCACTGATCAACCAGCAAGGGGACCTGTCATGACCCAGACCGCAGCCGCAGCCGTTCCCCAGCAGGAGGCGCGCCTGGCTCCCGGATCCCCTGGAGACCGGGCGATCAAGCGCCGGCGCGTCCTGGACATCCTCGACGCGGCCGGCCGGGATTCGCTGCTTCTCACCAGCAACACGGCGCTGACGTGGTACTTGGACGGCAGCCGGGTCCACATCAGCCTGGCCGGCGATCCCATCGCTGCCCTGCTTGTTGCCCGCGACGGCGACCACCTGGTGACGTTCAACAACGAAGCCGGCAGGATCGCCGCCGAGGAGCTTCCGCTGGGGGTCAACCTGCACACCGTCCCCTGGTACGCGAACCTGCACCAGGCCGCGGCCGCCGTTGGCAACGGCCTGGTGCCGCCACTGTCCGAGGCAGAGGTCGCCGCCGAACTGCGTGCCGCCCGCCAGCAGCTGCTTCCGGCGGAGAGTGCCCGCTATGCCCTGCTCAGCGCCGAGGTTGCCGGCATCATGACCGATGTCCTGTCCGCTGCCCGCCCGGACACCACCGAATTCGCGCTGGTCTCGGCGTTGGCCGCCCGGGTGGTGGGCGCCGGCGCGGAGCCGCTGGTGCTCCTGTGCAATGGCAGCTCCCGCAGCACCTTCCGGCATCCCCTGGCCACGCACGCGCCCCTGGGCCGTCGTGCCATGGCGGTGGTCTGCGCCCGCCGCGACGGCCTGGTTGCCAACATCACGCGCTGGATCAGGTTCGATGCCGGCACTCCCGGGGAGCGCGACGCCGAGGCCCGCATCGCGGCAGTGGAGGCGGACATTTTCGATGCAACGGTTCCCGGCACCCGCCTGGACCGGATCTTCACCGAGATCCAGGCCGCCTACGTCCGGCATGGCTTCGGCGCGGACCAGTGGGAGCAGCACCACCAGGGCGGCCCCGCCGGTTACGCAGGGCGCGATCCCCGCGTCACCTCGGGCGCCACGGACACGGTGGTGCTGGACCAGGCGTTCACCTGGAACCCATCCGGCCCCGGCGTCAAGATCGAGGACACCGTCCAGCTCACGGAATCCGGTCTCCGCATCCTGACGGTAGATCCGCGCTGGCCGGCGGCCACCGTGAACGGGCTGGAGCGCCCGGTGACCCTGCAACTGTAGGAAACACGAAGAAATCCCCCGGAGCCGAATGGCTGCGGGGGATTTCTTTTCGACCGTTTACGGCAGCTTCAGTTCCCCATCGACCCGGCGCGGAATCCCCAGCGGGTTGGCCTCGCGCAGTGCGGGGTGCAGGACGCTTTCCGGGGCGTCCTGGTAGGCCACGGGGCGCTGGAAGCGACGGACCGCCGTGGCCCCCACCGAGGTGAACAGCGACGTGGTGGCCGGGTACGGGCCGCCGTGCTGCTGGGCCCAGTTCACGGCGACGCCCGTGGGCCAGCCATCGAACAGGACGCGGCCTGCCAAGCCGGAGAGCTGCTCCACGAGCGCGCCGATGTCCTCACCAGGTCCGGCGTGCACAGTGGCGGTCAGGCTGCCGGGAACCTCGGCCAGGACCGCCGAGAGTTCCTGCTGGTCCGTGTATTCGATGAGGATGGTGGTTGGCCCGAAGCACTCTTCAAGCAGCTGCTCCGGCCGCTCCAGGACTTTGGCAGCGGTGGTGGCGAACACCACCGGAGCCGCCCCGTTGGCAGCGGCGTCCTGGTCGATGCTGCCGCCCGCCACTTCCACGCCCTCTACGGCGGCGAAGCTGCGCAGCCCTTCCGGGTAGGCTTCGGCGATGCGGCTGGTCAGCATGCGGGCCGTGGGCTTGTCCTTGCTGGCCTCAGCTACCTGGTGCGCGAAGGAGGTTCCGGCCGGGATGAACACCAGGCCTGGCTTGGTGCAGAACTGGCCTGCACCCATCGTGAACGATCCGGCCAGGCCGGCGGCCAGTTCCGCTGCCCGGGCCTGGAGTGCTGCCGCCGTGATGACCACGGGGTTGAGGCTGCCCAGCTCTCCGTAGAACGGGATGGGATCCGGCCGCGAAGTGGCGAGGTCGAACAGGGCCCGGCCGCCGGGGATGGAGCCGGTGAAGCCAACGGCCTTGATGGCGGGGTCCTGGACCAGCGCCGTTCCCACCTCGCGGCCACTGACCAGCGCGAACAGGCCTTCCGGGGCACCGGCCCCGCGCAGCGCGTCAGCAACGATTTCTGCGGTCCGCTCAGACAGCCGCAGGTGCCCTGAGTGGGCCTTGACGATCACCGAGCAGCCGACCGCGAGCGCTGAGGCCGTGTCACCGCCGGCCACGGAGAAGGCGAACGGGAAGTTCGACGCCGAGAAGACCGCCACCGGCCCGATGGGCCGCAGGATGCGGCGCAGGTCGGGTTTGGGCGGCGTGGCGGCAGGGTCCGCATGGTCGATGACGGCTTCGAGGTAGGAGCCCTCGGTGATGACGGCGGCGAAGAGGCGGAGCTGGCCGGTGGTGCGGGCCACCTCTCCTGTCAGCCGGGGAACCCCCAGGCTGGTCTCGGCTTCGCCGATTTCCACCAGTTCGGCGGCGTTGGCGTCCAGGGCGTCCGCCACCGCATGGAGCCAGGCGGCGCGCTCGGCATCGGTAGCCGCGGCAGCGGTCCTGGCCGCCTCCGTGGCGGCAGCGGTGAGCCCGGACAGGGAAAGGGTTGCAGTTGTCACGTCAAATACCCGTTCTGTGGATGTGCATACGTGGTTACGGTGCGTCCCGGAAGCGGAATCCCAGGCCGAGCTGGTCCGCCGCGGCCACCCGGCTGTTGCTGAACCGCACCGGCGATGGCCCGTCGAGGATGCCCAGCTGCTCGAACGAGGCCTCCTCGACGTCTTCCACCATGGTGGGTTCGGCCAAGGTCAATGCCAGCTGGCCGGAGAGTTCCGGCAGCAGGTGCGGCATCACCTTGATGCTGTTGGTCCGTGCCAGCTCCACGATCCGCCGGAACGGGGTGATGCCGCCTACCCGGATGATGTTGGGCTGGATGATGTCCACCGCCTCCGCTTCAATGAAATCGCGGAAACGGTAGATGGTGTGCAGGTTTTCGCCCAGGGCAATGGGCACCGGGGAATGTTTGCGCAGCCGGCGGTAGGCCCAGAGATCATCCGCCCGGATGGGTTCCTCCAGCCATTCGAGGCCGAATTCGGCCAGGACGTCCAGTGCCCTGAAGGTGGTGGGCAGATCCCACCGCTGGTTGGCGTCGATCATGAGCCGCCGGCCCGGGCCCAGCACGGACCGCACGGCGGCCACCCGCTCTGCGTCCTCGCGCAGGTCCGGCTTTCCCACCTTGATCTTGATGGCCTGGTGGCCGGCGGCAACCCAGCGTTCGGCCTGTGCCACCAGCTCCTCCAAGGTGTAGTGCAGGTTCACGCCGGAGCCGTAGACTTCGGCGGAGTCCTGCCGCTGGCCGAGCAGCCCGGTAACCGAGGTCTGCGCGCGGCGTGCCTGCAGGTCCCAGAGCGCGAGGTCCGCTCCGGCCATGGCAATGGTGGTCAATCCCCCGCCGCCGGCCTCGTGCAGCCGCTTCCAGAGCACGTCCCACACCCCCTCGGGAGTGGCGGGCAGCCCGGTGACAAAAGGGGCGATGTCGTGATCAAGCAGCGCCTTGACTGCCTGGGGACCGATGGTGGGCGTCCAGGAGAAACCAAAGCCCGTGCCGCCGTCGTCCGTGGAGACCTCCGTGGCGATGACGTGGTTCTCCGGGGCGTCATCTCCCCAGCTCCGGCGGAGCGGCACCGTGATGAGCCGCGTGGACAGTCCCGTGATGCGCGGAACTGTTCTGACTGTCGCGGCCGCGAGGGCACCCATCAGCGGCCGGCCAGCTCGTAGCCCCGGGCGAGGATGGCCTTGAGTTCCACCAACTGTTCCTCGGTGGGGTCCACCAGCGGCGGCCGGACCTGGCCCACCGGAAGGCCGCCCAGGCGCAGGCCGGCCTTGATCAGGGAGACGCCGAACCCGGGCGTCTGGTCGCGCAGGCGGACCAGTGGAGCGTAGAAGCCCTCCAGCAGGGCGTTGCGGCGGTCCTCGTCTCCGGAAACGTAGGCGTCGTAGTACGCCTTGGCGATCTCCGGCGCCATCGCGAACGCGGCCGACGAATACAGCGGGATCCCCAGGCCGCGGTAGGCGCCCTGCGTCAACTCGGCGGTGAGCAGGCCGTTGAAGAACGCGAAGTCCTCCCGGCCGGCGGCCTTGACGGCGGACACGATCTCCTGGGCCAGGCCAACGTCGCCCAGGCCGTCCTTGAAGCCGATGACCTTGGGGTTTGCGGCCAGCTTGGCCATGGACGCCGCCGTGAACTTTGCGTTGCCGCGGTGATAGACGATCACCGGCAGGCTGCTGGCGTTCGCCACGGCCTCGATGTAGGCCACCAATCCGTCGGTGGGTCCGGTCACCAGGTACGGCGGCAGCACCAGGAGGGCGTCGGCGCCGGCTTCCTCTGCAACCCGGGCGGCGGCCAGGGCGTGGCCCAGCGGTCCGCCCGCCCCGGCCACCACAGGGACCTTCCCGGCGACGATCTCGACGGCGGCCGCCACGACGGTGCGGACCTCGTCGATGCTGAGGGCATGGAATTCACCGGTGCCGCAGGCAGGGAACACGCCGCCGGGACCAAAGGGCAGGCGGGAACCGATGTGTTCCTTGAGCAGTTCCACGTCAACGGCTCCTTCGGCCGTGAACGGGGTGACGGGGAAGAACAGTACGCCGTCGAATTTCATGGTGTCTCCTTGCTTCCGCCGCCGGCAGTGACCAGCGCGGAAGCCTCGTCGTTGAGGGTGTGGCGGGACGTGAGTTCGGTGCGCCAGCTGCGCCGGGGCTGCCAGCCCAGGAGCTCCTGGGCCTTGGCGATCGAGAAGGCCGGGCTGGTCCCGGTCAGGCCTGCGCTGATGTCGTCGCTGCCCGGCAGGAACCTGGGCATGAGCTCCGCCAGCGGCGCGGTTGCCAAGGCGTCCGAGGCTCCGACGAAGAAGGTTTCCCCGTTGGGAATGTCCGTCATTTTCCGGAGCAGCAGGTCAAGGAAGTCCGCGACGTCGCGGGCATCAACGTAGTTGAACAGGGCCGGTGCGGAAAGGGCGGGATCGGCCAGCCGCTCAGCCAGGGTGTGGCCCTGTTGCGTGGGCGCCCCCTCCCACTCCTCCGGAGAGATCACAAAGCACGGGCGGAACGCCGCGTACCGGATCCGCTCCCCCTGGGCGGCGGCGAACATCTGCACGGTCTGTTCGGCGATGAGCTTGGACAGCGCGTAGGCGTTCCACGGCTTGGGCGGCGTCCGCTCGTCGAGCGGGAACGACGGCGGCAGCCAGCCCGCGGGCGAGCCATAGCCGAGCACGGTGGGGCTGCTGGCGGTGATGATCCTGGGCACGCCCAGTTCCGTCGCCGCGCTGATCACGGTGAAGGCGAGCCGGGTGTTGGTGCCGAAGATGACGTCCTCCGGCGCGCTGAACGGGACAGCGATCGCCGCAAGATGGATGACGGCGTCGGGCCGTGCCTCCCGGAGGAGTCGCAGCGCCTCCCCCGGCGCCAGCAGGTCCGCGGTCTCCTGCACGACGCCGGGCGGCAGTTGGTCAGCGGGCACGGCGTCACGGTCCACGGAGACCACCTCGTGGCCGGCTTGGGCCAGCCCCGCCACGACGCTGCGGCCCAGGCGGCCGGAGCCGCCGGTGACGAATATCCTGCTCATGGTTCTTCCTTACTTGCCGCGGCGGAGGTCGACGCCGAGGTCCAGGTCCGCCACGCGGATGGGCAGCGAGGTTTCGAGCGACTGGTTGCCGGCAATCCCCACGGATACTGAACGCAGCCCGTCGAGGTAGCCGGAGGGGCGGCCAAGGGGATCCTCGCCGGGTCCGTCGAAGAGGTCCGAGAGCAGCAGTTCGTCGCCCCCGCCGTGGCCGCCTTCGCCGTTGATGATCGGCACCTCGTACGCGGCCTCCCAGTGGCGCTGGACCACCAGCCGTTCGCCGTTGCGGCGGACGGCGTCCTCTTCTTCCACAGGGGTTGCGCTGGGGTCCACGACAGTCTTCCGGTCAGTGCTGTGCAGCACGGCGGCGCGTTCCACCACCTCGAGCTCAGCGCGGCCCTCGGTGCCGTTGACCGCCACCCGGTAGCCTTCCCAGGGGCTGTGGGCGTTCAGCGAGTAGCTCAGCCGCGGGCCGCCCTGGTATTCAACCACCAGTGCCAGGTTGTCCTCGATGGTGATGCCGCTGGTGAAGACGTCCTGGTCGCGGCGGTAGCCGTCGTAGTGTTCGTTGTCCAGGAAGAGCGCCTTGAGCCGCTCGTCCTCGCGCAGGTCAAGCGCGAACGGGTCCTTTTCGCCGGCGGGGGCACCGGCATCGGGCGTTCCGCGCTCGGGACGGGGGCCGAGCCCGCGTTCGGCGGCGTTCTTGTCGCCATAGAATTTCAGGCCGCCGGAGGCGAAGACGCGCTCCGGAACGTCGTTGATCCACCAGTTGACGAGGTCGAAGTGGTGGGACGCCTTGTGGATGAGGAGGCCGCCGGAGTTCTTCTTCTCCCGGTGCCAGCGGCGGAAGTAGTCCGCGCCGTGCACGGTGTCCAGGACCCAGCTGAAGTCGATCGAGGTGACCTTGCCGATCACGCCGCTCTGGATGATTTCCTTGAGGGCGCTGTTCCGGGGCGAGTAGCGGTAGTTGAACGTCACCACGACGTTCCGGCCGGTTTCCTGGACCGCCTTGGTGATGCGGCGGCAGCCCTCGGCATCGATGGTGAGGGGTTTCTCCACCACAACATCGGCGCCGGCCCGGAGGGCTTCGACGATGTAGTCCGCGTGGGTGTAGTCGGGCGTGGTCACTACAACGCGGTCGATGTTGTTGGCCTGGATGAAGGCGGTCAGGTCCGCGGGATCAAACGAGGCAATGGGGCCGGGGGCGCCGAGTTCCTGGATGAGGTTCTGGTAGAACTCCACGCGACCGGGGTTCACGTCCGCGAACGCCACCAGTTCCGCGGTGTCGGCGTGCTTGCCAAACACGGCGCGGATGTACATTTCGGAACGCCCTCCGGTGCCGACCAGCGCAAGGCGCGCCTTGCGGCCGTCGTGGGTGGAGCTGCCGGCAGCCGTGTGGGGAGCAGCTGCGGCCGACGTCGTCTCGGCTGTGTTGACCATGTGGGGTCCCTTTCGAAATCTCATTTGCCCGGCCGCCGGGACGGCCGCTGCGGTTCGGCGGTGGCACTCTGCTGCACTTGCCTGAGAAAGCGTTTTCTCAGTTCGCTATAGAAGTTGTATCAACCCGCCCACCCATCCGTCAACCACTTCAGGTACGGCTGGAAAGCGTTTTCTGGTCGAGCGGAGATCGCCCCGGGCGTTCGCCGCGGAAAACTGTCGGGAAAAGGGTAGAAATCGTTTTCCAGCTCCCGTATATGCTGTCTCTCAAAGCACCTGCCACCCGGGGGCTTGAGAGCCGGGCGCCTGCCGCTCCCGGCAGCGTCAGCCCGGGTGGCACGAAGGAAGGGTTCCCCATGGCCAGGAAATCGGCAAGCGGCCGGATCGGCATCGCGGATGTCGCCGTGAAGGCAGGAGTCTCACACGCCACGGTTTCGCGTGTCATGAACGGGAACTTCACCGTGGACCCGGACATCGCCGCCAGGGTCCGCGCCGCCGCCGCTGAACTGAAGTACCAGCCCAACCCGGTGGGCCGCAGCCTGGCGCTGGGAAAGACGGACACGATCGGCATCGTGGTGCCGGACCTGGCGAACCCCACGTTCCAGGCCATCCTTCGAGGCCTGAGCCGGGCCGCGGCACAGGATGGCTACCGGGTGCTGATCGCGGACTCGTTCGAGGTCTCCAGCGAGGAATCCATCCTGGCCGGCGAGGCGCGCCGCCGCTGCGACGGCCTGGTCCTCTGCGCCCCACGAATGTCGGATGCCGAACTGACGGAAATCGCACCGTCGCTCCACCCGCTGGTACTGATCAACCGCACCACTGACGCACCGGACGTCCCCAGCCTGGTGGTGGACTATGGCCACGGGGTCCAGGACATTGCCGGGCACCTGGTGGAACTGGGGCACACCCGCCTGGCCTTCCTGGCCGGGCCTCCCCGGAGCGCCTCCAACGAAATGCGGCTCAAGGGCCTGGAGGCCTTCAAGGATGCCCACCCGCAGGTAGAGGTGACCATGCTCGAGGGCGGTTCGGACTTCGACACCGGGCATGAGGCAGTGGATGCGGTCCTGGCGAGCGGCGCCACCGGCATCCTCGCCTTCAACGACCTCGTGGCCATGGGGTTGATGAGCGGACTGCACGAACGCGGGCTGGACGTGCCGGGCGACATCTCCGTCACCGGGTTCGACGACATTCCGTTCGCCAGGTACACGACGCCGGCACTCACCACCGCGGCCGTCCCTATCACCGAACTGGGCGAGCAGGCCTGGCACCAGCTGCGGGCATTGATCCGCAAGGAAGGGAACGAGGTGCCCGGCACCCGCTTCCAGCCCCGGCTCGAAGTCCGGGCGAGCACTGGCCCGGCCAAGGCGTCGCGGAGCGCCGTCCACGGCTAGCCGCGGCGGGGCTCCGCTCCCACCACCTCCGCCAACCTATTTCTTCCGGCCGAACTTGGGCAGGTTGGGGAGGTTTGCCAGCAGGTCCGCCGCTTTGGTGGCCGCGCGGCCAACACTGCGTCCGATCTGCTGGGGAACACTGTCATCGCTCAGCGGGGCGGCGGTTCCACCGGGAATGACGACGGCGGGGCTCAGCTCGGCCCCTTCCCGCACCAGGACAGCCGCCGCGGCTTCTTCCTGGCCCTGCGGCACGAGGCCGGGTTCAACGGCGGCAGGTGCTTCCGGCAGGCCAGGTGCGGCGGTGCCCGACGCGGACCGGCCTTTCGTCGCTGACCCACCGTTGGCTGATGCGCTGCCGGCCGGGCCGTTCTTTGGTGATGCGCCGGCAGGGGACGCGGCAGCCTTGGCGGCCGGGCCGACGTCGAACGTCTCCAGCCAGCTGGCGATTCCTTCCAGCGGACCCCGGTTCAAGGCGTAGTAGCGCTTTTGGCCCTGCGCACGCATGCTGACCAGTTGCGCCTCCCGCAGGACTTTCAGGTGCTTGGAAATGGTGGGCTGGCTGGCGTCCAGCTCCTCCACCAGCTCCCCCACGGCTTTATCCCCCGTCCTGAGGGCCACCAGGATGTCCCGCCGGGTGGATTCCGCTATGACGGCAAATACGTCGTCTGTCACCATGCCTCCCACCCTAGCGACATATACGCCGAAAGGCATCAACTATTTCGGTGGCCCCTCGTCCCGGTCCGGCGGCCCGGCCTGCTAGTCGAACCAGGGGTCCAGCCCGTGCAGCGGGAACACCGCCTTGCGGGTAGCCATGACGGTGCGGTCTACGGCGTCATTGGGGTCGAAGCCCACTTCCCAGGAGCGCCACCACAACTCCACGTCATCCCCCATCAGCGCGGGGGCCACGGTCCCGAATTTCTCCGCCACGTACTGCCGCCAGTCCTCGGGCACGGGGGTACGCAGCGGCACGGGCCTTCCGGCGGCGATCGCCACCAGGTGGCTCCACGCCCGCGGCACCACGTCCAGGACGTTGTAGCCTCCGCCCCCGGTGGCGATCCAGCGGCCGCCGCAGAACCGTTCTGCCAGGTTTGCGACCGCGTTCGCGGCCTCGCGCTGCCCGTCGACGCTGAGGTTGAGGTGCGTGAGGGGGTCGCTGCGGTGCGAATCGCAGCCGTGCTGGCTCACAATCACTTCCGGTTCGAACGCGCCCACCAATTGCGGCACGATGGCGTAGAACGCCCGCAGCCAGCCGGCGTCGCCGGTGCCGGCGGGCAGCGCCACGTTCACGGCCGTTCCCTCGGCCGCGGGGCCGCCGATCTCATTGGCGAAGCCGGTTCCGGGGAAGAGGGTCAGGCCCGTTTCGTGCAGCGAGAGCGTCAGGACCCGGGGGTCGTCCCAGAAGATGTTCTGCGTGCCGTCGCCGTGGTGGGCGTCGACGTCGATGTAAGCCACTTTTCCGACGCCGCCGTCAAGGAGCCGTTGCACGGCCAGGGCGGCGTCGTTGTAGATACAGAATCCGCTGGCCCGGTCCCGGGAGGCGTGGTGCATGCCGCCGCCGAAGTTGACCGCATGCACGGCCCAGCCCTCCAGCACACCCTGGGCCGCCATCAGGGAGCCGCCGGCCAGCCGCGCCGCTGCCTCATGCATTCTCGCGAAGGCCGGGTCATCCTCGGTTCCCAGCCCGCGTGATTCGTCCGGCCGGGAGGGGTCGGCGCTGACGCGGCGCACCGCGGCGACATAATCCGTCGAATGCACCGCTTCCAGTTCCGCGTCGGATGCCGTCTCAGGCGCCTGGACGTCCACGTGGTCCAGGTCGAAGAGGCCCAGGCTGCGCGACAGGCGGGCCGTCAGGTCCATCCGTTCCGGCGCCATGGGGTGGCCCGGGCCAAAATTGTAGGCAGTCATGTCGGGGCTCCACGCCACCATCGTCGGCGGCGCGGGCTGGCTTAGACCGGGCAGATATGTCATCAATCACAGGCTACCCGAGCCCGCCGGAGTCCCCGCCAGGCCATGAAGCCTGGCTTTAGTGGTTTACTACTGGGGGAAGCAGTTTCGACCGAGGAAAAGCCACACATGACGCAGAGCCAGTCAAGGCCCCGGACCCCGGCCAGCTGGCACCCCCCAGCGCAGGAGCGGGAGGGCCTCTGGATCTTCACGCGGCTTCGCGACTTCATCGACGACATCGCCAACACCTCCCCCGCCCGGCTTGCCCTGACTGCGTTCGCCTCCGTCTGCGTGGTTTTCACATTCCTGCTCTCCCTGCCCGTGGCTTCGGCCGACGGAACCGCCACCCCCATCCACGAGGCCCTGTTCACCGCAGTCTCGGCCGTGTGCGTGACGGGACTGACGGTGGTGTCCACGGCGGTGCACTGGTCCTTTTTCGGCCAGCTGGTGATCCTGGTGGGCATCTTCATCGGCGGCTTGGGCACCCTGACGCTGGCCTCGCTGCTGGCACTGATGGTGAGCAAGCGGCTGGGAGTCCGCGGGAAGATCATTGCGGCGGAATCCATGAACAACGCCGGCCGCCTCGGTGAGGTGGGCACCCTGCTCCGGATCGTCATCACCACCTCCGTGGTCATCGAGGGCGTCCTGGCCCTGGCCCTCGTTCCCCGGTTCCTGACCCTCGGGGAGCCCTTCTGGCAGTCGGTGTGGCACGGCATCTTCTATGCCATTTCCTCGTTCAACAACGCCGGTTTCACCCCGCACTCGGACGGCATCGTGCCCTACGAGACGGACCTGTGGATCCTCATCCCCCTGATGGTGGGGGTGTTCCTGGGCAGCCTTGGCTTCCCCGTGGTGATGGTCCTCCAGCAGAACGGCCTGAACTGGAAAAAGTGGAACCTGCACACCAAGCTCACCATCCAGGTATCGCTGATCCTCCTGGTGGCCGGGGCGTTCCTGTGGGCGCTCATGGAGTGGGACAACGTCCGGACCATCGGCACCATGGGCGTGGGCGACAAGATCACCCACGCGCTGTTCGCCTCCGTGATGACGCGGTCCGGCGGGTTCAACCTGGTGGATCAGAACCAGATGGATTCGACCACCATGCTGCTGACGGACGCCCTGATGTTCGCCGGCGGCGGCTCCGCGTCCACGGCGGGCGGCATCAAGGTCACCACCATCGCCGTGATGTTCCTGGCCATCGTCGCCGAGGCCCGCGGTGACGCGGATGTCAAGGTCTACGGCAGGACCATCCCGCAAGGAAGCATGCGCGTGGCCATCTCCGTGATCGTCGCAGGCGCCACCCTGGTGTCCGTGTCCGCTTTCCTGCTGCTCCACATCAGTGGCCAGTCACTGGACCGGGTGCTGTTTGAAACCATTTCCGCGTTCGCCACGGTGGGCCTGAGCACCAACCTCAGCGCCGAGATGCCCCCTGCCGGTGTCTACGTCCTCACGGCCCTGATGTTCGCGGGCCGCGTGGGAACCGTTACCCTCGCAGCCGCCCTGGCCCTGCGCCAGCGCAGCCAGTTGTACCACTACCCCGAAGAGAGGCCCATCATTGGCTAGTTCCACAGACGCCCCCCGGCGCCCTGCCCACAATGCCCCGGTGCTGGTGATCGGGCTGGGCCGCTTCGGATCATCCACCGCAGAGCAGCTGGTCAAACAGGGCCGGGAAGTGCTCGCGATTGAACGCGACCGGAACCTGGTGCAGAAGTGGGCGCCGCTCCTGACCCACGTGGTGGAGGCTGACGCCACCAACATCGACGCCCTGCGCCAGCTCGGCGCGCAGGAGTTCAGTTCCGCCGTGGTGGGCGTGGGTACGTCCATCGAGTCCTCCGTGCTGATCACCGTCAACCTGGTGGACCTGGGCATCGAACACCTTTGGGTCAAGGCCATTACCCCCTCACACGGCAAGATCCTGACGCGGATCGGGGCCAACCACGTCATCTACCCGGAGGCCGACGCGGGCGTCCGCGCGGCGCACCTGGTGTCGGGCCGGATGCTGGACTTCATCGAGTTCGACGACGACTTCGCCATTGTGAAGATGTACCCTCCGCGCGAGACCGTGGGGTTCACGCTGGACGAGTCGAAGGTCCGGTCCAAGTACGGCGTGACCATCGTGGGCGTGAAGTCCCCGGGCGAGGACTTCACCTACGCCCGGCCCGAGACCAAGGTGTCCTCGCGGGACATGCTCATAGTCTCCGGGCACGTGGACCTGCTGGAACGGTTTGCCGCCCGGCCCTAGCCGAGTTGCTTGGTGATCTCCGCTGCCCGGTCGGCTGCCGCCTTGGCGCCGGCGGCGATGATGGCCGGGATGCCCTGTTCGTCGAACGTGGCGATGGCCCGCTCCGTGGTGCCGTTGGGGCTGGTGACCGCTTTGCGCAGCGCGGAAGGGTCCGCCCCTGGTTCGGCGAGCATGAAGCCTGCCCCGGCCACCGTTTCGCGTGCCAGGAGCAGGGACAGCTCGCGGTCCAGTCCCAGCTCCTCCCCCGCGGAGGCCATGGCCTCCGCCAGGTAGAAAGCGTAAGCCGGGCCCGAGCCACTGATGGCTGACAGTGCATCCACCTGCTCCTCCGGCACTTCCACAACGGTCCCGGCACCTTGCAGGATGTCCTTGACCTTCCCAAGCTGCTCGGCCGTGCAGTGGCTGCCGGGCGAGACGGACACGACGCCGCGGCCCAGCTTGGCCGGTGTGTTGGGCATGGTCCGGATGACCGGCTGGCCGGCGGGGAGCGCGGCTTCCAGCTGGGCGATGGACACTGCCGCGGCGACGCTGACCACCACAGTTTCCGGCGAAAGGGCCGGGCTGATTTCCCGGGCCAGGTCCGAGATTCCCACCGGCTTGACGCCAAGGATGACGACGGCGGATCCCTTGGTGGCCTGTTTGTTGTTGTCCGGTTCTTCCTCGCCGGCGATCGCGGTAATACCGGGGTACCGCTCCGCGAGTTCCGAGGCGCGCTCCGCACGGCGGACGGTGGCCACCACATCACCCGGGTCCGTGCCGGCCTCCAGCAGCCCGCCAAGAATGGCCTCGTTCATGGATCCACAGCCAAGGAATGCAATTCGGTTGCTCATGCCTCCATCATTGCAGTTCGCACGCATTCACAGGCAACTCCCATGTTCAGCGCAGGCAGCGCACAACTTGGGCTCCTAACGTAGTTATTACCTCATTGAGGGTGCGAGTGATGCGGCAGGCATGGGGATGCCTGCCAGGGCACCGGTGGTTCGGCAACAGGTTTTCCCCCATTTTCCTGATTGCCGGCCCCGGTGCTTCCGCTTTTAAGCGCCGCGCAACCCGAGGCACTGCCTGGCACGGCGGAACTGTTGTTTCCCGGCTGGCGGCATGGTTCCTAGATGGCAGCTTCGACCGGGTATGACGCGGCCACCACGTGGGGCGCCGGATCCAGCGGCCCGGCGAAGACCAGCTGGTCCAGGCGGCGCAGGATGAGGCCTTCACGCAGGGCCCAGGGGCAGATGCGCAGCTTCTTGAACTTGAACATTTCCAGGGCAGCCTCGGCCACCAGCGCGCCGGCGAGGAGCTGGTGCGCCCGCGCTTCGGAGACGCCGGGAAGATGCAGCCTGTCCTCCGAGCTCATGGCCGAGATCCGCTGGGTCCAGATGCCGAGGTCGGAGGCATGCAGTTCACGCTTGACGTACGGGCCTTCGGCGCTGGGCGCGGCCCCTGCGATCCGTGCCAGGGAGCGGAAGGTCTTGGAGGTCCCCGCCACCACGTTGGCCCGGCCCAGGCCGTCAAATTCCCGCACAGCAGGTTTGAGGGTGGCCCTGATGTAGCGCCGGAGTTCCTTGACGCTTTTGGCCGACGGCGGGTCCTCAGGAAACCAGTCCCGCGTGAGCCTGCTGGCACCCAGCGGCACGGACGTGGCCACCTCCGGAAGTTCATCCTGGCCGAAAGCCATTTCGAAGGAGCCGCCGCCGATGTCCAGGTTCAGGATGGGGCCGGCACCCCACCCGTGCCAGCGCCGCACCGCGAAGAACGTCATGGAGGCTTCTTCACTCCCGGTGAGTTCCTGGAGCGTCACCGTGGTCTCGTGCTTGACCCGGGCCAGCACGGCGGGGCCGTTGGTGGCCTCACGGATAGCCGAGGTACAAAACGCCAGCAGGTCTTCGGCCTTGTGCCGGGCGGCGAATTCCCACGCTTCCAGTACGAAATCGATCAGCTCGTGCTGGCCTTCGTCACTGATGCTGCCGTCCGGTTCGAGGTATTGGACCAAGGATAGGGGCCGCTTGTGGGACGCAAACGGGACCGGCTGCGCACCGGGGTGGGCGTCCACCAGGAGCAGGTGGACAGTATTGGACCCGATGTCGAGGACGCCTAGACGCATGGAGACATTATTCCTCGTCGGCGCGCTTGAAGTCGCGCCGGATGTTCGCAACGCCTTCCGGATCGATTTCGAACCCATAGGCGGCACCGGGGTTGATCACCATGCCCAGTTCGTCGCCGATGTTGGCAATGATGGCCGCGCCCTGGGTGCCCAGCACGTTGGGTGCGGCTTCCAGGTACTGCTGGTCCACCCGGGTGGGGTGCGAGAAAACGGCGAGGACGGGGCGGCCGTCGGCGTTGGCAAGGACCAGCGGCTCAACCTGGGAATCCACGCCCTCCACCGTGTCCGAGCTGATGATGTAGACCTCGCTGTTCAGGAAGGACAGGATGACGTCCACAGGATTGGCGTCTTCCTGCCCGCCGGTGGCGAGCTTCTCCTCGAGGTCGTTGAGCGGCTGGAGATCCGTGTGCGCGGGCTGTTCAGTCATACCGTCTACCCGATCACGATCCGGTGGCCGGCGCAAACGCGCCGGCCAGCCGCTACTTCTTGGCCGTTGCCTTCTTCTTCGCGGGTGCCTTGCGGGTGGCCGTCCGCTTGACGGGGCCCTTGGCGCGTTTCTCGGCCAGCAATTCCACGGCCTGTTCCCGGGTGAGTTCCTCCAGGGAGGTGGCACGCGGAACCGTGATGTTGGTGATGCCGTCCGTGATGTACGGGCCGAACCGGCCTTCCTTCACCACGATGTTCTTCTCCGACACCGGGTCCGGACCAAACTCGGCCAGCGGGGGCACCGCGGCACGGGCGCCGCGCTGCTTGGGCTGGGAGTAGATCTCCAGCGCCTGTTCCAGGGTGATGGTGAAGATTTCCTCTTCGGATCCGATCGAACGGGAATCCGTGCCCTTCTTCAAGTACGGACCGAACCGGCCGTTCTGGACCGTGATGAGGTTGCCCTCGGCGTCCTCGCCCAGGGCGCGCGGCAGGCTCATTAGCTGCAGGGCCTCGTCCAGGGTGACGGATTCCACGGTCATGGACTTGAACAGCGAACCCGTGCGCGGCTTGGCCTTGACCGGCTTCTTGGCAGGCTTGGGCTTGCCGTTCTTGTAGTACTCCACCGGCTGCTTGGCCAGTTCTTCGTCGGTCATCTCCGGAATGATCTCGGTGACGTAGGCGCCGTAGCGGCCGTTCTTGGCCACGACGGTGTGTCCCGTGTGCGGATCGGCGCCGAGCACGCGTTCCTCCGGTGCCGCCGTCTCCATCAGCTCAATGGCTTTGGCCGCGGTCAGTTCGTCCGGCGCCAGGTCCTCGGGGACATTGGCGCGGGCCGACTCCACGATCTCGCCTGTCTTGGGATCAACGACGGCGGCCGAACTTTCCAGGTACGGGCCGAACTTGCCCACCCGCAAGGTGATGTCGTCGGTGATGGGGATGGAGTTGATCTCACGGGCGTCGATCTCGCCCAGGTTGTTGACGATGCTCAACAGCCCGGGGTCGGAGTCCTCGCCGAAGTAGAAGTGCCGGAGCCAGGATGCGCCCGCCTCCTGGCCGTTGGCGATCTTGTCCAGGTCGCCTTCCATGTCGGCCGTGAATTCGTAGTCCACGTAGTCGCTGAAGTGCTGCTCCAGCAGCCGGATCACCGAGAACGCGATCCAGCTGGGCACCAGGGCAGAGCCCTGCTTCCGGACGTAGCCGCGGTCCTGGATGGTGGAGATCGTGGACGCGTACGTGGACGGCCGGCCGATGCCCTTCTTTTCCAGTTCGGCGGTCAGGGACGCTTCCGTGTAGCGCGGCGGCGGCGAGGTTTCGTGGCCTACTGCCTGGATCTCCGAGGCGGTGAGGGAATCGTCCTTGGCCACGTTCGGGAGCCGGCGGGCTTCGTCGGACTCGTCGTCACCTCGCGTCTCATCTTTACCTTCCTCGTAGGCGGCCAGGAAGCCAGGGAAGGTGATGACGGTGCCGGAAGCGGAGAACTCTGCATCCCGCCCGTCGGTGGCGACGGCACCCAGGCGAATGGTCGCCGTCGAACCTTTGGCGTCGCCCATCTGGGACGCCACGGTGCGCTTCCAAATGAGTTCATACAGGCGGAACTCGTCCCCGGAGAGCTGCTTGGCAACCTGGGCCGGCGTGCGGAAAGAGTCTCCGGCGGGGCGGATGGCCTCGTGCGCTTCCTGCGCGTTGGCGGCCTTGTTGGAGTACACGCGCGGGGACTGCGGAATGTATTCCGGTCCGTAGAGCTCCGAGGCCTGCCGGCGCGCGGCGGTGACGGCTTCGTCGCTGAGCGCCGAAGAGTCCGTACGCATATAGGTGATGTAGCCGTTTTCGTAGAGCCGCTGGGCCACCTGCATGGTGCTCTTGGAGGAGAAGCGCAGCTTGCGGCCGGCCTCCTGCTGGAGCGTGGAGGTGGTGAACGGCGCGGCCGGGCGGCGGGTGTACGGCTTGGTGTCCACCGAGCGGACCCGGAAGTCCGCATTCTGGAGCCCGGCGGCCAGGGACGTTGCCAACTCTTCATTGAGGTGGGCCACGTTCTTGGCGGTGAGTTCGCCGTTGTCATTGAAGTCGCGGCCACTGGCCACCTTGGCGCCGTCAACCGCGGCGAGCTTGGCCTTGAACGAGCCGGAGTCCGCGCCGAACTGGCCGGTCAGGTCCCAGTAAGAGGCAGCCTTGAAGGCCATGCGTTCACGTTCGCGGTCCACCACCATGCGGGTGACCACGGACTGCACGCGGCCGGCGGACAGGCCGCGTGCCACCTTGCGCCACAGCACCGGGGAAATTTCGTAGCCATAGAGACGGTCCAGCACACGGCGGGTTTCCTGCGCATCCACCAGGTCTTGGTCCACATCGCGCAGGTTGCCCATGGCACGCTGGATCGCTTCCTTGGTGATTTCGCCGAACGTCATCCGGTAGACCGGGACCTTGGGCTTGAGCACTTCCAGCAGGTGCCACGCGATGGCTTCGCCTTCGCGGTCCCCATCGGTTGCGAGATAGAGTTCGTCGGCGTCCTTGAGCGCGGCCTTGAGCTCAGTCACCTTTTTCTTCTTGTCCGGGGACACCACGTAGTAGGGCTTGAAGTCGTGGTCGATATCGACGGCGAACTTGCCCACCGATGTCTTCTTCAGCTCGGCGGGGAGCTCGGACGGTTGCGGCAGGTCGCGGATGTGACCGATGGAGGCCTCTACGATGAAGCCCTCGCCGAGGTACTTGGCGATGGTCTTGCTCTTGGCCGGAGACTCCACAATCACGAGTTTCTTGCCGGTTTTGGCCTTGCTTGGCACGGTGCTCCTACAGAAAAAGGTTGCTGGGGCAGATGAGCCCATGTTCGCCTAGTTCACCATATTTTGGGGAATCGTGCGCATTCATGTGGAAAAGACGGGGGCATAAGGGGGCTTACTGTTCGGCCGGAAACGCGGCCGGAATAAGGAACCCGTCCCGCACCAGGTTGGCCACATCGGCAAGCAGCGAGCGCTGGAATGTCCCGGCCTCCCCTCCCAGGAGGGCCTCCAACGCGGCGGCGATCTGCCCGGCGGCCAGGTCGCCGTCGCACGCGGACACAAACCCGGCCAGCTCTGTGCTCATCAGGTTGGTGCGGCGCAGGCCGGCACCCTGCCGGAGCAGGATCACGCCGGGGTGTTCGGCGCCGGGGCGCTGGTGGCGCTCCTCCGTGACGTCGTCGGCCACTAGCAGGTGCGTGCCGGCGAGGTCGTGCCCGGCCAGCCAGTCGCTGCGTTCGACGGCGGCACCCAGGTGGGGCCCAATGGGCTGTTCGATGGGGTAGGTGATTTCCTCGAAGCGGCTGATGGTTTCCTGCCCGTCCGCAGCGGGGCGCCGCAGCCAGACCATGCCGAAGCCGATCCCCGTGACGTTCCGTGACCCGAAATCCGCAAGGTAGGCGGCGTAGGCGTCCCGGTAATGGTGCCGGTCCCGGGATTCGGAGGCGTCCTGCAGCCAGGTTTCGGCATATTGTTCCGGGCTGACCTGCTCGCGCTGGATGAACCAGGCGTCCGTGCCCTGCCGCACCCACGACTTCGGCCGCTCGTCCCAGCTGCTGCCGGCGGCGATTTCCCAGTTGCCCAGCATCTGGGCCCACCCGCCGGGCGCCAGGACACCGGGAAGGTCCGCCACCAGCGCGGCCACGATTCCGTCGCCCGGCAGTCCGCCGTCGCGGTAGGTGAACTGGTCCGCCGCATCCTCGCCGGCCGTGCGCGGGGTAATCACGAACGGCGGGTTGGACACCACCAGGCCGAACTCCTCCCCCGCTACCGGTTCCAGGAGCGATCCCAGGCGCAGGCTGACCCGGTCCTCAAGGCGTCCCGGGTCCACGGAGAGCGCTTCGGCGTTGAGCAGGATGTTGAACCGGGCATAGGCCAGGGCGCGTTCGGAGATGTCGGTGGCGGTCACATGCTGGCAGTGGTGCAGCAGGTGGAAGGCCTGGATGCCGCAGCCGGTGCCCAGGTCCAGGGCGCGTTCGGTGTGGCGGCGGATGGTGGTCTGCACCAGAGTGGTGGACGCCTGGCCGATGCCCAGGACGTGATCGTGCCGCAGGACCCCGGACTGCTGGTGGGCGGCGAGGTCGCTGGCCACCCAGAGTTCGGCGCCGCCGCTGCCGTCGGGGTTGGCGTCCCAGCCGTAGGGGCGCAGGTCGGCCTTGGCCGTGAGGAGGGACGTGCCGGGGACGGGCTGCACCAGCCCCAACTCCAGGAGCCCTTCCACGCCAATGCCCGGCAGCGCGGCGTCGAGCGTTCCTTGTTCCTGCGGCTCAGCCAGGAGCCACAGCCGGACGACGGCGGCAAGGGGCGCCGCGGCTTCGCTGCGCTGCACGGCCTGCCCGGTTGCCAGCATCGCGGGAATGATCTGGTCCCGGTTGAGCGCAGCCGAAGCCGTGGGCCCCAGGAGCCGGGCGACGCCGTCGAGCGTGTAGTCGATCCCGCGCAGGTCCGCGGCGAGCGCGGCCAGCAACCCTGGCCGGTCGCTGCGGGGTGCATCGGGAGTGTTGCCGGCGGTGAACTCGTATGGGGATCTAGGCACCGCCCAAGTTTAGTCCGGCGGGGCTGCGGGGTACGGTGGAACCATGCCTTCCCGCCTGTCCTTCCTTCCGCGCGCCCGCACCACCGGGGTACGCCGTTCGCTGCCGGCGGTCCTCGTTGCCGCGGCCCTTGGCCTCGCCGTCGCAGGGTGTTCGCCCGCAGGCTCGGTGGAGTCTGCGGACGTTCCGCAGTGGCGGGCCACGGCGCTCCCCACGGCGCCGGCGGGCGTGGTGCTTCAGGATTCTGGAAAGATCCTCAACCGGGACCACCTCGTGCAGGAAGCGGCGTCCGTGCCTGCCGGGAGCTACGTGCTCACGGCAGTGTGCGCAGGCACCGGCAAGGCGTTCTTCGCGGTAACGCTGGACGGCAAGGCGGTCACCGAAGCCGGTGCGGCCTGCAACGGCCGTGCCGAGACCACCAGGATCAACCTGCCCGCCGGCGGGCGGGTCCAAATCAGCAGCTCCAGCGTGGACGCCCCGCTGCTCTACGCCTACAGCCTGGCACCGGCGCAATAACGCGGTTCCGGCTATGGCCCGCCGCCTGTCGCGGGCATACAGTCGGACTATGCCCAGCGTGCGGAGGATCTCCGCGCTCCGTCCCCAAAGGACAGCACGGGCGGCCACGGCACCGAGGCCGGCGGCCGCCGTCGCCCTTGGGCTGGTTCTTGCGGCAGGTGCCTTGGCGGGCTGCGAATACACGTACGACGACGGCCGGTCCGGCGCCGTGCAGGCCAGCACCACCACCGCCCCGGTTCCGGCTTTCACCCGCGATCCCCTGCAGCAGGACCCCGTCAGTGGCGCCGCCATCGCTGATTGGGTGTCCCGTGCACTACCGGACAGTGCGGGACCCGAGGTCCAGGCCGACGCCGGGTTGTTGGGTTCGGGCGAGGTGCGGACAGTGTCTTCGCCGGACCTTGCGGCCGGCACCTACGCCCTGGCCCTGGCCTGCCGGAGCCAGCGCAGGGTGACGTTCACGGTGAGCACCGAGACCCTGACGCTGGTGGACCTTGGCCTTCGGTGCGGCATCAACCGCGAAAACGTCTTCTATCTCTCCACCGAGAGCACCCTGACAGTGCGGCTGGAAGCCGGCAGCGCAGCGAACTACGCGTTCCGGCTGCGCAGGCTGTGACGGCAGGCTCAGGCCGCCGCGCAGCCCCCAGGGCAGCGGAGGGTCTCCGGGCTGGCGGCGCACTCGGCGCAGTAGAGCGTCAGGGTGCGGCAGCTCGGGTTGGAGCAGTTCTCGAATTTGCTGGTGGGCGCCGAGCAGCGGACGCACTGGCCGATGGTCTTGGCGTCCTCGCTGAACTCCAGGTGCATGCGCTTGTCAAAGACGTACAGCGAGCCCTCCCAGAGTCCCTGGTCCTTGAACGCCTCGCCGTAGCGGACAATGCCGCCGTCGAGCTGGTAGACCTCTTTGAAGCCGCGGTTCACCATCAGGCTGGAAAGCACCTCGCAGCGGATGCCGCCGGTGCAGTAGGTGACCACGGGCTTGTCCTTGAGGTCGTCGTACTTGCCGGAGTCGAGTTCCTTGATGAAATCGTGCGTGGTGGCGACATCGGGGACCACAGCGTCCTTGAACCGGCCGATTTCGGCTTCGAAGGCGTTCCGGCCGTCGAAGAACACCACGTCCTCGCCGCGCTGCTTCCTGGCGTCCACCAGTTCGTGCAGCTCCTCGGGCTTGAGGTGCTTCCCGCCGCCCACCACTCCATTGGCATCAACGGTGAGTTCTCCGGGCGCGCCGAACGAGACGATCTCCTCCCGCACCTTGACGCTGAGCCTGGGAAAGTCCTCTGCACCGCCGTCGGACCATTTCACGTCGATGCCCCGGAACCCTGGATACTCGCGGGTGGTCTTGACGTACTGTTTGACCGCGCCGATTTCCCCGCCCACCGTGGCGTTGATTCCGTCCTTGGAAATGAGGATGCGGCCGGTCAGGCCGAGTTTCTCGCAGAGGGCGCGCTGCCACAGCCGCACGGCGTCCGGATCCGCGATGGGGGTAAAGCCGTAAAAAAGCACAATTCGGTTCAAAGCCACGTATTTAAGGGTACCGCCGGGCCGGGAGCGGGCGCGTATCACAATTGCATAAGCACTTGGCCACCCCCTGTTGCTGGCCTTCCGGCTGGAATAGTCTTCATGCCATGAGTCAGGAAACCCTGGTTGAAGACATCACTGGCCTCTTTCACGTGTGGGTTGCCGGCTGGGCGGGATGTCGCGGCTACCGGACCTCGACAGAAGGCCGGTTCCCTGCCGTGCTCCGCGCTGATACCAGCGGGGAGTGGGAGGTTTTTGCCTCCGAACCTACCCCCGACGAATTCGCGGCCCTGGCCACCAAGACGGCCGAAGCGCCCGCGCGGGTACTGACCATCCTCACGCACGATCCCGCCCGTTTCACTGGTTTGGCGGCCAAGCACGGGCTGAACGTCACGTCTGACTCGCAGACGATGATGATCGTGGACATGGAGACCCAGGATGCCGAGGATCCGTGGCTTTCCGACGACGACCTGAGCCTGTCCACGTTCGAGCAGGACGGCGTGCACTACGCCGAGGTCCGCTCCGGGGACGCCATGGCGGCCAGCGGCAGGATGTTCGTTGTGGGTGACACCGCGGTGTTCGACAAGATCATTACCGAGCCCGCATTCCAGCGCCGGGGCCTGGGCAGCTTCATCATGCGCGCCCTGGCGGCGCAGGCCTTCGGGCACGACGTGCGCACCGGACTCCTGCTGGCGTCCACGGACGGGCAGAAACTGTACTCGCACCTGGGCTGGACCACGGTGGCCCGCGTCCTGATGCTCTCGGCGTCCCAGGATGGGGCGGATCTTTCGCTCAGCTAAGGGTGCAACCGCCCGGTTGTGCGTTTGGCGAACCGCGGCCCTCCGGCTTGGTGCCGGGTGAAAGAATGGTGGGGTGACCCCCCATGACTCCCTGATTCCCCTGCTGGGCCGCGGCCCAGAACCGGAACAGCTCCGTCATGTCCGCACCATCCCAGCGCGCGCGGCGGTCAACGAACCATGGCCTGAATGGGTGCACCCGGACCTCGTTGAGGCGTACGGCTCGCTCGGCATCCGGGAGCCGTACCGGCACCAGGTGGAGGCGGCCAACGCAGCCCATGCGGGGAAGCACGTTGTGGTGGCCACCGGAACCGCGTCGGGGAAATCGCTGGCGTACCAGTTGCCGGCGCTGGATGCGATCCACCGGTCGGAGCTGCGTGTGCTGGCGGATCCCGGGAAGATCCATGACGACGGCGCCGTGACGCTGTACCTCTCCCCCACCAAGGCCCTGGCCGCCGACCAGTTGAACGCCATCCGCGCCTTGAAACTGCCCACAGTCCGTGCGGAGACCTACGACGGGGATACCGATCCCGCGGCCCGCCGCTGGATCCGGGACCACGCGAACTTCATCCTGGCCAACCCCGACATGCTGCACTTCGGCATCCTCCCCAACCACGCGTGGTGGGCGTCGTTCTTCCGCCGGCTGCGCTACGTCATCGTGGATGAAGCCCACAGTTACCGAGGCGTGTTCGGGTCCCATGTGGCCAACCTCATGCGGCGGCTGCGCCGGATCTGCGCCTACTACGGGGCGGGGTCATCGTTCCCGGAGCCGGTGTTCATTGCCGCGTCCGCCACGGCGTCGGAGCCTGACGTTTCCTTTGCGCGCCTCATTGGCGCCCCCGTCACGGCGGTGTCCCGCGACTGTTCGCCCCACGGTGCCACGACGGTGGCCCTCTGGGAACCGGCGCTGACGGACGTCCGTGGCGAGAACGGCGCCAAGCAGCGGCGGACCGCCGTGGCGGAGACCTCGGACCTGCTGGCCAACCTGGTGTCCGCGCAGGTCCGCACCATCGTGTTCATTAAGTCACGACGCGGCGCAGAGACGATCTCCGCTATCACCAAACGGCTCCTCGACGAAGTCGATCCGAGCCTCCCGCAACGGGTGGCAGCGTACCGTTCCGGCTACCTGCCGGAGGAACGCCGGGCGGTGGAGAAGTCGCTGCGGTCCGGCCAGCTGCTGGGTGTTTCGAGTACGTCGGCCCTGGAACTGGGGATCGACATTTCCGGCCTCGACGCGGTCCTGGTGGCCGGATGGCCAGGCACGCGGGCCTCGCTGTTCCAGCAGATTGGCAGGGCGGGCCGCGCGGGCCAGGATGCGATTGCCGCCTTCGTGGCAAGCGATGACCCCCTGGATACGTATCTGGTGAACCACCCTGAAGCCATCTTCGACGTTTCGGTGGAGGCAACGGTGTTCGACCCCTCCAATCCCTATGTCCTGGGCCCGCATCTGTGCGCCGCAGCGGCGGAACTACCGCTGGGACCGGCGGAGCTCGAGCTCTTCGGCGATGCCGCGGAGATGCTCCTGGACCGGCTGGTGGCACAGGGCTACCTCCGGCGACGGCCGGCCGGCTGGTTCTGGACCCATTCGCAAAGTGCCGCCGCCATGGTCAACCTCCGGGCGGACGGGGGCGGACCTGTGAGCATCGTGGACGCCGAGACCGGTTCGCTCCTGGGAACCATGGATTCGCCGCAGACCCACTACCAGGCGCACACCGGCGCCGTCTATGTCCACCAAGGCGATACCTATGTGGTGGAGGACCTGAATGAAGACGACCACTGCGTCATGGTGCGGCGGGCCAACCCGGACTATTACACGACCGCCCGGGACGTGACCCAGATAGAGGTCCTGGAGACCCAGAGAACCATGCAGTGGGGTGACGTGACGGTACACTTCGGCGACGTGAAGGTCACCACCCAGGTTGTCTCTTTCCAGCGCAAGGCACTCGTCTCCAATGAGGTGCTGGGCGAGGAACCGCTGGAGCTGGGCGCCCGGGACCTGTTCACCAAAGCCGTGTGGTTCGTGGTGGAAAACCGGTCCATGACAGCAGCAGGGCTGATAGAGGCGCAGTTCCCTGGTGCCCTGCATGCTGCCGAACACGCGGCGATCGGGCTGCTCCCCCTGGTGGCTTCCAGCGACCGGTGGGACATCGGCGGGGTTTCTACAGCACTGCACGCCGACACCGGGGTGCCCACCATCTTTGTGTATGACGGGCACCCTGGTGGCGCCGGGTTCGCCGAACGGGGCTACGACAAGGCCATGGTGTGGCTGGCGGCCACGCGGGACGCCATCAAGGCCTGCGAGTGCGAGTTCGGCTGCCCGTCCTGTGTCCAGTCGCCCAAGTGCGGCAACAAGAACAACCCGTTGGACAAGGCCGCGGCGGTAACCCTGCTGGACGTCCTCCTCAAAGACGCCTCCGAAACCAGCCGTGAGGTCCTGGACGCCAAAGGCTGAATGGAACCTGCCTGGCCGGAGGACCGTGCCGGGAGGTCCGAAGAGACAGGCCGCTCGTCGGAGTCCCGCAGACGGCTCCCTATGGCGGCGGCCCGGCCCGTGCATGTCCGGTGGCGGCGCCCAAAAGCGATCGTTCATTGAGCTCGGTCCGCACCTCAACAGTCTGCCCGGCCCCCTTCACGCAACTGGTCACTGTGGCGGCATGGCGTGCCGACACCTCGGACGCAACGGTGCAGGGTTCCCCTGTGGTGATGCCGCGGAGGGCGTCGGCCGCGGCCAGGGCTGCCAGGTCCGCGGCCGTAGCTGCCCTGCTGGCCAACACCGCTGACTGGGCGAGCAACAGCATGACGGCCATGGCTGCCATGACCACCAGGGCCAGCCCCGCAGCCAGGACCGTTCCGGACCCACGCTCGAGGCCATCGGACTCCTCCGGCCGGCTGGACGCGCTTCGAAGGTGTACCGGGCCGGCAACTGGGCGGCACGCTCCAGCGGCACCGGGGTGGCAGACGCCAGCGCCAGCGGGGTGGCTCTGCCCAACCACTGGGCAGCAGACGCCAGCGCCAGCGGGGTGGCTCTGCCCAACCACTGGGCAGCAGACGCCA
>NZ_JARVSF010000021.1 GCF_030209355.1 Pseudarthrobacter sp. fls2-241-R2A-127
GGTGGCGGCACAGCAAAAACAACCAATCAATAAAACAATTGGTATCAACAAACTTGGCACACTATTGAGTTCTCAAACAACAGACACACCCAGCACCACCCAAACAATTCCGTTCAGGATCGCTCCGGAGCAACTTTCCAAACTTACCCGATCATCAGGATCACTGCAAATCAGCGTTTCCGCTGATTTCAGGTCCTCACAACCAGCCCCACCTACCAGGCACACCACGAAGGCGAGCCATTTTTTAGGCGGTTCAGAAGGGGTTTCTGTCGCTATTTTTCCGCATCAGCGGCGGCGACTCAGAAAACAATACACGCCCACCAACCGCACCGCAAATCGGCTTTCCGCGGTGGCCGGTAGCCCCAAAATCCTTGCAGGTGCACGGATCCTGGAAGCCCCCGGCGCTGGTAGCCGACCTTAGTCGCCGGATCTACATTTTATGCAGTGAGTCACAGCGGTTACTTGGGCGAACCGGCCGCGGGACTCATGTCCTCATCCGGGCGCACGTCAGCTTCCGGGTCATCCGCTGATGCCGCAGCAACCGTGCCGCTTTCGACCGTATGGCGCCCACTCCGGTCGTTATCGCCACGGGTCTTCATGAGGCTGGCCACCGTGGCTACGGCAATGGTGGCCCCGATGAACAGCAGCGAGAACCAGATGGGGATCTCAGGGACCCACAGGAGCGGCTGGCCCCCGTTGATGAAGGACAGTTCGTTCACATGCAGTGCGTGGAAGACAAGCTTCACGCCGATGAAGGCAAGAATGACGGCCAGGCCTTGGGCCAGGTAGACCAGCCGTTCCAGCAGTCCCCCGATCAGGAAGAACAGCTGGCGCAGGCCCATCAGGGCGAACGCGTTGGCGGTAAAAACGATGTAGGCCTCGTTGGTGAGCCCGTAAATGGCCGGGATGGAGTCAACGGCGAAGATCAGGTCCACGAAACCAATGGCAATGATGGTCAGCATCATCGGGGTGAAAAAGCGCGTGCCGCTCTGCTTCACGGTGAGCTTATCGCCGTGGTACTCGTCGGTGACCGGCAGTACGCGCCGTACCAGTTGCATGAACTTGCCGTCCGCGGGGTTGGAATCGTGACTGCCGAAAGCCTGCTTGTAGGCGAGGAAGAGCAGCAGCGCACCGAAGATATAGAAGATCCAGGAGAAGTTCTCGATCAGGCCCGCGCCAACGGCGATAAAGCCGCCGCGAAGGATCAGGGCAATGACGATGCCGATCATCAGCACCTTCTGCTGGTACTTCTTTGGGACAGCGAACCCGCTCATCACTATGAGAAACACGAACAGGTTGTCGATCGAGAGGGCCTTCTCGGTGAGGTAGCCGGCGAAGTACTCCCCACCGTAGGACCAGCCGGACACCATGCCGAGGCCAACTCCAAACAGGACGGCCAGGCCTATGTAGAAGGCCGACCAGCGTGCCGATTCACCAATGGAAGGCTCATGGGGTTTGCGCACGTGCGCGAAAAACTCGTAAACAAAGAAGAGGACTGTCACAGCAAGGGTGATGATCCAGATCAGTGGTGTTACCTGCATTTGGGTACTCCAAGGGTTGGCGTTGACTAATACGCCAAGGTCTCCTCCGCCCGGACTGATCCGGAGCCGACGGCCCGGGATGCTTCGCTGCATCCGTATTGACGGGCCAATCACAGACGGGAGTACTCCCCTTGATACGTCGATTCTAACGTATGCCGGCTGCACACATCCAGGCTGATCCATACAGGTGCCCGGGGCCGGTGCGGGTCCGTGGACGATAGTGCCATCCACCCCAATTCAGTCAGTCTTGGGAACTTTGGCCCTATCCGTGAGCCCAGCCCGTCCTAGGCTCGGCATAGGACAACCAAACTAGGGACAACCAAACTTGGGCTTCCACGACGACGTGACGGCCGCACCGGAAGATGGGGGCATCGTGCAATCCAAAACCATCGTGGTGGGCTACGACGGGTCGGAGCCGGCTGCACTGGCGGTCCGGTGGGCCGCAAAGGAGGCGACCCGGCGCAAGGTCCCGCTGCATTTGGTGCACTGCACACTGTGGCCGCTGCTGACTAAGAACCTCGGTCCGGTCCCCGGCATCAAGGACAGCGGGCTTCAGCACGCGGCGGAAAATACGTTGCAGGAAGGCGTCGATCACGCGAGCCAAGCCGCCCCGGAGGTGGAAGTCCTGACCAGCCTGCTGCCGGGGAGCCCCAGCGTCCATCTGGCCAGGATCTCCGCGGGCCAGGAAATGCTGGTCCTGGGAAGCCGTGGGCTCGGAGGATTCCTGGGCCTGCTCATCGGCTCCGTTAGCCTGGAGATGGCAGCCACGGCGTCGTGTCCCGTGGCCGTAATCAAACCCGGCGAAGACCCGGACGGCCCGGTGGTGGTGGCCGTTGATGATCCGGGGTCGACGGCGGCACTCGAGGATGCCTGCACCGCCGCTGCGGCAGTAGCCCGGCTCGTCATCATCCACGTCCGGACCGTTCCGGCCGGCTACCGGCTTGTCCGGGGCCCTGTCGATCCCGGCGCAGCGGCCGAGGCGCTGCTGGACTCGGCTGTCGCCAAGGCGCGGGAGATGGCACCTGGCCTCGCGGTTGAAAGGCGACTCCTGACCGATAGCTCAGTACCCCGCGCCATCGTGCATGCATCCCGGGGTGCGCGCCTCACCGTCGTCGGTATCAAGGGCCACGGACTGATCACGGGAAGCATCGGCTCCACGGCGCATGCCGTCCTCCACCATGCCCAGGGTCCCGTGCTCGTCTCCCGGCGCCTGCCCGCCGCCAAGGCAGCGCACGAGTCCTAAGCCAAAACGGAGGTGGGTGCCCGGCCCTGGGACCTGGACGCCGTCGTTTCGACGACGTCCAGGTCGCGGGATAGCCGGGTGGCCGGTGGGCCGCCTCAGACCCGAATACAGGAATGCCATGGAAACCCCCGCGCTGACGAGGCCTCCCGGGCTTGTTTCAGTCCTGTCCCGGTTCTATCGCTCGCAGGCAATTCCGTCGCCGTCACGGTCCAGAGCCGACCTGTAACCGGGCTGACCCCTGTATAGCGGGGCGGCACCGGCCGCCTTCGCGGCAGTGCAATTGGCGTAGTAAGCCGCCGGGGCCGGCGCAGCCGGAACTGCCGCAGGAGCAGGTGCCGGGGCCTGGGCTGCCTTCTGGGCCGCGGCAGCGGCAGCTTGGTCTGCTGCCGCTTTGGCAGCAGCAGCTTGATCAGCCGCAGTCTTGTCCGCCGCAGCTTTGTCTGCAGCGGCCTTCGCAGCTGCGGCTGCGGCTGCGTCGGCAGCTGCCTTGTCAGCTGCCGCCTTCTCGGCGGCGGCCTTTTCAGCGGCGATCTTCTCCAGGGATTTCACCCCAAGGTGCACCGTGGAGCCCTTTGCCGCCTGGGTGCCGTTTGATGGGTCCTGGCTCAGCACCTGCCAGTTTTTGGCTGCGCCGAGGGCCTTGCCGTCGATGGTGTCTTTCGCCTCAACTTTGAAGCCAATTTTTTCCAGCTGATCGGTCGCCTTGTCCAGGGTCAGTCCTACGACGCCGGGGACCGCAACGGACGCTTCAGCCGTTGCTGTCGCAGTGGCGGCAGAGGCGGGCTCCACGGCCGCCTGCTTGCCGCCGCCGCAACCGGTCAACATGAGCCCGGTCAGCACGGCCAGGGCCAGCGTCTTGTTCAACCTGCCGGCTGCGGGCCTGATGTTTTCTTTCATGATTCCCCCTAGGCATGCGTGTGATGTGATGGTGATGGTGGGTCGAGGGCCCGGAGAATCCCGGGCAGGAGCGCCTACTCGCAGGCGATGCCGTCGGAGTCGCGGTCCAGCGCGGGCCGGTATCCGGCCTGGCCCGCATAGATCGGCGCTGCCCCGGCGGCCCTCGCTGCAGTGCAGTTGGCGTAATACACAGCGGCCGGCGCGGGAACGGGCGCCACCTGAGCAGGGGCAGCAGGAGCGGGAGCAGGGGCGGGCGCCGCCGGAGCCGGCGCGGGGGCAACTGGCGCAGGGGCCACAGTAGCCGGCGAAGGAGCAACAACAGCAGCGACCGGCGCCTGCTGGTTGGTCGGTGCCAGCTGCCCGGAGCAGTCGCCCAGGATCCGCGCCATCGCGTCGTGCTCGGCTTGGGTCACCCACAACCCGTACGTTGCCTTCACGGAAATTTGCCGGGCCACGTACTCGCACCGGAACCCCTTGTTGGGCGGCAGCCAGGTGGCGGCGTCGCCGTCGCCCTTTTGCTGGTTGGTGGGCCCGTCGGTCGCCTGCAGGTTCAGCGGGTCATTGGCGAACGCCGTCCGCTGCCCGGCGGTCAACTGCTGGGCACCCTTCTGCCAGGCATCGCTCAGCGCCACCACGTGGTCGATCTGCACGGCGGTGCTCGTCGCGGAACCGCGCACGAAACTGATAGTGGTGCCTGTGTACGGATCGGCGAGGATGCCGGCCTGCACCTTGCACGGCACGCTGTTCGTGAACGTGATGCCGGTGAGGTCCCGCTTGAGGATGTCATTGCGCGTATCGCAACCGTTCCGGTCCACATCCGCCCATGCCTGACCGAATTGAGCCCGGTCATATCCCGTCTTCGGAGCCCGCCCCTTGATGGGAAGCGTTGCCAGCAGCTCGATCGCCTTGGTGGCGTAGGCGGGCTGGGCGTTGGGCGCTGCCACCGCGGCACCCGGAGCCACGGCATTCGGGGTGTCCGGATCCAGCGGTTCGCCGGTGTCGGCGGCCGCAGGAGTGGGAGTGGACGACGGCGGCGCAACGGGTGGAGCAGTGAGGCTCGCTGTCGCGGCCCTTGCCGTAGCCCTGCTCTCCGCCGAGGCGGCCTCCAGGTCTGCGGCTGGGACGCGGGGCAGCGCCACGGCACCACCGATGAGTAGGGCGAGGGACGCGGCGATCGCGACGCCGCCGGCCTTGCGTTTCGCGGGCAGCCAGGCCCAGGAGCGCCGCCCAGTGAGCAGGACGTAGAGACCGGTCAGCGCCACGGAGATGCCCAGGAAGACCAGGGCGCCTCCAATACCGCCGCTGAGTGCGCCCAGGAGCATAAAGCTGGCGGTAACAGCTCCGATGATGAACGTCGAAGCGCCTGGATTCCGCGGCGGCTTCGGCGCCGGCGCGGACGGATCAACCCCCAAGAGGGTCTCGTGGTCGGACATTTTTCCCCAATGATGAGGAGGCCAAGTAATTCGGCGCCCCTTCTGTTTGCCGGGCCTTCTGCTAAGCCCTGCAAGACTCGATGCCGCTGAACCTACGGCCCCGTGACCTGGGGTTTTACCGTCTCCGGGATTACTCGGCAAACATTAAGCCAGTCTTGAGGGAACCTTGAGGAAGGAGCGTTTCCGGGCGTCATAATTCCGGCGGGACGATGGCTGGACGCGGCACCGGACAGCCGTTTCCCGCCGGCCCGGGCAACGGTAGAGTGGCCCGCATGCAGATGCGCCTTGAGGTTGTCCAGGTCCCGGTTGCCGACGTCGAGAGATCCAAAGCTTTTTACACGGAACAGCTGGGCTTTGTGCTGGACCACGATGTGGAGCATATTCCCGGCATGCGTGTTGTCCAGCTGACTCCGCCGGGTTCCGCCGCCTCGGTGGTGATTGGGACCGGCATGACTGCCATGGCGCCGGGCAGCCTGGAGGGCCTTCAGCTGGTGGTCCCGGACCTCCCGGCGGTCCGGGAGGAATTGGTCCACCGCGGGGCGGAGATCAGTGAGATCCAGGACCTGGGAGGGGTCCTGTTCGCCTACTTCAGCGACCCCGATGGCAACCGCTGGGTGATGCAGGGACAGACCCCGCCGGCAGTCCGGGACGCGCACAAAGCCTGACCGGGGACACCCGCGCATCAACCTCAAAGCGACCGTACCGCCCCACCCGTCCGCGACGGTTGGGGCGGTATTCATCGAGGCCAGCGCCGGAAGAGGCATTGTTTCCGGTCGCTGCCGAGGGTTCAGAAGATCTGGTAGTCCGAGTCGGCGGCATCTGTGATGAGCATGTATCCGGGCGCGTGGGTAATGGCGAATGGCGGCTTGGACTCCATCAGCGCAGCTTGAGGGGTGACTCCGCAAGCCCAGAACACGGGAACATCATCCTTCTGTGGAGTTACGGCATCACCATAGTCCGGGCGGTCCAGATCCCGAATGCCGATGGCCTCGGGGTTGCCGATGTGAACCGGGGCGCCGTGCACGGCAGGCATGCGCCCAGTGACCTGTACCGCCTTCTCCACAAGGTCAGCGTTGATGTAACGCATTGAGACAACCATTGGGCCATGCAGACGGCCGGCGGGCCGGCAGGGAATATCAGTGACGTACATGGAGACGTTCTTGCCCTGCTCCACGTGCCGGAGCGGGATTCCTTCTTTCACCAGCAAGGACTCGAACGTGAAGCTGCATCCGATGAGGAACGTAACGAGGTCCTCGCGCCACTCGCCAAGCACATTCGGAGTTTCACCCTCCAGGCGCCCGTCGCGCCAGACACGGTAGAGGGGGAGGTCTGTCCTCAAGTCCGCGCCGGAAGCCAGCGTCGTTGTCCTGGAGCCGGGGTCGGTCACGTCGAGTACCGGGCACGGTTTGGGGTTCCGTTGGCAGAACAGCAAGACATCGTAGGCCCAGTCTGAAGGTACCGAGATCATATTGACCTGCGTATAACCTGCAGCCCAACCCGAGGTGGGGACCGAAGTTCCCGCCCGGAAGCCGGCCCGGGCAGCGTCGGGGGTGATGGTACGAGCTCTTAGGAGGTCCAGGGATTTCATTTTTCCTTAGCGGATCTGTCAGGCGAGTTCGCGGTTTTTGGTTTCAGGTAGACCAAGCAATGCAAGCACCGCGATGGCGTAGCCCCCGGCACCGAATATCATGGCTCCGCCCAGCCCCCAACTACCCGCGAGGAATCCCACGAGCGCCGGGAAGAAGGCCCCAACAGCCCGGCCAAAATTGTAGGTGAAGCTCTGCCCGGTTCCGCGCAGATGGGACGGATAAAGTTCAGAAAGGAATGCCCCGAAGCCGCTGAAAATGGCAGAGGTGAAGAAGCCAAGGGGGAACCCCAGGACGAGAACCAAGGTGTTCGCACCGGCCGGAATGTTCACGTAGGCGAAAATAATGAGGGTCGAGAGGATCGAGAAGAGAAGGAACGTCTTCTTCCTCCCGAGCTTGTCCGTTAGGTAACCGCCGGAAATGTATCCGATGAACGCTCCGGAGATCAAGAACACGAGGTAGCCGCCGGTGCCCACAACGCTCAGGCCCCTTTCCGTCTTCAGGAAGGTCGGCACCCAGGATGCCAGGGTGTAGTAGCCGCCCTGAACCCCCGTGGCCAAAAGTGACGCGAAGAAGGTGGTCCGGCCGAGGGGGCCGGAAAAGATGTGAAAGAACCCGCCGCGGGAGGGATTGGCGAGTCGCCGCTCTGTCGCGGAGTCTGCATCCTTGACGTTTCGACGCACGAAAAGCAGCAGCGCTGCTGGAATTGCGCCTGTCCAGAACAGGACCCTCCAGGCCATGTCTGACGGCACGAAGCTGAATATCACTGTGTAGGAAATGACTGAGAGTGCCCAGCCGACGGCCCAGGAACTCTGGATGAAGGCCACGGCCCGTCCGCGGTATTCGGGTTTTGCATATTCAGCGACAAGGATCGCCCCGGTTGCCCATTCGCCACCGAATCCCAGCCCTTGCAGGGCACGAAACGCCAATAGTTGTTCAAAGCTGGTGGCAAAGCCGCATAGAACCGTGAACACGGCGAAGCAGGCGACCGTGATCATGAGGGTCCGGGTTCTGCCTATCCGGTCCACCATGATGCCGGCGAGGGCACCGCCGACCGCCGAAATGACGAGGGTGACAGTGGTCAGCAGGCCGGCTTGGCCAGTTGAGATGTGAAAGTAGGTACCAATCGCCACGAGAGCGAGGGGCAGTACCTGAAAATCGTAGGAGTCGAGCGCATAGCCGCCGAAAGCACCGATCCAGGCCTTGCGGCCTCGGTCTCCCAGCGTTTTATACCAAGCAAATCTGCCAACGTCTTCGTTGGAGCCGATCTCTTGTACTTTTGTCATGACGACCTCATGGATTGGGGGCATTTTGCCCGAAAAGTAGCGAAGAAATGCAGTAGTGGCAGAGGAGTTCCCTCTGGAATCTGCGGTGTGGAAATCCTTATGGACGGGGTTGTGGATGTGCCCCGAGGTGTTCCTCAGTCTAGAAGTTGTTCAACAATCTGTCTAGACCCGAATGTGGCCTACAACACTGCGGGGTACCGGTCACGCTGAGGCATGCGGTGCCCAACACGGCCGGGCATCCGCGCCGCACACCCGGGGCTTATACCCGGGGCGCACGGACAGTAACCATCGCGGGGCAGGCGAGAAATCCGGGGCCGGGGCAGCCGAGAAACCCGGGGCCGGGGTCAGTAGTTTGCGGGAGCCGGCTCAGTACTTTGCCGCGGCCCGATCAGTGTTTTGCCGGGGCCGCCGTGGATCCGCGGACCACCAGTTCCGTGCCCAGCTCGATCCGCTGCGGCAGTTCCTCATCGCCGTCCAGGTGCCGGAGCAGGGCCCGCATGGCGGTTTCCGCCATTTGTACCACCGGCTGCCGGATGGTGGTGAGGCCGGGCTCAACCCATTCGGCGGCCGGAATGTCGTCGAAGCCGATGATGGACAGGTCCTCCGGGATGCGAAGCCCGGCAGAGCGCGCAGCCCGGTAGGCACCCAAGGCTTGGTCGTCGTTGCCGGTGAAGATCGCCGTCGGCCGGTCCGGCAGTTCCAGCAGCTTGCGGGTGGCGGCCTCGCCGGCCTCTCCCGAGAAGTCACCGGGCACCATCAGGGCCGGGTCCAGCGGGATGCCGGCCCGGCGCAGCGCGGAAATGTAGCCGTCCTCGCGGGCACTGCTGCATTGCAGGTCCTCGCGTCCGCCAATCATGGCGATCCGCTTGTGCCCCAGCTTGAGCAGGTGCTCCGTGGCCGAGTAGCCGCCCTCCCAGTTGGCCGCGCCCACGGTCATCAGGTCTGGCCCCGGCTGGCCCACAGGGTCGATCAGGACCACCGGGATCCCCAGCGATTTCACCCGTTGGATCTGTTTGGCGTCCAGCTGGTACACGGCCATCAGCAGGCCGTCCGATTTCCGCTCCGCGAGGTTGGCCAGCCAAGGCCGGATCCGGGACCCGTCAAGGCTCAGGCTGCTCACCACGGTTCCGTATCCGGCGTCCTGCGCCACCCGCTCCACTCCCTCGATGATCTCCAGGGCCCATTCCGAGCCAAGCCCGGGGAACACGAGATCCACCAGGCCGGCTTTCTGCCGGCGCTTGGCAGGGCGGCGCGCGTAATCGCGACGGGCGATGATCTCCTCCACCCGTGCCCGGGTTTCCGCGGCCACGTGGGCATGCCCGTTCAGCACCTTGGACACGGTGGGAACGGATACGCCGGCCTCGCGGGCAATCTCGCTGATTGTCGCGCGCCCGGTGTCCTGTTTGCTCACCACGGAAACCACCTTTCACCCGGGTTAAGCACCCGGGGCTAGTTATCGGAAAGTTCCCAAGCCTGGATCCGGCCACACATGCCGTAAATCCTGCGGTTTTCCCGTTTTCCCATCGTAGTTCTCGCGTTCGCCAGATAGATACTTTCCGCCGTGTCCAGAGAAACCAGCTGCCGCCTGGTTACCTCCGCCTGCCGCGCTGCGCCCTCAGCCAGAAGCCCGGCCCAGTCTCCGGCCCTGGCGGACACCAGCCGGGCAGCCGCGGCGTGGAATCCTGCCAAGGCCGCCGGCCCGGATTCGAGGACAGCGTCCTTGAGTGCCAGGTACCCTTCCAGCGCCAGATCACGACGACGACGCGCGGCTTCCTCAGCGACGGCCAGCCCGGCGTCGGCGTCCTTGTGCTCCAGTGCCGCGACGCGGCGGTAAGCCGCAGGGTCGGTGAGGTGCTCCGGCGGGAAGGTCATCACGGCGTCCCCGTGCTCTGGCAGGCCGGCGTTTTGCATGACCACGAGGATCTTCAGGTCCCCCGAATCATTGATGGCACGGTGGACGGTGCCGGGGGTGAACCAGAGGACCACCCCGGGCACAAGAGCGGTGGTGGCGAACCCTCGTGAATCAAGGGTCTCGAGCCGGCCGGCTCCCGCCAACACCACGTACGCCTCGGTGGAGGCAGTGTGCACGTGCGGGGACCCGCCGGCGGCGCCGTCAGCCCCGGGCCAGTCGTAAATGCTGATCTCGGACAGTCCGGTAGCTCCCGGGAACGTCGAGGCCATGCTTAGGCCCAGGTGCCAAGGGCAGTTTGCGCGGCCGCTGCGAGCGCCGCGGCACGGCGGTGGTCCACCTCGCCGTCGGCGATGACCACCGCGTAACGGTATGTCAGCGGTTCGCCTTCGCGCAGCGGGACCTCTTCGCTGAAGAAGGGCGCCGAACCCAGGCAGGCGAACATGGAGGAGCGTGCGAACCACTGGTTGGGTGCGCCGGGGTTTGAACCGTCTTCCACGAAGGCGATGGTGGAGGACCGGCAGCTGACATCGTGCTTGCCCGTGAACGCGATCCACGGCGAGCGGGTGCCCATGAACTCGTCGGTGCCCGCGCCGTCCGGGTTGCGGAACTCCCCGCCGGTAAAGGACCGCGGACCGCGCCAGAAGAGGCCGCCGTAGCCCGCGTTGTGCCGGCCTTCCGTGGTGGGGCTGCCGATGCGGATCTCTGCCCCGGAGATGTTGTCCATCCGGGTTTCGAAGAGGATGGCGTAGGCACCCCCGGTTTCTTCCACGGCACCGCTGTCAGCCAGCAGCTGGATGTTGAACCGGCGGTCCTCCGCTATGACCGCTTGACCGTCCTGGGAGGTCCAGGTGAGGGATTCGGACGCAGTGATCCCTGCGCCGGAGTGCTCGATCCCCGTGAAGGACGTGTGGACCATGGCGCCGTTGTTGTCCAGGTTGGCGTACTCGGTGGCGCGGGTGTAGGTGGCGCCGCCCCAGAAGTTGTGGCTGCCCACGTTGGGGAGCGCCCAGGAGAGTCCCTTGTGCCACACGTGGTCCCAGGGGCGGGAAATGGTCACGTCGTCTCCGCCGAGGGTGGTGAGCGGGTGGAAGAACGGGCGGGGGCTCTCGTATTGGGCGTCCGTGGGCCGGTAGGTGTAGGTGGCGATGGGCTTGCCGTCGGCTGTGAAGGTGAGGGCTGCGCCGTCGTCGGCAACATCCAGCAGGGCAGTATGGACGGTTGAAGGTGTGGTGGTGGGCATGGCGGGAGGCTCCTTGGCAGGTTGGGGTGTCAGGCGCGGGCGGCGTCGAAGGCTGTTTCGTTGAGGGCTGTGGCGTCCAGTGCGGCGGTGCCCAGCCCGTCTCCGTCCATCCCGCCGTAGAAGGGGTGGCCCGGGACAATCTCGCCGCGGCGGACGGCCCGGCCGGTAAAGGCGGACGCGTAGATCGCGGCAGCGAGCTCAAGTGTTTGCCGGGCGGAGTCCGCGCCGGCGGGCAGCGGAAGCCCGGCGTCGAGCGCGTGGTACATGGCCAGGAACTGGGCGGAGTGTCCGCTGCCGCGCTCCAGGGGCCGGCTGTTCCAGTCGGCCCGGACCTGGTCTTCGTGGCCTGGAGCGCCGGTGACGGTCCAGTTGTCCGTGGCGTAACCGTAAAGGTGGCCCAGTTCCACGGTGGCGAACTCGCAGTCAATCCGGATGTCCGAGGTTTCCCGGGGCGAGAGCAGCGAGTTGACGATGGTGGCCACGGCACCGTTGCGGAACCGGACCAGTGCGGCGGACAGGTCTTCGGTGGAGGTGGCACGTGCCTGCCGGCCTGCAATCGCGGTGACTTCCTCCCATGGGCCCAGCAGGTGGAGGAGGAGGTCGAATTGGTGGATGCCGTGGCCCATGGTGGGGCCGCCGCCCTCAGCGTTCCATGTGCCCCGCCAGGGCAGGTCCCAGTAGCTGTCCGGCCGGTACCAGAGGGTATCGCAGCGGGCCACCAGCGGGCGGCCGAAGCCTACGCCCCCGATCAGTTCCCGGGCTGCCGCGGCGGCATCCCCGAACCGGTGCTGGAACACGCAGGAGAACTGGGCGCCGCCTTTGGCCTGGGCCTTCTCGAGCCGGTCGAAATCCGCCAGGCTCAGCGCCGGGGGCTTCTCCGAGAGCACGTGCACCCCGGCCTCGAGGCATTCGATGGCTTGATCGATGTGCAGCATGGGAGGGGTGCAGAGGTGGATGATGTCCGGCCGGGCCTCCGCCAGCAGCTCGGCCAGCGTCAGGTACGTGCCGGGAATCCCATGCGTGCCGGCAAAGGCGTCCAGCCGTCCCCGGTCCACGTCGCACGCGGCCACGAGCTCGGCACGCCCGCCGGTCCGCGCCAGGTTGTCCGCGTGGACCGCGGCGATCCCGCCGGTGCCCACAATGGCCACTTTGTATGTCCGCATGTTCTCTCCGTCGTTGCAGTGAAGTCGTTGCAGTGAAGTTGTTGCCGTGAAAGTTCAGGGCCACCCGGCGTCAGCCAGTGTTGTCGCTGCCCGGCAGCGTCTCTGAGAAAGTTTCCGGAGGTTGCGCGAAGTTTCTGGAAGCCATCACAGCCGCAATTTGGGCCCGGTTTCAACCGTAGGAAGATTTGCTCTATAGAGTCAAGGGATTTCCACCTAGAAACTAAACATAAGTTTCTGATACTTTCTTAGAAACATCTTCCGATCCTAGGAGACGCCCGTGACCAGCGGTGCCGCCGAAAAGCAAGCCCTCCCCTCACGTACGGCGGGCATGGAGCCGCCTGCCGCCGTCGGACGCTTGTCCGTCGACGATCTGGTGCGGCAGATGACCTTGGAGGAGAAACTGGCCCAGCTGGTGGGTGTGTGGGTGAACGCCTCCACTGACGGCGACTCCGTGGCTCCGCTGCAAAACGAGATGGCAGGCGACGCCCGCTCCTGGGAGGACGTGATCTCCGCGGGCCTCGGCCAGATCACCCGGATGTACGGGACGGTCCCGCTGGAACCGCTCGAGGGGGCGCGCCGGCTGGCAGCCGCACAGGAGCAGATCATGGCCGCTTCCCGCTTCCGCATTCCGGCTCAGGTGCACGAAGAATGCCTGGCTGGCCTGGCCGCCTGGAAAGCGACCGCCTTCCCCGTGCCGCTGGCGTGGGGCGCCACCTTCAATCCGGGGCTGGTGCGCCAAATGGCCGGCTTGATCGGCGGCCAGATGCGGGAACTGGGCGTCCATCAGGGCCTGGCGCCGGTGCTGGATGTGGTGCGCGACCTCCGCTGGGGCCGGGTGGAAGAAACCATCGGCGAGGACCCCTACCTGGTGGGCACCGTGGCAAGCTCCTACGTCCAAGGGCTGGAAGGGGCAGGAATCGTGGCCACCCTCAAGCACTTCGTGGGCTATTCCGCCTCACGCGCCGGGCGGAACCACGCGCCGGTCTCCATGGGCCCCCGGGAGCTCGCGGACGTGATGCTGCCCCCGTTCGAGCTGGCCATCAAGGACGGCGGCGCCCGCTCCGTGATGCACGCCTACACGGACACCGACGGAGTCCCCGCCGCGGCCAACCGCGCCCTGCTCACCTCCCTCCTCCGGGACGAATGGGGCTTCGCCGGGACCGTGGTGGCAGACTACTTCGGCATCGCGTTCCTCAACGCCACGCACGGCGTGGCCGCCGACTCCGGGGAGGCGGCAGCCCTCGCGTTGGCAGCGGGCGTCGACGTGGAACTTCCCACGGTGAACTGCTATGGCACGCCCTTGCTGGAGCGCGTGCGCTCCGGCGAGGTCCCCGAATCCCTGGTGGACACGGCGCTCCTGCGGGTGCTCCGGCAGAAGCAGGAAGCGGGGCTGCTCGCGCCCGACTTCGACCCCGCTCCCCCGGCCCTGGCTGCCGGTGCCATCGACCTTGACCCGGAGGCCCACCGGGCACTGGCCCGGGAGATCGCGGCACAGTCCCTGGTGCTGACCAACAGGACGCACGACGACGGGCCAAGCCTGCCGCTGCCGGCGGCGGCTTTGGCGTCGCTGGGCGTAGTGGGACCGCTGGCGCAGGACCCGTTCGCCATGCTGGGCTGCTATTCCTTTGACGCCCACGTCGGCGCTTCCCATCCCGATGTGCCCATGGGGATCCGGGTTCCCACCGTGGCCGGTGCAGCCGCCGGGCGTTGGGGCCGGATCCGGACCGCGGCCACCGGAACGTGCGAGGCCATCAGCGACGCGCAGATCCAGGAAGCCTGCGGGCTGGCCTCAGGCGTGGACACCTGCGTGATCGTGGTGGGTGACAATGCGGGCCTCTTTGGCCGCGGCACCTCCGGCGAAGGCAACGATGCGGCCGACCTGCGGCTCCCCGGCGACCAGCACCGCATGCTGGACCAGGTCCTCACCGCGGCCGAGGCTGCCGGAACGCGCACCGTGGTGGTGGTCCTCAGCGGCCGGCCTTATGCCTTGGGCGACTTCGCAGGCAGGGCCGGGGCGATCATCCAGGGGTTCTTCCCGGGCGAGGAGGGTGCCGAGGCGCTGTGGGACGTCCTGACCGGAGCCGTGAGCCCCTCCGGCAAGCTGCCGGTGTCCGTCCCGCGGACTTCCGGCGGGCAGCCTGGCACCTACCTGCACAGCCGCCTGGCCGGGCCGTCCGGCGTCAGCGCGCTGGATCCGTCGCCGCTGTTCGGGTTCGGGCACGGCCTGTCCTACACGACCTTCGACTTTTCCTGCCACACGGCCAGCGGGCCCACCATGACGACGTCGGGCGCCGTCACCGTGGGATGCACGGTGACCAATACCGGCCCGGTTGACGGAGCGGAAGTGGTGCAGCTGTACCTTGAGGACCCGGTGGGCGAGGTGGTGCGGCCTGTCCGCGAATTGATTGGCTACGCCCGGGTGGACCTTGCCGCCGGCGCATCGGCCCGGGTGGAGTTCACGGTGCACGCGGACCGGACGTCCTTCACCGGAGTGGACCTCAAGCGCGTGGTGACCCCGGGCCTGGTGAAGCTGCACGTTTCAACGTCCAGCAGCCGGGACATCCACACCCACGAACTCATCCTGCACGGCGGGCGCCGCGTGGTGGGCTTTGACCGGGAGATGTTGACGCCGGTGACGGTTACTCCGCTGTAGGGCCTCTTGGCTTAGGCGGCGGTGAATTTCTCTTCGACCAGCGCCAGCAGCGGGCGGGAGTTCAGGCACACCAGGAACACCACCGTCCCGGCGAGCACCGGCAGCAGGTACGTGGTGGTCATCAGCAGCAGCGTGGCGGAGACGAACAGGATTCCTGCGTTGCCTAATGAAACCCGTTTCCGGGCGCTGAAGCTGTACAGGGACAGCCGGTAAAGGTCCCGGGTCCGGAACGAGAACCGGGACAGCAGCAGCAGCGCGTTCAGGCCCGCGGTGGCCACGATCAGCGCAAGGACCACCAACGCCGGCCGGAGTGCCGGGGCGGCCGGCCCGAGCAACGGCAGCCCCGCGAGGTTAACGGCGATGACAGCCAGGACCAACAGGTACGGCAGCCACACCTGCAAGGCCTGGCCCACATTCATCCGATAGCCGCGGATAAAGTCCTGGTACACCTGGCCCCCGTGCCCGGCGAGCATCCGGTTGAACGCATACATGCACGCCACCAGGGCGGGCCCGGCCGGAACGAGCGCCGGCAGGACCAGCCAAACGCCTGCGAGCGGGGCCGCCGCCAATGCCACCAGCAGCAGCACGTTGGCCAGCACCAGCAGGGCCGAGCCCGTCATCACGCCCGCCACGGCGCCGGCCGCCCTGAACAGGGGGCCGGCACCGTACTCCGCTTTCTTCTGAACCACCAACTGCCTTTCGGTCACCACGGCAGGCCCGCTGCCGCCGTCGTCCGCCCTACTTCTTGTCCGCGTAAGCCTTGTACGCCTTGTTGGCCAAATCTACATACTTGCCCATCCCCTTGCTGTCCAGTTCCTTGACGTAGGCGTCGAACTCGGAGAGGGGCCGCTGGCCGGTGATGAACTTCAGGGTGTTCTGCTTGACGTGGTCCTTAAGCGGCGTAAGCACCAGCGTGGCCTGTTCACGGTCCGCGTCACTGAACGGCACCGGCGGCGCCACCGGCTTGGGCGTCTTGCTCTTCATGGCCTTTTGGAAGGCCAGTTCCTCGTCATTGAAGGTGGATTGCAGCAGGTCTGTGGTGCCGCCGTAGGAGAAGTTTCCGCCGGAGAAGCCGTAGTCCACGCGGAGGTCCTTGGTGCCGGCAGGGTTCAGGCCCTGGAAGTTGATGTCCTTGGCCAGGACGCGCTTGCTGCCTTCCTTGGTGTAGGTGGTGCCCTGCACGCCCCACTTGGAGAACTCCTGGCCGGCGTCGCTGTAGAACAGCCAGTCGATGTACTGCATCAGCGCCACGAAGCTGTCCTTGTCCTTCACCGAAGAGTTCAGCATGATGCCGTTCTCCAGCCGCGATCCGCCGATGAGATCCCCTGCGGGGCCGCCCGGGACCGTGATCTTGCGGACCGCGAAGTTGCCCTTGCCCAGGGACTGCTCCATGGATGTTCGGTACGTGATGATGTTCTGCGAGTTGGCGCTGATCACGAACGACTTGCCGGACGTGAACTTCTGGATGGCTGAATCGTCGGTCTGGGTGAAGCTTTCCGGATCCATCAGGCCCTCGGACACCAGCGAGTTGAAGTAGGTGACCAGGTCCTTGAACTGGCTGTTGGCCGAACCAAAGGCGAATTGCTTCTTGCTGTCATCGAACATCAGGCCGTCCACCAGGCCCCAGCCGGACACCGTGCCGAAGGCGGTGCCGGCAATGTTCAGCACACTGTTGCCGTTGAACCGGTCGGAGAAGGGCACGACGTCGGGGTGGGACTTCTTGAGCTTGCGCAGCACCTCGCGGAACTCGTCCCAGCTCTTGGGCTCGGCAATGCCTTCCTTTTCCAGGACATCGGTGCGGAACGCGAGCGTGTAGTCAGGCCAGAGTTCCTCGTGCAGGCCGGGCAGGACGTAGTACTTTCCGTCCTCCTGGGTGAGCCCTGCGATTTCAGGTTCCAGCTTCCACTTCTTGACCTTGTCCTGGTAATGGGGCATGAGGTCCACGTAGTCGCTGACCGGGAGGACCGCGCCGGAGGACACATAGGCACTCTCCTGGCCGGGGTAGGTCTTGGCGATGATCTCGGGGGCACTCCCGGAACTGATCAGGAGGCTGCGCTTCTGTTCGTAGTCGCTGCTGGGGACGATGGTGGGCTGCAGTGTGACGTTGTTGTCGGCGGCCATCTTGGTGAACAGCAGCCAATCCTTCTTGTACGGGTACGTGGGCTGGTCACTGAAGAGGAACGTGAAGCTCAGCGGCGTCGTCGCCTTGAACGTGTCCCCCACCTTGAAACTGTCCATCGCACCGTTGCGGGCCTTTGAGGTGTCCACCTTGCTGCCGGAATCTGAGTCGCATCCGGCCAACACCAGGCCGAAGGCTGCAATCGCGGACAGGCCGAGGAAGTCTCGTCTGCGGATCATGGGTTTTCCTTTCATAACGGGTTATTCCTTGACGGAGCCGAGCATGACGCCCGAAAAGAAGTACTTCTGGACGAACGGGTAGACGCACAGGATGGGAATGATGGTGAGCACGATGGTCACCGACTGGATGTTGGCGGCAATCTGGCCCACGTTCTCGGCCGTGCCGCCGGCGGAGCCCGCGGTGGTGACACCGGCAATCATGTTGCGGAGGTAGATGGTCACCGGGAACAGGTCCGGGTTGTCCAGGTAGAGGAACGCCTGGAACCAGGAGTTCCAGTTGGCCACGGCGTAGAACAGCACCATGGTGGCCACGATGGCCTTGCTCAGCGGCAGCACCACTTTGAACAGGACGCCGTACTGGGTGAGTCCGTCGATGGCGGCCGCCTCCTCCAGTTCCCGCGGCATGTTCTCGAAGAACGACTTCATGATCAGCAGGTTGAAGACGCTGATGGCGTTGGGCAGCACCACCGCCCACAGCGTGTCCCGCATGCCCAGCGACGTGATGAGCACGTAGTTGGGGATCAGGCCGCCGTTGAAGAACATGGTGAACACGGCGATGCCGATGAACACGCTGCGTCCCTTAAGGTCCTTCTTGGCAATGGCGTACGCGAAACTGGTGGTCAGGACCATCGAGATCGCGGTGGCCACCACCGTGTACAGGACGGTGTTGCCGTAATTCCGCCAAAACACCGAGTCCGCCAGGATCAGCTGGTAGGTCTGGGTGTTGAACCCCAGCGGGAACAGGTTGACTTGTCCGGCGTTGATGAACCCTTCGCTGGAGAAGCTCTGCGCCAGGATGTTCAGGAACGGATACATGGTCAGGAAGACCACCACCAGGAGGAACACGAGGTTGGCCACGCGGAACACCCGCATGCCACGGGAGACCTTCATGTCCTTGAGCAGCACGCCGGTGTCCGCCGTTGGCGCTGTGGCCTCCTGGACTGCGGTTTCCTTCACGGTTGTCCCTTTCACGGTGGCCCCTTTCACCACAGGCTCGTTCCCGCGAGCCGTTTGGAGATGGCGTTCGCGGAGAGGATCAGCGTGAGGCCGATGACGGATTCGAACATGCCGATCGCCGCCGCATAGCTGAAGTTGGAGGATTCCAGGCCCACCCGGTACAGGTAGGTGGAGATGACGTCAGAGGTCTGGTAGTTGAGCGGGTTGTAGATCAGCAGGATCTTCTCGAAGCCCACGGCCATGAAGGTGCCGATGTTCAGGATCAGCAGGGTGATGATGGTGGGCCGGATGGCCGGGAGGGTCACGTGCCAGGTCTGCTGCCACCGGTTGGCGCCGTCGATCCGTGCGGCCTCATACAGTGACTCGTCCACCTTGGTGAGGGCGGCCAGGTACAGGATGGCGCCCCAGCCCATGGTCTGCCACACTTCGGAGCTGATGTACATGGGCCGGAACCAGGCAGCGTCCTGGGTGAAGTTCACCGTGGTGCCGAAGACCGTGTTGGCGATCTGGTTCACCGTGCCGGTCATGGAGAAGTTCTGCAGGATCATGCCGGCGATGATCACCACGGACATGAAGTGCGGCAGGTAGGCCACGGTCTGGACGAATTTTTTGAACTTCTGCGAGCGCAGCTCGTTGAGCATCAGCGCGAAGATGATGGGCATGGGGAAGCAGAAGAGGAGCGTCAGCACGCCCAGGATGATGGTGTTCTGGAAGGCCTGCCAGAAGCTGGGATCGTTGATGAACAGGGTGACGTACTTCAGTCCCACCCACTTCTCGCCGAAGATGCTGCCGCCCGGCTGGAACTGCCGGAACGCGATGACGTTGCCGGCCATGGGCAGGTACCGGAAGATGGCGAAGTAGGCCAACGGCAGCAGCACCAGCGTGTAGAGCCGCCAGTCGCGCTTGATGGCCAGCTTCCAGCCGCCCGGCTTGTTCCGGGGTTTGTCTTTGCTGCCGGGCGGGTTCGTGGTGACCGCCTCGGGAGGTACTTCCAATCGCATGGCCATATTTGCCTCCTACCGGACGGTTTCTGCGTGTTCGCGGGCGTTTTCTGCAGCTGCCTCTTCCAGGACCAGAACCCCGTTGGCGGCAACTTCCACCGCACCGGTGATGCGGGGGCCGTTGAGCACGTCCCTGCCGCCAGCGCCGACGTCCACCCGGGCGGGCGCGTCGTTGTGGTTGAGGACCAGCAGGTAGCTGCGTCCGTTGCCGGTACGACGCCGGACCTGGACTCCCAGCGGCGCCTCCAGCTCGGGGCGGATCCCCGCAGCGGTCCGTTCGGCGTGGAGCAGTTCCTCCAGGAAGGTGCCGTCCACCCTCGCCGAGAGATACACGGCGGTTCCGCTGCCGAAACTGTTGCGGGTGACGGCCGGCGACCCGGCCAGCCTGCCCGAGGCGTAGCTGGCCAGCACGTCCGCCGTGGTGGCGTGGAGGTGTTCGGTCCAGTAATCCGCTGAGGCCGTGCCGCCGTCGGCCGTTGTGAGCTTTACGGCCTCGTCCTCTCCGGCGAGCGGGTGCAGCTCCTCGCTCCACGCGCCCAGGACGTTGCGGAGGGCGCCGGGGTAGCCGCCCAGACGGATGGTGTTGTCCTGGTCCACGATGCCGGAAAGGTAGCTTGCCACCAGGCGGCCGCCGCCGGAGACATAGTCCTCCAGGCGCCGGGCGGCGTCATCGGTGAGCAGGTAGGTGGCGGGAAGGACCACCAGGCTGTACTGGCTGAGATCGCTGGTGGTGTCCACGAAGTCCACGGTGATGTTGGCGTCGAAGAAGGGCCGGTACAGGCGGAGGACTTCCTGGGCGTAGTTCAGGTCGGAGCGGGGCGAGTTGCCCAGCTCCAGGGCCCACCAGCAGTCCCAGTCGAAAACGAGTGCCACTGCGGCGGTGGAGCGGGTGCCGGTAATTCCTGACAGGTTCTTCAATTCGCGTCCCAGTTCGCAGACCTCGCGGAAAACCCGGGTGTCCGGCCCGGCGTGGTTGACCATGCCGGAGTGGAATCGTTCAGTGCCGCCCTTGGCCTGGCGCCACTGGAAGAAGAGGATGGAATCGGCTCCCTGGGCGATCGCCTGGTAGGAGCCTAAACGCATCTTGCCGGGGAGCTTGGAGACGTTGACTGACCATTGGCTGACCGCTGCCGTGGCTTGTTCCATCACCAGCCAGGGCTGGCCTTTCCGGAGTGAACGCATCAGGTCGAAGTTGAGTGCGGCGGCAACGTGGGCGTCGGCTTCGCGCGGGTCAGGGTAGATGTCCAGCGCGGCGGCGTCTTCCTCGGCGGCCCAGGCCCAGTAGTCGTTGTTCTTGTAGAAGCGCATGAAGTTGGTGACGACCGGCAGCTCCGGCGTGTGCCGGCGAAGGATGTCCCGTTCTGCCTTGTAGTGCGCCAGCATGCTGTCCGAGGTGAACCGGTGGTAGTCGAGGCGGCGTGATGGGTTGGACCAGGTGCGGGGCTGGGCCGGGGCGTTGACTTGGGCCCAGTCGGAGTAGACCTGGCCCCACACGTCCGTGCTCCAGGCCCGGTTCAGGTCCTCGAGGCTGCCGTACTTGGCCTGGAGCCATTCCCGGAAGGCACGGTCCGCGTGCGGGCCGTAGGAGACGGGGCCGTACTCGTTGTTGACGTGCCACATGCACAGGGCGGGGTGGGCGGCGTACCGCTCCCCCATCTTCTCCGCCATCGCCAGGGACTTTGCCCGGTAGGCGGGGTGGGAGACGTCGAAGTGCTGGCGGGAGCCAAAGCCGAAGGTGCTGCCATCCGCGAGGACCGGAAGGATGTCCGGGTGCCGCGCAATCAGCCACGCGGGCGGGACGGCGTCAGGGGTGGCCAGGTCCACGCCGATACCGTTTGCGTGGAGCAGGTCCATGATCTCGTCCAGCCAGCCGAAGTCGTAGACGCCATCTGCCGTTTCGAGCCGGCTCCAGGAGAAAACGGCCAGGGTGACCAGGTTGACCCCCGCGTCCTTCATGAGGCGGACGTCCTCGTCCCAGACCTCGCGCGGCCACTGTTCCGGGTTGTAGTCCCGCCGTACGCGATACCGCCAAGCCGCTCATGCAGGCGCTTGAGCCGGTGTTCAGGAGTGTGGGTGCGTTGGTCGCTGGTCATCATTGTCCTTTGGTTGGCATGTTGGCCGCGGGCTCCCCACCAGTGCGACCTGCATCACATAGAGAAACTATCGTAAACTTTCAGCAATAACAACAAGTTCGCGAAAGTAGGAGCGCACTTCCCCTGAGTGCGGCGCCGCGGATGGTAACGCTAACAAAGGCACGCCTGAGAGATTTACCTGGGAATTCCAATGATCCGGGCGTACGTCCGGTTCGGGATTTTCCAGACTATGAAGAAACTATCGGAGCTGGCGATAGGCCCGGTGGGACCGGCTACGCCGCATCCATGTCAGTGGGAGCAGCCAGACTGGAACCATGAAGACAGTACTGATACCGCCCCTGCTCTGCTCACCCCTCGCCTATGCACCCGTGCTCGATGCTGCGTGGACCAGGGGTCAAGTGACGGTGGCTGACACGCGCCACGACGACACCATCGAGGCCATGGCCCAGAGGATCCTCCGCGAGAATATCGGCGATATCGCGGTCCTCGGCACAAGCATGGGCGGGTACGTCGCCCTCGAAATCATCAGGCAGGCACCCGGCCGGGTCACCGCGCTGGCACTTGTCAGCACCTCCGCCCGTGCCGATACCGCGGAGCAGATCCAAGCGCGGGCCCGCCAGTCCGCACTGGTGGAAGACGGGCAGTTCAACGCATTGATCGACGCCGCCTTCCCTGGCGTGGTGGCAGCAGGGAACGAACTCGACGATGCACTCCTGGCAACCTGGCGCGCCATGACCACCCCGGTTGGCGCGGACGCCTTCCTGCGTCAGCAGCAGGCAGTGGTGCAGCGGGCCGATCTCCGCTCGCTGCTGCCGTCCATTGACTGCCCGACGGCGATCATCCACGGAGCGCAGGACCGCCTGATCCCCCTCGCCGCAGCCGAAGAAATGGCAGCCGCGATGCCCTCAGCCAGTTTCACCGTGTTGGACGGCGCCGGGCACCTGGTCTTCCACGAACAGCCCGACGCCGCCCGGGCCGCCATCAACACCTGGCTTGAGTCCGCCTCATAAGAAGCCGGCGGCTGCAGGGGTTCACCCCCGGGCAGATCGCTATTGTGGCTGCCGAACGTCCTGCACTACCTCGTTGCGGCGCAGGAACCAAGGCTTGAAGGGCGGGTCGAAGCGGGCGAACCTGGGAGGGCCGACTGGCGCCAGGCCGGCCAGCGCGAGTGCTGCCTGCAATCCGTTGTTGTGGCGCTCGAAAGAAGAAGCGGAGCCGCTGCCTGAGAACCCCTGGACAGCCGACAGGGATCCGGGAACTCCCCGCACCGTAACCCTGGAATCGGTGGGGACGGGCGCCGACTCGACGGTCAGCCCGGCCGGCAGGACGAAGGCCACCACAAATTCGGCCGGGCCACCCCTCCCCGGCAGTGGCCCGCTTTGCAGTATGGGCGCCGTCATCGCCAGTTTTTGGGAGGCCGTTTCCTGGATCACCGGAGCGGTCATGGCCAGCTTCTGCCGCGCGGTATTGCTCCCGGTGATGTAGTTGAACAGATACCGGAAGGCGGCGTTGCCGGCACGGTCAAAGTCCGCGGTGACCCTGACCTCGGCCACCACATAGTCCGGGTACCGGCGCAGCTCGAAGTGCGGATATGTGCGGACCACTTCAAAAGGCTGCTGTTCAGTCATGGTGTGTCAGAGCCTACGCCCGCGGCGCCGAAGCGGCCAGACCCGCGGCTCGCCACCGGGACGTCGGTGCCGGTCACCGGGCGCTGGCCGTGGCCGACGCCTACGTGGATTTGCGGTTCTAGTCGGTTCTGCGGCCCGTCGCGGCCCCCGCTCTGCCCGCGCTTGTCAGCAAAACCACACGCTGGACCGTTGCCACGGGCAACCATGGGCGGCATAATAGTTAGCAGAACTAATTAGCAGTGCTAAATAATGCCAGCAGGAGGCGCACCCGCTTATATGTCACCCGCCCACACCAAACCCCAGCCAACCGCGGACCCTACCGCTCCCGACACCCTCGCCATCGACCTGCGCACCGCCGTGATGCGCACCTCCCGGCGGCTCCGCGTCGAGGCCACCGGCGACATCATCACCCCCGGCCAGTACACGGTCCTGGCCCTGCTCAACGGCAGCGGTCCCAGCACGTTGCGCGCACTGGCAGAGAGCGAACACGTACAGGCTCCTTCCATGACCAGGATCGTCAACGCCCTCGCCGACCAGGGTTTTGTCACCAGGTCCGCCCATCCCGACGACGGCCGCCAGGTCCGCGTGGACATCACCGACGCGGGCAGGACGGTGCTTGAGGAAGCACGCCGGCAGCGGACCGCGTGGCTGGCCCGGCGCGTGGCAGGGCTCAGCGAGGACGACCGGCTCATCCTCAGCCGCGCGGCCCGCATCATGCAGGAAATGAGCGGCAAATGAGCGCCATGTTCCGGGCCCTCGAGAACCCCAACTACCGCATCTGGGCCAGCGGCGCGATCGTCTCCAACATCGGCACCTGGATGCAGCGGGTGGCTCAGGACTGGCTGGTCTTGACCGTCCTCACCGACCACTCCGGCGCCGCAGTGGGCCTCACCACCGGCCTGCAGTTCCTGCCCATGCTGCTGGTCGGCCCTTACGGTGGAGTGCTGGCGGACCGCTACCGCAAACGCATCATCCTGATGTGGACCCAGTTGGCCATGGGCTTCACCGGCCTGGCCATCGGCCTGCTGGTGGTTACCGGCACCGCCCAGCTGTGGCATGCCTATGTGGCTGCGTTCTGCCTTGGTGTGGCCAGCGCCGTGGATGCCCCGGCCCGGCAGGCCTTTGTGTCCGAGCTGGTGGGCCAAGACAACATTTCCAATGCGGTGGCGCTGAACTCGGCGTCCTTCAACACTGCCAGGCTCACAGGCCCGGCCATCGCCGGCGTGCTCATCGCCTGGGTGGGCACGGGCCCTGTGTTCCTGCTGAACGCCGCGAGCTTTGCCGCAGTCCTGGTCTCGCTGTTCAGGATCCGCATCACCCAGGCCGCCCCAACCGCGAAGGGTATCCGGAACAAGCACCAGGTCGCCGAGGGAATCAGATATGTGCGCCGGCGGCCGGACCTGATGCTAATCATGGTCCTGGTGGGCATCCTGGGCGCGTTCGGGATGAACTTTCCCGTCATCAATTCACTGATGGCCACCACCGAGTTCAGCATGGGCCCCAGCGAATTCGGCCTGCTGGGCTCCATCATGGCCGTGGGTACCCTGGCGGGAGCGCTCCTGGCCGCGCGGCGGTCCGGCCCTCGGCTGCGCTTTCTGCTCGGCGGGGCGCTGGGGCTCGGGATCTTCACGATCCTCGGCAGCATCGCACCAACGTTCTGGATCTATGCAGCGGTCTTGATTCCGGTTGGCCTGGCATCCATCACCTTCCTGAACAGCTGCAACACCAGCATCCAGCTCTCCGTGGAGCCGCAGTTCCGCGGCCGCGTGCTGGCGCTCTACCTGGCCATCCTGCAAGGCGGGACGGCGGTCGGATCGCCGCTGGTCGGCTGGATAGGCAGCCAGTTCGGTGCCCGCTGGTCGGTCGCCGCCGGCGGCATCGTGGTGCTCCTGGCCGGTATTGCGGCACTGGTGGCCGTGACCAGGCGGAATGGGATCACCTTCCGTGGCGCGCTCCGGATGGCGCTGGGCAGGCGCGAGCCGGCGGTCTGAAGCGCCGGGTCAGTCCCCGCGGACGATGTCCACGGAGACTTCCACCGCCGGCACCGACCCGCGGTTTTCAAGCCAGTGCAGGGTGTTCCTGTCCTCCGGCCAGCCGACTCCGGGCCCGTACTCCGTGGCAACCCCGTCCCGGTGGTCAGTGATGGTGCCCTGCAGGATGTACACGGTACCGGGCCGGCCGGCATGGCCGTGCAGAGGCCCGAAGACGCCTCCGGGCTCGATGGTCACCATCCGCATCCGCAGCTGCAGGCCTTCCATGCCGTCGATTTCGCCGGCAAGGTCCACCGTTGCCAGCAACTCCACCGAGACTCCCCTCGACTCCGGCGGCTCCACTTTCACGCCCACTGGCGCCACTCCCCTCCGGTCCTTCGTCGAACTGACCACTAATTAACTGGCCACTGACGACGACGGCGCCGGTCCTGCCGCTGCCAAGCACCCGGGTGCGGGCGCTGCGGGCGGCACGTGCCGGCGTCGTAGTTTCTTCCCGGGCCTGCAACCGCAGGCCGCGGTTGTCAAGACTGCATCGAGGAGATGTTGAGGATGTTGCCCTCACTGTCCAGGAACCAGGCGGATTGGCCGTAACCCTCCATCGTTGCGATGCCGTTCTCGGTCTTCAGGCCGGGCATGTCGTACTCTTCGAACACCACGCCGCGGCCGCGGAGCTCTTCCACGTCCCGCTGCACGTCATCGGTTCCCCAGCCAATCTGCGTGTTCTTGGCCGAACCGGCGTTGTCAGTCTGGTACACGAGGAACGATGTACCTTTCCCGCACCGGTAGACCAGGCCGCCGTCAGCCATGGTCCGGTCGGGCTCGAGCCCCACCTTGTCGCGATAGAACTCCCTGGCCCGGTCGATATCCTTCGCGGGCAAAACAGCCATGACTTCCATATCTTTGAGCATGACGACTCTTCTCCTTGCCACATTTCCAGCTGGCGACGCTCTCCCCCGAACCAGTCCGGCCGTCCCCCGCCGGGCTTGTGGCCGTCCTTCCCGCCGAATGCCGGGGCGGCCACCTGGAGCTCCCTGATCCGCGATGGCACAAGCAACCGGCACGGGGTTCCCGAAGTGTACGAGCCCATTATGGAACTGTTCGTTCCCGCATGGAATAGGGGTTTTTATTGGGGGCAGGCCAGGGGTGGGGCGGCTATTTCCGGGTGGCGGAAATGGCCCTTCGGGCGGCCCTTCCTGCCACCGCCACCAGGGGAACCAGGCATGCCAGGACGGCGATGGTGTTGGGGCGGAACGCCGGGCTCCCATTGACTGTCCGGTACACCCCCAGGGGCAGGACGAATCCACCGCCGCCTCCGCCGGAAGCGCCTTCCTCCGATTCCATGCCGCCGCCGAAGCCGAAGGACACCAGCGCCACGGGCACAATCTCCTCCCCGCCAAGGTTCACCGGAGGGCCGTAGGCCCGGGCCACGCCGATGTTCTTGAACGTGTCAACGAGGGACGCGAAGGTGTCAGCCATGGGTTCAGGATAGGCGCAGCTACAGATGGCAGGCAGGTCCATAAGTCCTGCCTGCCACCTCCCTACCGACGGATTTCAGCCAGCCGCAGCCGGACAATGTCCGCCAGGACGTCGTCCGGTACCGGCCGGGCTGCGCTGAAGCGGATGGTTCCTTTGGACAGCGAATAGCCCTCCAGACGCCCTGCCACCGCCTCCACCACGGCCGAGGAGAACGGAAAGATCGAAAGGTGCCTGGCTGCGGCCACGGCAGCTAGCAGCGGCTTTCCGTCGACCTTGAGGGCGGCCATCCCGTAGCTCATGCCCTCCGTGGCATCCGGAGCCACGGACCGTGCAACCTCCACCACGTGCTGCAGGCAGCTGCGGTCCGGTTCATCGGCTGCAGCCAGGGCGTCGTCAACGGCACCCACGGAGCATCAGGCTTTCCGGGCGGACACCGCGGTGGCGAGTGCCCCGAGGCCGCGCTCGAAGTCGCCACCCACCAGCTTGTCCATATTCATGAACAGCGAGAAGACCTTTCCCATCCCCTTGTTCTCCCCGGTCATCAGCCACGTCACCTCAGTGCCGCCGGGTGCCGGGGTGAACGTAAACGTGGTGGGGTTCAGTGCCTTGAACGGCTTGGTGAACTGCAAGCGGATGCCGATCCGGCTGGACGGCAGGGACTCCACGATCTCCATGGTTCCGCTGCCTGCCTTGCGGTTGCCGCTCCACTCATAGCCCGCGCCGGTCCCTGACTCACTGCCGAAGTAGCGGCGGTCCATGCCCGGATCAACCGACTCCCAGGGGGACCAGGCGGTCCATTCATGGAAGTTGTTCACCAGCGGAAAGATCTCCTCGGCGGAGGCAGGGATGACGGCGCTGCGGCGGACTTCGAAAGTAGACATGCGCCCAGCATAGGGCCGCGGCGCCGCCGGGTTAAGGGAGTACCACGTTTGCCGGTTCACGGCCCTCATGCAGCAGCCCGATCTGCTTCCTGACCAGGCGTACCATGCGGGGGAACATGGCCGAACTCGCGCCGCCCACGTGGGGAGTGATGAGTACCCCGGGAGTGCCCCACAGCGGGTGGTCCGCCGGCAGTGGCTCCGGGTCTGTCACGTCCAGGGCAGCCCGAAGCCGGCCCGTTGACGTCTCGGCGAGCAAGGCGTCCGTGTCTGCCACCGGCCCGCGGGCCACGTTCACCAGCAGGGCACCGTCCGGCATGGCGGCCAGGAACTTGGCGTCCACCAGCCGCTCAGTCTGCTGGCTCAAGGGAACGCTGACCACCACGATCTCGTGCAGCGGCAACTGCTCATACAGCGAGTCGATCCCATGGATGGTTCCGCGGCCGTCCTCCCGGGCACAGCTGGCCATCCGGGTGACCTCGGTTTCGAACGGCAGCAGCCTGGCTTCGATGGCCTTGCCCACACCGCCGTAGCCCACCAGCAGCACGCGCCTGTCCGCCAGGCTGGGGCGCTGACTGTTGTCCCACGTTCCTGTCTCCTGGTTCCGGACAAAGTCAGGGATCCCGCGCTGGGACGCCACCATCATGCCCACGGCGAGCTCCGCCGTGGACGTCTCATGGACTCCCGCGGCATTGGCGAAGGTGACACCTTCGGGCAAAACCGAGGCGACGCCGTCGTACCCGATGGACTGGCTTTGCACCAGGCCGACGTCCATCCCCGCCAGCGCGGCGAGCGCGGACGGATTACCCATGTAGGGCGGCACCAACAGGTCCAGCCGGCCCTCTGGGGCAGGGCCGGCCAGATCCCAGAGCACAAAATCGACGCCGTCAACGGGAGCGAGTGCGTCCAGCAGGTTTTGGGCGGGCAGGCAAACGCGCAGCCGGGCGCTCACGCGGCGACCATCAGCTTGACGTTGGCGGCGGGGCAAGTACTCATGGGGCTCCATGCATCCAGGCCCGAAGTTGATCAACGGGCGTTGAAGTTCCATTACAAACTTACCTGCAGGCGGTTTTCCTGGCGACGCCTCGGCGTGGTCGCCCCGCCCGGACGGAAGGACGTGTCACGTCTGTGACACGTCCTTCCGTCCGGTAGATTTAAGGGAGGAATTTCAGGCGAGCAGAGCCGCATTCCTTCCCCCTTCCCTTGAATGGATCACTCCGCCATGTCTTCCGCGATCCCAGCGCCGGAACCTGCCCGCTTCCCCTACGCCGCCATGGTGGTCCTTGCCACCATTGCCTTCACTGCCATCACCACAGAGCTCCTCCCGTCCGGCCTGCTGCCCCAGATCAGCACCGGCCTGGGTGTCTCCGAGCCGGTAGCCGGCTACCTTGCCGCTGCCTACGCTGCCGTCATTGTAGTCACGGTGGTTCCCGCGGCGCGGCTGCTGGGGAAAGTTCCGCGGCATGCCCTGCTGGTGGGGCTGGTCCTGACGTTTGCGCTCAGCAATGCGATGGTGGGCCTGGCACCGGACTTTTCGGCTGCCATGGTTGCGCGGCTGGTGGGCGGCCTGGCGCACGGCCTGCTCTGGACTACCATGGCGCCGTTCGTTTCCCGGGTGGTGCCGGCGGACAAAGTGGGCAAAGCCCTGGCGATCGTCTTCAGCGGCAACAGTCTTGGCCTGGCCATCGGCGCGCCCGTGGGAACGGCGCTGGGCGGTTTCCTTGGCTGGCGTTCGGCGTTCCTGGTGCTCGCCGGATTCGGCGTGGTCCTGACGGTTCTCGCGTTCTGGCTGCTCCCCCGCGTCCGGCGCATCAGCGACGCTGCCCGGCCATCCCTCCGGAAGGCCATCGGCCAGCCCGGCGTGAAATCGGTGGCCGTTGCCTGGCCGCTGCTGGTCCTGGCCCACTTTGCCCTGTTCACCTACATCGCGCCGTTCATCCGTGAGGCGAACCTGCCCGATTACGCCACCAGCCTCTCGCTCACGGTGCTGGGCGGTTCAGGCCTGCTGGGCATCTGGATTGCAGGGCTCACCGTGGATTCGCGCCCCCGCCGTTCACTGCTGCTCACGACGGCGGCCATCGCCGCATCGATGTTCCTGTTGCCTTTCGCAGTGGGGAACCTCATCCTGGCGTTGATTCTGATGACCGTCTGGGGAGCCGGCCTGGGTGCCATCGGCATCTACAACCAGTCGGCAATCCTCCGCGCGGGCGGCGAATACAGCGAGGCCGCCAACGGACTCACGGTCCTGACCATCCAGTTGGGCATCACCATTGGTGCCCTGTATGGTTCTGCGGCACTGGTGGTGGGCGGCCCGCTGCTGGTTCCGGCCGCGGCAGCCATTCCGGTGGTGGCGGCGTTTGTCATCACCCTTGCCGGGAAAAGGTACGCCTACCCGCCCGGCATGCGCGAACGGATCTGGCTGGAACCCCGGCCGGTCAAGGACAAGGTCAAGGACAAGGTCAAGGACCCTGCCTGACCCGCGGCACTGAGCGGATGCGCCGCAGGGCAACGCGCCGGGCTTCCGCTTGGCGAAGCCCGGCGGCCGCGCCCTGATGGCGTCAGTCGCGGTACTTGGCCACCGTAAACAGGAACGTGGAGTCTTCTTCGGCGTGAAGGCTGTGCAGTCCGGGCGGGACAATCAGCAGGTCCCCGGATTTGCCCTGCCATGAGTCATCGCCGGCTTTGAGGCTGACGCAGCCCTGGATCACGAACACCGTGGCGTCGCCGGGGTTCTGGTGCTCGCTCAGCCGGGTTCCGGCTTTCATGGCCATGACAGTCTGCCGGAGGATTTTTTCGTGGCCGCCGTACACGGTGTCTGCAGCGCGGCCGTTGGTGGAGGTGACGGCCGCCTCGAGCTGCTGACGTGCCAGCGCGTCGATCGATATCTTTTGCATGCGCCCAAGGCTACCCGCGCTCCTTCCGCTGCGGTCGAGTTTCCCGCCCCGATTTCGGAGGGGCGCCCCGGGCTTGATACAGCTTAAGGAATGCTCACGTTCCTGAACTCTGCCCTGCCTTTCATCGCCATGGCCCTGGCGGTGGTGGCCGGACTCACGCTGTCTTGGCTGCTCCGCAAGGTGGTCCTGCGCCTGAACCGGAAACGGCCCGAGCTGCAGGCCACGTCGCGGGTGGCCCGCCAGCCGCTGCGGCTGGCACTGTGCCTGGCAGGCGTCCGCATTGCGCTGGGACTGACCGCAGGAAGCGAAAGCTGGCATGCCGGCGTCGACCATCTCCTGCTGATCGCCCTCATCGGCGCGTTCGCATGGCTTGCCATCGCGGTCCTGTTGATTGTGGAGGCCGTGGTGCTGACCCGGCACAGCGTGGACGTGGCTGACAACCGCCGGGCACGGCGGCTGCGGACCCAGATGATCCTGGCCCGCCGGATCGCGGTGGCACTGGTGGTGGTGCTCGCCGTCGGTACGGCCATGCTGACCTTCCCTGCCATCCAGGCGCTCGGCGCGGGGCTCCTGGCGTCCGCGGGCGTGATTTCCATCGTGGCCGGGCTCGCCGCACAGACGTCCTTGGTGAATGTCTTCGCCGGCATGCAGCTGGCGTTCACCGATGCCATCCGCGTGGACGACGTGGTGGTGGTGCAGAAGGAGTGGGGCCGGATTGAGGAAATCACGCTCACATATGTTGTGGTGCACATTTGGGATGACCGCCGGCTGATCCTGCCCTCCACGTACTTCACCACCACCCCCTTCGAGAACTGGACCCGCCGCCAGTCCGAGGTCATGGGCACCGTGGAGTTCGATCTGGACTGGCGTGCCCCCGTGGAGGACATGCGCACCGAGCTGCGCCGGGTCCTGGCCGGGACAGAATTGTGGGACGAGCGCGTGGGGGTCCTGCAAATCACGGATGCCACTGGAGGCTTTGTCCGCGTCCGGATCCTCGTCAGCGCCGCGGACAGTGCGGCGCTCTTCGACCTGCGCTGCCTGGTGCGCGAAACCATGGTCAGGTTCCTCCAGCAGAACCATCCGCAGGCGCTGCCGCACCAGCGCTGGGAACAGGCAGCGGACGACGCCGGCGCAGCCACCCGGCGCAAGGCACCGTTGCGCGGGCTGGGCTCGTCCGGGACGGCTGGGGCCCAGGCACCGGCAGACCCGCACGAATCCCAGCTGTTCACCGGCTCCATCGAGGCTGTGGAACGGTCCCGCGCCTTCACTGGGCCGGGCGAGGAGGTATTCGAGGAGCGGGACCGGAACCTGGCCTCCCATCACTAAATAACCCTTGATAGGTGACTATTTAGTCACCTATCATTGGTCCCATGGACAACGTGTTCAAAGCGCTCTCCGACCCCACCCGCCGGGACCTGCTCGATGAGCTGTTCCGCGAGGACGGCCAGACCCTGAGTGCGCTTGAGGCGCGGTTCAGCATGAGCCGGTTCGGGATCGCCAAGCACCTCCGCATCCTGGAGGACGCAGGCCTGGTGGTGAGCCGCCGTCGCGGGCGGGAAAAGCTGCACTTCCTCAACCCGGTCCCCATCCGCCTGGTCCACGACCGCTGGGTCAGCAAATACGCAGAACCATGGGCCGCTGCCCTCAGCGACCTCAAATCCAGATTGGAAAGTCCCATGGAAAAGATCTTCGAGATTTACATCAAGACCACGCCGGAACGGCTCTGGGAAGCCATCACCGACAGTGAGATCCGCAGCAAGTACCAGTTCGGAAACACCTTGGAGTCCGACTGGACTCCAGGCGGCCGCTTCGAAATGGGCAACCCCAAGGCAGGCCAGATCCTTGGCGACGGCGAAAACCTGGAGGTTGACCCGCCGCGCCGCTTGGTCCAGACCATGCGCGCGCTGTGGGGCGAGGACGTCAAGGCCGAGGGGACATCCAAAATCACTTGGGAAATCGAACCGGTAGGCGATTCCTGCCACCTCACCGTTACGCACAGCGACCTGCGCGAGGGTGCCAACGAGCAGCTCTACGGCGGCTGGCCCATGATCCTCTCGGGCCTGAAGACCTGGCTGGAGACCGGCGAGAAGCTCACCACGCCGGGCTCGCTGATGTACACGTAGGGCCGGGCAGCGCGGCTGCGGCTCCTGGCCTTAGACCTGCCGGCGGCCACGCCCCGCCGCCGGCAGGTCTAAGGTCATCTCATGGACAGCGGCACCGTGGTCAACATCGCTCTGGTTCTAAGTTTCGTTCTGCTGGGCGGAGTCTTCGCGGCAGCGGAAATGGCCCTGGTGTCCTTGCACGAGGGCCAGATCCGCCGCATCGAAAAGTCCGGCGCCTCCGGGGTTCGGACCGCAGCCCTGGCGCGGAACCCCAACCGGTTCCTCTCCACGGTCCAAATCGGGGTGACCCTGGCCGGGTTTTTCTCCGCGGCGTACGGCGCCTCGGCGATCGCGCCCGTCGTCGTGCCCCTCCTGCAAGCCGTTGGACTCGGGGCCGCCGCCGGGCCGGCGTCGTTCGTTGGCATGACACTGCTGGTGGCCTACCTGTCCCTGGTCTTCGGCGAGCTGGCACCCAAGAGGCTTGCCCTGCAAAACCCCGTCGCCCTGACCAGGATCCTGGCCCCGCCGCTGATCGCCCTTTCGAGGGTCATGCGGCCGGTCATCTGGCTCCTCTCCGTCTCCACCGACGCGGTGGTACGGCTTGTCGGCGGCGACCCGCATGCCAAGCGGGCAAGCATCACGTCGGAGGAGCTGTGGGACATGGTGGCGGAAAGCGAGGCCCTGGAGGAAAGCAACCGCCACATCCTGGCCGACGTATTCGGTGCCGGGGACCGGACGCTGCAGGAGGTCATGCGGCCCCGTACGGAAGTGACCTTCATCAACGGGACAACAACCATCGGGGCCGCCCGCGAGATGCTTAGGGACGGCCCCTATTCCCGGTTTCCCGTTATTGGCAGGACCCCCGACGACGTCCTGGGCTTCGTCCATATCCGAGACCTGATGCCCCGGGACGAGGTTCAGGACCTGGCGCCGGTACAAGACATTGCCCGGACCATCCTGGCCATGCCCGGAACCAACAGGGTCCTGCCGGCGCTGTCCCGGATGCGCAAGACCAACCAGCACATTGTCCTGGTGGTGGACGAATACGGCGGCACGGACGGCGTGGTCACGCTCGAAGACCTGGTGGAAGAACTCGTGGGCGAAATCTACGACGAGTACGACACCGGCGCCGAGCACGAAGACCGCGTCACCGTGGCCAACGGAAGCATCGTGGTCGACGGCGGCCTGATCCTGCAAGAGTTCAGGGCAGCCTCCGGAATCGCCCTGCCGGAGGGCCATTACGAAACGGTGGCGGGCTTCATGATGGACCGGTTGGGGCGGCTCCCTTCTGCCGGAGACAAGGTCCAGGTTCCTGGCTATCTCCTGACGGTCCTCAGCATGGACAGGCTGCGGATCGCCCGCATCCGGGTCACTCCTGTTGCCGGGCAGTCCGGCTGAGGGCTGGAAAGTACGACGACGGGACGCGCATTCCGCCGCAAGGCTCCGTTTACGAACCGCGTCGCCGTCTTCATCCTCCTCCGTCCTCCCGTCAGGGACCTATGGCACTGGAGGCAGCACCGCCCGGCGGCGACAGTTAAGGGGCGGCTGGCCGAAGGGGCCAGGAGGGGCTGGGGGCTGTTTCCGCTGCACGAATCGGGGCACGGGGCACGTGCCCCCTTACCCCGGCAGGACACATCGCAATGCTCATTAAACGCACGGCCCTCATCGGCACCGCCCTGGCCTTCGGCGCTGCGCTGTTCGCGGCCCCCGCACAGGCCGCCGGCAGCAACGGCGCAGACGTTACCAAGTTCAACGAGTGCCAGATTGGCCACTATTACACCGTATGCCGTACCGGCACGGCAGTCAGCCACCAGGTTTCGACACCCAGCGGTATTCAGTCCACCTCGAGCTCGAGCAACTATGTCGATACGCTGACCGTCACCTACGGGGGAACGCTCCTGAACACCATTCACACCCAAACGCACTCGCACATCCTGGTCCGCGACGGGCAGGTTGTGGAATCGGGCCAGCACTACCTGGAGCAAACCACGGACACAACCCGGCAGTGCTGGGAACGGGAGGACACCCACCGGACCGCGACCAAAGTCCAGTACGACCGGGAAGCGCACTACTGCCCGTAAGCGGCCAGCCCGGCACGCTTCCCCGTGCCCGTCCCAGGGGGCCCGTCCCCTCCCTGAAGGGTCTGGCTATGCCTTCGGCTGCCGCCAGAAAACCGAAATCCCAAACGTCACCGCGCAGAGCACCAGCATGGCGACCACCATGCGCATCCAGCTTTCCTGGTGCACGCCGCCGGACGCGAACACGCCGATCATCACCGTGGCAGTGATCGCGCCCACGTAGCGGCACGTCTGGTAGATCCCCGCAGCGACACCGCGGTCCTGCGGCCGGGTGGAGAGGAACATGCCCTGGTTGGAGGCGATGCTGACCGTCCCGTAGGGAATCCCCATCAGCGCAGTCAGCACCAACACCAGGGGAATGGCCAGTGTTCCTGTCAGCAGCCACATCAGTGCCGCCACAAGCGTCAGGAGGACGACGCCGGCGAGCAGCACCCGGCGCACACCGAACCTTCCCATCGCGGAAACTGCCCACGGGGTGGCCACCACGGACATCCCGGCAAGGGGCAGCATCAGCAGGCCCACGACGCCGGGATCATAGCCGCCCGCCTCCTGCAGGAGCTGCGGCAGGCCGAAAAAAACGAAGTAGTAGACGCTGCTGAACACCGCGAACGCCAGGTACACCAGCATGAGGGGCCTGTTGCGGCCCAGTAGCCGCAGGTCCAAGAACGGCTTGGCGAACCGCAACTCCCGCCAGGCGAAGAGCGCTGCCACAGCGGTACCGGCGGCCAGCATCCACCAGCGGTAGTCCGGCGCCACGTTCAGCGCGGCCATCATGACCAACAACAGGGCTGCGATAAACCCGGCAATGCCCGGAACATCCGAGTCCTTCACCAGCTGCGCCACGCTGCCGCGCTCCCGGACCTGGTCTGCGGGTGCGGCCTGTCGCACTATCAGCAGCGCTACCAACGCCAGTGGAACATTGATCAGGAACAGCGACTGCCATCCCACGAAGCCCACCAGTAAACCCCCGACGACGGGACCCACGGCAGCAGCCGACGTGTTCGCCATTTGGAGCCGGCCCAGCGGCCGGGCCGGGTCCACCTTGGCCCGGTGCGCAATCGCGCCCACCATCACCACAGCACTGGGATACGCCGTGGCGGTGCCCAGTGCCATGACCGCCCGGGCCACGCAGAGCAGGGCAAAATTGGGGGCCAGCGGCGCCAAGGCGCAGGTCAGGGCAACGAGCCCCATGCCAAGCATGAACATCCTTCGTGGCCCAAACCGGTCCGCGAGCCTTCCCATCACGGGCTGGCCGGCCGCAGAGGCGAGGTAGAAGGACGTAACCACCCAGGTGACGGCAGCGACGTCGAGCCCAAAATCGGCACGCAGCACCACCAGGGCCACGGCGATCATGGAGGAGTTCAGCGGGTTCAGTGCCGTGCCCAGGCTGAGGCCTGCGACGGCCAAGGCAGTCCGTGGGTTGTTGCTCACGGTAACAGTCTGGCCCACAGCGCTCCCGCAGGGCGAGTCGGCGGACCGCTGCGCGGGCGTGGCGTTGGCTACCTGCCCGCCACTCCGACCGGGAAGAGTGCATCCTCAACGGCCCGGGTCAGGTTCCTGATCACCTCGGCCTGGCCGTCATCCGCCACGCCTGCAGGGTTTTCCGTGTAGATCACCAGCGCGAAGGTCGAGCCGCGGTAGCTCAGCAGCGCGGCGTCGTGCAGTTCGCCGGAGAGCTCACCGTATTTGTGGTGGACGTCGATTCCCGCCCTGGAGCCGGCGGGAATGAGGTCTTCGTTGTTTGTGTCCTGCATATAGCTGAGCAGTTGGGCGGTGTTGTCGGCGTTGAGCAGCTCCCCCGCGTACAGCTTCTTCAGGATCAGGGCCATATCCGAAGCGGTCAGCAGGTTCTTCTCGGGGTCGTAGGTAACGCCTATGGAGGTCGCATAGGCAATCAGCTGGGGGTAGCCGACGGCGTCCATCAGAAGCTGCCAGGAGTCGTTGTTGCTGTCATTGACCATGGCTTTGAGCTGGAAGGCGGCGTCGTAGTCGCCCATGGGCTCATCCAGGGTGGCTTCACCCTTTTCCACCAGGTGATAGTAGGCGGCAGCGGTCAGGACCTTCGCCGTGCTGGCCGCCGTAAAGGCGTCCGCGTCGCCGAAGGTGCGTTCCGCGCCGCCGGACACATCCGCGAGCGCAAGGCCGATCCGGTACTGGTCCGCCTCGCTGAGGATGGTGTCCACGCTGTCCTGCAGGGACTCCGGGGCTGCCGCCACAGGAGCCGGCGGCGCTACGGGCTGGGTGGGGGCGACCGAACCGGTCGGCGGCTCGGACCGGGCCACGGCCAGCGCGATGGTCCCGGCGATGACCAGCACCACGGCAAGGGCAAGGATGACCAGCCTCCGGATGTCCCGGCTCCTGCCCTGGACCGGCCTGCTGGGCTTTGGCGGCGGAGCGGCACGGCCTGGTGGGGGCACCTGGGGGTGCTCGGACATACAAGGGCTCCTGTCCCGCCTCGGTAATCACAAACAACGTCAGCGCGGCGTTGAGCCGCGCTGACAGATGCGATTAAAGCACCGGAATTTGGGAGCTTCCTGAAGACTTGCGGTGTGTCCCACGCTGCCTCAACCAGGCGTGTGCGGGAGCCGTGGCTAGGCGCGGGCCCTGGACGCGAGCGCGGTCTCGAGGAATTCCAGGTGCGCGGGAGCCACGGCCACCACGCTGTCCGAGTACTCCGGGTGCTTGGCCACGAACTTCTTGATGAACGGGCACACCGGGACTATGCCCGTCCCGGCCTGCACCGTCGCGTCCAGGGCAACCGCGGCGAGCTTCCCGGCCAGGCCCTGCCCGCCGTATTCCTCGTTGATCACCGTGTGGTAGAAAATCCGCTGTGGTGACGCCCCGCCGTCGTAATCCTGGTAGGCGGCTTTGCCGATCACGTTCCCGCGGTCCAGGATCTCGAAGCGGCTGCGCTCGGGGTTGTGGCGGACGGTGATGTCACTCAAGGGAAACTCCTTCGTTGCGGTCTTGCTGCCCGTGCAAAGCCTAACCCGGCCCGGGCAGCACTTATTTCCGCGTGGGAAGAGTCCCCGGCGGCATCCCCGCCCGCCCCCGGATCAGCTCAAGTAGCCGTTCGGATTCAGGACGTACTTGGTGGCTGCGCCGGCGTCGAACTCCGCATAGCCCTTGGGAGCGTCTTCCAGCGGGATGGCTTTGGCGTTGACGTTCTTGGCGATGTGCACCCGGTCATTCAGGATGGCCATCATCAGCTGCCGGTTGTATTTCATGACCGGGCACTGGCCCGTGGTGAAGCTCAGCGACTTGGCCCAGCCGGTGCCAAGGCTCAGCGACAGGGCACCCTTCTTGGCGGCGTCGTCCACTCCGCCCGGATCACCGGTGACGTACAGGCCGGGGATACCCAGGGCCCCGCCGGCCGCCGTGAGCTCCATCAGCGAGTTCAGGACCGTCGCCGGCGCCTCCTGGGCGTCGTGGCCATGACCCTTCGCTTCGAAGCCGACAGCGTCCACACCGCAGTCCACCTCGGGGACGCCAAGGATTTGTTCAATCTGGTCCTTCGGATCGCCCTTGGACAGGTCCACCGTCTCGCAGCCGAAGCTGCGCGCCTGGGCGAGCCTGCCCTCGTTCATGTCCCCCACAATCACGACGGCGGCACCCAGCAGGTGTGCGCTGGTGGCCGCAGCGAGGCCCACGGGACCGGCCCCGGCGACGTAGACGGTGGATCCGACTCCGACTCCGGCCGTAACCGCGCCGTGGAATCCGGTGGGGAAGATGTCCGAGAGCATGGCCAGGTCCAGGATCTTCTCCATGGCCTTGTCCTTGTCCGGAAACTTCAACAGGTTCCAGTCGGCGTACGGGACCAGCACGTAGTTGGCCTGGCCGCCGACCCAGCCGCCCATGTCCACGTAGCCGTAGGCGCTGCCGGGACGGTCCGGGTTCACGTTCAGGCAGATGCCGGTCTTGCGTTCCTTGCAGTTCCGGCAGCGGCCGCAGGCGATGTTGAACGGCACCGAGCAGAGGTCGCCCACCTTGATGAATTCGACGTCGCGGCCCACCTCCACCACTTCCCCGGTGATCTCGTGGCCCAGGACCAGGTTCGGCGGAGCCGTGGTGCGGCCGCGGACCATGTGCTGGTCCGAACCACAAATATTGGTGGCCACCGTCTTGAGGATGACCCCATGGTGGACCGGGCGCCCCACGTTCGCGGGGTTGACCCCCGGCCCGTCCTTGAGTTCGAACGTGGGGTAGTCAATATCAATTACTTCGACCTTGCCGGCTTCCTTGTAGGCAACGGCTTTGTTCCCTGTCATCTATCGCTCCTGTAGTCAGGTCCGTCCGGTGGGACGGCAGTGATCTGGGTAGGTTGAGAAACCCCGGATGCGGGACCCGCCCTGCTCCACTGGCGTTTCCTGATGAAGATCAGGTACAGGTTCCCGGCTTGGGGGTCCGCCCAGTCTAGGCAGGCACCAGGGAGCGGTCTAGGGGTAGGAGCCCCACGTTTATCAGGGCAAATGTTTATCGAGGCATCCCCAAGGGGAAGCGCCTATAGTGGCGTACGCTGCACCCACCGGCTTCCGCGCACTCAGGCGGACCGGTCCCCAGGCAAGTTCTACCGTTGAGGAGAACGGCATGAAAACACGCACTATTGGACAATTGACGGTTTCCGCCCTGGGCCTTGGCTGCATGGGCATGAGCGAGTTCTACGGCGCCGGCGACGAGCAGGAATCGATCGCCACGATCCAGGAGTTCCTGGACGCCGGCGGATCGCTGCTGGACACCGCGGACATGTACGGTCCCTTCACCAACGAACAGTTGGTGGGCCGCGCCATTGCGGGCCGGCGCGACCAGGTGGTGCTCGCCACCAAGTTCGGCAACGAACGCCGCGAGGACGGTTCCTGGGTGGGCATTAACGGCCGCCCCGAGTACGTCAGGGCGGCCTGCGACGCCAGCCTCCAGCGGCTGGGCGTGGACCACATCGACCTTTACTACCAGCACCGGGTGGACAAGACGGTGCGCATCGAGGACACGGTAGGCGCCATGGCGGAACTGGTCCAGGCCGGGAAGGTCCGGCACCTCGGTTTGTCCGAGGCGTCAGCGGACACCATCCGCCGGGCCCATGCGGTGCACCCCATCACGGCGCTGCAGACCGAATATTCGCTCTGGGAGCGGGAACCGGAAACCAAGGTGTTCCCCGTGCTCGCAGGGCTGGGAATCGGGTTCGTACCTTACAGCCCACTGGGCCGCGGATTCCTGACGGGACAGATCCGCAGCGTGGACGACTTCGCCGACGACGACTTCCGCCGGCATTCCCCACGGTTCCAGGGCGAAAACTTCACCCGAAACCTTGAGCTGGTGGACCGGGTGAAAGAGCTGGCCGACCAAAAGCAGTGCACTCCCGGCCAGCTGGCCCTCGCCTGGCTGCTGGCGCAGGGCGAACACATCGTCCCGATCCCGGGCACCAAGAAGCGCGAGCGGCTGCGCGAGAACCTGGGCGCCGTGGACGTCGAGCTCAGCGCGGACGAGCTGCAGCTGCTGGACGAGTTGGCTCCGGCGGGGTCGACAGCCGGCGCCCGTTACCCGAATATGTCCACCATCGACACCTGAGACATCCGGTGTCTGCAAAGGAGAAACCATGACAGTCAACGACGACGAAGCCCAGGTGCTGGACCAATGGACCCAGCGGCTGGCTCAGGCACTGCAGATCCTTGACCTGGACGTGGACCAGGAACCGCTGCTGGACCTTGCCCGCAAGTCTGCCGACAACGTGATCCATGCGGCCGCTCCCATCACCACGTTCCTGGTGGGGTACGCGGCCGCGCTGGACGCAGGGACGGGCAGCGCCGGGAGCCGGGAGGCTGCCTCGGCGGCCGTGGCCAAGGCGGCAAGGGTCGCCCTGGGGCTGGTGGACGACGGCGCGCACGGCGGCCCCGCCAAGCGCGGCTGGGCGGACACGGGCCAGTAGCCAGCGAATCCCCGCCCTATGGACAACTCCCCCGTCGCCTGACGCGGGGAGTTGTCCACAAAGCGGGGTACAGCCGAGGCGCAACCACCGGCTAGCCTGCGGCTGCGGGCTCCTCTTCCAGGACCTTCACGGGCGCGAGCCGGACGATGACGGCCTTCGACGCCGGGGTCTGGCTTCCCTCCGCGACGCTCTCCAGCGGGACCAGGACATTGGCCTCGGGGTAGTACGCGGCGGCGCAGCCCTTGGCGGACGGGTAGGACACCACCCGGTAGTTGCGGAGGACGCGTGCCACGTTGTCCTTGTACACCCCGAGGATGTCAACGTGCTGCCCGTCCGCGAGGCCCAGCTCCGCAAGGTCCTCGGGGTTCACGAACACCACCTCGCGGCCCTTCTTAATGCCCCGGTAGCGGTCGTTGTTGCCGTAGATGGTGGTGTTGAACTGGTCGTGCGAGCGCATGGTCTGCAGGATCAAGGTGCCCGCGGGCCGGTCAACGTGCTCGAGTTCGTTGACGGTCAGCATGGCCTTGCCGGTTGGGGTGTGGAAGGTACGGGAGTCCCGCGGGCCGTTGGGCAGCACGAAGCCGCCCTTTTGCCTGATCTTGCGGTTGTAGTCCTCGCAGCCGACCACCACGCGGGAGATGTGCTCCCGGATCAGGTCGTAATCCTTTTCGAACCCGGCCCAGTCCGCGGACGTCCGGTCCCCCACTGTGGCGGCGGCAAGGCGGCTCACAATGGCAACCTCGGAGAGCAGCCCGGGGGCCACCGGTTCCACGGTGCCGTGGGAGGCATGGACGGCGGAGACGGTGTCCTCCACCGAGACGAACTGCGGCCCGGAGGCCTGCCGGTCGATCTCCGTCCGGCCCAGGGTGGGGAGGATGAGCGCCTCCGCTCCGGTCACGGCGTGGGAGTGGTTGAGCTTGGTGGAGATCTGGACCGACAGATCGGTGTTCTCCATGGCCGCTTCCGCGGCAGCGGTGTCTGACATGGCGCCCACGAAGTTGCCGCCAAGCCCCACGAAAACCTTGACGCCGCCGTCGCGCATTCCACGGACGGTCTGGACCGCATCCAGGCCGTGGTCCCGCGGCGGTGCGAAATCGAACTCCTGGCCCAAAGCATCCAGGAAGGCCGGCGGCATCTGCTCCCAGATCCCCATGGTCCGGTCGCCTTGGACGTTGCTGTGGCCGCGGATGGGCGAGGCGCCGGCCCCTGGCTTGCCGATGTTGCCGCGCAGCAGGAGCAGGTTGATGATCTCCTTAATGGTGGCCACACCCTTTTTCTGCTGGGTGATGCCCATGGCCCAGGTGATGATCACCTTGTCCGCGGCAATGTAGCGGGCCGCCAGTTCGTCGATTTCCTCGGAGCGCAGGCCGGTGGCCTCCAGCACCGCGGCCTCGTCCAGGTTGGCCAGGTGCGCCCGCAGTTCGTCCAGGCCGTGGCAGTGTTCGGCAAGGAAGGTGTGGTCCAGGACCTTGCCCGGGTTGGCTGCTTCGGCGTCGAGCACGCGCTTGGACACCGCCTGGAGCAGCGCCATGTCACCGCCAATGCGGACCTGCAGGAACTGGTCGGCGAGGTCGGTGCCGTGGCCGATGATGCCCCGGACCCGTTGCGGGTTCTTGTAGCGGATGAGCCCTGCCTCGGGCAGCGGGTTGACGGCCACAATGGTGCCGCCCGCGTCCTTGGCTTCCTCCAGCGCCGTGAGCATCCGGGGGTGGTTGGTGCCGGGGTTCTGGCCCATGATGATGATCAGGTCGGCCTTGCCGTAGTCGTCGTAGGACACGGTGGCTTTGCCCACGCCGATGGTCTGTCCCATGCCCCACCCCGAGGATTCGTGGCACATGTTGGAACAGTCGGGGAGGTTGTTGGTGCCGTAGGCCCGAATGAAGAGCTGGTACAGGAAGGCGGCCTCGTTGGAGGTGCGGCCGCTGGTGTAGAACGTGGCCTGGTTGGGGTCCGGCAGGGCCTTCAGCTTGTCCGCCACAATCCGAATGGCCCGCTCCCAACTGACCGGCCGGTAGTGGTCCTCCCCTGCGGCCTTGTACACCGGCTCGGTGAGGCGGCCCTGCATGCCCAGCCAGTATTCGGACCGCTGCCTCAGATCACTGACCGGGTGATCGGCCCAGAAGTCGCTGCCGACCACCACGGGGGTTGCCTCCCAGGTGACGGCTTTGGCCCCGTTTTCGCAGAACTCAAACGTCTTGCGGTGCCCGGGATCCGGCCACGCGCAGCTCATGCAGTCGAAGCCGTCCTTCTGGTTCAACGCCAGCAGGGTCTTCCGCGACCGTTCCACGCCCATGTTCTTCAGTGCAGGCTGCATCGAGTGGTAGACGCCCGGAACTCCTGCGGCCCACGTCTTGGGGTGGCCGGTCACCTCGAGGTCGGACTCCTCTGGTTCTTCGACCTTCGGGTTTTCGCGCGCCACAACATACTCCTTGGTCGCCGGTTCCCGCAAAGGGCCGGCTGGATTGGCGGATCTGTCACTCCACAGTTGTTGACCATTCCCGTGAAGTCAAGCACCCGGGCACTGGCGTAGGCTGGGTCCCACGGCTGAAGCAAGCGGCCATTGTTTCTTTCCGTGCGGAGCCACTTTTCCATGTCCGACGAACCTGCCCTTCGCGCCCTTGCGGCCTCGTCCTTCTCCCTGGACCACCTCCGGGATGGCCAGCTGGCCGGCATGGCCGCCCTCGCCGGTGGCCGCGACGTCCTCGCCGTAATGCCCACGGGGTACGGAAAATCCGCCATCTACCAGGTCGCAGCCCTGTACCTGCACAACCTCACCGGGCGTCCCGCCGTCGTGGTTTCCCCGCTGATCGCCCTCCAGGAGGACCAGATTGCGTCACTGGTAGCGGCGCTGGGGCCTGGTGCCGCCGTCGCCGTCAACTCCTCACACAACGACGCCGAAGTCCATGCCGCGTGGAAGGCGGTGGCGGACGGCACGGCCGTGTTCGTGCTCCTGGCCCCGGAGCAGCTTGCCCGGCAGGCAACCGTGGACCGGCTCAAGGCCCTCGATGTGTCCCTCTTCGTGGTGGATGAAGCCCACTGCGTCTCTTCGTGGGGCCACGACTTCCGCCCGGACTACCTGGGCCTGGGCACTGTCCGGGAGCAACTGGGCAACCCGCCCGTGGCAGCGCTGACCGCCACCGCGTCCCCGCCGGTGCGCGATGAGATCGTGGAGCGGCTCGCCATGAAGGACCCCCTTGTCCTGGTCCACGGCTTCGACCGGCCCAACATCAGCCTGTCCGTAGTCCGGCACCACAAGGACAAGGACAAACGCAGGGCGGTGCTGGGGCAGGTGGCGGACCTGGCTCGGACGGGAAAAGGCCTCCTCTACGCCGCCACCCGGAAAGGCACCGAAGAGTACGCGGCCAGGCTGGCCTCGAAAGGGCTGCGCGCCGAGGCTTATCACGCCGGCCGCCGCGCCGCGGACCGGGAACGCATCCACGAGCTGTTCCTGCGCGACCAGCTGGATGTGGTGGTGGCCACCACCGCCTTTGGCATGGGCATCGACACGCCGAATGTCCGCTTCGTGGTCCATGCCGACATTCCGGAATCGCTCGACGTCTACTACCAGGAGATTGGCCGGGCCGGCCGGGACGGCGAGCCCGCAGCCGCCGTGTTGCATTACCGTTCGGAGGATCTGGGGCTGCGCACATTCTTCAGCACCCACTCCCCCGACCCCGCCTCGCTGCTGGCGGTCCTGAAGGTCCTCAAATCCGCCAAAGCTCCTGCGCCAAGGTCATCCTTGGCGGAACTGACGGGCTTCCCGGCACGGCGCATCACGGCGCTGGTCAACCAGCTGGAAGAGATTGGAGCCGTCAGCAGCGGGAAGCGTGGAATCCGGCTGACGTCCAAAGCGAAACCGGCCGCACTGGTCCAGGACGCGGTGGAACTCGCCGAAGCCCGGCAACGCGTGGACCAGTCCCGGCTGGACATGATGCGCGCCTACGCCGAGGCGGACGGCTGCCGGCGGCAGTTCCTGCTGGGCTACTTCGGCGAGGAACTGACCGAACCGTGCGGAAACTGCGACGCGTGCACGGCAGCCGTCCACCGGGCAGCCGCGCGCTCCGCGGGCAAGGACACGGACGACGACGGCCGCCCGGCGTGCAGCGGCGGCGGCCCTTTTCCGCCACGGTCGGCAGTGGTCCACAAGGAATGGGGCCCGGGCCTGGTGATGCGGCAGGAAGGGGACGTGATCACCGTGTTGTTCGAGCAGGAGGGGTACAAAACGTTGTCGCGGTCCGCCGTCGTGGAGCACCATCTCCTGAAGCCCGCTTAGGTAGGCTGGGGTAACCTCCGACGAAAGGCCCGCCGCGTGGAGACCCCCGCTTATGTCTGGCTCCTGACCATCGTGGTGATCGCGGGGCTGCTGGCCTTCGATTTCTTCTTCCACGTCCGGAAGGCCCACAGCCCGTCACTGAAGGAATCGGCCACCTGGTCCGCCATCTACGTGAGCATTGCGGTGGTGTTCGGGCTCGCCGTCCTGGTCTTCGGCGGCCCGGACATGGGCACCGAATACTTCGCCGGCTACGTGACGGAAAAAGCGTTGTCCGTGGACAACCTCTTCGTGTTCCTCATCATCATGTCCAGTTTCAAAGTGCCCCGCGCGGACCAGCAGAAGGTGCTGCTGGTGGGCATCATATTGTCCCTGGTCGCCCGCACGGCGTTCATCTTCCTGGGCGCTGCGCTGATCAACAGTTTCGCCTGGGTCTTCTATATCTTCGGCCTTATCCTGCTGGTCACCGCCGGCAACCTGCTCAAGCCGGACAGCCACGACGACGACTCCGACGGCCTGGTGGTGCGGCTGGCCAGGAAGTTCCTGCCGGCGTCGGAACACTACGACGGCGACAAACTCTTCACCATGGAAAACGGCAAGCGGGTGCTGACGCCCATGCTGCTGGTGATGGTGGCGATCGGCGGCACGGACATCCTGTTCGCCCTGGATTCCATTCCGGCGATCTTCGGCCTGACCCAGAACGTGTTCATCGTCTTCACGGCCACGGCGTTCTCGCTGATGGGCCTGCGCCAGCTGTTCTTCCTTATTGACGGGCTGCTGGACCGGCTGATCTTCCTCTCCTACGGGCTGGCCGCCATCCTCGGTTTTATCGGCGTGAAGCTGATCCTGCACGCGCTGCACGAGAACACCCTGCCGTTCATCAACGACGGCAAGGACGTCAACGTGGTGGAAGTCAGCACCGGCGTTTCCCTGGGCGTGATCCTGGGTGTGCTGCTGCTGACTATCCTGGCCTCCATCTTCAGCCCCAAGGGCAAGGCCAAGAACGCCGTCTCCGGGGCCAGGCGGCACGCCGTTGAGTACCTTGACCTCAACTACGAGACGGACATGGCCGAACGGGACAAGATCTTCGCCAAGATGTGCCGCGAGGAAGACCAGATCCGCAAGCTTCCGGAGAAGTACAAGCGGCTTGTCCGGCACGAAACGGAGTTCCTGGAGCTGCTGCGCAGCGCCCATGACGAGCACGACAAGGCCCAGGTCCGGGCAGCCGCGGCCGAAAGCTGACTACCGCGCGAGGGCCGCTGCGCCGCCGGCCAGCCTGGTAATCCGGCCCCAGTCCTTGGCCGTGACGGCGTCTGCCGGGGTGAGCCAACTGCCGCCCACGCAGGCCACGTTGGGCAGCTTGAGGTAGTCCGGGGCGGTGGCCAGGCTGATGCCGCCGGTGGGGCAGAACCGGACGTGCGGGATGGGCGCACCGATGGCGGCAAGGTAGGGCGGCCCGCCCGCGGGCCCGGCGGGGAAGAACTTCATCGCGTCCAGTCCGGCTTCCAGGACAGCCAGGACCTCGCCCACGGTGGCGACGCCGGGCAGCACCGGAACGTCCAGCGACAGCATGGAGGCGAGCAGCGCGGGGGTGACGCCGGGGCTGACCAGGAATTTCGCCCCGGCCTGTACTGCGGCATCGGCCTGGGCGGGCGTGAGGATGGTGCCGGCGCCGGCCAGGATGTCCGGCACCTCCTCGGCGATCAGCTTCAGTGAGGTCAGTGCGGAGTCGGTGCGGAGGGTCAGTTCAATGATCTTCACGCCGCCTGCCACCAAGGCGCGGGCCAGGGGAACTGCGTCCTGGGGGTCGTCGATGGTGACCACCGGGATGACCGGTGAAACGCTGAGGACGCCTGATGCGTCAGCCATGGTTGAGCTCATTTCCCAGGCCGTCCGGCCCGTTGGTTTCGATAATGCGGTACCAGTGCAGCAGCAGGTCCCGGAAGTCCTTGTTCCCTGCGAGGGCAGGCTCGACGACGGGGCGGAATCCCAGCAGCGCCGTCACCACGGTGCCGGCGGTGCGGTCCGCGGGGAGCGCGGCCTGGAGTTCCTGCGCCAGGGGGTCGTTCAGGTCTTGTTCCGGGTTGTTGGCCACGTGATGCATCCACGCTGCGACGGCGAGTGCAGACCACGTGGGTGCGCGGCCGGCGTCGAGCGTTCCCCTGACGGTGGTGAGCAACCGCAGCCCGATCTTCTGCGAGCCGTCGCTGCCCACCTTGGCCGTGGTGTGGCCCAGCGACGGGTTGGCGAACCGGCGGAGCACCTCGTCGCAGTACTGCTCCCCGTCCAGCCCGGCCGGGAGGGTAATGCTGGGCAGTGCCTCCTCCAGCATCATGCGCCTGCAGACGCTGCGGAACGGCTCCACGGCCACGGCATCGCTGATGGTTTCCCTGCCGGCAAGGAGGCCGAGGTAGGCCAGCATCGAATGGCTGGCGTTGAGCAGCCGCAGTTTGGCCGATTCCCAGGCGGCGACGTCGTCGCTGAACAGGGCGCCGGCGTCCTCCCACCGTGGGCGGCCCGCAGCGAAGTCGTCCTCCATGACCCATTGCTTGAACGGTTCGGCCACCACGGCGGCCTCGTCCCGTACACCGAGTTCACGTTCGACGGCGGCCAGGTCGCCGTCCGTGGTGGCGGGCACCATCCGGTCCACCATGGTGGACGGGAAGGTCACGTTGTCCCGCATCCACGCCAGCAGGGGTCCGCTTTCGGCCGGGGGCAAGGCCGCCGCAAAACCCGTGGCGAGGGTTGCCGCCAATTCCCCGTTGGCCGGCAGGTTGTCGCAGGAGAGCACCGTGACGGGTCCGGCGCCTGCCGTTGCCCGCTGCTGGAGGCCGCGGACCACCTGCCCAATGGCGGTCAGCGGCGGCCGGCCGGCGAGGTCCGCCTGGATGTCCTCGTCCGCAAGGTCCAGCGTCCGAGTTTGCGGATCGAACCGGTAGCCCTTCTCGGTGATGGTCAGGGTGACGATCTTCGTGGCCGGGGCGGCAATACGTTCCACCACCTGTTCGGGAGTGTCCCGGCCGGAGATGGCTTCGACGATGCTGGAGACCACCCGCAGCGGGGCGGCCCCTTCGCCGCGTTCGGCAACGGTGAAGAGACCGTCCTGCGGCACCAGTTGGCGGGCCACGGCATCCGAGCGCTGGGTGACGCCGATGATCCCCCACCCGTAATCGCCGGTGGACAGCATGGCATCCTCGGTGAAGACGGCGGTATGGGCGCGGGCGAAGGCGCCCAGGCCCAAGTGGACGATGCCCGGAGTGAGCTTGTCCCGCTGCAGGTCGGGCTCCCGGCCCGCGGCGGCCAGGGCGGGTGCGGTCAGGCGTTCGATGACACGGCCCCGTTCACGGAGGCCGCGGCGTGGGCCCGGGTCTGACCGAACGTGGGGACCAGACCGGTGCCGCCTTTGCCGCCCACCACCAGCGAGGAAGCGGCAGCACCGAAACACGCCGCCGCCGGGAAGTCGTCGCCGAGCACCAGGCGTGCGGTGAGGGTGCCGACGAACGCGTCGCCGGCGCCGGTCTGGTCCACCACGGCGGGGGCCGGAATTGCCGGAATCCAGGCGGATACCCCGTCGGTTTCGAGCTGGACGCCCTTCGCCCCGCAGGTGACGGCGACGTTGGCGGTTCCCAGGCCCCGGAGCGTGGCTGCCGCTTCTTCCGCGGACGAAACCCCCAGCAGCGCCCTTGTCTCGCCGGGAAAGGACGGCGTCACCAGGAACGCCTGCGGGGCGAGCTCGGTGAGTGCCGCCGTCGCGTCCTCCACGGTGGTAAGCCGGGGCCGGAAGTTGGGATCGTAGACGAAGCGCCGGGCCACGGAGGCGGCTTTGACGACGGCGGCGCGGGCCGTCGTCGAAATGGCGCAGGCGATCCCGCCCGCCACCACGGCGCCGGCTGCGGCGAAAACTGCCGGGTCGACGTCGTCCGGTCCCAGAGTGGAGCCCACGCTTCCGGTGCGGGCGTAGGAGAATTCGCGTTCGCCGTCAGGGTCGCTGTGCACCAGGTACACGCCCTGCTGGCCGCGGCGGAACTTCAGGAGTGCCGTGGAGACGCCCAGCTCGGCGACCCGGGCCGCGATGGCCTGGCCAAGATCGTCATCGGTGAGTACGGACAGCAGGCCCACGCGGGCGCCCGCTGCCGCGGCGGCTGCAGCGACGTTGAGGGCGTCTCCGGAGATGCCCAGCCGGGCTGGAACGCCGTGGCCGAAGGGCTGGTCGGTGGCGACTTCGACGAGGATCTCCCCCATCACCACTACGTCGAAGGTGTTGTGTGCTGCAGCGTTCACCAGTCGTGCACCGATCCGTCCAGGCGCCGGTTCACCGGCAAGTATTTAGGGTCGAAGGGGAAGCGGAGTGCGGCTTCCTCGTCGAACTCTACGCCCAGGCCTGGCGCGTCACCGGGATGCATGTAACCGTCCGCGAAGCTGTAGGACGTCTTGAAGACCTCGCCCGCGGGGCTGCGGTGGCCCATGTATTCCTGGATGCCGAAGTTGGGGATGGACATGTCCACGTGCAGGGCGGCGGCGAAGGAAACCGGGGACAGGTCCCCGGCGCCGTGCGATCCTGAGCGGACGCCGTACAGGTCCGCGAGCGAGAAGATCCGGCGCAGGTGCGTGATGCCGCCCGCGTGCGAGACGGAGGTGCGGATGTAGTCGATCAGGCGTTCGGTGATGAGCTGCTGGCAGTCCCAAATCGAGTTGAACACCTCCCCCACCGCAACGGGCGTGGTGGTGTGCTGGCGGATCAGCCGGAACGCGGACTGGTCCTCGGCCGGGGTCGGATCCTCGATCCAGAACGGCCGGTACTGCTCCAGTGAGGCACCCAGCCGGCCGGCCTCGATGGGGGTGAGCCGGTGGTGGACATCGTGCAGGACGTGGACGCCGTAGCCGAACTGCCCGCGGACGTGCGCCATCATCTTCGGCGCAAAGTCCAGGTACGCGGTGGTTTCCCAGGTGTCTTCCTGCGGCACATTGCCGCTGGCCGGTTCGTAGAGCTTGCCGTCCACCGGTGCGATGCCGTAGGTCTTGTCCAGGCCCGGTACAGCAGCCTGCGCGCGGATGGCTTTGTAGCCGAGGTCCAGGTGGTGTTGGAAGTCGGCGCTGAGGTCATCCAGTGTTGTGCCGCTGGCGTGGCCGTAGACCATGACGCCCTCACGGGCAGCACCGCCGAGGAGTTCGTAGACGGGCATGCCGGCGGTTTTGCCCTTGATGTCCCAGAGCGCGACGTCGATGGCGGCGATCGCGGTCATGGTCACCGGGCCGCGGCGCCAGTAGGCCCCCTTGTAGAAGTATTGCCAGGCGTCCTCTATACGGCGGGCGTCGCGGCCGATCAGCAGCGGGCAGAGGTGTTCGGAGAGGTACGACGCCACCGCCAGCTCGCGACCGTTCAGGGTGGCGTCGCCGATGCCGGTGATGCCGTCCTCGGTTTCAATTACGAGCGTGACGTAGTTCCGTCCGGGCGACGAAACCACAACCCGTGCGTCGGTGATCTTCACTGGGAGTCCTTCAAACGGTGGATGTGCAATGTGGATGGCAGTAGATGTCGTTTTGAACGCTCAGAACGGCATCTACTGCCAGTGAGTTGGGTCAGGAGAGACGGAGCATGACCTTGCTGCTGCCGGCCGCCGGATCCACGGCGGTCCGCATCGCTTCTTCGGCGTCATCGATTCCGAAGGCGTGGGTAATGATGGGCGAGACGTCCAGCCCGTGTGCCATGGCGTGCAGGGCGTCGGTGATCTCGTCCACGAAGCGGTAGGACCCGATCCAGGTGATCTCCCGGGTGACCAGGTCCCCCAGTGCCGCCGGCGCCGGAGTACCCGGCAGGTTGCCCACCTGGACGATGGTCCCGCCGCGGGCGGTGGCGCGCAGGACCCCGCCCAGAACGGCCGGGATGCCGGTAGCTTCGAAGACGAGTTCCATGTCCTCCGGCAGTGGGTTGCGGGAGACGTTGAGGACCTGGCCCGCCCCCATGGCCTGGGCAATCCGCAGGGACGCGTCACTGATGTCGGCAGCGGTCACCGTCCTGGCCCCGGCGTACTTGGCGGCCGCGGCCACGAGGGATCCGATGGGCCCGGCACCGTTGACCAGAACATCGCGGCCTTCGAGGTTGCCGGCCCGGCTGACGGCATGCATGGCGACGGCGAGTGGCTCGGCCAGGGCGCCGCGGAGGGTGTCCACGCCGTCGGGCAAGGGACGGACCTGGAATGCTTTGGCGAGCTTCCGTTCGCTGAAGCCGCCGTCCGTGTGCGGGTCGAATGCTGCGGAACCGAAGTACCGGATCTGCGGGTAGAGGTTGGTCCGGCCGCGCAGGCGTTCCGGCATGGTGCCGTCGCCCACGGGTTCGGCCGGGTGCACCGTGACGGGTTGGCCCAGCTCGAGATGGTCGACGCCGGCACCCAGCTGGGCGATCCGGCCCGCAACCTCGTGGCCCAGGACGAGCGGCGACTTCAGCGCTGCGGTCCCCGACGCTCCGTGGCGCCAGTACGACAGGTCGCTGCCGCAGATGCCGCCCCATTCGACGTCGAGCACTACTTCTCCGGGCCCGGCTACCGGTTCCGGCCGGTCATCGATGCGCAGGTCGTTGGCACCGTGGACCACGACGGCCTTCATACGGCGTCCTCCAGCCGGACCATGTCGCGGCCACGGACTTCCGGGCCGACGGCGGCGGAAACCAGGGTGATCAGCGAGTAGCCGATGAGCATCGCCGCGAGAGGCCACCAGTGTCCGGTCACGGCGGTGAGGGTGGCAGCGAGCAGCGGACCGATCGCGGTGGCCAGGATGCCGCCGATTTCCTTGGCGAGGGCAAGCTGGGTGAAGCGGGTGCGGGCTCCGAAGAATTCGGCCATGGTCACGCTTTCCATGGCGAACAGGCCCAGTACGCCGAGGTTCAGCCCGACCACCATCGCAACGGTGATCAGGGCGTTGTTGCCGCTGGTGATCATCAGCATCATCGGGATGGCGTAGACGGCGGTGAGGGCGCTGAGCACCAAGTACAGCGGGCGGCGGCCGAAGCGGTCGCCCAGGAGGCCGACCAACGGGATGGTGACGAAGCCCAGGAGCGAGCCGTACACGATCGCGTTGGTGCCCACGGTCTTGTCAGCCAGCAGGACTGTGGCCAGGTAGCCCACCAGGAAGGTCTGCACCAGTCCGGAGTTGCCGGCCTGGCCGAAGCGGAGGCCCAGTGCGATCAGGAACGCCTTGCCCTTCTTCTGGTGGAGGGCTGCTTCGATGGTGCTGGTGCCGGCGAGTTCCGGGGCCTTGGCGGCCGCGGTCTTGATCTTTTCCCGGGTCAGGGCCACGCCGTCGACCACATCGGCGCGCTCCTCAAACACGGGGCTTTCCTTGATGGAGCGGCGGATCCAGATGGCGAAGATCATGATCAGGAAGCTGGCTAGGAAGGGGATGCGCCAGCCCCAGCTGAGCAGGTCTTCCTGGGAGAGCGATGCCACCAGGATGGCCCACAGCGCCGATGCGCCCAGGGTGCCCGAGTTGGTGCCAAGGCACACCAGGGAGGAGATGATGCCGCGGCGGCGGGCGGATGCGAATTCCGCGAGCATCACCGTGGCGCCGGCGATTTCCGCGCCCGCACCAAAGCCCTGGATGAGGCGCAGCGCCACCAGCAGGATCGGGGCCCAGATGCCGATCATCGCGTAGGTGGGCAGCACGCCGATCAGGGTGGTGGAGGCGCCCATCAGGGCGATGGTGATGTAGAGGACCTTTTTGCGGCCGATCCGGTCGCCCATGCGGCCGAAGTAGACGGCACCGAACAGGCGGGCAACATATCCCACACCGTAGGTGGCCATCGCGGCGATGAGGCCGATGACCGGGCTGACGTCGGGGAAGAAGATCTTGTTGAAGACGATGGCCGCCGCCAGGGAGTACAGCTGGAAGTCCATGAACTCCATGGCGGTGCCTAGCTGTACTGCCCCGGCAGGTTGATGACACGGGGATCGATTTGACGCAATAAGAGGAC
>NZ_JARVSF010000028.1 GCF_030209355.1 Pseudarthrobacter sp. fls2-241-R2A-127
GACGCCAGCGCCAGCGGGGTGGCTCTGCCCAACCACTGGGCAGCAGACGCCAGCGGCAGCGGGATGGCCCGTTACCACCCCCGTCACCGGTTTCCCTTGCCGTCGGTCAGGCCGCCGCCGTTACCGGTCCCGCCTGCGGCTCCGGTACCCGGTGCCTCACTCCGTGTTGAGGCGCGTGCGGTGAGAGTCCACGGAATGGATGCTCCCAGCGGCCCCGACACATGGTCGGTGACGGTGATGCTGAACCATTCGCCGTCGGCCGCAATGGAGGCGGCTGCCGATCCGCCGGCAAGGGTCCTTACTGTCCGTTCCACGGCGCCGGGGTCTTCGCCCCGGGCCAGGGCCCGGGCACCGGCGCGGGCTCCCTCTTCGATCCGCAGTTGGGTCATGCCTGCGGCGGCTCCTGCGAGCAGCATGGCAAGCAAAGCCAATACGGCCGGCAGCGCCACGGCAAACTCAGCTGTGACCGCGCCCCCGGCACTGCCCGGGACCACCCCAGGGTGGACCATCGTGGCCGACGCTCTCCTCCCTGAGCTGCGGTGGCGCCACGCCCACAACACACCTGTCACGGCAATGCCAGCGCGGTCCGGATCAGGTTCAGCAGGAAGCCGCGTACTTCATCGCTGCGAAGGATGAACACGAGCAAGCCCGCAAAGCCGACGGCCGCCAGCGTGGCGATGGCATACTCCGCCGTGGCCATGCCCGCTTCCGAGCCCAGCAGCCGGGCCCTGCGCCGGTTCCCACCACGAGGGTGGACCGATCCCGGGTAAAGCTCCACGACATTGCCGGTTGCGGCCTCAGAGCCATGCCGGGCGGAACCGGTGTGCGCAGGGGCGTGCCCGGTGCCGCCGGCGGCCGCTCCTTGTCCGCCCTGTGGGGTCCCGGCCTTGGCGGAGTCAGCGGGGGCCGTCGTTTCGGCGGAGAAGCGCTGGTGGTTGATGGACATGTGCGTTCCTTTCGTGGGTTGCCGGGATGTTTCCCGGCTGTCTCGACTCTTCCCGGCGGCGCTGCGGCCGGTAAGGGATGGGGTGCGCTAAGTGGAAAAGCCGGGCCGCCGCCCTCTTGTGGAGGAAAAGACCACGGTGACCGGGATGAGCAGGGCGGCCGGTCTAGGATCCAGATGGAACCAAGGCGAGCAGTACCGGGACGACGCCCAGGCAGATGAAGGCAGGCAGCGAGCACAGGCCCAGCGGGACCACCAGCTTGACGCCGAGCGACGCTGCGCGTTTTTCTGCCGCCCGGAACCTCTCCCGCCGGAGCCTTGCCGCCTGCGCGTACAGGATCGCGGATGAGGGTGCGCCGGTCAGCGCGGCAAACCCCAGGGCATCCCGGAGCTCCAGGACCTCAGGGAGCCGAACGGCCGAGCTGCGCCACGCCGTCTCCCAGTCGGCGCCGATGGCCAAGGCGGAGACCACCGGGCGCAGGGAGTCCCGGTACCGGGGTGCGGCCGAAGCGGCCACCAGTTCCAGCGAGCGCCCGATCCCGGCCCCGGCATCAAGCATCGCCGCCACCAGTTCGAGCATCATGGCCGTGTCCTTGAGGCCGGTACCGCGGTGGATGCCGGTCCCCGCCGCAGCGGCCTTGTGGTTCCCGGGCGAGGCATCCAGGCGCAGATGCTGGAGGCGCCGGCGAGGCCGGCTGTGGCCGGAACAGGCAAGCCACGCAGCCGCTGCCAGGAGGAGGAACAGGGCCAGCCCATGCCATGCCGGCATCATGGCCCCGACTCCGCGGCGGCTGAAACGAGCCGGGCGGACCACGCCCTGCCCGCCGCGGTAAGGATCACGCCGCCCACCAGCGCGGCCAGTCCCAACGGAGTGCCCAGCAGTGTGGCTAACGGATCGACCCCCAAGGCTGCACCCAGTCCGAGTCCCATCAGCGGCAGCCAAGTCAGCAGGCGGACCGTGGCCCTGGGCCCGGCGAGGGCTGTCTGCCTGGCGGCGTCGGAATCCTCCGCTGCATCCAGCTGCGCCGCGAATCTGGTCAGCACGTCAGCAAGCGGGCATCCGCTGGCTTCAGCGATATCAAGGCAGGCTGCCAGCTCAGTCCATGTTCCGGCTTCACCGTCGCGGCCCGGGAATGCGCTGGGAAGCACCCGACGGATGGCTTCCGATACCGGAGCCCCGGTAGCCGCGGCTGCACGCGCCGAGGCCAGGACTGTGGTTGACCCCGGCGACAGTACGGGCCCGTCGGGGCGTGCGGCAGCCTGGAGCCGCCTCGCCTGTTCCCCGGGGACGCCGTACACGGTCCACAGTTCGTCCCAGAGCCGTGCCGGCGTGCGCCCGCCCTTGAGCAGTGCCGCCAGCTGCTGCACCACCAGGGTGAGGCCCAGTCCGCGCTGGCCGCGTGAAGTGCGCCCGGGCCGCCGGAACCCCGGCAACATCCTGCGCCGCGGGGAACGTTGTCCGCCCGGGGAATTCCGCGCCACCGACCGCAGCCTTGCCGCAGCATGCAGCTGCGGCCTGAGGAGCAGCATGGCGGTGCAAAGGAGCACCGCCAGGAAGAGAGTCACAGGCCTTTCCCGGAATCCAGCCCCAGCCGGGCTGCGAGCGCAGGCCACGCCGGGCCCGGTTTTCCGGATTCCTCCACGGCCGGCACCACGCCAAGACCTTCGGGACCATCGCCAAGGAGTCCCACGCAGAGGACTTCCCTTCCCCGGGGCGTCCGGCCGAGGTGGATGACCACGTCCAATGCGCTGGCCGCCTGGAGCCGAACGGCCTCGGGTCCCAATCCGGCCAGCGCCCCGAGTGCTGTCAGCCTGGCCGGGACCGCTGTTGCGGTGTTGGCGTGGATGGTTCCACCGCCACCGCTGTGGCCGGTGTTCATCGCGGTGAGGAGCTCGCGCACCTCGGGCCCCCGGCACTCGCCGACCACCAGACGATCCGGACGCATGCGCAACGCCTGCCGGACGAGTTCCCCGAGGTCCACTGCGCCGCCGCCTTCAAGGTTTCCGTGGCGCGATTCAAGGGCCACAACGTGCGGGTGGACCGGGTTGAGCTCGGACGCATCCTCGATCAGGACGAGGCGTTCGTCCGGCGCACACAGCCCCAACAGGGTGGACAGCAGGGTGGTCTTGCCGGAACCGGTGGCCCCGCTGACCAGGAAGCTCAACCTCCTGGCCACCACTCCCTCAAGGACTGTCTGCACCCGCTGGCCGAACATTCCGGCCGCTCGCAACTCGTCCATGGTGAAGACCCGCTCCCGGCGGATCCGGATGCTCAGCAGCGTCCCGGACGTGGAAACCGGCGGCAGCACGGCGTGGACCCGGTAGCCGCCGGCGAGCCTTACATCGACGCACGGTGAGCCGTCGTCCAGGCGCCGGCCGCCTGCCGCGACGAGCCTGCCGGCCAGTGCCCGCAGCTGGGCTTCACTGTCGAACTGCACGGAGACCCGCTCGATGCCCCGTCCCCGGTCAACCCAGACAGAGCCCGGCGCGTTCACGAAGATGTCCGTCACGGCCGGGTCCCGGGTGAGTTCCTGAAGCGGTCCCAAACCGTTGAGCTCAGCGCTGATCCGCTCCACCGCGGCCAGTGACCCGGCGGTACCCAGCAACTTGCCGGTGGCCTGGACCGCCGCAGCCACCCGTGAGGGGGTCACGGCTCCGGCCTCAGCCATCATCGACTCACGGACCGATTCCAACAGTCCGGCGTCCACTGCCCTTCCGGTCGCTGCTGTTTCATCCGGCCGCCCGGCGCGGGCCGACATGTTGGTTTCCAGGATCCGGGCGCTCCGCCGTGCCCCGGCGTCTCCCCGCGCCGATCCGCTGCCCGATTGCCGCTCCGTGAATCCGGGGGTTCCCGGCGGGCGCCTCATGCCGCATCTCCCGCCCGCAGGTCATCGCCGAGCCAATCGAGGGCGGCGGCGGCGAAGCGCCGGATGTTCCGCCGCTTCCCCAGGTCCAGCAGGCGGCCGGTTTCCGTGGCACCTGGTACGGCGCGCAATTCCGGGATCCTGCCTTGCACCGGCAGCCCAACGGCGTCGGCGATCAGCGAACTGTCCAACGCCGCCCCGGGACGCGCGCGGACCAGGAGTGCCGCCTCTACCGGCGGAAGCTCCTGCAGCAAGCGCACGGCCGCCACTGCTGCCTTAAGCTGGGCCGGGACCACCACCATGATCCGGTCGCAGTCCCAAGCCACCGTGTTCAGCGGCCCCGCGCCCCGTCCGACATCGATGACCACCAGTTCGTAGCCGCGCCGGGCGGCGTCGAGGACTCCTGCGGTGGCCGCGGCGGGGACCGGGATGGATTGCTCCCGGCTGGCAGGCCACGAGAGGAAGGACAAGCCTCCCGCCGCGGGCAGGGAATCCACCAGTTGCACGGGGTCGATGCTGCCCCTGGCCTCAGCGAGGTCCGGCCAACGGAGGCCCGGGGTATCCTCCGCGGCGAGCGCAAGCTCCAGTCCGCCGCCCCACGGATCGCCGTCAACCAGGAGGACGCGAACGCCCAGCCAAGCGGCGGCCTGCGCAATCCAGATGGCCGCCGTGGTGGCCCCTGCCCCGCCGCAGCCGCCCGTAATGCCCAGGACCACGCCGCCCGGACCCGGCGAGCGGGACCGGCTGAGGTGGTCTGCCAGCCAGGCCGCAGCGTCCGGCAGCACTGCAACACGTTCCGCCCCCAGGGCGGCGGCGAGGTGCCAGAGGCTGTCCCCTTCACCGTCCAGGCCAACCATAACCGCCGGCGTGCGCCGGCGCGGCGGCAACTCCCGCACGTCGCTGCCCACAAGGACGGCTGCTGCAGCATCCCAATACCGCCCGCCCTCGACGGCATCGGGGACAACACGCAGCTGCGCACCGGCGGCCGCCACAATGCGCTCCACCTCGGCACGGAGGACCCCGGAAGAAGTAACCAGCAGGACTTCACCCGTCCCGGGCTGTGGTGCGTTCAACTGGTGCCTGCTCATGAAGCCACTCTGGCCACCTCCCACCACACAGATAAGGGAGCAAATCCTGTATGTGGACAACGCGCGTCGGACCGGCCCCGCAAACAGGGCAGAATTGGAGCATGTACCTGCTGCTCGCCGCCCATCCCCGCGGCGCGGCCCTCCAGCAGCTGACCCAGGCGGGACTTCCCGAACCGGCCAACCCCGAACCCCGGCCGATGGCACTGACTGACCTGGCCGCCGTCGTCCGCGAAATGGAAGCCCGGCGGCCCGGCGGCCAGCCGCCGCGCTGGATCTGGCACCGCACGCAGGACTGGTACCCCGCACTGCTCGCATCCGGTGTCGAAGTGGAGCGTTGCTACGACGTCAGCCTCTGCGGCAACATCCTGGCTTTTTCGCAGTTCAGCGCGCACACGGAGTACGCCCGGAACACGGGCCGGGTACCTGTGGAAGATCCGCTGCTTCCCCCGAAAGCGCTGCAGCCGCCGCGTCCCCCGGCGGACCAGGGCGCGCTGTTCGATACCCCCGCCGCCGGAGCCGCCCCGGGCGGGTCCGTAGACGAGCTCCGCGCCGAATACGCTGCCCAGCAAGCCGCCGTGGCGGCGGTAGACCCGGCGGAAAACCGCCGGAACCGGCTCCAGCTGCTGCTGGCGGCGGAGTCGGCGGGCGCAATGGTGGCTGCGGAGATGCAGCACGCAGGCGTTCCCTGGCGCGAAGACCTGCACGAACAAATACTGGCCGGCCACCTCGGTCCCCGCCCCGCCGCCGGACAGCGTCCGCACAGGCTGGAAAAGTTGGCCGCAGAACTGCGCACCCTGCTCAACGCCCCCGGACTCAACCCCGATTCTCCGCAGGACCTGATGCGGGCCCTGCACCGCAACGGAATCGAGGTGAAGAGCACCCGGAAGTGGGAGCTAAGGGAGTCCAGCCACCCGGTCATCGAGCCACTGCTGGAGTACAAGAGCCTCTCCCGGCTGCACACCGCCAACGGCTGGTCCTGGCTGGACGCCTGGGTGGACGGCGGCCGGTTCCGTCCGGAGTACGTGGTGGGCGGCGTGGTCTCGGGCCGCTGGGCTTCCCGCGGCGGCGGCGCTCTTCAGATTCCGCGCCAGGTCCGCGGTGCCGTCCACGCCGATCCCGGCCACAAGCTCATCGTCGCCGACGCCTCCCAGCTTGAACCCCGGGTCCTGGTGGCCCTCGCGCAGGATTCCTCCATGGCGGAGGCGGCCAGGGACCAGGACCTCTACGCGGGGATCGCGGCCAAGGGTTTCGGCGGGGACCGGGCCAAGGCGAAGACGGCGCTGCTGGGCGCGATGTATGGGGCCACGTCCGGCGAAGCAGGCCGGCTGATGCCGCAGCTGGCACGCACCTACCCACGCGCCGTCGAGTTTGTGGAGCGTGCGGCACGTGCGGGCGAAGCCGGTGGGACCGTCACCACCAGGCTGGGCCGCAGCAGCCCTCCGCCGTCCGAGCGCTGGTTCCAAAGCCAGCGGTCGGCAACGGCGGAGGAGCAGCGGCGGGCCGAGTCGATCGCCCGGTCGCGGGGCCGTTTCACACGGAACTTCGTGGTCCAGGGCTCCGCGGCGGACTGGGCGGCATGCTGGCTGGCGGAATTGCGACGACGGCTGCGCACCCTGCGGGCTGCGGACTTGACGGGGAGCGGTGCCGGCCGGCCCGAACTGGTGTTTTTCCTCCACGACGAAGTGATGGTGCACGCGCCGGCAGAGCGGGTGGACGCCTGCATCGCCGCCATCGAGGAAGCGGCCAGCGCAGCCAAAGAGCTGTTGTTCGGCCGGATCCCGGTGGAATTTCCCGTGAGCCTCGCGGTTGTGGATTCCTACGACCTGGCAAAATAGCGCGCCTGGGGCCCGGCAGGAAAACCCGCCTTTGAGACGCAAAGTAACCTACCCGGCGGTAGCTCGACGGGTCCGGCGACGGCGGTTACAGTCAAAATGGCTGAAGCAGATCCGGTCACTGATGCAACGACGCATACCAGGGAGGTCCCCGTCCATGGCGGGAAGATTTGAAATACACCGTGTTGGGGACGAGTCCTACCGGCTGCGGCTCACAGACGCCGACGGGAACATCGTCGCGGTTTCTCCGACTTTTCCGTCCCTGACGATGCTGCGCGACGGCATCAAGGCCGTGCGGGAAAATGCGGCCACGGGCATTGTGGTGGACTTGCGCCGGCAGGCCTGACGCCTAGACCCCCATCGGGTGCAGCCGGTTCACGTCCCACGGGACGGACCAGCCGAGCTGATCGAACAGCCCGCTCAGCACAATGCCGGTGAACCCCCACACCACCACGCCGTTGACGGTGAAGGCGGGGCTGTCGAAGGTGCGGCCTGCCCGGTGGACCGTGGCCATCACCCGGTTGTCAGGGTCCAGCAGGTCCCGGACCGGGACGCGGAACACCTGGGCGGATTCGCCGTAGTCCACCACCCGGACCGGTGACGGTGCATGCCACCAGCCGAGGACCGGCGTCACCAGGAAGTTGCTGTGCGCCAGGCCCAACTCCTGGAGGGTGCCCAGGACTTCCACGCCGGCCGAATCCAGTCCAGTTTCCTCCTCGGCCTCCCTCAGCGCTGCCGCCACGGGTGTCTCGTCCCGGTCGATGCTGCCGCCGGGGAAGGCCACCTGCCCCGGATGCGAACCCAGTGTGTGGGCCCGTTCCAGGAGCAGGACGTCCAGGTCTGCCGGGGCCAACGGTTTGCCGGACGCGGCCGGGACGTCGTCGAGGACGCCGAAAAGCATGAGGACGGCGGCCCGGCGGGCGCGTTCGACATCCACGGTCAGCGCGGCCCAGCGCGGGTCAGGAGGCCCGGCGGTCCCCGACTGGGCCTGCCGGACCAGCCGGGACAGGTCTTCGCGCGCGCTCACGGCGTCCTTGCCTGGGAGGCCATCCGGATCTCGGCGGCCCGGTGCTGTTCTGACAGGTACTGCTCCAGCAGGGCTTCGTTGCCGGGCGCCAACTCATATTTCAGGAGCTTGGCTGCCTTGGCCGGGTCCGTCTCTCCCATGCCATAGGTGGGGCACCAGTTGGCAATGGGGCAGGCACCGCAGGCCGGCCTGCGGGCGTGGCATACGCGCCGGCCGTGGAAGATGACCCGGTGGGACAGCACGGTCCAGTCTTTGCGCTCAAAGAGCCCGGCCACGTCCTGTTCGATCTGCACGGGGTCCTCGGACTGCGTCCAGCCGAACCGCTTGGTGAGGCGGGCGAAGTGGGTGTCCACGGAGATGCCCGGGACACCGAAGGCGTTGCCGAGCACCACGTTGGCCGTCTTGCGCCCGACGCCGGGCAATGTGACCAGGTCCTTCATCCGGCTTGGAACCTCGCCGTCGAAGTCGTCCACGAGCCGCGTGCACAGCGCGAGGACATTCTTGGCCTTTGCCCGGAAGAATCCGGTGGGCTTGAGGATGGCTTCAAGCTCCACCGGGTCCGCTTCGGCCAGGGAGCGGGCGTCAGGCCAGCGGGCGAACAGCACTTTGGTGACCTGGTTGACGGTGACGTCGGTGGTTTGGGCGGACAGCACAGTTGCCACGAGCAGCTCGAACGGGTTCCGGAAGTCGAGCTCCGCATGGGCGTAGGGGTATTTTTCGGCCAGGGCCTTGTTGATGCGCCGTGCCCGCCGCTTCAGTGCCAGCAGGGATTCGGCCGGGACCGCCGGCATGCCGGGAGCCTGGCCGTTGTTGGCGGTTTGCCCGGCGGGGTCATTCCCGCCGGGGCTGGCCGCCCGGAGCCCGGCCATGGACGTCAGCCGCGCTCGATGTTGCTGAGGTCGCGCAGGATACCCAGCCGGCCGTCAGTGTGCTGGACCAGGAACTCATGTCCCCGGTCTTCCAAAGCCAGGACCCAGCCACCGGGTTCGATGACGAAGGCGGGCGCCCCGGTGCGGGGATCAAAGGCGGTGCGGTGCTGCGCCACGGCGAACCAGAAGGCCTCGTGGGCGGACTGTGCATCCGATTCGTCGTGGCGGGCGGCCGGGTCCACGGTTGCGCCGATGGGCTCTTCCGTTCGGATCTGCTGGTGCACCGCGGTGGCGGCGGGCGGTTCCCAGGCCGGCTGCGGGGCACCGGCGGCCGGGACGTCGCCATGCCGGGCTTCCTCCGCCGCGGGCATCGCAGCGGGGCGCACGACGTCGGCTGCCTGGGTTTCCTCCGCCGCGGGCGTAGCGGCCGGGCGGACGACGTCGGCTGCCTGGGTGGGCGGACCGGCATCCACCTCAGGGGTCCGGTCCGAGACCTCGGGGGCCGTGGAAACCGGAGTGGAAGGTGCCGGTTCCGAAGTAGCCGGGGCGGCAGGAGCAGGCGCGGACGCTGCGGTGGCGCCAGTAGCTGCGGACGCTGCGGTGGCGGCAGGCACAGCCGCGGTGGCAGGCGCGTGCGTGGTGGCAGGTTCGTGGCGCGCAGGTTCGTGGCTGGCAGGCCCCGGCTGGACCGCTGAAGACCCGGCACCTGCGCCGCCAAAGACGCCAGCACCCTTGAGCCCGAAACCGGTCTTGGACTGTCCGGAGCCGGACTCCGGCTTGGCCGGCTTGGGGGCACGGGGCTTCCGCGCCGGCACTGCAGCTTCGCGTGCCACGACATGGGCCGGGGCATCCGCCCGGCCTTTGAAGTCACCGGAGAGATAGGGAAGGAAACGGCCAAGGACCGTGGCGGCGAAAAGGACCAGGGAGCCGATCAGGCCCACCAGCAGGCTGTGGACATAAGCGCCGGCAACCGAGAGGAAGAAGAAAGCGACGGCGAAGGAGGCCACCACCGAGGCGAACTGGTCGATGGACAGCGACCCCACCCGGATTTTGGTGTCGGGCGCCAGGCGGCGTGCGGCGAACAGCGCGCTGGCGATCAGCGGCAGGACGATGCCCAGGCCCAGGAAGAAGAGGTTGTTGAGGTTCCACAGGTTGTACCGTGCGCCGAACAGGGGCAGCAGGGACGCGACGAAGAGGATCAGGGTGCCGGCAAAAACCGCAAGGTCGCGCACAGTGAACGGACCGAGCACAGCCTGGTTGGCGTTCGGGTCAATCTTTCCCGAGGCTGCCTTTTGCCCTGGAGCGGTGCTGCCGGCAGGGGTTTGGTGGCCAGGTCCGCCGGCGGATCCGGAGCCGTCGGGTCCGGGCTGCGCTTGCGGGGCCGTTCGCTGGCCGAAGCTCTGCTGGTTCATTCTGCTCTCCTTAGCGTGGCGGCACCGGGCCCGTACGGACCCGAAAACTGTGCCGTCTTGACATGCGGTCCGGCGCCGACAGGGCACGGTTCATGCCTGGCCGGAGCGGTCCGAAGTGAAGTCACAATTCCATCTCAGCCTAGTCAACAGCCAAGCTGATCACTAGCTGGCCCGGGGTCGCCTGGGCGGCCGGCACGCCATTCACCGCTTAACAAATGCCGCTCGCTGCCGCATCTGTGACGGAGGGCACAGCGGATCAGCGGCAAGCATTAGGCTTGGTGGCGGAACAGCTCTTTGCGGTATGTCCGTCCCGGCTGGAGCCCAGTGCCGCGCGAACGGCGGGCCCTGCGGTGATGGCGTCCCGCGCGGCGACGATCGATGAATGATGAGGTTCATATGTCCCAGGACACCCCCAGCTCCACGGCCACGGCTCCATCCGGTGCATCCCCGGCCGAGGCCCAGCCCGGCCAGCAGGGCGACGCCTTCGCGAACCTGCTGCACGAGACCCGGGCCTTCCCGCCGAGCCCGGAATTCGCAGCCGATGCCGTTGTCAGCGCAGCCGAGTACGACGACGCCAACGCGGACCGTCCGGCGTTCTGGGCAAAGAAGGCCCGGGAGCTGCTGACGTGGTCCAAGGACTTTACGCAGGCGCTGGACTGGTCTGATCCGCCGTTCGCCAAGTGGTTTGTGGGCGGTGAAATCAACGCGGCGTACAACGCTTTGGACCGGCATGTGGAGGCGGGCAACGGCGAGCGGGTGGCCATCTATTTCGAGGGTGAACCCGGGGACACCCGCAAGTACACCTACGCGCAACTGACGGAAGAAGTGAAGAAGGCGGCCAACGCGTTCGAGTCCCTGGGGGTGGCCAAGGGGGACCGCGTGGCGGTGTACCTGCCCATGATCCCGGAGGCCGTCATCACTTTGCTGGCGTGCGCCCGGATCGGCGCTGTGCATTCGGTGGTGTTCGGCGGCTTCTCGGCCGAGGCGCTCAGGTCCAGGATCGACGACGCCGAAGCCAAGCTGGTGGTGACCGCTGACGGCACCTACCGGCGCGGCAAGCCGAGCCCGTTGAAGCCGGCCGTCGACGACGCCCTGGCCCACGACGGCCACACCGTGCAGAACGTGGTGGTGGTCAAGCGCAACGGGCAGGACGTGGACTGGCACGAGGGCCGGGACCACTGGTGGGCGGACACCGTGGGCACTGCCTCCGCGGAACACGCGGCGGTGGGCCACGATTCCGAGCACCCGTTGTTCATCCTGTACACCTCCGGGACCACCGGGAAGCCGAAGGGTATCCTTCACACCACCGGCGGGTACCTCACCCAGGGCGCGTACACGCACAAGGCGGTGTTCGACCTGCACCCGGAAACGGACGTCTACTGGTGCACGGCCGACGTCGGCTGGATCACCGGGCATTCGTACGTCGCCTACGCCCCGCTCATCAACGGTGCCACCCAGGTCATGTACGAGGGCACACCGGACTCCCCGCACCAGGGCCGCTGGTGGGAGATCGTGGAGAAGTACAAGGTCTCCATCCTCTACACCGCCCCCACCGCCATCCGCACGTTCATGAAGTGGGGTGACGGGATCCCGGCCAAGTACGATCTGTCCTCGATCCGCGTCCTGGGTTCGGTAGGCGAGTCGATCAATCCCGAGGCCTGGATGTGGTACCGCAAGGTGATCGGCGGGGACAAGGCACCCATCGTGGACACCTGGTGGCAGACCGAAACCGGCGCTCAGATGATCGCCCCGCTGCCGGGCGTCACCGCCACCAAGCCCGGCTCGGCCCAGGTCCCGCTGCCCGGCATCGCCGTGGACGTCGTGGACGAAATGGGCCAGTCCGTTCCCGACGGCCACGGCGGCTTCCTGGTGATCCGCGAACCCTGGCCCGCCATGCTGCGCGGGATCTGGGGGGACCCCGAGCGGTTCAAGGACACGTACTGGTCCCGGTTCGAAAACATGTACTTCGCCGGGGACGGAGCCAAGAAGGACGAAGACGGTGACATCTGGCTGCTCGGCCGCGTGGACGATGTCATGAACGTCTCCGGGCACCGGCTCTCCACCACGGAGATCGAATCCGCACTGGTGTCGCACCCCGCGGTGGCGGAGGCCGCCGTCGTGGGCGCCTCGGACGAGACCACCGGCCAGGCCGTCGTCGCGTTCGTCATCCTCCGCGGCGATGCCGTAAACAACGGCGACGCCACCGTCCAGGAACTGCGCAACCATGTGGGCAAGGAAATCGGCCCGATCGCCAAGCCGAAAAACATCCTGGTGGTCCCCGAACTGCCCAAGACCCGTTCCGGGAAGATCATGCGGCGCCTCCTCAAGGACGTCGCAGAAGGCCGCGATCCGGGCGATGCCACTACCCTGTCCGATCCCACGATCATGCAACAGATCGCCCAGTCGCTCAGAAAGTAACACTGGCTTAGTATCCGGCCTGCAACTTCGGAACGGCCCCGTTTTCCCCGTCACCACGGGAAAAACGGGGCCGTTCGTCGTTGTGACGATTCAAAAAAATCTCTCACGAAAATGTTACTTAGCGTTCTTCCCTGTTCGCTTTTGCGAGGTTATAGTCAACGTATGTGAGGTGCCTCACACGCGGCGATTTTTTCAAGGGAGAGAACATGGCTTCACAGTTTGATGCGTCGGCCTCTGCGTTTCCGAGCAGGCGGACCATCCTAAAGACGGTCGGCGTTGGAGCAATCGGCCTGGCGGGCATCCCGTTCCTGGCCGCCTGCACCGGCGGCAGTGCGCCGTCGGCAACGGGGTCCGAATCCTCCGGCCTGACCTTCGGTTCCGGTGCTTCGGACGATGTCCCCAAGCGCGCCTACCAGGCCGTGACGGACGCCTTCACCGCCAAGACCGGCAAGACCGTCACCACCAACGTGGTGCCCCACAACGATTTCCAGAACAAGATCAACTCCTACCTGCAGGGCTCCCCCGATGACGCGTTCACCTGGTTTGCCGGGTACCGGATGCAGTACTACGCGGGCAAGGGTCTACTGGCCCCCATTGACGATGTCTGGCAGACGGTGGGCGCCAACTACACCGATGCGCTGAAGAAAGCCTCCACCGGCCCTGACGGCAAGATGTACTTCGTCCCCAACTACAACTACCCCTGGGGATTCTTCTACCGGAAGAGCCTGTGGGCCGAAAAGGGCTACCAGGTCCCGGCGACCTTCGACGACCTCAAGTCCCTGGCCACGAAGATGAAGGCCGACGGCCTGATCCCCATTGGCTTTGCCGACAAGGACGGCTGGCCGGCTATGGGCACGTTCGACTACATCAACATGCGGCTCAACGGCTACCAGTTCCACGTGGACCTCTGCGCCCACAAGGAGTCCTGGGACCAGCAGAAAGTCAGCGCAGTGTTTGACACCTGGAAGGCGCTGCTGCCGTTCCAGGATCCTGGAGCACTGGGCCAGACCTGGCAGGACGCCGCCAAGGCCCTGGAGGCCAAGAAGACGGGAATGTACCTGCTGGGGTCCTTTGTGACCCAGCAGTTCACCGATCCCACGGTCCTCTCCGACATCGACTTCTTCGCCTTCCCCGAGATCGCCATGGAAGGACGGGACTCCGTCGAAGCCCCCATCGACGGCCTGCTGCTGTCCAAGAAGGGCGGCGACAACAAGGCAGCCCGTGACTTCCTGGCATTCCTCGGCACTCCGGAGGCCCAGAATGCCTACGCCAAGGTGGACTCATCGAACATCGCCACCGCCAAGGGCGCGGACACCTCATCGTTCACGCCGCTGAACAAGAAGTGTGCCGACACCATTTCGGCGGCGAAGAACATCAGCCAGTTCTTCGACCGCGATGCGCTGCCGGCCATGGCCAACAACGTGATGATTCCGGCCCTGCAGACCTTCATCAAGGACGGCACCATCGACGTCAAGAACCTTGAGGCCCAGGCCAAGACACTGTACGCAGCGCAGTAGTTCAGCGCACGGAACGACGACGGCGGCACGCGGCGTGCGCCGTCGTCGTTCCCCCTCCTGCATCCGGACCAAGCAAGGGGAAGAATCCCATGAGCAGCACCGCACAAGAATTGATCCCGCCGGAATCCAGGGACCCGGCCAACGCGCCCTCGAAGAGGCGGCCCGGGCGCGGCCGGGTACGCCGCCTGTCCAGCAGCGACAAAGTAGTTCTCGCCCTGATGGTCGGCATTCCCACCCTGGTCGAGCTGGCCCTGGTGTGGTTGCCCACGCTGATGTCGATTGGACTCAGCTTCACCCGGTGGAACGGCCTGGACCTGGCGGACATCCGCTCGGCCGGGACCGACAACTACCAGTTCATCTCCCAGGACTACCCACCGTTCTGGCCGGCACTCCAGCACAACATGCTCTGGCTGTTGTTCCTTGCCCTCATCGCCACACCGCTTGGCCTGCTGCTCGCCGTCCTCCTTGACCAGAACATCCGCGGCAGCAAGATCTACCAAAGCATCTTCTTCGCCCCCGTCATGCTCTCCCTGGCACTGATCGGCATCATCTGGCAGCTCTTCTACCAGCGTGACAACGGCCTCCTGAACTTCCTCCTGGGCACCGCCGGCACGCCGCAAGCCGTGGACTGGTTCGGCGATTCCTCCGTCAACATCTGGGCGGCGCTGATCGCTGCGACCTGGCGGCACGCCGGCTATGTCATGCTGCTGTACTTGGCCGGGCTGAAGGGCGTCGACCCAAGCCTGAAAGAGGCCGCCGCGATCGACGGGGCCAGCGCCGTGCAAACGTTCTTCCGGGTTGTCTTTCCTGCCATGCGCCCCATCAACATCGTCATCGTGGTGATCACCATCATCGAGTCCCTCCGCGCGTTCGACGTGGTGTACGTGATCAACCGCGGCACCAACGGCCTTGAAATGCTCAGCGCCCTGGTGATCCAGAACCTCGTGGGCGAGGGCCAGGTGATCGGCGTCGGGTCTGCCCTGGCAGTAGTCCTGCTGGTCATCTCGCTGGTACCGATCGTCTTCTACCTCAGCCGCACCTTTGGCAAGGAGAGCAAAGCATGAGCATCACCGCCGCCCGCACCGCAGGGAACAACAACGCCAATGTCCGGCCCCGCTCCGGCAGCCGGCCCAAGCGCCATTACGGGACGCACATCTTCCTGGTGGTCATGGCCGTTATGTGGCTGATTCCGCTGGGCTGGGCCCTGTACACCGCGCTCCGCCCCGTAGCCTCCACCAACGAGCACGGCTACTTCAGCGTGGCGGGGGCGTTCAACTTCGACAACTTCGTCCAGGCCTGGACCCAGGGCGGGTTCGCCACGTATTTCTGGAACTCGGTGATCATCACGGTCCCGGCCGTCCTGGTGACCTTGTTCCTGGCGTCGCTCATGGCCTTCGCGGTCAGCCGGGTCAATTGGAAGTTCAACATCACGCTGCTGATCATGTTCACCGCCGGCAACCTTTTGCCCCCTCAGGTGCTGGCTGCACCCCTGTTCGAGATGGCAAAGCACCTGGAAGTGCCGTATTCGTTCAGTGACTCCGGCAACCTGCTGAACACGTACATCGTGGTGATCGCCATCCACGTCGCGTTCCAAATGGGGTTCTGCACGTTCGTCCTGTCCAACTACATGAAGGCGCTCTCCGCGGACCTGACGGAAGCCGCACTGGTGGACGGGGCGGGCATCTGGCGGCAGTACCGCGAGATCATCATGCCGCTGTGCCGGCCCGCGTTCGCGGCGCTGGGCACGCTTGAGGTCATCTTCATCTACAACGACTACTTCTGGCCGCTCCTGTTCATCCAGAGCGGCAACCGCCTCCCCATCACCACCGCCATCAACAACCTGCAGGGGCAGTTCCTGAGCAACTACAACCTCCTGGCCGCCGGCGCGGTCATCACCGTCATTCCCACCCTGGTCATCTACCTGCTGCTGCAGCGCCAGTTCGTCGCGGGCCTGACTCTTGGTTCCAGCAAGGGGTAGGCAAAGATGGAACGTGAACGGGATACCCCTCCCATAGCCGCCCGAAAGGAACCCCATGCTCCCCGCAGCACGTCACCAGGCCATCGTGGACGCCGTCCAGCGGGAGCGGGTGGTCCGTGTCTCGGATCTCGCCCACCAGCTTGGCGTGTCCCTCATGACGGTGCGGCGGGACATCGAGCTGCTGGAAGAAGGCGGCAGGGTGGAGCGGATCCATGGGGGTGCCAAGCTCCCTGGGGGCGCCACCACGCATGAGCCCGGCTTTGAGCTGAAGTCCACCCAACTGCCCGCCGAAAAGCGGGCCATCGCTGCCGAAGCGGCAAAGATGGTGCACGAGGGCATGGCGGTGGGCCTCAGCGCCGGCACCACCACCTGGGCCCTCGCCCAGGAGCTGGCCAAGGGTCCGCGGATCACGGTGGTCACCAACTCGGTGCGCATCGCGGACCTGTTCCATCACGGAACCTCCTCGGCAGCCGCCCGTTACGGTTCCAGCGTGATCCTGATCGGAGGCGAACGCACGCCGTCGGATGCCTTGGTGGGGCCGATCGCCACCGCGGCCCTGAAGCAGCTGCACCTGGACCTGCTCTTCCTGGGGGTGCACGGAATGGACCCCGAGGCCGGGTTCACCACCCCCAACCTGCTGGAGGCCGAAACCGACCGGGCCTTCGTGACGGCCTCGCGCAAGCTGGTGGTGCTGGCAGACCACACCAAGTGGGGCACGCAAGGGATGAGCACCATCGCGGCCCTGGAGGAAGCGGACGAGGTCATCAGCGACGCCGGCCTCAGCGCGGATGCCCGCCGGATCCTGCAGGAGAGCGTCAGCCGGCTGCGGATCGCCGCACCGGCCTAAGGGATCGCTGCCCCGGCGTCAGGGATCGGCCGGGCGGAGAACGTCGTGGCGCAGCCTCCCCTAGGGGCAGCCGCAGGACTGGCGGACGTGCAATGTGGTGGGGAAAATGCGGTGCCTCGGCTCCCCGCCGCGGCCGGCTCCCACCAGCGCTCCGACGGCGGCTTCCGCCATGGACACCACGGGCTGTTCCACGGTGGTAAGCGGCGGCCACGAATATTCGGATTCGACGGATCCGTCGAAGGATGCCACCGCAATCTGGCCTGGTACAGCCACGCCCGCTTCATGGAATGCCCGCAGGAGCCCGATCCCCTGCATGTCCGAGCTCGCGAAGATCGCCGTGGGCCGGTTGACCGAAGCCAGCAGCCGTTGTCCGGCGAGATAGCCTCCGGGCCTGGTGAACTCGCTGTAGATGATGGGCCCCTCCGGCAGGCCGGCGTCCCGCAAAGCCTCGCGCCAGCCCACCTCGCGGCCGTCTGTGCTGCCGGAGACGTTGGTGCCCATGGCGAGGCCGATATTGGTGTGGCCGTGGCCGATCAGGTGCTCCACCGCCATTTTGGCGCCCGCAGCGAGGTCCACGCCAATGCTGTTGAATCCCGGGGCATCGCGTTCCTGGTTGAGCAGCACGGAGGGTATGTCTGCCATCTCGAGGGCCTCGAGGTCCGGTTCGAACAGCACGCTCGCCAACAGCACCCCGTCCACCTGCCGCGCGGCCAGGTTACGGATGTTGCGTCGTTCGGTGGCCAGGTTCCCGTCGGAGTTGCTGAGGACCAGCGCGTAGCCCAGGTCCCCGGCGGCTTCTTCAACGGCGTGGGCGAAGAGCGAGAAAAACGGGTTGGTGTTGTCCGGGATGATGAGTCCCAAGGTCTCGCTTGAGCCCAGCTTGAGGGCGCGGGCGGCGGCGTTCGGCCGATATCCCAGCCGGCGGATGGCCTCCTGCACCTTGGCTTCGGTGGCCGGGGCCACTTTCTTGGGGCCGCCATTGACTACATAACTCACGACGGCGGTGCTGACGCCCGCGAAGCGGGCAACATCCTTGCGCGTCACGGGTCCGCGCGGGGCCGGCACGGCCGAAGTGGTCATGCAGTACATGCTAGCTACCAGTTGGCTGGCGCGTCGCCAAAGTCATTGATGGGCAGCCGCGCGCCATTCTGCATGGCGGATTCGTGGGCAACGATTCCGGGCAGGGTGAAGCGGGCTGCCACCCAGGCGTTGACGGGCGGCAGTGTGCGGTTGTTGACCGCGGTGACGAAGTCGTCCACCAGGAAGTGATGGCTGCCTTCATGGCCGTTGGGTGCGCCCTGGAATTCCCCGGGCAGCCGTGCAGCGTCGTGCACCGGGGCCAGTCCGGACACGAAGGCGTCCCGCAGTTCGGGGGCGACGTGGGCCAGCGACGGATCATCGAGGGGAATGCTGGGGCGGCTTTCCATTTGCTCGGAAATATCGTGCACGTCCTCCTTGTCCTGCCACACAGTGACCCGGGCCAGTTGTTCAAAGCTGGCCTCGGTACCGAAGAACCGGAACCGGGATTCGCGGATATGGGACGGGTAGCCCACCCGGCGCATTTCGTTGGTGCGCATGGCACCGCCGTCGTTCAGTTCAAAAAGTGCGGTGGCGTTGGAAAGGTCGTTACCGAACATGCTGACGTCCTTGTCGAAGACGCCGTCGTTGCGCTGGTCCGGGATCCCGATGCAGCTGACACTGACTGCGTGTGCCGGCAGTGCCCCGAGCACGCCTCCGATCGCGTGCGTGGGGTAAAGCATGGGCGGGTAGCTGGCCGTCTCCTTCCAGCGGTCGCCGCCGCTGTATTGGTACGCGTCGTAGAAGCCCAGGTCCATGTCGTGGACGTAATCGCCCTCGGAGTAGAAGACCCTGCCGAATTTGCCGGCAGCGTGCTGCTCACGGGCATAGACCGTGGCCGGGTTGTAGTAGCTGGTCTCGCCCATCATGTAGACGTTTCCGGTGTCACGGACGGCCTCGATGATGCGGGAAATTTCAGCTTCCGTGACGGCCATGGGGACGGCGGAGTAGACGTGCTTGCCGGCGCGGAGGGCCCGTTCCACCAGCGGGCCGTGCGTCCAGCGCTGGGTGAAGATGGCAACGGCGTCGACGTCGGAGGCCAGCAGCGCGTCGAAGTCCGCAACCTGGCCCGCCAGGTTGTACCTTTCGACGGCCTCCGCCGCCCGTTCAGGGCGCTCATCCGCCACATAGACCGCATGGACGCCGGGGTGCAGGTTGAAGAGGTGCGCGAACTGGGAGCCGAACTGGCCGGCGCCCACGATGCCGATGGAGAACGTCATTGTCTGCCTTTCAAGAGGGGGATAGTTGAGTGTTTCACCCGAATCTACTCGAGTCAATATTTAAATGGTGGATAAAAAGTCGGAATTAAAAGCTCAAAGTCATCTCTTGCCACGTTCATATCTACTCGTGTAGATTGTCTCGCAGCTTGTTACTTCCATCACACTCGCCGAAAGGGTCGACGATGACCACCCTTACCAGGAACGCCAGCCCGGCAGAGCACTCAGTGCGCCGGCCGCTGAAGCGCCGGGGACAAAGCGACCTGAAGATCGCACTGTTCTTCATAGCCCCCGCGATGATCGGATTTATCGTTTTCTACCTGGTGCCCACGCTGCGCGGCATCTACCTCAGCTTCACCGAATACAACATCCTCGGCGATCCCACCTGGATCGGCACGGCCAACTATGAGGCCATCGGCAAGGACCCGCTCTTCTGGAACGCCCTGGCCGTCACCACCCAGTACGTCCTGATCAACATCGTCCTGCAGACCGCCCTGGCCCTGGGCCTGGCCCTCCTGATGCACCGGGTCGCCAAGTCAACGCTCATCCGGGGAACCCTGCTGCTGCCCTACCTGATGGCCAACGTGATCGCAGCGCTGCTGTGGTTCTGGCTGCTGGATTACCAGATCGGCATCGTCAACTACTTCATCGATGCCCTGGGCATGCCCAAGGTCGCCTTCTTCGGCAGCGAGGAGTGGGCCATCCCCACGCAGGCCCTGATCAACACCTGGCGGCACATGGGCTACACCGCGCTCCTGATCTTCGCCGGACTGCAGGCCATCCCCCACCACGTCTACGAGGTTGCCAACCTTGACGGGGCCTCGCCCTGGCAGACCTTCCGGAAGATCACCCTGCCGCTGCTGCGCCCGGTCCTGGCCCTGGTCCTGATCGTCACCATCATCGGTTCCTTCCAGGTTTTCGACACCGTCGCCGTCACCACCCAGGGCGGCCCGGTCAACGCCAGCCGCGTACTGCAGTTCTACATCTACCAAAAGGCCTTCACGGAATCGGACTTCGGTTACGGCTCCGCCCTGGCCGTCATCCTCTTCGTCATCCTCGCCCTGGTGGCCTTCATCCAGATGAAGTTCCTCAAGGGCAATGAATCGGACCTGGACTAAGGACGCCACCATGACCACCGCAAGAGTCTCCGCTCCCGCCCGGCCGGCCATCCGGCGTCGGCCGTTCAACTGGCGCCGCGCCGGCGCCTGGGCCCTGGTCGCCGTCGCCGTCGCCGTGTCCGTCCTCCCGTTCTATTGGGTCCTTCGGACCGCACTGTCCACCAACGCGGCATTAGCCTCCAACGCCACCAACCTGCTCCCCGCAGATTTCAACCTGGGCGCGTTCGAGCGCGTGTTCGGCCTGCAGTCCCCCGAAGAAGCCGTAGCGGACGGCGGTTCGGGCGCCCAGATCGACTTCTGGAGCTACCTGCGCAACTCCGTACTCTTCGCCTCCATCACCACCACCGGGGCCGTGTTCTTCAGCGCCATGGCCGCCTACGCCTTCGCCCGGCTCCGCTGGCGCGGACGGAACGCGGTGTTCAGCCTCTTCCTGGCCACCATGATGGTGCCCCCGATCTTCACGGCGCTGCCCAACTTCCTGCTCATCAAGAACCTGGGCCTGCTGAACACCATGGTTGGCCTGGTGCTGCCCTACATCTTCATGACCCCGTTCGCCATCTTCTTCCTCCGCCAGTTCTTCCTGAACATGTCCCGCGAGGTGGAGGAGGCGGCCATGCTCGACGGCGCCAAGCACCTTCGCATCTTCTTCCAGATCATCCTGCCCAACGCCGCAGCCCCGCTCGCCACCCTGGCCCTGCTCACGTTCATCGGCCAGTGGAATGAATACTTCTGGCCCCTCCTGGTGGGCCAGGACGAATCCGTCCGCGTCCTCACCGTGGGCCTGGGCGTCTTCAAGTCCCAATCACCCCAGGGCGCCCCGGACTGGTCCGGGCTGATGGCGGCCACCCTGGTCTCGGCCCTGCCGGTCCTGATCCTGTTCGCCGCCTTCGGGAAGAAAATCGTCAACTCCATCGGCTTCTCCGGCATCAAGTAACACCTCTCCAGCAGCACTCCCCAACCCCCTATCCCCGCACGCGCCATGGCGGCGCGCCCGGAAACATTCCCGAAAGGACCTCCCATGAACAAGAAGAAAGCACTCGGCTCCCTCGCGGCGGCCGCTGCAGCAGTCCTGGCACTCTCCGCCTGCGGAAACGGCGGATCCGCCGAGGCCGGCAAGGGCGAAATCAACTACTGGCTCTGGGACGCCAACCAGCTCCCGGCCTACAAGCAGTGCGCCGACGACTTCCACAAGGCCAACCCGGACATCACCGTCAAAATCACCCAGCGCGGCTGGGATGACTACTGGGGCACGCTCACCAACGGCTTCGTGGCCGGCACGGCCCCTGACGTCTTTACCGACCACCTGAGCAAGTACCCCGAATTCGTCAAGAACAAGCAGATCCTGGCCCTCGATGACGCCGTGAAGAAGGACAACATCGACACCGGCTCCTACAACTCCGGACTCGCCGACCTGTGGGTTGGTCAGGACGGCAAGCGCTACGGGCTTCCCAAGGACTGGGACACCATCGCCCTGTTCTACAACACCAAGCTCGCCGCTGACGCCGGTGTCACCCCGCAACAGATGGCCGCACTGACCTGGAACCCCCAGGACGGCGGCACGTACGAGAAGACCATCGCCCACCTGACAGTGGGCAAGAACGGCAAGCGCGGCGACGAGGCCGGCTTCGACAAGAACAACGTCGCCGTCTACGGCCTGGGCCTGAACGGGTCAGGCTCCGGCCAGGGGCAGACCGAGTGGAGCTACCTCACCGGAACCACCGGGTGGACGCACACGGACAAGAACCCCTGGGGCACGCACTTCAACTATGACGACGCCAAGTTCCAGCAAAGCATCGACTGGTTCGCCGGGCTGGCGCAGAAGGGCTACATGCCCAAGCTCGAAACCACCGTGGGCGCCAGCATGGCTGACACCTTCGCCGCCGGCAAGTCCGTGATCAACGCCAATGGATCCTGGATGATCGGCCAGTACACCGGCTACAAGGACGTCCAGGTGGGCATCGCCCCCACTCCCACCGGCCCCGACGGCAAGCGCTCCAGCATGTACAACGGCCTGGCGGACTCCATTTACGCCGGAACCAAGAAGCCCGAAGCCGCCACCAAGTGGGTCGAGTACCTCGGCTCCGCCGCCTGCCAGGACGTCGTAGCCGCCAAGGCCGTCGTCTTCCCCGCCATCAAGTCCTCCGCCGACAAAGCCGTGGACGCCTTCAAGGCCAAGGGCGTGGACGTGACACCGTTCAGCCAGCAGGTCAAGGACGGCACCACTTTCCTCTTCCCCATCGCGGACAAGGCCGCCAAGGTTGACGGCATCATGAAGCCGGCCATGGATGCCGTGGTTTCGGGCAAGGCCCCCGCCAGCTCCCTGACCCAGGCCAACGACCAGGTCAACGCCCTGTTCAAGTAACCCCCCGACGTGGCTGCGTATGTGGTCGCAGCCACCTGGCCGGGTGGCGCCGTCCCCCTCCTCGCGACGGCGCCACCCGGCTGCCCCTTCCCGGAACTACCTCCTGTGCGTAACTTAAGACGCAACGCTGAACACTGAAAGAGACCTCCTATGGACCCTGTGTACCTCCGCTCCGCCGGCACCAGCCTGCTGATCAGCTTCGACAGCGGGGAGGCCGAGGTCATCCACTGGGGTGCCGACCTGGGAACCGGCCTGCCGGACCTCGGGATCCTGGCCGGCCCCCTGGGCCACTCCTCCGTCGATGCACGGGTTCCCGCCGGGCTCCTCCCGCAGGCCTCCTCCTCGTGGCGGGGCCGCCCCGCCCTGCGCGGGCACCGCATCACCGGCGAGGGCTCCGGCTTCGACTTCTCCGCCCGCCTGCGCGTCACGTCCGCCGCCGCGGAGGGCGGCACCGCCGTTATTGAACAGTCCGACGCCGACGCCGGGCTCAGGGTCTCATCGCGCCTCACGCTGCACGACGGCGGCCTGCTGGAGTTGCGCCACACCGTCACCAACGACGGCAGCACACCGTTCCAGGTTGATGAACTCGCCACCGTCCTGCCGGTGTCCCCCGACGCCGTCGAACTCCTGGACCTTACCGGCCGGTGGTGCCGGGAACGGCACCCGCAACGGCACCGCATCCAGCAGGGAACCTGGGTACGCAGCGGCCGGCACGGCCGGACGGGGCACGACTCGTCGCTGATCTTCGCCGCAGGCACGGAGGGTTTCGGCAACCGCCACGGCAGGGTGTGGGCGACGCACCTGGCCTGGAGCGGCAACCACGAGCAGTTCGCGGACACCATCGGTGACGGCCGGACCATGATCGGTGGCTCGGAACTCCTGGGACCGGCTGAAGTAGTCCTCGAACAAGGGGCCAGCTTCACCACCCCGGCCCTCTTTGCCGCCTACTCGGACCATGGCCTGGATGGAATCACCGAGGCCTTCTACAGCTGGTTCCGCTCCCGCCCGCACCATGTGCTGCCCGCCGCGTCCACCGGACTTCCCGCAGGAAAACCGCGGCCGGTGGTGCTGAACACGTGGGAGGCCGTGTACTTCAACCACAACCTGGACACCCTGATCGAACTGGCAGACTCCGCGGCAGACCTCGGCGTGGAGCGCTTCGTCCTGGATGATGGCTGGTTCCGCGGCCGCCGTGACGACCATGCCGGCCTGGGCGACTGGTACGTGGACGGGACCGTGTGGCCGGACGGCCTCACGCCCCTGATCGAGGCCGTCACCTCCCGCGGGATGGAGTTCGGCCTGTGGGTGGAGCCGGAAATGGTCAACCTGGACTCGGACGTGGCCCGGGAGCACCCCGACTGGATCGTTGGCCCGTCCGCCACGGCGCACAAGGACGGCGGCCGGCTGCCCCTTGAATGGCGCCACCAGCACGTCATCGACCTGGTCAACCCGGACGCCTGGCAGTACATCTTCGACCGGATTTCCGCGCTCCTCGCCGGCAACAACATCAGCTACCTGAAATGGGACCAGAACAGGGACCTCACGGAACACGGCCACGCCGGCCGGCCCTCGGTCCATGCGCAGACCCTCGCCGCCTACCGCCTCTTCGATGAACTCCGCAAAGCCCACCCCGGCGTCGAGATCGAGAGTTGCTCCTCCGGCGGCGCCCGCGTGGACCTGGGCATCCTGGAACGGACCGACCGGATCTGGGCTTCGGACTGCAACGACGCCCTGGAGCGGCAGACCATCCAGCGCTGGACGGGCCTGGTGGTCCCGCCCGAGCTGGTGGGCAGCCACATCGGGCCCACCACCTCGCACACCACCGCCCGCACCCACGATCTGTCATTCCGGGCCATTACCGCCCTGTTTGGCCATTTCGGGATGGAGTGGGACGTCCGCGGCGTCCAGGGAAAGGAGCGGGACGAGCTCCGGCGCGTGGTGGGACTGTACAAGGAACACCGGGACCTGATCCACAGCGGCCTGCCGGTCCACACGGACACCGCCGATGAGGCGTTCCAGCTGTACGGCGTGGTGGCCCCCGGTCCCGTTGACAGCGGGACCGCGGCGGTCTTCGCCTTTGCAAGCATGCGCACCTCGGCATCGGAAGCACCGGGCCGGATGGGCCTTCCCGGGTTGGACGCCGAACGCAGCTACCGGGTGGAAGCCGTCTTTCCCTCCCCCGCGGACGCGGACTACGCCCACACCTTCACCCAGGTCCAGCCGCCGGCGTGGCTTGCAGGCGGTGCGGTAGCCAATGGCCGGTTCCTGGCCGAGGTGGGACTGCCCATGCCCATCCTGAACCCCGAGCACGCGCTGCTCCTGAAGGTCACAGCCCTGTAGCAAACCTCAACACCCCATCGATTGCTCCGTAGATGTCGTTTTGGGGGCCCAAAACGACCAGTACCCAGCAATCGATGGGGTGGGGACGTAAGAATGCGCGGCGGGCAGGGCAAACCGATAGATTTGCAGGCATGACTGAAGCCTCCTCCACCGTCGAAGCCGGCCGCGGCACCATCCTGGTCATCAACGGCCCCAACCTGAACCTGCTGGGTACGCGGGAGCCGGAGAAGTACGGCACCTCGACCCTTGCCGACGTGGAGCAGCTCGCCGCCTCCGCCGCTGAACAGCACGGATTCGCCGTGGAATGCGTCCAGTCCAACCACGAGGGCGTCCTCCTGGATGCCATCCACGCGGCCCGGGGCGCCGCCGCAGGAATCGTCCTGAATGCCGGCGCCTTCACGCACACGTCCGTGGCGCTCCGTGACGCCTTGGCTGCGGTGCAGCTTCCCGCCGTCGAGGTCCACATCACCAACGTGCACCAGCGGGAGGAATTCCGGCACCACTCGTACCTGTCACCGGTTTGCTCCGCAGTGATCGTGGGCGCCGGAATCTTCGGCTACAAGCTCGCCATCGACTACCTGGCCGAGGTCCTGTAGCCCGTCCTTTCCCGCCAGGAGACTCCTACTTCTGGATGCACTGACCGGAGGAGACGGGGGCGGACAAGGTGGGCGCCTGCTGCGCCACCGGGTTGAGGTCGCTCATGGTGATGGCGAACCCCACCTCCGCGTCCGATGTTGCCTTGGCAAAGATCACGCCGGCCACCTGGCCGTCAGTGGTCAGCAGCGGGCCGCCCGAGTTTCCCGGCTGGACGTCCCCCGCCAGGCGGTAGATGTCCTCCGGCGACGGGTTGTTTCCGTAGATGTCCGGCACCAGCACGGTGGCGATGTCCTGCACGGTGGCCGGTTTGGACTGGAAGGGCCCGCCGTGGGGGTACCCGGCGAAGGCGGCCTGGCTCCCGCCTGGAAGGTCGCGGCTCAGCGGCAGCGGCTGGGACGGCAGGTTGTCTACCGCCAGGACTGCCAGGTCCCGCTTGGTGTCGAAGTAGACCACGCGGCCCGGCATCGCGCCGCCGTCGGGCATCTCCACGACTGGTTGCGACACGCCCGCAACGACGTGCGCGTTGGTGACCACGCGGCCCTGGGACACCACGAATCCGGTGCCGGTCTGGTTCTGGCCGCATTCGTACGCCGTGCCCGCGATCCGCAGGACCGACTGGGCCGCCTTGTTCAAGGCGGGAGTGTTGGTGCTGGCGTTGGGCACCTGGACCGGCTGGCCCTGGTCCAGGCCTTCGAACAACGTGGGTATTCCGTTGCCGATGACCGTGGACCGCAGCTCCGCCATGGTCGCCTTGACCGGGGTGGGAGTGAGCCCGTCAATGAACCGGATCACCTTGGATTCAGCCAATTGCTGCGACACGACCGGCACGCCGAGGGAGCTGACGCTGAAGGCCAGCATGGACATCACCAGCGCGGACACCACCAGGTTCAGTGCCCCGCCCACCAGCCGGTCCACGGCCCGCAGCGGCCGGATCCGCATGGCGCCGCGGATTTGCCGGCCCACCATGGTTCCCAGCCCGTGTCCCAGGGCCATGAGGACGACGGCGGCAGCGATGATGGCGGTCAGCCTCCACCCCGAGTCGGCAACAAAGGTGCTGACCAGGGGGACGGCAAAGAACGCCGCGACGGCGCCGGCGGCAAAACCGGCCAAGCCGCCGACCGTGACCAGGAACCCATTGCGGAGACCGTAAACCAGGTATGACAGCAACGCCAGGATCAGGACGAGGTCCAGGACAGTCAAGCCGACCACAAAGGCTCCTTATTAAACAGTTGAACCCCCATTCTAGTGGCGCACACTGACAAACTTCTGTGGGCTGCAACGCCCTCCGGCGGACCCGGATCCGGCTGTTCCCGGGCGTTTCGGCTGCCAAGTTCGTCACAGAACCTTGAAAATTCTGAAACAATGGCACAAGCGCCACAGCCGATACTTTTACTCAGGAGATTTCATGGACATCGAGGTACTGCGCCGAGCACCCCTTTTCGCCACGCTCGACGACGACGCATTCCGTCTGCTGACGGACGAGCTCACCGAGGTGGACCTTTCCCGCGGCGCATCCGTTTTCCGCGAGGGAGACCAGGGCGACCAGCTCTACTTCATCGTCTCCGGCAAGGTGAAGCTCGGCCGCACGTCCCCGGATGGACGCGAGTCCCTCCTTGCCATCCTCGGCCCGGGCGAGCTCTTCGGCGAGATGGCCCTGTTCGATCCCAGCCCCCGCACCGCCACCGCCACCGCGGTGTCCGAAACCCGGCTGGCCGGGCTCAAGAACGAGAGCCTGAACACCCTGCTGCGCACCCGGCCCGAGGTTTCCGCCCAGCTGCTGCAGGCCCTGGCCCGCCGCCTGCGGCGCACCAACGATTCCCTGTCCGACCTCGTCTTCTCCGACGTCCCGGGCCGCGTGGCCAAGGCCCTGCTGGATCTGGCGGACCGCTTCGGCCGCCCGGCCACCGACGGCGTCCTGGTGGCCCACGAGCTGACGCAGGAGGAACTGGCCCAGCTGGTGGGCGCTTCCCGCGAAACCGTCAACAAGGCCCTCGCCGAGTTCGTCCAGCGCGGTTGGCTCCGCCTCGAGGCTCGCGCCGTGGTCATCCTGGACATGCAGCGCCTCCGCCAGCGCTCCCGCTAGGACACATGGAAAAGGCCGCCCCGAGGGGCGGCCTTTTCCATGCCCGGATACGTCCGTGCGCGTGTCAGCGCTCGCGCTGATGGTCCCCCGCCACGGTCTTGGCGGCCTCGACCTCAAGCATCAGCTTGCCGTCTTCCTCCACCAGGACCGGCTGGTAGACGTGGGCTTTGCGCTTGTAGCTCAGGTAGGCGATGCAGCCGTTGGCCGCTGCCATCTTTTCGATCATGATCTCCGAGCCGGGAACCAGCAGGTCGCCCAGCGGACGGCCCACCGTGTTCTCCTGGCCGGCCTCGTCGCCGAGTGCGGTGGTGTTGCGTTCCTGCACCACCTGCGCCGCGTTGACCCACCTGCCCCACACGCCCTTGCCCTCAAGCAGCGAGGGTTCCTGGCCCAGCGGGACGGTGGCGGCAAAGTACCGGGTGTCGAACCGGCGGTGCGCAAAATCGGGGCTGCGCCAGTTGACCAGGGATTTGAGCAGGTCCGTGCGCAGCGAGAGTCCACGCTTGCCCAGGACCTGGGCAAGCGTCTTCTCCTGGTCAGCGACGGCGATGCGGGCACGCATCCACTCGGACGAGGACGTGGCCTCCACAGTGTTGGACATGTCCGGGCCGGCCAGCAGGATGCCCGTCTCTTCGAAGAGCTCCCGGATGGCGCCCACCACGTGCCGCCGCGCCAGCCCGACGTCGGCCGTCCCCATCTGCTCGGCCCAATGCTGTGGCGAGGGACCCAGCCACCCCATGGCGTCGTCGTCGGCCGGGTCCAAGGAACCGCCGGGGAAGGCGAGGACACCCAGCGGCGAGGAGCCGGGCCGGTAACCCAGCCACGTCTCCAAGCCGGTGGGCGAATCACGCAGGAGTACCACGGAAGAGGCGTAGCGAGCGGCCCGGGGAGTCCGTTCGCCGTGTTCGAGCCAGCTTTGGGCCGCCCCTTCAAGGTCCTGGGGAAGTGCAAAAAGGCGTCGTGCGAGGTGAGGCAAGGGAAGTGACCGGTCCTAGCTGAATTCGGCGATCAGTTCGACTTCAACGGGAGAGTCGAGCGGAAGAACGGAAACACCGACGGCGGAACGGGCGTGCTGCCCGGCGTCGCCAAGGACGCGGCCCAGCAGTTCAGAGGCGCCGTTGATGACGGCGGGCTGGCCCGTGAAGGACGGGTCCGAGGAGACGAATCCCACCACCTTGACGATGCGGGTGATGCGGTCCAGGTCGCCGATGACGCTCTTGACCGCGGCCAGGGCGTTCACTGCACACACTGCGGCGTACTTCTGCGCGTCCTCGGGGGACACCGTGGGCTCGTCGGCGAACCCCTCGGTACCGGCGGAGACCTTGCCCGTAGCTTCGAGTTTGCCGTTAATAAACGGCAGCTGGCCGGAGGTGTACACGTGGTTGCCGGAGACGGTGGCGGGGACGTAGGACGCCACGGGAGCGGCGACCGCCGGGAGCGTGATGCCAAGTTCGGCGAGGCGCTGCTCGACGGCGGATGCGGGCGCCGTCGAGGCGCCGGACGGTGCTTCTGCGGGGGTGCTCATGCTACTGCTTCTCCCTCTTAAGGTAGGCGACAAGGCCGTTGCCGTCAGGTCCGGGAACCACCTGGACAAGCTCCCAGCCGTCCTCCCCCCACTGGTCCAGGATCTGCTTGGTGGCGTGAATAATGAGCGGAATCGTCGCGTACTCCCATTTGGTCATGAGAGAAAGCGTAGCCCTTGCCGGTAAAGTGGAAAACATGGCGACTCGCAACAACCCCTTATTCGACACTGCCACCACACTGGGTAAGATCCTTCTTTTCCTCGGTGTGAGCGCGATTTGCGGTGTCCTGGTGGCGGGCCTTCTGGTCCCTGCCGCGGCCGTCTCCGGCAGCGCGGCAAGCGGTTCCATCAACTTCTTCGACTCCCTCCCCGCGGAACTGAAGGTTGACCCGCCCAGCCAGACCACCCGCATCCTGGCTGCCGACGGCAGCGAGATCGCCAGTGTCTATACGGAGAACCGCACCAAGGTTCCGCTGGACCAGATTTCGCCCAACATGAAGAACGCCATCATTGCCGTGGAGGACAGCCGCTTCTACGAGCATGGCGGCGTGGACACCACCGGCATCCTGCGCGCGCTGGTCGCCACCGCCCGCGGCAACAAGCAGGGCGCGTCCACCATCACGCAGCAGTACGTCAACAACGTGCTCAATGCGAACCTCGCCGCCGCCGGCGAGGAGGACCAGATCAAGCTCAACGGCGTTAACAAGGGCGTGGGCGACAAACTCCGGGAAATGAAGCTCTCCATCGCCCTGGAGAAGGAGTTCACCAAGGACCAGATCCTTGAGGGCTACCTGAACATCGTCTTCTTCAACCGTGACGCGTACGGCATCGAGGCCGCCTCCCGGTACTTCTTCAGCACCACCGCCAAGGACCTGACCCTCCCGCAGGCTGCACTCCTGGCGGGCCTGGTGAACAGCCCCTCGATGTTCGACCCCGTCACCAACCCGGAAAAGTCCAAGCAGCGCCGCGACCTGGTGCTGGGGCTGATGAAGGACCAGGGCAAGATCACCGCGGACGAATACCAGGCGGCCGTTGCCACGCCGGTTGAACCGAAGGTCACCCAGCCCAAGCAGGGTTGTGCCTACGCGGCCACCGCCCCTTACTTCTGCGACTACATCCTGCACCTGCTGGAGAACAACCCGGCCTATGGTGCGGAGATCAAGGACCGCCAGCGGCTCATTTACGGCGGCGGCCTGACCATCACCACCACTTTGGACCCCAAGGCCCAGGCCACCGCCCAGGAACAGGCCGATGCCGCGGCCGGCGCCAACCCGGACAAATGGGGTGCGTCCATGGTGTCGGTGCAGCCCGGCACCGGCAAGATCATCTCCATGGCCCAAAACACCTCGTTCCTGGCGGGCGCGGGTGGCTTCAATTCGCAGTTGAACTTCAACGTGGACAAGCTGGACAAGGACGGTAACGACCTCAACGGCGTCGGCGGGTTCCAGCCGGGTTCCACCATGAAGCCATTCACCTTCGCTGAGTGGCTCAACGAGGGCAAGACCATGAATACCGTGGTCAATGCAGCCCAGCGCGTCTATCCCATCGGCTACCCGTGGAAGAACACCTGCGGGAAGGTACAGGGTGCCTACAGCACGGCGCAGAAGAACGCAGGCCTGGACGCCACTGATGACCTCCAGAATGCCGAGCCTCAGTGGTACAGGCCACTGACCGTCCTCGAAGGCCTCTACAACTCCATCAACACCGTGACGTTCGCGTCCGCTGCACAGCTGGACTTCTGTGGCATCCAAAAGATGGCCGACGCCGTCGGCCTGCACAGCGGCCTCCCGTCCGCGGACGGCAGCGAGCCGCACCCCAAGATCAACATGATGACGCTGGGCAACCTGCTCGGTTCCACCCAGACGTCGCCGCTGACCATGGCCAGCGCGTTCGCCACCTTCGCTAACGACGGAAAGTACTGCGAACCGATTGCCATCACGTCTGTCACCGATGCCACCGGCAAGCAGCTCCCGGCCCAGTCCAGCAGCTGCCGCGACGCCATCAAGCCCGAGGTTGCCCGCGGCGTGAACTATGCGCTGCAGGAAGTCATGAACCAGGGCTCCGGCTCCCTCATCCGGCCGCGTCTTTCCACCAAGACCAGCTTCCCCATCGGCGCCAAGACCGGTACGTCCAACAACAACGGCTCCACCTGGGTTGTTGGCCACACCTCCGGCCTGGCTACCGCGGCATGGTTCGGTGACCCCTTGGGGGATCAGGGTCGTGCCGGCCAGAACATCACCGTCAACGGAAAGACCTACCAGGGCATTGACGGCTACATGATTGCCGGCCCCATGTTCGCGAACTTCATGACCAAGATCGCTCCGGGCTACGGCACCAACCCGTTCCCGGCACCGCCGAGCAACATGATCAACGGAACCACCCCCAATTCGGCTCCCGCCCAGAACAGCCCGCAGGCCACACAGGCCCCTGCGGCCCCCGCGGCCCCTGCAACGCAGGCACCCGTCACGCAGGCGCCGGCCCCGGGCAACACCGGGAATGGCAACAATGGCAAGGGAAACGGCTAAGCACGCATGAGCATCGATAGCCTGGCAAGCCGCGCCCGTTCACTCGGGCGCGGCTTTGCCGTTACCGCAGGCGCGGGTACCGCGGCCGGGATGGCGGCCTTCGGCTACGGATTGTGGGAGAAGAACCAGTTCGTCCTCCGCGAGGAGACCCTGGCCATCCTCCCCCCGGGGCGCAGTCCGTTCCGGGTCCTGCACCTCAGCGACATCCACTTCGTTCCCGGGCAGCGGAAGAAGGCCCAGTGGCTCGCTTCCCTGGCAGACCTGGAGCCTGACCTGGTGGTGAATACCGGCGACAACCTCAGCCATGTGAAGGCAGTGGACCCGCTCCTGGATGCCCTTCAGCCCCTGCTGCAGTTTCCCGGCGTCTTCGTGCCGGGCTCCAATGACTACTTCGCACCCACGTTCAAGAACCCCGCGTCCTACCTGCTGGGACCGTCCAAGGCTGCGCCGAAGCCCACCGCGCTGGATTGGCCGCGCCTTCGCTCCGGGTTCGGCATGGGCGGCTGGGTGGACCTGACCAACCGCCACCAGTCCCTGATCCTGAATGGGATGCGCTTCGATTTCTCCGGTGTAGACGATCCGCACCTTAACCGCGAGCGGTATGCCGGCTGGCCGCGCGGTACGGTCAACCAGGATGCCAACGACCACCTCAGGGTTGCTGTCATCCACGCCCCGTACCAGCGGGTGCTGGACCACTTCACGGAAGCCGGCGCGGACCTCCTGCTCGCTGGACACACGCATGGCGGCCAGCTCTGCATCCCGGGGTACGGTGCAGTCGTGGCCAACTGCGACCTTCCCACGTGGCGCGCGAAGGGCCTCAACGACTGGACCAGCAACGGGCGCACGACGCCGGTCAACGTCTCAGGGGGCATCGGCACCTCACGGTTCGCCCCCGTGAGGATCGCCTGCAAGCCGGAGGCTGTCCTGCTGACGCTGACCTCACGCGGCTGACCAGCCCATTACGGACTGCAATAACTGGGCAAGCCGGCTGCGCGGACGGCAACCCCTGTGAATCGTCTCATCCCATGGCATAGGGTTGTTGCTATAGGAAACTACATTCGTTTTAGAGCTTGAGAAGCGGGCATGGCCAAGCAGACTCCCTTTTTCAAATCCATCAGCCGTCTTTATCCGCACGTCCGGCCCATCATTCCACGGCTTCTGCTGGGGCTTCTCTGTGCGCTGGCCGCAAGTGTCGTAGCCCTGACCATCCCCCAGGTGCTGCGCGTCCTGGTCAACACTGCGCTGCAGCCCGGGGCAACGGCGGATGGGGTGTGGACTTCCGCCGCTGTCATCCTGGTGCTGGGCGTCGCCGAGGCCGGCCTGGTGGCGCTTCGCCGGCAGTTTGTCATCAACCCCGCCACTACGGTGGAAACCAGGATGCGGGTCTCGCTCTACGACCACCTCCAGGAACTGACCGTCTCCTTCCACGACCGCTGGGGCTCCGGCCAGCTGCTGTCCAGGGCCATGACGGACTTGAACTTCCTCCGCCGGTGGATGGCCTTCGGCGCCATCATGCTGGTGGTCACAACCCTCACCGTCATCATCGGGATCGTGGCCATGTTCGCCATGAGCTGGCAGCTGGCGCTGATCTTCCTCGCCGCCGCCGTACCCATCACCATCAACAGCTTCCGGTTCCGCACCCGGTTCAGCAAGGTGGCCCGGCGCAGCCAGGACCAGGCGGGAGACCTCGCCACCACCGTGGAGGAATCGGTCCACGGCATCCGCGTGCTCAAGGCGTTTGGCCGCAGCCGGGAAGCTCTCGAAAATTTCAACGAACAAGCCGAGGAACTGCGCCAGACGGAAATCGAGAAGGCGCGTCACCAGGCCACCTTCACCATGGTGGTCACCCTGCTCCCCGAGCTCGCACTTGGGACCGGCCTGGTGGTGGGCGTCATGCTGTGCGCCGGCGGCCAGCTGAGCATCGGTTCCCTGGTGGCGTTCTTCGCAACGGCCGCCGTCATCGCCTCGCCCGTGGAATTCTCCGGCATGCTGCTGGCCATGGCACTCACGGCGAAGACCGCCGTCGACCGCCACTACGAAGTGATGGATACGCAGAACACCATCACCAGCCCCGCCGAGCCCCGCCGCCCGGACGAACTGGCAGGCGCGCTGCGCTTCGATAATGCAACGTTCGCTTTTGAGGACGCGCCGGACAAACCGATCCTCAAGGACATCAACCTTGAGGTGCGGCCCGGCGAAACCATGGCCCTGGTGGGCATTACCGGCAGCGGCAAGAGTGCGCTCATCCAGCTGGTCCCGCGCCTCTACGACGTCGCGGCCGGTGCCATCAGCATCGATGGCGTGGATATCCGCGACTTCGACGTCCAGGAATTGCGCAGGATCGTGGGAGTGGCATTCGAGGACACCACGCTCTTCTCCAATTCCGTCCGGGACAATGTCCTGCTCGGCGCGCCGGTACGCAGCGAAGAGGTCCTGGAAGAGGCGTTGGACGTGGCGCAGGCGCACTTCTCGCACTCCCTGCCACAGGGCGTGGACACGCTGATCGGTGAGGAAGGCCTCAGCTTGTCCGGCGGCCAACGCCAGCGCATTGCCCTGGCACGCGCCATCGCCGCCCGTCCCCGCGTCCTGGTCCTGGACGATCCCCTCTCGGCCCTGGACGTCCATACCGAGGAACTCGTGGAAGCCCGCCTCCGCGAGGTGCTCAAGGACACCTCCACCTTGATCGTGGCGCACCGGCCATCCACCGTGGCCCTGGCAGACCGGGTGGCGCTGCTGGAGGAAGGCCGCATCACCGCCGTCGGCACGCACACGGAGCTGCTGGCGCACAACCAGCATTACCGGTACGTCATCGCCAGCCTCGAGCGTGAGCCGCGGGACCTTGACTCCGAACTGTCCGCCCTGGAGGACCAGGCAGAGGAAATGACCCGATGAGCACGGCAACATTCGGCACCGCCAACGAAGACAACGCCCACCTCAGCAAGAGCGACAGCAGGGCGGTCCGACGACGGTCGCTCGCCTTGCTGGGCTCCCTGATCCGGCCCGTGCGGGTGCGGTTCTGGCTGACCCTCGCCATGGTGGTCCTGTCCCAGGCGGCCCGGGTGGCCGGCCCGGCGCTGATCGCTTTCGGGATCGACCATGCCCTCCCTGCCCTCCGGTCGGGTGAGAACCTCCCGCTGGTGTTCACCGGCGTCGCCTACCTGCTGGCGGCCATCGCGACGGCGGGCCTCACCGCCCTGTACGTCACCTCCACGGCACGGCTCAGCCAGGCCATGCTGCTGGACCTCCGCGTCCGGGTGTTCAGGCACACCCAGCGGCTCAGCCTGGAGTTCCACGAGAAGTACACGTCCGGCCGGATCATTGCCCGCCAGACGTCGGACCTGGAGGCCTTGCGCGAACTCCTCGACTCCGGGGTCAGCTCGCTGGCCTCCGGGATGCTCTTCATGGCGTTCACGGCGGCCACCATCTTTGCCCTGGACTGGCGCAGCGGCCTGCTGGTGCTGGCCGCCGGCGTGCCCATGTTCTTCCTGGCCCGCTGGTACCAAAAGCACTCCCAGATCGCCTTCCGCGAATCACGGGTTGTTTCCGCCCGGCTGATCGTGCACTTCGTCGAAACCATGACCGGCATCCGCGCGGTCAAGGCCTTCCGCAAAGAAAAGGAAAACTCCCAGACCTACGGCAACCTCGCCGAGGACTACCGGCTGGTCACCGTCCGGTCCATCAACCTTAACGGCATCTTCCAGCCGGGACTGGTGCTGATCGGCAACGTGTGCGTGGCGGTGGTGCTGCTGTTCGGCGGCTTCCGGGTGCTGGGCGGTGACCTGGCTGTGGGCGTCCTCCTGGCCCTCATCCTCTCCACCAAGCGGTTCTTCCAGCCCGTGGACCAGATGGCCATGTTCTACAACTCATTCCAGAGCGCGCAGGCAGCCCTCGAAAAGGTGTCCGGGCTCCTCGAAGAAGTACCAACGGTCCGGCCACCGAAGAACCCGGTCCCGCTTCCCGAAGCCACCGGACGCATCGACTTCAAGGACGTTGAATTCCGCTACGGCGACGGACCCGTGGTGGTGCCGCTCCTCAACCTGCACATCCCGGCCGGACAGACCGTCGCCCTGGTGGGGCAGACCGGGGCCGGCAAGTCCACCCTGGCCAAACTCATCGCGCGGTTCTACGACGTCACCTCGGGAAACCTAATGCTGGACGGCGTGGACCTCCGCGACCTGGGCACGACCGATCTCCGCCGGAACATCGTCATGGTCACCCAGGAAGCGTTCCTGTTCAGCGGCTCAGTGGCGGACAACATCGCACTGGGCCGGCCGGAGGCAACACGTGCCGAGATCGAGGAGGCCGCCAAGGCCGTGGGGGCGCACGACTTCATCCTGGAACTCCCTGAGGGTTACGACACCGACGTGAACAAGCGCGGCGGCAGGGTCTCCTCCGGACAGCGGCAGTTGATCAGCTTCGCCAGGGCCTTCCTGGCGCGGCCGGCGGTATTGATCCTGGACGAGGCCACATCCTCCCTGGACATCCCCTCTGAACGGCTCGTGCAGGCCGGGCTGGCCCGCCTGCTCGCCGGGACGGAGGCCGCGCGCAGGACGGCACTGATCATTGCGCACCGCTTGTCCACAGTGGAGACCGCTGACAGGGTGCTGGTGGTGCACGACGGCCGGATTGTGGAAGACGGCACGCCGGAGGAACTGATCGGCGGCGGCGGCCGCTTCGCGGACCTGCACGGGGCGTGGAAGGATTCCCTGGTCTAAGCCGCATCCCAGGCTCCCCGGCGGCCGGATTTCGCATCGGGCCCTGCCATCGGCTATCCTTGTAAAGTTGCTTTTGCAGCGGATCGGGATGTAGCGCAGCTTGGTAGCGCGCTTCGTTCGGGACGAAGAGGTCGCAGGTTCAAATCCTGTCATCCCGACCATAACGAAAAGAGGGTCTCCATTGGAGGCCCTCTTTTCGCGTCTCTATTTGGTTACGGCGGTTACCGGAAAACGGCCGCCACAAAAAGCCGCCCACTTAAATTGAATGACCCCGGAGCTGTCGCTCCGGGGCCATCCTCGCCTCCTGGGTGAGGAAGCTGTTTATGCAGGATCAGGCCAGTTGCCCACGTACGTGATGACCGTAGTAGTAGTGGTGGTAGTGGTGGTGCTCTTGTCCTTCTTCACCTTTGCAGAGGCGGGGTCGGGCCAGTTGCCTACTGCTACAGACACGCTCGAATTATCGGCGACGGAGCCTGAGGCCAGGACAGCCGGAGCTGCCGCGGAAAAAGCCAGGGCCCCGGCCAGGACGGCCGCGGTTGCGATCTTCTTCAACATATAAGTTCCTCAATACGAGTCGGATTCGTTACAAAGCCAGCACTGTCCTTGTTGACACACATTGTAAAATATTTTCCACAGGGGCTGTCAAGCATCCGTCAGCCCCACTTGTCCAAAAAGGAGGATACGCGTGGGCAACGGGTTCGGAGAAAAGCTCCGCGCGGAGCGCCTTGAGCGTGGACTGACACAGGCCGAACTGGGCAAGGACCTGTATTCACCAAGCTACATTTCGCTGCTCGAAACCGGCCGGCGCGAACCGACGGCGGAAGTCATCGAGGAACTGGCGCGCAGGCTGGAGTTGGCACCGAAGGCGCTGGAAGCCTGGAGCCAACCCATTTCCGTCAGCGACGCCGAGTACGTGCTGGCCGGCCTCTACGCCCGGCAGGCGTGGGACCTGCGCGACTATCCCCTGGCGGCAAGCCACGCTGCCACGGCTGCGAAGATCGCCCTTGAGGGGCGGAACACCAGTGCGTGGTGGAACATGACGTACATGCAGGCCGAGTGCCTGATCAAGCAGGGCAACTGGCGGGAAGCCCAAAAGATCATGGAGCACCTGCTGGAACATCCCATGGCCAGGGAGTCGGCAGGGCTTGCCGTCCGGGCACACCAGATGCTCGCCGGAATCTACCAGGGGCAGGGCCAGCTGAGCCTCGCTGTGGACCAGGGAATCCAGGCAGTGGACCTGTGCAAGCAGCTCCCCAAGGGGTCAACCCTCATCATCAACGCCCACCACGCCCTGATCGGTGCATTGGCCGAGAGCGGACGGCTGGACGACGCCTGGGGTTACTGCCAGGCCATGATCGAGCACGTCGACGAATTCTCCATGAGCCAGCTCGCCGGCGAGGTGGCCTGGGTGGTGGGAAACGTCGCCTTCATGCGGCACGACTACGCCGAAGGCGTGAGGCACCACGAGCGCGCCGCGCGGCTGCTCTCCCCCGCCAATGACATCGGGCTGTGGGCCCGGTTCAACAAGGCATCCGCGGCAGTCCGCCTTTCGTCCGGAATCGTCGAACCGGAAACCCTGTCTGCGATCGAACGTGCCGAACTGGCGTTGTCGATCGTGGGGGGAAACAAGTCCGACCAGCTGGAAGTTGCATTCATCCGCGCCCGCTGGCTGTACCTGACCGGGGACATCGTGGCCGCCGTCGAGAAACTCCGCGAAATCCACGCCGAGCGCGCAAGCCTGGCCAAGCACACGGCAGGCGAGGTCTCGCTCCTCCTGGGCAAGTCGCTCAAGGCTGCCGGTGACACCGACGAAGCCCTGGTGCACTTGGAGGAAGCCCAGAAGGCCTTCGCCGCGGCAGGCGCCCAGGACAGGGTCCAGCAGGCCTTGGACGCGATCCTTGAAATCAAGCTGGCCCAGAAGCGCGCGGCAGCGGCCGCCAAAGCCAGCTGACCCCACCCAGGTGAACCCCGCGCCGGCGGGGCCACCTGGTTGAGCTGTGAATCAGGAGAAGCTCAGCCCGGTGATCTTCTCGTACGCTTCGACGTAACGGCTGCGGGTGCGTTCCACCACGTCGGCAGGCAGCGCCGGTGGCGGGGTGTCGGATGACCGGTCCCAGCCCGACGCGGCAGAGGTCAGCCAGTCCCGCACGTACTGCTTGTCGTAGGAGGGCTGGGCTTGGCCGGGCTTGTAGGTTGCGGCGTCCCAGAAACGGGAAGAATCAGGGGTCAGCACCTCGTCGCCCAGGGTGATGGACCCGGAGACGGCGTCGTAGCCGAACTCCACCTTGGTGTCCGCCAGGATAATGCCGCGTTCCCGCGCGATCCTCTCCGCGGTGGTGTAGATCTTCAAGGTCAGCTCGCTCAGGCGGGCAGCGATGTCATCCCCCACCAGCGCCACCACGGCGTCGTAGGTGATGTTCTCGTCGTGCTCACCGATCAGTGCCTTGGCGGACGGGGTGAAAATGGCGTGCTCCAGCCGGGAGCCATCCACCAGCCCCTCCGGGAGCGGGATATCGCACACCGTCCCGGACGCTTTGTACTCCAGCAGCCCTGAACCCGTGAGGTAGCCGCGGGCAATGCACTCCACAGGGAACATGTCCAGCTTCTTGCAGATCATGGCCCGGCCCTCCACCTCTGCGGGCACGCCGTCTTCCACCGTGGACCCGAGCACGTGGTGCTCGACGCCCAGCTGGTCGAACCACCAGAGGCTCAGCTGGGTGAGGATGCGGCCCTTGTCCGGGATCTCGCTGGACAGCACATGGTCAAACGCGCTGATGCGGTCGCTGGCCACCACCAGGACACAGTCCTGGCCCAGCCGCTGCACGATCGCTTCGTCCGCAGGTTCGTAGAGGTCGCGCACCTTGCCGGAGTAGATGTGCGTCCAGCCCGGCAGTTCCAGGGTGTCGGTGGCGTAGCCGCGGTTTTCTGAAGTTCCACTCATGTCAGGCCTTCGCTTTCACTACGGGCAGCGAACCGGTGGCACCGTACGGCACCTTGATTTCGCCGCGGGCCGCCTTGCGGGCAATGTCGCTGCGGTACTGGGAGCCATCAAGCTGGACCAGCTCGACGCCGTCGTAGGCCCTTTCGCGGGCCTCCACGAGGTCGCTGCCCAGGGCGACGACGGCCAGGACGCGGCCGCCGGCGGAGACCACCTTGCCCTCGTCGTCCAGGGCGGTGCCGGCGTGGATGACGTGCACGCCGTCCAGGGCGTCCACTTTCTTGAGTCCACGGATACGGTCACCGGTGCGGGGCGTGTCCGGGTAGTTTTCCGAGGCCACGACGACGGCGACGGCGGTGTCCTTGGACCAGCGCAGCTCCTCCGCCTTGTCCAGTTCGCCCTTGGCGGCGGCCATGAGCAGCGCGCCCAGGGGGGTCTTGAGCCGGGCGAGGACCGCCTGCGTTTCGGGGTCCCCGAAGCGGACGTTGAATTCGATGACGCGGGTTCCGCGGGACGTGAGTGCCAGCCCGACGAAGAGCACCCCCACGAACGGAATGCCGCGGCGCGCCATCTCGTTCACGGTGGGCTGCGCCACCCGGTCGAGGACTTCCTGCACCAGGCCTTCGGGGGCCCACTCGAGCGGGGTGTAGGCGCCCATGCCCCCCGTGTTGGGGCCTTCGTCGTTATCGAAGATGCGCTTGAAATCCTGGGCGGGCGAGAGTGCCACGGTGTTCTGCCCGTCGCAGAGGACAAAGAGGGAAACCTCGGGGCCGTCCAGGAACTCCTCGATCACCACGGATCCGCCGGCGTCGAAGCAGGACTGGGCGTGGGCCAGGGCTTCGTCGCGGTTCCTGGTGACCACCACGCCCTTGCCCGCGGCCAGGCCGTCGTCCTTGACCACGTAGGGCGCGCCGAAGGTGTCCAGCGCAGACTCGGCTTCCCCGGCGTTGGTGGCCACCATGGCCATGGCCGTGGGGACGCCGGCCTCCGCCATGATCTCCTTGGCGAACGCTTTGGACGCCTCCAGCTGCGCTGCTGCCTTGCTGGGCCCGAAAACGGGGATGCCGGCGGCGCGGACGGCGTCCGACACGCCTGCGGCCAGCGGAGCCTCGGGGCCCACCACCACGAGATCGACCGTGAGGCGGGCAGCCAGTTCGGCAACAGCCTGGGGATCGTTGCCGTTGATGTTGTAGGTGGGTACCAGCTTGCTGATACCGGCATTGCCGGGCGCCGCGTGGACTTCGGACACGTTGGGGTCGGCAAGCAGGGAGCGGACAATGGCGTGTTCGCGGCCTCCGGGGCCAATGACGAGTACCTTCACAGTCTCCAAGGGTACTTTGTGCACCCTTCCCGCTCCTAAGCTGTGACCTTCCCGGCCCCGCAGGTCAATCCGGACTACGTGCCGCTCCGAACCACCTCCATGACAAAGCTTCGGAACCGCCTGACCGGCCCCACCGCACTCGCCGCCCTGGCAGGTGTGGTGGCAGCCGCCGTCGTACTTGCCGTTGCGGAGCTGCTCGGCGCCTTCTTCACCGCCAGGGCAACCCCGCTGTTCGCCTTGGGGTCCACCTTCATCGACTTCACGCCGCCCCGGCTGAAGGACTTTGCGATCGCCACCTTCGGTACCAATGACAAAACTGCGCTGTTCGTGGGAATGGGGCTGACCATTGCGGTGCTCGCCTGCATCCTGGGTGTCGTGGCGTACCGGAAATGGGCGTTGGGCGTCCTGGGCGTCCTGTTCATGGGCGCGGTAATCGTCGCCTGCGTCGTGACCCGCGCCGGCGTCAGTGGCGTGGACGCCATCCCGTCCGTGCTGGGAACCGTCGCGGGCCTGGTGGCCCTGCGCCTGCTCATGGTGCCGCTGTGGCGGCTGAAGGAGAGCAAGCCGTGGCCGGAAGCTCCGGCAGACCAGGCAGCCGACGCCGATGCCGGGCTGGGACACGAAGGCGCCAGCCGTCGTCGCTTCTTTGCTGCGGCAGGGATCACCGCGGTGGCAGCCGGCATCGCCGCCACGGGTGGACGGTTGCTGGGAGCGGCGCGCAACAACGTGGCCAAAGCCCGGGATGCGCTCACGTTGCCTGCCCCGGCCAAAGCCGCAGCAGCGGTTCCCGCCGGCGTGCAGTCGCCCGTCCCCGGGGTCACGCCATGGTTGACGGACACCGCCGACTTTTACCGGATCGACACGGCCCTGAGCGTCCCGGAAATCAATGTCAACGACTGGGAACTGCGGGTGCACGGGCTGGTGGAGCAGGAAGTCACACTCACGTTCCAGGACCTGCTGGACGCCAGCCTGATCGAATCGCACGTCACGCTCACCTGCGTCTCCAACCCGGTGGGCGGCAACCTCGCCGGAAATGCCAAATGGCTGGGCATGCCCATCCGCGACGTCCTGGCCCGGGCGAAACCCAAGGAGGGTGCGGACATGGTGCTCTCCAAGTCCATCGACGGCTTCAGTGCCTCCACTCCCCTGGAGGTCCTGCAGGACGGACGCGACGCCATGCTGGCGATCGGCATGAACGGCGAGCCCCTGCCGCTGGAGCACGGCTTCCCGGTGCGGATGGTGGTCCCCGGGCTCTACGGGTTCGTCTCCGCCACCAAGTGGGTAGTGGACCTGGAGGTCACCCGCTTCGCGGACAACAAGGCCTACTGGACCGAGCGTGGCTGGTCCGAACGCGGCCCCATCAAGACGATGGCCCGCGTGGAAGTTCCCAAGTCTTTCGCCAAGGTTCCCGCCGGAAAGGTTGCCGTGGGCGGCACAGCCTGGGCCCAGACCCGCGGAATCACCAAGGTGGAAATCCAGATCGACAACGGTGAATGGACGGAAACGGTCCTCTCCACGGAGGCCTCCACGGTCACCTGGCGGCAATGGTCCTACGAGTGGGAGGCCACGCCGGGCCCGCACTACATCAAAGTCCGTGCCACCGACGGGACAGGGGAAGTGCAGACGGAGCAGCGCGCAGATCCCGTCCCGGACGGCGCGTCGGGCTGGCAGTCGGTGATGGTGACCGTCCAATAAAGCGGCCGGGCCCCGGCCCGGGGGTGGCCCGCCATCCGCGGGCCACCCATAGACTGGCAGTATGCCGCACAACCCGCATGCCACTTTCACCGTTGACTCCGCCGTCGAACTGGCCGTGATCGAACGCAGCGGCTTCGTCGAGTCCCGGCACATCGGATCCGCCGTCCTCGTGGCCGCCGACGGCTCGGTGGTCACCGAACTCGGCGACATCAACACCCCCATCTATGCGCGGTCCACCCTCAAACCCTTCCAGGCGCTGGCGTCCATGCAGTCCGGTGTCCCGCTGCGGGGCGCGCAGGTGGCCATCGCATGCGGCAGCCATACCGGTTCGCTGGACCACATGGATGTGGTGGCCGGCATGCTCAAGGCGGCCGGGGTGCGGGAAGACCAGCTGCAGTGCCCTGAAGCGTGGCCGGAGGACGAAACGGCCCGGAACTGGCTGGTCCGCTCCGAAAAGGGCAAGTCGCGGCTGGCTTACAACTGTTCCGGCAAGCACGCCGCCTTCCTCTGGGCCTGCACCGAAAACGGCTGGGACACGCACAGCTACCTGGAACCCAACCACCCCCTGCAGCAGCGCGTCCGCACCGTCATCGAGGAATACACCGGCGAGCGGATCGCCCACCTGGGCATTGACGGCTGTGGTGCGCCCGTGGCCGCGGTTTCGCTGAAGGGACTGGCACTCGCCTACTCCCAGCTGGCCAAAGCTCCCGGCGACCACAGCTTCAGCGCCAGGGCCGCCACGATCGCCACCTCCATGCTCGACTACCCCTGGGCGGTGCAGGGCCGGGGTGAAGCGAACACCCTGGTGATGGACGAGCTGGAAATCATCGCCAAAATCGGTGCCGAGGGCGTCCTGGCGATGGCCACGCCGCAGGGCGTCTCGGTGGCCGTCAAGATCCTCGACGGAAACATCCGGGCAACCTCCCTGGTGGCCCTTACCCTGCTCGCGGCCGCCGGGGCTGTGGAAATTCCCGGAGTCGCCAGCGCCCTGGAAAAAGTGGTGGCACCGGTCCTCGGGGGCGGCCGCCCCGTGGGGAAGATCCGGCTGGGCCCGGCAGTTTCCGCCCTCCTGGACTAGCGCCACAACCCTAGCGCCACAACCCCTGCCGATGCCAAAGGAAGATTGAAAGCATGGCCGTAGCCCGCCGTCGTATTGATGTCCACGAAGGCAAAGCAGCAGTGAAGGCATGGCTGGAAGCCGCCGTTTCGCCGTCGGCTGCTCCCCTGCCGCGGGCCGCCCTGGCCACGGCCGTGCGGTACTCGCTGGAGGAAGTGACCGCCCGGGCCCCGGGTAACTCCGTGGAGGTTCGCGTGCCGCCCTTTGGCGTCACCCAGTGCGTCGAGGGCCCGCGCCACACCCGCGGCACCCCGCCGAACGTGATCGAGTGCGACGCCGCCACCTGGCTGGCGATGGTCACCGGCCAGGTGGCGTGGGCGGACGCAGTGGCTGCCGGGAAGGTGGCCGCCTCAGGCCTGCGCGCAGACTTATCGGCGCTGCTGCCCCTCTAGTCCGGCGTCGCCGCCCGCCTGCCTGCCCCGGACCGTGGTGCGCGGCTCCGGTGCCGTTTCCGGCGGGGAGGTGAGGGCCGGGTGCGGAACCGAATTCTGCAGTTTCGTGGACAGGGCTGCCACCACGGCGAACCCGAACGCGGCCACGGCAATCAGGACCGACATCACCGCAACCGTGCCGTAGCCGGCTGACCGCGGGTCCAGGAACGGGTACGGGTACCAGTCCACGATGGGGCCACGGATCAGGCTGTAGACCAGGTAGAGCATGGGAAAAGCCAGCCACACCAAGGATGTCCGGACCGGGATCCGCTCCCGCGGGAGGTCCACCAGCCAGTCGATCACCATGACGGTGGGGACGGTGTAGTGCAGCACCACGTTGACCCAAGGGATGGGCGTGTTGACGTCGATATCGCTCAGCAGCAGGCTGTAGGTGATCCCGGTGATGGTCATGTACACAGTGGCCGCGCCGCGGAGGAGCTCCAGCCACCGCGGGCTCTCGCCTTTCCAGGCGAACCAGCCGGCGATCCCCAGGGTCACGAACGCGATGATGTTGGACTCGATGGTGAAGTAGCTGAAGTAGTTTCCGGTGCTGGCGCCCGGCACGTTCTGCACCAGGTAAAGCAACTGGAACAGCACCGCCACGAAGCCCAGCAGCGCGAACCAAAAGCGGAAAAGTGCAAGTCCCCTGTTTGCGGTCATGAGCCGATCCTAGGCCCTGGCGGCCGGGAGCCCCGCCACGGCTGCCCGGCGTGCCTACCCGCGGCCAATGAAGGGCATGCCGGCCGCGGTGACCACCACGGAGCCCACGCTGGCCGAGGCCGGCATGTTGGCCATCATCAGTACCGCACGCGCCGCGTCCGCCACCGGAAACATTGGTTCCACCTTGCGGGTGCCGTCCGCCTGCAACGCCCCTGAGCCGACGCCGATGGTGTCCATGATGTCGGTGGCGGTGTTGCCGATATCGATCTGTCCGCACGTGATGCCGAAGCCGCGCCCGTCCAGGTCGATGCTCTTGGTCAGACCCGTCATTGCGTGCTTGGTGACCGTGTAGGCCACGGTCCGCGGGCGGGGCGAGTGGGCCGAGATGGATCCGTTATTGATGATGCGGCCGCCCTGCGGCTCCTGTGCCTTCATGGCCCGGACCGCCGCTGCCGCGCACAGCATCGACCCGGAAAGGTTGACCGCCACCGTGGCGTTCCAGTCGTCCAGGCTGATCTCGTCCACACCGGCCGACGGGCCGAACACCCCGGCGTTGTTGAACAGGACGTCCACGCGCCCCCACTCCTGGCGGACGACCTCGAAAAGCCGTTCGACGTCGTCGGGCCGGGTGACATCGCAGGGCACCACCAGGGTGCCCGGGCTGCCGTCCGCCGTTTCCTTCAGCTGGGCCTCGCGCCGACCGGCCAGTGCCACGCGGTAGCCCGCGGCCAGCATCTGGCGGGCCACCTCCCTGCCGATGCCCGAACCGGCGCCGGTGACGACGGCGACGCGGGCGGCAGGCTGTGGGGTGTTCATTCGGACCTCCTGGCTTAAAGCTGTACCGGCACGGCCGGCTGGTGCAGCGGCCAGCCTATGACGGTCTTGGGCCGGGGCGCAGCAAAGGTCCGGACCTTGGAGGTGGACAGGCGCATGCGCACCAGCGATTCGGCGATGGTCACGGCCGAGGCCACGCCGTCCACTACGGGGACGCCGGCCCGCTGCCGGATCTGCTCGTCAAGGCCTGCCATGCCGCCGCACCCGAGCACAATCACTTCCGCTTTGTCCCGGGTAACGGCCAGCAACGCCTCGTTGATGATGGCCTCCACTGCCCGTTCGGGTTCCTCTTCAAGTTCCAGGACGGCCATGCCGCTGGCACGGACGGACGCACACCTGGCATCCAGGCCGGCCAGCTTCAGCCGGTCCTCAATGAGCGGAACTGTGCGGTCCAGGGTGGTGACCACAGAGTACTTGTGGCCGAGGAACATCGCCGTGCTTGCAGCTGCCTCGGTGATGTCAACCACCGGAACATCCAGGAGTTCCTGCAGGCCCTCCCGGCCGTGCTCCCCGTAGCCGGCCTGGATAACGGCGTCGAACGGCCCGGGGTAGGAGGTGACGGCGTCCATGACGGCGATGGCTGCCAGGTAGCTTTCGAAGTTTCCTTCGCAGGAGTCGGCGCCGAACCGCGGCGTGAGGCCAACGATCTCGGTGCCCGGGGCGGCCACGGCACGCGCGGAGGCCGCGATGGAGTCAGTCATTGCGTGGGTGGTGTTCACGTTTGCGACGAGGAGGCGCATGGGAAAATTCCTTTGTCAGCCGGGGTTTGGCGGGCCGTGTCGGGGCCGGGAGCTCAGTGGGTGCTGGCAACTGCGATGGCTTCACCGTCGGCGTCCACCAGCCGCTGGTTGCGGTCGGCGATGAAGAAGTACAACGTAGCCGCGATGCCCGCCGCGAAGAACCAGGCGAACGGTGCCGCCGCCGCAAGGCCGGGCACGAAGGCGATCAGCAGGGCAAGGACGGCGGCCGGAACCATGGCGATGATCGCACGGGGGTTGACGCCCTTCTTATAGAAGTACGCGCCCTCCGGGGAGGCCGTGTAGAGCTCCGGCACGTTGACCTTGCCACGCCTGATCAGCCAGTAGTCAGCCATCACCACGCCGAACAACGGGCCGAGCAAGGCCCCGAGTCCACCGAGGAAGTACACGATGACCAGCGGGTTGTTGTACAGGTTCCAGGGCAGGATCACCAGACCGATGCTGGCGGAGACCATTGCAGCCTTGCGGAAGTTCAGTTTCTTGGGGAACAGGTTGGTCAGTGCGTAGACGGGGGCCACGAAGTTGGCCATGAGGTTCACGGCGATGGTCAGGATCAGCAGCGCCAGGCAAGCCAGGACCAGGAACAAGGTGTTGGGAATGGTCTGGACGATGTCCGACGGGCTCTTGATGATGGTCCCGTTGATCTTGAACTGCCCACCGGCCATGACCACCACGATGGCGCCGAAGAGCAGCATGTTGATGGGGATCCCCCAGAAGTTGCCGCGCACCATGGCCTTCTTCGACACCGCCGACCGGGTGAAGTCGCAGAAGTTCAGGACGAAAGTGCCGTAGATGGAGACCCAGAGCGCGCCGCCGGCAAAGATGGTGAGCCACATTTCCGGCCCTTCGAGTGCCTTGTTGGACGCCCAGGCAATGCTTCCGCCGGCTTCCACGAAGATCCAGACGGCCATCGCTGCCATGGTGGCCAGGATGACCGGACCGGCGAACGCCTCGTACTTGCGGATCATTTCCATGCCAAAGCTGACGATCACCAGTTGGACCACCCAGAGGGTCACGAATGCCATCCACCCCAGTGTGGACAGGCCCAGAATCGAGTCCTTGTCCAGCTCTGCGAGGGACGGGAACATGGCTGTGAGCATGACGCGGAAGACCACCGATGCGAGGTAGGTCTGGATGCCGAACCAGGCGACGGCCACGGCACCGCGGAGCAGGCTGGCGATCTGCGCCCCGCGGATACCGAAGCTGATGCGGCTCATGACCGGGAACGGCACACCGGTCTTGACGCCCATGAAACCGGAGAGTGTCAGGAGTCCGAACAGCAGGGCTGCGCCGATGCCGAGCGCCATGAGGATCTGCCACCCGCCCAGGCCGAGGGCGAACAGTCCGATGGCGAAAGCGTAGTTACCCAGGCTGTGCACATCGTTCGCCCAAAGGGTGAAGATGCTGTAGCTGGTCCAGCTGCGTCCCGCCCGCTTGGTGGGGGCAAGGTCTGCGTTGTACAGGGAAGGGCTGATGCTCTTGCCGGAGGCAGCGCTGGCTGATTCGCACAGCGCGTCGATGCTGCCTGGCAGGTGAGCCGGAGCAACTGACGGCTCTGTCAGGCCCTGCTCCGCAGCAACGCCCGCGGTGGGAGGTGTTTGCATGGGGGTCTCGATTCTTGGGAGATTCCGAGGTGGTGAGGCCGGCAGGTCGCCGTTTCTGTTATTCCACACTGCGGAAACGAGATTTTGAATAGTGAAATAAGGGTATGACCTGGATCACTGGTCGGTCAAGCGCCACTGCCGCTGCCGTCTAGTCACAAACGGTCCCTTACTGCCGGCACGAGGCCTCTTGGGCGGGATGATGACCGTCACGTTGACCCGCCGGGTTCGCCTCAGTAATCTCATATAGCAATAATGTTTTCTCACAATACGAAAACATGCGCAGATGCATTCAACGATGAAAAGAGGCTGCCGTGGCTGCAGGAGAAGAGACCTCCCATATCCTCAGCGGGTTGACTAACCAGCTG
>NZ_JARVSF010000034.1 GCF_030209355.1 Pseudarthrobacter sp. fls2-241-R2A-127
ACGGCGGCATGACGCTCATCCCCGAGATCCATTTCCCCACAAACCGTGAAGAGCCGGTAACCCCCCATCACCACCCGCCGCGCTCCCTCAGATCACCCGACACCACCTGATGACGCGTCCGGAGGGAACCGGCGGGAGGTGATGGGGCGTCGAGGGGGAACCGGCAGAACCTGATGGGGCGTCGATGGGGAGCGGCAGGAGGTGATGGGGCGTCGAGGGGGACCGGTGGGGGAGGAGCCGCTGCCCGTGTCTGGCGGTGACAGTGTCACGGTGGGACAATGTTGATCTTCCTTCGATTAGGGGGCCATTATGGCCGGCTTGGGAGCTCTTTTACCTGGCCGCCGCTCCCGGGCATCCATGCCCAGGCTCCTGGCGGTTTTACTCGTGCTTGCGATCGGCCTGCTGTTCGCTCCACCCGCCCATGCAGTGGACTACGGACATGACGTGTCCTGGCCGCAGTGCCCGGGAGGCCTCCCGATGCCCCCTGGAGATACGGAATTCGTGGTTGTGGGCCTGACGCACGGACTCGCCTTCACCGAAAACCCGTGCCTGGGCAGCCAATTCCAGTGGGTGCTCGATCATGGCGTCAGGGCCCAGGCGTACACCATGGCCACGTTTCCTACCGCGGCGCAGTACGAGACCTACAGCGACGACGGCCCCTACTCCATCAGCACCCGGCAGGACCGGTTGCGCAATGTTGGCTACGCCGAAGGGCGCGCAGCCATCTCCTCCCTCAATAAGGTGGGTTGGCGGCCGGAGCGGGTCTGGGTCGACGTCGAGCCCCGCCCGCAACAGCCGTGGCCCAGCTCGACAGCAAGTGAGCGGCAGGATAACCGGTACGTCATCTCAGGGCTCCTGGCTGCACTGGCTGACGCCGGCTACCCGCACGGGATCTACTCCTATTCCAGTGCTTGGGAATCCATCACCGGTTCGTGGCAGCTTGCCGACGTGCCGATCTGGTCACCGGCAGGGCGCCTCGACTTCGCCAGCGAAGCGTCCGACCTCTGCGTGAACCGCAGCTTCTCCGGGGGCACTGTTCATATGGCGCAATGGACCGATGGGACCTACGACTACGACATGACGTGCATCGGGGTCTACCAGGCCCACGTCACCACGATCGGGTGGCAGTCGAGCGTCTCTGATGGCGCTACCGCGGGGACTACCGGCCGGGCACTGCCGCTGGAGGCGCTGCGCCTGTCCGTGGCAGGGGACCGGCTGTCAGGCGACATTCTGTGGCGGGGGCAGGTGCAGGACATTGGCTGGCAGCCCTGGACGACGTCGGCGTCCCCGATTGGGACGACCGGCCTCGGCCTGCGGCTCGAGGCTTTCGAGTTGCGGCTGACCGGTGACCTGGCCTCGCATTACAGCATCAGGTACCGCGCGCACGTCGAGAACGTCGGCTGGCAGCCGTACGTGATGGACGGAGCCACGGCTGGCACCGTTGGGCGGGGCCTCCGGATGGAGGCTGTGTCGATCGAACTGGTTCCGAAGGTCGCGCCGGCATTCACCGCTGTCTACGCCGCCCACGTCCAGAACCTCGGCTGGATGGCGAACGTTTCGGACGGAACCGTCGCCGGGACTACAGGCTTGGCCCTCCGGGTCGAGGCGTTGCGGCTCAACGTATCCAGCACGGCCTATACCGGTGATATCGAGTGGCGGGGGCATGTGCAAAACATCGGCTGGCAGCCCTGGACCACGTCGGCCAATCCCATCGGCACAATCGGGCAGGGGCTGCGTTTGGAAGCGTTTGAAATCAGGCTCACTGGCGAGATGGCGAACCATTACAGCATCTACTACCGCGCCCACGTACAGGATTTCGGCTGGCAACAGTGGGTGGCCGACGGTGGAATGGCGGGCACCTCGGGCATGGGCAAACGGATCGAGGCCGTACAGATCCTCCTCGCGCCCAGGACGGGTGGCTAGTTCACCGGCCAGAATAGAAATGAATTGTTGAACAATCCGGTTTTTTAGGGCATTCTTGGTGAACCACCAATCCGAGACGGAGATCACATGCCCAGCATCGACCTGAACAGCGACGTCGGCGAATCGTTTGGAAACTGGTCCTTCGGCGATGACGCCGCCATTTTCGAGAGTGTTTCCAGCGCCAACGTGGCCTGCGGCTTCCACGCGGGTGATCCTGTGGGCATCATGGCCACCTGCCTGGCCGCCGCGAAGGCCGGCGTCACCGTGGGCGCCCATCCCGGGTACCGGGACCTGGCCGGATTCGGACGCCGTTTCGTGGACATGACCCCGGCGGAACTGACCGCTGACGTGGTCTACCAGATCGGCGCCGTCCAGGCCGTGGCCCTCGCCGCCGGAACCGCAGTCCGCTACGTCAAACCCCACGGCGCCCTCTACAACACGATCGTCAACCACCCCCGGCAAGCAGGCGCCGTGGTGGCCGCCATCCTCGCCGTTGACCCCACCCTTCCCCTCATGGTCCTGCCCAACTCCGAGATCCAGCGCCAAGCCGACGCCGCCGGACTGCGAACGGTCCCGGAGGCCTTCGCCGACCGCGCCTACAACCCTGACGGCACCCTGGTCTCCCGGCGCGAACCCGGCGCCGTTCTCCACGAGGTGAAGTACGTCGTCGAACATGTCCTGCGCCTGGCCACCGATGGCGTGGTCCGTGCTGTGGACGGATCACTGGTCCCGGTCGCAGCGGAAAGCATCTGCCTGCACGGCGACACGGCCGGCGCCGTGGCAATGGCCGCCGCCGTCCGCGCCGCCCTGGCGGACGCCGGCATCACCGTCCAGAGCTTCGCCTAGCCATGGCCGCCACACAACAGCAGCCGGCCACGATGGCCCCGGCGGCGGCCCTCACCGCGGTCAGGCCCGCCGGAGACCGGGCCATCCTGGTGGAACTGTCCTCCCTGGATACTGTGCTCAGCCTCCAGGCGCAACTGACGGCGCACCCCCGGCCGGGCCAGATCGACGTCATTGCCGCCGCCGGAACCGTGCTGATCACCGCGGATTCGCCCCACGCCCTGCGGGCGCTGGCCGCCCACGTCCGCAGCCTTGACCTTGAAGCGCCCGCGGAGGCTGACAGCACGCTGGTCACCATTGAGGTGGTGTACGACGGCGACGACCTGGACGAGGCCGCGGCGCTCACCGGCCTTGGCCGCGACGGTGTCGTGGCAGCCCACACGGACCAACTGTGGACTGCTGCCTTCGCCGGATTCGCCCCGGGCTTCGCCTACCTCACCGGCGAGAACTCCACCCTTGACGTACCGCGCCGACGTTCCCCGCGAACAGCCGTACCCGCCGGGGCCGTGGCCCTCGGTGGACCCTACTCGGCCATCTACCCCCGGCAATCACCGGGCGGCTGGCAGCTGATCGGACGGACCGACGCCACGCTCTGGGACCTCGGGCGCGACAACCCGGCGCTCATCCGCCCCGGTGATACCGTCCGTTTCGCCGCGGTCCGGGCCCAGGCCACCATGACCCGGCGGCCGGAACCGGCCGATGCCGCTGCCCGCCAGGCGCCCCATGGGGAACATGCCACCGCGGGCCTTGCCGTGCGCAAGCCGGGCCTCCAGGCCACCATCCAGGATCTGGGCCGGCCGGGCTACGCATCCCTGGGTGTCAGCAGCTCCGGTGCCATGGATCGGGGCGCCCTGCGCCGCGCCAACCGCCTGGTGGGCAACCCGGAGGACGCCGCGGGAGTCGAAATGCTCTTCGGCGGCCTGGAAATCGAAGCCCTGACCGACCAAGTCCTGGCCGTCACCGGCGCCAGCGTGCCGCTTGAGGTCACCCCGTCAGGGGACGCCAAGCAGCGGCCGACGGCGGTGCGGCAGCCGGCCTGCGACGCCCCCTTCGCGCTGCTGGCAGGGGAGCGGCTCACCGTGGGCGCACCCACCGCAGGACTCCGCTCCTACCTGGGGGTCCGCGGCGGGGTCACTGGGCCAACCGCCCTGGGAAGCCGCTCCACCGACACCATGTCCGGGCTGGGTCCTGACCCCCTCCAGGCGGGAAGCACCCTGCCCGTGGGTACCCCCACACCAGGCAGTGTCGTGGGCAACGCTGAAATTTCACCCCTCCCGGACCAAAGCCGCGCCACAGTGCTCCGCGTGGTGCCCGGACCACGCCAGGACTGGTTCAGCGAGGAGACCCTGGCGGCCTTCCTCGAACAGGAATGGACCGTTACGCCCAAGTCCAACCGGATCGGCCTGCGCCTCGACGGAGAAGCACTGACCCGCAGCACCGATGGCGAACTCGCCAGCGAAGGCACTGTCCGCGGCGCCGTACAGGTGCCACCGGAAGGGCAGCCGGTCCTCTTCCTCTCCGATCATCCGGTGACCGGCGGGTACCCGGTGATTGCCGTCGTCGTCCACGCTGACCTGGACAAAGCCGCCCAACTTCCGCCGGGTGCCACCGTGCGGTTCACCCCAGCATCCCCGGCAGAACAGCCCGAAACACCGAAGGAAAGCTTCCATGCGTAAAGTCCTCATTGCCAACCGCGGCGAAATTGCCGTCCGGATCGCCCGGGCCTGCGACGACGCAGGGCTGGACAGCGTGGCCGTCTACGCCGATCCCGATGCCGGCGCGCTGCACGTCTCCGCGGCCACCGAAGCCTACTCGCTGGCCGGCTCCCGGCCGCAGGAAACCTACCTGGACATCGAGAAGATCCTGGCGGTCGCCGCCAAAAGCGGTGCCGACGCCGTCCACCCGGGGTACGGCTTCCTGTCCGAGAACGCCGGCTTTGCCCAGGCCGTGATCGACGCCGGCCTGACCTGGATCGGGCCCTCGCCGGACACCATCCGGCTTTTGGGCGACAAGGTCAGTGCCCGTGAGGTGGCTGTCCGCGCCGGTGCCCCGCTGGCACCCGGCAGCGACGGCCCGGTGGCCAGTGCCGAAGAGGTCCGTGCCTTCGCCGAGCAGGTTGGCCTGCCCGTGGCCATCAAGGCTGCCTTCGGCGGCGGCGGACGCGGCCTCAAGGTGGTCCGGAACCTGGCCGACATCGAGGAAAGCTTCGACTCCGCAGTGCGCGAATCCCTGGCCGCCTTCGGCCGCAGCGAATGCTACGTGGAGAAGTTCCTGGACCGGCCCCGGCACGTGGAGGCCCAGGTCATCGCGGACACGCACGGCAACGTGGTGGTGGTGGGCACCCGTGACTGCTCGCTGCAGCGCCGCCACCAGAAACTCGTTGAGGAAGCGCCAGCCCCGTTCCTCACCCCCGAACAGCGAGCCGAAATCCATGCCTCGGCGAAGGCCATCTGCCGCGAAGCCGGATATGTCGGCGCAGGCACCGTGGAGTACCTGCTGGACGGCAGCGGTTTCCTCAGCTTCCTTGAGGTCAACACCCGCCTGCAGGTGGAGCACCCCATCACCGAGGAGACCTCGGGTGTGGACCTCGTCGCGGCCCAGTTGGCCATCGCAGCGGGGGAGAAGCTTCCCATCCTCGAAGATCCGGAACCGCGGGGGCACGCCTTTGAGTTCCGGATCAACGCCGAGGATCCCGGCCGTGGCTTCCTGCCATCCCCGGGCACCGTGGACTCCTTCGAGGCGCCCACCGGGCCTGGGATCCGGCTGGATACCGGTGTCCGTGCGGGGTCAACGGTGCCGGGGCAGTTCGATTCCCTGCTCGCCAAGCTCGTGGTGACCGGCGCGGACCGGCAACAGGCCCTCCGCCGCGCCCGGCGCGCCCTGGGCGAGTTCCGCATCGGCGGGCTGGCCACCGTGCTGCCGTTCCACCGGGCGGTGGTGGACGCCCCGGACTTCACCGGCGCGGACGCCCTGGGCGTCTACACAACGTGGATCGAGAGCGAATTCGCCGCCGACCTGGACGCGGATCCCGCCTTCAGCCCCGCCGCCCCGGAGGAACCGCGCCGCACCATCGGCATCGAGGTGGATGGCAAGCGGATGGAGCTGGGACTTCCCGCGGCGCTGCTGGACGCGCTGCTCGACGGCGGCGGCCGGCGTGGTGCCGAGGCCCCGGAGCGGAGCGCGGCTGCTCCGGCGGAGAAGAACGACGGCGACCTCCTGGCCACCATGGCCGGCACGGTGGTCAAGTGGCTGGCCGAGCCCGGGACCAGTGTGGCGGAAGGAGACACCGTGCTGGTGCTCGAGGCCATGAAGATGGAGACGGCCGTGGCCGCCCACCGCGCCGGCACGCTGGGGGAGCAGTTCGCCGCCGCGGGCGACGCCGTAGCACCGGGACAGGTGCTGGCCACTATCGGCTGAGCCGAGCCCGCGTGACGGGCCCTGTGCCTTGGCGCGGGCCCGGGCCGATATCGTGGTGCCATGACGTTTGACGAGGTGCTGGCCGATCTCCAGGCCCAGGCCAGGACCACAAAGCACGCCGAAACCGGGCTCTGGGTGGCCGCGCAGCTCCGCAGCCGCATCGAAGCCGGCCAACTCAAGCCCGGATCCAAGCTCGCCGAGGAAGCCCTCCGCGAGGCCTTGGGCGTGTCCCGGAATACCCTCCGGGAAGCGTTCGCCGCCCTGCACTCGGAACATATCGTCACCCGCATTCCCAACCGCGGCGTGTTCGTCGCGCACCCCACGGCGGACGACATCCGCGAAATCTACCGTGTCCGCCGCTTCCTGGAGCCCTCGGCGGTACTGTGGTCCGGCGCGGTCTCCCCGGAACCGCTGGCAGCGATCGTCAAAGCGGCCAGGGCTGCCGCCGCGGACGGCGACATCCCCGGCATGGCAGGGGCCAACCAGGACTTCCACCGTGCCATCGTGGACCGCGCCGGCAGTGAACGCCTGAACAGCCTCATGGACCAGGTGCTGGCCGAAATGCGGCTGGTGTTCCACTCGATGGCCGCCAATCCCGCCTTCCACGAACCCTACGTGGAGGACAACGCCAAGATCGTGGAGCTCCTGGAGAACGGGGATCTGGCCGCGGCAGCGGACTTCCTGGCCAATTACCTGGAGCGCGCTGAAGCCCAGCTGCTCGCCGCCGTCGGCCACTGACCTGATCCCTTCCGCAGGCGGGGTTGCAGGATTGTTGAACAAAACGCTATGCTGTGGATCACACCGTTGGCCTGCAGCACCCACAATCCTGCAGCCCTGACGTGACCGGGGCTCCCGCCCCTCGGCGCCGCCCCACCGAAAAAACCAGGGGCACAGACGCGCCGGCCCCACTTTCGCAGACCCATCAAGGGTCCCCTGGGAAGGGATAATCATGCTTGTACTCATCGGGGTGCTGCTGGTGGTCGTTGGCTTCGCCATCCGCCTGAACCCCCTGATTGTCGTCACCGTCGCGGGCATCGTCACCGCGCTGCTGGGCGGCATGAACCCCGCGCAGATCCTCGATTCGTTCGGCACCGGCTTCGCCAGCAGCCGCTCGGTCACCATCTTCGTGGCGGTGCTGCCGGTGGTGGGCATCATCGAGTTCTTCGGTCTGCAGGAGCAAGCCAAAACCCTCATCGGCCGGCTCGCCAAACTGACCGCCGGGCGCGTCCTGATCGGCTACCTGGCCGTCCGCCAGATCACCGCAGCCGTGGGCCTGACCAGCATCGGCGGCCACGCCCAGACCGTCCGCCCGCTGGTGTTCCCGATGGCTGAAGGGGCAGCGCTGCGCCGCTACGGCCACGTGCCGGAAAAGATCAGCGAGAAGATCAAGGGCCATGCGGCCGGCGCCGATAACGTGGGTGTCTTCTTTGGCGAGGACGTGTTCGTGGCCGTTGGCTCCATCCTGCTGATCACCACGTTCGTGGACACCACCTACCACCTGCACCTGGAACCGCTCCAACTGGCGCTCTGGGCCATCCCCAGCGCCATCGCCGCTTTCCTGATCCACGGCTTCAGGCTGCTGCGCCTGGACAAGCAGCTGGACAAGGAATACCGCGAGTTTGAGCTCACCGCCGCACTGGAAACCGCAGGAGAAGCCAAATGATCAACGTTGAAGCCGTTTACTGGCTGGTGGGCATCCTGTTCGTCGCGTGGGCATCACTGATCGCCGCGGACACCAACCACCCGCGCCGCTGGGGCAGCGCTGCTTTCTGGGGCCTGCTGGGACTGTGCTTTTTCTACAGCACCTGGGTCCAGGCAGGAACCGCGCCCGCCTGGATCCTGGGCGTCGCCGTCCTGGTCCTGGTGGTACTGGCATCCACCGGCCTGCTGGGCCACGGCAAGCACCGCACCTCCACCGGGCCGGAACGCGAGTCCTACGCAAAGCGCTTCGGCAACAAGCTGTTCATCCCGGCCCTGACCCTGCCCCTGGTCACCGTGATCCTGGTGCTCGCCGCACCGGTGCTGTCCATCGGCGGCACACCGCTGCTCGATCCCAAGAACACCACGCTGGTGGCGCTGGCCATCGGTGCCGTGGCCGCCGTCGTCGTCGCCCTCCTGATCCTGAAACCCAAGAACCCTGCCACGCCGCTGTTCGAAAGCCGCCGCATCCTCGAATCCATCGGCTGGGCCGCGCTGCTGCCGCAGATGCTCACCACGCTGGGCATCCTCTTCACCAAGGCAGGGGTGGGCACCGCGGTGGGCACCCTGGCATCAGGGCTGCTGCCCAAGGGCTCGCTGATCGCGGGCGTGCTGGTGTACTGCATCGGCATGTTCCTCTTCACCGTGCTGATGGGCAACGGCTTCGCGGCGTTCCCCATCATGACGGCCGCGATCGGCTGGCCCGTGCTGGTGCAGGGATTCCACGGCGACCCGGCCATCATCTTCGCGATCGGCATGCTCGCCGGTTTCTGCGGCACGCTCTGCACCCCCATGGCCGCCAACTTCAACCTGGTGCCGTCCGCGCTGCTGGAAATGAAGAACAAGTACGGCGTCATCACGGCGCAGGTGGGCACGGCCATCCCGCTGCTGGCGGTCAACATCGCACTGATGTACTTCCTGGCCTTCCACTAGGCCCTTCCCGCAAAGGAGCACCATGGACAACGATCTTCGCGCACAGCAGGCACCCGGCTACGCGGCCGTGGTGCTGAACAACCTTTCCGAACCCTTCCCGCACTCCGCGCACCACACCCAGGTTTCCGCCGCGGACCGGCCCACCCCGGAGCAGATCCACCCCGCGTTCTACACCTCCTTCGACTGGCACTCCTGCGTCCACATGCACTGGCTGGGGGCCAGCCTGCTGGGGTCTGCCTCCGAGCCGTCTGCCGCCGGGGCAGCCCCGGAGGGGGCGTCCGACGGCGGCACGGCAGCTTGGGTGGACAGCTCCACGGCGGCGTCGCTCCGGAAAGCGCTGGGCGCCAACCTGACACCGGTCAAGCTGGCGGTGGAGCGGGATTACCTGCTGGCCAACCCCTCCTGGGAGCGTCCGTATGGCTGGGCATGGCTGATGCGGCTGGCCGCCACCTGTTCCTCATCCTCCGATGCACAGCTTCGGGAATGGGGCTCCGCGCTGGAGCCACTCGTGGACGCGGTGGCGGAGCTCAGCGTGGCATGGATGGCCAAGGCCCAGTACCCCGTCCGGCACGGACTGCACACCAACGCGGCGTTCGGCGTCGGCTACATGCTGGATGCTTTCCGGTCACTGGGCCGGGATGAGGCTGCTGCGGCCTGCGAGGAAGCGGCCCGCACCTGGTTCGCGAACGACCGCGGCTGGCCGGGCGACTGGGAGCTCAGCGGCCAGGACTTCCTCTCCGCCGGGCTCAGCGAGGCGGACCTGATGCGCCGCGTCCTGCCCGCCGGCGAGTTTGCCGCCTGGTTCGCGGCGTTCCTCCCCGGACTTTCCGCGGAGTCCCGGATCCTGCAGCCTGTCAGCGTCACGGACGAGACCGACGGCTACCTGGTGCACCTCCACGGGCTGAACCTGACCCGCGCCGGACAGGTGGCCCGGGTCATCGCCACGCTCCGCGGCTCCTCCCATCCTGAGGCGTCCGCGGCCGCGGCAGTGCTCAGCGAGGCACTCGATCCGCTGTTGAAGGCCGGGCTCTCCGGGCTGGAGAGTGGCGACTTCATGTCCACGCACTGGCTGGCCAGCTTCGCCTGGGACGCTCTGGGCTCCGTGGCGGCGCTGGACTGAGGCTGCTGTGGACTGAGGCTGCGCTGGCGGGAGCTGGGCTGGCGGGAGACGCTGCAAAGGCCGGCCGCTCACCGGCGGCGCAGTCACACTCCGTTCGTAGCCCCGCGACCATGCACGCCGGGCCACGGCGGGTTAGTCTTGCTGCACCACGCTGGAATGCGTGACCTGGGAGCAGCGGGCAGGGTTGTAATGAGCTGACTGTCCGCCCGCGAGCCCAGAGGAAGCCCATGCGCCAGCACGTCAGCACCTGCTTGTCAGACCCTGCAGTGGCCGGTGAAACCGCAACGCTCAAACCCCGGCGGAAACGAACCAGGCACCCCCGGCTCGCCGTGGGGGACCGGGTACGCTTCGCCGAGGGAACCCTGTCCGGAACCGGCATGGTGGACGCCGTGACCTCCGACTACTCCGTTATCTGGGTGTGGACCGACGAAGGCCAGGGCCGGCGCATGTTCCTGCAGGGCTACGGAAGCATCGTCACCGCGCTCTAGGTCCGCGGGCAGGCCCGGGGGCCTACCTTCTGTCGAGCTCCCCGGAACGCCTTGCCCGCCGCTCGTCGGCCTGGAGGATGCCATCGCGGACCGCGGCGCGGATCACGCCGTACAGGACGTAGAAGAAGATCGCCCCGAAGAGCACAAACAGGACAAGCCCGGTCAAGTCACCCATCCGTGCGCCCCTCCTCCGGCCAGTACGGCTGAACAGACGCCGCAGCCTGCCGCAAGGTCCCGCCGTCGAGCATGAGGGACGTTTCCTGCAGGCCGAAGTCGGTCCACTGGGCCACCAGCCTGAGGTCCCCGGCAGGCGGCAGCGGCCACAGCCAGAGGGTCCCGGTGCCGGAGAATTCGTCGTCCCCGCCGCCGCCACCTCCGCCGTTCAGTGCGACGGCCGGCGGTTTTGGGTCGGTGCCCTGTTCCATCAACCCGTAGGGAATTTGGACGCCGGTGCTGGCCTTCGAGCCGTCGGGGAATTCGACGCCGAACATCAGCCCGGTCTGCCGGCCACTGCCGCGGCGGATGCCCCTGCCGGAGTGGAAGAACAAGTCCTGCAGATCGGCCCAGTCTTCGTCGGACTGCTCGCCACGGCGGAGGACCCAGGACAGGTTGAACACGCACCCGGTAGAGAACACGTCCGCGCTTTCGACCGCCACCACCATGTGGGGCGTCCGGCTCACGAACTTGCCAAGGTGGACGGCGGCCGGCAGCTCGTAAGCGGGAGCGGCCACCCACGGCGGCGGGACATGGCGTTGGGACCGCGGCCGGGGCGGCAGGGGCGGGACGGGAAAGTCCTGGAAGAAGGTCATGAATGGTCCTTGGGTCCGCTGGCTTGCGACCGACCAGCGGAAACAGCGGCAGCGCCGCCCTGGATCCCCCAATCCGTCCTTGCCCGGCCAGTCTAGCGGCATGCCTCAGGGCCGGGTGGCCTCCTCCAGGATTTCCAGCAGATGGCGGTAGGAGCGGCCGGTGGCCTTGGACATCCCCAGCTCGCACGTGCGGTTGGTGGAGGCGTAGGCGTCGAACTCCCGCTCGTTGATCTCGCGGGCCTGCAGGCCTGTGGCGGAGTCCGTCAGTTCCGGGTGGAGCAGGCCGCGGTCGCCCGCGAACGCGCAGCAGCCCCAGCTCGGCGGCACGAACACATCGTCCGTCACAGCCCGGGCGATCTCCATCAGGGCCGGGTTGCTCCCCAGCTGGGTGGATGAGCACGTGGGGTGCAGGGCGATCGAACCCAGCGGTGCAGTCACCGTGAGCCGGTCCAGGACGTGCTGGTGCACGAACTCCACCGAGTCAACAAAACGCAGCCCGGCGTACCGTTCCTCGCCCGCAGCCGCGAGCCGCTTCATGGTGTCCAAACCTTCCGTGCAGGAGGCGGCATCGCACACCACCGGCAGCACGCCCCGTCCGCTGGCCTCGTACAGCCGGTCCAGGACCTTATCCGTCATGGCCTCGTAGCCCTGGGCGAAGCCCTTCGACTTCCAGGGGGTGCCGCAGCACAGGCTGTCGATGCCGTCCGGAACGGTAACCCCCACGCCTGCGCGTTCGCAGAGGTCCAGGAAGGCCTGGGCCGATCCCTTCGCCGCGCCTTCAGGCGCATCGCCCGGGCCGAACATGGTGCCGATGCAGGCGGGGAAGAACACGGCGATGCTGTCCGGATCCCGGCGTGCCCGGCGCCGGGAACCGCCGCCGGGCAGCACGGAGTGGTAGTCGGGCACCGCTTCGGACCCTAGCAGGGCACGGCCGACGGCGGTCGCGGCCTTGGGCAGCGGCGCCGGCAGTGCTTTGGCTACAGTCAGGGCCAGCCCACCGCCGGCGGTCACGGCGCCCCAGTTTTCGGCGGCCTTGTTCCAGCCGGCCGCGGCGAGGGTGTTCGCGTTTTCCTTGCGCAGCCGCCGTACCAGGTCGCCGGTGTTGATCAGCACCGGGCAGGCAGTGACGCACATGCCGTCCGCAGCGCAGGTCTGCACGCCGTCGTAGTCATAGTCCTTGCGCAGGCTGGCGGCGAGGCCGTGGTCCCCGCGCTGCTCAGCGGCAGCAATGTCGCGCCGAAGCACAATGCGTTGGCGGGGCGTCAGCGTGATGTCCTTACTGGGGCAGACCGGTTCGCAGTAGCCGCACTCGACGCAGCGGTCCACTTCCTCCTCCACCGTCGGCGCCACCTTGAGGTTCTCGATGTAGGAGAGCGGCTCGTCGGCGAGCAGCACGCCCGGGTTCAGGAGGTTGGGCGGGTCGATCAGCCGCTTGATCTCCTGCATGACGCCGTAGAGCTCGTCGCCGTACTGGCGGCGGACGAACGGCGCCATGATGCGCCCGGTGCCATGCTCGGCCTTGAGCGAGCCGCCGGAGCCGAGCACCAGGTCCACCATCTCGTCGGTGAAGGCCTGGTAGCGCAGCAGCTGGGTGGGGTCGTCAAAACGCTCGTTGAGCATGAAGTGGACGTTCCCGTCCTTCGCGTGCCCAAAGATCACCGATTCCTCGTAGCGGTGCTCGCGGAAAAGCCGCGTCAGCTCCCCGCAGGTGTCCGCGAGGGCGGGGACCGGCACCACAATGTCTTCCAGCAACGCGTTGGTTCCCGAGGGGCGGGCACCGGCCACAGCCGTGTACAGGCCCTTGCGCACATGCCAGAGGGCGGCTCGGTCCTTGGGGTCAGAGGTTAACGAGAAGGGCGTGGCCAGGTCCAGCGAGTCGAACAGCTGCTGCGAGCCTGCGCGCTTGCCTGACAGTTCGGCGGCGTCCGAGCCCTGGTGTTCCACCAGCAGCGCGGCGTGTCCTTGGACCGGCAGCGTCCGAATGGCAGCCGGGGCGTCGGCGGCTGCCTGCGCCACCTTCAACGCTGCCGCGTCCATGAGCTCGATGGTGGCCAGGCCGCTGGACACCAGGTCCGGCAGGGCACCCATCGCCGCGTCCAGGGTGTTGAAGACCAGCAGCCCGGTGGCGGCTGCCGGCTTGACCTCGACGGTCCGGAAGACGGCCTCGGCCACGAAGCCCAGGGTTCCCTCGCTGCCGATCATCAGGTGCATCAGGATGTCCACGGGACGCTCGTAGTCCAGGAAGGAGTTCACGCCATAGCCCATGGTGTTCTTCATCGAAAACAGCGAACGGATGATCCGGACGGACTCATCGTTGCCCACCACCCGGCGGCGCAGCCTCAGCAGTCCCTCGTGGAGCTCCGGTTCCAGCGCGTGCAACCGCCGGTCGGCGTCGGCGTCCGCGGTGTCGATCACGGTTCCTGAGGGCAGCACCAGCACCATCGATTCCAGTGTCCGGTAGGTGTTGAACTCGGTGCCGCACGCCATCCCGGAGGAGTTGTTCGCGATGACACCGCCCACGGTGCAGGCGATCTCGCTGGCAGGATCCGGGCCGAGCTTGCGTCCAAAGGCGGCCAGCCGGGCGTTGACGCTGCGCACCGTGGCACCGGGCTGGACGCGGACCCTGGCACCGCCGTCGAGCACCTCGATGCCGCGGAAATGCTGGCGGGTGTTGATCAGCAGGCTGTCGCTCAGGGCCTGGCCGGAGAGGCTGGTGCCGCCCGACCGGAAGGTGGCGGGAAGCCCCAGTTCGCGGCTGCGCCGCAAGAGGGCGCCGACGTCGGCGGCGTTGCGTGGGGTGGCTACGCCTTGTGGGACCAAGAGGTAGTGCGAGGCATCGTGGGCCATGGCATGGCGCTCCAGGTCCCGCGTGCTGACGGTCTCCAGGCCCAGCTGCCGGATGGGGGATTCGGCTCCTGCCGCTGTGGTTCTCATGCGTGCTCCAAGAAAAATCAGGTGATGGTGCGCGGCGGGGTGGCGTCCCCGGCCCGCTGGTAGAACCATTCGATGTGCTCACGCAGCAGGCGCGCGGCGAGCTCGCCGTCCCGGGACTGGATGGCATCGAAGATTCCATGGTGTTGGGTACGCAGGACTGCCAGGACGGCCGGCCAGTCCTCCATGGCATCCATTGCGCCCTTCACGTAGCCCACGATCGAACCGCTGAGGGATTCCATGATGGTGGCCATTACCTCGTTGCCCGCGAGGGAGCTCAGCGCCACGTGGAACCGGGCGTCCAGCTCGTGGAAGGTTGCCCGGTCCAGCTCCGGCTGGTCCATGGCGTCAAGCAGTTGGGCCGCCTCTTTCCGCTCCGCGTCCCCGCCGTCGCGCGCCGCGCCGGCACGGGCAGTCCAGGTCTCCAGGAGGATACGGGTCTGGACGATGTCCTGGACCGGCAGCCGGTTACTGGCAACATGCAGCCGGAGGGCGGAGGAGAGGCCGGCGGAGGGATCGGAGACCACGATGGCGCCGGAGGTGGGACCGGAGCCCACCGAGCTGCGGACCACGCCCATGGCGTCCAGGATGCGGATGGCTTCGCGCACGGACGCCCTGGAGATGCCGTAGTTTTCGGCCAGGGTGCGCTCGCCGGGGAGCCGGTCGCCCACCTTGATTTTGCCGTCCCGAAGGTCCGCTTCAATGTCCTTCAGGAGCGCATCGTGGGTTCGGGGGCGGGGTGCTGCTCCGGCTGCGGCGGTTGTCACGGGCCATCCTTTGAGTGGGGGAGTGCGGGCCGGCGGCCCGCACTCCGGTTGTGCGCGGGTGGGAGGGCTACGGAAGCATCCAGCCCAGGACAGGGGTGGACTGCAGGTAGACGACGGTGCACAGCACCAGGAGCAGCCCCACGCTCCATCCGACTACCTTACGCAGAAGGACCGACTCCTGGCCGTCAAGGTTGACGGCGGTGGCGGCAATGGCGAGGTTCTGCGGGCTGATGAGTTTGCCCACCACGCCGCCGGCCGTGTTGCCGGCCACGAGCAGGTTCGGATCGATGCCGGCATTCACGCCGGCGGTCTGCTGCAGCTTGGCAAACAGGGCGTTCGCAGAAGTATCCGAACCCGTCACGGCCGTGCCCAGCCACCCGAGCACGGGGGAGAGGAACGCGAAGAAACTGCCGGTGCCGGCCAGCCAGACGCCGATCGAGACCGTCTGGCCGGAGTTGTTCATGACGTAGGCCAGGGCCAGCACGGTGATGATGGTGAGCCCGGCCCAGCGCATCTTGAAGATGGTCCGGCCAATTTCGGCCACGGCGTTGCCTGCGGTCATGGAGAAGCGGCCGTGGTCATCGAAGCGGGCATAGACCACGGCGACAATCAGGCCCGTGATCAGCAGGAGCGTTCCGGGGCTGGACAGCCACTGGAAGACGTAGGTAGTGGAGGACAGCGGCTTGCCGTCGGCGCCTACCAGGGCGTCGTGGAGGACGGGCCACGGGATCTTGACGTCGGTGGCGGCGAGGGCGGCGGGAAGGTCGACGCCGAGCTTCCATAGTTTGGCGATGCCGAACACCACAATGACGAGGAAGTAGGGGAACAGTGCGAGCCAGGTGCGTGCGGGGGTGAGGCCTTCGCGCCCGGCCGCCGGAAGGGTGGCGACGCTGCCTGCGCCGGTGCTTCCCGGAGCCTGGTTCTTCGACGTGGTGCCGCCGGCAGTGGCCGCTACGGCTGCGCCCAGCCGGTCACGCGCGGCCGCGGTGCCCCTGGGCTTCCAGAAGCGGAAGAACAGGACAGCCGCACCGAGGCCCACCAGCGAGGCCATGATGTCGGTGAGTTCATAGGAGAAGAAGTTGGAGCAGAGGAACTGCGCTACGGCGAAGGAGAATCCGACGACCAGAGCCGCGGGCCAGCAGTCCTTCAAACCCTTGCGGCCGTCCAGGATGAAGAGCAGGATCAGCGGAACGAAGGTGGCCAGCAGCGGGGCCTGGCGGCCCACCATGGCGCCGATGTCCGTCGCGTGCAGGCCGGTGAGCCCGGCGGCCGTGGTGATCGGGATGGCCATGGCGCCGAAAGCCACGGGAGCGGTGTTGGCCACCAGCACGGCGGCGGCGGCCCGGAGCGGAGGAAGGCCCAGGGCCAGCAGCATGGTGGCGGTGATGGCCACCGGCGCGCCGAAGCCGGCAAGGGCCTCGAGCAGGCCGCCGAAGCAGAACGCGATCAGGACTCCCTGCAGGCGGACGTCACCTCCGCCGATCACATCGAAGACCCGGCGGAGGTCTTCAAAGCGGCCGCTGAGTACCGTCACCTGGTAGAGCCAGACGGCCATGACCACGATCCAGAGCACGGGGAAGGCGCCGAAAACGCCGCCTTGGGTTGCGGACAGGAGTGCCAGGCCGGCCGGCATCTTGAAGGCCAGGATGCCGACAACCAGGGCCACCAGAAGGGCGAACCCGCCGGCCACGTGGGCTTTGGTCTTTGCAACGGCGAGAAGGAGAAAGAAGGTCAGCAGCGGCAGCAGGGCGACGATGGCCGACCAGGCGACGCTGTTCAGCACCGGATCGGTGCTGGGGGTGAAGTGGTCCACGGAGTTCCTCCACGATGAGGGCGATGGGGATGTCTTTGGTCAGACCACTATGGTCCGACCACGGAAGTGTAGCCCACAATCTGTCGCCGGTGTGAGCCGGTTCACCATTTGGCGTGGGGGTTGAAAGTGGCAGCCATCACGTGGTCTACTGTGGTCAGACCATACGCTCAATCCCATTCCGGAAGGCCGTCATGAGAATTGCCTTGTTCGCCACCTGCATCGTGGACGCGATGTACCCGGCGACGGCGAAGGCCACCGTCAGGATCCTGGAGCGGCTGGGACACGAAGTGGTGTTTCCTTCCGGCCAGGCCTGCTGCGGCCAGATGCACGTCAACAGCGGCTACCTCAAGGAAGCCGTCCCCGTGGTGGCCAACCATGTGGCCGCCTTCGATACCGCGGACTACGACGTCGCCGTCGCCCCCTCCGGTTCCTGCGTCGCCTCGGTCAAGCACCAGCACCCCATGGTGGCCCGCTCCTGCGGCGACGCCGCGCTCGAAGCCCGCGCCACCGCCGTCGGGGCCAAAACCTACGAGCTCTCCGAACTGCTGGTGGACGTGCTGGGCGTAACCGACGCCGGCGCGCAGCTGGGCTCCTACTTCCCGCACCGGGTGACCTACCACCCGAGCTGCCACGGCATGCGGCTGCTGCGGCTGGGAGACCGGCAGTCCAGGCTGCTGCGGACCGTGCAGGGAATCGACCTGGCCGACCTGCCGGAAGCGGACCAGTGCTGCGGCTTCGGCGGCACGTTTTCCATGAAGAACGCCGATGTTTCCTCGGCCATGCTCCAGGACAAGGCGGCCAACATCGAGTCCACCGGCGCCGAGCTGTGCACGGGCGGGGATGCCTCGTGCCTGATGCACATCGGCGGCGGCCTGTCCCGCCAGGGCAGCTCCACCACCACCCTCCACCTGGCCGAGATCCTCGCCAGCACCATGGAAGAACCGGCCTCCGTCACCGGCGAAGTCCTCGTCTCCACCGGAAAGGCCCGCCGATGACCACCTTCCTGGGAATGCCCGCCCTGCCCGCGTTCGGCTCAGGCAACCTGTTCGCCGGGGAGTCCTTCCCCAAGGCGGCGCACCGCGAACTGGGCAATGCCCAGCTGCGAGCCAACCTTGGCCATGCCACCCACACCATCCGGGACAAGCGCCAGGCCGTGGTGTCCGAACTGCCGGACTGGGAACAGCTGCGCGATGCCGGATCCGCCATCAAGGAGTCGGTGATGGCCAGGCTGCCCGAACTCCTCGAAGAGTTCGAGGCGAACTTCACCGCCCGCGGCGGCGTGATTCACTGGGCCCGCGACGCCCGGGAGGCCAACGAAATCGTGGCCGGCCTGGTCCGTGAGACCGGCGAAACCGAGGTGGTCAAGGTCAAGTCGATGGCCACCCAGGAAATCGGACTCAACGAGTACCTCGAGGAACAGGGAATCGAGGCCTTCGAAACGGACCTGGCCGAGCTCATCGTCCAGCTGGACCACGACAAGCCCAGCCACATCCTGGTTCCCGCCATCCACAAGAACCGCACAGAAATCCGGGACATCTTCCTGCGCGAAATGCCCGGCGCGGACCCTGCCCTCACCGACGATCCCCCCGTCCTGGCCATGGCTGCCCGCGAGCACCTGCGCCGGAAGTTCCTCACCGCCAAGGTGGCCGTGTCCGGGGCCAACTTTGCCCTCGCCGATTCCGGCACCCTGGCGGTGGTGGAATCCGAAGGCAACGGCCGGATGTGCCTCACCCTTCCGGAAACGCTGATCACGGTGATGGGCATCGAGAAGCTGCTGCCCACCTGGCAGGACCTCGAAGTGTTCATGCAGCTGCTGCCGCGCTCGTCCACGGGGGAGCGGATGAACCCGTACACCTCGCTGTGGACCGGGGTCACCGAGGGGGACGGCCCGCAGAACGTTCACCTGGTGCTCCTGGACAACGGCCGCAGCGCCGCGCTGGCCGATGAAATGGGCCGTTCCGCCCTGCACTGCATCCGCTGCAGTGCGTGCATGAACGTCTGCCCGGTGTACGAGCGGACCGGCGGCCACGCCTACGGCTCCACGTACCCGGGACCCATCGGCGCCATCCTCTCGCCCCTGCTCACCGGCATCCAGGCCGAGGAAAACAATTCCCTGCCGTACGCCTCCTCGCTCTGCGGCGCCTGCTACGACGCCTGCCCGGTCAAGATCAACATCCCGGATATCCTGGTGCACCTGCGCAGCGTGGACGTGGACAGCAAGCGCGGGACGAAAAAAGTCCCCAGCCAGATGGACCTCGGCATGAAGGCCGCCTCCTGGGCACTGTCATCCGGCAGGAACCTTGGCCTGGTGGAGAAGGGGCTCCCGCTCGGCCGCCTGGCCGCCGGACGGGACAAGAAGATCAAGAAGCTTCCCGGCATTGCCGGCGGCTGGACCCAAAGCCGGGACATCCCGGCGCCTCCGGCACAGTCCTTCCGGGACTGGTGGGCCAAGGAACACCGCGACGCCGGCGGTTCGCCCGGCACGCCCGACGGCGGACCGTCCTCCACGCCGTCACCAGAGACAAAGGAAGCCCAGCAATGACCGCACGCGAAGACATCCTTACCCGGATCAGGGCCGCCCTTCAGGACAGCCCCGAGGCGCCGCAGGTTCCGCGCGAATACCGGGCAGCCTCGGGGATGGGCGCCGACGAACTGATTGAGCTGCTGGTGGACCGGCTGGTGGACTACAAGGCGCAGGTGGCAGTTGTGCCGGAAAGTGACGTGCCCGCCCGGATCGCGTCGCTCCTGGAGGGCGCGAAGTCGTTCGTGGTGCCCGAAGGGCTCGACGCCGGGTGGCTGGCAGGGGCGGACGGCGGCGGCGCTTCCCGCCGTCGGCTGGACTCCCCGGCGGAACCGCTCAGCGTTGCCGAGCTTGATGGCATCGATGCGGTGGTGACCGGCAGTGCCGTGGCCGTGGCCGAAACCGGAACCATCATCCTGGACGGCAGCGCCAACCAGGGCCGGCGCGCCATCAGCCTGGTCCCGGACCACCACATCTGCGTGGTCAAGGCCGCGGACATCGCCGGGATCCTGCCCGAGGCGCTGCGGCGGATCGACGGGACCCGGCCAATCACCATGATCAGCGGCCCCAGCGCCACCAGCGACATTGAACTTGAACGCGTGGAGGGCGTCCACGGACCGCGCAGGCTGGACGTCATCATTGCCCGCTAGAGTTCTGCCATGACCACTGCTGCTCAGAACACTCCTGCCCTGCGGCCTGTCTACTTTCTTTCGGACAGTACCGGCATCACCGCGGAGACGCTCGGAAACACGTTGCTGACCCAGTTCCCGGTGGCCGACTTCGACCGCATCACCATCCCCTTCATCACCACGGCCGAGCAGGCCCGGGCGGTGGTGCGCACCATCGACGGGCTTGCCGCCACCGGGCCCCAGCCGCTGGTCTTCTCCACGGCCGTCAGCAGCGAGATACGGCAGATCCTGGCAGGCTGCAACGGCGTCATTGTCGATTTGATCGGCACCCATGTGGGCGTCCTGGAGCAGGCGCTGGGCGCACCGGCCAGCGGGGAGCCGGGCCGGGCGCACGGGCTGGGAAATGCTGCCCGCTACCAGTCGCGGATGGCCGCCGTTGAGTACGCCATGGAGCACGACGACGGCCAGAGCCTGCGTGCCCTGGAGAAGGCGCAGGTGATCCTGGTGGCACCGTCGCGGTGCGGGAAGACCCCCACCACCATGTACCTGGCCCTGCAGCACGGGATCTTCGCCGCCAACTTCCCCCTGGTTGATGAAGACTTCCAGCGGGACGGGCTGCCCAAGCCGCTGCGGCCTTTCGTGTCGAAGTGTTTCGGGCTCTCCTCCAACCCGCTGCGCCTGAGCCAGATCCGGACCGAGCGGCGGCCCAGCTCGGCGTACGCCTCGCTGCGGCAGTGCGGCTTTGAGCTGCGCAGCGCCGAACAACTGTATGTATCCCACCGGATCCCTTACCTGAACTCGGCCACCGTCTCCGTGGAGGAGATGGCGGCCACCATCCTGCAGCGGATGAACCTGAAGCACTAGCCAAAATTTCACAAACGTGGCGTAGCGCACATCATGTGGAAAGTCCGCCCAAGACCTGAAACTGTTAGCTGGATCTTTCTTCCGGCCGGGCACTACCGTGCCCGGCCGGCGATGCCTACGCCACCCTCTGCAAAGGAGCAGTAAATATGACGACAGACGTTCTGTGGTTCTCTGAACTCGGACTCAAGGACCTGGACAAGGTGGGCGGCAAGAACGCCTCCCTGGGCGAGATGGTGCAGAACCTGACCTCTGCCGGCGTCCAGGTTCCCGATGGATTCGCCACCACCGCGGACGCGTACCGCCGGTTCCTGTCCGATTCCGGCCTGGACCAGAAGATCGCCGACCGGCTCGTGGGCCTGGACACCGATGACGTGACGGCGCTGGCAGCTGCCGGCCAGGAGATCCGCACCCTGGTCCGCGAAACCCCGTTCCTGGCCGATTTCGAGTCGCAGGTCCGCGAGGCGTACCAGCAGCTGGTGGACAAGCACGCCGGCTCGCCGGACCTGTCCTGGGCGGTGCGCTCCAGCGCCACGGCGGAGGACCTTCCCGACGCCTCCTTCGCCGGGCAGCAGGAAACCTTCCTGAACGTCCGGGGCATCGACAACATCCTGCAGGCCATCAAGGATGTCTTCGCCTCGCTCTACAACGACCGTGCCATCGCCTACCGGGTGCACCACAAGTTCGAGCACGCCGAGGTGGCACTCTCGGCGGGCATCCAGCGCATGGTGCGTTCCGACGTCGGCGCGTCCGGCGTCATGTTCACCATGGACACCGAATCCGGTTTCCAGGACGCCGTGTTCGTCACCTCTTCCTACGGGTTGGGCGAAGCGGTGGTGCAAGGCGCCGTGAACCCTGACGAGTTCTACGTGTACAAGCCCGCCTTGGAAGCCGGCCGGCCGGCGATCCTCAAGCGGGGACTGGGCGAGAAGGCCCTCCAGATGACGTACACCACCAACAGCGAGATCGGCCGCACCATCGACTTCGTGCCGGTGGAGGAGTCCCTGCGTTCACGCTTCAGCCTCACGGACGACGACGTCGAGCAGCTCGCGCGCCACGCCGTCGCCATTGAGAAGCATTACGGCCGCCCCATGGACATTGAGTGGGGCAAGGACGGCATCGACGGCGGCCTGTACATCCTGCAGGCGCGCCCCGAAACCGTGCAGTCCCGCCGGGCCCCGGGCAGCATGAGCAGGTTCCGCCTGAATGCGACCGGCCCGGTGCTGGTGGAAGGCCGTGCGATCGGCCAGAGGATTGGCGCCGGAAAGGTCCGGATCCTCACCGCGATCGACCAGATGGCCTCGTTCCAGACCGGCGACGTCCTGGTGGCGGACATGACCGACCCCGACTGGGAACCGATCATGAAGCGTGCCTCCGCGATCGTCACCAACCGCGGCGGACGCACTTGCCACGCCGCCATCATCGCCCGTGAACTGGGGATCCCCGCCGTCGTGGGCACCGGCAACGCCACGGACTCGCTGGCCGACGGCCAGGAAGTCACCGTGTCCTGCGCCGATGGCGAGACCGGCACCATCTACGAAGGCCTGCTGGACTTCAGCGTGGAGGAAACCGGAGTCACCCAGCTGCCCGAGGCGCCCGTGAAGGTCATGATGAACGTGGGCACGCCGGAACAGGCCTTCACTTTCGCGCAGCTGCCCAACCATGGGGTGGGCCTGGCCCGGCTGGAGTTCATCATCAACCGGCAGATCGGCATCCACCCCAAGGCACTGCTGAACCTGGACAGCCAGCCGGAGGACGTGGCCACTGAGATCCGCGCGCGGATCGCCGCCTACAGCAGCCCCCGCGACTACTACATCAAGCGCCTCGCCGAGGGCGTTGCGACCATCGCTGCCGCATTCGCACCGGAACCGGTGATCGTCCGCATGTCCGACTTCAAGTCCAACGAATACGCCAACCTGATCGGCGGCCCGGCGTACGAACCGCACGAGGAAAACCCGATGATCGGGTTCCGCGGCGCGTCCCGCTACCTGGAACCGTCCTTCCGCGACTGCTTTGACCTTGAGTGCGAGGCCCTGTCCTTTGTCCGCAACGAGATGGGCCTGACCAACGTCAAGCTGATGATCCCGTTCGTGCGGACCCTGGACGAGGCGCGGGGCGTCATCGACCTGCTCGCCGAGAACGGCCTGCGCCGCGGCGAAAACGGCCTCGAAGTGATCATGATGTGCGAACTGCCCTCCAACGCACTGCTCGCCGACGACTTCCTGGAGTACTTCGACGGCTTCTCCATCGGCTCCAACGACATGACCCAGCTGACCCTGGGCCTGGACCGGGACTCGGCGATCGTGGCCAACAGCTTCGATGAGCGGGACGCGGCCGTGAAGAAGCTGCTCAGCATGGCCATCAAAGCCTGCCGGGCGCATGGCAAGTACGTGGGCATCTGCGGCCAGGGCCCCAGCGACCACCCGGACTTCGCTGAATGGCTGGTGCAGGAAGGCGTCAATTCCGTCTCCCTGAACCCGGACACGGTGGTTGACACGTGGCTGCGGCTCGCCGGGGCAGCCGGCGAAACTTCCGCCGAAGCTGTGACCGCCGCCGGAGCCTGACCAGGCCGCCGAAAGGTCCATTGGTGGTTCCGTCCTGGCGTCAACGCTGGGACGGAACCGCCAGGATCTGTTCCCGCAGGATGTCCGCGTGGCCGCAGTGCTGGGCGAGTTCGCGCAGCATGTGCAGGTAGACCCAGCGCAGCGGGAGCGGACCGCGCCGGTTTCCGGTGAGGGTATCGTCCAGGCCCAGCCTGGCCGCGGCAGTCCTGGACGCGTTGCACGCTTCGCGGTGGGCTGCCTGGACGGAGGCGATCGTGTCGCCATCGTCCAGGATGAAGGTCTCGTCCGGCGTGGCCGGGATGCCGATCTCGGCGCGGCTGCGGCCCGTGACGGCCTCATCGAACCAGACCTTTTCCACGAACGTGGCGTGCTTCACCAGCCCCAGCAGCGTGGTCCGGGACGGCACCAGGCGCCGCCGGGCCTGTTCTTCGGTCAGGCCGTCCAGGCAACCGTTCAACGCAGCCCGGTGCTCGTCCAGGAAAAACTCGAACTGGGCACGCAGCGGCTCGGAAATCACGTCATCCATGGAATGCGGGTGGCTGGCCATACGCCGACCCTACCAACCCGGAACCGCCCGAACGGTTACAGCGCCTGGGCCAGGGAACGCCCTGCCGTCCTGCCGGTGAAGATGCAACCGCCCAGGAACGTACCCTCAAGCGCGTTATAGCCGTGGGCGCCCCCGCCGCCGAACCCTGCTGCCTCGCCGGCGGCGTACAGCCCGGGCACCGGCACCCCACCCTGCCCGAGCGCCTGGCCGGACAAATTGGTCTGGATGCCGCCGAGCGTTTTGCGCGTGACCACATGCAGCCGCACGGCGATCAGCGGGCCGGCCGCCGGGTCCAGGATCCGGTGCGGCTTCACGGTCCGGAACAGCCTGTCACCGAGGTACCGGCGGCTGTTGCGGATGCCGGCCACCTGGGCGTCCTTGGAGTAGGCGTTCCGGATCTCGGCGTCGCGCTCTTCGATCTGCCGCCGCAGCAGCGCACCGTCCAGCAGCGGCTGGTCCGTGAGCCCGTTCATCCCGCGGACCAGGTCCGGGAGGTTGTCCGCCACCACGAAGTCCGCGCCATGTTCCTTGAACGCCTCGATGGGGCCGGAGGCGCCGCGGCCCAGCCGGGTCTTCAAAAGAAGCTTGAGGTCACGGTTGGTGATGTCCGGGTTCTGCTCGGAGCCGGAGAGGGCGAACTCCTTTTCAATGATCCGCTGGTTCAGGATGAACCAGGAGTGGCTGTACAGCTGGATGTCCGGCGTGGTCCGCAGCAGCCGCAGCGTGCCCAGGGTGTCGTACCCGGGCAGGCCGGGGGAGGGGAGCCGCCGGCCCAGCGCATCGAACCACAGCGACGACGGTCCCGGCAGGATGCGGATGGCGTGGTCCGGCCAGATGGGGTCCCAGTTCTGGATGCCCTCGGTGTAGTGCCACATCCTGTCCCGGTTCACCAAACGGACCCCGGACTGGTCTGCGATGTCCAGCATCCGCCCGTCCACGTGCTCCGGCACGCCGGTGACCACCTTCCGCGGCGGCGTCCCCAGCCGCTCCGGCCACCAGCGCCGCACCTGCCCGTGGTTGCCGCCAATCCCGCCGGACGCGATCACCACGGCCTGTGCGCGCAGTTCGAATTCACCAACAACCTCGCGGTTGGAGGAAACGCCGCGCGGCGACGCATCCGGTGCCAGCACGGCGCCCCGCACCCCGGTGACTGTGCCGCCGTCGTACATTAAACCGTCAACCCGGTGCCGGAAATGGAACCTGAGGCTGCCGGCTGCGGCCGCCTCCCGGGCCTTGTCCGCGAACGGTTCGGAAATCCCGATGCCGGTGCCCCAGGGGACGTGGAAGCGGGGCACCGAGTTGCCGTGGCCGCCGGCCCTGCCGTCGCCGCGTTCGGCCCACCCCACCAGCGGCGTGAAGCGGATGCCCTGATCGTGCAGCCAGGAGCGCTTCTCCCCGGCGGCGAACTCCACGTACGCGCGGCCCCATTGCTGCGCCCACTCGTCTTCCGGGTGCGGGCCCGTGAGCCGGTCCCACTGCGCCGAACCCTGCCAGTCCTGCCACGCCAGCTCCAACGAATCCTTCACGCCCAGCCGGCGCTGCATGGGGGTATCCACCAGGAACAAGCCGCCCAGCGACCAGAAGGCCTGGCCGCCCAGGTTGGCCTGGTTCTCCTGGTCCACGATGGCCACGCGCCGTCCGGCCCGGACCAGTTCGTTGCCCGCTACCAGCCCGGCCAGCCCGCCGCCGATGATGATGACGTCCGCGTCCATGCGTTCCTGCCCGGGTTCGAAAGCTGCTGTGATTACTGGCCAAGCTATCGCACATTGCGGCCCACGCCCCGGTTCTTCGTGTCCGCGGCGCAGCCGCCGCTTGCCGCGTGTCACACTGGCCCGGTTTTCAGCGGGGAACGGCGGGGGGATCTGCGGATGTCCGAGGTTTTGCGGGTAAAACTGGGCCATTCTGAGCGCCTGACGTCACGCGGGACAGGCGCTCACGGCCTCCGGCATGTTCTGGGCTGTTGGGATGGCTGCTTCCTTGCGGGTGGGCGGGATGTGGTGATGTGGTCAACGGCCCGGATAAACCACGGCTTTGAGCTGGCCGGGCTGCTTTCCCGCCTTCAGCGCCGCTTCGGATTCGGCGAGGGGGAATCTTCCGGTGACCAGGATGTCCAGATCCACCTTTCCGTCGGCGATCAGCTGGATGGCCAAGGGCCAGGTGTTGGTGTACCGGAAGACCCCGGAGAGCCAGATTTCCCGGCTCTGGATATAGGAAACGGGGAGCTCGACGTCGTCGGCCCCCAACCCCACGAGGATGACCCTGCCGGCGGGGGCGACGGCCTTGATTCCGGAACGGACCGCCTGCGGGGCTCCGGAGGCATCAATGAAGGCGTCGACGTCGAGCCCCTCCACGCTGTCCGTCTTCGCGCTGAGAACGTGGGTGGCCCCGTGCTCCAGGGCAAAGGCCAGCCGGTCCTCGGCGATGTCACTGATGTAGATCTCCGTTGCGCCGAAGGCCCGCGCGGCCTGGGCGGCGATGATGCCGATGGGGCCCGCGCCGGCGATCAGCACCCTGCTGCCGGGCCGGATTTCCGCGCGCTCGCAGGCCCACAGGCCCACGGACAGCGGTTCAATCAGGGCGGCGGCCTCATCGCTGACGCTGTCTGGAATGTCGTAGGCGAAGTCGGACTGGATGGTGACGTATTCGGCGAATGCGCCGTCCACGGGCGGGGTGGCGTAGAACTCGATGTCCGGGCAGAGGTTGTACCGGCCGGCTTTGCACTGCTTGCAGGTGCGGCAGGGCCGCTGCGGTTCCACGGCAACGCGGCTGCCGATCCGGGCCGGGTCAACGGAACTGCCGACGGCGGCGATCCGGCCCGAGAGTTCGTGGCCCAGGATCAGCGGGTGGTCCACCACGTAGGGGCCGATCCGCCCGTGCACGTAGTAGTGGACGTCGCTGCCGCAGATGCCGACGGCAGCAACTTGCACCAGGACCTGATCCGCGTCCAGCTGCGGGAGGGGGAGGGATTCCATGGCCATGTCGCCCTGGCTCTTCAGGACGGCGGCGCGCATTGTGGCCGGCAGGCCGGCGGTTGGGGAGGGGGACTGGGCGGTGGTGGTCATAGCGGGGTCCTTTGCTGAAATCGAGGGTAATTGGCTGGTGCGCCGGCTACTTCACTGCGCCCAGGGAGAGGCCCTGCACGAGTTTGTCCTGCGCGGCGAAGCCGGCGAACAGCACCGGCAGGGAGATGACGACGGCGGCCGCGCAGACTTTGGCGAGGAAGAGGCCCTGGCCGGAGACGAAGCCGGTAAGGAAGACTGGGGCCGTCCCTGCCACCACTCCGGTGAGGACTCGGGCCAGGAGCAGTTCGTTCCAGCTAAAGATGAAGCAGATCAGCGCGGTGGCGGCGATCCCGGGCATGGCCACCGGGGCGATGACCTTGCGGAGGATAAGTAGGAGGTTGGCGCCGTCGATCTGGGCCGCCTCCAGCATTTCCTCCGGGACTTCGGCGAGGAAGGACCGCATCATCCACACCGCGATGGGCAGGTTCATGGAGGTGTACATCAGGATCAGGAACCAGATGTTGTCCAGGGCGCCGACGGTGCGGGCGAACAAGTAGAGCGGCAGGATCGCCGCCACCACGGGCATCATCTTGGTGGACAGGAAGAAGAACATCACGTCCGTCCACTTCTTCACGGGCCGGATGGACAGTGCGTACGCCGCCGGGATGGCCAGGACCAGCACCAGTGCCGTGGACAGGATGGAGGAGGTGGCGGAGTTGATCAGGGACGGCCAGGGGCTGACCCCGGAAGTTTCGCCGAAGAATTCCCGGTATGCGTCCAGGGTCAGGGTCGCGGCCACCGACGGCGGGTTGGTGGCCGCGTCCGTCTCGGAGTGGAAGGAAGTCAGGATCATCCACACCACCGGGGACGCGAACAGCAGCGCCAGGAGCCAGGCCGCAAGTCCGGCAGCGGTGTTGTTGCGGGTGGGGTCCATCCTGGACTTGCCGCGGCGGGCCCGCATGCTGCCCGGGCTGGCCTGGGGGATGCTTTGGGGCGCTGCGGGAGTGAGGGTGCTCATCGTGCTGCCTCCTTCTTGAAGAGCGAAAAAACGGTGCGGAGTGCGAACGTGGCCACGACGATGGTGCCGATGACCACCACGACGCCGGCCGCTGAGGCCAGGCCGTATTCGTTGGCGTAGTAGAAGGTCTGGTAAATGGCGTAGGGCAGGTTGGCGGTGCCCAGGCCGCCGGCGGTGAGGGTGAAGACGGAGTCGAAGTTCTGCACGATGTAGATGGCCCCCAGCAGGCCGCCGAGTTCCAGGTACTGGCGCAGGTGCGGGAGGGTCAGGTGCCGGAAGATCGCCCAGGGGGTTGCCCCGTCCATCTGGGCGGCTTCCACAGTGTCCATGGGCCGTGACTGGAGGCCGGCGAGCAGGATGAGCATCATGAACGGCGTCCACTGCCACACGAGCGAGACGACGACGGCGGCAAGGGGCGCCTGCGACAAGAGATCCAGTTGGGGCGGGGTGCTGCTGCCGAAGAGGGACCAGATCCACGTGAGGATCCCGTTGACCAGCCCGTAGGCGGGGTTCAGGAGGGCATGCTTCCAGATCAGGGCGGCGGCCACGGGGACCACGAGGAACGGCGCGATCAGCAGGGTGCGTGCCAGTCCGCGGCCGATGAACTTCTTGTCCAGCAGCAGCGCAAGGCCCAACCCGATGAGCAGGCTGGCCAGGACCACGGAGACGGTGAGGACGATGGTGGTGACGATGGCCTGGCGGAGGTCTGGGTCGGTGAGGACCGTGACGTAGTTCTCCAGGCCCGCGAAAGCTGTCTTGGTTGGGCTCAGGCTGTTCCAGTTCAGGAACGAGATGATCAGCGTTACCACGAACGGAAGCTGGGTGACGACGATGAGGAAGAGCAGGGCGGGGAGCAGCGGGGCACGCCGGGCCCAGGCCAGGGCGCGTTCACGCGATTTGGCAGTTCGTGCAGGTTTGGCTGCGGTGTGTCCCGGTCGGGAGATACGCGCCGTTGCGGTAGTCATGGGATTCTCCTGCGGTTCGGTTAGGGCTGCTTGTACTTGTTGCCGATTTTTTGGGCGGCTTCCTGGCCCCTCGCCAGGGCGTCGGCCACGGTGCCTTGGCCGGCGATCGCCGAGCTGACGCCTTGCGAGACATTGGTGCCCAGCGCCGCGAACTCGGGGATGCCCACGAATTGGATGCCGACGGCGGGGCGCGGCTGGGTGCCGGGGTTCTTGGGGTCAGCGTTCTCGATGGCAAAGCGTTCCGCGGTGAAGAACGGGGCAGCCTTCTGGAACTCGGCATTCTCGTACGTGGAGACGCGTTTGCCCGAGGGGACCTTGGCCCAGCCGAGCTTCGAGGCCACGAGTTGCTCGTAGTCCTTGGAGCTGGCCCAGGCGATGAACTTCCCGGCAGCGTCCTGCTTCCTGGACGCCGCCTGCATGGCCCAGGACCACGTCCAGAGCCAGCCGGAGGACTTGGTCTCCTTCACCGGGGCCTGGGCGTAGCCGATCTTGCCCTTGACGGGGGAAGCGTCGGCTTCGAGCGCACCGGCGGCGGAGGTTGCGTCGTACCACATGGCAACCTTGCTTTGGCTCATGTTGTTCAGGCACTCGGTGAAGCCGGCCTGGGCAGCGCCTGCTTCACCGTGCTGGCGGACCAGGGTGGTATAGAACTCGGTGGCGGCCGTAAATTCGGGGCTGTTGACCTGGGCGTTCCAGTCCTTGTCGAACCAGGTGCCGCCGAACGTGTTCACCACCGTGGTCAAAGGGGCGAAGACCTGTCCCCAGCCTGGCTGGCCGCGCAGGCAGATGCCCTTCATGCCGGGGCTGGCGCCGTCCACCTTGGCCGCGATGTCTGCCACCTGATCCCAAGTGGGTTTGTCCGGCATGGTAAGGCCCTTGGCCGCCAGGATGTCCTTGCGGTACATCAGAAAGGACGATTCGCCGTAGAACGGTTCGCCATAGAGCTTGCCGTCGGTACCGGTCAGGGATGCCGTGTACGCGGGGAGGATGTCCGACTGGTCAAAACCGGGGTCCTGTGCCACGCTGTCCAGCGGAGCCAGCCAGCCGTTGGCGGAATAGAACGGGATCTCGTAGTTGGACAGCGAGGCGACGTCGTACTGGCCGGCCTGGCTGGAAAACTCCTGGCTGATCTTGGCCCGGACATCGTTCTCCGGCAGGATCGTGAAGTTCACGTTGATGCCGGTTTCCTTGGTGAAGTTGTCTGCGGTGAGCTTTTGCAGGTCCTCCATCTGGGGGTTGTTCACCATCAGGACGTTGATGCTGTTCGGGTTGCCGGCGGAATTGCCCCCGCCGGCGCCCGCGCATGCCGTGGCGCTCAGTGCGATGCAGAGTGCCCCGGCGGACAGGACGGCAGCGCGCGTTTTCGGGCGCATTAAGGACTCCTTTGTTCTTCAGGAAGATGCAGGACCGGTGCCCGTCGACTGCTGCGTCGGGGTTCCCGGTTGAGGCGCGGCCCGCCACCGGAGTCCCGGTGCGCCGTGCTGGTGTTCCTCAAGGTTAGGGGTGCGGCACAGGTCACAACTAGCGCCCTGGTTGCGAATTTCTGATACTTATTTTCCGTACCGCGACGGCGGTTCACCCGCTACTCTGGACAAGGCGGCCAGGGGGCTGTCCGGAATTCATAACCAGCGGATGCGCGGAGGTCATGCCCACAGTGGACAGTGCCGAGGAAGCCACCGCTCGGCTGGCTGAGCGGCTGCTGGGCATGCGGGCCAACCGGGAGGTGATCCCGCCGGATCCCAACCACTCGGTCCGGTGGCACCAGCACAGCTACCCCAGTCCGGTGGCACGGTGGAACTACCATCCGGAATACGAGATCCACCTCATTCGGAAAGGCACCGGAAAGTTCATCGTGGGGGACCACATCGGCACCTTCGAGGCCGGCCATGTGTCGATCGTTGGTTCGGGCCTGCCGCACGACTGGGTGAGCGACCTGGAACCGGGGGAGGTACTGGAGGACCGGGACGCCGTCATCCAGTTCGACGGAAAATGGGTGGAGCAGGCCTCAGCCCTGGTCCCCGAGCTCGCGGAGGTCCGTCCGCTCCTGGAACAGTCGGCGCGGGGCATCGAATTCCTTGGCCACACCGCCGTGGCGGCGGCAGCGGCCATCGAAAGCATGGGCCAAACAACGGGCCTGGAGCGACTGCAGCACCTGTTTGAGTTGTTCGCTCTCCTTGCCCGGGCGCCGGAAGGCGACCGCCGCTACCTGGCCGAGGCATGGTTCAGGCCGCAACTGGACGGCCAGGGTGCCGCCGTCGTCGACCTTGTCCTGGAGTATGTGTTCAGCAACCACTCCGGCAGTGTGCGGATGTCCGAGGCTGCAGCGCTGGTGGGCATGCCGGAGCCCACCTTTTCGAAGTATTTCAAACGGGCCACGGGGCAGAACTTCAGCGACTTGGTCCGCAAGCTGCGCCTGGCGCACGCGCGGCGCCTGCTGGAGCGCAGCGACAAGCCTGTGTCCGAGATCTGCTACGAGGTGGGCTTCTCCAACCTGTCCAACTTCAACCGGCACTTCCTCAACGACGCGGGTGAGACGCCCCGGAATTACCGGCAGCGGCTGCAGGGATAACTGGGCGGGCCGTCGCCGCGGGTTAGGCTGGAGCCTCCCGCCCCAGGAACCTGGAGAACACGTACGCCATGGCTGATGACGGAGCACCTGCAGCACCTTTTGACCGTGCAGTCCTGATCTTCAATCCGGGCCGGCCCGGGATGGGCCAGCGGATCGAGGCGTTGCAGCGGGACCTGGCCACCGACCTGCCGGGCCTGCCCGTTGACCTGTTGCCCACGGAATTTGCCGGCCACGCCCGCGAACTTGCCCGCGGAGAGGCGGGCCGGGGCGCGCCGCTCATCCTTTCCGTCAGCGGGGACGGCGGGTACAACGAGGTGGTCAACGGCGTGATGGACGTGCCCGGCAGCAAGGCCGTCTGCGCTGTCATTCCTGCCGGCAATGCCAACGACCACTACCGGAGCCTGCTGGTGCGGACCTTCGCGGAGGCCGTGTCGGCCGGTGTGGGCCGGCGCATTGACCTGCTGCGGATCACGCTCCGGACCGGAACGCAGGAACGGGTCCTGTACGCGCATTCCTATGTGGGGTTCGGGCTGACCTCGCTGATGGCCATCGGCATTGAACAGGGCGGCAAGGGTAAGGTCCTGGAGCTCGTCTCCGTGGCCCGCACGCTCTCAAGGCTGAAGCCCTTCGAGCTTGTCCGGGATGACGGGGCCACCGCCCGGTTCGACAGCCTGATCCTGGCCAACGTCTCACGCATGGCCAAGTACGGCACCGTGAGCGAGTCGCATTACCCGGACGATGGGCGGTTCGAAGTGGTGACGCTGCCCCACGCCGGCCTGATGAAGATGGCCCTGATGACGCTCCGCGCGGTCACCCTGGGGCTGGGGCATCAACCGAGCGTCAGCAGCTACGCCTTCTCCACCCGCGACGCCGTTCCCTGCCAGATAGACGGTGAGGTGGTCTACGTCGAGGCCGGAACCCATGTCCTCGTGGAGAGTGCCAGGGGAGCCCTGGCCACCCTCTGACGTGGTGAGCAGCTGGGCAGGCCTAGGGCTGCACTGAGTCGAAGAATTTATAATCCGGGTCCGCCTGGCCCGGCTCGGCCTCATGGGATTTCATCCGGATGAAATCCACGTCCTCTTGGGAAAGCGTGGTCTCGCCGTGGGGATCGCCGTTGGTGCCTTGGCCGGTGGCGGCGCTGATCTCTGCGGAGATGGTCCGCGGCAGGATCATGCAGCCGGGGTTTGCCAGCAGCCATTGGGTGACCGGGGCGGGGAGCCGGTTCCACTGGTCTCGAATACTGATGTCAGTCATGGGGTGTGCCTTTCGGTAATGATGCAAGGACGCCCCCAAGCCCGGGATGCGCCGGTGCCGGCCGCGGTCCACGCAGCCGGCACACGATGAGGCAAGGAGATTAATCGAAGTGGATGTCTGCGGCGGCCTTGCGCAGGGACTCGAGGCGTTCTTCTTCCACAAGGCCCAACGCTTCGAGCTCGTCGTTGCGGTGGGTCCGTTCCTGGGCCGCCTGGGCTGAAATGTCGCGCAGGATCACGCCCACCAGGTGGGCCAGGCCCGCTTTGAGGTCCACCAGGTTGGTGTTGGTGATCAGGAGGCGGCGGTCTGAGATCTGGAGTTCCACATCGCTGTACCCGGCGTCGGCCAGGCGCTTTTTCATAGCCTCCCCGTGCAGCAGCTCGACTTCCCGGGGCTCGGGCCGGCGCGAAAAGACAGCCGGCACGGTGTACCGCGTGGGGCCCTGGGCCGTGCCCAGGTCATGCGGCAACCCGGATGCGAGGACTCCGCTGAGCGATAGCGCCGAGTCGGCGCGTACAACAGAGTCTTGGATGGTGGTCATGGTGTCTACCAGCGTTCTGAAGGGTGCACTGCCGGAGCCCAGGACGCGGGGCGGAGTGACTGGGGCAGGGGATCCGGGTCCGGATCGGCTGCAGTGGAGGTGAACGGTGGGATGCCGTTCCGGTCGGTGTTGCGGTGTGGCCCCTCGTCGTACCGATTCCCTGCTGCGCCGGTGTCGAGGCTACTCGGTACGGCGCACGCCGGCCGCCTTGGAGGACAGCCGGGAATCGGGCTCATGTTCGGGCCAACGGATGTCCTGTCGCGATGTCCCGAGATACTTTGAGTCTACGCTCATCAGCGCGTCTTCAGGGCCCGGATGCGGAAGCGGATCGGCAAAGGACGGCCTCCGGCCGGACCGGTACGCGGAATCGATCACGGATGCGAGTTCGTCCAGCACGGTGTGGTTTCCGGGGAGCACCACGTGGGCCAGGAACTCCGATTCGAGGGTGGCGATCCCCGCGGCCGCGGCCCCGAGTTTGGCGTCAATGGCCAGGGCCAGGGCGTGCCAGGATTTGCGGTTGGCACGTTCGAGGATCTTTGCGTTGGCTTCATGGACCCGGCTGTCCGCGATGTCCCCGCGAATGGCCAAGGCGCCATCGGACTGCAGCAACGGCATGACAATCCGGAATTGCCGTCCGGCGCCCCTGAAAGCCACCGCGCTCCGGTCCCCTCGCTGGGTGAAAAGGATGTCCGTTGCCCCGTAGTCCGTGAGCGCCTGCCTGATGTGCTTCCGGGAAGCCTCGCTGCTGAAGGAGTCGCCGCGGGTGTAAGGGCTTGTCATCTCCTAACTATGCGCCTCGCCGTCACCCTTTCCTAACGTCGCCATAACGCATCGGCCGCGGAACAGCAATGGACCCGGCAAACGGTGCACGTCAGTCCGTTTGCCGGGTCCACTCGAGCGGAGGCATGCAGCCCCGGCAGGCTCAGACGCCCGCGTTGTACACGTCCAGGCCGAACCGGTTAAGCCCGGGCGTCCCGGCGTACCCAAGGTACGGAAGCCCGAAGGTGTCCTCAATGCTGGCGAGCAGGCTGTAGTGGTTGTACGGCGTGGTGGACCAGGTTCCGCCCTTCGTGAAGGGGGAGAGGACCAGTGCGCCGACGCGTCCGCCGCCCATGCCCGTGATGCCGGGCAGCGCCGCGTTCGGGCCGGGGCCTTCGCCGCAGCAGGCGCTGGCGTCCGACTGGGGTCCGTCGGATTCGTCGAAGGTAATCACCAGCACGCCGTCCTGCTTGAACGCCGGGGAGTTGGTGATGGCCGGAACCCATTGCTTGAGCCAGGCGTCAGCGCTGGCCAGGCCGCCGGGCTGTCCGTCCACGCAGGGGGAGTCGTGTCCGTCGTGGCAGAGGTTGGGCGTGATCATGGACAGGTTGGGCGTGGTGGCGGTGGAGGCGAGGTCCGTCTTCAAGGCGGACAGGTCGACGTCGTTCGTGGCGCAGTCCGGTGAGCCGGTGATTCCGGCGAAGTAGACGAACGGGTTGTGGCGGGCCGCGTACTGGTCGCCCACCTTGGCTTTCTGGGTGTCATCGACGGCGCCCAGCGCGGGGTGCCGGCAGGGGGTGCCCATGTCCTCCATGTACCCCTTCCAGGACTTTCCGGCGTCTTTGAGTTGCCCGGCGACGGTGGGCACGCTGGCGGGAAACACGCAGCCGTCGCCTACTGCCTGGCCCGGGCTGGCGGTGCCGCTGCCAACGAACGGGGTGTAGGTCTGGCAGTCGGCCTGCATCTGCGGGTTGGGTCCCTGGCCGGAAATCTGCGCCACGTAGTTGGGCTGGGAGTTGTGTGCTGTGCCGAAGTACTGGTTCAACAGGACCCCTTGGCTGCGCAGGGTCTGGGAGAGATAGGGAGCGGCCGACGCCGGGCCCCAGGTTTCGTCGTAGCCCTTGTTTTCGAGGTTGATGACGAAGACGTGGTTGGCCCCGGGCAGGTAGCTTTGGGCCGCCGGAGCGGTGGCCGGGGCGGCGGCGGCCGGCTGGGACGGGGTTGCGGCCCCGCCGACGATGGCGGCGGCGAGTACGGCGATGGCCGCTGCGGCGGCACGGAGTTTCATTGTCACGGGAGTTTCCATCCGTCGGCGAGTGCTTTGTCTTTGAGGCCTGACCATTCTTCGGCCGGCGGCGGGCCCACGGGGGTGCAGGCGGGGCCGGCCACGAACGGCGGAACGAGGTACTCGGGGGCGGCCAGGTTGGCAGGGGTGCCGAAGTCCAGGACCTCGGCAATATTGCGGGCGGCCTGGTCCCGGGGTGTGAGGGGCGGCAGGTTCCAGCGCCACTCGATCGCCTTCAGGACCGAGGTGTGGTCGTAGACATCGTGGGCGACGTACCGGCGCCGCGCACGGGGCGAGACCACCAGGGACGGCACCCGGAAACCGCGCAGGGAGGTGTCCGGGCTGGTGTCCGGGGCGGTGGCCGGGGGCACATGGTCGTAGAAGCCGCCCCACTCGTCATAGTTGACCACCAGCATCGTGTTGGCCCAGCCCGGCCCGGACGTGACGGCGTTGTAGACCTCGGCCAGGAACGTCTCGCCGGAGCGGACGTCCGCGTGCGGGTGGTCATCGCCTGAGGTCCCGGAGCTTTCGTCGGTGAACCGCGGGTCCACGAAGGACACTGCCGGCAGGGCCCCGGCCGAGCAGTCCGCGAGGAACTCCGTGTAGGGGTGGGAAATGCCCTGGTACTTGGTTCCCCAGAGGGCGGTGAACGGGATGTCGCCGTAGTAGTACTTGCCGGAAACGCCCGCAGCGGCCAGCTGGTCCCAAATGGTGGTCAGGGTGCTGGTGGCGGTGGAGTTGTGGATCCGGTCCGTGGCGGCGGCGTGCTGGTAGAACCGGTTGGGGTAGGTTTCGGCCATGGTCGCGGCGAAGTAGCGGTCGCAGACCGTCCAGTCGGGGCCGGCCTGGCGCCAGAAGTCCAGGTCTTCGGCACCGTAGTACCCAACGGCGAACTCGTCATTTTCGCCGGCCCGGAGCCAGCCGTCGTTCTTGCCGTTGTTGTATTGGATCCGGCCGCCCTCGTAGGAATGGTCCGGGTCCGGATGGCCGCAGCCCTGAAAATCGGCAAGGTGGTAGGTGGAGTGCGGGATGCCGTAGCGGTCGGTGTAGCCCAGCCCGGACTGCTTCCCGTCCGCCCCCGGCATCCAGCCGAGGAAGTGGTCGAAGGAGCGGTTCTCCATCATCACCACAATGATGTGCTCGATGCCCGAGTCGGCGGGAGCCGGGAGCGCCGGAGCTGCCGCCGCGGCTGCCCGCAGCGTGCTGCCGGCGGCCAGCGTGGTGGCGGCAGCGGTGCCTGCTGCGATGAAGTGGCGTCTCGAAAGATTCACGTCAGATTCCTTGTCCGTCATGGAGGACGGCGAAGCGGGCACGCCCCCACAATGGGCCCATCGCCGGACCGTAAGTTACTGGTCGGTATATTCCGCGTTGACCAGTAGATCACGGTGAGGTTACGGTCCCGGGCGAAAACGGGGTCCGTTCATGCAGAGTTCACCGGACGTTCGGCGGCCTGCGGCGAGCCTCCAGGCGCCGCTCGCCGTAAATTCACTACCGGCCGGCGCGCGAACAGTACGTTTACTGATGATCTGAAGGATGATTGCCGGAGGCAACGGGCCGGGCCCTTCGCCTCTGGACACCGTCGTCTTCCACCAAGCAAGGGAATCATCATGGGCTTCCTGGACCGTGACCGAACCATCGCCCCGCCGGGCTTCAACCGCTGGCTTGTTCCGCCGGCCGCGCTCGCCGTCCACCTCTGTATCGGCCAGGCCTATGCCACCAGCGTGTACAAGACCGCCCTGGTCAAGCATTTCGGCGCCAGCCTGACCGAGATCGGGGTGATCTTCTCCATCGCGATCGTGATGCTGGGCCTCTCCGCCGCCGTCATGGGCACGTGGGTGGACCGGAATGGTCCGCGGAAGGCGATGTTCACCTCGGCCATGTTCTGGGTGGGCGGCTTCCTGATCGGCTCACTGGGCATCTTCACGCACCAACTCTGGCTGGTCTACCTGGGCTACGGCGTGGTGGGCGGCATTGGGCTTGGCATCGGCTACATCTCGCCGGTGTCCACCCTGATCAAATGGTTCCCGGACCGTCCGGGCCTGGCCACCGGCATGGCGATCATGGGCTTCGGCGGCGGCGCGCTGATCGCCAGCCCCGTGTCCCAGGCCCTGCTCAAGGCGTACGATCCCAACTCCGGCGCGCAGGGCTGGGTGGCCAGCGGCGATGCCGTAGGGAAGCTCTTCCTGACGCTCGCCGTCGTCTACCTCGCGTACATGCTGTTTGGCGCTTTCACCATCAAGGTCCCTGCGGACGGCTGGCGGCCGGCCGGGTTCGACCCCGCCAACGTCAAGGCCGCCAAGTTGGTCACCACCGAAAATGTCTCCGCGAAGAACGCCATCAAGACCCGGCAGTTCTGGCTGGTGTGGGTGGCGCTGTTCTGCAACGTCACCGCCGGGATCGGCATCCTGGAGCAGGCGGCGCCCATGATCCAGGACTTCTTCCGGCAGGCGGACGGCAAGTCACTGGTCAGTGCCGGCGTCGCCGCGGGCTTCGTGGGGCTGCTCTCCATCGGCAACATGGCGGGGCGGTTCGCCTGGTCCGCCACCTCGGATATCACCGGCCGCAAGCGGATCTACATGGTGTATTTGGGTGTCGGCGCGGTCCTGTACACCCTGCTGGCGCTGGCCGGTGTCAGCGCCACGTTCCTCTACGTGGTGCTCGCGTTCCTGATCATCTCGTTCTACGGCGGCGGTTTCGCCACCGCCCCGGCGTACCTGCGGGACCTGTTCGGGACGTTCCAGGTGGGCGCCATCCACGGCCGGTTGCTGACGGCCTGGTCAGCCGCCGGGGTGGCCGGTCCGCTGATCGTCAACGGCATCCTGGACGCGCAGGGGAAACCCGGCCAGCTGACCGGCGCGTCCTACCAGCCGGCGCTGCTGACCATGGTGGCCCTGCTGGTGGTCGGATTCGTGGCCAACCTGCTGGTCACACCCGTTGATGCCCGATTCCACGAACCCCGCACCGCGCGGCACGAACCAGCCATGGAGGCCTGAGATGACCACTGCACATACTCACAGCGGGCAGGAACCGGTCCAACGGTCCACCGGCAGGCTGGTCCTGGGCTGGGTCCTGGTGGGAATCCCGCTGGCCTACGGGGTCTTCCAGACGCTGACCCAGGTGGCGGCGCTGTTCGGGTGAGCCCTGCGCCCGGTCTCGCGTCACGCAGGGCAGGCTTTAGCAGGAGTGGACGACGGCGGGTCCCGGCTTTCCGGGGTTCCGCCGTCGTTCCCGGGTGTAAAGCGTGCCGTCCGTGACGCGGGCGCCACGCAGATTCAAGCCACGGCGGGGCGGCTGAGCCGGCGCCGCAGCAAGGTGGCAGTGGCCCAGGTGACGATGCTGCAGGCCGCGGCTCCCCAGAGAATGTCCGTCAGCGCCACCACGGCCGGGAAATCCTTCAACACGGACAACCCGGTCAGCGCCCAGGTGGCGTAGGTGAAGAACCCGAACAGGGCCGCTCCCGTGACGCGCTGCCGCAGTGTGGCCTCCGGGCTGTTGGGACGGACGCCATAGTGCACCATTCCGGCCACGAAGATGACATAGAACAGGACGGCTCCGCCGAGGTTGGCCTTGGGTGCCAGCAGGTGGCCGATCTGGCTTTGGTACTGCGGGTTGGCCACCAGCAGGATCCACACCACGTCCAGGGCGGCGAAAATTACGGCACTGACAACGTAGGCGGTCAGCCAGTTCTTGGTGCGGGGGCTCATGCTGGGCTCCTGGGATCGGGGACGGCTGCACAGGCGGTTCGTTCCCGGGGGAGGGCGCGGACGGGCCCGGCCGCCGAATTTCAGTCTTGGGCCCATACATCCAGGCTTCCGCGCCGAAGACTAAGTGGATGGCGCACCTGCGTTGTTAGATGTAGTTGTGCCCGAAAGTGCACATGGGGGATCCTGCCGCTGGACCGGGCAGGCCGTGAAAGGACCGGTTTGGATGAATAAGGACAGCCGCAAGGCGCTCATCAGTACGCTCATCGCCGTGGTGGTGGCTGTGCTCATCGCCCTCGCCGGCAGCCAAGGCGGCTCGCGGATTGGCGGCCTCCCGGTGTTTGCGCTGGGAGTTGCCGCGGCGTTCGTGATCCAGTGGCTGGTGTTCATTCCCAGCTTCAAGGCGCAGACCGAGAAGTTCTACGACCTCACCGGTGCCCTGACCTATATTTCCATCACCGTGTTCCTGGTGCTGGCCTCCCCGGGTGTTGACGCGCGCGGCATGCTGCTGGCGGCCATGGTGGTGCTCTGGGCCGCACGCCTGGGCAGTTTCCTGTTCCTCCGCATCAGCAAGCACGGGAAGGACGACCGGTTCGATGAGCTCAAGCCGGACTTCTTCCGTTTCCTGAACACCTGGACCATCCAGGGCCTGTGGGTGGTGCTCACCGCGGCGCTGGCGTGGGTGGCCATCACCTCGGACAAGAAGGTGGGCCTGGACGGGTTCTTCTGGGTGGGCCTGCTGGTCTGGGCCGCGGGCATCACCGTGGAGACCGTGGCGGATATCGAGAAGAACCGCTTCAAGGCCGATCCCGCCAACCAGGGCCGCTTCATCAGCACCGGCCTTTGGTCCAAGTCCCGCCACCCGAACTACTTCGGCGAGATCACCCTGTGGGTGGGTGTGGCCATCATTGCGCTTCCGGTGCTGCAGGGCTGGCAGTGGGCCGCACTGATCTCCCCGGTGTTCGTGGTGCTGTTGCTGACCAAGGGCAGCGGCGTCCCGCCCCTGGAGAAGAAGGCGGACAAGAAGTGGGGCGGCCAGCCGGACTATGAGGCGTACAAGAAGAACACGCCGGTGTTGATACCGAAGCTCAAGTAGGCCCAGGACCGGATCAGGCACAGTTCAGGACTAAACACAGTTCAGGACTAAACACAGGGCGGGGCGGACGACGACGGCACCCGGCTCGGGTGCCGGCCCGCAGGGGCCGGGGCGCAGACAGTGCGTCCCGGCCCTTTGTTGTGTGCGGTCACCGCCAGGTTCCCGGGTGCAGCCGGACGGCGGTGCGGGACCGGCCAGGGCGGTGCGGGATCCGGCCAGGCGTGGCCCGCAGGACGTGTCCAGGCCGCGCGATGTTCAGTCCGTGTACACGGCAGCGTAACCAAGGGCTGGAAGAGTTCCGGCCGGGGGCCACCGGAAAGACACACCACTAGATGAGTAAGTCCTATTGCGTAGGACGGGTGAGAAGCCTTTTAAAGTAAA
>NZ_JARVSF010000053.1 GCF_030209355.1 Pseudarthrobacter sp. fls2-241-R2A-127
AACTTGGCACACTATTGAGTTCTCAAACAACAGACACACCCAGCACCACCCAAACCATCAAGGTCCAAGATCGCTCCGGAGCAACTTTCCAAACTTACCGGCTGACCTCCAGCGTGTCAAATCGGCGTCCGCGATCTTCCTCAGCATAAGCTTGGGGGATCGGTTGTCCGCCTGACTCCGTGGAGCAGCGCGGAAATAAACTCTACCACCACTTATTCGGGATCGCCAGTCGGCGTGGAGCGGCTGTCATCGCTGTCATCGACCGGCCCGATTCGCCAACGCGAAGGGCCCGGAATCCTGCCGGATTCCGGGCCCTTCCGACTCACTGCGAAGAGTCCTTGGGTTCTCAGGCCGAGGCGGCCGCTCCCGGCTTGAAGTAGGACGCGCCCAGCGGAGGCAGCGTCACCGTCAGGGTGGCCGGCTGCCCGTCCTGTCCTTCGGTGGTGGCCGTCAGCCCACCACTGTTGAGGACGCCGGAGCCGCCGTAGTTGGTGTGGTCGGTGTTGAGGACCTCAGTCCAGGCGCCGGCCGATGGCACGCCCAAGGTGTAGCCGACATGTGGGCCCCCGGAGAAATTGATGGCGCAAACGATCGGTTCGCCGTCGGTGCCCCACCTGATGAACGAGAGGACGTTACGGTCGGTGTCTCCCCCGTTGATCCATTGGAACCCGGCCGGGACGTTGTCCTGGGTGTAGAGCGCCGGTGTCGACGCGTACAGCTCGTTGAGGTCCTTGGTCAGCAACTGGAGTCCCTTGTGCGCGGGAATGTCGGCCAGCCACCAGTCCAGGCCGTACTGTTCGGACCACTCCGCCTCCTGCCCGAATTCAGTACCCATGAAGATGAGCTGCTTGCCCGGGTGGGCCCACTGGTAGGCAAAGAACGCGCGAAGGTTTGCCAGCTGCTGCCAACGGTCCCCCGGCATTTTGCGGAGCATGGAGCCTTTGCCGTGGACTACTTCGTCGTGGCTGATGGGAAGGAGGAAGTTCTCCGTGAACGCATAGACCAACGAGAACGTCACTGTGCCGTGGTGCCACCGGCGGTTGTAGGGGTCCTCGGAGATGTACTTGAGGGAGTCGTGCATCCAACCCATGTTCCATTTCAGGCCGAAGCCCAGCCCACCGTTGCTGGTGGGGGCGGTGACGCCCGGAAACGCGGTGGACTCCTCCGCGATCATGACAGCACCCGGGTGTGTCTTGTAGACCGTGGCGTTGACTTCCTGCAGGAAGGAGATGGCTTCGAGGTTTTCCCGGCCACCGAAGCGGTTGGGCCGCCACTGGCCTTCCTCCCGCGAGTAGTCGAGGTAAAGCATCGACGCCACCGCGTCTACGCGCAGACCGTCAATGTGGAACTCGTCCAGCCAGTAGAGGGCGTTTGCCACCAGGAAGTTCCGGACCTCGGTGCGGCCGAAGTCAAAGATGAGCGTCCCCCAGTCGGGGTGTTCGCCGAGGGCAGGATCAGCGTGCTCGTAAAGGGGTTCGCCGTCGAACCGGGCCAGCGCCCAGGCGTCCTTCGGGAAGTGGGCGGGCACCCAGTCCAGCAGTACGCCGATTCCGGCCTGGTGGAGCATGTCCACCAGGTAGCGGAACTCGTCCGGGTGGCCGAACCGGGACGTCGGCGCGAAGTAGGACGTGACCTGGTAGCCCCAGGAGCCGCCGAACGGGTGTTCTGCCACGGGCATGAACTCCACATGGGTGAACCCGAGCCATTTGACGTACTCCACCAGTTCCTTGGCGAGCTCCCTATAGCCCAGTCCAAGTCGCCAGGAGCCGAGGTGCACTTCATAGACACTCATGGCCGAGTTGTGGGGATCACGCTGGGCGCGTGCTTCCATCCACTCGTCGTCCTTGAAAGCGTAGGACGGTTCCACCACCCGGGAGGCCGTGAGCGGGGGAACTTCGGTGCCGAACGCGAGGGGGTCGGCTTTTTCCACCCAGTATCCGCCGCGGGTCAGGATTTCGAATTTGTAGCAGGCGCCCGCTTCCACCCCTGGAATGAAGACTTCCCACACCCCGGATGATCCCAGCGAGCGCATGGAGTTTTCGCGTCCGTCCCAGGCATTGAAATCACCTTTGACGCGGACTGCCTGTGCGTTGGGAGCCCAGACGGCAAAGGAAACACCGTTGACGTCCCCCAGCGAGGACTTGTAGTGCTGGACGTGGGCGCCGAGTACCTCCCAAAGCTTCTCGTGCCGGCCCTCGCCGATGAGGTGCAGGTCCACTTCCCCTACTGTCGGCAGGTAGCGGTAGGGCTCATCAACTGTCACCGGCTCTTGGCCCGGGTAGGAGACCGAAAGCCGGTAGTCGGGAACATGGCCCTGCTGTACCGGTTCCAGGACGGCGACCCACACGCCGTGGGCCTCGTGTTCCATGGGAACTTCACCGGCCTGGGTAACGACGGTGACTGCTTCGGCCAGGTGCTTGACGGTCCGGACGGTGACGTGCCCGTAATCGTCCAGGTGCGCGCCCAGGACGGAATGGGGCGCGTGGTGTTCACCGTTCGCGATCTTGCCCAAGGTGCCTTCGTCCACGTGGAGCGGCACCCCCGGGCGGTCAGTTTGTGCTGAGCCTGTCATTTCGTTACCTTCCGATGCTGCGCCGGCCTGATCGCCGGTGCCGTTACCGCTCAGGAGCCGCCTGGAGGCGTTCACGGGGATCGCCAGCCAGTCGGGCCTGTTACGCATTTCATAAACAACTTCGTACAGCGCTTTGTCCAGCCACAATGCCACAAACAGGGGCGAGGTCCGGTCTACCGTGCCGGGAATGACGGCTGAGTAGCCTTCGAGGAACGCGTCCGCGCAGTCGTCCACCCAGGTGTCCGGCACCTGGGCGCCCTCCTGCTCGCGTTGGGCCGCACCGGCCGCGTAGTCGAAGGACCGCAGCATTCCCACGACGTCTCGAAGCGGCACGTCAGGGACGTTCCGCTCGGCGATGGGCCGCAGCGGTTCGCCCTCGAAATCAAGGATGGCCCACCGGGACTGGCCACCGGATTGACCGGTGACCTGCAGGATTTGGCCCAGGTGAAGGTCGCCGTGGATACGTTGGAGGAGGCCGGTGGGCGCCCCGTCCAGGTTTGCCAGGAGGACTTCCAAAGCGTCGTCATAGGGTCCGACGGCGGTGCCGGCTTCCGCCCAGGCGCTGCGGACACGCTGGGCTACAGCGGGTCCAATGGCCTTGCCGGCATCGGGCGCAGCCGACTGTCCCAGCGCTTCCGCCAGCCGTCGGTGAACACTGGCCGTGGCCGCACCGAGGGCCCGCGCTTCCGCCGTGAAGTCGGCACCTTGGCGAGCGGCGTCCACGGCCAGCCGCCAGGCATCGCGGCCCCCGGCGAGGAATTCGTGGGCCACCGCCAGCTCGCCCTGGACGGGTTTGCCTTGTCCGAGCCATTCTCCGCGGACCCAGCCGAGTGTTGCAGGCACTTCGGGCGTTCCGGCCGTGGTCAGCGCCGCACCGACTTCGATTTCAGGATTTATCCCGTCCGAGAGCACCCGGAAGAATTTCACCATCGCCGCGGATTCGCCGTCGTCCACAATGACGGAACTGTTGGACTGCTCTCCGGAGAGCACTTTCACCACGCCCTTGGCGGTGGGAAGGCGGTAGGGCCCCTCGACGCGGTGTCCGGTGGCAGACCCGCTTGCAGACTTCTCCTCCTGCCGGATGAGCTCGAGCCACGCACCGACGAAATCAGGATCGTGCACGGCGTCGTAGACCCACGGACGGGACGGGTCGGTTCCTGCCGCTTCGCCGACGAGCGCCCTTTCCATGCCACCGGCAGGTGCCGGGCGGAAGCTCAACGGAACCTGGACCACGGTGGTGCGCCGGCCGCCGTCGGGCCCGTCCGTGGTGACACCCAGGAGGAACACGGCAAGCGCGGCGTGGCCCGTTGGGTCGGAAAGGCCCAGGCTGCCCACTTGGGACATGGCGAAGTCTGGAGTCTTGACGGGGAACCAACGCTGCTGCGGCAGCCATTCCTTGAGCAGCGCGGTCAGGGCGGGAGTGAGGATTGGCTGGTTCATCTCAGTTCTCTATCGACAGGATGGGCATGGCCTGGGTGTAGGGCGACGACGGGTTGGACCCCGCCGTCCGCATGCGGAGCCAGAAGAAATCATGGCTTCCGATGGTCAAGGTGAGGCTTCCGTCATCGCCGATGCCCGGGAAGGGCTGGCCACCAAAAACGTCGCGCAGCCCCCGTCCCGCGTACTCGGGAATGGCCAGTTTGGCGGCCACGGGATGCTGGGAGAGGTTGAAGGCGCACAGGATGGTTTCGGCCGGGGCGCCGGCCGGGTTGTTGGCCGGCAGCTCGCGCAGGTAGGCCAGGACGGCATCGTGGTCTGCTTCCACGTGTTTGAACCCGCCAAGGCCGAACGCGGGGTGGTTCTTGCGCACGCTGAGGATCTGCCGTGTCCAGCGCAACAGCGACCCGGAATGGGCAGCCTCGGCTTCGACGTTGGCCATGCTGTAGTTGTAGACCAGCGACTGGATGGGCGGCAGGTACAGCTTGCCAGGATCGGCGTGAGAGAACCCGGCGTTCCGGTCCGGGTTCCACTGCATCGGGGTTCGGACGGCGTCGCGGTCCTCAAGCCAGATGTTGTCGCCCATGCCGATCTCGTCGCCGTAGTAGAGGAACGGGCTACCCGGAAGCGAGAGCAGGAGCGCGTTGATCAGCTCGATCTCGGCCCGGGAGTTGTCGAGCAGCGGGGCCAGGCGGCGCCTGATGCCGATGTTCGCTCGCATGCGTGGGTCCGGCGCGTACCAGCCCAGCATGGCCGCGCGCTCATCGGCGGTGACCATCTCCAGGGTCAGCTCATCGTGGTTGCGCAGGAATGTCCCCCACTGGGCACCGTCGGGGATGTCGGGAGTGTCGCGCATGGTTTCGATGATGGGCGCGGCCTTCTGGTCCCGGAGGGCATAGTACAGGCGGGGCATGATCGGGAAGTGGAAAGCCATGTGGCATTCGGGTTCCTCCTCGGTCCCGAAGTACTCCACCACCTCGTTGGGCGGCTGGTTTGCCTCGGCGATTATCACCCGGCCGGGGTAGCTTTCGTCCACCATGGCCCGGAGGCTGCGGAGGAACTCGTGGGTGGCGGGCAGGTTCTCGCAGTTGGTCCCCTCTTCCTCGAAGAGGTAGGGGATGGCGTCTGCCCGGAACCCGTCGATGCCCTGGTCCAGCCAGAAGCGGACCACATCGAACACGGCCTCGATGACCTTGGGGTTTTCGAAGTTCAGGTCCGGCTGGTGGCTGAAGAACCGGTGCCAGAAGAACTGCCGCCGGATGGGATCGAACGTCCAGTTCGATTCCTCGGTGTCAACGAAGATGATGCGCGCGTCCTGGTACTTCTCGTCGGTGTCGCTCCAGACATAGAAGTCGCCGAAGGGCCCGTCGGGGTCTTTCCGGGATTCCTGGAACCAGGGATGCTGGTCGGAGGTGTGGTTCAGGGGCAGGTCGATAATGACCCGGACGCCGCGGGCGTGGGCTTCGGCCACAAGCCGCTTGAAGTCGCTGATGGTGCCGAACTCGTCCAGCACGGAGTTGTAATCCGAGATGTCGTAGCCGCCGTCGCGCAGCGGTGACTGGAAAAACGGGGGCAGCCAGAGACAGTCCACGCCCAGCCACTGAAGGTAGTCCAGCCGGTCGATGAGTCCGGAGAAGTCCCCGGACCCATCGCCGTTGGCATCCGCAAAGGCCCGGACCAAAACCTCGTAGAACACGGCCTTGCGGTACCACAGAGGGTCATGCTGGAGGCCAGGCGCATTTAGCTCGAACGTGCTCTTGGGTGTGAAATGGCCGGAACTTTGCGGATTAAAACTCACGAATGCATTCTCCTCACGCTCAGGATGTGGGCGGGCTCCACGTGTGGGTCGAGGCGCACGTAGTTGTACTCGCCCCATTCCCAGCTTTCACCGGAAATCAGGTCGTCCACGTAGAAGCCCCCGCCCGGGGTGAGGTCCTGCGGGTCCAGTTCCAGCGCGGCAAGGTCCAGGGTGACGGTGCATTCCCGGGTGCCGTGCGGGTCCACGTTGACCACCACGATGATGGTGTCCTTGGACCCGTCGGGGAGGGTCTTGTGCTTGGAGTAGGCCACCGTGGCGTTGTCAGTGCTGTGGTGGACGGTCAGGTTCTGCAGGTCCAGCAGTGCCGGGTGGTCCCGGCGCAGGTGGTTCAGCCGGGTGATGTACGGGGCCAGCGTGCGCCCCGACTCTGCCGCAGCCTCCCAGTCACGTGCCTTGTATTCGAACTTCTCGTTGTCGATGTACTCCTCGGCACCGGGCCGGGCGACGTGTTCGAACAGTTCGTACCCGGCATAGACCCCCCACAGCGGGCTGGCCGTGGAAGCCAGGACAGCCCGGATCCGGAAAGCCGCCGGGCCGCCGTACTGCAGGTATTCGGTGAGGATGTCCGGGGTGTTCACGAAGAAGTTCGGGCGGAAGTACGCCGGGGATTCGTGGCTGACTTCGTCGAAGTACTCCTCGATCTCCGTCTTGGTGTTGCGCCAGGTGAAGTAGGTGTACGACTGCTGGAAGCCTGCCCGGCCCAGAGCGTGCATCATGGCAGGGCGGGTAAACGCCTCGGCAAGGAATACCACGCCGGGGACGTTCTTATTCACTTCCGCAATAAGCCATTCCCAGAACCACACCGGCTTGGTGTGCGGGTTATCCACCCGGAAAATCTTTACCCCGTGGCTGACCCACAGCAACACAATCCGGAGGATTTCGCGGGAAAGCCCTTCCGGATCATTGTCGAAATTGAGCGGATAAATGTCCTGGTACTTCTTGGGCGGGTTTTCCGCGTAGGCGATGCTGCCGTCCACACGGGTGGTGAACCATTCGGGGTGCGATTGCACCCACGGGTGGTCCGGCGCCGCCTGCAGTGCCAGGTCCAAGGCCACTTCCAGGCCCAACTCGTTTGCACGGGCCACAAAGGCGTCAAAGTCCTCGAACGAACCAAGATCGGGGTGGATGGCGTCGTGGCCGCCCTCTTTCGCGCCGATGGCCCAGGGTGAGCCGGGGTCGTGCTGGCCGGCCACCAGGGTGTTGTTGGGTCCCTTGCGGTGCTGTACGCCAATGGGGTGGATCGGGGGCATGTAGATGACGTCGAAGCCCATGGCCGCGACGGCATCGAGGCGGCGGGCCGCGGTCCGGAAGTTTCCCGACGTCCATGCGCCGGTGTTGTGGTCCTTGACGGCGCCTTCGGACCGCGGGAAGAACTCGTACCAGGCGCCCCGGCCTGCCCGGTCCCGTTCCACCAGCAGGGGGAACTTCTCCGAAACGGTCACCAGTTCGCGGATGGGCTGGCGCGCAACGATGTCCGCGACCTCCTGGCCGAATCCGGCCGCGAGCCGTTCCTCGGTGCTGCGGGACTGGTCGGCAAGGACGTCGGCGGCGTGCCGGAGGGCTGCCCGGTCCACCTCGTCCCGGAAGTCCTCGACAGAGGCTTCACCGAGCAGCCTGGCACCTTCGGCGAGCATGAGTTCGACGTCGATGCCGGCGTCGATCTTGACCTCGGCATTGTGGTGCCAGGTGCCGTAGCGGTCGTGCCAGGCTTCGATGACGAAGGACCAGTTGCCGGTTTCCGACGGCGTGAGGACGCCTTCCCAGCGATCGGTTCCCATTCCGCGTACCCCGCGGGGAGGGGCGAGCCGGACACGCTGCCGCTCAGCCCCTGTGGGGTCCAGGAGGACGGCGCTGACGCCGAGCTGGTCATGGCCTTCCCGGAAGGCGGTGGCCCCCACAACGATCGCCTCGCCGGGAAGTGCTTTGGCGGGAACTTTTCCGCCGTCGACGACGGGCTGCACGTTGGTGATGGGAAAACGCCCGAACCGCAGACCCTCGGTTATGCGGCGCTGGGGCATTTTGGTGGATGCGGCACTGGTTCCTGAGTTAGTCGTCACAGCCTCGACGTTAGCGAGAAATGCCCAGGATTGCTAAGGCTGCTGCTTGAAATCCATCGCGTCGCCGCCCAATTTCTTCACGCCCCTGTCATTTACCCAAAAGAAACCCAAAGCTTGTTCCGGCCCGGCAGGTTGTCGGTTAGTGTGGCGCAGGTGAAGGCAATCCGCAGGTTTACGGTCCGTACAGTCCTCCCCGAGCCCATCCGGCCGCTGGCCCGGTTGGCCAGCAATTTGCGGTGGTCGTGGCACCGCCCCACCCGCGAACTCTTCGCCGGGCTCAACGCGCGCCTGTGGGAGGAAAGCGGCCAGGACCCCATCGGTTTCCTGGGTATGGTCAGCCGCGAGGAGTTCCAGCAGCTCGCCGCCGACCAGTCGGTGGTGGAGCGGGTCCGCGCGGCCGAAGAGGACCTGGACCGGTACCTCGAGGAGCCACGGTGGTACCAGGGCCTGGGACCGGACGCCCCCGCCTCCATCGCCTACTTCTCTCCCGAATTCGGTATCACCGAGGTCCTCCCCCAGTACTCGGGCGGCCTGGGCATCCTGGCGGGCGACCACCTCAAGGCGGCTTCGGACCTGGGTGTACCACTGGTCGGTGTGGGCTTGCTCTACCAGGCCGGGTACTTCAAGCAGTCGTTGTCCCGGGACGCCTGGCAGCAGGAGACCTACCCGGTCCTGGACCCCGATGGCTTGCCCCTCACGCTGCTCCGCGAGCCGTCCCCGGACGGTAACGGAAAAGCCGTGGAGGTATCGCTCCCGCTTCCCAACGGCCGCCGCCTCCTGGCACACATCTGGCGTGCCGACGTCGGACGCGTTCCCCTGCTCCTGCTCGACTCCAACGTGCCCGGCAACGACGACGCCGCGCGCAGCATCACGGACCGGCTGTACGGTGGCGGCGGTGACCACCGGCTGCAGCAGGAACTGCTGCTGGGGATGGGCGGGGTCAAGGCCCTCCGCGCGTTCCAGAAGCTGACCGGTTCACCGGCCCCCGAGGTGTTCCACACCAACGAAGGACACGCAGGGTTCCTGGGCATTGAACGGATCCAGGAACTCATGTCCGGTGAACAAGCACTCTCATTCGACGAAGCGCTGGCAGCCGGCCGCGCCTCCACCGTGTTCACCACGCACACCCCGGTCCCCGCGGGCATCGACAGGTTCGAGATCGCCCAGATCAGCCACTTCTTCCAGGCCGGCCTGGCACCGGCCGTCCCGCTGGACCGGATCCTGGAACTGGGCCGGGAAAACTATGCCGACGGAAACCCCGCCGTCTTCAATATGGCCGTCATGGGCCTCCGCCTGGCCCAGCGCGCCAATGGCGTGGCCAAGCTCCACGGAGAAGTGTCACGCGGGATGTTCTCCGCACTGTGGCCCGGATTCGACCACTCGGAAGTCCCCATCACGTCAGTGACCAACGGCGTCCACGTGCCCACCTGGGTGGACAGCCGGATCTCCAAGCTCGCGCGCGACCAGTTCGGCAGCGAGGCGGAAGCACTGGGCAAGTGGGACCTCGCCTACAACGTCAGCGACGCCGACGTCTGGGCGCTGCGCCGCGAAATGCGGGCAGCACTGGTGGAAGACGTGCGGCGCCGGCTCCGGGCCGCATGGAAGAAGCGCGGCGCGGCCGACGCCGAGCTGGGCTGGACGGACAACGTCCTGGACCCGGACGTGCTCACCATCGGATTTGCCCGCCGGGTGCCAACGTACAAACGCCTGACCCTGATGCTGCGGGAACCGGCGCGGCTCAAGGCCCTTCTGCTGCACAAGGACCACCCCATCCAGTTGGTCATCGCCGGAAAATCCCACCCGGCCGATGACGCCGGCAAGAAGATGATCCAGGACCTGGTGCGGTTCACTGACGACCCCGAGGTCCGGCACCGCATCGCGTTCCTGCCCAACTACGACATCGCGATGGCCAGGACGCTCTTCCCGGGCTGCGACGTCTGGCTCAACAACCCGTTGCGGCCCTTGGAGGCCTGCGGTACGTCCGGCATGAAGGCCGCCCTGAACGGTTCGCTGAACCTGTCCGTCCTGGACGGCTGGTGGGACGAGATGTACGACGGCGAGAACGGCTGGGCGATTCCGACGGCGAACAACGACGCGTCGCCGGAAGAACGGGATGACATCGAGGCTGCAGCCTTGTACGAGCTGCTCGAAACGCAGGTGGCGCCGCGCTTCTACGGCAGCACGGTGTCCGAGGGTGCAGGGGCTGCAGGTCCCTCCACCACCCGGAGCGAGACGGTCCCGACGCACTGGGTGTCCATGATCAAGCACACCCTCTCGCACCTGGGTCCGGCAGTCTCGGCCGAGCGGATGCTCCGTGACTACGTGAACATCCTGTACCGGCCGGCAGCTGACGCCGGCCGCAGCGCCACCGCGAATTCATACGCCCAGGCCCGGGCGCTGGCGGCCTGGTCCGCCAAGGTGCGCGGCGCCTGGCCACAGGTCCACGTTGAGCATGTGGATTCCGTGGGCGTGTCAGAGGACCCGCAGATCGGCGACACCCTCCAGGTCAACGCCTACGTGGCCCTGAACGCCCTGGCGCCGGAAGACGTCTGCGTTGAGGTGGCCTACGGACGGGCCGAGGAGAACGACACCCTGGCGGACATCACCATGATGGAACTGCAGGTGAAGGAGGACCTGGGCAGCGGCCGGCACCTGTTCAGCGGCTCACTGCTGATCGACCGCTCCGGACCGTTCGGCTACACGGTCCGCGTACTGCCCCGGCACGAGGCGCTGGCCTCCAAGGCGGAGCTCGGCCTGATCGTCAACGCCTGACCTGGTGTCCGGCCGGCCGCGGCCGGCCGGACACGGGGTACCCGGGGTAACGTGCGGCCCCGGCACAGGGGACGCGGGAGCCTCAGAGCAGGACAGCCGTGACGGCGAGGTCCGTGCCGGCGTAACGCTCGGCGTCCTGCAGGATTTCACAGATGATGCCGAATGCCCTCTCGCTCCGGAACGGGGCGGCAACCTGCCAGAGGACGGTCACGGGCGGATTACCGTTGTCCGTGATGCTGTCCGCGAAGTCGTGGAGCGAATCGTTCAGCGCGTCCAGGTTCACACCGTAATGCTCAGGGAAGTCCAGGACTTCGCCGAAGGTCTCCAGGACGGCGCGTTTGCTGTCGGCCGGCGGAACCACGAGGCTGCGGCGCCCGGCGTCAGCCACCTGCTCCTGCAGTTCTTCGAGGGTCCAGGTATCGCCGGAAAAGATCTTCATGGGGGTGCTAGCTGCCTTCCGCTATGTACTTGAACGTTGTGTAGTGGTCACCGGTGTAATACTTCTCGCCGCCGTTGCCTGCCACGATCCGCCGCGCGCCCCGATCCGGTTCACCGGGCGTCGGAACCGTGTACTCGCGGTAGTAGCCCCGGTCCCGGGCGGGCAGGACACGCTCCAAGTTGCCGAACACCTGGTCGTCCTGGCTGAACTGGTACGGACCACCCGCCCGGATCAGCGCCAGGACGCGCCGCCCCTCCAGCGGGAGCGTGGACTCACGGATTTCCGGCAGGCTGGACGGGTTGGCTCCCCGGTGTGCCGCCGCGCTCTTTCCCGGCGCCCGCGTACCCGCCCCGCCGGGAGCCGGGCTGGCGCCGGAAGCCGCTCCCGGCGTCGTGCCTTCACCCTGGCCGCCCAATAGACCCGCCCCGCCGAACGCCACCAGCGCCAGCACCACCAGGGCAGCCAGGAGTAAGGGAAGCACGGAGCGTTTGCGCATTCGGGTGTACCTGCCGGCCGGTTCTACTGGATCTAGGTTCGGTAGATGCTGATGGAGTTGGCCTCGGCAACATCGGTCTCGCCCGAGGCAACCCGGCTGCCCTGCCGCTGCTCGTGGAAGGGAGATGTGGTCAGGCGCAACTCGAAGAGGCTCGGAGCTGCCCGACCGGGGTCCGGCAGCGTGATCTGCACATCCGTATCGCCGCCGTTCACCACCACCAGGCCGGCGAGCGCACCGCCGTCGTCCCCCAGCAGGAGCTGCAGGACGCGATGGTGCGGATCGTTCCACCGCTCGGCGGACATGGGCTGCCCGTGCTGGTCGAACCAGTAAAGGTAGGACTGTTCGTCGCGGACAGGGAAATCGTGGGGCTGGGCGGCGAGGAACTCTTTACGCAACCGGATGTACCGCTTGGTGCTGCGCAGCATTTCGTGTGCCTCCGGCGTCAGCGTCCAGTCCAGCCAGGTCATGGGGCTGTCCTGGCAGTAGGCATTGTTGTTGCCCTGCTGCGTCCTTGCCAGCTCATCGCCGGCGGCAATCATGGGGACTCCGAGCGAAACCATCAGCGAGGCCATCAAGTTGCGGCGGGACTGTGCCCGCCTGGCCAGGATCAGCCCGTTCTCCGTTGGCCCCTCCACTCCGTGGTTGTAGCTGCGGTTGTCTCCATGACCGTCCCGGTTCTCTTCACCGTTGTCCTCGTTGTGCTTCCGGTCGAAGGAGACGAGGTCATTCATGGTGAAACCGTCGTGGGCGGTGACGAAATTGACCGACGCCAGGCGCGAGCGGCCGGATGCCTGGAAGAGGCCGGCGGAACCGGACAGCGAATCCGCGAGCCTGGCCATGGTTCCGCCGTGGCCGCCGGCGTCCATGGCGGCGCGGTCTGCCAGCCAGAACGTCCGGACGGCGTCCCGGAAGTGGTCATTCCAGTCCACCCATCCGGCCGGGAAGCGCCCGGTCTGCCAGCCGCCGTAGCCGACGTCCCACGGCTCGGCGATCAGCTTGACGCCGGAAAGAACGGGATCCGCGGCGATGGCGGTGAGGAACGGGTGGTTGGGATCGAACTCGTTCTCAGCGTTGCGGCAGAGGGTGACGGCGAGGTCGAACCGGAAACCGTCAACGTGGAACTCGTCCACCCAGTACCGCAGCGAATCGACCACCAGCTGGACCACGTGCGGCTCGCCAAAGTTCAAGGTATTCCCGCAACCGGTGGTGTCCACGTACTTTCCGTGGCTGTCCATCCGGTAGTACGCCTGCTCCCCCAGGCCGCGGAAGCTGACGACCGGGCCGTCCTGTGTTCCCTCAGCAGTGTGGTTGTAGACGACGTCGAGGATAACTTCCAGGCCGGCGTCATGCAGGGCCTTGACCATGCCCTTGAACTCGTCCTGGACCCCCTGGGGGCCGGCTTCCCGGGCGGCACGGGTGGCGTAGCCGGGGTGCGGGGCGAAGAAGGCGGCGGTGTTGTAGCCCCAGTAGTTGGTGAGCCCCAGGTCCTGCAGGTGCGGCTCATCGAGGTGGAAGTGGACGGGCAGCAGCTGCACGGTGGTGATGCCCAGGCTCGTGAGGTGCTCCACCACGGCAGGGTGCCCCATGCCGGCGTAGGTGCCCCGCAGGTCTTCGGGCACGTCCGGATGGAGCTTGCTCTGGCCCCGGACATGGGCCTCATAGAGGATCGTGTTGCGCCACGGCAGGGCCGGGGGCTCGTCTGCTCCCCAATCAAAGCCGGGAGCGGTCCGGACACTGGCCAGGAGCCCGTCCAGCTCGTCCACACCCCGGCCGTAGGGGTCAAGCAACAATGGCGGGTTGCCGGCGTCGTTCCCGCTGCCGGCTGCGTCAAGCGGGGGCAGGGGTCGATGGTCGGAGGACGGGCGGAACCCGTACCGCGAACCGTACGGCAGGTCCTCGACGATGCCGTAATGGACGCCGCGCAGCACGTTCGGCAGGGTCCGGGACCGCCACTGCCCGGCCGGCGGACAGTAGACGATATCCAGGCCGGTCACCGCAGGAGCGAAACACGCAACGTTGGCGCGGCCGCCGGCATGGTGGCGCGTTCCGCCGGAATCAACGCGCGGAACACTGACACCGAGGGGAACCGGCGAGGATGCGTCCATGGTGGATGCGGTGTCGAAAAGCGGCATGACCATCACCTAAATAATATCGGCCAGAGGCACGTGACCAGCCCGGACACCGCTGGGGCGCCGGGTTGTGTGTGGAAATTATGTGGGAAGCGGCCTAGTTCGCAGCGCGCTGGCGGGAGACCTCGTACAACGAGATGCCCACTGCCATGGAGGCGTTCAGGGATTCCATCGCGGAGTCGATGGGAATCGAGACGATCTGGTCGCAGTTCTCCCGGACCAGGCGGCTCAGGCCCTTGCCTTCCGAGCCCACCACGATGCACACGGGTTCCTTGGCCAGGGTGAGGTCGGGCAGCGAAACATCGCCGTCGCCGTCGAGCCCCAGCACGAAGATGCCCATGCCCTTGAACTGCTTCAGGGCGTTGTTCAGGTTGGAGGCGCGGGCAACGGGGACGCGGACGGCGGCGCCGGCGCTGGTCTTCCAGGCCGAGGCGGTGACGCCTACGGAGCGGCGCTCCGGAACGATGACGCCGTGGCCGCTGAAGGCGGAAACGGAACGGATGATGGCTCCGAGGTTCCGGGGATCGGTGATGCCGTCAAGGGCGACGAAGAGCGGCGCGTTGCTGACGTGCCCCTTCTTCCACTTCTCCACGGTTTCCTCGGCCAGTTCGTAGGCGTCCCGGTATTCGTACGGCGGAATCTGGAGCACCAGGCCCTGGTGGACGGCGTCGTCGGTCATCCGGTCCAGTTCGGGCTTGCCGGTTTCGAGCAGCGGGATGCCACGTTCGGCGGCGAGCTTCAGGGATTCCTTGACGCGGTCGTCCATCTCGATGCGGATGGCCACGTGCAGGGCCTTGGCCGGGATGCCGGCTCGGAGCGCCTCAACCACGGAGTTGCGGCCGGTGACCACTTCTTCGGTGGCGCGGCCCTTGGGACCGGACTTGGCGGCCCCGGCACTGCGGGCGCCCGTTCCGCGCTTGGCCGCGGACCGCTCGGCGAGTTGCCGGGCCTTGTGCGCCTTGTGATAGACGCGGTCCTCCGCCTTGGGCGTTGGTCCCTTGCCTTCGAGCGCCTTGCGGCCATGGCCACCGGTTCCGACGGTTGGGCCCTTCTTCGCTTTAACCGATCGGCGACCATTGTTGGCCATGATGTTCCACCCTTGATTGTGCTGACTGAATCTGCCTACCAGTCTACTGACCCGAAAAAAATCGGCGCGGCGCGGTCTTTGGGCGTGCCCGGGCGCGGTGGCTGCTCAGTCCCGCTTAAGGCTCCAGGTGGCGCCGTCCGGGCCGTCTTCAACCACGACGCCGGCCTGGCTGAGGGTGTCCCGGATGGCGTCGGAGGCTGCCCAGTCCTTGGCGGCCCGGGCAGCTGCACGGGCCGCCAGCTGTGCCTCCACCAGCACTCCCAGGGCGTCGGCTTCACGGCTGTCCGCCTTGCCGGAACCGGCGACGGCGTTGAGGCCCAGGACGTCGGTCATGGTGGCGACGGCGTACATCGCCTGCCGGGCGGCGTCGTCGTCGCCGTCCGCCAGGGCCGTGTTTCCGGCCCGCACGGTCTCGTGCAGTGCGGCAAGGGCGCGCGGGACATTCAGGTCGTCGTCCATCGCGGCTGAAAAAGTGTCCGGGACGCCAGCCAGGGAACCGGTGCCGGCGGCCAGGAATCCGGAGTCAGCGCCGAAGCGCGCCACGGCTTTCGCCAGGAACCCATCGATGCGTTCGACGGCGGCAGCGGCTTCCTGGAGGGACGTGGGCCGGTAGTCCAGGACGGACCGGTAGTGGGCCTGGCCGAGGTAGTAGCGGACAACGCGGGGGGATGCGAGTTCCAGCATTTCCGTGGGGCTGATGGTGTTGCCCACGGATTTGGACATCTTTTCGCCCTGGTAGGTCACCATGCCGTTGTGCATCCAGAAGTTGGCAAAGCCATGCCCCGCAGCCTGGGACTGCGCCATCTCGTTTTCGTGGTGCGGGAACCGCAGGTCCAGGCCGCCGCCGTGGATGTCGAAGGCAGTGCCCAGGTACTTGGTGACCATCGCGGAGCATTCCAGGTGCCAGCCCGGGCGCCCGGCGCCCCACGGCGAGGCCCAGCTGGCGGTGGCCGGCTCTCCCTCTTTGGAACCCTTCCACAGCGCAAAGTCGCGGGGATCCTTCTTGCCGCGGGGATCGGCGTCGGGCGCTGCCTGCATGTCATCGATGTTCTGCCGGGTGAGGGCGCCGTACTTGTCCCAGGAGCGGACATCGAAATACACATCGCCGGACGCGTCCAGCGCGGGGTAGGCGTGGCCGCGGTCAATGAGCTGCTGGATCAGGGCGTGCATCTCGGGGATGTGCCCGGTGGCCCTGGGCTCGTAGGTGGGGCGCGAGACACCCAGGGTGTCGTAGGCCGTCAGGAATTCACGCTCGTAACGGTAAGCCAGCGCCCACCATTCTTCGCGGGGCACTTCGCCGGCCTCGGGTGTGAAGTCCGGCGCGAAGGAGGCCTCGGACTTGGCGAGGATCTTGTCGTCAATGTCCGTGACGTTGCGGACCACCGTGACGCGCAGGCCACGGTACTGCAGCCAGCGGGTCAGCTGGTCGAAGGCGATGGCGGAACGGATGTGGCCCACATGCGGCATTCCCTGGACCGTGGCCCCGCAGTAATAGAGGCTGACCTTGCCCTCAACGATCGGGATGAAGTTCCGGACTTCGGCGGAGGCGGTGTCATAGAAGCGCAAGGTCACCGCTCCAGACTAGCCGATGGTTTCCCGGGTCCGCGGGTACACCAACGCGGTGGCCACCGCGGAGATGCCCTCGCCACGGCCGGTGAATCCCAGGCCGTCGCTGGTGGTGGCAGTGACGCTCACCGGCGCACCGGCAGCCCCGGAAAGGACTTCCTGCGCTTCTTCCCGGCGGGGACCGAATTTCGGCCGGTTGGCCACGAACTGGACGGCGATATTGCCGATCTCGAAACCTGCGGCCCGGACGATCCGCGCCGCCTCGGCGAGCAGGGTCACCCCGGATGCGCCGGCGAACTCCGGGCGGTCGGTGCCGAAATGCGTGCCGAGGTCGCCAATGCCGGCGGCGGAGAACAGGGCGTCAGCCGCCGCATGGGCCACGGGGTCGCCGTCTGAATGGCCGGCCAGGCCGCGTTCGCCGGGCCAGAGGAGTCCGCCGAGCCACAACGGGCGGGCCTCGTCCTGGCCGGCGTAGGCATGGACATCGATTCCCACTCCGGTCCGCGGCACGATCATGTCCGCGCTCATCCTTCCACCCACCGGGCACCGAGCGGGCCTTCAAGGAGCCCTTCCGCGAAGATCAGGTCAAGCGGCGTGGTGATTTTCAGGGACTGGGTTGAGCCGCGGACAGCGTAGACAGGCGTTCCCAACATCTCCACGAGCATGGCGTCATCGGTGACGGCCGCCGACTGTTGCCGGTCCAACCCCCCGGCGGCCCGGTGCGCCTGCACCAGCGTGTCGAGCTTGAATCCCTGGGGTGTCTGGACAGCCCGCAGTTCCTCGCGCCTGGCTGTTCCCGTGACTACTTCCGGTGCGAACATGCTGTCCTCCCCGGAGGTGGCGGCAACGGTCTTGACGGTGTCCACCACCGGGAGCACAGGGATGACGGCGGCTGCACCGGCAGCAAGGGCTTCGGCCACGCGGTGGAAAACGGACTCGGGCGTCAGCGCCCGGGCGGCGTCGTGGACCAGGACGGCATCGGTGCCTTCCATCAGGGCAGCCATCCCCGCGCGGACGGAATCAGCCCGGGTGGCACCGCCGTCGACAAGGGTGAGGAGGGGGCCGCCGTCGGCCAGTTCTTCCCGGAAGTCGCCGCAGAGTCGTCGGAGTCCCTCGTCTCCCGCCGGCAACACCACGCATACCTGGCTTGCGACACCGGAGGCGACGATACCCCGCAAGGCATGCATTAGGATCGGTTCGCCACCGAGCGGCACCGCCGCTTTGGGCATGCCGTAGCCGAGGCGTTGCCCGGAACCGGCGGCCACCACGATGACTCCCGTGACCAAGGGCGTTGATTCACTCATGCGGACTAGCCTACGACGACGTTGCGGCCTCGACATGCCCCGGATGGGGTCCGGCTCGAGGCAAAAAGAAGCCCCGGCGGCACATGGGTGCTGCCGGGGCTAAATTCTTAGGAAGCCAGGACCTCGTCGAGAACGCTTGCCGCCTTCTCCTCGTCGGTCTTTTCAGCCAGCGCCAATTCTGAAATCAGAATTTGGCGGGCCTTGGCCAGCATTCGCTTTTCGCCTGCGGAAAGGCCCCGGTCGTGATCGCGGCGCCACAGGTCGCGAACGACCTCTGCTACCTTGATGACGTCACCGGAAGCAAGCTTCTCCAGATTTGCCTTGTACCTGCGTGACCAGTTGGTGGGTTCCTCCGTGAACTCGGCACGAAGCACATCGAACACGTGCTCCAGGCCTTCCTTGCCCACTACGTCCCGAACCCCAACAAGATCAACGTTTTCTGCTGGAACTTCAATGGTCAGATCACCCTGAGCCACCTTGAGCTTGAGATACATTTTCTCTTCGCCCTTGATGGTGCGCATCTTGATTTCTTCAATCTTCGCAGCACCGTGGTGAGGGTAAACTACTGTCTCGCCGACCTCAAATACCATGTGGACATTTCCCCTTTCCCGCAGACCAGTTTATCACGATTCAGGCATATGACCGGCCGGAGAAAGGGCTCCCAACCGCGAAAATACGCGGAAAAACGGCCCAATCCACCTCCTCCACCCCCTTGACGGATGAGGATAATAGTGCATCAGGTGAGCGTTCCCACAGACGATGTGACGGCCCCGAATCCTCGTTTGACCCCGTTTGCGGATAGGCTATGGCTGAAAAAGACTTCAAATTTCTCGAGGAGTACGTGACGTGCGTTCCACTGCGATGAACCGGGCCCAGCGCGGCAAACTGGCACTGACGGCTGCCGCCCTTGGCGTCAGCCTGCTGACTGCGGGCTGTGGTTACATCACGCCCCAGCAGACCAGCTTCCAGTACTCCGCCTCGGATGGCATCCGTGCAGACCTCGGCCCGCTGCAGCTGCGGAACATCCTCATTGTCTCCAGCGGCGAAGACGGACCCGGCCGCCTGATTGGCGCCGTCTACAACTCCTCCTCCAAGGACGTGAAGCTCACGGTCAACGGCGCCAAGGGCTCGCAGACCGAGGTTCCGGTGAAGGCGAACTCCTTCACGCTCCTGAACGAAAACACCGATCCTGCCATCCTGAGCACCACCGGTGGAAAGCCGGGTTCGCTGGTGGACGTCAAGATCAGCGAGAACGGCACCAACGTCACCAGCACGGTCAAGGTACCGGTCCTGGACGCCACGTTGAAGGAGTACAAGGACTACCTGCCGACCGCCAGCGCGTCGGCCACACCGTCGGCATCGTCCTCCACGAGTGCGGGCGCAACCGCCACCGCGACCGCCTCCGCCACCCCGACGGCCACCGCAACCGCAACCAGCCGCTAGGGCCTGCACCCGACGCAGCGGACAGCAAAAGGGAGGAGCCCGGGGGCTCCTCCCTTTTTTGCACTGATTTTGTTCTCCCCGTTACGGCTCGAACTTGTAACCGAGGCCGCGCACGGTGACCAGGAACCGGGGAGCGGAGGGATCGGGTTCGATCTTGCCGCGCAGGCGCTTCACATGGACGTCAAGGGTCTTGGTGTCGCCAACGTAATCCGAACCCCACACCCGGTCGATCAACTGCCCACGCGTGAGGACCCGCCCCGAGTTGCGCAGGAGCATCTCGAGGAGCTCGAATTCCTTCAACGGCAGCAGGACCTGCTCGCCGTCCACACTGACCACGTGGCGTTCGATGTCCATCCGGACAGGGCCGGCCTGGACCGTCGAGGAAATGAGTTCCTCTGGTTCGCCCTGGCGCCGCAGGACCGCCCTTACCCGGGCTACGAGTTCGCGGGAGGAGTACGGCTTGGTGACGTAGTCATCGGCACCGAGCTCCAGCCCCACCACTTTGTCGATCTCGGAGTCCTTAGCTGTCAGCATGATCACCGGAACGCTGGAACGCTGCCGGAGCTGGCGGCATACCTCGGTGCCGGACAGGCCAGGCAGCTGCAGGTCCAGCAGCACCAGGTCGGCACCGTTGCGGTCGAATTCGGTAATCGCGTCGAGGCCGTTGTCCACCACCTCAACCTCGAACCCTTCCTTGCCCAGCAAATAGGACAAGGGATCGCTGAATGACTCCTCGTCCTCCACAATCAAAATCCTGCTCAAGCGCTAGCTCCTCGTTCTGTTGCGCCGGCGGCGCGGGGTACTTGGGTGAGGGTCGGCGGGCCGGCCGGCTGCCGCGCCGGCGCCAGTGCCGGTGCGGTGGGGACCGGACGGTCGCTGTCCTGTCCTTCCATCTCGGGAAGCCGCAGCGTGAACGTCGATCCCTGGCCCGGCTGGGACCAGAGCGTGACCTCGCCGCCATGGTTCGATGCCACATGCTTGACGATGCTCAGGCCCAGGCCGGTGCCCCCGGTCTGGCGCGAACGGGCGGCATCCACCCGGTAGAAGCGTTCGAAAACGCGCTCCTGGTCCTCGGGCGTGAGCCCGTCCCCCTGGTCGGTCACCGAGATGGATACCAGGCCTTCCCTGGACCGTACCCCGATTCCCACCCTGGTGTTGGCGGGCGAATAGCGGATGGCGTTGTCGATGAGGTTGCGCAGCGCCGTGACCAGCAGGTCCTGGTCACCGAACACCTTGCCCTCGGTGCGGCCGCCCACCACAATGCTGATGTTCTTGCTTTCGGCCGGCAGCTGCGACCGGTCCACGGCCTCGGTGATGACCGCGTTGATGTCCACGGGGCCGCCTTGCTGCGTCACGCTGGCGCCCTGCAGCCGGGACAGTTCGATAATGTCCTGGACCAGTGCGGCGAGGCGGGCAGATTCCTTGTGCATCCGTTTGGCGAACCGGCGGACCGCTTCCTCGTCATCCGCGGACGACTCGAGCGCCTCAGCCAGCAGGGAAATAGCGCCGACGGGCGTCTTCAGTTCGTGCGAGACGTTGGCGACGAAGTCGTTGCGGATCTCCTCCGTGCGGGTAATTTCGGTCCGGTCATCGGCGAGGAGCAGGATGTATTCCTCACCCAGCATGGCGGCCCGGACCTGGACGATGATGGTCCCCTGTCCCAGCGGTCCGCGGGGCAGCTCCAGCTGTTTCTCGAGGATGACGCCGTCCCGCCGGACGCCCGCCGTCATGTCCAGGAGTTCTTTGTGGACCACCGTGTGCCCGCGGACCAGGCCGTAGGCGTAGGCTGCCGGGCTGGCACGGACAACACCGTCGACGTCGTCCAACACCACAAAGGCCCGTCCGACGACGGCCAGCACCTCCGCCGCCCCGTCCGGCAGCGCAGGTTCCCCGGCGTCGACCTCGAGCAACTCGCGCTGCTTCTCGCTGACCCGGAACGCAAGCACGCCGAACGTGCCAAGCGCCAGGCCAACAAGGCCGGCGACCAGACCAATGAGCATAGGATCCACAGCTCCACTTTATGCTCTTGCCCGGGGCCCGCCGGCGCTTCGAAGCCCTTACCGCGAACGGTTCAACTAACGTTCACCTCCATGGGCATAATCGTTTACCGGGCGATGACAGAGTTAATGGTTAGAGCGCCCAATGGCGACACGATTCCTGCTGCCCTGGAGCGGCCGGCGGGAGTTCCAAGGAAAGGACGCCTACGTGCGTAAGGTTTTTCAGGAAGAGCTGACCCAGGTCGGTGACCAACTGGTGGAGATCTCCCGGCTGGTCAGCGAAGCGATAGACAAGGCCACCACCTCATTCCAGGTAGCTGACGTGGATCTCGCCCAGGACGTCATTGCGGCGGATGCACGCATCGACTTCCTGCAGAACAGCCTGGATGAGCGGGCCATCGACATCCTGGCCCTGCAGGGCCCCGTGGCCAGCGACCTGCGCATGATCGTGGGCTCGCTCCGGATGAGCGCCTCCCTGGAGCGGATGGGCGACCTCGCGCGCCACATCGCCCAGCTGGCCCGCCTCCGGTACCCGTCCATGGTCATTCCGGAGTCCATGACCGCGACCTTCAACCGTATGGCCGAACTGGACCAGGAGATCGCCGACAAGTTGACGGTGCTCTTGGAGAGCCGCGACCTCGAGGTGGCGAGGGACATCCTGAAGGCGAATACGGCCATCAATGACCTGCACCTGAGCGTCTTCAAGGCCATCGCCTCACCCGAGTGGACTGAGTCACCGGCGACCACCGTGGACGTGGCCCTCGCCAGCCGCTACTTCGAGCGGTTCGCGGACCACGGCGTCTCCGTCGCCCAGAAGGTGACCTATCTGGTCACCGGCGCGTGGCAGCCGAACGCCACCGAACACAGCTAAATCCTCAGATAACGACGGCGGGCCGGTCACCGAGGTGACCGGCCCGCCGTCGTTCGCGTTTAAGCCCTATTTCTTGCCCTGGTTGGCTACGGCCAGGATTGCCTGCTCAGCGGCCTCGGGGTCGAGGTAGGTTCCGCCGGGCTTGACCGGCTTGAAGTCCTCGTCGAGGTCGTACACCAGCGGGATTCCGGTGGGGATGTTCAGGCCGGCGATCGCCTCGTCACTGATGCCGTCCAGGTGCTTGACCAGCGCGCGGAGCGAGTTGCCGTGGGCGGTGACAAGGACGGTCTTGCCTGCCTTGAGGTCTTCCTTGATGTCCGATTCCCAGTACGGGAGGAGGCGCACCAGGACATCCTTGAGGCACTCGGTGCGCGGGAGGGCATCGCCCAGGCCGGCGTAACGGGGGTCGTGGGCCTGGGAGAACTCGGAGTCGTCGTCCAGGGGCGGCGGCGGGGTGTCGTAGGACCGGCGCCATTCCATAAACTGCGCTTCACCGTATTCGGCCAAGGTCTGGGCCTTGTCCTTGCCCTGCAGCGCGCCGTAGTGGCGTTCGTTCAGGCGCCAGTCCCGCTTGACCGGGATCCAGCCGCGGTCGGCTTTGTCCAGGGCAATGTTGGCGGTGTTGATGGCCCGCTTCAGCAGGGAGGTGTACAGCACGTCCGGGAGGATATTGTTCTCCACCAGCAGCTCACCGCCCCGCGCTGCTTCCGCGCGGCCCTGGTCGTTGAGGTCAACGTCCACCCAGCCGGTGAACAGGTTCTTGGCGTTCCATTCGCTGTGGCCGTGGCGCAGCAGAATCAGCTTGTAAGTCATGATTTTCATCCTAGCCGAGCAGTGTTGCCGGGCGCCCAGCGTTACAACGCCGGGCAGGCTTTTGGACCCGGCCCCACCCCCGCGGGGATAGTGTGGAGCCGTGGTTCAAAAGGCTGAACGGGTGAATTCCCCGCAACTCTCCGGCAGGACATCCGCCGCCCGGCAGTCCCGCCCCGTAGGCAACGTCACCCGGGGTACCACCAACCCCAACCGGATGCGGCGCGTGGACCGCTGGTTGACGGGGCCGCAGGCGTGGCGGCTGCGTGCCGCGGCGGACCCCCTCGTGGTGGACCTGGGCTACGGCGCAACCCCGGCTACCGCCGTCGAACTCTTTGAACGGCTCGCGGCAGTGCGGCCGGACGTGCGCGTGTGCGGCGTCGAAATTGAGCCTGGTCGCGTCCGGGCCGCTCTCCCGCTCGAGCGCCCGGGACTTTCTTTCCGCGTGGGTGGTTTCGAGCTTCCCGTGCCGGGCCGCCCGGTCCTGGTGAGGGCCTTCAACGTCCTGCGGCAGTATGAAGAGGCGGACGTTCCGGGAATCTGGCGCCTGGTGCAGGACCGGTTGGCACCGGGCGGACTGTTCATCGACGGCACGTGCGATGAAGTCGGCCGCAGGGTCACGTGGGTTGCCCTTGACCCGGAACGGCCGCTGTCCTTGAGCATTTCGGTGCGTTTCGGCAGTTTTGACCTGCCCTCGGAGGTGGCCGAGCGCCTGCCGAAGGCCCTCATCCACCGCAATGTTCCGGGCGAACGGGTCCATGACTTCATGGCGGCGGTGGACCGGGCCTGGCTGGAGTGCGCGCCCCTTGCCTCGTTCGGCAACAGGCAGCGCTGGGTGGGCATGTGCCGGAGCCTGCGCGACGCCGGGTGGCCGGTCCAGGACGGGCCGGCCAGATGGCGGCTGGGCGAATTAACCGTGGGCTGGGACGCCGTGGAACCTGGTTACCAGGGGCCGTAGGGCCCCGTGTTGCGGCTGCCGCCCCGGCCGGCGTCCTTCACGGCCGGACGGACGTCAGCGAGGTAGACGGAGGCGGCCACCACCGCGGCGAGTCCAAAGAGGCCAAGGGTGCTGACGATGCCGCCGCCGGCGCCGAACAGCGAAATCACGCCCACGAGCGTGGCGCCGCCGGTCAGCGCAAGCCAGAATGCCTTGGTCCGCTTGCCCGTGGCCTCGAACGCATTGGCCTTGTGGCGGACACAGTCCACCAGCGCCCACAATTCCAGCCCCAGGGCCACCAGGCCAAGGATAAAGAACACTGCCTGCTCTACAGGCCGAATAATCAGTTCACCGTCCACGAACCCAGCCTAGCCGCCCAGCGTGTCCAGCGCCTGCTTCAGGTCCGCCCAGAGATCCTCCACGTTTTCGACACCCACGCTGAGTCGTACCAGGTTTTCCGGCACGCTGGCAGGTTCCGCCGTGTGCCTGCGCCGGCGTTCGATCAGGGACTCAACGCCACCCAGGGAAGTGGCGGGAAGCCATAGCCCGAGGGACTGCACCACCTTGTCCGCAGCATCGGCGCCGGCCAGGCCCGCGGCCGGCGCCACCTGCACGCAGATGATGGAGCCGAAGCCTTTCATCTGGGCTTTAGCCCTCGCATGGCCGGGGTCCGACGGGAGGCCCGGGAAGCGGACGGATTCAATGGTGGGGTGCGCGGCCAGGCGTTCGGCCAGGAGCATTGCGGAACTTTGGGACCGTTCAACCCGCAGCGCAAGGGTCCGCAGTCCGCGCAGAGCCAGCCATGCTTCGAAGGGACCGGCAATGGCGCCGTGGATAATGCGGTGGTGCAGCAGGGCGGACCGGATATCCGGGTTGGAGGTGACAAGCGCGCCGAGGACGACGTCGGAGTGCCCGGCGAGGTATTTGGTCACGGAGTGAAGCACGACGTCGGACCCGAGTCGGAGCGGCTGCTGCACCAAGGGGGTCGAAAAGGTGTTGTCCGTGACGACGATGGCTCCAGCGGCGTGGGCGGCCTCGGCGACAGCCACCATGTCCGCGATTCCCAGCATCGGGTTGGTGGGGCTTTCCAGCCAGAGCATGGCCGCGGCCCGCGCCGAGGGACCGGTGGGAGCCAGGGCGGCTTTGACCGCGTCGGTATCGGAGATGTCCACGGTGCGAAGCTCGATAAAGCCCTTCCGGGCAAGTTCGGTGGCCATGACCAGCGAGCCCGAGTAGCTGTGGTCCGGCATCACCAGCACTCCGCCGGCCGGGATCAGGGACAACGCCGAGCTGACGGCCGCCAAGCCTGAGGCGTACAGCAGGCCCGGCAGCGCGGAGCCCTCAAGCTGACCCAGCGCCTCTTCGAAGGGATCCCATGTCGGGTTCGAATAGCGGCCGTAGCCCCGGTCCCCGTCGCCCAGCGGACCGGTGCCGAAGTAGGTGGAGGACAAGGTGATGGGCGGGTTGACCGGCTGGTCCCTTTCCCGGGGCGGACGTCCGGCCGCGACCACCACGGTCTCGGGGGAAAGGGACGCGGCCTGGTGCTCGGAAAGACTCATGCTCAAAAGCGTACTGTCCGGCCCGGACCCGACTGAAAGGCGTGCCGCTGTGCGGACGCCGGGCGTTCACCGGGCGTCCACACAGGGTGCGGCGGCGGGTCGGGAAATGTCGGCCCGGCTCGGTAGGCTTGGGAGGTGAGCAAACAAAGGGCGGGCGTATTCATCGCATTCGAAGGTGGCGATGGTGCCGGCAAGTCGACGCAGGCGGCCCGGCTTGCGGCTGAGCTGGAATCGCGGGGTTACACCGTACGCCGCACCCGTGAACCCGGTGGCACCCCCGTGGGCGAACAGCTGCGTTCCCTGGTCCTGGACCATGGCAACGGTGAGATCGACGCCCACACCGAGGCCCTTATTTTTGCCGCGTCCCGGGCTGCCCATGCCACCCAGGTCATCCGGCCGGCACTCAGCCGCGGCGAGATCGTACTGACCGACCGCTACATCGACTCTTCGGTTGCCTACCAAGGGGCAGGCCGCGACCTCGGCCAGGACGCCGTGAAGTCACTCAACGACTGGGCCACCTCGGGCCTGCAGCCTCACCTGACCGTCCTCCTGGATGTGGATCCGCGGCTTGGCCGCAGCCGCCGCACTGCCGGACAGGCGGCCGAGGACCGGCTGGAGTCCGAGGCTGATGACTTCCACACCAGGATCCGGAAGGCTTTCCTCGACCTCGCCGCCGGCCGCCCCGGGTCCTACCTGGTCCTGCCCGCAGAACTGCCGGTGGACGAACTCGCAGCGCAGATCCTGGCCCGGGTTGACGCCCTGCTGGCCGGCGGTCCGGGTTCTTCCCCCGCCGTGCCCTCCCAGCCCGGGCCGGACGGTGGCGGCTCGTGACGGTGTGGGGTGACCTCCAGGGCCAAACCGCCGTCGTCGAACAGCTGCGCCAGGCGGCAAGCGGCGAAGGGCTGACCCATGCCTGGCTGTTTACCGGGCCGCCAGGGTCCGGCCGCTCCAATGCGGCCAAGGCCTTTGCGGCCGCGCTGAACTGCGACCAGGAGGACGTGGGGCTGCGTGGCTGCGGCCAGTGCCAGGCCTGCCGGACCATCCTCGGGGAAACCCACTCGGACGTTACCTTCGTCCGCACGGAAAAGGTCACCATCACCATCGATGAGGCCCGCGAACTGGTGGCAACGGCCGGTAACCGGCCGTCTGCGGGGCGTTGGCGGATCATCGTGGTGGAGGACGCCGACCGGATGGCTGAGCGGACCACCAACGTGCTGCTGAAGGCCATCGAGGAGCCCACTCCGCGGACCGTATGGATGCTCTGCGCACCGTCCCCGGCCGACGTCCTGGTGACCATCCGGTCGCGCTGCCGCAGTGTTGCCTTGCGCCTGCCGCCCGCTTCTGAAGTTGCAGCCCTGCTGGTCAGGCGGGACGGCGTTGATCCTGACCTCGCCGAACGCGCGGCACGCGCGGCGCAAAGCCACGTGGGCATCGCCCGACGGCTGGCCCGCGACCCCGCCGCGAGGGAGCGCCGCCTGGAGACGGTGCGGTTCCCGCTCGGGCTGCGCGGCGTCACCGCCGCCGTGATGATGGCGGACAAACTGGTGAAGATCGCCACGGCGGAGGCCACCAGCTCAAACGAGGAGCGGGACGCCGCGGAAAAAGCCGCCCTCCTGGCAACGCTCGGCGCGCCCGAGTCCGGCACGCTTCCCCCTGCGATGCGCAGCCAGGTGAAACAGCTTGAGGACGACCAGAAACGGCGCGCCAAGCGTTCCATCACGGACTCATTGGACCGGACCCTCACCGACCTCCTGTCCTTCTACCGGGACGTGCTCATCATCCAGCTGGGGAACGCCGTGGAGCTGGTCAACGTTGAGCTCAGGAGTGAGCTGGAGGAGTTCGCCGCCCGCAGCACTCCTGAAGGCACGCTTGCCCGGATGGATGCCATCAACAAAGCCCGCGAACGCATCACCACCACCAACGTCGCCCCGCTGCTGACCCTCGAGTCCATGGCGGCCAGCCTGATCCAGCCCTCCAAGGAGACCCGATGACTGCCCGCCCCCTGCCCGCACGCCACAGGTCCCTGATGGCTGCCGTCCGCGCCGCGGGCGCCATGGCCCTGGTCATGGCCCTGGCCTCGTGCAGCCTCCTGAACGGCGGGGACAAGAACCCGCCGGAGGCCGCCACCGCCAAGGCTGACCCTTCGATCGTGGCGTCCGCGCCCGCCGGGTTGGAGAAGTTCTACTCGCAGGAAGTCGTCTGGCAGCCCTGCGAAGGCGAATTCCAGTGCGCCAAGGTGACCGTCCCGATGGACTACGCCAACCCGGCCGGCGACACCATCCAGATCGCAGCCCTGCGGGCTCCCAGCACCGGCAAGAAAACGGGCAGCCTCCTGGTCAATCCCGGCGGCCCGGGGGCTTCCGGTTATGACTTCCTGAAGGACGCCGCAGCGACGCACTTCTCGGCGGCCGTCCGCAATGCGTACGACCTCGTGGGCTTCGATCCCCGCGGCGTCAAACGCTCGGCTCCCGTTACCTGCATGACCGACGCCGAGCGCGATGCGGCTCGTGCCAAGACCTATGCCCTCGAAACCGATGCCGGACTGGCGGCGGCGCTGGCGGACAACAAGGCAATAGCCGCCCAGTGTGCCGCGCAAACCGGCCCGGTCCTGGCGCACATCGACACCGTCAGCGCCGCCAAGGACCTGGACGTACTGCGTGCGGTGGTCAATGACACCAAGCTGAACTACCTCGGATACTCGTACGGGACTTTCCTGGGTTCCACATACGCCTCACTGTTTCCGGACAACGTGGGCCGGATGGTCCTTGACGGCGCCCTCGACCCGTCCATCAGCAACGAGGACCTGACCAGCGGCCAGGCCCGCGCCTTCGAGAAAGCCATCCACACCTATGTCGCCAGCTGCCAGCGGCAGAGCCAGTGCCCGTTGACCGGCGACGTCGACTCCGGCGTGCAGCAGATCCGGGACCTCATCGATGCTGTCCAGCAGACACCCCGCACCGCCAAGGACGGGCGCCTGGTCAATGCAACGACGTTCGTCAGCGGCCTGATCACCCCGCTCTACAACGACCAGAGCTGGCCCGCGCTTACGCAGGCCTTGGACGCGGCCATGAAAGGTGACGTGAGCCTGGTGCTCCGCCTCGCCGACATCAGCGCCGACCGTTCGAGCGACGGCTCCTACACATCCAATTCCACCTTCGCCTTCAACGCGATCAACTGCCTTGATTACCCCATGGTGTCGGACACCGCCGGCATGCGTGCAGAGGAGAAGCGCCTGGAACAGGACTCCCCCACCTTTGGCTACTTCTTCGCATACGGCGGGACCAGCTGCGCGGACTGGCCGTACAAGAACGTCCGGACACCGCAGCCGGTGCAGTACTCCGGGAGTTCCCCGATCGTGGTCATCGGCACCACGGGCGACCCCGCCACTCCGGTGGATTGGGCTGCATCGCTGCGCAAGCAGCTCGGGAACGCCTCGCTGCTGACGTGGAAGGGTGAGGGGCACACCGCTTACGGCCGGGCCAACAGCTGCCTCGAAGATTCGGTGGACAACTACCTGGTGGGCGGCAAAGTTCCAGCCGACAACACCGTGTGCTGAACGCCTCAGGGGCTTCCGCTTGTCCCATTTTGACCGGGGCGCGGAGACTCTATTACAGTTGACTCTTGCATGAAGCGCCCGGTTCAGCCGGGGATTCGTGCGGTGCTTCCTTAGCTCAGTCGGTAGAGCGTTTCACTCGTAATGAAAAGGTCATCAGTTCGATTCTGATAGGAAGCTCGGGATAAACCCCGGACAGCCCCTTGTTTTAGGGGTTTCCGGGGTTTTTCGCTGGTTAAGCCGGTGGTACTGCCTGAGGGCAGGGCACGCTTATGGCACACATTCATCACCCCTCCTAGTTTGCATTTGTGAGTCAGGTGCGCTGCCAAGCTGGGCTACATCCCGTCAGCCGGCCCGGGGACGGTACCGGCGTTTGGCGCTGGAGGCGCCAGGCAAGACCGTTGTCCAGACGGATCGTCATCCTTCATGGTTGTTCACCGTCATGTCCTCGCCGTTCTCCCACGCGGTCATCTCGGCCAGCAGGACCTCGCGGTCCCGGCGGGCCAGCTCCAGGGAGTCCCGTGCCCAACTACCTGCCCAGCCACGAGAAACGAGCCTGACGATGGTTTACGACCGGGAACGGTTTGCACGCGAGGACGCCGTCTACGCCGAACACAAGAGGGCGGTCGCAGCCGGTGAGAAGCGCGTGCTCCGCAAGACCAGCACGGGTGAGCTGCACAGCTACCCGGCCGACGAGATCGGCTTCACACCCGGGAGCGGACAGGCCCAGGTCAGCACCTGGTGGGGCATGGGAATCCTGATGATGGTCATGGTTATCCTCCTGGCCGCCGGCGTGTGGCTCTTCCAGCGCCCTCTCTGGGAGGGGAACGGTCCGGAGTGGGGCGCCCTGTGGCTGATCGGTTTCGCCGGGTTCCTGACGCTCTATACATTCGTCCTCGCCCGTAACGAGTACCGGGCCACCCAGCTGCGCAAGCTCCGTGGGTCCCCGAAGCCGAACTCAAACGGCAGCGTCGACATCAACCTCCTGGAACTGGGCCAGAACCGCGGCGACCAGCCCGGCGCATCCCGATAGGGTTCGAACTGTTTTCAACCAGGAGAAGCAGTTCGGCCGCCCTGACGGCAGGCTTTACGACCCGAACAGCTTCGACGTGCGCACAACGGCTGCCTCACGGCCGGTCATGAGCCGTGGTGGTCGATGGCTTTCCGGTCCATGGACTTGAGCGCCGCCAGCCGCGCCTCCACTTCGGTCTGCTCTCCGAGGTCTTCGAGGGAGGCGAACTGGGCGTCCAGGGATGATGCGGCGAGTTCCTGCTGGCCGCGGACCGTGGCTTCCTGCCGCCGGATGTTCTCCTCGTACCGGCCGATGGCGGAGGTGGGATCACCGGCGTCGAGGGCGCGGAGGGCGTCGTTGACCTGCGACTGCGCGGCTGCAACCCGTGCCCGGTTGACGAGCTGGTTGCGCTTGGCCGTCAGCTCACTGAGCTTGCCGCGCATCTGGTCCAGCCCCTGTTTGAGCTTGTCAACGACTTCGTTCTGGGTGGCCAACGACGGTTCCTGGGCCTTGGCGGTGGCTTCGGCGGACATCTGCCGCTGCAAAGCGAGCCTGGCGAGGGCATCGAACTTGTCAGCATCCGAGTTGTTCCCGGCGGCCCGGAATTCGTCGGCCTTGCCGGATGCGGCGACCGCTTTGCGGCCCCAGGTGCCGGCGTCGTTGACGGTGCGGGCGTAGTCGTCCTCGGCCATCCGGAGGTTGCCGATGGTCTGGGCGACCGCTGCCTCGGCTTCGCGGATGTTCTCCGAGTAGTCCCGGACCATCTGGTCCAGCATCTTCTGCGGGTCTTCCGCGGAGTCCAGTAGGGCATTCAGGTTGGCCTTCGCGAGCTGGGCGACGCGGGCGAAAATACTCTGCTTCACACTGTCTTTCTATCGGTAGTGGACGGCGGATTCAACGTTTCCGCCACCGGCGAAAGCAGCCCACTCCAGTGCACTCCGGTCCGCCTGCCCACCAGGACTGTCAAACGCAGTTAGCAGTTCCCCCGGGGTGTGCGCCGGCTGAACCTTCACATTGGCGGGCGGCCATTCCCTGTGGGCTCCGTGTTCACGGAACCTGCAGGGAGGCACGGTATCATCCGATCATGACCCCCATCGTTCCGGCTGCAGTTCCGTGTGCCGTCGCACAGCCGGCAATGCCTTGCCCCACCCCATCCAGCACTCCCCGGCTCAGGGTCAACGGGGATCAGTCATGGGACGGCCTGAAGTCCCTGCGGGGTAACTAGTGGTGGAACCCCAGGGCGCACGCCACATGAGCCAGGACGGAAAAGGCCCCGGCCGCAGGACAGTCCTGCTGGCCGCGGTACTCACGCTTTCAGCGGCCGTCCCGGACCTCCAGCCCGACCGGAAGCGGTTGGCTGATGCCTCAGGAAGAGCCACCGACCCATCGGGCGTTCCCTCCCATGCTCCGGCGCGGATCATGGATGTGAACCCCGACGATTCGGCCCCCGTCCCCGCCTCAATGGCGTCCGCGCCGTCCACGCCGTCCCGGGCGGACGTTGTCGCCGCGTATGGAAAACACCAGGCCCGCTATTGGGGCCTGGAAGCCCCCGGTGTCGTGACAAAGCTTCCACCCGCGGCCCAGGGCATCGCCCTGACTTTCGACTTTTGCGGCGGACCCGGCGGCAGCGGCTACGACCAGGCGCTGCTCGACACCCTCCGCCAGAGGCACACCCCTGCCACGCTCTTCCTGAACTCGCGGTGGATTACCGCCAACCCCGCCACGGCACGGCAATTGGCAGCGGACCCGCTGTTCGAACTGGCCAACCACGGGACATCGCACAAGCCGCTGTCCACCACCGGAAACAACGCCTACGGGATCCCCGGCACCAGGAACGCCGGAGAAGTCTACGACGAGGTCATGCCCAACGACCTGACGCTGACGGGGATCACCGGCGCCCGCCCCCGCTACTTCCGACCCGGCACCGCCTATATGGACGACGTCGCTGTCGAGATCCTCCATGCCATGGGTGTCAGGCCAGCGGGCTTCAGCATCAACGGCGACGGCGGCGCAACCTATCCCGCCGCCGTCGTCGCCAAGGAAATCGGCAAGGCCAGGCCAGGTGACGTGGTGATCTGCCATGGCAACCACCCCAACGGCGGAACGGCTGAGGGCGTGGCCCACGCCCTGGACAAACTGCTGGCGGCAGGAATGTCCTTCACCCACCTGCCCTGATGTTCGCCGCCACGGGCGTTGGCGGCCCCACGGCTGATCCGATACGTTGGCAAGGACGCCCGAGTCCACCGGTTCGGCAGGCCGGCACGGGCAACGGTTGCACTCTGACGTTAGGATCCCCGGATGCCGGAACAGCACGAAATCCCAACCCTCGGCTGGGTCCCCGCTTGGGCCGAGCTGCTGGGCCGCTCCGCCGATCCGGCAGGCGCGGGCTTCATCCTGCACGACGGCCCCGGAAACCCCGCGGAAGGGCAGGAGTTCGTGGCAGGCTGGCCCGGCCCGGATTCTGACGAGCTGGCCCGCACGGCTGCTGGCAGTCCAGGGGCGCGCCTGAGCCTGATCGTCGCCCCGTCCGCAGCTGAGGTGCCCTCCCCGCCCGGGTTCTCCCCCGCCGCCGAAAAGATTCTGCTGAGCGCCACGACAGCGCAGCTGAACACGGGCATCGACCTGCCCGAGAATTCCCAGGTGGCCCTGGCACCCATGGACACCTACGACGCCGTCGAAATCACTGTCTTTGACCACCCGGTGGCCAGGGGCCGCATCCAGGTGCGCGACGAAGCCGCCGCCGTCGCCATCCTCGAAGTCCCCGAGGGCCCGGACAAAGAGGTCTTCACGCGTGCCCTGTTCGCGGCCATGGCTGAAGAAGCATTCCTGCATGGCGCCGCGGACCTGCACATGGTGGTTGAACCCGATGCAGCCGGCGCCTTCCAGGAGTCCGGCTGGACCACCGCGGGCCGCCTCCTGGCCTTCGCCTCGGTATAACGACGGCGGCCCGGGCCTAGTCCGGCCGTCCCACCACCACCTGCGCCGGGCTGTGCGTGAGGTAGCCATTGGCCCACGAGAACAAGGCCCGGACTTTCTGCTGGAACCCGGGCAGCAGGGCGAGGTGCACGGCAAGCCAGGACACGAAGGCCAGCGGACCCTGCAGTTGCAGGCGTTGGCGCCCCAGCTCCGCCACCGCGGCACCCCGGCCCACCATGGCCATGTATCCCTTGTCCCAGTAGCGGAAGGGCTCCCGCGCGCCGCCGGTCAGCTCCGCATGGATGTTGCGCGCCGCCCATTTGCCCGACTGCTGGGCAACAGAGCCGAGCTGCGGCAATTTATCGCCCGCGGCATCGGTGATGTTGGCAGAATCACCCAGCACGTAGACACCCTCGAAGCCGGCAACCGTCAGGTCGGGTTGGACGTCCACGCGTCCGCCCCGGCCTTGGTTCAGCCCGGACTCGGCAATAATCCGACCGGCCTGGAGCCCGCCGGCCCACACCACGATCCGGGCCGGAATAACTGTCCCGTCCTTGAGGGTCACGCCGTCAGGCCTGACCTCGCCCACCGCCTGGCCCATGTGCAGCTGGACTCCCAGTTTTGTCAGGCGGTCCCGCGCGTAGGCCTGGGATTTCTCCGAGAAGGCAGCCAGCACGTTGGGAACCATGTCCACCAAATGCACGTGGCAGCGTGCGGCCAGCCCCGGTGAGAAGTACTTTGGCACCAGGTATTTGACGTTCTCGGCCAGCGCCCCGGCGGTCTCAACGCCCGTTGGGCCGCCACCCACCACGATCACGTCGGCTCCGACCGCCGGATCACGGTCGGCCTCGTCAAGCACCTCCGTGATGGCTGCGCTGAGGCGGGTAGCGTCGGCCACCGAGTACAGCGGGTAGGCGTGTTCGTCAGCGCCTGGCGTGTTGAAGAAATTCGGCACCGCCCCGGTGGCGATCACCAGGGCCAGCGCGCGGTAGCTGGATCCATCCCGGGTTGTGACAGTGCGGTTGGCAGCATCGATGGCTGTCACCTCCGCCGTCAGGACCCGCACGCTGTTGATGCGGCGGAATTCGGATCGGAGCGGCCGGGTGACCGCCGAGACGCCAATCTGGGACGCCGCCACCTGGTAGAGCAGCGGCTGGAACTGCTGATAATTGTTCGTATCCAGCAGCAACACCCGGATACCCTTTCGGCCCAACTCCTCGGCAGCCGCTTTTCCGGCGAAACCGCCGCCAACCACAATCACCTGGTAAGAATCGTCCATTCGAGCAACATACCCCTCCCCGGTCACGAGTAACAGGGACCCCCCACCCATCGGCCGGTCCGGACGGACGGCGCCGTGGGGCCGGCGAGCACCGCACCCCCGGGACACGCAACAGCCGCCACCTATGATGGCGGCATGGAAGACGAAGCCCTGGCGGACATTGCGGACAGGCTCTACGCCGGGGACCTCGACGGCTTCATCACGGCACGGGCGACTGCCGCCAAGGAGGCGGCAGGGCAGGACAAGGAGCTGGCGGCGGCGGTCCGGGCGCTGGCAAAACCGTCCGTGGCCGCCTGGGCGGTGAACATGCTGACCCGGGAACGGCCTGACATCCTGGCCGGCCTTTCCGCGCTTGGGGAAAGAATGCGGTCCGCGCAGGAATCGCTGGATGCCGCAGGCCTCCGTTCCCTGGCCCGCGAGCGCCGCACCCTCCTGGCTGCCGCCGTCGACACCGCCCGGACTGTGGCAGCGGAGCAGGGGCGCCCCATCAGCGGACCCATGGCCGCGGACGTTGAGGAGACCCTGCGGGCGCTGACGGCAGATGAGGGAGCAGCCGCGGCCGTGGCGAGCGGCCGTCTGCTGAAGGTCCTCGCCGCCGACGGCGTCAACCCGGTTGACCTGGCCGGGGCGGTGGCCCTCCCCGGAAGGCTCCCCGCGGCGCCGTCCTTCCCCCGCTCAACGCCTCCCCCGGCAGCGCAGGACACACCGGGGGCAGGGACGCGGACGACGCCGGAACGCGCCTCCCAGCCCAAGCCCGCCAAGCCCCGCCTTGAGGCCGTGCGCCAGGCTCCCCGGCCGGCGTCGCCACCGGCGCTGGAACGCGCCAAGGCTGCCCATGCTGACGCCCGGGCTGCCGAGGAAGAAGCCTTTCGGCGTTCCGCAGACTTGCAAGCCGAAGCCGAGAACGCGCGGACCGAGATTTCGGAGCTGCAGCAGGAGACGGCCATGCTGCGGGACCGGCTCAAGGCCGCCGAGGAACGGCTGGAAATCGTCCGCAGGAAGCTGGCCGCCACCTCCGCCGAAGCCAAGCAGGCGTCGCGCGCCGCCGACAAAGCGAGCCGTGCCGCCATGCTGGCGCATGAACGCGTGCTTCGCCTGGGCAGCAAATAAACGAGGCGACAGCCAGTGCGGCGTACCGGCCATCCGGTGGCCCAGGTCCCGGCGGCGGCTGGTCCGCTTCGCAGCGCTTGGGCGACATGCAGCCGCAGGGACAGCCGCGGGCGCGGTTCCTTTGTAACGTGGACACCAGCCGTACTGCCCGGCGTTCACGAGCTCGAAGGAACCCTGCAATGACAAGGTCGCACCGGACACCGAAGCATGAACCCGAAACAAGCGTCGAGTTGAACCCCTTGTTCAGCCGGGCGGGGGAATCCACCCTCTTCCCGCGTTTCACCATGCCCGAGGGCGAATCATTGCCCTCCACCGCCTACCAGGTGGTCCATGACGAGGCGATGCTGGACGGCAACTCGCGGCTTAACCTGGCAACGTTCGTGGGGACCTGGATGGAACGGGAGGCCTCACAGCTCTACGCGGAAACCTTCGACAAGAACATGATCGACAAGGACGAATACCCGCAGACAGCGCTCATCGAAACCCGTTGCTGGCGGATGCTTGCCGACCTGTGGAACGCGCCGGACCCGGCGAAGACCGTTGGCACCTCCACCATTGGCTCCTCCGAGGCGTGCATGCTCGGCGGCCTCGCCCTGAAGCGCCGCTGGCAGCACCGCCGCCGGGCAGCAGGAAAACCGACTGACAAGCCCAACATCGTGCTCAGTTCAGCAGTCCAGGTCTGCTGGGAGAAATTCTGCAACTACTGGGAAGTGGAAGCGCGCTACGTTCCCGTCTCGTCGGAACACCCCAAGCTGGACGGCCACGACCTGGACCGGTATGTGGATGAGAACACCATTGGGGTTGTGGCCATCATGGGTGTGACGTACACCGGTGCCTACGAATCCGTGGAGGGAATCTCCGCCGCCCTGGACGCCATCCAGGCCAGCAGCGGCCTGGACGTCCCCATCCATGTGGACGGAGCATCCGGAGCCATGATCGCGCCGTTCCTGCAACCGGACCTTGCTTGGGACTTCCGGCTTCCCCGCGTGGCCTCGATCAACACCTCAGGCCACAAATACGGGCTGGTGTACCCGGGACTCGGCTGGATCGTGTGGCGGGACGAGGAAGCGCTGCCGGAGGACCTCATCTTCCATGTCAGCTATTTGGGCGGCGACATGCCCACCTTCGCCTTGAACTTTTCCCGGCCGGGCGCCCAGGTGCTGCTGCAGTACTACCTTTTCCTTCGGCTTGGATTTGCCGGCTACAAGTCCGTGCAGGCCACCTCCCGGGACGTTGCGCTCTACCTCTCCGGGGAGATCGGGGCCATGGAAGCCTTCACCCTCTGGAGCGACGGCTCCGACATCCCGGTCTTTGCCTGGCAACTCGCCGACGGCCATACCAAGAACTGGAACCTGCACCACTTGTCCGAGCGGCTCCGGATGAACGGATGGCTTGTCCCCGCCTATCCGCTGCCCGAGGGACTCAGCGACACCACGGTCCAACGGATCGTGGTCCGCAACGGTTTCACCCGCGACCTCGCCGCCAGCTTCCTGGACGACCTCAAGAAAGAGGTCGCCTACCTGGACGCACTGACTGCGCCCATGCCCTCCGAGGGGCAGACGCCCGCCTTCCACCACTAGATGATTAAGTCCTATTGGATTTAGTGGTCGTAGGCGATTAGGGAGCGTTTG
>NZ_JARVSF010000056.1 GCF_030209355.1 Pseudarthrobacter sp. fls2-241-R2A-127
CCGTCAGTGGGCACTTTCGTGGCCGCCTATGGGCAGTTTTTCATGGCCGCTAACAGCAGATTTTGCCTGCGGAGTTCCTGTGGATGTTTTTGACCTACTTGGCACTGGTGGGGATAGCGGTGACAGCCCGTCGGGTTGGACCGGTAGCGGTGGGCCGTGCGGAAGGCGCGTGGTGGTTGCCGCTGCCGATTGATCGGCGCCCTATGGTGATGCCCTCCTTTTGTTTCCGTCTCGCGGCGTCTGGAGCTGCGGCTTCGGTCGCCTACATCCCTTTCAGCCTCCTGACTGCTATCGACCGGTCCGCGTGGGCGCACGCCGGCTCAGCAGCAACGTTTGGACTCGGGGCCGTACTCGCTGTTGCCAGTGCAGCGATTATGCAACGCACTCCAACATTGTCCCGGGCACATCAGGTGGCGGTTTTCGCCGGTTTCATCCCCGTAGCCGTGCTGCCGTTCCTGGCCTCCGCTGTCTGGCCGCTTGCTGTGGCACTCATCGCGGCAGCGGCTCTCGTCGCGTATGTATTTCCCCGCCTGGGTGACGTGAGTGGGGTCGAGTTGTTGCGTGGCGGTGCTGTTTCCGGCCACGCCGTGGCGTCGATTTTCTTTTTCGATGTCAACGAGTTGCGTCGTGCCCTGACATTCGAACATCGCCGGGGCATCAGCAGGCGCGGGTCACGTTTCTATTTGCGGCCTACCCGTCGGGCCTTCGCTGCCGTGGTGCGGGCCGATATCGTGGCGTTCCTGCGCCTGCAGCCCGCGCCCACTGTTCCGCTGCTCTGGTTGGGTATCTGCGTCAGCGTAGCCGTGATCACTCCGGCCCTTCCCGTGCTAATCCAGCTCAGCGTAGTCCTCCTTGCTGGTTGCCTCACGACTTCGGGAACAGGGTCAGTTGCTCGACGGACCGCCATTGTCACCGGGCTCGACTCACTTTTGCCCGTTAGCCCGGCGATGTTGCGCTACAGCCGGTTGCTCATGCCTGCTTTATATATGGCGGCCTGGATGGGGGTGCTGACCACAACATTCGTAGCCCTGGGTTCCACTCCTCCTACGCTGATTTTGCTCGGGGTCCTCGCTGGTGCAGGAATGGGCGCAGGAGCAATTCGTGCAGCAAGACGCCCCGCGCCGGACTGGACGAGGCCGCCCGTAGATACGCCTTTCGGGCCTGTGCCGAGGGACCAAATGTCAGCTCTGCTGAGGGGTACTGACGTCACGGTCCTGGCGATGATGCCGGTCCTGCTCGCCCTGTATTTAGGATCGGTTAATCCATGGCTGGTCCTCGCCCAAGGCGTCGTTACCGCGGGAGCTGTCATCGCACAAGCCCGGCCTCGACCGGCTGGTAAGCGTTCGTAACCGGAATCTCCAGGCCCGGCGGGCCTCCCCTCCCCCGGTCACTTACTCTTCGACGGCTGCGGCCCGGGAGCGCTGATGAGGTTCTGCGGCGGGGCGTCGAAGTTGCCGTGGTCGAACAGGCCAACGACGCCCTGCATGTACGTCGCCCATTGCGGACCGGCAATGTACGCCCCGTCCACCGCCGGGTAGAACTTGCCGTTGACGGTGATGTTACGTCCCAGCCGGGTGGGTCCGCCGTTGAAGGGGTCGCCGAAGAACGACGCCGTGGCCAGCCCCTTGGTGTAGCCCACCACCCAGGTCTGGTTGTTGTATTCGTTGGTACCGGTCTTGGCGGCATCCGGAACGCCCAGCTTCTGCGGAATCAGCAGGCCCGAGCCCTTGGTGAGGACGTCCTGGAGAACGTTGGTGACGGCCTTGGCCACATCCGGTTTCAAACCCGGCTGGCAGGAGGAGGTCTGCCCGCCGATCTTGTTGCCCTGGGCGTCGTCCACCTCGGTGACGGAGATGGGCGCGCAGTAGGTGCCGTTCGCGGCGAACGTGGCGAACGCGTTGGCCATGCTCAACGGGGCTACGTTCTGGCTGCCCAGGATGTTGCCCAGGGTGGAAAGGTCGATCTTCTGGTCGTTTCCGCTGCCCAGGTGCAGGCCGATCGCATCCGCTGCCCGCTGGACGTCGCAAAAATCATTCAGTCCCGCAAGCGATGCGAACGTGGCCGTGTTGATGGACTGGTAGATGCCTTCCCGGACCGTCATGGGCCGGTACCAGTTGGGCTCATCGTTTTGCAGGTCCGAGGACTGCGGCACGGTGCTGTCGAACCAGCCCTGGACGGGGTGGCAGGTGGTCTTCCACGGGTAGTTGATGCCATAGCGGCGCTTGGAGGCATCCACCACCTGGTTGGTGGACTTGCCTTCCCCCAGCCACGCGGCGAGGGTGACGGGCTTCATGGTGGACCCGGGCTGCATCCCGCCAACCCCGCCCAGGCTGTTCCCGGCGGCGTCGCTGCTGTCCACGTTGAAGTTGTAGTCGGAAACGAACCCGCTGCCCTGGTCCGGCAGCTTCCTGGAGTTCTGCGCCATGGACAGCACCTTGCCAGTCCCGGGTTCAATGGTCACCAGGGAGGCGCCCCACTTGTCCGGGTTGGCGCCGGCCGTGGCGTCCACCTGGGACTGGGCGGGCCCCTGCAGCCGGGGGTCCAGGGTGGTCTTGATGGTCAGGCCGCCGGCCATGATCTTCTGGTCACGCTCGTCCTGCGTGGCGCCGTAGGCGGGATCGTTCTCGATCTGGTGGAGGACGTAGTCGCAGAAGTACTGGGCCTGGGAGGCGTAGGCGCAGCCCTGTTTGGGCGGGTTGACCTTTAGCTGGACCGGGGTGTTCACGGCGTCATCGTGCTGTTGCTGGTTGATGTAACCGTGCTGCAGCATGGCGTCCAGCACCAGGTCCCGCCGGGATTTGCTGGCCTCCGGGTGGACGGTGGGATCGTAGAGCGAAGGGCCGTTGACCAGGCCGGCCAGCAGCGCACCCTGGGGCAGCGTGAGGTCTTTGGCGTCCACGGAGAAGAAGTACTGGCTGGCGGCCTGGATGCCGTAGGCGTTGGCGTTGAAGCCCACCACGTTCAGGTACCCGGCGAGGATCTGGTCCTTCGAGTACTTTTCCTCGAGGCCGATTGCGAGCTTCATCTCCTGGATCTTCTGCTCCACGCCCTTTTGCCCGTTGAGGACCACCTGGGCGTCCTTGCCCTGGGCAATAAGGTTCTCGTTGAGCATGTTGGTGACGTACTGCTGGGTCAGGGTTGAGGCGCCCTGGTGGCCGCCGCCGGCGTCGATCACCAGGGCCCGGAAAATGCCTTGCGGGTCAACGCCGCCGTGCTGGTAGAACCGGTAGTCCTCAATGGCCACGATGGCGTTCTTGATGTTCGGGGACATCTGGTCCAGGGAGATCCGGGTCCGGTTCTCGTCGAACAGGGTGGCGATCTGCGACCCGTCGGCGGCAAGGACGCGCGTCATCTGGGCGGGCGGTGCGGAGAACACATCGTTGGGAAGGTTGGTCTTCAGCGCCGAAGCGCCATCCGCCACGGCTGTTTCGGTCACGGCTGCGGCAGGCATCATCAGGCCGGCAACCAGGGCCCCGCACACAGCGCTGACACCTAGGAACAGCATGATCCAGCCCAGCGTGGTTCCCGTGGCGCGGAAGAGGCTGGGGCGCTTGGTGGGTTCCGGCGCGGCAGGGGTTTCCTTGGGCATGGGTGTCTCCGGTTCCGCGCGTGGTGGTACAGCACCGGTTGCCAGGCCCCCGCGTCACATCACGCCGGCAACCGTCCTTCCACCCTACGCCGCCAAAAGGAAGATGACGGACCGGCACCCCGAACCGCAGGATACTGGCAGGGAACTCACAGGAACTACGAGCCGGCGCTGGAGGCCACCATCCCCAGGCCCAGGGCGGCGAGGATGCCGCTGCTCCCGCGCTCCAGGGACCGGCTCACCTTTGGCCGTTGCAGCCACACCATGGCCTTGGCTGCCAGGACGGCGACGGCCGCGAGGTACAGGAACCCGATGACGCTTTCGATGCCGCCCAACACCAGGGCGGTGTTCAGGGTGTTGCCGCCGTGCGGGATGAACTGCGGGACCACGGCGAGGTAGAACAGGCCCACCTTGGGATTGAGCAGCGTGGACAGGGCGCCGGCGCCAAACCCGGCCCGGCGGCTGTAGGCCCGGCGGGGCGGGACTTCGGGGCCGGCGGTCCCGGAGGTGCGCCGTGCGCGGATCAGCGATGAGATTCCCAGGTACAGCAGGTACAGGCCGCCGGCGATCTTCAGCCAGCGGAACACCTCCGCCGATTCCTCCAGTACCGCGGCCAGGCCCAGGCCCACAAGTGCCGCCCACACCAGGGCAGCCGCGGCCGAACCGAAGGCCGCGGCGATTCCGGCGCCGGCGTTCTGCAGCGAGATCCTGAGCACCAGGAAGGTGTCGGGGCCCGGGGTGACGGACAGCAGCAGGCAAAGCCCGGCGAAGGCGAGCAGGGACACAGGAGTCATGGGCACTATTGTGGCGGGGCCCGCCGTCGGACGCCAACGCAGGCACTGGCGTGGTGCGCTGTTAAGGCACGACGGCGGGGCACGCCGGAGTGCCGGGCCGCACCAGGGAAGCCGGGCCGCTAGGTGATCAGGTAACTGTCCTCGGCGTCGTGCGGGGGTGCGGGCTTCACGAACGGCAGCGAGTCCACCACCGTTTTCGCCCCGATCACCGGCAGCAATACCGCCGCGGCCGCCACGGACAACGCCGTGAAACCCACCAGCTCCAGCGTATCGCGCTTGGGCAGGCGGCGACGGCGGCGCCCACCATCCATGAGATCCATCATGGTGATGACGCTACGAGCCGGCCGCCCGGATTTCCCCGGTACCGGCTACCTGTCTTTCGCGGGCGCGACTACTCAGGCCGGTTTTCCGGGGCCGGCCCCGGCCCTGGCATGGTAGCTGTCGTAGCAGTCACGGGAGCAAAATGCCGCAACGGGAGAGGGTGGCAACACCACGCCGCAATACCCGCATTTTGGCTTGGGTCGAAGAGTCCGAAGCACAGTTTTCAGCATGGATGAAGGATATTTATTCGAGCGGCAGATTTGATCAGTAACGAATACCTGAATCTGTCGGACGGGGTACCTGCCCCGCCCGAATGTCAACCCTTACCGGTACCCGTCCACGATCGCGGCGGCAATCTCTTTGTAGGCGCGCCGCGTTTCGGGCTTCAAGACATCCAGGGTGACAAGGTCGCCGTCGGCCACGCCGCGGTCGTGCGGGACGGCGATCAGTTGGCGGCAGATCCCGGACAGGTGTTCCTCGATGGCGTCCTTGTCCACCCGGGAGGACACCTCGTCCTTGTCCGTGATCACCACGATCGCGTTCCGGGCCAGGTCCTCGTACCCGTGGCTGGCCAGCCAGTGGAGGGTGCTGCGGGCGCGCTTGGCGCCGGACACCGCGTAGCCGGCCGCGATCACCAAGTTGTCTGCGGACTGCAGGATCCCGCTCATCGCGTTGTGCGTCACGCCGGTGCCGCAGTCGGTCAGGGCCACCGAGTAGTAACTGGAGATGAGTTTGCGGATGCGCAGGTATTCCTCGGCCGTCAGCGAGTCCGAGACTTCCGGGTCCTGCTCCCCCGCGATCAGGTGCAGCCGGCCGGCGTGGTGCATGTACCGGGCCAGGGCCGTGAGCGAGTCGATGGATTCGATGTTTTCCAGCAGGTCCGTGATGGTCCGCGGGCTGGACTGCTGGTAGATGCCCTCGCCCAGGGCGCGTTCCACGAGGTCGCCGGAGTCAGGGTTGGCGTCGATGGCGCAGGGCGCGTCGCCCCGGTATTCGGCCAGGGTCAGGCCCACGCCCACGGTGGTGGAGGTTTTGCCGATGCCGCCCTTGAGGCTCAGGACTGCGGTGTTGTAGCTGCCCTGGAGCTGCCGGGAGATCCGGCGGCCCAGTTCGTCTTCCTGCCGCTGCTTGGGTCCGGGGCCCAGGTTCCAGGCGCCGCCGGTCAGGTTGTAGAGCGCACCGCGGAAACCGCCTACCGGTCGCGGCTTCTGTTCCTTGACGAACAGGCCGGGCGAGCTGATGAAGTCCGGCATGGGGCTGTCCGAGATCTCGTCGGCCACGGTGGGCCGGCTGCGGCGGAAGGACGGAGTGTCCGACGACGGCGCTGCCGGTTCCGGAGCATCCTGGCCCTGGCGGCCGGCGGGCACAGCCGTGGCAGGCGCTGCGGGACCCGGGACGGAGGTGCCGGGCACGGAGGCGATGGGCTCTGCGGGCCGCGACGCCGGAGCAGCGGGCGGGGCCGCGGGAGCGGAGGACGCTGGAAGGGTGGAGACCGGGGCGCGGGACGGCTTGGTGGCATCGGCTGCGGCGGCCGCCTCAGCCCAGGAGGAGCGGCGCGTCACCGGCTTCCCGGCGTCGTTCTGGCTGGAAGGGGAAGGCGTTACGGCTGGCATGGTTCCTGTCCAGGCATCGTCCACTGAACCGTCGGCACGACGAAGGTCGCGGCGTCGGCGCAGTTGCGGCTGCCCTGCATCCTCTGCTGGGGCGCCTGCATTCTGATCCGCCGGTTGTGGCATGTCTGTCCCCCCGGACGATTTCGGCAAACTGATATGCGGCACTGGTTCAAACAGTAAGTCTACGGGCTACGCCGGGAGCATCCGGCCCTGGGCCGCGGGAGCCTGTTCCTTTTGGCACTGTTGATCGCAGGGTCCAGGCGCATCATATTCACATGAGAAGGATCATCTGGTGCGTGACCGCAGCCATCATTGCCACTTTCGCTTTCGGCAGCATCTACGTCACGTTCCAACAGATCGGACGCCATGCGGCCAACACGGCCCCGGCGGCGGCCGCGGCGGCGCGGCTTCAGCAAGAGGGCCCCGATACTGCGGCCGGACCTTGGCTCGAACTGGCGCCGGACAGCGGCGTCTTCGTCATCGTTTACGGAAAAGACAACAGCCCGCTCTCCAGTACCGTCACGCTGCACGGGACCATTCCGGTAGTACCCACAGGCGTGCTTGAGGCGGCGCGGACGCTGGGTACGGACGCGGTGACGTGGCAGCCGGAGACCGGCCTGCGGATGGCCATCGTCGCACGGCAGGCGGACGACAACGTGGTGGTTGCCGGCCAGTCGCTGGCGCCGGTGGAGGCCAGTGACCGGATGACTTTGTTGATCCTTGCCGCCGGCTGGATGGGCAGCATGGTGGTCATTGCAGGGGCCCTCGGCGCGGCAACACTGATGGACCGCAGGCCAGGCAGGGTTCCTTGGCGCCGCGGAACGGAATCAGCCGGATAAGAATCGGAAAGATTCTTTCCGCGGGGTGCATCCGGGCAGGGCATTCGGCCGGTAGTAGGGGTGTAAGCGAAACCTCGGCCCCATTCGGGGCCCCTCTTTAGGAGTTGGAATGCGCAAGACACTTTCTGTAGCCGCAGGAGCAACGACGCTGCTGGCAGCACTCGCTTTCGCCGCCCCGGCCCAGGCATCCGGGTGGCATCACGACCATGACGAAACGGCTAAACTTTCCGTCCTCCATGCGGTACCGGGCCTGACGGTGGACGTCTGGGTGGACGGCAAGCTCACCCTGGACAACTTCACGCCGGGCACCCTGGCCGGGCCGCTGAATGTTCCGGACGGAGACCACAAAATCGCCATCACCGGCGCCGACGCGACGAGCGCCGACAACCCGGTGATCGGTCCGGTTGAAGTGGACCTCAAGGCCGGCGGGGACTACACAGCGGTGGCGCACCTGGCCGCGGATGGGACGCCCACGGCCACGCTGTTCACGAACGACACCTCGGCCAGCCCTGACGGCAAGGGCAAGCTGACCGTCCGTCACGTCGCGGCCGCCCCGGCCGTCGATGTCCTGGCCGGCGGGACCGCCGTCGTCCAGGGGCTCACCAACCCGCACCAGAAGACCCTCACCCTCAAGGAAGGAACCATCTCCGCCTCGGTCGCGGCAGCGGGAACCACCGCTCCGCTGATCGGCCCCGCCAACGTCAACGTCGCCGAGGGCAAGAACACGATCGTCTACGCTTGGGGCAGCCTGGCCGATAAGAACCTGGGGCTGGCCGTCCAGGTGGTGGACTCCGCTTCACGCGGACACGACGGCGACGACGACTAACCGCCGAAGCCCTGCAGCCATTGGCTCCTCAACTGGTTCCCGGCGGCGCCCGCACCACGGCGCCGCCGGGAACAGGCAGGGGGAATGTCCGCCAGTGCCAGGAGCCCGTAGCGGACTATCGCGGGCAGCGGCATAATGGGGTCCACTCAGTCCCGTTGCCGCCCAAGGAGCACCCGATGGAGGCTGCCGCCACCCGCGATTGGGACCCCGGCCTCGACCAGGCGTTTGCCGGCGGGGACGAGAATGCCCTGGCGGAGGCCTACCGGCGGCTGAGCCCGCTGGTTTACACGTTGGCCCTCAGGTCCTTGGGCGAGCGGAACGCCGCGGACGATGTCACCCAGGAAGTCTTCATTCGGGCCTGGAAATCACGGACCATGTACCGGCCGGAGGTGGCCCGGCTCCCCGCCTGGCTGGTGGGGATCACCCGGAACGCCATCAACGACGCCCTCTCCGCCCGCGCCCGGCAACGCCACGTGGAAGAAGCCGTCGTCCAGCTTCTCCCGGACCCTGCGGCTGGACCGGCGGACGGCAGTGTGGAGGCAGTGGCCGACCGGCTGATCCTCGACGACGAACTTGAACACTTGGGAGACCCGCAACAGGCGATACTCAGGCTGGCGTTCTACGATGACTTGACCCACGATCAGATATCGTCACGGCTGAACCTGCCGCTCGGAACCGTCAAAAGCCATATCCGGCGCAGCCTGACCCGCCTGCGCACCCGCCTGGAGGTGGAACATGGAACACCTTGACGCGGAACTGCTCAGCCTCAGGGCCCTGGGCGAGACACCAGGCACGGAAGCCGACGCAGACCACCTGGCCACCTGCCCGGAGTGCGCCGCAACCCTGCAGGGCTTCCAACGGGTCGCTGAGATCGCCACCCTGGAGCCTGCGGGCATCACGTTGGACCGGCCCAGCGCCCGGACCTGGACGGCCATCCATCAGGCGCTCGGGCTTTCACCGGCCCTCGCCGCCGATCCCCTGGCCAGGCCCGGGGGCCAGGCTGACCAACCGGCTGCCCCACCGGCTGAGGTGGAGACACCGTCAACGCCCGACGACGGCCTGGCCGCCGCACCCATTCCGCTGCGGCCAGGGGGCAAAAACCGGCGCCGCCCCCGGCTTTGGATGGCGGCCGCTGCCGCCGGGATCATCCTCGGCACGGCCGCCGGGTGGACCGCTGCGGGGGTCCTGGGGCAAGGGGGCACGCCGTCGGCCGCCCCCACCCAGTCAGGTCCGGTTGCACTGGTCCTGGCCGAAACGCCGCTGACTCCCCTGGCCGCGCATACTGGCAGCGGCGAAGCACAGGTGGAGCAACTCCCGGACGGGACCCGGCAACTCACCATCCGCCTCTCTGCTGAGAAGACCTCTGGGTACCGGCAGGTGTGGGTGGGCACCAGCGACCTCTCCGGAATGGTCAGCCTGGGGGTCCTGGCCGACGGCACGGGCACCTTTACCATCCCCACCGGCATCGACCTGGCCCAATATCCGGTGGTGGACATCTCAAACCAGGCGTACAACGGGAATCCGGCACATTCGGACGACAGCGTCGCGCGGGGAAAGCTCAGCCCCAAGGCCTAAAACGCGGACGTCCTGGCCACGGCGGCCCTCCAGCAGCCGGGATGGATGCTTAGTGGTGGGTGAGCGCTGCAGCCACGACGGCGACGGTGAGGAGCAGGAGGACGGTCAGGACGGTGTAGCCCACCCACTTGGGACGGCCTTTGTGGGGGTTGATGTCGACATACGGCATGTCAGCGCTTGTTACCTCGGGGTGCGGGACGGACGGGGATCCGGAGTGCGCGGCGCTTGAGCCGGAGCATCTGGTAGAGGACTGCAAAGGGGATCAACAAGGTGCCGAGCAGCGCGCAAAGCGCCATTGCGTAGTCGGAAAAAGCCACAACATTCTCCATTGGTGATAGTGAGCCCCCGCATAGACCCAACCATGAGTCGAAGAAATTGACAAATTGAGTCAAAAACTCAAGCTTTCCTCAAGATGCAGCAGCCTAAGCCTGCACGTGGCCACGATCGCATCAGGAGTCCTGTCAAAAGGTGCCGAGGCAGCATGGAACCACGCCCAGCCGCGCCAGTGGACGCACGACCTGGCCGTTGGCCTAGGCTGGGCTCATGAATAACTCCAAGAGAGCTACGCTCATTTGGTCGCTGGGGGCAGTTATTTGTTCACTCCTGGGGGTCTACATCGCGCTGACATCCGCTGGCACCTGGTACCTCGTGCTTTCGGCCGCCATTGTTCTTCTGGCCGGCATTATGTTTGCTTCAAATGCAATCCTGACCATTCGCACGGCTGAAAAGCCCAACGCTTCATAGTCCGGTACGTCTACCACGGTCCGTGCCGATCGTTGCAATCATCTTCGCCTTCGCTGCCTCGGGTGCCCCGGCTTTGGTTGTGGTTGCCTTACGTGTTGAGACCGTTTAGCCACTGAGAGACGGAGAACTGTGCCTGTCAGCGACACCTGGAACAAGATTCGAACCACGCCCGCCTACGAAGGCTTCGTGACGGTCAACCGCCAAACCTATGAAGAGCCGAGTGGGGCCGTGACTGAGTGGGACGTCATTGTCGGCCGTGACTCTGCAGCGACCCTTGCATTCACACCTGCAGCAAGTCACGTCGTCCTTTTTGAACAGTTCCGCGTAGGACCCGAGAAGTCACTACTCGAACTCCCCGGCGGATACCTCAATGACGCCGAGCAACCCATGGAGGCAGCTCTTCGAGAGCTACGGGAAGAAACCGGCTACCACTCAGAATCAGCCTTTTACGCTGGTTCAGAATGGTTTGCTGCGAACTCGTCACGACGTAAGCATCTTGTCATCGCGGCCAACGCATCGGAAGAATTTGCAACGGCCTGGGATGAGTCTGAATCCGGCCACGTGCACCTTCTTCCTACCTCGGAACTCATGGATTTTCTTGTCAGCGGAGAACTCACTGACGCTGGTCTTGCCTGCCGCGGCCTTGCGGCCCTCGCCCGCAGCAATCCCGAAACCGAAGTACTCGCAGATCTGCGTGGCCGCATCCTCCAACTCCTAACGGCCCCTTCGGCGCAGAGGCTGCCGGTAGGTAACGACTAACGGTCGCTGCGGATGGACGAGGCTTTGCGAATCTGGACAATGCCGGTGATGGTTAGTGCAGCCGTACCGAGCAGGATGAGAATCAGCAGCCCCAGAATCGGGAGCTCATGAATGGCAAGCTGCGGAATACGGCGTGAGGGCACTGACAGAACACCCACGAACGCTCCGAGCAGGCCAAAGTAGCTGCCGGTCATGAAACCGCGGTGCGCTTTGATGTTTCCCTTACGGATGGCCAAAAGTCCCGCGGTCAGCGTGCAAAACGTCAGTACGGAAAGTGCGTGGAGCCAATTGAACCCGCCATCTATGGTTCTGATACCAAACGACGTCAGCACCACGACATACATTGAAACAACCCAAATTCGACCAACGATCCGATGAACTCTGCCGCCTTTAGGCCGGCTCAACAGGTTCACGGCGCCGAAGATCAGGGAATAACTGGCGGCGATGGCATGAAGTGAGATCAACACGGTCCAGGACGAAGGCATAGTCCGGAGCGTAGCGGATCGCCGCACGCTCTGCCGTCCGTTCGGGGATCCCTGCCGGACGCCGGACGACATTTAGGATGGGAGATAAAACCGCAGGCCACCAGGGGGTTCCGCTTTGCCTGAAGAGCAGTCCACGGACAATTCCGTGACCCGCCGGGGGGCCATGGCGGACCGGTTCAAGTCCTGGGCCCTCCCCACGGCGGCGGCGGTGCTGGCCGTGGGATTCGGGGTGGCCAGCATCTCCAGCGGGCTGGCTGACCGGAACCGGAACACCTCGGCTGCAGACCAGAACCAAGCGACGGACCAAAGCCTGCCCGTCTGCGAGGTGGCGGACCGCGGGAGCCTGGTGCCGTCGTCGGGAGCGCTGTTTGGGGTGAACCTGGATCTGGCGGCCAAACCGCTGGCCCAATACGCCACGGAACTGGGGCACAAACCCGCCGTCAGCGTCTCTTTCGTGGACTTCCCGTACACGGACCAGGACCGCACCAACCTGCAGCAGGCCGCGGCACAGATCCGCAACGACGGGCAGATGATGCTGCTGACCCTCGAACCCAAGAACGGCCTGTCCGCAGTTACCCCTGACGCCATCGCCGGCCTGGTCAAGGACCTGGCGTCCATCAACGGCCAGGGCGTGCCGGTCATCGTCCGTTTTGGGCACGAGATGAACGGCTTCTGGTTCCCGTGGGCGCAGCAGCCTGTTGAGTACCGCGCGGCCTTTACCGCGGTGGCCGACGCCGTGCACGCCGGCGCGCCGGGCTCGGCCATGATGTGGGCACCGTCCTATGCCGGCGGCTACGCCTACCCCGGCCGCCTCAATGACGCGCAGCCCGGGACGCCGGACTTCGCGGCCCTGGACACGAACCACGACGGCGTCCTCACCATCGCGGATGACCCTTACGCCCCGTATTACCCCGGGGATGCCGCGGTGGACTGGGTGGGCCTGTCCCTTTTCCACTGGGGCGCCACCTACCCGTGGGGCGCCAACGCCGTGCCGGAGGCCAACAAGTTTGCGGACCAGCTCACCGGCAACTACAACGGCACCAACGGGGACGAGCGGCTCCTGCCGGACTTCTATGGCGAGTACGCGGTGAACCACAACAAGCCGCTGGCCATCCCGGGAACGGCTGCCCTGTACAACCCGGCGGCGGGCGGCCCGGCCGAGGCCGAGATCAAGCGGGCCTGGTGGGAGCAGGTGTTCGGTGCCCGGGCCCACGCGCAGTTCCCCCAGCTGAAGATGATCAACTGGTTCGAGTGGGACAAGGACGAGGCAGAGGCGAAGGGCCGCATCGACTGGACGGTCACCAGCACCCCCGGCATCCGGGACGCTTTCACGGCGGCGCTGCCGGACTGGCTGCAGTACGGCTCCGGGACCGGCTGCCGCCCGGCCGGGCCTTAAACCTGCTCACCGCCGAATTCTCGGTTCCGGTCGATATCGCCTGGGCCCCAGGAACACCACAACTTCTAAGCCACGATGCAGTGCCGAAGCTGCAACCCAAGGGTTTCCTATATCCGGGGACACGAAGTGCCGACCCCTTCAGGGTCGGCTCATCACGGGCACGGCCAACTATGCCTGCGTTGAGCCACCGAAGGGGGTGCTGCACCAGCCCGGAACCATTGGTGTCCGTCACGGATTAGTTCCTCCCAACAATTCGCAGCAAAAATTTGCTGGGCCGCTGGGGGCATGATGCTGCCGGATCGCATGCTGGACATACCAATGGCCTTGAGGAGGAAAAGTGTTCACAGGTCTTCTTATTATTTCGGCGATGTTCCTGGTGCTGGCGGGAACTGGGCCACTCATGGTGCTGGGCTTCCATCGCTTTGTCAGCCACCGTTACCGCATCCCGGGAATCCTTGAATTGGCGCTGCAGATGATGGGACGCAGCGACGATGAGCCCACCTCCGTCGATGTGGTGATGAAGCGGATACGACGGCAAATCCCAGGACACTCCATCAAGTCCCTCGACCCAGGTATCAAGTTCATGTACCGGATCCACGTCCTGATGCTGGCATTGCCGGACTACGACCTCGTTTCGTCAACCGTCGGACTACGACAGTTCAGCCAGCACTACGCGGATTTCTATGCAGGAACTGCAATGAAGCATGGCTGGCACGGCGATTTGAGCCTTCCTTTGGAGGTTTATGTCCTTCCCGACGCTGGTGTCATGAGCAATCACCCGCGCTTGTCCGGAACCAAAGCGCCGAGCAACCATCAGCCATTCATGGTGGTGCCGTTGCTTCCGGAGTCTTTCAGTTCGTCACACGCTCGCTCCGGGGACGAACGTAGCGAAGCACCAGGGCCTACCAGGGTGTCTGTAGGACCGGCGGCGACATTGCCCTATGGACCCGAGATGACGGCTGCAACTCGTTCCGAGGCAGGGGCCGCCCAGCATGTGCCGCCCGGCTCGAATCCCGCTGCAATTGACGCTGACAGTGGGGCGGGCGAGTGGATGAGGGACTTGCCGGCACCGCCCGCGCTGTGGCGCGAGGGACGCTTAATTGCCCGGCTCGAAGGCACCATTCGCGTCGGCCGTGGGAGTGAATGTGAAGTGTTCCTCAAGGACGCCACTGTTTCAAGGAGTCACGCCCAGCTAAGGGTGAGTCATGGTGTTTGGGTTCTGGTTCCGGAGGAGGGGAAGAACTCCTACGTGAACAGGGAACTGGTGTCGGCCATAACTCCCCTGGTAGACGGCGATGTCTTGTCTTTCGCGGCCAGCCCGGAACTGCTTGAATTCCGTGCGTGACATGGAAGCGCAACAATCCCCGGTCGGAATGCCCGACGGTACATTGTCCTCAACAGCGGATTCGCGCGAGTCCATGGAAAGGAGCTGGACGGTGTTGATTACTGTTATCGATGACCGGACCAACACGACCAGGATCCTGAAGGAATATCAGTCGCTTGTTGTCGGCCGCTGCCCTCCCGACGCGGAGGGGTTGAGCCGATTGGAAATCGGGGGCGGCGGCGAGTTCGATTCCTTATCAGCCCATGCTGTGACGATTACCAACAATGACGACCGGGCAGTAATCATGAACCGGCAGAACGCCGGAGCGGGAAGCGTGTGGGTTTACTCCCACGGCCCCAAATGGCAGTCGATCGGGCCCGACGACCCATTTCCCATTCATCCGATGCCCACGACATCGGTGGTGAAGATTGAATTGTACGGCGAGCCCTCGGGGACGCTGCGTCTCGTTATTAATGCCCGAGGGATGGTGATGGCTCCGCACACGCACACCACCCGTGACATGCACGCCAATGCTGCCGTGCAAAAGGACTGGGTCCTGGCCGTAAATGCTGTCGAATGCAACAACAGGGCAGGCACGAAAATGACGTTTTCGAACGCTAAGAAGTACTTCCTTGGCTATAAAAACCAAAGGAACAACAGCCGTTTGTTCGAGGCGGCCTATCAGACCGCAGCCGAAATCCTCACGGGTGATCCCGGATGCAGCATGCCGTACCTGCTCAGTAAAGCAGCTCACGTTCTTGATGAAAGGCTTATCAAGCGGCTTATCGAAATGGAGGTGACCTGACCATGGAACCCACGCCCGTGGATGCTGACTCCCTCGCCGAACTGGGAGGAAAGACCGTCCGGCTCGTATTTCTATCGTCCACAACGCGCAGGAACAAGCCCAGGACGCTCTGGGTAAGTGTTGCGCCAGTGCCGGAGGGCTTTGGCGGAGAGGCCACTGTCTTCAAGGTTGAGCCCTCAGGCCATTGGTCGGATGAAGACTACGATGCGCTCGGCATTACCCGTGGGACGCCGCTCATTGCGCGCTTCAGCAGCAAGCTTGCGGCCGTTAGCCCACGGCGCAGTCATGCCCTTCAGAGAATTATCAACCTGCAGCAGGCTGATCCGGAATCGATGATTGGGATGGTGAGCCTCTACGGCTTTGGCAAGGTGGACCGCATCAAGAATGACATGGTCCAGGGCATAACAATTCGATTCGACCTCATGCCCTTTGCCGGAACGCAGTTGGACAAATTCATTGGACACGAGCCCGGTCATCGTTGGGCTTTTGACCCCGGGCTTACCGCAGCAGCCTTTCTCCCGGCTGCCAGGGCACTGGCAGCCGTACACGTCGTCATTGAGTCGCTGGACGGGCCACCGATGGCCACAGCCCACAGGGACATCAAGCCAGCCAATCTTCTCGTTGTCTGGCCGGAGTCCAAAGCGTATCGGCACGCCAGCGGCATTGCCGGCGGGATCTGTTCCTGGCCACGGCCTGCCGTTGGTACGGATCGTGGACCTGGGCGGTATCCGGTCTCTCCGGATGGAAGAAGGGGCCACCCAAACTGAAACAATGCCCAACTCTGCCCGGTGGACGCCGCTGGACGGGTTCAACGGCACCGAATACGTGCCGGCGGCGTCCGACGTGTGGAGCTTCGGCGTCGTGCTGTTCTACGCTGCCACGCAGGGTTTCCACCCGTGGCAGGAGGGGGACCTGCACGTCCGATTCGACTTTTACCGGTTCCAGAATGCCACGCTGCACCCACCTGACTCTCCAAGGTTCTCGGACCTGCCGGATGCCCTGTCCCGTTTGATCCGGCGCTGCCTGGATCCTAATCCGGCAGCGCGGCCTCCGATGTATTCCGTTGCTGCGGAACTGGAAGCCCTGATCGATGATTTGGGTGTCTTTTCCGGGACGGACTCACCTACCCAGGATGTCCGCGTGCCACTGCTGGGAACCCTGGCCGAGCGGAAGAGCGCATCGCAAACGAGTCCCGGGCAGAACCGCACGCCGCATGCAGCCTCGCCTATTTTCCAGATCCTTATCGTCGGTGCCGTCGTTGCCGTTCTCGCGGCCATATTGGTGGTCTTCAGGCCCCAAACCCCTCCAGCAGGCGAGCATCCCGCAGCCGTGCCGGCTGCTGATGCGTCACAGGAAGCCGTTACGAGCTCTCCTCAGGAGACGACGGGGCCGGCGTCCGCGTCTGCGGTCCCAGACCCTGTGTACGGTATCGGGCCGTGGACTGCTTCCGAGGTATATGCCATGGAGAACGTAGTCGGTTCCAACACGGGTGACACCTTCTTCTGGGGGAGAAGTGCCCTTTCACAGGGCAGAAACTACACGAATGCGCACATGATTGTCGCTGGCGTAACTGGCGCAGAGCACGTCATCAGCAGGCCGTCCTTTGTGATTGCCCTGCAAGCCATAACAAACAGCAGCACTCAAAGCATGACTTTTGACCTGAACGACTGCGATAAACCCCAATCGATCAGCCAGACGGAATCCGGGCCGATGCTCGTCTATAACGGACCGGAAAACTCCGAAGGAACTGGCTGGTACAGGAAGGACCTTCCTACATCACACGTAGCCCTTCCAAGCTGTGGCCCGACTACGTGGCCTGGGCCCATAACCGTCCCCGCAGGCGGAACATGGACAGCCGACAAGGACTACCAAATTGTTTTTGAAGTGGGCCCTGGGAGCGACCCAGGTGCATTTTCCTCGATAGGCTTGCTGCTTAAATCTACGGAGGGCGATGTCGCCTTCGAGCAGGCTGCCGCCGGCAAGCAAGTCGCCGGACTCATCTTGCCCGCTTCCGCCCCCTGCGGGTGTGAGCACTGATTTACACTCATCAAGCAATCCGACTCAAAGAGGCCCGGATTTAGGAGATACGCCCTAGCCCAGGACGCGGATATCGTGCCGCACCGGGAAGTATCAACAAGGTGGGCGGCTGATCCCTAGGATGGGACAGAACTGCTGGTCAGGAAAGGTTTGGTATTGATTGTGGGGGAAAATCCTGCGGGGCACAACGAATCCCGGAAAGCGAACAGGGCCGAGCTGCGCCGGGCATTCGTGCTTCCCGTGGTGATCGGACTGGTGGCGCTGGGTGTCGCGGGGTGGAACTTCGCCAATGACATTGCCCACCGGCAACAGTCAACGCCGGACGTCTCCACTTGCGAGGTGACGCCCCGGTCATCGCTTGCCCCGGCTGATGGCGCCTTGTTCGGAGTAAACCTGGATTTCCACTCCAAGCCACTGGCCACGTTCGCCACGGACCTGGGCCACAAACCGGCAGTGAGCGTGTCCTTCACCGGGTTCCCCCTCACCGCCAAGGACGAGGATGACCTTGCGCGGGCGGTCGACCAGATCCGCGCGGACGGCCACATGATGCTCCTGACCCTGGAACCCGCCGATGGCCTGTCGGCCGTCACCGATGCCACCGCAACCGCTTTGGCGAAGGACCTGGACCGGTTCAACAAGGCCGGCGTCCCGGTGATTGTCCGGTTCGCCCACGAAATGAACGGCTCCTGGTACGCCTGGTCCCAGCAGCCGCTGGAATACGTTGCCGCGTTCAAGACCCTTGCCAATGCGGTGCACACCACGGCGCCGGGCTCGGCCATGATGTGGGCGCCGAACTATGGCGGCGGCTACCCGTTCGCCGGTGGCAAGTATGAGGCCAAACCGGGCACTGCCGATTTCGCGGCACTGGACACCAACCACGACGGCGTGATCACCATGGCGGACGACGCTTACGCTCCGTACTACCCGGGGGATGACGCGGTGGACTGGGCGGGCATGTCGCTGTACCACTGGGGCGCCAAGTACCCGTGGGGCGAGAACGAGATCCCTGAGGCGAACAAGTTCGCGGACCAGCTCACCGGCAATTACAACGGCACCAACGGCGATGACAGCCTGCTGCCGGATTTCTACGGCGTGTACGGCAAGGACCATAACAAGCCGGTGGCCATCCCGGAAACAGCCGCGCTGTACAACCCCGCAGTGGGCGGCGCCTCCGAGGCGGACATCAAGCGGGCCTGGTGGGAGCAGGTGTTCGGCGAACAGACCCACGCCCAGTTCCCCAACCTGAAGATGATCAACTGGTTTGAGTGGGACAAGAACGAGACCGAAGTCAACGGCCGGATCGACTGGACCATCACCAACACCCCGGCCATCCGTGAGGCCTTCACCGCGGCGCTGCCGGACTGGCTCAAGTACGGGTCCGGGACCACGTGCCGCCCAGCGGGGTCCTAGCCCAGGAACCGCGGCTCAGCGGCGCAGGGCTCGGAGGTGCAAGGCCTACGGGTGCAGGGCTTGCCATCAGTGTTACGGCGACTACCGCGTGCTGAAAGGACGGAGTACGACGACGGCAACCACGCCGGTGCTGACGATAGCCTGCAGGATGATCAGGTAGGGGTTGACTGCGCCAAGGTAGAGGGCAAGCAGCAGCGGGCCCAGCGCGAGGATGGTTACGTCCAGCCCGCGCAAGAGCGACGAGAATTGTGCTTGGGGAACCGGCCCGAATGGTGTTTCGACCGGGAGAACGGACCAGTCAGGTGCCGGACGGGTCGCGCTGCGTACCGCACCGGCGCCCATCGCGACACCCGATAGCGCCCCCATCAGGATGAGAGCGGGTCCAACGGGCCCCAGCATCACCAGGATTCCGCTCAAACATGCCATCCAGAGGGCCATTGCAAGGGCCGGCATGAGTGTCCTGCTGGCCCTCACCAGGGTCGGCGCTACGGGCAGGAGTGCGTCGAGTTCAGGTACCAAGGTTGTCCGGCGCGGCACGGTTCCAAGACTGGAAGCAGTGGCGCAGCCTGCAAGGGTGATGACGGCGAGTTGAAGGGGCGCGGGCAGTCCGGCGTCGACGAGCAAAACCGAGATGCATGCCCCCAGACAGAACACCGGAGCAGCCATGGACGGGTGCAGGCGGACGAATGCCACGATGTCTGCCCGGAACAGCGCGCGGACTGGGCCACGTGCAGGCCGGGCGTAGAAGCGGGCTGCTCTCCCGGTCTCGACCGCGTGCCGGTTTCCTCGGAACACGCGGAACATTTCGTTGGTGTCCAAGAAGAAAATGGATGCACTCGCGTGGCCGGCCACGGCGCCGCCACGGATCAGCTCCGCTCCCCGAACCTGGCCCGCACGTGGCGCAATGACGCTGATGAGGACGATGGCGGACAGGGCCGCCAGGATCAGCGGCCAGGGTGACCAAGGCAGGGAAGGGAGAACAGCACACGGCAGGAGGACAACGGCGGAGGCCGAACGGGTGAACCGGGGGTTGATTATCTCCAGCTGCTGCAGTGCCGCCAGGGCTACGGCCAGGACGCTGACTGCACCGAAGGTAGCTGATGCCAGCAGGTGTTGGGGTGCAATGCGCTCAAGGGAGGTCAGGAAGCTGAAGGGCAGGAACGCGGCAACTGCGCCAGCACAGGTGAGGACGCACCGGCGCAGAAAGGCCGGTAGCACCATCGGCCGCCGGTCCACTGGCAGGGGCAACCACCAACCACCTTCGGGTCCCCGGACAGAAATCGGACCGAGCCTCCGGGCAAGTGTCGTGATCCCGGCCAGGGCCGCATACGTGAGAAGCGTCCAGAGGACCGGGCCCGGCAGCACGAGCCACTCCGGGCTTATGACGCCTCGCCCGGCAGGACCCCGGTCAGCAATCTCAATGCGCAGGCCGATGACGAAAGACACAGCCACTGTCAGGGCGCAGCCCAGCGCCAAGGCGTAGCTGTAAAGGTCCGCGAAAAGGTCCGCCACGGATGTACGGCTGCGGTTGTACCGGCGCGAAGATCTCCGGGTTGACCTGACGATCTCCCAGGCAAGAGACCGGCTGGATGCTGCCCGGGACACGGCTGCGGCCCGGCCAGCGAGCATTTCAACGTCAACTCCCGGCAATGGTCAACGCCCCCTGCTCTGGCGTGACGGTGTGTACGGCGTCGTCTATGACCAGGCAGGTCGATGCGGCGGTGGTCAGCAGGACGGGATCGTGAGTGACCAGCACCACCGTTCCCCCGCCCCTGGCATAGTCGCGTAGCCGCTGCCCGAGATCATCGCGCATCAGCGGGTCAAGGCGTTGTTCGGGCTCATCGAGGATCAGCAGGTTCGAGGGACGCATCAGGCCGGCTGCCAGCAGCAGCCTGCGCCGTTGCCCAGACGACAATGCATCCGGTACGACGTGTGACCGGGCAGCCAGGCCAAAGAATGCGAGTTCAGCGTCAACGCTCTCGTCAGGGTTCTTCATTGAATGCCCGCGTGCAATGAGCAGCAGGTGCTCACGGACAGTCAGGGAAGGAAAGAACAGGTCGTCATCGAAGACTGCAGATACGCCCCGGCGAAACTGGACCGTGTCAGGGTCCCCGGGTAGCCCCTGGACTCTGACGTCACCGGCCAGTGGAACCTGCCGTCCAGCGAGTGTCCGGGCGACGGTGGATTTGCCGGCACCGTTGAGGCCAACAATTCCCAGCACATCGCCCGCTCGCAAGGCCATCGACACCGCACCGCACACCGGTGCCCCCGCGTATCCCACCAATAGCTCGTCAGCCTCAAGGACTGTCCCCTCATCAGTCATCCTGCCAGCCTATCGGCGGGAAAACTCCAGCGGGACCTGCAGGATCCCCCGGGCATGCCCACCTGCCGTCCCAATCCCGCGGCTCAGGGCTGCAGCAGGCCGTTGACGACGACGGCACCGGCCGTCCGGACGGCGGCGACGGCGGGTGCCAGGAGATCGAGCAGTGGTTCCGCGGCTGCCCAGTCGCCGCGGCAGATCAGGGCTTCCATGGTTTCGGCGAGCGCCGCGAGCTGCAGGGCGCCCACCATGGTGGAGGTGACTTTGAGGCTGAGCGCTCGGTCCATGGCGGTCTCTACGTCCCCCGCGCACACGGCCTTGGCCACCATGGACAGCCGGTCCGGCAGCATCTCCAGGTAGTTGCCCAGGAAGGCGTGCGCGCCGGCGGAGCTGTCCAGCTCCTCCCCCAGGTCGCGGATGCGCTGCGGGTTAAGGACGGGCAGCTCCAGGGCTGCGGGGTCCAGCACGGAAAAGTGCGTGTTCACGCGGACCACCGCCCGTCGTCGTGATACTCCTCATCCAGGCCGTGCGGGGTCTTCTCCCATTTGTGCGGGCTGGAGAGCATCTGCCAGGCGGCGCGCCAGGCGGCCACGGCGTGCAGCACCCAGTAGGCAGGGTTCAGGAGAGCGAAGATGGCGATCCGCCAGCCGTGCCGGCGCCAGGTGGCGATCCCGGAGACCAGGATCATCATGGCGTTGCCGAACAGCATGGACACCACGCCGCCCACCAGCAGCCAGTCCGGCAGCACCAGGCCCACGAAGTTGTAGCCCACGTAGGTGACGATGGTGAAGCCGAGCACCAGCGGGTAGGCGAGGAAGGCCAGCGGGGTGCCCAGGATCAGGCCCAGGAAGCCGACGGCGCCGGCCACCCCGGTGCGCTTGACGTACCGGACGGTGTTGCGGGTGTTCACGGCGGCGGTGACCATGTACCCCTTGATCCAGCGGGTGCGCTGCTTGATCCAGGCAGGCACCTGGGAGCAGGCTTCCTCCCAGGTGGTGGAGTTGATGACGCCCACCCGGTAGCCTTCGACGGCGGCGCGGAGCCCCAGGTCCGCATCTTCGGTGACGTTCCAGGGGTCCCAGGCGCCCACCAGGCGCAGCAGCCGGGTGTCGAAGTGGTTGGAGGTGCCGCCCAGCGGGAGCGGGATACCGGAGCGGTCCAGGCCCGGGAGCATGGAGTCGAACCAGTGGGTGTATTCGATGGCGAAGAGCCGGGTGAGGACGTTCTGGTCCGCGTTGAAGTAGTTCAGGGCCGCCTGCACGCAGATCAGCGGGCGCCGGTCCGGGGCCAGGTAGCAGCGTTCGAAGGCGTCCTGCCGGAACGCGTCAATGGCCGCGCGGAGCTGGCCCGGGTCCGGCCGGTCCTCGGCGTCGTAAATCACCACGTACTCGCCGCGGGCGAACGTCAGGCCGTAGTTGCAGGCCCGGGGCTTGGTCTGCGGCTCGCCGCGGGGCACCACCAGGATGCGCACGTACTCGGGTGGCCGGGAGCGTTTGGCCGCTTCGATGGTTTCGGTGTCGTCCTCTTCCAGCAGCACCAGCACGTCCAGCTTGGAGCGCGGATAGTCCAGCTGCCCCAGGTTGGCCAGGAGCTTGTTGATGATGTTGGCCTCGCGGAACACCGGGATCAGGATGGTGTACACCGGCAGGTCACCGTCGGGGATCCGGCCGTCCAGCGCGGACGGATCGCCCACGGTCCCGGAACCCAGGACGCCGGAACCCAGGGCCCCGGTTCCCGCGCCGCGCCGTTCCAGTTCCCGGGCCAGCGCCTTGGCGGCGGCGCGGTCATGCAGGGCGTCGAAGGGCTGGCGGAGGCTGGCGAGGGTCTTGAAGCCGATGCTCACCAGGAACACCACGTTCACGGCAGTGAGCAGCACGATCACCGTCAGCTGTGCATCGAGGACCAGGCCGGCCAGCAGGCAGCTGAGCAGGACGGCGGGCAGGAGCCGCTGCCAGAGGTTCAGGGCGGTGCGGGCCGAGCCGTCCGGTTGTTCCTCGGCCAGGCGTTCGGCGGATTCGTAGAGCAGGTGGTTGCGGAAGGCGCGCTGGATGGAGTGGTTGATGTCCCAGTCGGTGGTGGTGCGGAACACCACCTGCTCCGCCCCGGGGATGCGGAGGGCGGCGCGGCGGATGTCCTCGTTGGGTTTGACGGCGGTGGCCACGGTGAGCACGCCGTCTTCCAGGTGCCAGGGCAGCCAGCCGGGCTCGGAGACTTCGGTGAAGCTCAACTGCTCCAGCAGGGCGTCGTCCGAGGGGTGCTGCACCAGGTCCACCAGCGGCGCGTCCCACTGTTCGGCCAGCACCTGGTACACGTGCCGGCGGTTCAGCCCGGTTTCCAGGATGATGTGCCGGCCCAGCAGGCCGCCTTCGGTGGTGGCGCGGACCAGGGCCCGGTCCAGCTGTTCGGTGGTGATCAGGCCGGCCAGGAGCAGGGTCTGGCCCAGCGCCACGGACTGCACGCCCATACCGTCATCGTAGGAGGCGGCTGTGCCGCCGGAGCGGAGGGTGGAGAGGACCGGGGCTGAATCTGCCATCAGTTGACGGTTCTTTCGTAGATCCGGTGGGTGGGGCTGGAGAACACCACGGCGTACCGGGCGTTGAACGTGGGGCTGGCGCTGATGGCCTGGTACACCAGGTCCGTGAAGCCGGAATCGGCGGGGGCGTCCTCGCCTTCCACGTTCACCAGCACCCACTTGGCGTATTTGGCCGGGTCCTGCAGGGCGGGGCCAAAGTGGTCGCCGGCGGCCCGGTTGTAGATGTTGGCGAGCGGGATGCCCATCATGGGGAGCACGGCGTTCCCGCGGGCGCTTTCGTCCAGGAGGATCCCGCCGCCGTCGTAATGCTGTTTCAGCCAGCGGGCCGCGGCGAAGGAGTAAGTGTTGGATTCGTGGGACATGCGGCCCTCGGCCAGGATGGCCAGCCGGCCGGCGGGGTCCTGCAGCCACCACGCGTTTTGCCCGGCCAGGGCCAGGAGCAGGAGCGCCACAATCCAGGAGCGGGTACGACGGCGGCGGGTCACCTGGTGCACGAACGCCGCCACCAGCACGGCGGCCAGGGGCAGGGCGGTGAGGGCGAAGCGGTTGTTCCACCAGGTGCTGGGGAGGGAGTGGTCGTTGTTGATGGCGGTCTGGCCCAGGTAGAGGCTGAGCAGGGCGAAGGCGTAGGCGCTGCCGGTGACGGCCACCAGCAGGGTGCTGGTGGCCAGGCCGCGCCGGTACACCACCACCAGGGCGCCGCACGCTGCGGCGGCCAGCACGGTGATGCCCAGGGTTTCCAGCAGGGACCAGTGGAAGGTCCAGAGGGTCAGGCCCAGGTTGCCTTTGGTGGGGAGCAGGCCGCCGTCCGTGATGTTTTTCTGCTGCGCGTAGGCGGAGTACTGGCCGAACATGAATTCCAGCGGGTTGCCGTAGATGGCCCAGTTGTAGGAGATCCACCAGAGCACGGCGGCGGCGGGGACCATGGCGTAGGCGGCGGCCATTTTGGTGGCCTCGCGCCATTGGCGGGAGCGGCGCAGCTCGGTGATCAGGACGAACAGGGTGCCGGTGAGCACCAGGGCCCAGCCTTCGTAGCGGGAGAGCACGGCGGCGCCGGAGGGGATCCCGGCGAACACGGCGAGCTCGCCGGCGCTCATGCGGCGCCGGCTGGTGGCCCAGTGCGCCAGGCCTGCCATGCCGGCCACCAGGCACATGAGCAGCACGGGTTCGGTGAGGGCGGTGGTGTAGGTGTAGAGGATGGCGGGGTTGGCCAGGAGCACCAGCACGGCGGCCAGCCGGCCGGTGCGGCCGTAGCCCAGGCGGGCGCAGATCCGGTACAGCCCGGCGGCGGTGGCGGCCAGGGCGATGGTGCCCAGCACGCAGGCGCCCCAGCCGCTGCTGAACATCCAGAGGTTGATGATGAACGGCATAAGGAGCAGGTGGGGCATGGGCAGCCACACGGTGCCGAGCTGTTCGAACCCGGGCGCTTTGGAATCGAACGCGCGCCGGGCGATGGTGAGGTGGCTTTGCGCGTCCGAGTAGTCCAGGTTGCTGCCCTGGCCGGTGGTGTAGAGGCAGGCCAGGAGTCCGACGGCGGCCGCCACCACCGCGATGGTGGCCGTGCCGGGGATGCGGCGCCCGGCCGCCGGGGAACCCAGGGCGGTCCAGGTGCGGCGCAGCCATGGGGTCCGCTCCCCCGCAGCCGGCCTGGCCGGGGTGTCCGTCAGGGGTGCGGGGGCCGCCTGCATGTCACTGGCCACGGGCGGTGTCCGCGGCGGCCTGTTCCAAGGCGTCGGCGTGGGCCTGGGCAGCGCGGCGGTGGCGACGGCGGAGCAGGACGCGGGTGCCCGCGGCCAGGACCAGCGCGGCAGCTGCGGCGGCGAGCCAGAGTGCCAGTGGCCGGAACCCGTCGGTGACTTCGGCCTGCGGGGTGATGGCGTTGGTTTCCAGCAGCACGGGGTTGCCGCTGGTCTGGGTGACCAGGATGTTGCGGGACAGGGAGCTCCAGCCGCCGGGCTGCTGCTGGACGTAGCTGGCCAGGCTGGCCTGCAGGGTGCCGGGGGTGGCCGCCGGTGCCTTGGTGTCGGCGGTGTCCGGGGCCCAGCCGCCCAGGAGCAGGAGGTTGCGGCCGTTGTGCTCGTAGGCTTCCAGGGCGCCGTAGGGGGCGCTGGTGCCTACGCCGTATTCGATGTCCCGGCTGGAGACGGTGCGGAATCCGGCGAGCCGGAGCGGGGCGCCGGCTTGTTCGGCGGTGGCGGGGGTGGCGCCCACCAGGAGGCCGGAGTCGCTGGAGTCGAGAAGGGCGTCGGGGGTGGTGAGGCGGACGTCCAGGAGGGAGTCGTTGTCGCGTTGGAGGGAGAACGCCAGCGTGGCTGCGTTGTTGGTGTTTTGCTGGGCGGTAGCGCCGGCGTCGAACGCGATGGGGAGGGTGGTGCCCAGTACTTGAGGGAAGCGGGCGAAGCCGGGCTTGATGGAGTGGCCGCGCTGGGCGGTGAGTTTGCTGCCGGTGGTGTCCACGGTGAGTTCCATGGGGAGCAGGCCCGCGGGGCCGGAGCAGTCGCCGCCGGCGGGGAGGGCGGTGAGGCGCAGGCGCAGGCCGTTGCGGGACTGGATGTGGCCGGCGGGGACGTCCGCGGTGATGTCGAAGGTGTCGCCGTCCAGGGTTTGGGAGCTGAGCAGGTAGTCGTTCCAGTAGACGGAGAGCGCGGCCTGCCCGCCGGTGGGGACGGCGGTGTGGGTGCCGCGCAGCTGGAGGCTGATGGCGGAGACGGGGCCGCCAAACTGGGACTGGTTGACGCCCAGGTACGTTTCTTGGGTTCCGTAGCCGGCCAGCAGGATGGCCTGGGCGCCCAGGTCCGCGAAGGTTTGTTCGGGCCCTGCCGCGGCGGGGACGGTGGAGGTCATGCCGGTGACGGCGGCGCCGTCCGCCAGGGCGGATTTGGTGTCAGCCAGGGCGCGGGCCGCGGTGCGGAGGCCCTCGCCGGTGCCGGTGATGGTGAGGGCGGGGCGGCCGGCCTGGGTGCCGAGGGTGGTGCTGGCGGCGCCGTCCGTGGCGCTGATGGTGATGATGCGGGACCCGGCGGGGAGGGCGCCGGCCTGTGCGTCCACGTCCGACGGCGGCACGAGCGTGAGTGCGGCGTCCGGGTAGCGGTGGGCCATGGCGGCGGAGGCGGCGAGGATGGCGGCGGAGACGTCGGTGGAGGGCTCGGCCGGGACGGGGATGAGGATGGCGGGCACGGAGGGGGCAAGAAATTCGGCCACGGTGGTGGGCGCGGTTTCGGTGCCCTGGGTGGTGAGGCTGATGTTGTTGAGCGTGGCGGTGGATTGGGTGGCGGTGCAGACGTCCCGGACGGCGGGGTTGTATTCCAGGGCCAGGACCAGCTGGTGGTCGGTGAGGTCCGTGGCGCTGACGGGGGCGTCCAGGGCGACGGTTCCCTTGGCCGGCGCTTCGAGGAGGGCCCGCCCCTGGACGCTGACGCGGATGGTGCCGGTGGTGGGCTGGCCGGTGACGGCAATGCTGCCGGTGATGCGGGCGGGCCGCAGGCCGGGGGCGACGGGGACGGCGAGCTGCTGCCCGGACTGGCCGGGCATGGCGGACACGGAGGCCAGGCTGGCGGGGGTGGCTGCCGGGCTGCTGTGGGAGGCGGCGACGCTGTCCGTGGGCGCTGCCGCGGTTGCGGCGGACGCGGCGTTGGCGGGCTGGAACTGGACGGCGGCAAACAGGGCGCAGGTGAGAACAACGCTCCCTGCCCGGAGACGTGAGAGCATGGATCCACCTTGGCGGGGCAGACGCAAATTACCCTGCGGTTTGCCCTCAAGGTTGACTCAAGATCAGTGTTTGCGCAGGTCGGGCAGATTTTGAGGCTCTGCTTGCGTGTGGCGCCTAGCGCTGAACCGCCATCAGTACCACCCCGATGGTGGCTACTGCCAGAGCGGCCAGTGCCACATATGAGAGAACCCGGAGCCTGCGCTGCCGTGCATCCCGCTTCGAATAGCGAACGTCGTAACTTCCCTCGTAGCGGCCCATGCGCTGACCATAGGGCGCCAACCTCAAGATTGCCCGGGAACTACGGTTTGTTACGAGGCATCGTGGCTGATGCGCCAGTTCTCCTGAAGCCGCCTGATGAACCAACGGGACTGTTCGGGCCCGTAGGGCAGGACGGGGATGGTGTTAACGCCAACCGAAAACAGGGCCATTTGTGCCAATTGAAAACGGGGCCACGGGGTTGTGGTTCTATTGTGCCGTACTGGCGGCGGGTTGGTGTTTCTTGAGCCGGTAGCTGTTGCCTTTGAGGCTGATGACCTCGGCGTGGTGGACGATCCGGTCGATCATGGCCGAGGCGATGGTCAGGTCTCCGAAGACGTCGCCCCAGCGGGCGAACGGGAGGTTTGAAGTCAGGATCATGGAGGCGTGTTCGTAGCGGCTGGAGACGAGCTGGAAGAACAGGTTCGCGGCGTCCTGATCGAACGGGATGTAGCCTACTTCGTCGACCACCAGGAGACTGTAGCGGCGGAGTTTGACCAGTTCCTGGGCGAGTTTCCCGCGGGAGTGGGCTTCCTGGAGCCGGGCGACCCAGCCAGTCGCGGAGTCGAAGAGGACTCGGTGCCCGGCCTTGGCTGCCTTGATGCCGATGCCGACCGCGAGATGGGTTTTGCCGGTGCCCGGAGGCCCGAGAAGGACCACGTTTTTGGCTTCGGAGAGGAACACGCCGGTGCCCAGATGCGCGATGAGGTTCCGATCCGCAGAGGGCTGATGGTCGAAGTTGAACTCCTCGAGGTCCTTGTGGGCCGGGAATCGTGCGGCCTTGATCCGTGTCGCCGCTCCCGATGCTTCGCGTTCGGAGACTTCACGGGAGAGGACCGCGGCCAGGTACTCCTCGTGGGACCAGCCGGCGTCCCTGGCCTGGTCCCCGAGCCGGCGGAACCCATCGCTGATCCGCGGTGCCCGCAGTGCCCTGGCGTAGTACTCGATCTGTGACGGTGTCCCGGTCATGAGGCCACCTCGAGAAGCGCAGGCTGCTGGCCGAGGTCGATGCCGAAGATCTCGTCGTAGGCGGCCAGATCCCGCACCTCCACTGCTTCCTCGGGAACGGGGCGGTGGACTCTTTGAGTTCGGAAGTCTCGGCGCATCACCGCTGCGCGGGCCACGTGGGCGGGGTCGGTCAGGACCAGGTGCCGGGCCCATGCCCGGACGTGGGTGGCGATGATGACCCCCTCGTGGGTGACCCATACGGTGTTCAGGTCAGCGATGACATCCACGATCCGCCCGATGAATGAAGGGTCCACGGAATAGTCGTTGGAGAACACCCGCACGTAGTAATCCCGCGGGAGCCGCACCGCGTTGCGGAACACCGCCTCCGGGGACACCGGCGGCAGCTCCCTCATCCTTTCCCGGTCCAGGACGATCAGCTCGTCCGGGCGGCCGTGGCGGGACCTCGAATACCGGTGATTCGCTTTGGGCAGCCAGTCTTCCAACTGGCCGTTGAAGTCCGCTGGGGAGCGGAAGTCCCGGCCCGGCATGAAGCGCTGCCGGAAGAACCTGTTCATCCGCTCGACCATGCCCTTGGACTCCGGATCCCGCGGCGGAAGCAGCTTGATCTCCAGCCCCAGGTACCCGGCGAACGCGGCCACCGGCTCCGTGGGCCGGCGCCTGCCGATGCCGGACTCGTTGTCCCACAACAGCCTGGACGGAACTGCCTGCGCGTCCTGCAGCAGAGTCCACATTCCGCCAAGAAGGTCCGGCGTTGTCCGCGACGGCAACATCCTGGCCTGGATGAAGCCCGAGAACGCCGAGGTCATCACCAGCACCGGGGGCGTATCGGACTGGCCCTCACCGACGGGCAGCGGCTCGTGCGGGAACCAGAGATCGCACTGGACCTGGAAGCCCGGCTCGTGGACCAAACGGTCGGCCGGGTCAGGCGGTGCGTACTCGGGCCGGATCACAGCGACCTTCGCCCGGAACAAAGACGCGGAACCGGACCAGCCCACCCGCTCCGCCAGCGTCGCGGCCGGCATCGTCGGCGTCTTCACCAACAACTCCCGCACCCTGGGAGCAAAGGCATCAAAACTCGATACCCCGGATGCCCGCTGATACTTCGGCGCCCGGTCCGACTCCAGTGCCCGGTCCACCGTTCCGCGGGAAACCCCCACGATTCTGCCGATCTCCCGCTTCGAGTGCTTGCCCGTCGAAAACAGGTGGCGTATCTCCGCCCAATCATCCAAATTGATCACCTTCCATAATTGGTCGGTGGCCCTATTTTCAGTTGGCGTTACTGGCCCTGTTTTCGGTTGGCGTTAACAGATGGCTTTAGTGGCGTCGGTGGGTGTATCGCGGATGGACTGGCGCAGGAATGTCTGCATAAACAGGGCGTCGTCGCCAGGAGTAGGGGACTTGCAAACGCGCTTCTGAGAAACAAAGTAATGCCATATATGTCCCCAAGTGGAAAGCCAATACGGCCTACTCTGCCGGTGACAAAGTTCTCTCCCCAAACGGTGATGTTGTGTCGGCCAGGGCCGCCTTCACATCCGGAGCTAGCTACAGTGCAACGAACTGGGATCTGTCAACAGTCGTCACCGGGAAGATCGATAAAACCGATGCGGTCAGGTCGTTCGGCAGCATCAACGCAGACGGACGGCTCAGGGCTCCAGTCGCCGGGGTGGCCGACACCTCAGTGAAGGCGCTGATAAACACCCAATTCTCAACCTGAACCGCCGGGCAGAAGGGTGCCGCGCATCCGGGGCCAGGCCTTGGATCGGGGAGTTTGGCTCCCTATCAAGGCTGGCATAGAAGGGGCGCGGTGGGACGATGTTGCAGAGTCAATCTATAGCTGGGCAGACGCGCAGTCGATCGCAGTAAGCAGGTGGACTGCACGAAAAACGCCGGAGATACCCATGCGGTCTATCGCGCCAGCGGAGGAATGGCCGGAACCCTGGATACAGTTGTGCGTTCGGCTGAGGTGATCGAATCACACAATCGAGTATCCAGTGCTGAGCGCGGGATCAACTTCCCCATGGGGCACCTGTACTACCCGTATGGAAGTACCGCCACCGGAAATCTCGGCAATGTCAGGCGCGGGAACTTCGGCACCGACTACACCTATGGGTCAGCGGCCTATAAATTTCTCGAAGTTCGTGGCTACACAATGGTTCGGCTAACGATCCGCTGAGAACGGTTGCAGCCAACGCTGAACGCGGCGCTCGATGCTACCGAAGTTAGCCGGCTTCACGCGGAATTCACGAACGCTAGGGCGGCTGGCCTGACTCTGCTCGTCTGGCCGAAAAACCAGGGCTTCTACTACTCCTACGACGGCACGACGGGGCAGCGGATGATCCTCGGAGACGCAGCTTTGCCGTCGTCCGCCTTTGCCGACTTCTGGAGCCGCATGGCTACGGAGTTCGGGAGCGAGTCCAATCTTGAAGGTTGGGACCTGTGCAATGAACCGGGATAGCCGACCGTGGCAAATTGGAAGTCAGCCTCACAAGCACCGGGAGCAACATTGGCCGCCGGTTCGCTGACTGGGTCAACAGTGCGCTCGTACGTGGCAGCAGAGATGGTCTAACCGTTCCCTTTGGGTAGCTGTAATTTCTCCAGCTACCAAAGGGAACGCATCAAACCTTCTGAGGAAAATGCCGGTACGCCTCGGAAACTGGGCGCAGTTTCTTAGGGGCCTTCACTTCAACAGCAGCCGCGCTCTGTGTATTTGATATGGCGATGGCCGCTGCAATTAGTGGTGCAATGAACCACTGAACGGTGTAGGCGAGAGCGAAGACCGCGATACAGGCCATGACGCCAGCCCATATCGAGCGCTGCTTTGCCAGGCGAACTAGCGCCCCCAAAAGTATGCTGCTGAATGACAGCGCACCTACGATGCCGGTGCGGAGGTAGATCGAGACGTACCAGTTATGCGGGGCATAAGTTTGGGGGAGCCCGTTTGGCCCGATACGCAGATAGCCCGTTCCAAAGGGCTGTCCAAAAAGCACAGCAGCGGGCCCACGGCTGAGCGAGTCGGACACCAGCGAATCCCAGCCAGAAGTCCTATCGGTGAGGGTGCTGTTGGTGGCGGTGACGGCGTCTATCGACGCGGCAAACGAGTCCATGACCGTGGTAAGAGCTCCTGACAGCGCGAGGATGAGTATCCCGAACGACGAGAAAATGGCAAGCAGAGCTATGCGCCACCGGATAGCACTCGCAGCCCGCAAGCCCAGCACGAGGATGCCGGCCGCAAAAGCGATCCATACAGAACGATGCTGGGCAACGATGACTACGCCAGAGAATGCGATTCCGGACAGGAAGAGTTTTGCGCCACGAACTCGACCCCACTCATAGAGGGCATATAGCCCGGCTACCGTCAGTACGGCCGCCTGTGATGCAACCACTGGCCGGAGAGTGTGGTAAGTACCCTCAGGGTCGATATACATATCCGAAGACGAAGCGATTCCGTGCTTAGCAATATTCAGGGCCGCGATGGCAACTAGTCCCCATCCGCAAATATAGAGGAAATATCGGGCATGCTTCTTAGCGCTTTCCCCCGCCCAGTCGAGAGATAGCCCCCAAGCAAGGCACGCGAAGAAGTAGAAGAACGGTCGAAATTCGACAATTGCCGGCATGCCGAACGACTTAAAACCTATTGCAAGGTTTACCACCAGAACGGCCAGCATAAGTAGCGGGATCAGTGCGCGCTGCCCGAGATTTTGCCACACCGTCCGGACACTAAGGATCGTGACAGCCAATAGGAGGGCGCTGATTGCGTCTTCTTGGAATACGTGGATATTCCCGATACTCACAACCGGGGTCGGCGTTGCGTCGGAGTTGGTCAGGACGCCGTACGCGATGAGTATCCATCCGAGAACCGGCCAATTGTGGACGTGCCACACGACCACTGCGCCGCCGATCAGCAGGCCGATCCCAAGCAGTGCACCAAATACCCCCGCGAAGTCCATGCCCCGATTATGTCATGTAGGTACCTACGACTTATGGGGCACGTTAGACCGGGTATGGGCCCCTAACGGCTAACAGATTTAGCCAACGCTCACTACAACTCCCCCCACTCTAAATAACGAGGACACACATTGTTCCCAATCATCCTGCCCTACTACTCGCGGCCAGATTCCCCGCGCATCTCCTGGAGCCGCTTGATGAACCAGCGCGATTGTTCAGGCCCGTAGGGCAGGACAGGGATGGCTTTGGTGGCGTCGTTGGGAGTGTCGCGGATGGACTGGCGGGCCTGACGGACCGCTGTGGTCATGGTGTTGGCCATGGTTTTGACGAATTGGTCGCTGCAGGGCTTGCCGTGCCCGGGGATCAGGAATTCGTAGCGGTGCCGCAGCGCGGAGATGTGCCGGAGGGCGACTGCCCATTCCTCGGGGTAGGAGTCCTCGAAGGAGGGGTGGGCTCCCTGTTCCACAAGGTCACCCACATAGAGAGTGGTGGGCGTTCCCACCAGGAGATCGCCGTCGGTGTGGCCTCGACCTAGATAGAACAGCGTTGCTGTGAGGCCACCGAGGTCCACCAGGACGGGCTGGTCTTTGACTATTGCGTTAGGGACTAGCAGCTCGATGTTCTGACCTTCACCGGCTGCCATTTCAGGCTCCAGCGTTCCAACGTGCCGGCGCTGCACGTCACCGCGCTGGTCTATCTCGGTGGCACAGTTCTGGTGCGCCCAGAATTCGGTGACGCCGGCTTCGGCGAAGACGGCGTTGCCGAAAAAGTGGTCGTAATGGGCGTGGGTGTTGACGACGACGAGGGGCAGATCTGCCTTCTCCCTGACAGCATTCAGAATTTCTCGTCCCTGACGGGGACCACACCCGGTGTCGATGACCATTGCACGCTCTGTGCCGACGATAAGGCCAGTGTTCAGCAGGGATCCTTCAGTGACCAGCACATAGTTGTCCGTCCCGACTTCGAGCCATTCCGACATGTGTATCCGTACCTCCCGCAAAGCAGTGTGCGTTCGTCTTGGTGACCGATTGTACCCACGGACAGCACCTCAAAGCTTCGCCGCGACTCAACTGGATCGGACGATGGCAAGGTCAAAGACGCGCTTGGAATGTGCAGGGCGCCCCTGGGACTCACTACTCACTTTCCAAGTTCACTACTCGCTGCCGAGCGCCACTGGAGTTCATCAGCGGACTTCTTGTTCATTATTCACGGAGCTCGATGACTATGCATGAAGAGCCGACGGGCATCTTTCGGTAATCTTCTCCGGGGCAAATCAAAGCTCGAAATCACAGCAATGTTAGACGTCAAGGGCACCTGAGATACCCAAGATCCCTAGGTACGACCGGCCCATATTGGGCGACTACCGAGTCGACCCTGTTGCATCTAACACCGGAGAAACCCCTTGATTCAAGAATGCAGCGATCGATGTCATGTGTTGCCGGCCGAAGAGCAGGTGACATACTGGGCCCCGCGACGATCGAACCTACCGTCACTACGATCACCCGTAGCATCGTCTCTCGAGGCGCTTCCAAGTAGTAAAGCGCTGAGAATGCAGGTATCCGCTTCTCGTGCTCGGGCCTCGGAATACCCCTACCGTCGGAGCATGGAAGACATCAGCCCGGACGCGATCAACGCGGTAGCGAGATCCCTTTACGGTGAGACAGAGTATGACGCCTTGCCTGAGGGGCAAGTCAAGGCTGCCTACAGGAAGCGTGCCCGCATCGTGATCGGGACTGTCAGCGAGTGCGAACAGCACAGCCGAATTATCAGCACCCATGTGGCAGCCGAATGAATTTCCTACAAGGAACTTGCAACTAGCAACAAATTCACTGCGTGCCGAAGCGCAGATGTTCCGACGTCCCCGCTCCCCCGACGTATACGATCCACCTAAAGAAAAGTGCAAACCGGACGGGCCAGCACCCAGCAACGGTCCGAAGTGGGAGGCCGCTGAGCAGGTATAATCGACTGGATCGCGAGATAACGTGCGGTTCTCGGGGTGTGTCAACCGGCTCCCCCAAATTTGACTCAGGGGGACTTCGGTTTGCTTCTCAACGATTATCTTCGCGTGCTGCGCCGCAGTTGGCTTTTGATTGCGGTCGCGGCCTTGGTTGGACTCCTCATCGGCGGCGCCGCATCGATACTAACGAAGCCCTCCTACACATCAGAGACTCAGCTGTTCGTTTCCATCCAGGGCTCGGGAAGCGTTCAAGAACTGCAGCAAGGCAATACTTTCAGCCAAGCCCGGGTGCAGTCCTATGTGAAAATTGTTAGTTCTCCTGTCGTCCTGCAGCCAGTGATCGACACCCTAGGTCTTCCATCAACCGCCGAAGACCTCAGTAAGCGAATAACGGCCTCCACAGACGTGAATACGGTACTTATCAATATCGCCGTCACAGATCCATCGCCGGTACAAGCATCTGCAATTGCCCAAGCTGTTGGAAAAAGCCTTATCGTTTCTGTGGATGCTCTAGAAAATCCCGGGAAAAAGGGAACCTCGCCAGTTAGCTTATCCATCACAAAGCCAGCTGAGGCACCCGCTTCACCTTCTGCTCCAAACACCAAGATAAATCTGCTTTTGGGTCTTGTGGTTGGACTCATGCTGGGGCTGGCCGGCGCGGTCGTACGTAACCTCTTGGACAATCGGATACGCAGTGAAGGAGACCTCCGCCGAATAACGGAAGCACCACTGATTGGGGGTATCGCCTTCGATCAAGATGCGATGAAACGGCCGTTGCTTACACAATCTTCGACGCATAGCCCGCGGGCTGAGTCCTTTCGCCAACTCCGCACCAACCTTCAGTTTGCAAACGTGTCGCGGCATGCAAAATCAGTGCTTGTAACTTCGTCAGTGCCCGGGGAAGGCAAAAGTACGACCGCCACAAACCTCGCGATCGCCCTGGCGCAAGCGGGCCAAACCGTCTGTTTGGTGGATGCGGACCTTCGTCGCCCGATGGTCAATGAATACCTGAGCTTGGACCGCGGCGTCGGCCTCACAACAGCACTTGTCGGAGCAACCGATGTCAACGACCTGCTACAGCAATGGGGCGAGGACCAACTCTACGTCCTGACTTCCGGACAGATCCCCCCTAACCCCAGTGAGCTTCTCGGGTCTGATGAGATGGGCCAACTCGTAGCTCGGCTAGAGGAAGCATTCGATGTTGTAGTCATCGATGCCCCGCCGCTACTACCCGTAACAGATGCCGCGGTCCTATCCCAACATGTGGGCGGCGTCATGGTTGTAGTCGGGTCTCAGAGATTACGTCAGCAAGAGCTTCAGAGGGCGCTGGATGCTCTACGGCTGGTGGAAGCGAACGTTCTTGGCATCGTGATGAACAGACTGCCTGCAAAGGGTCCAGACGCATACTCGTACTCCTACTACGCCGGTGACGACCACAAACCAAATAGAAGTGTCAACAGCAGAAAAACACGTCAGGCTACCCCAATCGAAGAATATGGATCTTTGCATGAGCCATCCCGCAGGTCAGCGAGCACTTTCCCTGTCGGGAGGTCGAGGTAAGGGGTAAATAGCAGCCACGTAGTCGTCTCCTACCGTATGTTCTGAGACGAGCCGCATGTCCGGGAAATCAAAGTTCGTCGCCACCCTTTGTCTGATTCAGCATCTGACTGCAATTTCCAGGCTGGCTGCGGAGCGCCGATTCAAAAAGCCGTGCCCACACATCGGCTTAAGTAAACGAGTACCGCACCTGGCCCGCGAACTACTTCAAGAAGGCATCCAAACGCGTTTGCACGGCGCTCATGTCGTGGTCTGTCCGGCAGACACCTTACTGGGCTCTTCGCGGTTTGTGGGGAATTGAGTTCGTGTCGTTGAAGACAAGGGGGCCC
>NZ_JARVSF010000040.1 GCF_030209355.1 Pseudarthrobacter sp. fls2-241-R2A-127
GGCGGCAAATCACCCATCGACCGCGTTCACAATCTCCGTGGGAAGAACACCTAGGTACCACCCCTTAACGGCAAACGGCCCGGGATGATGCGATCATCCCGGGCCGTTTGCCGTGGTACGGCCGGCCGCTACCGGCCGTAAGGGTTTCCGAAGCCGCCGGCGTAAGGGTTGCCGGGCTGCTGTTTCCGGAAGTACGGGGCAGCCGCGGGAAGGTACAGCAGCACGATGGCCACGATGCCCAGGACGGTTCCGACCGTAGCGAACGACGGAATCCCGAACAGGCCCAGCACCGACAAGGCCGCAAAGACGGTTCCCAGGATGCGGGCCCAGTTCTTGCCCTTCCGGACGAAGAAGGCCACCAGCAGGTAGAGGGTAGCCCCGATAATGGCGAAGACCACCAGGGTTCCGGCGACGACGCCCTTGATGTCGTCGTACGTGATGCCGGCGTTGCTTGCCTTGACCTGCTGGTCAAAGGCCTGCCTGAACGCGGGATCATCCAGCTGGGTGAGCCCGGTGAGCAGGGAGATGACAAAGATCACGGCGGCCGCGATCAGCATCCAGAAGGAAACGTTTACCAGTTGCGGAATACCGGTGCTTGCCGCCGGCTGCGGCTGCTCCGACGGGTACTGGCCGTAGGGGGACTGGCCGTACGGCTGCTGGCCGTAGGGCTGCTGCTGCCCGTAGCCGGGAGCCTGCGGGGCATTCTGCCCATACTGGGGAGCGTTCTGGCCATACTGCGGTGCTGCCGGTGGCTGCGAACCCTGCTGCGGAGCGTTTTGGCCGTACTGCGGAGCGTTCTGCCCGTACTGGGGGGCATTCTGTCCATAGCGGGGCTGCTGGGCGCCGGACTGCTCGCCGCCCGGCTGGCCGTTGCCTGGCTGCTCGTTTCCGGATGGCGGATCGTGGGGCGCGGGAGGCGGGACGGGAGGAGTACTCATGGGCGTTCCTTCTGCAGGTCGGGATCCGGGCGGGCTGCCGGGAATCGGTCCTGTGCCGCCCCCAGCATGGCTTAAGTCCACCGTACCCCCGGCGGGCCGGGTTGTGCGGGATCCGGCGGGGCCCTTCACGCCGCCAGGGGCGTTAAATGCGGCACCCCGGCACCAGGCGGAAATGCCTGCTGCCGGGGTGGGCCGGAGCGGAATCAGGCTGCGGGAGCGATGAAGGCGAGCTCCAGGTTGATGGCAACCTTGTCGCTGACCAGCACGCCGCCGGTCTCCAGGACAGCGTTCCAGGTCAGGCCGAAGTCCTTGCGGCTGATGGTGGTCTCGGCGGAGACGCCTGCGCGGGTGTTGCCGAACGGATCAACGGCTACGCCGTTGAACTCGGTCTCCAGGGTCACCGGGCGGGTGACACCCTTGATGGTGAGGTCACCGGTGAGCTCGTAGCTGTTGCCCTTGGCCACCAGGCCGTTGGAGACGAAGGAGATCTCCGGGAACTTCTCCACGTCGAAGAAGTCCTCGCCCTTGACGTGGCCGTCGCGGTTGGCGTCGCCGGAGTCGAAGCTGGCGGTCTTGATGGTGGCGTTGATCTTTGAATCGGCAACATCCTCGACGAGGTCAAGCGTTGCGGCGGCTTCGGTGAACTGGCCGCGGACCTTGCTGATGCCGGCGTGACGGACGGTGAAGCCGATCTCGCTGTGGGAGTTGTCCAGGGTCCAGGTGCCGGTGGTGACGTCTGCGGGAAGTGCCATGATGATGCTCCTTGTTCGTAATACCTGTTGTGGTCATGCGGTTGAACCTTCATCGGTTGAAGCCTCAACTAACTTGCTGCATCCAGTATAAACATGCGTTTGCATGTTTTGTTCCCGTGTTCGGAACATTTCTTCAGAAACTTAAGTTCTACTGTTCGTAGAAGATTTCGGATCGCACGCCATCTTTGAGAAACTGGTAAACATGCCCCAAGCCACTGTCCATCTGCTCCGCCACGGCGAGGTCCATAATCCCGACGGCGTTCTGTACGGACGGCTCCCCGAATTCCACCTCTCCGAACTGGGGCAGGAGATGGCCCGCACCCTCGCCGAGCACTTCCGGCAGCGTGCCGAACGGGGCGCCCGCATCACGTACCTGGCCGCCTCGCCGCTTGAGCGCGCGCAGGAAACCGCCCGGCCGACGTCGGAAGCCCTGCACCTGCAGATCCACACCGAGCCCCGGATCATCGAGGCGGAAAACTACTTCGAGGGCATGAAGGTCACCAAAGCAGAGCTGCGCCGGCCCAAGCACTGGCCCCGGCTGGTCAATCCGCTGCGCCCGTCCTGGGGCGAGCCCTACAGGCAGCAGGCCGCCCGCATCGCTGCGGCAGCGCAGGACGCCCGGCTCCGGGCCATCGAACTGGCCGCCGGCGACTTCGGCGCCGAGGGACCCGAAGCCATCCTCGTCAGCCACCAGCTGCCCATCTGGGCCGCACGGCTCAGCGCCGAAGGCCGGCCCCTGTGGCACGACCCCCGCAAACGCGAGTGCACGCTGACCTCCGTCACGTCCCTGGTGTTCGATGCCGACGGCTCGCTGGTGCGGGTCGACTACAGCGAACCCGCCGCGTCCCTTCTTCCCGGTGCCGCCAGCACCCCTGGAGCCTAGCTGTGACCAACGATTTCCTCCCCTCGCGCCGCAGCATGCTCGTGAGCGGCCTGGCCTTGGGCGCACTGACCCTTGGCCTGTCCGGCTGCGCCCAGGAAGACGCCCTGGCCAAGCAGGCAAAGGCCGGAGACAACAAGAACTACGTGGCAGGCGACGGTTCGGTCACCGAGTTCGCCGCCGGCGACCGCAAGGAGGCCGTCCAGATCCAAGGGGCGCTCTTCAGCGGCGCCAAGGTGACCCCCGCAGACTTCCAGGGCAAGGTAAGCATCCTCAACTTCTGGTTCGCCGCCTGTGCCCCGTGCCGGGTGGAGGCGCCCATCCTCGAAGAACTCCACCAGGAGTTCAAGGACCAGGGCGTGCAGTTCTTCGGCGTCAACCTCCGCGACGAGAAACCCACCGCAGAGGCGTTCGAGAAGACCTTCAACCTGACGTACCCAAGTTTCGATGACAAGGACGGCAGCGTCCTGCTGTCCGTATCCGGCCTGGTCCCGCCCGGGGCGGTCCCCACCACCCTGGTCCTGGACAAGCAGGGCCGGGTGGCGTCCCGGGTCCTGGGCGAGATCGAGAAGGGCACCTTGAAGGCCCTCATCACCGCCGCCGTGGCGGAGTAGGGGCAGGCCAGGCACCGTGAACAGTCCTTTCGCCGAAGCCATCCTCAGCGGCTCGCTCCTCCTGGCCATCCCGGTGGCGCTGCTCGCCGGCCTGGTGTCCTTCCTTTCGCCCTGCGTGCTGCCCCTTGTTCCGGGCTACCTCGGATACGTCACGGGCTTGAGCGGCGTTGACCTGCAGAAGCAAAAGCGCGGCCGGATGCTGGCAGGCATCGGTTTGTTCGTCCTGGGTTTCTCGGTGATCTTCGTCCTGCTGGGCGGCGCCTTCGGGCAGCTGGGCACCCTGATCAGCGGCAGCCGGAACGCCTGGATCACCCAACTCCTGGGCATCCTGGTGATCATCATGGGCATTGTGTTCATGGGCGGCTTCAGCTGGCTCCAGCGGGACGCGAAAATCCATGCCAAACCGCCCGCCGGGCTCTGGGGTGCGCCCCTGTTGGGCCTCACCTTCGGGCTGGGCTGGGCCCCCTGCATCGGTCCCACCTACTCCGCCGTGCAGCTGCTCAGCCTCTCCGGCGGATCTTCCGCCGCCAAGGGCGCCTTCCTGGCGTTCGTCTACAGCCTGGGACTGGGCATCCCGTTCCTGCTGATCGCGCTGGCCGTGCGCCGCGGAATGGGCGTTATGGCGTTCTTCCGCAAGCACCGCCTTGCCATCCAGCGGACCGGCGGCGGCATCCTGGTGGTGCTGGGCCTGCTGATGGCCACCGGCGTGTGGGGGGCCTGGGTAACCGGGCTGCAGTACTGGTTCCAAACCGACGTGAAGTTGCCGATCTGATGAGCGAGCGTGTGAACGTAAAGAAGAAGCAATCCACCCCTGTCGCAGGGGCCAAGGCAGAGGCCGCCCTTCCGGCCCTGGGCCCGAAGGGCATGCTGCGGTGGGCCTGGACCCAGCTGACCAGCATGCGGACGGCATTGTTCCTGCTGCTGCTCCTCGCCGTCGCGGCCGTACCCGGCTCGCTGTTCCCGCAGCGGCCCGCCAACCCGGCCAATGTGACCCAATACATTAAGGACCACCAGGACTACGGCAAGCTGCTGGACTCCCTGCAGCTCTACGACGTCTACTCCTCGGCATGGTTCTCGGCGATCTACCTCCTGCTGTTCATCTCGCTGATCGGCTGCGTGGTGCCGCGCGCCATCGCCCACTACAAAGCCATGCGCTCCCAGCCGCCGCGTACCCCGCAGCGCCTGTCCCGGCTCCCCGAATACGGCACCCTGGTGGTTCCCGCCGACGCCGGGATCCCGGCGTCGGACGCCATCAACAGTGCCGCCGGGCTGCTCAGCAAGCGCGGCTACCGGGTAGAGGTCAGGGATGCCGACGGCGCCCTTCCGTCCCTGGGTGCCGAGCGCGGTTTCATGAAGGAAGTGGGAAACCTGGTTTTCCACACCTCGCTCATCGGCGTGCTGGTATCCGTGGCCGCCGGCGGCCTGTTCGGGTACAGCGGCCAGCGCATCCTGGTGGAAGGCGACACGTTCGTGAACACCCTGGTGGGCTACGACCAGTTCAACCCGGGCACCAACTTCCAGCCCAGCCAGCTCCAGCCGTACTCGCTCCAGCTGGACAAGTTCAACATCACCTTCGACCGGGAATCCAAGGGCAAGTTCGGCCAGCCCATCGACTTCGCCGCCACCGTGACCACCAAGGAAAACCCGGACGCGCCGGCCAAGCAGGAGATCCTGAAGGTCAACGACCCCGTTAACCTGGGCGGCACCAGCATCTACCTCACCGGCAACGGCTACGCCCCCGTGGTCACCATCCGTGACGGCAACGGCAACATCGCCATGCAGGGGCCCGTTGTAGCCAAGCTGCAGGGGGACAACTACTACTCCTCGGTGGTCATCAAGGTCCCGGATGCGAAACCGGACCAGCTGGGCTTCGTGGGCTTCTTCCTCCCCACCGCGTTCGTCACGGACAAGAACGTTTCGTTCAGCGCCGATCCCGAGCTGTTCAACCCGCAGCTGACCCTGAACTCCTACTACGGCGACCTGGGCCTGAACAGCGGTGCCCCGCAGAACGTCTTCGAACTCGACGTCAGGAACCTGACGCCGCTGAACGCGCGGAACCTGGCCGCAGGCGGCATCACCCTGGCGCCGGGCTCCACAGCCACCCTGCCTGACGGCAAGGGCACCATCAGCTTTGACGGCGTGAAGCGCTACATCGGCGTGGACATCCACCACAACCCGGGCCAGGTCTACGCCCTGGTCTTCGCGCTCCTTGCGGTGGCCGGCCTGATCCTCTCGCTCTACGTCAACCGCCGTCGCGTGTGGGTACGGACCGGCACTGCGGCGGACGGCCGCACCATGGTGGAATACGGGCTCCTGGCCCGCGGCGAGGACCACCGCCTGGCCGGCGAGGCAGCTGCCCTCCGGGAACTCTTCGCCACGGAATGGCAATTGCCCGCGGATGCCGCCGAAGAAGCAGCATCCGACTCCGTTGACCCCGGAACCACCGCCGGGTCCCAGCAAACTCCCAGCCGGACAAGCGATAATGTCGCAGGCTCCGTCAGCACCCCAGCAGGCCCCACCGGGCCCGAAAAGGACCAGTAATGCCATTTGGAATCAACGAAACCATGGGCCAGTACAGCGAACTCTTCATGCTGCTGGCGGCGGGTACCTACACGGTGGCCTTCATCGCCTTCGCCTGGGACCTGGCAAAGAGCAGCAAGGCGCTGCGCGCAGTGGACCTCAAGGCCGCCCAGGCCGGCGCAACCGCCAAGGTCCCCGTGGCAGCCGGCGTGGGTGCGGGCTCTGCAGGGGGACGCCTGAGCGGCCCCGCCGACCGTGCCGAGCGGCCGTCGTCGTCAACCGCCAAAGCCAACGCGGCAGGTTCCGGCGGCATTGTCACGGCCGACGGCGACATGAAGTACGCCGCGGAGCGCCGGGTTCCGGCGCGGGTCGCCGTGGCCCTGACCACCCTCGCCGTCCTCATCCACGGCGCCGGCGTGGTCACCAGGGCCCTTGGTGCCGGCCGGGTGCCGTGGGGCAACATGTACGAATTCCTGACCACCGGCGCGTTCCTGGTGGCGGTCGTGTTCCTGGTCTCGCTGATCCGGCGCGACCTCCGCTTCCTGGGCACCTTCGTGGTGGGCCTGGTCATCATCATGATGGTGGCCGCATCGGTGGCCTTCTGGACCCCGGTAGGCCACCTGGTGCCGGCGCTGCAGAGCTACTGGCTGGTCATCCACGTTTCCATCGCAGTGCTGTCCTCGTCCCTGTTCACCCTGACGTTCGCCATGTCCGCTCTGCAGTTGGTGCAGTCCCACCGGCAGAAGACCGTTGCTGCCGGCGGAGCCGACAAGCTCGGCTTCATGCGCCTGGTACCGTCCGCGCTGAGCCTGGAGAACCTGTCTTACCGGATCAACGCGATCGCCTTCATCGGCTGGACCTTCACCCTCATGTTCGGCGCGATCTGGGCGGAAAAGGCCTGGGGCCGGTTCTGGGGCTGGGACACCAAAGAGGTGTGGACATTCGTGATCTGGGTTGTCTACGCCGGATACCTGCACGCACGCGCCACGCGCGGCTGGACCGGAACCCGTGCCGCGTGGCTGTCGATCGTGGGCTACTGCTGCGTTGTCTTCAACTTCACCATTGTGAACACGTTGTTCAACGGGCTCCACTCCTACTCCGGGCTCTGAGGCTGCCGCCAACAAATAGCTATTCGATGTAGCAACAGGGCTGTTCCCCGGTCCTTCGGAAATGCTACTTTGGTCAGGTTCCCTGTGATGAAGTTTGCAGGCGGATCACCAGCTTTCCGAGGTACCCATGAGCTATGCTCTCGCCGTCGACGTCGGAACCAGTTACACGGCGGCCGCCGTTGTCCGTTTCGACGAAGGTGCTTCGCCCCTCCCGGAGTGCCTGCCACTGGGGCTCCGGGGTTCATCCGTGCCCTCCGTGGTGTACTACCCGGAAGAAGGCCCTGTCCTGGTGGGGGAAGCCGCAGAACGACGCGGCCTTGACTCGCCCGGCCGCGTCGTCCGGGAATTCAAGCGGCGCGTAGGCGACGACGTTCCGTTCGCCTTGGGCACCCTGACGGTACGGCCTGAAGACGTGTTTGCCACCGTGGCCCGCTGGGTGGCAAGCCGTGCGGCCGAACGCGAAGGTGCGTTCCCGTCGGCCATCTTCCTGACCCACCCGGCAGCCTGGGGAATCCACCGGCTGTCCGCCATCCGCGACGCCCTGGCCGCCCATGGCCTGGACAACGTCACCCTCCTGCCTGAACCCGAGGCCGCGGCCTTGCACTACGCATCCCAGGTGCGGGTGGAGGAAGGAAGCACCATCGCTGTGTACGACCTCGGCGGCGGTACCTTCGACACCGCGGTGCTGCGGAAGTCCGGCGGCAGCCGCTTTGAGCTCCTAGGCCGGCCCGACGGTATCGAGGACCTGGGTGGGGCCGACTTTGATGCGGCCGTGTTCCGCTACGTCGCGCAGCACACCGGGACGGCCCTGACGGACCTCGACCCCGCCGACCCCACCGGCATGGGCGCATTGACCCGGCTGCGCCGTGAATGCGTCGAGGCCAAGGAAGCGCTCTCTGCGGACAGTGAAGCCACCATCCCCGTCCTCCTTCCCGGACTCCAGCAGCAGGTGCGGCTGGTGCGGGCGGAATTCGAGGCCCTGATCGAAGAACCGGTGCGGGACACGGTGGACGCCCTGGAGCAGTCCCTTGCCCGGCTCCACCTTGAACCGGCAGACCTCTCCGCGGTCCTGCTGATCGGGGGCTCGTCCCGGATTCCCCTCGTGGCGCAGCTGGTGTCCGAACAACTTGACCGGCCCATCGCGGTGGACGCCGACCCGAAATCGTCCATCTGCCTCGGGGCCGCCGTGGCGGCTGTCCTGGCGCACGCAGCTGCCGCCGTGGACCTGGCCGCCGCGTCCGTTCCTGTTGCGTCGGCAGCCGGGGTGGACGCCGCCGTCGTCCCGGTCCCCGCCGCGCCGGACGTTCCCGGGGCACCGGTCAGGCCCAGCTGGTCGCGCAAATACGCGACGACGGCGGAAGCCGGGGTGGGGACGGACCCGCTCCGCAGAACCCGGGGCGGGAGGGGAGCGCACGCCCCGAAACCGACGGTCCGGGTTACGGCGGTGGCTGCCGCCGCCGCCGTCCTGACGATCCTCACCGCCACGGCCGCGCAAAGCCCGGACGGGCTGGGCAGCCTGACGGCGATGTTCGTCCCCCAAGCCGGGGCCGATACCGGAGCTTCCGGTCCGGTTGGCACTCCCGGTCCGTCCGGCACCGAATCTGCCGGGGCTCGGGGAGCCACCGCAGCCGTGAACCCGCAGCCGCTGACCGGCATCGAGGCCAGCGCGAAAAGGCCGCTTGGGCCGCAGGCCGGCCTGGACATTTCCGCCTCACCCAGCAGCAAACAATCGGCGCTGGCCAGTGCGGCAGCCGCGGCTGCCGGCGGCGCCCCTGCCGGCGGTGCACCGGCAGGAACGGGCACCGCCGGCACGGGAGTGGTGCCTGAATCCGTGACCCTGGCTCCTGCCCCGCCACCGGATACCACCCAGCCGGGCAGTACAAGCCCCGGGACGGGAACCACCACTCCGTCGGACACCGCAACACCGTCGGACACGGCACCGCCCACGTCCACCACCGCGCCCACTCCTCTTTCGGGGTCCACGAGCCCTACGGATCCGGCCACTTCCGCAGCACCCACGCCAACGCCGCTCTCAACGGCGGCGCCCACCACCACCGGGGCTTCGGATCCGGCCACTGATCCCATCGCGTCCCCAACGTCGGTGGATTTGACGCCTGTGCCCGCCACGGCCCCTTCTCCAACGCCCGAGGAAACGAATCCCACGCCCACTGACGCAGCCGTGGCAACGGCCCCTATGACGTCGCCGGCGGCCTGATATGGACGGGCACCTTCAGCGTGTGGAACGGTCCGGATCCCTGCACGCTGCACTGGACCATCAGGGGCACCCGCCCCATGCCGCGGAATTGATGGCTAAAGAGTTGAGGGGGGCCAACGCGGCCGTACGTGAGCTGCTGCTGGCTCTGTCAGTGGGCTTCGCCCTGCCCGGTCCGCTGCCGGCAGACCTGCAGCACAAGGTTGGCAGGGGAGCGGTGGAAAACCTTGACGCCCTGGTGGACCGCGCCGAGGCCGCGGGACTGCTGATGCCGGACGGCACGGTGGTGGGGCCGGCCCGGCATGCTTTGCTGGCAGTCACCCCCACCGCCAGGATCCACGCCCTCCAGCGGGAACTCGTGAGCGTCTTCGCGTCCGCGGGGCAACCGCTCGGAACCCTTGCGCGCGAACTGGCACGCGGCGGCCTCGCGGATCCGCGCGTAGCCACGGAACTGGAGCAGGCCGCGGACACCGCGCTCCAGCATGACCCAAGGCTCGCATCGCAGCTGTACGAGGAGGCCCTCCTGGCTGGTGCCGATCCCCTGGCCACGGCAGCCCGGCGCGCCCAAGCGGCAGCCGGTGACGGGGAACTCGATGCGGCGGCACGGATCATCGACACCCTTCTGGTCAGCACCGACCCACCGGACGTCCGCCGCGGCGTGGACGTTGCCGCCTCCGTGTGGGCGCAGCGGGGAATGCTGGCCCACGCTGCCGATGTCTACAACTGGCTGGGTACGGAGCGCGTCGGAGCATCCGCGCCCCTGGCCGCCGTCGCCATCCTGGGGACCGGAGACCTCAAAGGCGCGGAGGCCTTCTTCCCCCCGGAAGCCCCGCAGGCCTCCCCAACCCTGCTCGCGTCCGCGCTGCTCCAGACCGGGCAGGGAATCCTCGCGTCCTTGGGAGAAAAACCGCAGCAGGGGACCGCCGTCCTGATCCACGCCTCGGACCTGCTGAACTCGGCCGGCACGGCGCTGCCGCTGCCGGAAACGCCCGGAGCACTTGCCGCACTCCTGGCCCTGCACAGTGGGGAGCCGCATCTGGCTGAGACCGTATGCCGGGCAGCTGTGGCAGCAGGCCAGGGAGGCAGCGCCGCGCAGCCCAGGCTCCTGCTCATCCAGGCCTGGGCGGCCATGATGCAGGACAAACCCGACGAAGCAAGGCTGGCTGCCAAGGAGGCCGCCAAGATCAACCACTGGCCGCTGGTCCCGCGCGACGAATTCCTCGGTGCGGCGCTCGATGTGGGGCTGGCCCGCAGGAACGGTGAGGTTCCGGAACTCCTCCGGGCATGGGAACGAGCCCGCGAGGCCATGCTGCACACGTCCGTGGACCTCTACAGCCTGCTGCCCTGGGGCGAGCTCCTCATTGCCGCCTCCCGGCTGCGGGAGACGCGGCACGTGGCCCACTACGTGGACGAGGCATGGAGACTGCTCGGACGCCTGGGGGAACCTCCCCTGTGGGCGGTTCCGCTGCATTGGGCAGCAGTCCAGGCCGCACTGCTGAATGAGAGCCCCGCCGATCTTGCCCCGCACGCGACCGCGCTGGCCAAGGCCTCCACCCACAGCCACCTCGCCGCAATCCTGGCCGCCGCGGGAAAGGCCTGGGTCTCGGTGCTGGCCGGGAGGTTCCGTCCGGCCGAAGTGGAGGGTGCGGCCCGGCTGCTGGGTGCGGTAGGGATGCCATGGGAGGGTGCGCGGCTCGCCGGGCACGCTGCCGCGCGGGCAGATGACCGCCGGGACATGATGCGCCTGCTTTCCTGCGCCCGGGACCTCCACCCGCAGGGCGGCCCCGCCGGGACACCGGAGGTACCCGCAGGAACCGGCGCCGAGAACGGCGGAAAAGGCCAGCCGGACGCCTCGGGACTGAGCGAACGGGAGAAGGAAGTGGCCAGGCTGGTACTGGAGGGCAAAACCTACCGGGAAATAGGGGAGTCCATCTACATTTCGCCCCGCACGGCGGAGCACCACATCGCCCGCATCAGGCGGCGCCTCGGCGCCGAGAACCGGTCCGACCTGCTGGCCCGCCTGCGCCTCGCCCTCGGCACCGACAATTCCGTACCGGCAAACCCCCAGCACCTGCACCCCCGGCAGGAATGAAACCCCTAATGCCCCTAGCGCCGGGGATGCCCGTACCCCGCATCCAAGCCCGTCGTTAGGGGGCAGGAGCCCGATGCCCGGTGCACGGCCGCGAACCTAGGTTTGAACCAGCCATGGCCCCGCGCCGGCCGATCCGAAACTCGAAGAAGATGTGAGGACCACGCAGATGCCAACACTCGCGAACGACCTCGTTCAGTTCCTCATGCAACTCTTCGGCGACCGGGAAGCAGTCCAGGAATTCCTCGACAACCCGGAACGGGCCTTGGCCGACCACGGGCTGGGCAGCGTGTGTTCGGCCGACGTCGACGCCGCCATGCCTGTGGTGCTCGACTATGCCCCCATCACGGTCAACGCCTCCTCGTTCGCGCGGAACTACGGCACCGGCGCCAGCAGCTCATGGGCCGGATCCGCGGGAGGGGCGGCAGCGCACGGCGGCCAAGCCGCGGGTTACGGCGGCGCTGCCTACGACACTGACGACCACGCCTACGCGGTGCAACAGCTCCACAACGTGGTGAACCATTTCTCCTACACCGCCGGTGCCACCATCGTGGACGATCGGGCCACCATTGCCGCCCAGTCCGCGCAGCAGAACGTCTGGGCCCACGGCGACGCGGAACAGTGGTTCGACAACGAGGTTGCGGTGGCGCCAGGAGACCACGTGGCAGGGGCCGCGGACCATGCTCCGGCCGTGGTCGGGAACGCCGGCACCGGGGATGTGGGTGCCGGGGACGCGGGTATTGGTGACGCTGGCACCGGTGACGCGGACGCCGGGGCCGCCGCCTGGGACGATCACGGCGGGCTGTCCGGTTCCTTAATTGGCGGCCCCGGCCTGGACCCGGATGACTCGTTCGCCGAGGAACCCGATCACTCCGGCCACGCCCTGGATGCCGGCCTGGTCCCGGCTGCCGGTGGCCCGTTCAGCGATTTCTCCGGCCATGGCTCCGTTGCGGTGGACGTGCACCTGGAAGACCCCTTCGGGGACAACGCGGCCACCAGTTTGGTCGGGGACAGCCAGCTCGACTTCGCCGAGGACAACCCGGCCCACCCCGATGCGGACCTGGAGGCCCACCACATCATCGATGTTCCGGTGGTTGACGACTCAGCCGGGCTGTAACACGCTGGTGCCGGAGGATAAACCGGCGGGCAGGAGGCGGCCACCTCCCGCCCGGGACATTGGGTAACGGATCAAAGGACGCGCTGTGGCAGAAGCAGGACCCGCAAGGCCGCCCGATCCCATGACGGCGGGCCAGCTGATGAAGCTGGTTGAGCAGGGCCTGCAGCTGGTGGGGAGCGGGGACCGCCCGGACCTGCGCAAGAGGCTCGAGCAGGCCGCGGCGCGGTTGCAGGACCCAAGCATCAGGGTGATCGTGGTGGGGGAGTTCAAGCAGGGCAAGAGCAAGCTCATCAATGCCCTGGTGAACGCCCCCGTGTGCCCGGTGGACGATGACATTGCCACTTCCGTTCCCACGGCCGTCCGGTACGGTGAGCCGGCATCCGCCGCCATCCTGGTCCCTACAGCCGGCACCCAGGACGGGGAAGAGGGCTTCGAGCGCCGTCCGGTGGACCTGGCGGAGCTGCCCGCCCTCGTCTCCGAGCAAGGCAACCCGGGCAACAGCAGGAAGCTGACGGCCGCGGAGGTATGCCTGCCCCGCCGGGTCCTGACCGGCGGCCTTACGATCATTGACTCCCCGGGGGTGGGCGGCATGGGGTCCACCCACACGCTGACAACACTCACCGCACTGCCCACGGCCGATGCCATGCTGCTGGTCTCGGACGCCTCCCAGGAATACACCGAACCCGAGCTCCGCTTCCTGCGCCAGGCCATGCGGATCGCCCCCAGCGTCGCGGCGGTGCTCTCCAAGACAGACCTCTACCCGGACTGGCGGCGCGTGGAGGAGCTGGACAGGGCACACCTGGACCAGGTGGCGCCGGACATTCCGCTGTTCCCCGTCTCCGCCGACCTCCGGTTGGAGGCCTCACGGCTCCAGGACAACGAGCTCAACGCCGAATCCGGCTATCCCGCCCTGGTGGCGCATCTGCGCAACGAGATCGTGGCGAAGGCCCAACGCCTCCAGCGGCGCTCCGTCAGCCAGGACCTGCTCTCTGTCACCGGGAACCTCCGGTTGTCCCTGCAGTCCGAGCTGGAGGCCCTGGAGAATCCGGACGGGACCCCGCAGATGCTTGAGGCCCTGGCGCTGGCCCAGGCCGAGGCCGATGAACTGCGGAAGCGCTCCGCCCGCTGGCAGCTGACCCTCAGCGACGGCATCAACGACCTCATTGCCGACATGGAGTACGACCTGAGGGACCGCCTGCGCCGGATCCAACGCGACGCCGAGGCCGCGATCGACCAAGGCGATCCCGGGCCGGTCTGGGCCGAGTTTTCCCAGTGGCTTGAAGAATGCGTTGCCGCGGCCGTTTCTGACACGTTTGTCTGGACCAGCGAACGGTCGCAGTGGCTCGCGGCCCAGGTGTCGGACCATTTTGCCGCGGACGAGGTGTCCTTGCCGGTCCTGCACGTCTCCGACTCCGGGGACGCCCTGGATCCGGTGGACCAGATGCCCGGGCTGGATCCCGGCCGGGTGAACCCGGTCCAGAAGGTCCTGATCGGCATGCGCGGGTCCTACGGCGGCGTCCTGATGTTCGGCCTCCTCACCGGGATCTTCGGGATGGCACTGATCAATCCGCTCTCCGTGGGGGCCGGCCTGCTGCTGGGACGCAAGGCCTACCGGGAGGACAAGGAAGCGCGGCTGAAGCGCCGCCAGGGCGAGGCCAAAACCCTGGTCAGGCGCCAGCTGGACGACGTGACGTTCCAGGTGGGAAAGCAGCTCAAAGACAGGCTGCGCCTGGTCCAGCGGACCACCCGGGACCACTTCACCGAAATCGCGGACGAATACCACCGTTCCCTGTCCGACTCCGTGGCCGCGGCACAGAAGGCCGCCAACTCCTACGCCCAGGAGAAAGAAGGCCGCCTCTGCGACATCAGGACCGAACTGAAGAAGGTGGAGGCGCTGCACCGGGCCGCCGAAACCGTATCCGCCGAGGTAAGCGCCTCCGGCATCCGCACCGCCGCGGGGGTGGGATGACAGCGGCCACCTTGGCCGGGGCGGCGGAGCTCATCCGGGACACCATGGAGGCCTACCGCGACGACCCCGAAGCCGCAGGAATGCTCCAGGGCTATGCCCGGCGGCTGGCCGAGCCCCTCAGGATTGCCGTGGCCGGTATGGTCAAAGCAGGGAAATCCACCCTCCTGAACGCCATCATTGGCGAAGAGATTGCTCCCACGGATACCGGGGAATGCACCAGGATCGTCACGTGGTATCGGCACGGGCCCACGCCCCGCATCACGCTGCACCCCATCGATGGGGTGCCCAGGAACCTGCCGCTGAAACGCGTGGACGGGCGCCTGGTCTTCGTCCTGGACGGGATGCGGGCCGAGGACGTGGAAAGGCTCGACGTCGAATGGCCGTCGCCGGCACTGCAAGCCATGACGCTGATCGATACGCCGGGGATCGCGTCCCTGTCCCGGGACGTGTCCGCACGGACCTTGGCGTTCCTCACGCCGGAGGATGCGGCGTCGGAAGCTGACGCCGTGATCTACCTGATGCGCCACATGCACGCGTCCGACCTCCGCTTCCTCGAATCCTTCCGGGACACCCGGACCGCCCGCTCCGGTACCGTCAACGCCATCGCCGTGCTGTCCCGGGCCGATGAAGTGGGGGCCGGCCGGATCGACTCCCTGATCTCTGCCGGCAGCATCGCGGAGAGGTACGGCCGCGATCCCAACCTGCGGAAGCTGGCGCTGGCGGTGGTCCCGGTGGCCGGACTCCTGGCCCAAAGTGCCCGCACCCTGCGCCAGGCGGACTTTGAGGCCCTGAGCATGGTGGCGGCCCTTGACCGGACAGCCCGCGAGCGGATGCTGCTCTCCGCGGACAGGTTCCGCAGGTCCACCGAGCCTGAGGGACTGACGGAGGCGGCGCGGACGGCCCTCCTGGAGCGTTATGGGCTTTTTGGCATCCGGCTGGCCTCGGTCCTGATCCGGAACGGGTTCACGGACGCCACGCCCCTCGCCCATGAGCTTGCCCGGCGAAGCGGACTGGACCCGCTGCTGGACGTGCTGGACCGCCAGTTCCAGGCGAGGTCCGAGGCGTTGAAAGCCAGGACCGCGCTGGCGGCGGTGGAGAACCTCCTGGCCAGCCGCCCCCGCGAAGGGACGGAGCACCTAGCGGCCGCCCTGGAACGGCTCCAGGCCAACGCCCACGAGTTCCGGGAACTCCAGCTGCTCGCGGTGCTGCGGACCACTGGCCTGGACCTGCCACCGGAACTGGCCGTGGAAGCGGAACGGCTCCTCGGCGGCAGCGGTGCGGCCTCCTGGGTACGGCTGGGCCTGGACTCCGGTTCCGGCCCCGAGATGCTGGCTGCCGAAGCCCGTCGGTATTTGGCACGCTGGCGCGGGGTCTCCGAGAGTCCCCTGACCGGCAGGCCGGCAGCCGAGGCGTGCCGGGTGGTGATCCGCAGCTGCGAGGGCGTGGTGGCGGAGTGCTCCGGCCGGCACCCCCAGCCCCGGTCAGCCTAGGAACGTCCCTGCCGCAGCCAGGCGCCAGTGGGCGGCAGGAACAGCTGCACCAGTCCGCCGAACCCCAATGCCAGCCCGGCCACCCACAGCATCACCACGTAGCTGCCGGCCGCGCCGCCGGGGACCAGGAAGACGGAGGCCAGCAGCAGCACGGGCAGGTGGCTGGCCAGCAGCGGAAGCAGGGCCCAGCGTCCCCAAGCCCGGCGGGCAAGGACCGCGGCCAGGGCTGCGGCCTCCAGCAGGGTGACCAGCAGGAGGGCGCCCAGGCTTGCCCAGAAGACGACGTCCGCGGCGGTACCCGCGGAGGCCATGCCGTTGCGTGCGGCCATGTCCGCCACCACCGCGCGGAGGCGCTGCAGGTTCGAATCGCGGGCCACGAAGGAGCCGGCCAGGACGGTCAGCCCGGCGAGGAAACTGAGGACCCAGAACGTGCGGGCAGTCCTGACGGTGCGGGGCAGGGACGGGGTGGCCGGGATGGGCGGCGGTGCGGAGTAGGACAAGCCGGGCCGCGGCGGGGGAGCGGACAGGCGCCGCTCATCTCCTCCCGGCCGGGACGCCATGGCCCCTATTTCAGTCCGTCGGTATCGTGTTCGTCGGTGCCGTGCCGGGGTTTCCGGTCGGCGTCCTTGGCCTTGGCATCGAGGTCGTCGCGGAGTTTCCTGAGCCGCTCTGCCTCGGCCTGGTTCCGGCGGCGTGCCTCAAGGTTGCGGAGGAAGTCCGGGTCATCATCCGGAGCAGTGGGGTGCGGGTAGCTGGGCCGCGGCTGGGCTGTACCCCGCGGCCGGCCGATCAGCAGCCACAGAATGGAACCGAGGACGGGCAGGACAATTTGGACGATGATCCACGCCGGTTTCGAAATTCCGCGGGTGAGGCGGCCTTCAGTGCGGATCACGTCCACCAGGCCATACACAAAGATGACGAGGACTGCGACGGCCAAAGCCACACGGAAGAGCATGCCATTAAGTCTATCGTCAGGACGCGCAGGGGCCGCTGGCCGGGGCGGCTAAACTTGAATAGTGGCCTTTTTGAAATATTCCCTGATCCGTTTGGCGATCTTCCTGCCCCTGTTCGTCCTGTTCTTGATCCTGCAGGTCGGGGCTCTGATGGCCGTCATCTGCGCCGCGCTCATTGCCTTCGCCGTCAGTTACCTTTTCTTCCAGAAGCAGCGTGATGCTGCCACCGCGGCACTCCAGTACCGGTTTTCCGGGAAGGCCAAGCCGCTGCGCTCGGCCGGAGAGGTCCAGGATGCCAACGCCGAGGACGCCCTGCTGGACGCCAACCCGGACATCACCATCAACAATGCCAAGGGCAAAAAGAGCGCCTAGAAGCCGTGGCTGAGGATCAGGCCCAGTGAGAACAGGACGCTGTAGCCGAGGTTGATCAGCCCGGTCTGCTTGAGGACGGGGATCAGGCTCTTGCGCTTGCGTCCGTTGATCATCAGCCAGGCCGGCATCAGGCATGCCGGGATGAGCAGCAGCACAATCAGGATCCATGGCCGCCCCGGGGCCAGGATCACCACCAGCAGGATGGCCACGGCCAGCATCAGGACGTAGCTTTCGCGCGCATGCTTGTCCCCAAGCCGCACGGCGAGGGTCTTCTTGCCGGCCTGCATGTCCGTGGGGATGTCCCTGACGTTGTTGGCCATCAGCAGCGCCGTGGCGATCAGCCCGGTGCCGATCGCTCCGATAACGGCCGGCAGGCTGATGTGGCCCGCCTGCGTGTACGTGGTGCCCAGGGTGGCCACGAGGCCGAAGAACACGAAAACGAACAGGTCGCCCAGGCCCATATAGCCGTACGGATTCTTGCCGCCCGTGTAGCCCCAGGCGGCCATGACGCAGCCCAGCCCCACCAGGATCAGCCACCACGCCTGGGTCAGGAACACCAGCACCAGCCCAAACACCATGGCCAGGGCAAACGTGCCGAACGCGGCCCACTTCACATGCTCCGGCTTGGCCACGCCCGAGCCCACCAGCCGCAACGGCCCCACGCGGTCGTCGTCGGTACCGCGGATGCCGTCCGAGTAGTCGTTCGCGAAGTTCACGCCGACTTGGAGCAGGAGCGCCACCAGCGCCGCGAGGATGGCATTGGGCAGCAGGAACGAGTCCATTTCGTAGGCGGCGGCAGTGCCGATCAGCACCGGCGCGATCGCTGCCGGAAGTGTCCGGAGTCGGGCGCCTTGGATCCATTGGGCGGCTGTGGCCACGGTTAGTACCTCGTGTTGTTTCGATAAGACGGCAGGATGGAACGGGCGCACCCGCCGCGGTGGTGCAGGTCCACTCTACTTTCCCCCGTGCAGGGCGCTGAGTTCCGCGCTCATGGCGAGCCGGTCGGGTTTGCCGTTCGGCAGCATCCGCAGCCCGGACGCGGTGAGGACGGTCTTGGGGGCAAGGGCCCCCAGTTCCCGCTGCCACTGCCGTTGGAGTTCGACGGCGGGATCCCCGGTTTCCTGCCCGGCGCCGGCCGTCGCGGGGGCGCCGGGGCCGGGGGTGCCGTTCCCGGCCAGGGCCACGTAGGCGGCCACGGCCTGGCCCCACTCAGCGGACGGGACGCCGGCGACGAAAGCCGAGGAAACGGCGTCGGACTTTTCCAGCTGCTCCTGCACGTGTGCGGCGGAAACTTTGATGCCTCCGGTAATGATGACGTCGTCGGCGCGGCCCAGCACGGTGAGGCGGCCGTCGTCGTCAATGGAGCCGAGGTCGCTGGTGCGGTACCAGCGCACGCCATCTTCCTCGAAGAACGTCCCGGTTTCTTCATCCGGTGCCTCGATGTAGCCGGCAGCCACCGTGTCCCCGCCCAAGAGGATCCTGCCGTCCGCTGCCACCCGGACCGAGACGCCCTCCAGCGGGTAGCCGTCGTAGATGCAGCCGCCGGAGGTTTCGGCGGAACCGTAGGTGGTGATCACGCGCACGCCGGCGTCCCGGGCAGCGGTCAACAGGGACTGCGGCGCGGGGGCGCCGCCCAGCAGGATGGCGTTGAACCGGCGGAGCACCGCGAGGGTCTCCGGGGACGGGTCATCCAGGAGCCGCTGGAGCTGGGTGGGAACCAGGGACGTGAAGCGGATTTTGTCGGTCAGTTCCAGCGCCGCGGCGGTGAAGGCTTCCGGCGTGAAACCGCCGGACATGTCCATGACCCAGGGGCGGGTCCCGGCGAACAGGGACCGCACCAGCACCTGGATCCCGGCCACGAACTGCACGGGGAGGGCCAGCAGCCACTGGCCCTCGCCCTTGAGCCGCAGCGCCGTGGCCATGGAGGAGGCCGCCAGGGACTCCACCGTGAGCAGGGTCGCCTTGGGCGTGCCGGTGGAGCCGGACGTGCGGACCACGGCCACGGCGTCGTCGCAGCCGGGGGTTTCCACGTGCCCCACCACCAGGGCGCCGTCTTCCCCGACGGAGAGTTCGACGGCGGGGCCCTCGCCGTGGAGGGCGGCCGCCAGGGCTTTCAGGGCGGGTTCGATGTTGAGCGGGCCGGCGGTGCCGGGGGCCGGAGTTTCTTCGCTGTTCATTGCCGTTCCTCCCTTAGAAGTAGTGCGGGAAGCGGGACCAGTCGGGGTCGCGTTTTTGCAGGAAGGCTTCCTTTCCTTCCACAGCTTCGTCGGTCATGTAAGCCAGCCGGGTGGCCTCGCCGGCAAACACCTGCTGGCCTGCCAGGCCGTCGTCGGCAAGGTTGAAGGCGAACTTCAGCATGCGGATGGCCTGCGGCGACTGCCGGGCGATGTCCGCTGCGTATTCCAGCGCCACCTCCTCCAGTCGCGCGTGGTCCACGGCCTCATTCACGGCGCCCATCCGAACCATGTCCTCAGCGGAATATTCGCGGGCCAGGAAGAAGATTTCCCGGGCAGTCTTTTGGCCCACCTGACGGGCCAGCAGCGCGGAGCCGTAACCGGCGTCGAAGCTTCCCACCGTGGCGTCCGTCTGCTTGAACTTGCCGTGCTGCCGGGACGCGATGGTGAGGTCGCTGACCACGTGCAGCGAGTGGCCGCCGCCGGCTGCCCAGCCGTTGACGACGGCGATGACCACCTTGGGCATGGTGCGCATGAGCCGCTGGACTTCCAGGATGTGCAGCCGTCCGGCGCGGGCGGGGTCGATGGTTTCCTGCGTCTCGCCGTCGGCATACCGGTACCCGTCCCTGCCACGGATCCGCTGGTCGCCGCCGGAGCAGAAGGAGTGGCCGCCGTCCTTGGGGGAGGGGCCGTTGCCGGTCAACAGCACGGTGGCAACGTCGGGGCTCATTCGGGCGTGGTCCATGGCGCGGTACAGCTCGTCCACGGTGCCGGGACGGAAGGCGTTGCGGACCTCCGGCCGGTTGAACGCGATGCGGACCGTGGCCAGGTCGCGCACCCAGCCGCCGTCGGAATCCCGTTCCACCTGCCGGTGGTAGGTCATGTCCTGGAAGTCATCGAAGCCGGAAACCACCCGCCAGCGCGTGGGATCGAAGACGTCGGACACCGGGGCGGGGATCTGGTTGCTCACCGTCCAAGTCTAGTAATCGGCTTCAGCTGATGCAGAACTCGTTGCCCTCGGGGTCCGCCATGGTGTGCCAGGAATGCGGTCCCTGGCCCGCCGTCCAGAGGAATGAGGCGCCGCGTGCCTCAAGCTCGCGCCGCACCTCGTCTTTGTCCCGGCCGTCCAGCCTGACGTCCCAATGCACGCGGTTCTTCACTGTTTTCTCCTCTGGGGCGGTCTGGAAGAGCATGCGCCGGGCGGGGGCCTTGGCGTCTATTTCCTCCGGCGGCCGGATGGCGGCACCGTCCTTCCACACCAGGTTTCCGCGGTGCGTCGCGGTCTGGTCCCCGGTGGCATAGCCCTGCTCGATCATGGAGCGGATGAAGCCGGCATCCTGTGGTTCCACGGCCCACTGCAGGGTTTCGGCCCACCAGTCGGCGAGCTCATGCGGGTTTGACGAGTCGATCACGATTTGGATATTCAGTCCCATCCGTCCACGGTAAGGGCGGGTGTGGAGTTGTGGAAGGGGGGACTAGGGAGTGGCCCTGGCTACGCCTGGACGTGCTGCATCTGCTCGAACAGTTCCGGCGGGATGGCGTAGACCATGACCACCGCCAGCAGGTTCTTGGCGGCGTGGACGAAGTAGGAGAACATGACGTTCTTCCCGGTCCACACGTAGACGAAGACCAGGGTGGCGCCCATTGCCAGGTATGGGAGGAGCGCCGTCAAGGTAACCGCCTCCTGCCCTACGATGTGCAGGGCCGCGAACAGCACCGCCGACAGGACGCAGCAGATCCAGATGTTCACCCGCCTGGCCAGCTTTCCGATCAGCAGGTGGCGGAAAATGTATTCCTCAACGAACGGTCCTACCACCACCAGCAGCGGCACCATGAGCCATGGCGGCACCTGCTGGATAAGGGCTTGCAGGCCGGCCTGGTTGGCGGAGGTTTCCACCTGCCCGTTCATGGCCACCAGGATCCCGGTGAGGATCAGCATTGCGATGACGGCAGCTGGAACCATCAGCAGGGTGAACCAGGGCCGGGTCGCCAGGACCTTGAGGTCGCGGACCACCACCTTCCGGGCGGCCAGCAGCGCCACGATTCCCACCGACGCATAGAACAGCAGGTTCACCGCGTAGGAGGCGGCGGCCGGGGATGGCGCAATCTGCCGCAGGAACGGGGCCACCAGATGGCCGGCAACCGCGAAGAATCCCGCGATGGCCACGTAAAGGCACAGCGCCGCCAGGTCGAGGCGCGAAAAACGGTACAGCTGGGGCTGCGGGGCGGGCGGTACGCGGTGGGCTGTGGCCATGGCCCCAGCCTATCGCCGGGGGTGCCGTGTAGTGCGCGTCACGTCCCGCCCGCCCGGTCTTGTAGGATGGACAGGCCGCGTGAAGCTTCGGCTGTACGTTGATTAACGCTCACAATTGCTGGTTCCATGGCTTTAGTGCCGAATTTTGTGAGCCTGATCATACGAATTCCGGATGCGGCCAACCCCCAACCCACAAGGAACAGTTGTGCCTCAAAGTACCCCCACAGGCCTCAAGAACACCGCGGCGACAACCGCCGCCGTCGACCCCTCCCTCAGCGCCGAGGGCTACAGCAAGACCCTGGGCCGGCGACATGTCACCATGATCGCCATGGGCGGCGCCATCGGCGTTGGCCTCTTCATGGGAGCCGGTGGCCGCCTCGCCTCCACCGGCCCGGCCCTGATCTTCTCCTACGCCATTGCCGGCGTCATCGCCTACCTGCTCATGCGGGCCCTCGGCGAACTCATCATGTACCGGCAGACCTCCGGCTCCCTTGTCAGCTACTCCGGCGAGATGTTCGGCAAGAAGGGCGCGTACCTGTCCGGCTGGATGTACTTCATCAACTGGGGCATGACCGGCATCGCCGAACTAATCGCGATCGGCCTGTACTTCCAGTTCTTCTTCCCCAACGTCCCCGTGGAAGCCTCGGCAATCGCCGCGCTGGCTCTCCTGGTGGCCGTCAACCTGCTCAGCGTCAAGGCGTTCGGCGAGTTTGAATTCTGGGCCTCCTGCCTCAAGGTGGGCGCCATCCTGATCTTCCTGGTGGTAGGCACGTTCATGGTGGTCACCAACGCCCAGGTGGGTGACGGGCACGCCTCGGTCAACAACCTCTTCGCTGCCGAGGGCGGTATGTTCCCCAAGGGCGCGCTGGTGATGGTCCTGGTCCTGAACGCCGTGATCTTCGCCTACAACGGCATCGAGCTGGTCGGCGTCACTGCCGGCGAGATGGAAACGCCGGAACGGGAAGTGCCCAAGGCGATCCGCGCCGTCGTGCTGCGCATCGTGGTGTTCTACGTGGGATCCGTCCTGCTGCTGGCCATGCTGCTGCCGTCGGACCAGTACAAGGCAGGCACCTCGCCGTTCGTGACCGTCTTCGGCCAGATGGGCCTGGGCTGGGTGGGGGACGTGATGAACATGATCGTCATTACCGCAGCGCTTTCCTCCTGCAACTCCGGCCTGTACTCGATAGGCCGCGTCTTCCGCACCATGGCCAACAACGGCCACGCCCCGCAGTGGCTCACCAGGATGTCCAAGCGGCACGTCCCGTATGCGGCCATCCTGGCCATCGCCGCGTTCTACCTGGTGGGCATCCTGCTGAACATTTGGCTGGGCGGCTCGCACGCGTTCGACCTCGCACTGAACACCGCCTCAATCGGCGTGATCTTCTGCTGGGGTTCCATCTTCGCCAGCCAGATTGTGCTGCGCCGGCGCAAGGGCATCACCTCCACGCTGTCCATGCCGGGTTCGCCCTGGACCAGCTGGGCCGGCCTGCTGGGGCTGCTGGCCATCACCGTGCTTATCGGCTTTGACACCATGACCAGCAAGGACGGCGAGGTGTTCTACCTGGGCCTCTGGACCCTGGGAACCATCCCGTTCTTCGCCGTGGTCCTTTGGCTGGGCTGGCAGAAGGTCAAGGACAACGAGCCCAAGAGCGAGCTCTTCAGCTGACTCCGGGTCTTCCAGCAACAAACGTTCGACGGCGGGCTGCCCCTTTGGGGGGGCGGTCCGCCGTCGGCGTTTGCGCGGTGAGGCCGGGCCGGGCTCAGCCGTTCAGGTACCGGGCAAAGTGGTCCTCGATGCGCTGCCAGGCCTCGGGGGAGGACTCGGGGTCCGGGCCGACGCCCATCACCCGCATCAGGGGCCGCAGGAGTGCCGGGCCCAGCTCTTCGTCGTTGAGGAAGGCGTGGCCGGCAGTGGGGAACTCCTTGACGGTGTGCTCGATGCCCAGCTGGCCAAGGGCTGAGTCGAGCCGGGCTGCGGCGCCCTTCAGGCCCTTGTCCGCACCGCCGTAGTTGGCCACGATCGGGCAAGCGCCGCGCAGTGCCTCCACCAGGTCCTCCTGCCCCTTGCCCGGGAGCCGGCCATAGTTGACCGAGGCGGCATCGAACCCGTCCCGGGCCACCAGCAGGGCGAACCCGCCGCCCATGCAGAAGCCGATCACCCCAGTCTTGCCGTTGCCCAGTTCCGAGGCGGCAAGCCAGGTGCGGGCCGTGGCGATGTCAATGAACGGCCGCCCGGTTCCGGCGGCCATGGCACGCATGGTTCCCACCAGGCAGCGCCGCCGTCCGCCGTCGCTGAACAGGTCCAGCGCCAGGGTCAGGTAGCCTGCACGGGCCAGCCGGTCGGCGTGCCGGCGGGTCTGGTCGTCAAGGCCGAACACCTCGTGGATCATGACCACCGCCGGAAACGGGCCCTCCCCGTCGGGGACGGCAAGGTATCCCCGCAGGGAGGTGGAGCCGCCGGCGGCGGCGCTTTCGGCGCTCAGGTCTACGTAGGTCATGCCTAAGGCTAACGGTGCGCTGCGACGGGGCCCGCTGCTTCCGGCCGCTGCGCGGACGGACAAATGGTGGCCTCGGGCGCCGGCCAGGGGCAGACTGGGGCATGTGAGCGAACCATGGGTGCTGCATGTGGACCTGGACCAGTTCATTGCGGCCGTGGAAGTGCTCCGCCGGCCCGAACTGGCGGGCAAGCCGGTGATCGTGGGAGGACGCGGCGATCCCAGTGAGCGGGCTGTGGTGTCCACTGCGTCCTACGAGGCCAGGGCTTACGGGGTGGGTTCGGGAATTCCGCTGCGCATCGCCGCGCGGAAAGTCCCGGACGCCGTCATCCTGCCCGTGGATCACGAGGCGTATCTCAGGGAATCTGAAAAGGTCATGGCGGTGCTGCGCTCGCAGCCGGGCGCCACGGTCCAGGTGCTGGGCTGGGACGAAGCGTTCGTGGGCATCGACAGCGACGTTCCCGAAGAAATAGCCCGGGAGTTACAGGACGCGGTCCTGGCGGAAACCAGGCTGCACTGCAGCATCGGCATCGGTGACACCCTGGTCCGGGCCAAGGTGGCTACGGGGTTCGGCAAGCCCGCGGGCATCTTCCGGTTGACGGAAGGCAACTGGCTCCAGGTGATGGGGGACAGGCCCACGATCGACCTGTGGGGCATCGGGGCCAAGGTCTCGCGGCGGCTCGCCAGTTTGGGCATCACGACGGTTTCCGGGCTCGCAGCGGCCAACCCGGCGGATCTGGTGCCCGAGTTCGGCCCGAAGATGGGCCTGTGGTACGCCCAGCTGGGACGGGGTGAGGGGTCGCGGGTGGTTGATGACACGCCCTGGGTGGCCCGGGGGCACAGCCGGGAAACGACCTTCCAGCGGGACCTGACGGATGCGGCGGACATTGACGAAGCCGTCAGGGTATTGGCTGGGCATGTCCTGGGCGATGTCGCGGCGGAGGGGCGGCCGGTGATCGGGCTGACCCTGAAGGTTCGCTATGCGCCGTTTACCACCACGACGTACGGACGGAAGATCCCCGAAACGTCCGACCCGGAGGCGGTGCTGGCCCATGCCATGGAGCTTGCGGCGAAGATCGAACCCGGACGCCCCATCCGGTTGCTCGGGCTGCGGGCCGAGATGACCATGCCGGAAGATTCCCGCCAGGGGCACACGCCCACCCGCAGCGGCTGGTAACCCAATCGATTGCTGAGTACTTGTCGTTTTGGGGCCTCATAACGACAAGTACTCAGCAATCGATGGTGGGTGGACAGCGGAACGGCGGCGGATCGGTCCGATCCGCCGCCGTTGGGCTTCTGCAGCACGCCGTTCGCTGCGGCTGCAGCAGCGTGGGTGTTAGTCGCGCTTGAACTCGTCCTTGACGCTTTCGCCGACCTTCTTGGCATCCGCCTGGACCTGGTCCGCCTGGCCTTCAGCCTTCAGGCGGTCGTTGTGGGTGACGTTGCCTGCGGCTTCCTTGGCCTTGCCGCCAAGGTCTTCGGCTTCGTTGCTGATTTTGTCTCCGAGGCCCATGTGCTGGCCTCCCTTCGTTTCCGTCGTCCCTTACATTCTTCACCATAAACGAAGCTTGCTTACTAATTCAAGGGATGCGCCGGCAGCTAGGCTCGGGGCATGGAGAAAAAGCGCGGCAGGGGGCCGTCCGGGGTTTCGGCGCCCCGGGTTTCACCGGTGGAGCTCACCGATCTCGAAGACCAGCCGGACACCGCCTTCCGGCGCGGCGACCGGCATGAATTGTCCCGGTTTAGCCGCGCGGACGCGGAAGGGCTCGACCTGGGCGGGTCCGTCTTTTCCGAGTGCCGGTTCGATGCCGTGTCCTTCAATGACACACAACTCCGGGGCGCATCCTTCCGCGACTGCGTCCTGGCCGAGCTGTACGCGCCCGTTTTACGCGGCGCCCGCAGCGCCTGGCAGGACGTGGAACTCCGGAATCCCCGGCTGGGCTCCGCGGAGCTCTATGAAACCGGCTGGCAGTCCGTGCGGATCGAGGGTGGCAAGGTGGACTTCCTGAACCTGCGCGGTGCGAAGCTCACGGATGTGCTGATCAGCGGGTGCATCATCAATGAGCTGGACCTGGGGGCCGCCGGCGCTGTCCGGGTGCGGCTCGAGGACTGCACTATCGGATCCCTGGACCTCGCCGGCGCCAAATTAAAGGACTTTGACATCCGCGGCACCGGATTCCGCAAGATCAGCGGTCTGGGCAGCCTCTCCGGACTGGTCATTGACGAGTATCAGTTGGGCCTCCTGGCGCCGCTGATCGCCGCCCACCTGGGCGTCACAGTCCGCTGATCGGGTGCGGAGCGGAACCATGCCGTGTACCATTTACAGAACGAACGGTCGGTAAGTGGATTGATCCGCTGCGCCGGCCGCCGATGACAGTGCTGTTTATCGCGTGAAGGGTGTATCCATGGCTGCAACCGCAGGTCCGCAGGCTTTCCTTGTAGGCGGGGTCCGAACTCCGGTAGGCCGGTACGGGGGCGCTCTGTCCTCCGTGCGGCCGGACGACCTCGCCGCCCTGGTGGTCCGCGAAGCCGTGGAACGTGCCGGCCTTGATCCGGAAAGTATCGACGAGGTGATCCTGGGCAACGCCAACGGCGCTGGGGAGGAGAACCGGAACGTGGCCCGCATGGCCACCCTGCTGGCAGGCCTTCCGCTCCATATCCCGGGCATTACGGTCAACCGGCTGTGCGCCTCCGGACTGAGCGCCATCATCCAGGCCAGCCACATGATCAAGGCCGGCGCCGCAGACATCGTCATCGCCGGCGGCGTGGAGTCCATGAGCCGGGCACCCTGGGTGCAGGAAAAGCCCACCAGCGCCTTCGCCAAACCCGGCCAGATCTTCGACACCTCCATCGGATGGCGCTTCACCAACCCGCAGTTCCAGCACGGCGCCCTCTCCCGCGACGGGAAGATGACCTACTCCATGCCGGAAACGGCGGAGGAAGTGGCCCGCGTGGACGGCATCTCCCGCGAGGACGCCGATGCTTTTGCCGTCCGCTCGCACCAGCGTGCCCTGGACGCCATCGCCGCCGGCCGATTCAAGGATGAAATCGTTCCGGTGACCGTCAAATCCCGCAAGTCCGAGACCGTCGTGGACACGGACGAAGGACCACGCCCCGGCACCAGCCTTGACGTTCTCGCCGGCCTGCGCCCAGTGGTTCATGGCGGATCGGTGGTCACCGCCGGCAACTCCTCGTCCCTCAATGACGGAGCCTCGGCCATTATCGTCGCCTCCGAGGCAGCCATTGAGCGGCTCGGGCTGACCCCCCGGGCCCGCATCATCGACGGCGCATCAGCCGGGTGCGAACCCGAGATCATGGGCATCGGGCCCGTCCCCGCAACCCAGAAGGTACTCAAGCGCAGCGGCCTCAGCGTGGGCGACCTGTCCGCCGTCGAACTCAACGAAGCTTTCGCCACCCAGTCACTGGCCTCCATCCGGCGCCTTGGCCTGGATCCGGACATCGTGAACCGCGAGGGCGGCGCCATCGCCCTGGGCCACCCGCTGGGCTCCAGCGGGTCCCGGATCGCCATCACTTTGCTAGGGCGGATGGAACGCGAGGACGCCAAAATCGGCCTCGCCACCATGTGCATCGGCGTTGGCCAGGGCACGGCGATGCTGCTGGAGAAAATCTGATGACCGCCGCAGTGGACCTCGCCACCGAGGTCTTTTCGGCGCTCAAGGTAGAGGAACGGCACGACCGCGTGGTGGTGCTGCTCAACCGTCCCGAGGTGAAGAACGCCATTGACCAGCAGATGGTGGATGAGCTTCACACGGTCTGCGGCGCGCTGGAACAGAATCCCAAGGTGCTGATCATCGCGGGCGTGGACGGGGTGTTTGCCTCCGGAGCCGACATCGCCCAGTTGCGCGAACGGCGGCGGGACGATGCCCTGCAGGGTATCAACTCCACCATTTTCGTCCGGATCGCCAAGCTGCCCATGCCGGTCATCGCGGCGTTGGACGGCTACTGCCTGGGCGGCGGGGCGGAACTGTCCTACGCAGCCGACTTCCGGATCGGCACGCCCAATGTGAGGATCGGCAACCCGGAAACAGGGCTGGGAATCCTGGCCGCGGCCGGTGCCAGCTGGCGGCTCAAGGAACTCGTGGGCGAACCGCTGGCCAAACAGATCCTGCTGGCCGGCCTGGTCCTCGGCGCGGAGGAGGCGCGTGCAGCCAACCTCATCACCGAGATCCACGACCCCGCAGACCTGCTGGCCGCCGCCCACAGCCTTGCTGACAGGATTGGCCGCCAGGACCCGCTGGCCATCCGGATCACCAAGTCCGTATTCCATGCCCCCGCCGAAGCGCATCCGCTCATCGATCAGCTGGCCCAGGGAATTCTCTTCGAATCCCAGGCCAAGTTCGACCGCATGCAGGCATTCCTCGACCGCAGCGCCCGCAAAAAGGCCAATCCCGCCAACCCCGCAGACGGAAAGTAGACCATGAGTGAAACGCAAGTGACTCCCGCCCTCCCGGCCCGCGTGGGCGTGCTGGGCGGTGGCCGGATGGGTGCCGGGATTGCGCACGCCTTCCTGATCAAGGGCGCCGATGTGCTGGTAGTGGAGCGCGACGAACAGTCCGCGGAGGCTGCCCGGGAACGGGTGGAATCCGCGGCGGCCAAGAGCATCGAGCGCGGGGCAACCGACGCAAACCTGGACGAGCTGGTCTCCCGCCTGGTTGTCGGCGTCGACTATGACGCCTTCCAGGACCGCCACCTGGTGGTGGAGGCCGTGCCGGAGGACTGGGACCTCAAAGTCACCGCGCTGCGGGGCATCGAGGAGCGGCTGGCGGAGGACGCCTGCCTGGCCTCCAACACGTCCTCGCTGTCCGTCAACGGACTCGCGAAAGAGCTGAAGCGGCCCGGCAATTTCCTGGGCCTGCACTTCTTCAACCCTGTCCCCGCATCCACGCTCATCGAGGTGGTGCTGGGCGAACAAACGTCTCCCGAACTTGCCGCCGCGGCAAAATCCTGGGTGGAGGCACTCGGCAAGACCGCCGTCGTCGTCAACGATGCCCCGGGCTTCGCGTCCTCCCGGCTGGGCGTGGCCATCGCTCTGGAGGCGATGCGGATGGTTGAAGAAGGTGTGGCGTCCGCCGAGGACATCGACAACGCCATGGTCCTGGGCTACAAGCACCCCACCGGGCCGCTGAAGACTACGGACATCGTGGGCCTGGACGTCCGCCTGGGCATCGCAGAATACCTGCAATCCACCCTTGGTGAGCGGTTCGCGCCCCCGCAGATCCTGCGGGACAAGGTGGCCCGGGGCGAACTGGGCCGCAAGACCGGCAAGGGGTTCTTTGACTGGCCCAGCTAGGGCCCTTCCGCAGGAACTGCGCGCCTCCTCCGGTCTGACCGGCGCCGAACGGGTGGGCCTAGGCTGGTGCAGTGACTTTCCTTGAACCCATTACCCTGACCGGCCGGCACGTCATCCTGGAACCGCTGGCGGAGGAGCACCATGACGGCCTGGTGGAGGCCGCCAGGGACGGTGAGCTCTGGAAGCTTTGGTACACCTCAGTGCCTGCCCCGGATGCGATGGCCGCCGAGATCAGGCGGCGGCTCGCACTGCAGGGCCAGGGATCCATGCTGCCGTTCACCACACGGCTGATCGACGCGGCAACCGGCGGCCCGGGCCGCATCATCGGCATGACCACTTACATGAACATCGACGCCGCCACGCCGCGCGTGGAGATCGGCTCCACCTGGAATGCGGCGTCCGTGCAGGGGACCGGGACCAACCCGGACTCGAAACTCCTGCTGCTCGGGCACGCCTTCGAGGCCGTAGGCTGCCCTGCGGTGGAATTCCGCACGCACTGGCTGAACCACCAGTCGCGGGAGGCCATCGCCCGGCTCGGCGCCAAGCAGGACGGCGTGCTGCGCAGCCACTCCAGGACCAGCGACGGAAACCTGCGGGACACCGTGGTGTTCTCCATCCTGGACCACGAATGGCCCGCCGTCCGCGCAGGGCTTGAGTACCGGCTGGACCGCCGCGGACCGGCTGCCCGGCGATGACACCAAAACTTTCCCCAGGGGACATGCGGCTCCCAGCGGCGTGTGGTTAGCTGTGCGGATGAGCAAACGGGGCAGGCCCATGGACTGGGATGGAGCTGTCAACGCATGGCACGTTTCGGGCGGCATCTACCGGATGGGGCGGCGCGAGTGGCTGACGGCCGCAGGGTGGCGGCAGGCGTTCGACGACGGCGTCCGCACGGTCATTGATCTCCGCAACGCAGCGGAAGGCCGGCGCCGGGACACCGACCCGCTGGTGCCCGCCGCGTGCTGGGCGGACATCGACGTGGTCCAGGCCCCCACCGAGGAGCCCGGCGACCCTCGGTTCATCGCCGTCACCGGGCCGTACCTGAACGACCCCGCGCATTACGCCGAGAACGCCCGGCTGTTCCCGGAAAAACTTGTTGGCGTCTTCCGGGCGATTGCCTGCGCCGCACCCAAGGGGGACGTCCTGCTGCACTGCGCCGCCGGCCGCGACCGCAGCGGAATGGTGGCCGCCATGGTCCAGGACCTGGCCGGCGATTCCGACGAAGCGATCGCGGAGGGCTACCGGCGGGCCGCGCGGGGCATCAATGAGCGGTACCGCACGCACGGGCCCCCGCACAGCCGCGAACGCTACCTGGATGCCGCGGAACTGGAGCCGCTGCTGGAACAACGGGGCCTCACCGTGGCCGGGTTCGTCCGCGGCCTGGATACCCGCAACTACCTCCTGGCCAACGGCCTCAGCCCGGCTGAACTGGAGGCCGTCCTGGTCCTCTCCGGAGCGGAGGTGGCCGGATGAGCGCCGACGCGCTGCGCCGGGTGCTGGCACTGGGCGCCGCAACCGGGCTGCTGGCATCCTCTGCGTACGCAGCTGTTCCAGCTTTTGCCACGGGTGACACGGCTCCCGGCCCGACCTCCGGCAGCACTACCTCCGGCAGCACTGTCACGGCACCGACGGGCCTGCCAGAGGCTGCGCTTGACGACGCCGTGCAGCGGGACCTCAAGCTCACCCCACAGCAGTTTCAGGCCGCCGGGCAGTTGGGTACGCAGGCAGCACAGGCGGCTGTCCGGCTGCGCCAGGTCCCGGGTTACGTGGGAATCCGGATCCAGGGGGGATCCATCGTTGTCAGCGGCTCCGGACAGGAGCTGAAGGACGCCGTGGCCGCACTCGCGGACACCATTCCCGGTGTGGCCCTTGAAGCGTCTCCCGCGCAAACCCCCGCCCACCCTGCGGTCCCGGCACCCGCCGCCTCGCCGTCGTCGGCCGCTTATCCCACTGCCACGGCACAGGCGGAAGTCCCCGCCGCGCCCGCTGCCGGTGCCAGGACCGAGTTGGCCGTGAGCGCGGAGCAGCTCTTCCAGGCCTACCTCCGCGACGTCGGCCCGCAGGGCCTGCAAGCGGTGATGTACGCAGGTGGAAAGTTCGTGATCAGGACGGGCGGGATCAACGCGCCCGAGGCCGTGTCCGCAGCGTCGTCACCGACGCCGTCACCCTCATTGGCGACGGCGACGGCGACGGCGACGGCGACGGGGGCCGGCGCCGGAAAGGTCACGCCGGCCCAGTTCGTGTCCCGTTACGCCAACGTTGAGCTCGACGGCGGCACACCCCTTAAATCCGAGGCGGACGTCCCGGGCGGCGTCGGGTACCAGACCGATATCGGCTATGTCTGCTCCACGGGTTTCTCGGCCTTCGACCCCGCCGGCCTCCCCGCTGTCCTGACCGCCGGGCACTGTGCGTCGGATGGCGCCGCCAAGACGGCCACCCTGGAATTCCAGGGCGTGCCGGCCGGGCTGCTGGGGAAATTCGGCTTCAGCCAGTTCGGCGGCCCGGGGAACACCCGCGTTCTGGACCCCGCCACCCCCATCGCCCCGGACCAGACGGCCGTGACCAACCCCGGGAACGTGGGGACGGATATCTCGGTCATCCAGTCGCTGCGCCAGGACATCAATCCACTGCCCGCTGCCAGTACATGGGGTAACCCGTCCCAGCCCGGTCCCGACGTGAAGATCATCGGATCCGAAGATCCCGTCGTTGGAATGCCCATTTGCCGGTCGGGACGGACTTCCGCCTGGTCCTGCGGAACAGTTGACGCGGTGGGCATCTTCCTGGTGCCAGGGCCCGCGCACGCCACGGACAACAACGACCTCCGCGCGTTCAACGGGTTCCTCTCCTACGGTGTGCAGTCCAGCGGGGGAGACTCCGGCGGACCCTACGTCAGCGGCAACTACGCGGTCGGCACCCACTCGGCAGGGGACACCCCGGACAAGAACGGCAACGTGATCCAGAACTTCGCTGTGGGCGCCACCCTGCGGAACAGCTTGGCGGTGCTGCCCGGCTACCAGCTGGAACTGTTCCTGAACAAGCCCGCCGTCACCGCGCCGGCGCCCGGTGGCACCTATGACTCCGGCCAAAACGTCAGTGGCACCGTTGCCGCGGCTCCGGCGTCAGCCATCGCCGCAGGTTCAAAGGTCCGGATCACGCTGCAGGGCAAAGCCCCGTTTGAGGTCCCCATGGACGCCGGCGGGAACTGGAGCTTCACAGCGCCGGTTGGCAAGGACCCGCTCCGCTTCACGGCTGAGACCGTGAACGGGTACAGCCGGTCGGGGGCCAACACCTTCGAGTTCGCGGCCACCCCGCCGGCTCCCACGGGGCCGCCGTCGAGCCCTGCCCCGTCGAGCCCTGCCCCGTCGAGCCCGGCGCCGCCTGCTCCCGCGACCCCGACTGCCAGCCCCGCGACCCCGGCTCCGTCACCGTCACCCACCCAAATCGGCCCGGCCGCCGTCGTCACGCCGCCGGCCAGCACCCCGGCGCCCAGTGTCCCGCCCAGCACCTCGGCGCCCAGCACCCCGCCCGCGGGACTGGCCAACACGGGCGGCAGCGGTTCCGCGGGTGCGGTCGGCTTGGCCTACACCGGCGCTTCCGCGCTGGTGCCCGCAGCGGTTGCTGCCGCGGCCGCGCTCGCGGTCGGGGCCTTGCTGATGGTGCTGGTCCGGCGCCGGAGGGGGCGCTCGGACTAGGTTTCGACAGGTCCAGCCGCCGGCCGGGCCGGCTCAACCGACGTTACTTGTGGCGCTTCATCAGCAGGTTGGTGATGCGCAGGGTGCACAGGCGCTGGCCTGCCTCATTGGTAATCAGCACCTCGTGCGTGGTCAGCGTGCCGCCCAGGTGGATGGGCGTGGCCGTGATGGTCACCTGGCCCTCCCGCGCGGACCGGTGATGGGTGGCCGACACGTCCACTCCCACCGCGGTCTTCCCCATGGTGCTCGCATGGATGACGGCGGCCCAGGAGCCCACCGCCTCACCGACCGCCAGGGAGGCGCCGCCGTGCAGCAGCCCGAACGACTGCCGGTTGCCCTCCACGGGCATGGTGGCCACTACCCGTTCCACGGACTCTTCCAGGATTTTCACGCCCATCTTTTCGTCCAGCTCGCCCAGCGTGATCTTCCACAGTTCATGCTGCGACGGCTGGTTGCCGCCGGAATCCTCGTGCGTGGCGCTCATACGTTCTCCTTTGGCTGGCGATTTCAGTCCCGGCCTTCTAGTGTGCGGCACGGCACTTCATGTATGGTGAATATATTACCGAACGGACGGTCAGTAATGACTGCTGTTTGCCTGCCCCCGTGTTGGAAGGACCCGTCAACGATGACCACCACAGCCACAGCTCTCCAGGCCACGGTCGACACCGTGGAGACAGTGCCCAGCTTCGTCAAGGATGCCTGGTGGACGCCCGACGCCGGCACGGCGGCTTCCGCCGTCCCCGTACGGGACGCGAGCACCGGGGAAATCCTGGCCAAGGTCAGCACGGAGGGCCTGGACCTGGGCGCCGTTGTCGAGTACGGCCGCACCACCGGCCAGACGGAACTTGGCAAGCTGACCTTCCACCAGCGCGCCCTCAAGCTCAAGGAACTGGCCCAGTACCTGAACGCCCGCCGCGAACACTTCTACAACTTCTCGTTCCAGACCGGCGCCACCAAGATCGACTCCATGGTGGACATCGACGGCGGCATCGGCGTCCTGTTCACCTTTGGCTCCAAGGGCCGGCGCGAACTGCCCAACTCCCAAGTGGTGGTGGACGGCCCCATGGAGGTGCTGTCCAAGGACGGCTCCTTCGCCGGTGAACACATCTACACCCGCATCCCCGGCGTCGCCGTGCAGATCAACGCCTTCAACTTCCCGGTCTGGGGCATGCTCGAGAAGTTCGCCCCTGCGTTCATCGCCGGCGTCCCGACCATCGTCAAGCCCGCCACCCCCACCGGTTACGTGGCCGCAGCAGTGGTCAAGGCCATCGTTGAATCCAACATCCTGCCGGCGGGGTCGCTGCAGCTGGTCTCCGGCTCAGTGCGCGGCCTTCTGGACGTGCTGGACTACCGCGACCTGGTGGCCTTCACCGGTTCCGCGTCCACTGCCAAGTCCCTGAAGGCGCACCCGAACGTGGTGGAGGGCGGCGTGCGGTTCACGTCGGAAACGGACTCCTTGAACGCCGCCATCCTGGGCCCGGATGCCGTGGAAGGCACTCCGGAATTCGATGCCTTCGTGAAGTCCGTGGTGACCGAAATGACCGTCAAGGCCGGCCAGAAGTGCACCGCCATCCGCCGTGCCATCGTGCCGCAGGAGCTGGTGCCCGCCGTCTCCGCGGCCATTGGCAAGCGCATCTCGGAGCGCATCGTCCTGGGCGATCCTCGCAGGGAGGGCGTCACCATGGGCGCCCTGGCCTCGGTGGAGCAACTTCAGGATGTGCGCGCCGCCGTGCAGTCCATGCTCGACGCCGGTGGTGAGCTTGCCTACGGAACGCTCGATTCGCCGTCGGTCACCTCTGCCGACGGAACCACCGGGGTAGTGGACGGCGGCGCCTTCATGGCACCCGTCGTCCTGAACTGGGACAACCCGGAAGCTGAAGCCATCCACTCCCTCGAAGCCTTCGGGCCGGTGTCGTCCGTGATCGGCTACAAGGACCTTACCGACGCCGTTCGCCTTGCCGCCCGGGGCGGCGGCTCCCTGGTGGCTTCCGTGTGCACCAACGATCCTGCGGTGGCCCGCGAACTGGTCACCGGCATCGCTGCCCACCACGGCCGCGTCCTGATGCTCAACCGCGAGGACGCCCGGTCCTCCACCGGCCACGGCTCGCCCGTGCCGCACCTGGTCCACGGCGGCCCCGGGCGCGCCGGCGGCGGCGAGGAACTTGGTGGCATCCGGTCGGTGCTGCACCACATGCAGCGCACCGCCATCCAGGGCTCCCCGAACATGCTCACCGCCGTCACCGGCGTCTGGCACACCGGCGCTGACCGGAACTTCACGGCGGAGACCGAGGGGAAGCACCCGTTCCGGAAGTCGCTGGAGACGCTGCGGATCGGCGATGCCGTCCGCTCGGATCTTCGGCAGGTCACGCTGGAGGACATCAGCGCATTCGCCAACTCCACCGGGGACACGTTCTACGCCCACACCAACCAGGAGGCGGCGGAAGCCAACCCGTTCTTCCCGGGCATCGTGGCGCACGGCTACCTGTTGCTGAGCTGGGCTGCCGGCCTGTTCGTGGAGCCGGCACCGGGTCCCGTGCTGGCCAACTACGGCCTGGAGAACGCACGCTTCCTCACCCCGGTCGCGGCCGGTGACTCGATCCGGGTGACCCTCACCGCCAAGAAGATCACCCCGCGCGAAACCGACGAATACGGCGAGGTGGCCTGGGACGCGGTCCTGACCAACCAGAACGACGACATCGTGGCCACCTACGACGTCCTCACCCTCGTCGAAAAGTAACCCCGACGCCCCATCACTTACTGCCGGTTTTTCCCAAACGCGCCATCACTTACTACCGGTTTTTCCCAAACGCGCCATCACTCTCCTCACCGAAGTGATGGCGCGTTTGTGGAAGTACGGCGGGATGTGATGGGGCGTGTGGGGGGATGGGGCGGGATGTGATGGGGCGTGTGGGGGGGGGGGGGGGGGGGGGGGGGGGGGGGGGGGGGGGGGGGGGGTGGGGGGGG